>JAFUHI010000016.1 GCA_017468925.1 Bacilli bacterium | reverse complement strand
AGGATTTTTTATATGAAAACAACTCTAGAAGAAAAACTTCGGCTGGTAAAACTTCATATCTATGAAAATGTTCCTATTTTCGAAATCGAAAGAAAATATGGATTAAATCATTCAACATTGAAGTATTACTGCGCTTTATATAGAAAATGGGGCGAAGAGGCATTCACCAAGCAAAGCGGTATTGAAGTTATCTATAGTGATGAAAATATATGGCTTACTCAAAGAATGATGGCTCTTCTTTATAATGTTGAAACAAATACAATTAACTACCATCTTAAGAAACTTTTCTCGACGTCGGAATTAAACGAAAATCAAGTTGTTCGAAATTTTCGAATAACTGCCACAGATGGAAAACAATACAATGCCTTTCATTATAATCTAAAAGCGATAGTTCAGTTTGTACGGTTGGTATCAAATCACTAATTCATACCCATCTAAGTATTATTACTTTGACACAAAGTACATATAGATGGCTGTTGCAGAAAATGGGCTTAAATGCTCATTTTTTCTTTATTTTTAACTGTTTCAATATAGGTAGTGGTTATAACGACACCTTATAATCATGGTAAAATTTCTATTATTTGAAAACCTATGGTGAAACAGATATACCTATGGGGAAACAGTATGTGTTTCCATATAGGTTCCGACCATTGGCGCCAACTTAGAAACATAGGATTGATACAAACGTGTCAGTTTTTTTCTTTTGTTGTTGTTTAAATAATGCCAATCCCCAAAAACCAATAAAAGACGTTTTTTGTCATGACTTTGATATAATGAATCTAGAATTCATATGAAAAAGAACGTTAAAAACTTGATATTCCTTTGCATATTGCATTTCTCTGTGGATTTTGTCTGTGCCTCATCTTTGATGTTTATTTATGATCAAGGTGCATTTTCTAAATTATTACCTTATGTATTTTTAATTTATAACTGTCTAGCTTTTCTTCTTCAGCCAATCTTTGGGTTATTAATTGATCGATTTGATGGCTCAAATAACGGAAGAATGTATAAAGCCTTTTTATTAATTTCTTTAGGAAGTTTATTAATTGGATGGGTTTTGTCTGTTTTCACTTTAACCACCGTGTCATCTATTTTTATGACGCTTGTCTCATCGATTGTTTTAGGATTAAGTAATGCGTTATTCCATGTAGTGGGAGGCAAGCAATCATTGATGTTTTCTAACAAAGCCACGCCTGGGGGATTATTTGTCTCAACAGGAGCGTTAGGCATTGGTCTTGCTTCAGTGATGTTCACCGCGGGATATGGTTCTATATTTATTCAATATCTTTATTTCGCTATGCCAGCGATTATACTCATCTTTGGATTATTAAGTTTCTTTAGTAAATTTGAGGTCGTGAAAGGGGAATATGAACCATATTCCTTTAAATCGATAAAATGGTTCTCTATCGCAGTCTTGTTGTTATGCGTTGCTATCGCGGTGAGATCATTTTTAGGATTCTATAACAAGATGAGTGAGGGAATCGTCGACTGGGTGTCCATCTTCCTTCTTTCTGTTTCGGCCTTCATGGGCAAAACGATAGGAGGAATCTTATTAGATTTAGGTGGACCTTTCTTCGCTATCGGGGTTTCTACAATCTTATCGACAGTCCTATCGATATTCTTATCTCATAGTTATGTCGATTATATCTATATTCATTCCTTTAATTTATTAATGCCTGTCACGCTTGACGCTTTAAGAAGATGCTTCCCAAATAAAGAAGGCTTTGCCTTCGGCTTAGCCGCGGCATTTTTGATACCTGGATATTTATTAGGGAGCATATTAAAACCATATGGACCAAAAGAAATCATCATTCCTATTGTCTGTTTTATCACAGGAGCGATGCTCATTTTTGTCTATTTAATCAATAAGAAAGCAGTAATAAATGAGAGAGATAACTAGATTGATTGTCGGTGTTTTCCTCACAATGACAATCGAACTGATAGTCCTATATATCGAAAAAGTTAAAGATAAAAGACTTTGGCTATCTTTGCCAATCAACTTATTCACAAATTTGTTATTAAACTGCTCCCTTTCTTTAATAAATATCACATGGCTTTATATTGTTTTGCTTATCCTTGGAGAAGTGTTGGTGTTTCTCATTGAATGGGGTATGTATCAATTAATCCAAAAAGATAATAAAAATTGGTGGTATTCATTGTCCACCAATTTAGCAAGTTTCCTTTTAGGAAGTCTTTTTGTCTATCTCTTATTTCTTCTTGTGTGATTTCACGATCAAAACTATCGCAAGGACAATTAAGCCAATACCTGCGAGAATAGCCACCCCGATAGCGATAGGAATAGCAATCATTGGTCCAGCGGCAACGTCATAAATATTCATTTCTTTCTCCTCCTAAGGAAATAGATTAATAATGCTGCTCCGATCAATAATAAAGCACTTCCTGCGATAATGAGGGCGTAGACCCAAGATGGAACATTTCCTCCGCCTTCGGTATTTATTGGTTCAGAAACAACATCAAGAATCCGAAATAAATCCATACTTGAATTATAACACTTTTTTCCTATTGCGCCTAATTAATGGGGTTTTAACGAAAATAATTGCAAAACGCCAACAATCAATGAAGAAATTATTAAAAAAAGCATTTGTTGACTCTTGTCGATCGATGGGTAAAAGTGACCTCATCGATGATTTGACCATTGGTCTAAAAAAGTAGTAAAACAATAATCACAAAGACTCACTAGAAATAGTGGGTTTTCGATATTGGTTATAAGGTATAAAATGAACATACAAAGATTATGAAATTTAATAAAATTGCAATTGCTATTATTCCTTTGTTTGTTCTCGCATCATGTAGAAGTTCTTATGTGGAAGGCGTGTTTTTTGATAAGGAAGTTCTTTGTGAGCACGAAATTGAAGAGCTGCCTATCCCGGAAGGTAGCATCCTTCGATATGGTGATTGCGAACTTTTTGTTAACAGTAGCGAAGAATTAAAAGAGGGATATTTAAAATTGGTTTTTGAATACATTAAATCATCTTCCTTTAAACATTTGTGTGCTGTTAAGAGTATCCAAAGAGGTGTTGTTGCTCCAGTTCCTTATTTTCGTGCATATGTGTTTGAAAGTATCGATTTTGATGATTTCTTTTATGAATGGGAGAATTCTTATTGGTTCATTTATTCGAATAACGATATAGGAAAAAACGATGATGAGCTAGATATTATTGATGCAAATATCATCACAATTTTTTTAGATAAATCCACCATCAAATACGATAACAAAGAGTTTGAAATGACATATGAAATAAGGCTGACTAAGGGTGAAACTTGTTTTATTGTGCCCGAATAATTTCTAGTGCAGATAACTCTTGTGACCTGTCTTTAATTCTAATGCAAGTAATATAAGTTATGTGTCTTGGAGAAGGACTAACACAAAGTATTAATGCAAAACTGGATAAGGCTAACTTAGTGGTGGGTCTTTTTTCTTGACCTCGGTAGTGGCTATGATACAATAATTAAAGTCCAAAAGTTGATATTAGAATTTCCATCAACTTATGGTTCGAAACTCCATACCCGCCCTCCAAAATTGGGTGCAACTTCACGTAGTGATTGGGTGCAATTGTATCGAGATGGTTAAATGGAGACAAAATTGTATTAATTAATACAATTAACTTAATTCTAACGGTATCCTAGCCCATTATGGTGCAATCCGTTGATAGCAACTAGTCTTCGTGGGAAACCCAGCTTTTTAGGAGAAGCGTCTAGCTGCAAATAAAAAAGATCCATAAATTATGACTAGAAAGCCATAAAAACGGATCTTTTTTTGATTATTTAGAAAAATAGTTTTTCTCTAATTCATCTATCGTTTTTTCATCTTCTTTTGATAAATGCCAATTGTTATATGGCTTCGAAAATGCATTAGCTTCAACATGTGACACCCTTCTTATACATAAAAACGATTCTGCATCATCATTAGGATTAGGATTTGCTTCCATTTTTATGTAGTCATTAGGCTTACTAAGAACTCTTAATACAGAATGAGTAAACATGTATCCAGAGATATACATTTTTCCGTCAATTTCTGTTTCTTCGACTACTGCAACAATAAACGGATGTCCTTTCCCTTTCTTATAAACTCTAAAATGATACTTATCTGGACCATTATAGTTTTTAAAAGACATATTGATTCCTCCTTTCTATAAACGTTAGTGGTGCCTTCAGAAGGAGATAATAAAAGCCATCACCATAATGAAAACACCTTTTGTAGTTATCGACTAAGTCCCGTAACTACTGGTGTTACATCATCCTTGTGATGGCCACATGCTCAATTATTAAATGAAATAACTGTAGGGAGCGCGATGATCTTCTCGTGCCTAAGGACGTCTTTTACCTACGACCTCCTCCCTTAGGACTCATATCACTACTGGGCAATACTTTCCCTATCACCACACCCTAACACGTAGTGTGATAGCCCACATACTCATTTACCACAGTGTGCCTGCGTATGGTCGACTTTGCTATTAGCTAGTTCATAGCGCCTGTGGTCTAAATATACGAGCAACTTTACTTTATCATAAGTGTATCTTTTATAAAATAAAAACAATTCTTTCTTCGAGAGCAGGGGTGCGAATAAATTTGCAAGGGTACAAATAATTTTGTAGGGGTGCGAATTTGTATCATAGATGGTCAATGGAGCCACCAAAGTATTATTGCTTTGACACAAAGTACAGATAGAGGGTTGTTGCAGAAAATGGGCTAAAATGCTCATTTTTTCTTTAATTTCAACTGTTTCAATATAGTAGTGGTTATAACGACATCTTAAAATCAGGGTATAATTCCTGTTATTTGAAAAACCTCTGGTGAAACAGTATGTGTTTCCATATAGGCTACAATCATTAATTTTGTTCGCTTTTTGTTTTTAACAACGTGCTTAATGTTCATATTCATCGATGATTATGAAGCATCTAAATCATTACTTAATGGCTCATTTAATAACAATTAATTCAATGAGGAATAATCCTTGTTATGTGTATAGAACAAGAGTTAATATTGAATATTAAAGGAGATATCGATTTTGAAGAAAATTATTACATTATTCTTTAGCGTAATGGTTCTAGCTGGCTGCACAACCTCATCTGCGCAAAACTCAACCAATCCGATGGTTCCCGATGGTTCAGGAAGTGGTACTGATAATATACCAACTTATGTCACTGCGACATTTATAGTAGGAGAAGGCGTTGACCAGATTGCTCCCCAAACTGTTGTTGTGGGAGAAAAATTTATAAAGCCTCACGATCCAGAAAAAGAAGAATACACCTTTGGTGGTTGGTTCACTGATGATAGTTATTCATCCCTTTTTAATTTCGATGTTTCTTATGCAACTGACCAAACCATCTATGCCAAATGGGATAAAATCACATACGAATATTATTTGTACGGTCGTTTGAACGATGTTGATGTCTTTCTTCCTGATGATTATAAACAAGAACAATATCGTTTAAGCACACCACACGAAGATGATTCTGATGCTATCAAAGCTATTTATAACTTCCATTTTATGCCAGATGATGAAATCCATGTTATTCGTTTTGGAAGCGATGGCAACGAGAAAATTTACAATCTTGACGACTCCGAAGAATATGGCAGAGGTTATTACGACCTTTTGCTTTATGAAAACGGTATAAGTCTGCGTTTTATCCGATATGATGAGTGGGTCATTAATTTTTTAAGTGATAACGATGCGGGGGATGTTTTTGCTTCCTTCACCAAAGGAACATCTGATGGAACACTTGACTATTATGAGGCCAATAATATCGAAGTGACAGCTGGACAAAAATTGTTTTTATCCTATGCATGGGATTATAACCCCGGTGATTATTTTGGAATTATGTGCGAAAACGAATGGCCAATCGTTAACAATGAACCTTGGGTTGAAGTGATTCATACACCTAGTTTGCTCTATCCTGACACAACAACAACTGTCTATGAATTTAAAAAAGACGCCAAATATGACGTTCGAGTCCGCGTAAAAACAGATTGCACTTATGATAATGTGAAAGTGGTCTTTTCTTTAATCGATGATAGTGAAGTAATCTATCAAGATGGTATATACAATTTGTCAGCCATCCTTCCCGTTTGGGAAGACTATGTCAAAGGCAATAACACATATCAAGTTGATCTTGTTACCGGAATGCTCTCAGCGAGAATGTCTTATGGAAGTACAAAATTAATTGATATTAGCGAAGAAAAAATGACTTTTTACATCTTTGCCAAAAATAGAGAAATGCCTAACACACCTCAATTCAAGACTTTTGAAATTACATGTCCTACAATCATTTCAAATATAAAGAATCAAACAATTTCTACACAAACGCAACTTGCTTCTGCTTTATACAATATCGATGCTCAATGCTTCAATGTCACTCAAATAATTAGTATTGATACATCTATAGATATTAGCGATGTATTATCAAGAACAAATAATCTTTTAGCAAAAGTTGGAAGCGATGCAGATGTTTTGTTTGCATATGAAACAACTTCACTGGGAGATGATTTAACCTATGGAGCGGGCTTCTGGTATAAGACAGTTTGCTATACGAATGATTCAAAGTTGCATGTGATGGAAGTAAGCACGGCAACAAAGGAAGATGTTTCAAATGATACCGACAAATATGGTGTTCTTAGCGACAATGTTACAAATATCTATGAACAGAACTTAGGATTTTACCAAGATGCATAATATCTATAACATCGAGTTAAAATAACGTAAAATTTTAAGTGCACATAATTCTTGTTATGTGTCATAGAAAGTAACTAATACAAAGTATTAAAAGATAATTGCTATAACAGCCTTTTTTCTTATCTTCTAAAACCTGTATTAAGTCCATATCTTTATGATAAAATACTAATAAGCAACTACCTTGCCTCTCTCGATTCAAAAACTTCGGGGGGGGGTAATAGAAAACTATTATATCTTCTTAGGTCTGGGTAAATCGTTGCCCAGATATTTCTTTAATGAAAGGAGATATGCAGTTATGAAAAAGAGTTTAGGATTATTCTTTTTTGGAATATTCACCACCGCTTTAGGGATAGGTTTTTTATCTTCTTCACTTAAACATAGCGCCCAAAAAGTAGAAGCGGCAAGTGATATCTCTTATGTTAAATTCGATGATGAAGGCATCGTTAGATTAGGTGAATATCCGCAAAATATTGTGACAACCGTTTCTGCGGATGACATAAAAACCAATGGAACTGTAACGACAACAACGGGTGGTAATAAATATTACACCTATCACAATAAAAAATATGCAATCATTGAAAATGCCGTAGTGGATACCGAAGGTTCAAGCGGTCGTATATTATCTAACGGTGAAGCAATAAACAATTATAATGGTCAAAGTAACGTTGTCATTGAATTTAATACTATTGAATGGCAGCTTTTAAAGATAGATAAAAATGATACGGATAAAGCTTATCTCATTTCCACAAATATTTTAGATAGAGAAATATATAATCAAAGTCTCGCTGAACATGTCGATTATTACCATTCCTCTTTATTTAATTATTTAAATAATAATTTCAAGGAAATGTCTTTTTCTAACGACGATCTCAAATATCTTGCATATGGTTCTGGAGGGTTGACAAAATTTCATATTGATATTCCAGAAAAAGATGATGTCGATTTAGATGGTTATGAAGACAAGAATCTAAAACAAGCCAGCGATTATGCTATTTTAAAAAATCTCACCAGTCATAGTTCTTATAATCATGGCATTGGCCTTCCTTATCTTAACGCTGGTTATTGGTTAAACACTCTTTCTAGCGAAACCGATAGAATTCAAGTTTGTTGGGCAAAAGTTGCTTATTCGCAGTGCTTAATGGATGATCCGAAAATCGGCGTCAGACCAGTTATTCAAGTAAACTATAAAGAGAATCAAGGTGGCGGTGGCGGAGGAAGTACAACACCATCTAAGTCTTCTACCACTAACAGTGGCAATGTCACTCTTGGCTTAGGAATTACATTTACAGTATTAGGTGCTGGTGGATTAATCGCTTTCTTTATTCTTTGGTCCAAAAAACATCCATCTGGCAAACCTCCTATTTGGATTATCGCTTCTCTAGCGGGAACCTTGGTCATTTCTGTTGTTGGATTAGGTTGTCTTGCGGGTGGAATGACTGGTGGAGCCGGTGGCGCTAGCTGTTTCAAATATGGTTATTATGTAGAAGATGGACTACGCAGTGGTGGCGGGGTTGTCCAAGTGGTCTATACTGCATGGTTAGTTAAATCTGATGGCACGGCCTGTTATTCTAGCCGCGTCAATGATAATGTTTCAGCCAGTGATTTTGCCCCTGATAACTATATGTCAGGCACTTATAAAATTCAAGGTTCCAAGCTAATTATTGAAATACCAAAGCACGAGATTAAAAACTTTGGTACTTTGGGAGGAACTTATACTTACACAATTAAAAGCTGTGGAAATTTCCAAAATAGTGATGGTGCCTATCATTGGGTGAGAGGAGAATAGTTTATGAAATACTGTACTAAATGTGGCGCTCCTATGGGTGATGACGCCTTATTCTGCCCAAAATGTGGAACTAAAGTGGAAGAAGTGGTTATAGAAAAACCAGCTCCTCAACCAGCTGAAGAAAAGCCAACTGAACAGCCAAAACAAGAAAAACCGGTTGCTAATCAAGAGTCTCCTAAAACTAATGCTAACGCTAAAATTAAAGGGGCTAGAGTTCCTATTCATGAGCAACCAGTCAAACAGTTTTTGCCAGTCCCATTAGCGTTAATCGGCTGTTCTATTGCACTTTGGATAATAAACGCGGTTGGAAATACTTCTGGCATTACCAGAATCATGCCTCTACTTATATTCATGTTTCTAAGTGGTTTCCTTGGCGTTATGTCTTTGGTTAGAGCGATTAAAACAATAAAGAGGCAAATTTATTTCAAAGCCGCTTTATCGTTTGTTTTATTTGTTTTATTAGTTACATGTTTTATCATTGATTTTGTGTTTCTAATCAATAGTTAAAATATAAAATAAGATTCGAAAGATAAGTTAAGACCTTACTTTTTACTAATAAATCCTTCTAATATCAAAGATATTCTTTTTGACATAGCCTGTGGCCACAAGTGATAATATAGATGCTTAGAAATAAGCCGGTGACCCTCAGCCGTAAATGCAGGAGCTTTATGACTAGGTGCGCTCCGCCATAATGGAGCATTTTTTTATGAGAATCGTTTTCATCGCTCTCATACAAGAAAATATGTTGGTGTTATTTTCACTGTGGGAAATTTTAACTACTATGCTCCATTTTCCTCTCCGAAAATAAAAGATTTAAAAACAGATGGATCAATTAAGAAGAATTCCATATTCTCCATCTACATGACTAAAGATGGTGAAAATGGAATTCGCGTACTATTAGGCACAATTAAATTGATTAACATGATTCCAATTCCAATGAAATATGTTGAAGGTTATTCAATTGAAAACGAACCTGATTCTGCATACAAAGATATTGTTTCCGATGAATTTAAATGGGTTAGTGAAAATCAAGGAAAAATCACCAAGAAAGCAAAACAGTTATACAATTTCAAAAACAATGAGGCGTTTTTGAGAAGTGAGGAAAATGCTAAGGTGTATGACGCAATTTTACCATTCAAGGAAATAGAGAAATATTTAATTGATAATAAATTAATTTAACTATTTTTCTTTAAAACTTAAGGGGTGTATGCAAATTCACCTCGCTGTATGCAAAATGGCTGGGGTGTATGCATTGTATTAAAAAGATATACTCAACCCATTAAAGAACAACGGGTTTGATACAATAGTGTCAGTTCTTTTTTCTTAGATATAATTTAGCTTTTTATAAATATGGCTTTTATGGTTCGTTCTAAAACGGGCCATTTTTTGATTTGAATCAAAAAATCATATTCTCAATACTGGTTAAAAATATATGCCTTTATGGAAAAAGACTCTATAATTCGGCATAATCAAAATGATTATTGTCCTATAAAATTAGAATATGGAATGGTATAGAATTCTTAATTTTGTTTTGCAAGGTATATACTTACCTATTCATCTGGTTTTTATCGTTTCTTTAATTAAAAATAGAAAACCAACACCTATATGGCACTTTTTTATTGTGGTTGTTATTGGCTTATGGATTATGGTTTCTGGTAGGTTTTTAGAGACCATCGCTTATATCTTTTATCCAAATAACGATTTTTACGTTTTTGCCGTTTATTACCAACTTGTCGGAACCACATTTGCATCGTTTGCTTTCTTGCTTTGGAACCTATATTTAGCAAGATGCGATAAACTAGCAAATAAAGCGATTTTTAGAATAGTTTTATTTTCTGTTGCTGCTATTATCTCTATTTTTGTTTGTACAAATTCACTGCATCATCTCTTTTATGAGAAATTAGTGATGGGAGAACAGGTTCAGCACGGAAAACTATTTTATCTATGCTTGGTATTGGTTTATGCCGCCTTGTTCATAGGCTATATCATATCTATCATTCATATCATTAGAAAAGAAAAGAACAAGGCTATTAAGATAATCGTTTTCTCCTTATATCCGCTTTTGCCGGCCGTTACAGCGTTGGTGAGGTCTATTACTGGAGTTGATGAGCTTGATTTTACACCAATCATTATGTTTGTCGCTGTCTTCTGCCTGTATATCATCGTCTTTAAATTTAATTCACTTAGTTTGATTAGCAAATCAATTGAAAGTGTTTTAGAAGAAATTCCAAATATAGTGGTTCTATACAATCCGCAAAAAGGCATTCTTTATCAAAACAATAAAGAAAAGAAAGAGCTGGTTGATAAAGCGATAGAAGAGGTTAATAAGCAAAATAATGTCAAGTCATTTGAACTTGTTTTTTATGATAGTCATTTCTATATTGAAATAAATAAAGATGACGACAATGAATTAATCATTATCAACAATATTGATGATGTTTATTTAGAAAGAAAAGCAATCGAAGAAAGTATTGTTGAAGCAGAAAAACTCATCAACGATTTAAATGAGAAAAAGAATACAATACAAACCTATATTAATGCTTTGTATGATTTACCAGATTTAAAAGAAAAGGTTACTAGCTTGACTAATGCTCAAAAAATAGTGTTATCGAATATAGCAATAATTAAAGAACATTTTATCGCCCTTAAGAATAATCCAAAAAATAGCAAAGCATTACTTAAGGAAACCGCTACTTTATGTCAAGAAACAATTATGATCATTAGAAAAGCAGTTAATAAATTAAGTGGGGTAAGCGCTAATGAATAATTATAAGACTATATTCGATAGTTTCCCTTCACCATTTTTCATCCTAGATTCTTTTGGTTATATTTTGAAATACAACAAACGTGTTGGTTTCAAAGGCATTAAAAAAGGGAAAAAGTTAACTGATTTAATACCTGATTGTTTGCAAAATAAAGAAGGTAAATTTGTTTATAACAACATCTTTTTTAAACGCATTACTAAAGAAATATATGACGATGAGCTACTAATTAATTATGCTGTTGTTTTAATTGATATTACAGAAAAAGAGTCAATTAACAATCGAAAACAAGAAAAACAAAAGGAACTTCAAGTTCTTGCCAATAGTTTAAGAGAGTCTAATCAAGAATTAGAAAATCTTTTAGAAGAAATCAAGTCATTATCTGATTATGCTGAACAAATAAGATTAGCAAGAGTCATCCATGATAATTACGGCCACGCAATAACGGACTTATTTATGATTTCTAATATGTGTTTAGAGTCCAAAAACAATAATCCGAAAACCTATAAACAATTAATTATTGAAGGTGAGAAGATCATTGACAAGATTTTATCTCCTGACCAATTTGAAGCCGGTTCTTTGAAAGAACTTTTGACTTCTTTATCTAAGATTTCTGAATTCCCAATTGTGATTACTATAATTGGCGAAGAACCTGACTTTATTAAGACACAATACAAATTAATTAAAAAAATTTGTAAAGAAGCTTATCACAATACATTAGACCATTCTTTGGGCAACCAAATGTTTATTAATTTAACAATGAATGAGAAAGATGTATTTTTGGAAATCTATGATGATGGGAAGTGGCATGGAGAATTTGAAAAAGGTTTCGGACTTGCCTCAATGGAAGATAATGTCGTTGCTTCCAAAGGGAAAATAGACTTTGTGCATCAAGAAGGACAAGGGTTTAAAATAATAGTAAAGTGGAGTAAATAAATGATGGACAAAATAAAAATAATTATCGCAGATGATCACCCAATCACAATTGAAGGATTAAAAGTTACTATTGAAAAATGGGATGATTTTGTTGTCATTAATACTGCGAATAATGGACAAGAATTATTATCGATATTAGAAAACACACCTGTAGATATCGCTCTTATCGATATAAGAATGCCGGTATTAGATGGTATTGAAACCATTAGAATTATTAAAAATAAATATCCAAATGTCCGTACAGTTGCTTTATCCACTTTTGATGATGTCGATACAATATCTCGTTCTATAGAAGCTGGATGTGATGGTTTTCTTTTAAAGGTCATTGAATCCAATCAATTAAGACAAGCGTTGCTCAGCGTGATGGACGGCATTAATGTTGTTGATAAAGCCGCGTTAGAAATCTTAAAAAATAAAGAAAAAATTGAAAAAGAATGCAAATTTTCGGAAAGAGAATTACAGATACTCGAATATATCTGCAATGGTGATTCCAATAAAGAAATTGCTGCTAAATTATCTCTACAAGTAGGGACAGTGAAAAACATTGTTTCCTTAATGCTTTCTAAATCATATTGCGTGAGCCGCGCCGCTTTAACGCGTTTTGCTTTAGACAATCATTTGGTCAAAACAAACAAATAGAATAAATAGTGACTTTTGGAATGACTTATGGCACTGGTTTATTGTGCTAATTTTTTCTATATTCTCAAATTGATAAATAAAAATTTTATTTTGTTTGGGAGGAAATTTAATTATGAAAACACAAATCAAGAGCTTGTTAGTTTTATCTGTTTTATCAATTTTTTCATTGGCTGGGTGCGGTGTGATCGAAAACATCGTTAATCCAGGAGATGATGAGACAGGAGAAAACCTGCCATATACCCAAGAACAAGCTAAAAACAAATTATTGCAGCTTGGTGAGACAAGTGGCTTTGAAATTACCTATCAAGCTTATGACGATGATGATGAAGAGATTGTCAATTATACCTTCGGTATGAAAGACAATATTGCTTGGCAAGATGATGGTGCAGATATAGAAGCCATTAAAAGGACTGATAGTGGCTTAGATATTTTTGAATATGATTCAGAAACACAAAGCTATGTACAAACTTATACATATTCAGAATCTGATGCTGTTGAAGTGTATAACTCGTATGTAACTAGTTACACTGCAGTGTTTTTCATGGCTAACGCATATGATGGCATGGAAGGATACCACAAAGTTAAGGATTTGACTTTCGCAGGAAGAAGCGCGACAGAATATCGTTATGATTTAACTGTATATGCGGGTGAGGTTCATTTAACTACCGTTATCGATAAAGAAATTGGCATCACATTATTCTGGGATGCAAATGGTAAAACCTATGAAGGCGAAAGTGGTTCTGCGACATTCAAGGTTTCTTCATTCAAGACCGGAAGCCAAGTTAACGCACCAGCTGTTTAATGTGCAAACCAATGAATGTTTATACGGTTGTGAAATGATTAAGGAAGGTATGACAATATGAATAAAAAAAGCTTGCTTCTAATGTTAACAGCAACATTTTGTGCTGCGGTAGTTGCGACAACGCTTTTTGCCTCCAATAATCTTGGAATAAATGCTTTTGCTCTTAATCGTGGAGTTCCAGCTAGTGAATATTCAATTACGATGAGTGCTACAAATTGCACCAAAGTGACAAGTAATTTATTAAGAAGTTCAACAGATTCTGGAAGTTGGTCATTTAATTTTTATAAAACTGGAGATGCTAGAGTTTCGTATGGCAGCTTCCCATTTTACGGTGGAGGTGAAGCGTTTTTATCTTTTAGAGATAATGATTCTTACTCATATCTAAATAATGCATCTGGTCATGGAATTTCCGGGATTACATCTATCACCGTCGATTATTGTCGTCAAACTAATTATGTTGATAATCCAACAGATACATCTGGTGGAGAAGTTGGTGATTTGAAAATCTTGTTTGGATATGTTGATTCGCAAGGAAGTCTTCTATATGAAACGACTTCACATGATTTATCTCCAGACACTCCATATGATATGAGCGACTTAGAACCAAGGTATTTTAAAATCACTGGTTCAAAAGATTTTAAAACCGAATACACAAACGGCCGAATAAACATCAAATCAATTAAGATTTGCTATTCCTGCGATAGTTTAAGAACTGACGCTGCTGTTAGAGAAGATTTATTCTCCGATCAATTTGATGTAGAACCTATAAAGGTCGGAAATGATTGGACATATGGTTATTATCCACAAACATTAAGTGATATTTCAGAAGTTTATGAGGCGTTGTATCAAGAAAATCCAGAATCGTTTTTACCGCTTGATAATGGATATTATTTATTAGATGGAGACTTCTTTAAAAGGGCTCAAGCTAAAGGAACCGGATATAACAACGAATATGTCAAAGATGAATATTATTGGTTTAAAGTTGAACCAGTGACATGGAGATATATTGATGCCAAATATGATTCTGCAACACTTAAAAGATTATGTTATGTAGTAACAAGCGAAAAGATTCTTGATACATCAATCTTTGATACTGCTGGTAACAATCCTACTAGTTATACAACCTCGACTGCTTTAGGGGTTTTCATGAATGCTTTATATAACAAGATGCTTCCTAGCAATCGAGATTCAAGATTATATTCTGGCAATTTAAGTGGTGCGCCAGAAAACGATATGTATGCGAAAATGTTCCCGCTTTCCTATTCAACTCTTTACGATAAAAACAGCAATTATGGCTTCCATTACACTAGTGGTAGAGTTGCTTACTCCACCGACTACGCTAGATGTAACAGCTATGATTTACCATTAAGTGGATACGCAGAAGACAACGGAAACATCTCCATGTATTATTGGACCAGAAGTTTTAGTGGAGGCAATATTTACCACGTCGTAGAAGATGGTCAATTATTCTTAACCGGTGCTTCTTACGCTGCTTCTTACGCTGCATGGTTAGGTGTGAGACCAGCTTGTAGAATTATTAGTTAATTACCAATCAGCTACAAAATGTATCAGTTCTTTTTCTTTGATTGCATTGAATATTGTATCTGTAAAAACGCCTAAGATAGGGAAAAATACCGTTTTATCCATATTAGTGGTTCTAATGGTGTTCCTAAAATTCTAATAGTGTGGAATGAATCAACGTGGCGATTGATGGTGGAGTCAGTTGTGGTCTATAAGGATAAAACGATACCATTTAAATTCTATAATGGTAGAGAAGTTAGGGTTTAAGGCCTTAACTTTTTTATTTATGAACATAATAACTGTGATATAAAAATTAGCGTTCCAAAAGACTTTTGCTTTCAACTAAATTCTATAGAATTTAAAACTTTGAAGTCGCAAAATGCGACCTCAAATATTGGCAGAGGCGGAAAACAAAAATTGCCTTTTGTATATACAGAACATGGGATTATTGCATTAGTCGGAGTTTTAAAAAGTGAATCCGCCGACAAGATGAGCATCTATAAAAAGTAAGGGGTATGAAGAAAACCCTAAGGGTATGAAACTAAAGATTTTGTATCAAAATAGTTCTACAATGCCACAGCTAAAAATGAGACGACCTGTCACGGTCGTTTTATTATATAATTATAATAAACATCGGCATTTTTGACCCAAATTGGTATTATCGAGGATATTTGTCACGATGAGAAAAATGGGCCCCAATTCATTCAAATCAACCCAAAAATCCAGGGTAGGAAGGAATCGATTCCCCATGCGCCACGTACAAAACTCGATTCCTACCACCCCTGGCTTGGGAATACGCCTTGAAGACAGGCAAGTGCCCGTGGTGTGGCTCATCCATCATCAAAGACAAGGATGGCCATCGATGCAAGAAGTGCAATTTCTCCTTCAAATAGCCATGCCGCGTTCATTTTTTAGGATACATCTAACAAAATGTTGCATGTTCGCCTTAACCATCGAAATGTTATTTATTGACAGAAACCTAGGTGATAATGTTTTAATGATTAGGAGGGAGTCTTTATGGCAAAGCTTCATTTCCGCAACGTAAACAAGATTTATCCGAATAACGTCCAGGCCGTGTTCGATTTCAACCTGGATGTCGATGACAAGGAATTCATCGTCTTCGTCGGGCCGTCCGGATGCGGCAAATCCACGACTTTGAGAATGGTCGCCGGCCTCGAGGAGATAAGCTCAGGCGAGATATATATCGATGACACATTGATCAACGATGTCCCCCCAAAGGATAGGAATATCGCGATGGTGTTCCAGAATTACGCCCTATATCCCCATCTCACGGTTTATGAGAACATGGCTTTCTCCCTGCAGCAGAGGAAAGACCTCTTCCCAGCCTATGAGCTGGATGGTAAGGAGGCCTTATCCACGGAGATAAAGGAAATCCGCAGAAAATATGATGATAAGAAGAAGGAAGGCATCAAAGAATTGAAAGGCAAAAAGGCCATCAAAGAAGAGATAAAGGATTATATCTACCACTGCGAACTCGATAGGGACATGGAGATCAATAAAGTCAAGAAAGCCCACCAGAAGAGGGTCTTGACCTATGACCATGAGAGGTATGAGGAATTGAAAAAGCAATATGCCTCATCCAAAGACCCATCAATCAAAGAGGAGATGGATAAGGTCAAGGCGACGCTTGATAAGCCGGCATTCGAATATAGACGCTACAAGAAAGAGGAAATAATGGAGAAGGTCAACTCGGCCGCCGAGACCATCGGCCTTGAGCCATATCTCAAAAGGAAGCCTGCCGCCTTATCAGGCGGCCAGAGACAGAGGGTGGCGTTAGGCAGAGCCATCGTCAGGAACCCGAAAGTGTTCCTCATGGATGAACCTTTGAGCAACCTCGATGCGAAACTTAGGGTCCAGATGAGGACTGAGATTTCCAAGATTCATAAGGCCTTAGGCGTCACGATGATATATGTCACCCATGACCAGACCGAGGCCATGACCATGGCGACTAGGATTGTCTGCATGAAAGATGGCTATATCCAGCAGATTGGCTCGCCAAAAGAATTATACAATTCCCCGAATAATCTCTTTGTCGCCGGGTTTATTGGCTCACCGGCGATGAATTTCATCAAAGGCAAGGTCGTTTCATCCCGCTTCATTGCCGATGAGGGAGGCATATCGATTGAACTAGATAAGAGCCACGCCGAGGCATTGAAGGGATATGAAGGCAAGGATGTCGTCCTTGGTGTCCGCCCAGAGAATATCATGTTAAAGGGAGATAAAACCAAGACGAATCTCTCCTCCTCGTTCAAAATGACCTGCGATCTGTCGGAATTATTGGGTCAGGAGCTAATTATCTACAATTACATCGGAGATACGAAGGTTGTGGTCAAGACAAGCGCCATCGACTCGATTGAGATGGGCGAGGCCAAGGAATATTGCCTTGATATGGACCGCATCCATTTCTTTGACGCGGAGAGCACAAAAAGGATCGTATGATAGCGTTATTCGAGAATTGCTCATTCACCAGCGAGGAGAAGGGGGCGCCAGTCAAACCCCTTGAGATAACCTCCTCATGCGAAAGGGCTTTTCATCTTGTCAAGAAGCATATCGAGGATAAAGGTTATTACGGGCTCAAGACCAATAACGCCTATTATGAGATATATTACTGGTACCTCGGCTTTGAGGTGACAATCTCCTTCAGCCAGAGGATACGGGGCAACAAGACCGTCATGAATATGATGGTCTATGGCAAAAACAAGAGGGGCCGCACCAGGAAGATGCTTAAGCATTTGATGGAAGAATACGGAAATCTCCTCAAAACCTACATCAATTAGGGGTCTCGCCCTCATCGCTGTGGCTCAAGGCCCGATAGAAGGTGGTGACGCTGCTAAATCCGCATTTGGCGGCCAAGTCCTGCTTTGAGCCTTTCTCCGTCTGCTCAAGGGACCTGAATCTTTTGATGCGGAGGCTATTGACGTAGGATTTGAACGATATGCCCATGACGGAATTGAATTGCTTTGACACGTATTCTTTTGAATAACCGATGGCCTTGGAACATGATTCGAGGGTGATGGGGCCGCAATAATTCTCCTCGATGTATATCAACGCGTCTATCACTAGGCCATTCTGCCTCGAATGGACAGCCATCCTCACTCCATAGACGTCCACCATGAGGCGGAAAAGCTCATTGCATTTGAGGAAGGTCGAATATTTGTCCTCTTTCTTCCCTCTTTCCAGATGCCACTTCTCAATGAAGGCGAATATCTCCTTGTTTCTCTCTTTATCATCCATGATCTCTGGGAAGACGCCTCCATCGAAGAATGTCTTGAAGGGGTCGAAGAATGTGGTGGATAAGACAAGGATATAGGCTTCCGCCTCGCAATCGTCATAGCTATGCGGGGTGTAGGAATCGACGAAGAGGATGTCGCCTTTCCCTAATGTCATCTTCTCACCATTGACGTTGACTGTCTGGGTGCCATCCGTGATGAAAAGGAATTCGACGTTCCTATGGAAATGAGGCGTGCATTTTATCGTGTAGAGGATGCTATCGCGGAAGACAGTCCCCGACTTGACGAAATAGCAATAGAAGCTGCTATCGGCCTGCGATTCGTATTCTATCATCATGCGATTATTATATATTATCTTTATCATTTTTTTATGTTGTCTTTTTTCGTTGAAGTTGATTTATTGCTGGGAACAACACAAATAAATGCTAGATAAATTCGCATATTTTAGTTGAAAAGCATCAACAAAAAACAAATATCATTTTTTAGTTTTTCATTTTTATTTTGTAATGACTTGGCATGATTTGACCCATTTGGTTAACGATTATCTTTTTAGATAATATAATTTAGGAAAGCAAGTACTTTCAAGGAAAGGCATGGATAGGAGGCTGGTATGAAGGGAAATAAGCATCTTAGGCTGCTGGCGATGATGTTTTTGCCTTTCTCTTTGGCCATGTCGATAATCCATCCTCCAGCCATAGAGGCCAAAGCCGAATCCATCCCCACGCTTGAGGTGTTTGGCATGCAGATAAGAGGCGATTCGGGCAGCGGCCATTATTTCGTGATTCAATCAACCGTCTACACCTCAGTCCCCGAGACAGCCATCGCGGATGAATTCGATTCGGCAGATAACATCTATCTTTTTCTAGGTGGCGATGAGGAGGGGATACCCTTATCATCCGCTTTGGAATCAAGAAATCTAACCATGAACAAATGGGGCTCTGAGGGCCTTATGTATAAATTGAGCGAGGATTATTTCGCTAGATACAACGGGACGACCATCGAGAGAGTCGTCATCAACCCCACGGCTTATTTCCCCACACCAAGCGGGAAGGCCATGATAGATTTCACCCTGACTGGCTACAACCAAGGCTTTGGAGTTGATAGCGCAAAAGAGCAATCATTCCATTTCACCTTCAAGAGAACGCCACGCCGCATGGAGGAGAAGATATCCCTATTCACGGTCGAGGTCAGGGGGGTTGAGGGAGGCGATGAGACGTATCTATCTCTCAGCAGTCTCTCCTATACAGATGTGAGTCCCATCGAATACACCGAATTCGAGGAAATGAACACCTTCTCGAAGATAAAGGTCTATCTATCAAGCGAGGATGAGGGCAAGACACTAGGGGAGATAACCCATTATAGAAGCGCCATCCAGAACAAATGGGTATCTCGCGCCTTCATGCTCACGCTCGGTTATGAGGCGTATAAGACGTATAACGGGGCAAGCGTGTATCGCATCGACGTTGAGGAAGGATGCGAGGTCTATCTCAACGGCAATATCTATGAAATCGACAAGGATTATTCCTTTGTCAACGCCGATTATGGCGATGAATCAGCCATATACGAGGCCTTCAATTTCGTGCCTAGGCCACTAGATTTAGGCGAGACCCTGGAAGTGGCGACCGTCCAAGTGAGGGGTGATCAGCCAGGAGGGCTATTCTATCTATCCATCGTCAGCGGGGTCTATTTCGAGACCGAGGTGCAGGAATACACGATGGCCTCATTCCTGAACACCTATTCATCAATCAGGGTCTATCTATCGCCAGAGGATGAGGGCAAGACCTTGGGGGAGATAACCTCGTATAGGAAGGCCGTCCAGAATCTATGGACATCGACTGCCTTATTGTTTGAATTAGGCGAAGAGGCTTATGACACCTATAATGGCACGACCGTTTACAAAATTGAGATTGATGAGGGCTGCGAGCTCTACCTCGATGGGCGCATCATACGAGTCAATGCGGACTATCGTTTCGTCAACGGGGATTATGGCAACGAGGACGCCAAATACGAGGCCTTCAATTTTGTCCCCGAGGCCGATGAGCTCAAATCATTCGGTTCGATTGAGCTAATGGGTGTCCATAACCGCGAGCATAGGGAATCAGGCACTAGATGGCTGATGCTCCTATTCTCATCATTCGTCTTTGAGAACACGATTGTCGCGAATACCTTCATCGATGAATTGAATTTCCTCGATAATGTCAAGATTTCATCATCCGAGGATGGAAGCGACACCTATCCATTAAGGGATATATATACAGGGGACGCCATCACGATGAGGCAATTCGGCGAGGCCAACATGCTTGGCATCACTATAAGCGACGAGATGGATGGCGACCACCATAGATACGATGGGGCCTCGATGTATAAGATAACGATTGAGAAGGGGACTGAGATTCCTTCCAACGAGGGAGGTGAGCTCGGCTATAGGACGGTCGAGGAGAAGACTTTCTTGCTCAATGACGAATATGGCCTTCGCGGCGAGATACCCGATGTATATGACGAATACGGCAATAACAGGCTCTATGAGGAATGGAACCTCAGCTGGTCGCTTGCCTATTTCGCCTCATTCCAAGTTGTTGGGATCGAGGGGCTCTCATTCCCAGACATGATGATAAAGCCAGGCGAATTCGTCTCCCTTTCCCGTTTTGCGGTGGATGGCTATGACCTAACTGTCACCACATCGGAGGGCGATAAGGTCTACCAGAACATCATCGGGGTGTCCCGTTTCGTAGAATACATATTGACCTATACGGAAAGCGAGAAAAAGGATGAGGAAGAGGCTAAGCATAGTAATGGATGCTCTGGCTCTTTAATCGCCTCATCCATATTGACCTTTGCCGCGCTAGGCGCCGCTTTGGCGTTGCTTAAAGCCAGGAAGGAGGGCGAATAAGATGAAAAAGAGCCTGATTTTTTCTTTATCGCTTATATCGCTATCCGCCATGGCCTTATCCTCTTGCTCAGCCGTAGAGCATGATGAAAGCACCAAAAGAGGTGGATACGAAGGCATCAACCTCCATTACCGCACAGGCGAAGCCAAGATGAATGATTTCCTCAATGACTTCACCCATAGGAATATGCGCTACGACAGCGATTCCGTCGGCGAATTCAAGGTCACGGGCGGAACGGGTTTCGCCAAAAACTGGGAGACCATGGCAGTCGCCTTCCAGAATTCCAGCGCCCAGGTCTACCGCGAGGATAAGATTGCTAATATTGCGACATATTTATTGAACGCCGATCAGGATGACATGGGCCTCATCTATAACACGAATCTGGTCTACGAATCGTATCTCTCCGAGCAAGGCGGCAGCGAGACCACCTTCTCCGTCCCCCAGGGCTGGCCTTTCCCAATCTGGAAGAACGCGGTTGAGAATTACGCGGATTATGGCCTCCTTGAGGCATCCTATTTCACGACCTTCGAATTCAATGATGGCTACGACCCCCAATGTGCCTCGTGGGTTGGTGAGAATGGCGATTTCCATTCCCCAGACCATGACGATGAGATTGTTGGCTATGCGACTTTCTCCTGCGAGGGGGAATCATCATTCCTCTTCCATAAGGACGATTTGGATGAATTATTGCCATATCGAGGCGGCATCGACACTAGATGCGCCCCGATGGTGGAGGTCGATATCGAATTTGCCGCGGAGAACCTTGATGACTATAGTCTCATCTTCAAGGTGGAGGGCGATGACTCGTGGCATAAGGCCCCGCAGAAGGTATATTCCTCAATCAGGGATGAGAACAAGAACGGATATCATAGGTACCGCCGCTATTTCGATATGTACCTCAATCCCGACTGGAACCATAATATCGTTACCTCGATCGGCATCGAATTCGAGGGGAAGGAAGGGGCAGCCATGTCATTATCAGGCGGAAGGATAAACTATATCCGCCCTGGCTATGACACGAGGCAATCTAACGCCACCTACCAATTCATCCTCGCAGTCTATAACTATTTCTCCTACACCAGGGATTATGTGACTTTGGAGAAACTGATGCCAAAGGTGAGAAAGGCGATATTATTCCTCACCCATGCCTTGGAGGGCGAGAAAGGGCTTCTCAATACGGGTTATATGTATGGCCATGATGGCATCGGGGCCCACACAATCGATAAGGATATGCGCCATCCATACCATGGTATCGGCAACGGCTATTTCGATTTAACCGTCACCCCGATGTATTGCTTGGAGGCAAACACATATTTCTACCAGGCTTTGAAAGCCGCATCCATCTTGGAGGACGCCGCGAAGAAAGAAGGCATCAATCAGGATATCACCGAAAGCGTCAAAAACAGGATGCCTCATGGTGATGATGTGCCTTATGAATACGATGCCTCCTCGCTTGATTCCCTCGCCAAAGAGGTAAAAACGAACATGGAGAAGCCGATTTTGCCGGTGGCGGAGTCTTTCGATTACTCCTATAACGCCGGCGATTACCGCTTCCAGAACAAAGGCGGATTCTATAACCCCAGCACAGGGAGATTCGCCCTCGGCATCAACGAATATACCGGTGAGATACTTGATTGCGGGCACCTCTATCTCAACCTTGAGGCCGTGGCGGCTGGGATTGGGACGGATGAGCAGAGGCTATCCATAATGCGCTGGGTCGATGGCGATAGGGTGGTCGATGGCGATAAATCAACGGGGGATGACATCTATTTCTATGAATTCGCCCCACGTCACAACACAAAGGATGCCAGGGTATGCTATGGCTTCTTCGAGGACGAGAACTTCGATGACAGGTTCTATTCAAGGGGCTATGACACCTGGTCGCGCCAGGTCCAGAATGGCGGAGCGGTCATCGCTTGGAGCTATTATGACCTTGTGGCAAGGGCCAAGGTGCTAGGACCGGAGAACGCATACAAGAGATTGGGTGAGATAAGGGATTGGTATCTCAAGGTCAAGGAGGGCGCCGGCAATTCATATTATTTCTATGACGACTATTATGATTTGCTCGATTTTGAGGCGACCATCGATGACCCTGACAATTACATGATTTATTCAATCCAGGATGCAGTCAATCGGGGCGGTGGGGCGCTGGGCCTCGATGCCGAATTCATCGAGAGCGTCATCCTCATCAAAGCCATACCAGACGCCTTATTCGGAATGGATGCTAATGGCTATAATGATTTATCATTCACCTATGGATTCACGGGCCAGGATGATTTCTTTGAGATATACAACATGAAATACGGCGACACGGTCTATTCGATCCGCCAGGAGAAGGATGCGATGGAGATATTCAATATCAGCGGCATCGTCTCAAGGGAGCACGTCTTGACATTCCGTTATAAGACGGATAATGCGGATATCGCCGTGCTGGCCAACGGCAAAGCAGTCGAAGATAAGACGTATGAGGATGGGTATCTGACAATCAAGGTGCCATTCGATAACGTCAGGATAATATTCGGATAGGAGGAAAAGAAAATGAGCAAGAGAATGAGCAAGCCATTGCTGATTATGCTAGGGGGCTTGAGCCTAGCCACCTTAAGCGGATGCGGGGCCTCAGGCGAGGAATCAAGCGACGTGATTTCCATCGCCATCGTCTCGGATACCGCCGAGGAGACGACCATCAACACTTTCATCAGGGGCTTCAGGGCCTTGCCGGAGAATAGCAACGTCAAATTCAAAATCGAGAAATACAACGAATACAACAACAATATCTCGAAGGCCTTTCTCTACGACGAATTGCCGGATATCATCCAGGTCTATGACTACAACTGCGAATATTACACGAATGAGGATTTATCGGGCAACGGGACCTCGCTCCTCCAGCCAATCTCATCTTTGATGGATAGGGATGGCATCGAGGAGGGCGCTTTCTTCCCTTCGATTGTCGAGATGACCAAATGCCATAACCAAAACAATGATATGTATTGGCTCCCGAGGGACTACAACAAAGTGGTCTGCGCCTATAACAAAGACATGTTCGACTTGGCGGAGATTGAATATCCAAGTGAAGGCTGGACTTGGAGCGAATTCCTCGCGACTCTGAACGCCTTAAAAAGCAAGGAGGCCATCATCAAGTCGCAATATTCCCATAGCGCCGCCTTCTACCCAGTCGACCTCAACCTGACCTTTCCCGCAGTCTATTACCCGATATTGAAAAGCTATGGGGCCGAGCTCATCGATAAGGAGACCGATACCTGCTTTGGCTCCACCGAGGCGGCAGTCGATAAGGCCAAGGGGGCGTGGGGCAAACTATTGTCATTGGTCGATAGCAAATTAGCCGCCCCGATAGCCCAGAAGATTCCATTCACCAATAAGCAGGCGGCGATGATGTTCATCGTGAGGCCTAATCTGCCGACATACGTCAAGGGCTTGGGCGATGAGGCGATTGATTTCGTATCCTTGCCGACATATGACGATTTGCCATCTGGAGCGACCTCCTATATCGGCATGGGCTGCTCGGGATACGGCATCACCACATCATGCCCCGACTCGAGGAAAGAGACGGCTTGGAGCTTCCTCAAATACATCGTCTCGGAAGAGGGGCAGAACGCCTTCTCCGAGGCTGGCAGCGGCATCCCCTCATTGAAGAGCCTCGCCCTCGATGAGAACGCATCATTCAAGAAGTATAAGGTGACAGATGACTATCATCCAAACCACGACGCCTTCGTCGCCAATGCCGATAGGGACATCCCGATGAATTTCATGAGGGGATTCCATACCGACAAGCAGCTTTCCATCGACAAATACATCAAGGACAGGACCTTGAATAGCTTCGTAACATCCACCGATAGGGATGCTTATTACAAAACGTATAAGACCGAGATGGAGAAGATCTGGAAGAAATAATATGACACTGCGGATAAAGAACAAAATCAAGGAGAACCTCGTCGGTTACCTTTTGATTTTGCCTTTGCTCGTATCTCTTACCGTATTCACCATCTACCCGCTTGGGCTCGCCCTTTTCCAGAGCTTTTTCACCGATCTGACCATCAAAAGGTACATGAATTATGACTGGTCGACATTCGGCTTCCAGAATTACATCAATGCCTTCCAGGATGAGGGCTTCTGGCATTCTTTGCGGCTCACCTTCACATACGCCGGGATAACGGTTCCGTTGATGCTGACCCTTTCTTTCCTTGCCTCTTATGCCTTGAGCAAGGATTTCAAAGGGGCCCGCGTCTTCAGGGTTCTATATTATCTGCCTTGCCTTATTCCTGGCATTGTCTCCGCGATCATCTATTCCTACATATACGCCGGCGAGGCTTACGGCTTCATAAATTCACTTCTTTATTCGCTGCATATCCGGGACTTTTTGAGCGAAGACGCCATAGTGTTTTTCGACAATGAATTGGAGGTTGTGGCAATGACTTCCTTCATCTCGATGGGGCTATTCGGCATCGGCGGCTCCTCACCCTTCTGGATAGCGGGTTTCAAGGCGATACCGCGCAGCTACTATGAGGCGGCGGAGCTCGATGGCATCTCCAAGCCTCGCATCTTCTTCAAGATAACGATACCGATGATGTCCAAATACATCTTCTATCAGGTCATATCCGCCTTCATTGGGGCCTTCCAGATTGGCCAAGGCGTCCTCCAATACACCCAGACCGCGGGCAATGGGAACCTCAATTTCCTTGGTTTGGTCATCTATAACACCGCGGAGGCGAATTTTGGCAGTCCCAACATCGGCTACGCCTCGGCACTTTCCTATATCCTTTTCGTCATCATAGGTGGCCTCACCATCATATTGTTCAAATACAACAAATTTGTCTATTACGAGGGGGACAACTGACATGCGTTACATATCCAATCCCGCATATCAGCCAAAATCAAGGCATAAGTCCGCCTTCTCGCCAAGGGAGAGGATAGTCTTTGGCAATATCCTCAAATATTTCCTCTATTGCCTCCCGGTCATATTCTTCGCCTTCCCTTTCGTTGTCTTGATATCAAGAAGTTTTTTCTCATTCAATGAATCGGTCGGCTACACGGAGGGGCTTGGCCTCTTCCCCAAGGATTGGACCATCGAATCATATATCGAGGCTTTCTCCAATGAGGAGATAAGGAATGGCTTCCTCAATGGTTTCAAGAACACGATGATAGTGGTGGCGTGCAACGTCATCGGCGTGCCTTTGACCGCCTTTATGGCGGCCTATGCCTTCACCAAAATCAAATTCAAGTTCCGCAAAGTGATATTTACCGTGGCCTTGGGCACAATCATGATCCCTGGCATACTGCTCATGATTCCTGTATATCAGATGTTCTGGAAGATGGGTTGGACCAACACCCTCCTCCCGATAACGATACCTTGCTTCTTCGGAGGCGGCATCCTCAACATCTTCATGATAATGCAGTTCATCCGCTCAATACCAAAGGAGATTGATGAGGCGGCTATTCTTGATGGGGCCTCCTTGCCCACGAGGATGTTCAAATTGACGCTGCCTCTTATTAAGCCAATCATCATTTATATGATGGTCACTGCCTTCTTTGGCGCGTGGAATGATTTCTCCGGGCCTCTAATGTATATCAAGAGCAATGCCTCTGAGGCCTTCACGTTGAACCTATACATCTATTACGAATATCTATCGGAGAGCTCATATGTCACTGCTAGACCAAACGTCCAGATGGTATTCGGCGTCATCATGATGATCCCGATGCTTATCATATTCATCTTCTTCCAGAAGCAGCTAATCAACGGCCTTACATTTGGCGCGGTAAAGGAGTAGCGGATTATAGTTTATCCTTATCAATAATTTGCATTTTCATCAGGCAAATAAAAAAGTAGATGCAAATAACCAATTTTTGAATAACAATCTAATAAAGACAATTATAGAAAGGAGTAGTCATTTATTCATTTAAATGACCAATTGAAGCATGAAAGCTAAAAGAATCATCCTTGCTTCCGCTCTATTGGGCATGCTTGGCGCAAGCCTAGCCGCCGTCTCTGCTTTCGTCTCCCATCCGCATGCCGTCAGCGCTGCGGTGGTACCTGATGAGCCAACAGGCCATCTTCATCTAGAGACAGGCAAGATCAAAGGCTACACGAGCAACCATTATGAGACGATGACTGGGCACGATGGCTCAACCGAGGTCACGGCCTATGTCTTCGAAGCAGAAGGCGACACCGCCAAGAACCCAGAAGTGAGATTCGTCACCACAGGGACGCAGACAGTCTCAAGCCCCTATGACCTGGTGGCCGAGAGCGTCACAAACGTCCATTTCTGGTATAAGCTCACCAACACGAGCGAGAAGAATGTAGCGGATGTGGCAAAGCCCTACATCCTGCAGGAGCTCGCCAGCGATGGCAGCTACCCAATCCACGAATTCAACCCCATCAAAGATGGTGAGTGGCATCCGTGGCTCATGACGATTAAGACTGATTATGTCGATAAATTCGCCGGATTCATCGTCAAGGCCGGCGACATCAACGGCTCATTGACCATCGCCAACATCGAGGTCAACACCGCGGTTGTTGACTTGGCTGACTCTATCTCATTCAAGAGTTTCACCTGGTCTTACGATTATATCGGTGATCATTTCGTCCAGTTCTCATATCCAGATAACATGTGGAAAGAAACAGCCTATTTTGATAACGGGAACGCCAGCAAATTCGTCGATGCCGATGGGCATCTGATCGATCTTGCCCAAGCCATTGAAATCAATGGGCACACATTCCAGTATTGGAGGGATCTCGATGCCTCTAACAGCCTCTATGCAAGAAACGAAGGCGTCCATTCCTTCCCGACAAATGCCGGCGGGCAATATAACCCGGTCGCCATTGAATTCCTTGGCAATTACTGCGAATTCAAGATGAACCTTGACTACATCCCGATGGTCGATAACCACATCGTCTTCAAGGCTGGCGCCTTCCGCGCTTATAATGCCGATACAGGCATCACATATGAGTTGAGTAGGGATCTCGATTTCCATTCAACCCTTGGTGATAGCAGCGCCCATTTCACCGGCGTCCAATACGTCCTTGGTGATGTCGAGACCGATTTGGCTTTCTCGATTGACAATGTCGTTAGGACAGACGATGGAACGCCCACATTTTACGAATTCCAGCTTTGGACCGGTGTCCCAAGGAGCAGCTACATCAATCAGGCCTGGCCGCATGACAACTACAGGTATATGTTCGATGACATCTTAATGGATGGCAAACCGCTTGCCTGGTACAACAACTGGGGCCGCGGCAATTACAAGGACTGGGATGCAGATTGGAATAGAGTTGATGCTTATTATACCTACGCCCCGGTAAACAACAGGAATTATTCCACGACCGTTCAGCCAAATATCGCCACAGACCAGCCGAATTATGTCTTCATAATCCGTGTTCCAAAGCAGCTCATGATCGACCTTGGCGAAAGGTCTATCCCAAATTCCTTCTCTATCAGGGAAGGTGCCATCTGGTATTCAGTCGTCGATGGTGTCGAGACGAGAGTCAAGAACACCGCCGAAGTCATTGGCAGCTACATCAGCGAGGAAGTCGATGTCACAATCGAATCGCTCGAAGTCGGCGAATTTGAAAACGGCACTGGCTTATTGATCCTCCACACCGATGTCGCCGTTGGCGATATTGCGTATTCATTCAGCGACAAGGCCCCATTCATCTCCTGCCTTGAGCATTTCACGCTCAATGGAACTTCCATCGCCGATATCGCCGCCAACCCACCAGTGGAGATTCCGCTAGCTGATTATGCCATCGGTTATTTCGATGCCTATGGCTACACAGATGGCGTTCCAAATCAGAGCAGGCTCACCGTCCCAGTCATCGTTCATTGCTCCGGTGATTCCATCAGATTGATGGTCCATCCGACCTATTGGGCTTCATTAAAGACATCCAACATCATTGTTGCTGTCACTTCTGGCGCCCAGACACGTTCTGATAACGCAAGGCTATTCACGGTGACCAATAACTTCTCCGCCACAACCGATGACTATTTCCTAGACGATTTAGTCAACAATATGCACATGGATTACACGGCGAATGAAGGTCTATGCTACACCTATTATGGCATTGCCAAGGCCAAATATAACGCCTTGACCGAAACAGCCAGGGCGAGATTCGTCGCCGACGCTGAATTCGCCGATGCCTACTTGAGGCTCCAAGCCTGGGCCACCATCAATGGTGATACGGTCACCTCGGCTGGTATTTCTTCCCTCGGCGTCAATAGGTTCCTTGCTTCACCAACCTCAAGCAACATGGTTGCTCTCTATGCCATCGCTGGCTTGATTGCCTTAACCACAATCGCCGGTGTGATGATGATAAGAAGAAGGAAGCATCGCTAATCCTCTTTGATTAAAACATGAAGGGTTGGGGGTTATCCCCAGCCCTTTTGTTATATAGGCGAATTTACCGCTCAAGTGCAACACTTCTAGACAAAAATAAAGAACGTTTATAGTGGTGGAGGCCATGGTGCTTTTGGCCACTTATTAGTCGCATCATTTATATTGGAATAATAGGGAAATAATTAGTAAAATTTTGACTATGAATGATATTAAAAAGATTATTGCAAGATTTTTGATATATTTTACTCTTTTAGGAATAAATATACTTCTTTCGATTGGACCCATTATTAATAACTTTCCAACACGAAATATAACAGTTATATTTTTGTTACTTCTTTCAATCGTTTTAATACTTTATTATTCCCATCGTGTCGTTCCCAATAACAAGACATCATTAATGATGAAGTTATTATCATGGATGGCTTTTTCTTTAGTTCTGCTTAGAGGCATCAAATATAGTGTTTTCTCCCAAGTCGATGTTTTAGCGAGGTATAGTTGGTATTTATATTACATTCCAATTCTTTTAATACCTTTATTCTTGTTCAATATTTCAATTTCAATTTCTCCAAAATCGAATAAAGTTTTATCAACACTGTGGTACGTCTTTTTAGGTATCACATCGATATTAATAATCCTGGTTTTAACAAATGATTTACATCAGCAAATCTTTAGATTTAATCCAAATTTTGAAAATTGGAATGATGACTATAGTCATGGTTGGCTTTTCTATGTTTTATACGCATTCCAATTCTCCTTATTAGTGGCCTCCATAGTAATTTTAATTATCAAGTGTCGTATCAGTGCTTCAAAAAGAAATGTGTGGGTATTTCTTATTCCAATCATCTTTGGTATTGTTATGTACATCTTGTTGTTAACAGGGACAATGCCAAAAATAGGCGGATCCGCGATTATTGAATTCCCTGAAGCCCATGTATTTACAATCGCGCTAATTTTAGAATGTTGCATTCAATTAGGACTTATCCCTACGAATAATGCATATAAAGAAATATTTAACAATTTGCCGATAAACATCCAAATTACCAACGAAAGTGGTGACGCTATTTATTTATCAGAGTCCGCGAAAAAATTAAATAAAGAACAATTTTTATTAGATGATGGGGCTAGAACAAGTGAGCACATCATCCTTCATAAAATGAAAATACCTGGAGGATATGGTTTTTTCCAAAGTGATGTTAGTGAACTAGATTTTCTTAATGAACAGCTCGAAGAAGTAAATGAAGGTCTTGAAGAAGAAAGTCAAATCATCAAATTGCAAAACGACAATAAAGAAAAAGAAACTAAGATTGAGCAAAGAGCTTTACTCTATGACATCATCGCTAAAAACACTCAAAAACAGTCACAAGAGATATATAATCTCGCTGAAGAAGCGAAGAAATCCAATGATTTGTCTTTAAAAGATAAGAATAGAAATCACATTACTTTATTGGGCTCATATATTAAGAGGTACGCAAACCTCACAATATTGTCTCAAGAGAATGAATATATCGAAGTGGGTGAGCTAGGAATATCAATCGCGGAAGTTTTACGTTATCTAAATATCTGTAAAATTCCAGGAGAATTTGTTGGCGAATCAAAGGCTTTAATTAAAACTAAAGACGCAATTTCAGTATTTGAGTCATTCTTTAGTGTTATTGAAAATAATTTATCATCCGCTAAAGGCGTGTTTGTAAATATCTCGGCAAATGAGCAAATCACTATCAAATTGATTATTGAGAATCTGAAGACATTATTATCTAAAGAAGAATTATCTATTTTAGAAAATAATGATATTAAAGTGGATGTCAAACAAGAAGATGATGTTTCATACATCTATTTCAACGTGAAAAAAGGAGACATTAAATGATGAATATTTATGATTTATCTCCCTTGATGGTTTCTTTCTTCTCGTTGTTATCTTTAATACTTTGTATTATCTATTTAACTAATATTGTTTTGTTCATAGGCAAAAGAAGATATGTTTTATCGATTGTTTCATTTATTTCATTAATCCCATCGTATTTAATGTGGCAAGTCATCTTTGATTTATTGATAAACAAAGAAGCAGACACAATATCATCATTAACGTTATCTCTTACTAGTATCTCTTGGGTGTGGTGGCTCGTTGTTTCTCTTGCATTGCTATCAGTGAGCACATTCTTGCTTGTATTCAATATTAGACAAGAAAAGAAGAATATCACCCCTAACTCTATTAAGGTTTGTTTAGATAATATCCCTTGCGGCATATGTTGCTATAAAGATAACGGAAGAGTGGAATTCTATAATGTTTTGATGAATGATATATCAATTTCGTTAACTGGATCGCAATTATTAAACGGCGATATATTTGCTTCCAAATTAACTGAAGATATTATCAGAATCGATGATAAGGTTTATAGATTCTCTTTTAGAGATATTGAGATTAAAAAAGAAAAACTTCATGAGATAATCGCCTTTGATATCACAAACATTTATCAAAAGACTGAGCTATTAGAAAAAGATAAGATAAGACTGTCTAAATTAAACGAAGAACTTAAAGCCTATAACTTAGCGATTGATGATATCGTTAGACATAAAGAAATATTACAAACCAAAATCAATGTTCATAACGAAATGAATAGATTAATGCTTTCTGCAGTGGCGATAGACGTCAATGATGAAGAAGGAATAGATAAGATATTTTCAGAGTGGCAAGAAAACGCTTTATTGTTGAATAAATCTAATGAAGAACATGATGATTTTGAGGAGCTCGCAAAAGCGTTAAATATCAAATTAATATGGGAAAATAATCTATTAGATAAATTAAATAAAACAGAACAAGAATTATTCCATTTTGCTTTTAATGAGGCTCTCACTAATGCATCTAAACACGCATCCACAACGACCATGTTGATTTCATTTAAAGAAAATGCAGATAAAATTGAATGTTATTTCACTAACGATGGAGATATTCCACAAAAAGATATCTCATATTCTGGCGGGTTATCTAACTTAAAAAGAATCTTAGAAAATAGTGGTGCCTCCTTATCTCATTTAGTAAGTGATAAGTTCACTTTGATTGTTACATTTAAGAAGGAAAACTAGCCATTTGGCGGATATTAAATAACCCTTTTGAGTGGTAACATCATAATAGTTATGGCGTATAAAGTATTAATTGTTGAGGATCAAAACATTCCTCGTGAACTATTTAGAATTTATATTGATTCAAGTGAAGAATTTGAACATGTTTTATCTATTTCTAATGCTTCAACGGCTTTATCAATTTGTCAAAACAATAAAGTTGACTTAATCCTTATGGATGTTATGACTGATCTTGGCCATAGTGGGCTCCAAGCCGCAGAAGAAATCAAAAAAGAATTCCCTGAAATAAAGATAATCATTGTTACTTCAATGCCTGAATATTCTTGGCTTTCTAGAGCAAGAGCGATAGGCGTGGATTCTTTCTGGTATAAAGATGGACAAAAAGATAGCCTTATCGACGTCATGAAAAGAACAATGAATGGAGAACATATCTATCCAGATACCACCCCACTTATTAAGATTGGTAACGCGACAAATCATGATTTTATTGAAAGGGAATTAGATGTCTTAAAAGAACTCGCTACCGGGGACACTAATAGCGAGATTGCAGAAAGATTATTTATATCTCCTGCCACTGTTAAAAGTCATATTCAACATCTAATGGAAAAGACTGGCTTTAAAACAAGAACTGAATTAGTCGCAGAAGCACGTGGTTTAGGTATCGTTATAAACGATAAATAATATCAATATTTATATAAAATCATCCGTTTGGTGGATATAAAGCACTCCTTTAAATTATTAAAATTTAATAGGATAAAAGGAGTTCCTCCTATGAAAAGAACATTATTATATTTTCTTTTTGCTACATTAGCGGTCACCGCTATTGCCGGATGCAAAAAACAAGAAAAAGAAGATTTTCAAACTAAAGAAGACGCTATGATCTCTTTAGCGAAGAAAAAAGTTGTTCCTTATGATGAGGGAGAAAAGATAGTTTATAAAACATTCGATGGTCAAGTATTAAAAACTATCAATGCAAAAGAATCTTATTCTTATGATGGCGAAATTCCTGCCAAACATAGCGATGATCGTTTTAACTATGATTTCGCTGGTTGGGATGTCACTTATAGCGCTAAAGAAAAAGCCACAATCGCTAAAGCAAAATATGAGAAAACTTTAAGAGAATACGAAGTTCGCTTTATGAATAGCGATGGCGAAGTGATTAATACTCAAATGGTTAAATATGGTCAAAAACCTGTTGTTCCAGAAGGGTTTATCGCAAATGAAAAAGTGAAAGAAGTATTCCAAAATACTACATATCGTCAAAAAGCGATGACTAGAGGTGGTAGTGTTTACACCGATGGTTTAATCTTCGAAGTTTTAGATGGTAAGAGTGAATTCGCCGTTATCAATTATTATGGTGAAGATGAACATGTCGATATTCCCTCTATTTATAGTGGTCTTCCTGTGACTACTATTGCTGCGGATGCCTTCATTAATGCTCCACACGTTAAAACAATTGCCATCCCTAATTCTATTACTCATATAGAACCTTATGCTTTCCGCGGTATGGAATCATTTGAATCCTTTATCCTTGAAGAAGGCAATACGGTTTATGCTTTAGATTCCACAGGCGCTATTTATTACAATGAATATTGGCATCAAGGACAAGAAGATGAAGAGATTTATCCTCACCTTTTATACGTTCCAAGTGGAAAAGTTGACTTATTAGAGATTAGCGAGAATTATTTCTCTATCGAAGATGGTGCTTTAGATCACACTAATGCGACAATCTTAAAAGTATCAGCAAGCGCCTTCTTGTATTGTGATTATATTTTTGGTGAAAATAACAATAACAATGTCAAGCAATTAATTTTTACCTCCGGTTATATCGCAGATAAAAAATGTGAAAATATGACCAATCTATATTCCGTTACTATCTATGCCGAACCAGAAGATGCTGAAGAAAATAAATTTGGCGATTATATTGGAAACGCCGCTTTTAAAGGCTGTACCAATTTAAGAGGTATTTCCATCCCTTCACAAATTACCTCTCTTGGTGCGGAAGCTTTTATGGGTTGTTCTTCTTTGGAAGATGTGACCTTAAGTTTTGGCGATTTAGTTATCAATAGAATTGGTAAGGACTGCTTTACGGGTTGTGAAAACCTTAGAGGTTATTTGCATCAAGGCGTTGTCTTCTTAGGTAACGAAACTCACAAATATCAAATTCCTGTGAGAGTGACTGCTGATTTGGAGCAAGAGTTTGTTGTTCCTGCAGACACATTAACCATTCCTGATTATTTATTCGAAAAGAACCAAACATTGACTGATGTTAACTTTGAACAATGCGAACGTTTAATTTCCATCGGTGAAAAAGCTTTCTATCAATGTTCGGTTTTGGATTTATATACAGAAAAACATTATCTTCCAGCGACTTTAGAAGATGTTGGCTATAAAGCTTTTGCTGGTACGAAATACGATCCTGAAGCTAGTGATTCTTCTTGGTTATGGGTTAGAGATAGTGGTGATGATTATAAATATTGTTGCGTCAATTTATTGAAGAACTGCGGTGGTTTCACTTTAGGCAAACTATGTAAATTTATTGATCCATATGCTTTAAGAAATGGTTTTGATACCATTTCGATCGGCAGTGAAGGCAATAGCAAATATGATGTATATAAAAGCAAAATTTTAGCTTATAGCTATCACATTGTGCGAGTCGCAAGAGATGTAACTATTGTTAACACAAACAGTTTTAATTTAGGCAACTATCCTTACTTAGCAGATGTTGAACCATATTGTTGCTATAACGTCCCGTTAACTAGTTTTGGTTTATTATCTTCTAATGAAAGTAGAGATTATTTCATTAGTTATATCGGTGAATACGCTTTCTCTTATTGCCACTTAGACAACACTTTGAAATTTAATAATAATTTGGAATATATTGGTGAAAAAGCTTTCTTTAATGGCATCTACGCAAGTGTCACTTTGAAAATTCATAATAAGTTGGCTTATACTGGCGATTGCGCTTTTGTGGGTGATTATCGTTTCACTTTAAAATTCCAAGGTAGTCAAATTCCCGAAACATGGGATAAAAACTTTGATGGCAAACAGGGGGAAAATACTAGCAATACCTACCTGTTTAACCAAACTATGTAGGAGGTGGCATTATGAAAAACAGATTTTATGTAATTTTATCGATCGCTGTCTTATCAGTTACCTCATTATTCGGTTGCGACAATAAAGAAGGCGGTGGTTCTGCTGAAACCCCCACAAGCGAATCTAGTGTCACAGGAAAATTTACTGTTACATTTAAAAACTTTGATGAATTGGTTTTATACGCCGCCGAAGTGGAAAAGGGAGAAACCGCTGTCTATCAAGGTGATGTTCCAACTAAACCCGCCACAGCCATGAATGAATTCGTCTTCTCGGGTTGGGATCGTGATTTAACCAATGTTACCGAATCATTTACAACCTATGCCCAATACAATCAAATCGCTCGTAAATATACTGTTACTTTCAAGAATTATGATGGCACAGTATTACAAAATACGAGAGAAGATTATGGCTCGATGCCCACTTATCATGGTGTGACACCAACTAAACCATCCGACGCGGTTGCGGATTATACTTTTGCGGGTTGGGATCCCGAAATCACTTATGTTAAAGCGGATGCCGTTTATACTGCTGTTTATAACCCAAGTTATTCTCCTACTTATCGTACAACTGGTTTAGTCTATCAAATCCATGGCTATAACGAATATTATTCCGTTATCGGTTATTTCGGTAACGATGTCAATGTCGCTATTCCTCAAGTCTTTGATGGCGTTCCTGTGAAAGGTATCAAAGCCGGTGCTTTCTCTGGCCATGATAAGTTAGAAACCATCTTCATTCCTAGCACCATCAATTATATTGAAGAGCACGCTTTCGATAATTGTCCTTCTATCACTCACCTCACTGTCGGTGAAGGCAATACAACATATCATATAGATGAAAATGGCGATTTAGGTAGTATGAACACTTTAGTTTATACTTTGCCAAGTCATAAAGGTTCTTATGAAGTGAATAATAGATATGTTCATGTTTTATCCGGCGCTTTCTCCTGCAGCGGTATTAATACTTTGAATATCTCTGCTGATTCCTTCGATACTCTTCCAGAATTATTCGCGGTTGATGCTGCTCATATGCCATCCGCTCTTAAGAGTTTAATCATTAAAGGCGGTAACATTAACGATGAACAATTTATGGATTGTTCTTATCTTGAATCCATTTCTTTATTACATACTGATGCCTATTCTCCGGTGACAAGAGTGGGGGATCGTGCTTTCAAGAATTGTACCGCTTTGAGATCCTTATCTTTCTCCGATGAAATTCAATTCATTGGTGATGAAGCCTTTATGGGTTGTACACAAATGACTTCGCTCAATATCGGCACTTCTGAGAATGTCCAATTATCTCATGTCGGTAAAGATGCTTTCCAAGATTTACCAAATGTGAGAACATATGATGACTATTCTGGCATTCGTACTTTAGGCAATAGTGTTTGTAAAGACATTATCGCTATGGAACCAACTTCTAAATCGATTACCGAAGCGAATATTTCCCAAAACATCGTGGCGTTAAATTCTGGCCTTTTCAAAGATTGTACAGAATTAAAAACCGTCAACTTATTAGGTAATAAATTAAGTGCTATCGGTGCCCAAGCATTCATGAATTGTAGGAAATTACAAAACCTCTATTTCGATATGGATAACGGTGGTTTAGATAATGTTGATTACATTCCTTATGATGCTTTCAGTGGTTGTACACAATTATTCAGCGGTAATACTTCTGTGAATGACAAGAGTAGTGGTAAGGCCTTCTATTTGTTACAAGGTGCGACTGGCACCACTAATATCAGCGCGAATATCTTAGGCATCGATATTAATGCTTTCGCTAATAAAACTGCTTCTTCTAAGATTGCTTTGGATAAAAATAATAAAGCATTTGTCGTCGATAACAATGTTTTAAGAGATATTTATGGCAATGTCGTTAATGCTTTCTTCAATGATGTGGAAACCGATGCCTATGTCGGTGGAGAAATTACCTATAATTCCGCCTTTGCTTATCAACATCTCAATTCCTTGGTGATTGATGAAGGCGTCAAAACCATCTCCGCTAATACATTCCATGATGCCATTATTCCCGAAACAAAAGTGGAACTCCCTAGATCTTTAGAAAAGATTGGATATAGTGCTTTCAAAAATTTCAACAATTCCAATTATCCGCAAAATTCTTTATATTTTTACACGAAAGAGAATTTAAGAATTATTGAAGCAGATGCTTTCTTTGGATCTCGTTCTATCTATTTCTTTACGCCATTCGCGGAAAATCAACCGGGTTGGGCATCAGGGTTCGATCATCTTGATACTTATAAATATTTCACGATCAATTATTCTTATGGTGTTTAATGATTAATAATTAGCATTGAAGGTGGTACACGAATATGTATCACCTTTTTTGATAGTTAAATCTTCTTAAAATGTTTGAAAAAGCACGAGTACATCTCGTGGTTTACTAATTTTGTTTGTTGCGATTATATTTCAAAATCTAAATTGATTTTGTAGCATTAGATTATTAGAGAACAAAATAGGGTAGTTATGATAATATGGTTTTGGGCACAGGAGACTGGGGTCCATCGGGATGTGGGAGGTTGTTCCCACTTTTTTCATTCAGCGGCTTTTTATAATTGTTTGATGTATTTGTTGAAGACAATGAATGCTGTCGTTAAGGCGAAACCAACAGTGCAGGCGATTAATAAAGCACTTCCTCCTAATAAGGAAATAACCAAGCCCCCTAAGAAATTGGATAAAGGAATCAAGCCTTGGCTGCCTATATCAGTTAAACTCATGACTTTGCCAAGTTTATCTTTATCAACCATTGACATCAGTTTGGTGCTTGAAGGTATGTTGATCGTGACAAGCAATACGCCAAGCGTGAAACAAATCACTACTGTTGAAATTAGGAATGAATTAATGTCGATGATGTTCTTAACAAATAACACATAAAGGATAGTTAAAGCGGCAAATACAAAAGAAAGAATGATGAATGATATACCTAAGCCTTTGGAGATATGTTCTTTTGGCTTTAGGTTTGACATAACCACCGCGAATATAATTGAACCAATTGACACTGCAACAGAAAGAATGGAGTTCCACATCTCTGGTTCCATGATGTCTTTGAATATGTAATCGTTACTAGCAACATCGGTGGATATAAAATATGGCAAGAAATTGCTTCCTACTGGCGAGAAGAAGAAATTAACAAACAAGATAGCGATGATCAAATATAGAATTGGTTTAAACCCCGTTACATATTTAAAAGCGGTACCAATATCATTAAACGCTGCTTTGACTGTGAGTTTTTCCTCTGACTTGACGTGGTCGTATTTAATAAACATCTCAGAAACACCAGAGAGTAAATAACAACCACCGACTATTAGGAACAATACATTGATTGGAACGGCGCTATATAGGATACCTGCTAAAACAATGCCTAAAATAGATTGAAAGCTATTCATCGTGGCGTAGTAAGACTGCGCTTGTTGGAATGATTCTTCGGGCACGATATGTGGGAGTAAGCTGCCAGAAGCAGGGGAGAATATGCCGCCTATAAAGTTGCCGATGACCGCTAAGATGAATAAGGCAACGATTTTACCCGTGTTGCCCGTAATAACCGTCATTAATAATACTGTTAATATAATGATTGATGCGCCTCTAGCGTAGTCGCATATATACATTATTTTTCCTTTATGAAAACGATCGGAGATAACTCCGCCAAACAAAACAACGATAGTGTAAGTAAGGCCACCAGTCGCTAAATATAAGCCCTGGATAAAGGCGTCATTGCCAGTCAGGGAAAGAATATAAAAGCTAACAGCAAAGCTATATAGGATTCCGCCCATATTAGACACAAGCGCGCCAAGGAACGCCAAGACGAAATTCTTATTTGTGAATACGTTTTTAACTTTTGCTTCTTTTTCCATCCTGATTTACCTTTGTTAATTATTTATAGGATATATAAAAAGTACGCAAGCAACTAACAGTTGAGCAACCAAAAGAAACCCAAAGTAGCGTTAAAAGAATTCCATCCGAAAATTTGCATTGGTTTGAAAATAGCGCTTACGAACGCTGATATTTAGCGATTTGCATAGGCAAGTGCTTGACTCTCTCTATTTTTAGAATAAAAGAAGAAGGTTAGCGTGAGAAACGAAACGCGCATATTTGCCCTAACATAAAACGCAAGAATGGTTTGAATCAAAATATATTTTTTGATGTATTTTCAAGACAAAGAATTGTTAATTAAATCACATTAGGCTACTATTGTTTAATAACCAAATAATAGGAGAAGAACAATATGACTAAGACATTTAACGATGCGGATATCGGAAAGATCGAATTTGCCTACAATGCTTGGACAGGTAGATTCAACGCAAGGATCAATGGAATTCAAGCCACTAGAGCCGATAAAAGAACTCTAAAAGTTGTGGATGGCGAGAAAGTATATCTAATCTTTATCTATGGAAATGTCTTTGCCGGCATAACTTTTGTATGCTCCAAAAAGAGATTTGTGGTTACGAAAAAAGCCCCATGGTATGTTTATGTCCTTGGCCTTTTGCCATTTGTAATGACTATGGTTTTGGGCAATATTGGCGCTTTGGCTGAGCTTGGTTTTTATTATATCGGTGGGGCGATTGGCGGTGGCATTAGTGCCGCTCTTTCTTTTCTTGCCATTTTCTTCTCCGCCTTCGCCAATAAGCATATTTGGCGTTTATTGATTCTTTTTGGGGCCATCATCATAACTTTCCTGGCGTGCTGGGGTTTGGGTAATGCTTTTGTAGAAACAGTGAGAGCAGCAAGTGGCGCTTAACGATGCCATTATCAAACAAATATAATCATAATGATTCTCATTACCCTTTTTTGAGAAAAAGTGGCCTTTTCCTTCATTTATTTGAGTAGATAAACAAAGTTCTTAACGTTAATCAAATTCCAAAATGTGCGGATTTGCGGAATTATCAGTCTTATAATTCCTTTCGACAAAACGGGATTTGGGATTGCAGGTGGCAATGCTGCCCAGAAAACTACCTAAGAAAGAATTGTTGAATTGATGTCCGCAAATTTGACACTTACGAGAAAGGACTTGGCTGTCATGCTTAAAATCACAGAAGATGGCGCCAAATATCATTTAGATCAATTAAAGAAAAAAAGACATTTTGAAGCGAGTTGGCGGCGATAAAGGCAGCCATTGGGAGATTATCAAATAACATTTATATTCTCTAAAATATTGCCTTATCAACTAATGATATAAATACGCTGATTACGATATAGGATGTGACCCATCGGTGTAGAATTGCGCACCAATGATATTAGGACCGGCATGATATGCGGAAATAGGGGAGGCGCATTGACCTGCGATTATCTCCTCAAAACCGAAGTCTTTTAGCCTTTTAATGCATTCGTTGAAGATGTTCATTCCGTTTTCATCAAGGGTAGAGTATTCGATTACGCAGCGTCTTTTATCAATGTTCTTTTGAGAAAGTATGTGATCGAAATATTCTTTGACCACTTTCTTTTGCGGCCCTCTATGCAGTTTACCTAATGTCAATTTGCCATCTTTCCCACAGACAATCTCCGGTTTAATGCGGAGAACGTTTGCTCCAAGCATCGTTATTTTGCTGCATCTCCCTCCTCGATGAAGATATTCAAGTGTATCGATTTGGAAGGAGCATTCGATATGTCCGCGCCTTTCTAGTAATTTAGCTCCTATTTCTTTAGCATCTTTCCCAGCATCGCGCAAATCCGCAGCGTATAAAACATATATCGCTGTCCCTCCAGATGCATTTAGCGAATCAATGACGTGGATACGGGGATTGTCTTCAGAAGCGATTACGGCGTTTTGATATCCGCTGGACATCGCTGAAGAGATTGATACATGGACTATCTCATCATATTCATCAAGCAATTTGTGGAAGTAGTCTTTCAATGCATTTATGTTGCAAGCGGCTGTATGGCAGAATTTATTCGTTTCCTTTGTCCATTTGAATAATTCCTCTAAAGTTTTCTTGTTATCCAAATAGGAAACACCATCTTGCTCTATTTGCATATTGATGATATGGATGTTTCTTCTTTTTAATTCTTCGATGTTGATGTCGCATTGACTCTCTGCGGATATTGCTATTTTCATTTGTGTTGCCTCTATTTGTTCACTGCCTAAAACTGGTTGAATAATCTATCTAGTATTTAAAACTAACTTAAACAGTTTTGCAAACATAAAATATGTGAAAGGCTGTTTTAATACGGGTAAAATAGTTAGATATTGTCGAAGTGATTATTTTTAATAACAAATAAAAGTTATTAACTATCGCCATAATTTATCTATTTGCAAAGTTTTGATTAAATGGCTATAAAATATATTTATGTTGTTTCTTCTTTTGCTAATCCCTTTTCTCACCCCGTTTCAGTTAAATCCAATAAATCGAAGCTATATTTCCGAGTGGTTCACGTTGAAATCGGCGATTAATCAATCGGAAGACGGGGACGTAATCTATGTGGATGATGTTGATTTCACTAGTGGCACAGACGGACTATATTCCGAGTTAGAAAGAATAACAATCAGTAAAAGTATCACTCTTATTGGAAAAGAAGAAGGATCGGTTTTTAAACATGGTTCCTTAAACTAGAATTAACTGATTATGAATAAAAGAATCGTCAATATCGTTAACTTCGTCCGCGGGATAGAGCCTCGTGATCCGACTTCAGATTTGTTTTTGCCAACAAAAATGCAGATGGAGATAGCGAAAGCAGAACGTATCCCGACGACTTTTTTGCTGCAATATGATGCGATGCTTAGGGATGACTTTAGGTCATTGTTCCTAAAAGAAAAAGCGCCTTATATAGAAATCGGAGTGTGGCTAGAAAACTGCCGCGAATTGATTGAGAAAATAGGCCTTAAATGGAACGGAAGGCCGGGATACGATTGGGATTGGTATGCGAATGTTGGCTTTCTGGAAGGATATACTACATCTCAAAGAAAAAAGATAATCGATGAGGTGTTTGGGTATTTCTTTTCCATCTTTGGATATTATCCTCGGGTGGTTGGTTCATGGATTCTAGACGTCTCTTCAATCAAATACATGGTCGAAAAGTATGATGTCAAAGGATTTTGCATCTGCAGGGAACAATATGCGGTCGATGCATATACCTTGTGGGGCGGATTCTATAACGGAGTATATTATCCTAGCAAAAACAACATGCTTTGCCCCGCTCAAAGCAAAGAGAATCAAATTAATGCGCCTATTTTCAGGATGCTAGGGATTGATCCGATCTATGGATATGATGAATGGAAATATCTTGGGGATGAAGCGCCGCATGAAGGGTGTTTCACATTGGAGCCAGCTTGGTATAGCGGGCAAAATAACGATATCGTTGATTGGTATCTAAAGGAATATTTCTCTAGGGATTGTTTATCGTTTTCTCATCTTACCACAGGTCAAGAAAATTCTTTCTTCTGGCCGAATATGGAAAAAGGATATAGGATGCAGATTGAGAAGCTAAAGAAATTAGCGGACAAAGGCCATATTGTGTTCGAAACTCTTCTTGAGACATCGATTAATTTTGCTTCTGCATATAAGTCCACGCCTCCTCAAACCCTCATGGCCTTATCGTCTTGGGCAAAAAGGGATCACAAATCCATCTGGTATAACTCTAAGTTTTATAGGTCAAACTTATTTTTGAATGGGAAATCGCTGTATTTTAGGGATATCAATTTATTCAATGATCAATATAAGGAAAGATATATCAATAGAAGACTCAAAAAATGGGACGCAACATATGACAATCTCCCTGTTGTGGATTCTAGGATATGGTCTGAAAACGGAAATGAATGCGCGTTGAAAATAGAAAATAATGCCAAAGACGTATCTACAAAAGTAGATGGTGATAATTTGGAAGTGGATGTGACCTTCTCAAATGGCAAAAAAGGGAAAATCATCTTCTTCGAAAAGAGGATAAAATTCATTGGATGTGGCAACCTCATATTCACCTTGGGTGAACCTACAAAAACAGATATCGTGTCGATTAAAAACAATATGATTAATTATTCTCATAGGAATTTTATGTATAGTCTTGCCACAAACGCAGAAATCATTAAAAAAGGCAATCAATTAGAGTTTGTTTCCTCAAGAGACATCGAACTTTATTTTTAGAGCAATTTTTTCTTAAAAATCATCATTTTTCATAATGGAAGCACCTGGAAATCAATAATTGGTGGAAAGTCATAAAAAATTCGAGTTTCCACCAATTATCGCCCCAAAATGTTGAGATAGCTGGTGGAAAGTCATAAAAAAATCGAGTTTCCACCAAATATCGCGATGTTTTCGTGTTTCTGAAATTTTCAAAAACAGCAATTTAAATTCAAAAAATCAAGATGTTATCTATAATAAACGTATGGCAATCAATCTAGAGTTTCTTAAAAATGGCGTTGATGCTGAAAACCAGGTCGCTTTTCCATATTATTTTGATGGAGCGGACAAAGATAAAGCGGATTTCAAGGTGATGTTCATTGGCAATTCCATCACCATCCATGAACCAAAAGAAGAAATAGGATGGAATAAGAAGTGCGGCATGGCCGCAAGCGACATCGATCATGATTATGTCCATATTGTTTATCGCCATATTTTAGAAAAGCATCCTAAAACATCTATCTTGGTTTTTAACGGAGGCAATTGGGAAAAGGACTATACGAATGAAGCGAAACTTAATTCGATTCTAAGCACCGCTAAAGAATTCAAACCTGATATCGTTATAGTGAGGATTGGGGAGAATTTTAATAGAGAATGCCTTAAGACCACGAGCCCTCTAAGAGGCTTCATTCCTTTGGCCACTGGCCTAAAAAGGATATGCGATAAAGTGTATATCACCTCGCTTTTTTGGCATCATGACCTAATTGACTCTGCGATAAAAGAAGTCTCGGATCAATTGGATATCAGATATATAAAACTAGACGATTTAGGTGAAGATAGAAGTAATATGGCGTTCGACCAATATGGCGAGACAATCTATTCTTCACACCCTGGTGATTTGGGGATGGAAAGAATCGCCGAAAGGATAATAAAGGCGATAGATTCGTCTAATGACTAATTGTTTCTAATTAAAGAGAATCAACTTTTAATGAATTAGGTAGACAGTTCAAAAAAAGTCTTAATACCCCATGTCATGTTTATATTGATGTGGGGTTTTATATTGCAATGCATATGCTGGACGTTCGTGATTGAACCAATGTATGTATGCCTTGATAAACTTGTTTCTTCAACAATTTTTCTTTCCACATTCATTGTTAATTCAGAATAAGGCAATATCCCTTTGTTGGCGGGGTAAAAGAAATACCACATACCTGGCTTTTTGATCTTTGCCTGGTGATAATAAAAACATATTCTCCATCATCTGGAGCGTAGTCGATGTAATTTCCAAAATAGCGACCTTTACTATAGCATTTAGCGGATCCACATTAAAATCTTTTTTCAAAATATAATTACTGTGCGATACTAGTAATTCGAAAGGAAACAATTATGGCTAAATTTCAAATATTTACAGATTCTTCAAGTGATTTAACAACGGAGCAAAGAAGCAAACATCATCTTGAATATTTCCGCATGGGGATAAACGTCAACGATGAGGAATATCATGCTGATTTGGATTTCATAGAATACACGCCTGAGCAATTATATGAATGGATCAAAGATCCAGAGAAGAAAGTGAAGACAAGCCTTATTCAAATGGGTGAATTCGTAGAAAAAATGAAGCCTTTATTAGACCAAGGCATCGATATTTTGTATCTTGCCTGCGCGACTGTTTTAAGCGGGTCTTTAAATGTCTTCCGTTTGACTGTGGAAGATTTGAAAAAGGAATATCCAGATAGAAAAATCATCGGAATCGATACTTGCCGCGCTGGGATGGCTTTAGGCTTGCTTGCAATGGATGCAGGCGATTTGCAAGAAGAAGGCAAATCTATGGAAGAAATAATCGAATGGGTCGATAAAGAAAAGCTCACATACAATTTGTGTGGCACGGTGGAAACTCTAACTTATTTAAAGAACGCCGGCAGGGTCTCTGGATCATCCGCTTTCTTTGGGAATTTATTTGGCATTAAGCCGATTATTATCGGAGATACATTGGGGCATAATTACGCCGTGGCAAAAGTCCAAGGCTCTAAAAAAGCTTTGGCAAGGCTATTCGATATAGTGAAAGAAGCGGTGGAAGGCATAGAAAAACCAGTCGTTTACGTCGGGCAAGGCATGGCACAAGAAGCTTCTGATTATTTAAAAAAGAGGCTCAGCGAAGAATTGAATGCCGAAATAGTTGAATATTGGGTTGGGCCAATCATTGGCGTTTCTTGTGGCCCAGGTGTTATCCATCTGGCCTGCAAAGGCAAAAAAGTGACAATCACGAGCCCAGAAAAATAAAATCAATCATCATTTGCCCCTCATAAGTAGAGGGGTTTTTGATATAGGTCATGACTTAAAGGATTTACATTAAATGCATTGTTGCAAGGATGTTCAATAAAAGAATAAATTACGTTAAAAATCATAAATGAGCAATCATTAGCCTTTTAAATGAATTATTCTTTTGCTATTTCTTCGTTTGCCGGCTGAAGCGCTTTGACTTTGATTATTATCTCATTGGCCACAATCAAGAATATAATCATGGCAGCGCCTCCGGTTGATACATCGCTTAAATAATGAGCGGCAGCCAAAATCCTTGCAAATCCCGTTAAAATAACGAATAAGAATGATGCAATATAGGCGGGCAATTGGTATTTTTTAAGTTTCTCGTTCCCTAATGGGGCAAGGGTAACTGCAACTAATAGGACACTCGCTTCACATGTGTGCCCGCTTGGATATGATTTGAATTCTTCTTTTGCGATTCCAAGCGAATTCATATATTCTTTGTAATCTTTTGTTGGCTCCCACCAATTATGGAAAGGCACATCTGTTGTGGAGACGGTGCGGAATCTCGGGCGATGCATGATGTCTTTTAGGACAACAACCGAGCCGAGTAAAGCCAATATCATTACAGCATAGGCAATGACAAGGATTATCCAGAATGTTTTGTTTTCGCATTTGCGGAAAACGAAATAGCCTCCTACGCATGCTCCACTTAATGGCAATAAAGCGATTAAATATCCGACGAATTTTGGAGCGGCTTCATAGAAACCATTTACCCCAAAATATTCTGGACCCGAATAATAAACCCCGGCGAACAATCCGGCCGCAGCTAAAATGAAGAAAAGGATTTTCATCCATGTTTTGCTTTCTTTTTGAAGAGCCAATCCAACAAAGCCGCCAGCAAGGAAAGTCAGCCCCGCAAAGCCGATTGTTGGCGCAATCGCCGATATGGTCAAAGCAAAACCATTCGTGGAAGACGCTATTGCACTCGATAATTGGTAATCAAAGAATGAGCCTAATATGATGCCTAGAATCATCACCCCCAAAGAGACATATAAAGGAATGCGCATGTTTTTCATTGTCTTTTATCTCCTAATCTATATTTATTATACATAAAATAATAAACGCCATAATTCTTTCATTTTTTAGGTTTTGCATTTGGAAGCACAAACTTAATTTATTTGGATATAGCTCGAAGGATCTCTTTTTGTCTCATTTTTTATCCGCTCAATGCTAAATATTAATATTTTTGATTCAAAGTAGCGATGTAACCGCTTCCTTGACTATAATTTAATTACATTAAAAAAGGAGAAAAGAATGAAAGCAAAAAAACTTTTATTGTTATCTGGCCTTTTTGCTTTAGTGGGCGCTAGCGCAGCAGTTTTGACTGTTTCTAGAGTTTCATCCCCGCATGCCGTCGGTGCTGCGGTGGTTGAAGAAGAACCAGCTGGAACGCTTCATCTAGAGGAAACTAAGATTAAAGGCTACACATCTCATCATTTCGAGACGATGCAAGGACATGATGGAAATGAAGTAACTGCTTATGTGTTCGGCGCAGAGGGTAATACCAGCGTCAATCCAGAAGTTAGGTTTGTCGATGAAAACACCCAAACCACAACAAATCCATACACATTAACGCCACTAGCTTCAGTAACCAATGTCCATTTCTGGTACAAGCTTGATAACCAAGCACCAGAGAAGAATGTCGCAGATGGCTCTTGGCCATATTTATTGCAGGTTTTGGGAAGCGATGGACAATACCCATTGCACTCTTTCACCCCTGTGAATGATGGCGAATGGCATCCATGGCTAATGACTGTCACATCCGACTATGTTGAAAAATTCTGTGGCTTCATCATCAAGATGGGCGATATGAACGGGACGTTGACTGTCGCCAATATCGAACTAAATGTTGCTAATGTCGATATCAAAGACTCAATCGCTTTTGGCTCGGCCTCTTGGGATTGGAATAACATTGGCGATGATTTCGTCAATTTCACCTTTGGTTATGATATTTTCACCGCTAAAGCATACCTTAACGATCATATGGCGGAGTTCATTGATGCCGATGGTAATCAAATTGACTTAAGAAACGGTATCGTCATTAACGGAAAAACACTTGGCTATTGGATTGATTATGATGCATCATCTTCCTTGTATTCACGTTCTGAAGGCGTGCATTCATTCCCGACAAATGTTGGTTATGCGTTCAATCCCGTTGCGATTGAATATTTGGCCAACACACTTGCATTCAAGTTGAACATTGAATATTTCCCGATTCTTGATACAACCATCACATTCAAAGCCGGCATATTCAGAGGTTATAATGAAGGAGTCACATATGAGTTGAGCGAGGATGTTGCATTCAAATCAACCTTCCCTTCAACTGACACAGCCGAATATTACAACCGCACATTTGTGAGGGTTGAGAACTTAAACGAAACGCCAGTTGCATTCCAGATTGAAGGGATCGATATTTGGGATGATCGATATAATTCGTCAGGCGCTCCATTTAAGTGGCTTTATGTCAGGACCAATGTAAAGCGCCCAAGCGCAATCACAACAGAAGCTTGGTGGGCTGATCATTATCGTTATTTGTTTGATGACATTTTGCTAGATGGCAAGCCAATGATTCATTATTTGTGCTGGGCGAGAGGAAATTATAAAGATTTCGACGCTGATTGGGCCCAAAATCCTCTATATGAGATTGAGCATCCGACTGGATCCACCAATCGTAATTACGATAATGCTATCATGCCTTCGCTAATCACCGACCAAGCGTATTATCAATTCTTCATTAGGATCCCATATCAATTCTTCTATGACTATGGAATGGAATTCCCAACATTCTCAATCCGTGAAGGTGCCTGCTGGCAATCTCTTGACGCGGACGACAATCCAATCATTGCCCGCAACACAACTAGACACGATTTCGTCAAATTTAATGGCGAGCAAATCGATGCGAATTTCACATCACTAAGCGTCAGCGAGTTCCCTAATGGAACCGGGCTTCTTGAATTGAACACCGATGTCGATGTATCCGCCGTAGGATATGGTTTGACCGATAAGGTCGGGCTTGATTACATGCTTCATTTATTTACAGTTAACGGCAGAACCGTTGACGATTGGAGAAACAACCCGGGCGTAGAAATCGCCCAAAGCGAATATGCGATTAGTTATTTCGATGCTTATGGCTACACCGACGGCGTTCCAAATGCCTCTCGTTTGACCAAGGCTATGATAATCCACGCCAGCGGAAAAGCCGTAAGAATCATGGTCCATCCAAAACTCTGGGCCACTCTAAAGACACAGAATTTAACTGTTGAAGCGGAATTAGGCATCAGAGCGTACTCCGACGACAATCGTTATGCTAGATTCCTCAATTCGCTCTCAGGAACAACCGACGACTTCCATCTAAACGATCTCGTGAACAATTATCTCCATATGAGCGATTACAACGAGAACCTTGGCTATTGCAGCGATGCAGAGCACGCATATTACGCAAATGCAAAAGCCAAATTCAATGGCATGACCGCCACAGCTAGAGAAAGGTTTGTGAGCGAAAGCGAATTCGCCGATGCTTATGCTAGACTTCAAGCTTGGGCAACGATCAATGGCGATAACGTCACTTCAGCTGGAATCTCCTCATTAGGCCATAAGATTATGCCTTTTGCAGAAGAGACTTCCTATACTGGACTCATCATCATTTTGTCTATCTCGGCTTTGGCGTTGGGCGGATTCTTCTTCTTGAGAAAGAAAAGACAACACTAATAATCAAAGATTATAGATAAAGGTTGGAATGAAAGTTCCAGCCTTTTTTATATGCGAAAAAAGAAGCATAATATTTCTATGGATAAATGGTATAAGAATATCTACCGCCGCTCATTGGTGGATATGCATATCAACGATGATAAAAAAGAATATCTTTCGAAATTCTCCGCCGAAGCGTATTTTAAATATTTAGTGGACGCAAATATTGTCTCGCCGATGATATATCTGCAATCGCACACTGGCTTATGCAATTTCCCCACCAAAGAAGGGAAGACGCATGAATTCTTCAAAAGCAACCCAGATGAAATAAAGAAACTCATCTCCTTATGCAAAGATTCAGACATGAAAGTGGTGGGATATTATTCTCTCATCTTCAACAATGAAGCAGTCTACGCCCATCCTGAATGGGAGATGGTAGATGAAAACGGGAAGACCTGGAGAGAGAATGGCCAAAGGTATGGATTATGCTGCCCAAACAACGAGGAATATAGATTATTCTTGATAAGGCAAATCAAAGAAATGCTTGAGTTTTATAGGGATATTGATGCGATTTTCTATGATATGCCATATTGGGAGGTGACTTGTCACTGCCCATCTTGCCAGAAGAAGTGGAAGAAAATAAGCGAAGAAGAAATGCCTAAAGTAGTTGACTGGGATAACGATGAATGGAAGAAATATGCCGCTTCAAGGCAACGCGATATGGTGGAATTCGCTGAATTCATTAAAAAAGAGACTAATAAAATAAGGCCTGATATCACAGTTGAGTTTAATTTCGCTGCGGTGATAGGCTGCGATTGGAAAGCAGGATCCACCGAAGGGATAAATGCCTCTTCGGAATTCACCGGAGGCGATTTATATGGCGATTTGTATAATCATTCGTTTACCGCCAAATATTATTACGAGATAAGCAAAAACCAGCCTTTCGAGTATATGGTTTGCCGTTGTGATAGAAACTTAAGGGAACATACGATTAGCAAAAGTCTTTTGACCTTAGAAAGCGAGATAATGCTTTCTTCATTCCATCATGGAGCGTCTTTGGTGATAGACGCCATAAACCCCGATGGCACACTTGATAAAAATGCGGCGAAAAGAATTGGTAAAGCCTTTGAATATGAAAAGAGATTCGAGCCATATATGAATGTTGGCAAGATGTATGGAGATGTGGCGGTGTTTTTCGATTCCTCCTCGCAATACAAATATCATTCTAGGGCAGATAATAAAGCATGCGCGATCAACGCCAGCAGGACTTTGATAGAAAACCATATCCCATTCAGGGTTAAAGCGAATGGCAGTTTGGATAACCTAAACGAATTCAAAATGATAATCGCCCCATCGAAGTTAGATTGCGATGATGCATCAATAGATAAATTCATCGAATATGTAAAAGAAGGTGGGACTTTATATCTATCAAGTGATTCATCACCAAGGCTATTAAAAGAATTCTTTGATGGGGAGGTAGTTGGAGAGACTTTTGGCAACAGTGAGTACCGCCATATCTATAAAGGATATGATGAGGTCCAATGCTATGTCGAACCAATAGAAAAAGGATATAAAAAGATATTCGATGGCTTTGGCCATAGAAACCCATTGCCGGTAACTTACAAGCTTCCATTATTCTCTTATAAGAAAGGAGAGGAAAAAGCCTCTATAATCCTTCCTTACACCGATCCGGATAATAATCATGAATTCGCTTCAATCCATTCCAACCCTCCAAGCCATAAAAAGGCTGGGCCTGCGATAGTCGAAGAAAGCTATGGCAAAGGCAAAGTAATTTATTCATCCACATTAATAGAGAACGATAGAAGAGATGGATTCAAAAATATATTTAGAAACATCATATTATCCAACGTATCACCTCGTTTTGAATTGAAAGCGTCCAAATATGTAGAGATGATTGTCTTCGAGGATGATAATGAAATACAGATAAATCTATTTGATTTGAATTTTGCCGATGAGATAAATGAAAGGAAATTCGTTTTGAAGCTAAATTCTGATATGTGTGGAATGGATTTATTAACCAAAAAACCTTGCAAGACCAAAAACGGAATATACAAAGGCAAATTCAAAAAATACGCTTCATTTACCTTTAAAAAGCAATAAAATCCTCGCAAAACTCGCTTAAAAATAATGTTATTGCCTTATTTTCGTTTAGTGATAAGATACTCATTGCGGAGTTCGGCCTCTAAATCCTTCGCTATATAAAATAAAACCAAGGAGAAAAAATTTTATGTCTAAAACCAATCCCAAGCCAAGTCGGTTGGCTAGAGGACTAAAGGAAACCATTTTATTGCTTAGAACGATTCCATCCGTAACGGTGGCTCTTTTTGTATTATCGGTCATCACGATGAATCTTCTCGCCAATAAGACTTTGGTCCAAACCGAATATCTCGCCCTCGATGGGGGATTTCTCGTCTCGTGGCTCTCATTTCTATGCATGGACATCGTGACCAAGCATTTTGGCCCGAAAGCCGCGACAAAATTATCCATATTCGCAATGCTGGTTAATCTTCTCGCCTGTGGCATATTCTATATCGTGAGCATTATCCCCAGCCAAGCGGATGATTATTCAAAATTCAATGAAATATTCGGGGGAACATGGTTTATCCTCCTTTCTTCATCGATTGCCTTCCTTGCCTCGGCCATATTAAATAATTTTTTGAATTACCTCATCGGGAAATTGTTCAAAAAGAATCCCGATGGAAGATTGGCCTATGTAGTCAGAAGTTATGTTTCTACTTTCATTGGCCAATTCTTTGATAATTTGATTTTCGCGGTTTTGACCTTTATGTTATTCGCCCCGATATTCTGGGATGGATTCCATTGGACATTCATCCAGTGTGTGACTTGCTCTCTTATCGGCGCCGCTTTAGAGTTGGTGATGGAGGTCGTATTCTCCCCGATTGGATATTTCGTCTGCAAAAACTGGAAAAAGAATGATATCGGAAGAGCCTATTTCGATTATATAGAGGGGAATGATTATGAAAATACTCATAACGGGAAGCAGTAACGGAATAGGTTTGGCCGTATCTAAGCATTTTTTGTCTTTGGGATTCGAAGTGATCGGAATAGACAAAGAGCCATCAAAGATAAATGATGCTAAATATTCTCATTTCATTTGCGATGTCACTGATGAAAAGTCATTGCCTAATCTCACTAATCTTGATTATATTTTCTCAAACGCAGGCACTCAAAATGGCGTTGACGATATAGACACAAACCTCAAAGGCACGATAAATATAATAGAGAAATACGGATTCAATGATGGAATTAAGTCGATTTTATTCAATGCTTCTGCCTCAGCAAGAAGTGGATTCGAATTCCCGAAATATGCGGCCAGCAAAGCAGGGGTGGTCGGATATATGAAAAACGTAGCCTCTCGCCTGGCGAAGAATGGAGTCACAGTCAATTCCATATCTTTGGGTGGTGTTTTGACTGACAGCAATTCTCTAGTGATGGAAGATGAAGAATGTTGGAAACAGATAATGAAAGTCACGCCATTAAAGAAATGGATGGATTTGGAAGAAGTCTGCAAATGGGTTTATTTCCTCTTGATTGAAAACAAATCAATGTCCGGGCAAGACGTGCTTATAGATAATGGCGAAAACGATTTGAACTGCACATTCGTCTGGAAAAACAGTGCAAATTAGGCATTAAATTTTGATTTTTCTATAGAAAATCATTCTTGTTGATTAATGGTATGAAACCCCTTACAATAATTGCCGGTGGATAAATACTTAGACTTTTTTGTTGTCTATAGTTGATTTCGCTGGTTATTCAAGAAAGGAAAAAGTATGAAAAGATTAACCAAAAAGCAAATGTGGATATTTGCTGTTGGCCAATTGGGTTGGTCAATATTAGGTGGAATCATCAATACTTGGCTTGTGACTTTTTATTTGCCAACCAAGACTGATATTGATGGTGGTGCCATCCAATATATCGCCCCAGGCCTTATCATCGGTGGTTTCTTGACCATCTTGGGTCTTATCACAGCTCTATCAAGGATATTTGACGCTGTAACTGATCCTCTAATCGCTTCTTTGAGCGACAGATGCAAATCAAAGCGTGGAAGAAGAATTCCATTCATGCAGTGGAGCGCCGTTCCATTTGCAGTTATCACTGTTTTGCTATTCTGCGCCCCAATTGAGGAAACAAGCGGCATCAATGTTGCTTGGATCTCGATATTCATCGTTTTGTTCTATTTATTCATGACGATGTATTGCACCCCATACAACGCGTTGATTTCTGAATTTGGAAAAACACAGGAAGACAGAATGAATATTTCCACATTCATCTCCCTTACTTATTTTGCCGGTACTCTTCTTGCCTACACCCCATTCCTTTTCGCCGGGTTATTAAAAGATGCGGTTGGTTTCGCCTGGAGCTATCGTGTTTGCTTCATTGTTTTGGCGGTTGTCGCGCTTGTCGCCATGTTATTGCCGACATTCTTATTGAAAGAGAAAGAATTCGTCGATTCAAAACCAAGCGAATCAAATATGCTCAAATCGCTTACTGCGACATTCAAGAACAAAGATTTCCGCACCTTTGTTGGTTCGGATATCATGTACTGGGTTGGTTTAACTTTGTTCCAAACTGGTCTTCCTTTCTTCGTCAAAGTCTCGATGGGATTGGACGAATTATGGGTAATGGTCTTGATGGGAACAATGACTGTTTTATCTGCGGTTTGCTATCCTTTTGTCACCAAATTCGTTAAGAAGTTCGGCAAAAAGAAACTCGTTATAGCGGGCTTTGTCGGATTGGCTATCGCTTATGCGATTACAGCCTTGACCAATATCCCTGGCATTATTGCAGAGCCAGGCGGCATCCTCTCATACGTATTTGGTTTTGTAATCTGCATTGTCGCCGCCTTCCCGATGGCGTTATTAGGAATCATTCCTCAATCAATGGTCGCGGATGTTGCGGAAGCGGAAGCGGTTGTGACTGGAGAAAATAGAGAAGGCATGTTCTTCGCTGCTAGAACATTCTCGATGAAATTCGGCCAATCTTTAGCGATGTTGGTGTTTACCTCACTCGCTATCATCGGTGTCGCTCAGAATGCAGAAGCCAATGAAATCACCCCATCAATAACGGGCTTATTGGTGGTTGCCTGCGTCGCTGTCGGATTCTGTTTGGCTGGTGCAGCAATTCTCTTGCTATACCGCGAGAAAAAGATCATGAAGACAATCGCTAAAGAAAGCGATAAAGAATTCATGGATGCGATTGAGAAAGAAAAAGAGCCGGCCTCCGAAGAATAATTAAGAAAAAAATATTAGGATTGGGTTAAACTCAATCCTTTTTTATTTGTATAATAAAACCATGCGTGAAAAAGATAGGCTTATTGAAGGCAATAAGAATTACGTTGCTTCCATTAAAAATAATGAGACAAAAACCAAATTAGCAAAGGATTTAATCTCCCACCAATCGCCTTATGCATTGGTTATAACTTGTTCTGATTCTAGAGTGATCCCAGAAGAAATATTCTCTTGCTCATTGGGTGAATTGTTTGTAATAAGAACCGCTGGCAATTCCGTAAATGAAGGCGAGCTTGCTTCGATTGAATATGGGATAGAGCATCTCAATATCAAATATGTTTTAGTGCTTGGTCATACGCATTGTGGAGCGGTCCACGCTGCAATGCATAATGAAAAAGGCAGATTTCTAGATCCTGTTTTGGACAAGATTCATGCTGCAATAAATTGTTTGGAAGATGAGGTCGAAGCATCGAAGGCTAACGCATTGTTTCAAGCAAATTATATCAAAAGCCTTTTTCCTGAATTTGATGGAAAGATTGAATCGGCTTTATACGACATTGAAACAAACGAGGTTATTTTTATTGAAAATTAACCATGAAATACGCTTATATCGCCAAAAAATCTTTGCAAATCCTCCTTGTTTCTGTTTTTGTTGGCATTTTAATTTGCTTATATTTGACTATAGCGGGGCTTGTGATTGATTTCTCGAATAAAGTATTAAGAGGCGACTTATTGGATTTTGTTAGAGGGCTTGTCGTGGCGTCTATTTTGATTATTCTTTTGCTTTTATTGAATGCTCATTATGGGAAAAGATGGTACGACAATGGTAGATTGCTTATCGAAGGATATTATGAAGGAGAAGGGGAATGGGATCCCTTCAAACATATATTTTTCGTATTTACCAATTCGCTTATGGCTTTCTTTTCTGGTTTCTTGTTAGGAAGCGAAGTGCCAAGCGTCATGATGGGTTCTTCTTGCGGGCTTATCGCTTCGAGAATCGCTAAAGACAATGATAAAGATGTGGTTAAGTGTGCTGGTTCCGCCGGATTCGCCGTGGCCTATATGTCACCTATCGCGGGCTTATGCCATCTAATTGAAGAAAACAAAAAGCACCTGAGCTTCAAATTGATATTGCTTGGTTTGCCTACAATCGCTCTTTCATTTCTCATAGCCTTTTTGTTTCGACATTATGTATATCATTTTCATTCTGTATATATGGTGTTTGATTCGTTTCTGCCGTTCCGATATTACCCTTTGCTTTTGTTAATTGGCTTCTTATCTGTTCTCGTGGCTAAAATGTTTTTCATCGGCTATAAATTGATAGCGAGGTCCAAAACAATGATGAGATATATGGATATAATCACTTTCATCATTGCGATTGGCTACATGGTGTTGAGGAGATTCTATCCTTTCTTGGTTGGGGATGGTTCATCTCTTTTTGAAAGTGGTTTGCTTGATTTCGCGTGGTTTGCGATATTAGGAATTCTATTGTTTAGAATATTAAACACTTCATTGTCCTTCGAAGCTTCTTTGTCAGGAGACGTGGTTGTGCCGGCTTTGGCAATGGGGGCTGTCTTAAGTGACCTTATTGTGTCGTTGTTCGCTGAAATTATGCCCGGGATCGCAGAATATGCTTCGATTATTAGATTTGTTGGAATGTTATCGGTTTTTGCCTCTGTATCTGGCAATTTCTTGACATCATTTGCCTTGATTTTCAATTCAACATTCAAATTCTCTGTTTTGCCGGTGATGGTTTCTTTATCAATTGCCAAAATTTTCGATATGCTTTCAAATAAATTGTTAGATAAAGCCGAAGCTAAAGCGGATAGAGATATCCAGAAAAGAGTTGTTTAGGATGCCTTCTCTATTCTTTTCATGTCTTTTGGCAAAAATATTAATATCGCAACAACGTTGCTTAAAGTCGCGACTATCCATGTGAGTGGCATAACTGCATATAGATAGAAAACAGTATGGAATTGTTCCAGTGGGAAAACGGTGTATAAAAGCACAATCCTTAAGACGGTGCAGCACATTAATGTCGTAACCATAGGATATGTTGATCTCTTAAATCCTCTTAAGATGCCGGCAGTGAAAATCATCGTGAAATCGAATATATAGAATAGCCCAGTCACCGAAAGACGGTTCCATCCAGCTTCAATTGCTTCTTCATTATCGACAAAAAGCGAAAGTAAATTGTTGTGTGCGAAAAGAAGAATGATGATAAGGATGCCACATAGAGCAGTCCCCCATATTCCTCCATACAAAATACATTTAGGAATGTTTTCTTTTTTCTTCGCCCCTACGTTGGCGGCAATAAAAGTCATCGTGGAAGTGGCGATGGCCTCGACCACGGCATAGAAGTATCCTTCGATGTTAGAAGCTCCATTCGCCCCATTCTCAAGATTCACGTTTCCTGGGTCGATCGTGTAAAGGTTTGCTTGGATGAAAACATTTGGCAAAGAGAAGAAAAATCCCTGCAAACCCGCAGGCAAACCCACTCTAATTACTTCCCATAGAACAGGAAAACTCCATTCGGTTTTTATCTTTTTAAAGGAGAATGAAACATAATTATGTTTGCCTCTATGTAACACCAAAAAGCATATGAAGGCGGAGATTGCCTCAGCGATTATTGTGGCGAATCCTACGCCTGCCACGCCCATCTGGAGAGGGAAGACAAATAAGCAATCAAACCCTACGTTCAATAGCCCTGAAATGAATAAGGCAAAGAAAGGGGTTCTAGAATCTCCTTGGGCTCTGAGCAATTGGGCGCAGTAGTTATACACCATCAAAAAAGGCAGACCTAGAAAATAGATTTTTAGGTATAACGTTGCTTTGGCTAGATAATGTTCCTCCGTTCCCATCATAACAAGAAGGTTATCTGAGATGAAAAAGCCAAGTAAGCCAACGGCGATTCCAACAAACAATGAGAACACTAAAGATGTGTGGAGCACTTTAGATGCTTTTTCAATGTTGCCAGCCCCTTTTGCTTCCGAAAGAATGACATTAGCACCTAAAGATATTCCAACGAATACGGTAACAATGAGATTGATTAAGGCGGAATTAGAAGCGATGGCCCCCATTGATTCTGCTGAATCTCCATAGTGGACGGTAGTTAAATCAATTGTGACGTACAAAAGCTGCATTGCGGTGGTTAACATCGCAGGCAAGGCAAATAAAATCAGCTTCCAGAATAGATTTCCAGAAGTCATATCGGTGTTTCTATTGAAAAATCTTTTGATTATATTTTCCACGAGATAGATATTTTAGGCATTTTGTTTTATAAAACAATAGATATGCATATGAAAATGCTTTCTATGTTATAATCGAATGCATATGAAAGACAAATTAAAGAATTTTTTAATCCCGATTTCGTTATCTGTTTTTGTTTTGGCTTGCTCTGTTTTGGGCTTCTCTGGCGCTTTAAAGCAGAAAAGCGGGGATAAGACATATTCGAAATGGATGGAATCGCTTAGCGATTTAACTTTGCTAAGGACAATCGCCATGCCTGGCAGCCATGACACTATGGCGTTGCATTCAATTGGGGACTTAGCTGGACAATGCCAAAGTCTATCACTAGAAGACCAGCTTAATCTTGGTGTGAGGTTTCTGGATATAAGGTTAAAGGAAGATAAAAACGAACTTAAAGCGGTTCATGGTTTTGTTGATCAAAAAGCCAAATTCGACAGCATCACAAAAACAATTGAGAAATTCATTGAGGACAATCCAAGCGAATTTATCATCATGTCAGTCAAAGAGGAAGATGACCCATCATCCTCGACGATAAGTTTTGAAGATTGCTTGAAAGGATATCTAAAAAGCGACATATATTGGAAGAACGACATATTGCCATTAACCTTAGGACAGGTAAGAGGCAAGGTATTGTTGCTATCTAGATACGCTTCACCGACCATAGGTATTAACGCCTATGATGGCTGGGCTGATTCTTGCTCCTTCACCTTAAGCAAGCATGATATATACGTTCAAGACACCTACAAAATCACTTCATCTGAGGATAAAAAAGAGGAAATTATAAAGTGCTTTAACGAGATTGGGCATATGTTAAAGATCAATTTCTTAAGCGCATATAAAACGGATTATTTTCCTCCAAGCTATGCGCCAAGCGCAGCGCTTGATATCAATCCTTGGATAAATGATGAGATATCCAATTACAAAGATAGAGGCATTGTTTTATATGACTTTGTGACGAAAGCGAGTATGGATTCGTTTTTTGAGGGAATCTTATGAAGAAGGTGCTATCTATACTCGGTTACATCGGATTGTTCCTTGTCTCAATTCTATCTTTTGTGTTTGCTTTTGTTGAAATCCGACCACTTTTTGCAGGGGATTTTACCCTTATGGAATCTCCTGCCATGTCGTTTATGACATATCTATTTAGGGGATTATTTTATTTATCTATCTTAGCGTTTGCGATAATTCTCGTTGTCAAAAAGATTAAAAAATCGCCATTCACCTTATCAACATTCATCGTCTCATTGCTGATGCTTGTCGGAGCTTTATTCACTTTCTTTTTCTATGACTACTATATTGCCTTCGCGGTTATTGGCATTACCGTGGTTCTCCTTGCCATAGTTTTGGTTCGTTGGCTGATTGCTCGTAAGTAGTTTATTTGATTTTGATTAATTAAATTTACTTTTTGTATTTTGGTTTGATAATTAACAATATGGCAAAAACATTGAGTTTAAACTTCTTAAAAGGCATATTGGCGGGTATCGCTATAGGCGTTGGAGGATTTTTATTTATCATCTTATCGCATTATGTCGATGGAGAATTGGGCAAAGCGCTTGGTTCTTTGGCCTTCTCGATCGGTCTATTTACAGTCTGCACATTTTCTTTAAGTTTATACACAGGCAAGATAGGACTTATATATGAAGAGAAGAAAGATTTGCCGTTCTATCTTTCTTTGCCAATCATGCTTATAGGAAACGCCATCGGAGCGATTGCGCTTGGCTACGCCTGCTATTTCATTTTTAAGGACACAAGCGTGATGGAAACGGTAAACGCCGCCTGTTTATCTAGAACCAATTTAAACACCTTCAATGACTATCTTTCTCTTATGATCAAATCGTTCTTGTGTGGCTTGTGCGTTTATTTCGCAGTGAAGCTATTTGCCTTAAATAGGCTTAGATTTGTGGGGATTTTAAGCCTTGTTACGTTTGTTTTCGTATTCGTTTACTGTGGCTTCCAACACTGCATCGCCAATATGTTTTATTTTGGCTTTGGCAATCATTTCATCGGCGAGACTTTCATAAATCTCGCGTTATGCATTTTATTTAATTCATTCGGCCCAATTATTGGTGTTTTGATTTTCAAACTTATCGCAAGCATCAAAAATAAATAAGATATTTTTGACATTGCTTAAATGTAATGGGATGATTTATTCATGCGTTTAAGGAATCTATTTGCTTTCGCATCATTATTGCTTCTTCCTGTAAGCTGCACTTCGCCTTCTGAAGAAGATATTTCTTATAGCCTTAAATCGACATCGGAGCATATCCATTACATGTGGAATCCTAAATGGAGCGGTGACGAAACAAACCATTATCATGTCTGTTTTTCATGCAAGGAACGATACGATGTTACGCCTCACACATTCGATGAACTAGGAATCTGCACCGAATGCTTCCATTGTGATTTCCCTGACGAGGAATTCGAGAGTATAGAAGAAATTGAGTTTAATACGATGATCCAAAAAGCAGGAATCAAAGATGAGAAAATGGTTTTTAGATTTGGCGGATTCTCTAGGCACTGGATTACTATAGAGAATTCTATCAATATCTCTAATTTCTATATCTGCAAATACTCTGATGGATTTGCCACACTTCTAGATAAGAATGAAGAAATTAATGCTTCATATCTCCAAAAAGGTGGAGACTATTTGCTATATATAATTCCCACCGAAACCGGAAACGTATCTTTCTCGCTAAAAAACAATGGTCCACATGAATACGATGAAATTGGCAATTGCTCTTGTGGCATCTATGCCGGGAAGAAAATTGAAGGCAGTGGAATGATAGAGACAACCGCAGATGAAAAAGCGTATTTTTATGCGGAGACCAATCCGAATGCGACCATCGTCAACTCGTTTAGATATTCTTTGGGTGACGTTTCCTATGAACATATGGGATATCTCTACTGTTATTTTGATGGCAGAAGAATCCTAAGAACAAAAGAAATTGCAGGAACTGTAAATGTCTCGAAATTGGGGACGTATTATTTTTCCTTGTCTTACGATATCGAAGCGGTGATTTCGGTATCGATTATTTTTAATCAGTTATAAAATCGAATCCTTTATCAAAATAAGCATGTTTTGCAGGCATTTTGTTATATTTCGAATGAAAATGAGGAATCCAGTTGCTTTGTATCTTCAACAAAATCCCCTTTTATTTGATCATAATGAGATAAAGAGAAGAATGTCTCCATATTGAATTTGACATCATACGATTCGTTGTAGGGGAGATAAATCGTGTAATACGTTCCCTCATCTCTATATGCGATATCATTATCGATCGGTTCTAGATTATCGCCGATTGAAACAATGGGGTAATCATTTCTATTGATTACGATTTCTAATCCTTCGTCCTTTATTACTTCCAACTTATAGAATTTTTCACTCAAGTCAGTGACATATGGGTCTTTTGTGTATAAAGGATCTAAGGCTCTAATATGCGATTGGCATAATTCAGGGTAATGTCCAGAGGCGATTGATAGCAGGTTGTCTTTTGAAAATAAGGAAAACACCAAATAATTCTTTGCATTATCTAAGGAATAGATGATTGTCTTTGTTAGTGCGGTTCCTAAAGACAAAAGATTATTGACAAATTCATGGGTATCGACCTCAATACCAAGTTTTCTTAATCCTCGCATCAAAACAGGCCTTAAGTCATCAACAAAACGTCCTGGTTCTCTTTGGACATCATCCACCAAATCCTCAACGGTTTTGATAGTGGAGATGTTTTGGATCATCGATAAGCCAATATCAATTAATGAACCTTTGAAATATCCCGATTTATATATCAGCTCGAATAAATATCTGAGCCCTTTTTGGATGGTTTCAACATAATTATCAATTGTCTCAACACCCTCAACGGTCAATAATGAGATTAGTTCCTTTAAAAGCAAACCCTGTGTCCAGGCGTGTGACTTTTTGTCCTCTCCAAAACTAAATCCAGAAAGGCTTTTGGTTGTAAAGGAAGAGATCTTATAGTCTCCTAAAGCATTATGGTTAGAAATGCGGTCATAGAAATAAATGACATTATTAAGGTGTTTTTGGAAATCGAAATCAGTAAAAGAATCGGGCAAGTATTTATCAATCCCAAATCTTGTGAATCCAAATTCTTTCATTGCTACAAGAGGAACTAAATCGTTTTGATTGACGATATTAAAAATGTTATTGTAGTCATCAAGTTTAACTAATATATCGCCGGAGTCATTTTTGGTGGAAGGGGCGCCCATCGGTGCTTCAAAGGTATATGCATATAGATCTTCTTTTTTGAGTGTAACGTTATTTTTGAATATTGAATCACCTTTGCTAATTTTTTCATCTAAAAGCCCTGCGGTGATATTGCAAGTTGCACCTGCTCTAGAATATCCAGCCATCCAAACCTTAATATCCCCGTCAAAATTATGTGAATCAACATAATTAACTAATTCTCTGCAGGCTTCATCAGCGGCGGATCTAAACCCATCATGGTAGCCATCTTCCCTTTTTCCGAGTGTGAAGTTGCTAGCCCATTCCGCTTCATAGTTGGCGCCTCTTACTCCCATTACCACCAATTCTTTGCCCAATACTTTTTTATGCGCAAACACCAATCCGATTGTGTCGGATCCAGGTTTCTTTTTATAGTTTTCATTGACATAAAAATCTTTAAACCCAATATCAGTTAACAAAGACTCTATATTCTTATATCTATGGTCATAGTTTGCTGGTTCGCTTTGGGAGGCAAAACTCGCCATAGCCATCGAGACTGATGCGGTCGCTAAAGATGGGTTGTATATGGTTGATTCTTTTTCGAAAAAGGAATCATTGAAATACATGTATGATTCATAATCCGCTGTTCCTTGCTGGTGGTTGAAAGTATACCGATCTTCTTCGTTTGCGGTACAGGAAGATAGGATTAGAGGTACAGCAATAACCAGCAAGCTTTTTCTTTTCATAGAGGAATTTTATCATTCTTTAAAGAAAACTAACTCAAAATGATATAATTTTTTCGATGCAGCCATATAACTATCGCCTTTACGAAGAGAGGCAGAAAAGAAAACTTAGCAGAAGACAGATGGCAAAAGCCATCGGTTTATCCTGGGCAAGGTATGATTTCATTGAATCAGGTTATGGCAAGCCTTTTAAAAGAGAAGTTATCAAAATAAGCGAATTTATTGGCGAAGATTTTTCTTCATTTTTAACAGGAGATCAATCATATCCCTGCGAATTGCCAGAAAAGAAAAAACACAAGATTGTTCAGCTGGCATACAAAGTGCTTGGCCATATCGCTTTCAAAATAACCTTTATTGCTTTAACACTTGCTTCCGCCGCGTTAATTATTTCAGCCGCCGCGGTAAATCAATTTAATGAAGACCACATAAGAGAAAACTATAACGAAACTTATCTTTCATTCTGTGATCGTTTGGCGGAGGTAGGTACTCCATCATTCTCTTTGACCAAAACGATTGTGCGTCCAGAAATATATACGATTGAAAAAGATGCAGAAGAGGGGACTTCCAAATACATATCAATAAAAGGCGAATATGATGAAAACGCTGTCGGTAATCTAGAATTCAAAGCGACATATAGGACGAATGAGTATAGATGCATCGTTACTCCGTCAAGCCCTTATGCCGATGCGTTATTTGGTGTCAATGTAAAAGTCGATTATTATAACGAAATCAGAACTGATGAAATGTCCTATGATGTAGATGAAGACATGAATTTTGAGTGCATTTATTACATGTCGGAAAGCAAAGTATATGCAGAAGATTCGCCAGAATACAAAGCTATGTATTTAGTAATTGAGCCATATTTGAACTCTTTTTACAGGGATTTTAATACATTAATTGCAGAAAAGACCAGAGTAAATGTAACTGTTTCTTCTTTATTGCAGTATGAAAAAGAAGCAAGTGATAAGACCATGTCATCTAATGTTTTTGTGGCCTTGGGATTTTTATTTGGAATAATACTTCTTGGCTTTAATTTATTTGTCACTATATTCTCCTTTATTTATGGCACGCGAAAAGGCAAAATGGTTGACTATAGACCACCTGTGACTGAGGTTGTTAGAGATGGGCATTCTGTTCTAAAGACAGACTTTAGAATAGGTCCATTCATCCCAGAGACGGTTATCGAAATCATTGGAATCTTTTTGGTATTCGTTGGATCGTTTAGAATCGTTTTATACGCTGCAGGATTCTTTGGCATAACTAGTATGGGTTCGGTTATGCAAAGTGGGGCGACCGATTCTCTTATGAGCATCTTTATGGTCGGCATGTTCCTCCTTTATTTCATTGATTTTGATTTATTCTCTGACGACAAAAGAGTCTTTAGGAATATTTTCCTGTATATGATTGTTTTCTTCTGCCTCTATTCTCTTGAAATAATGCTTTTGGGTATTTTGGAGAATACTTCTATAGCAACTTCGACTGCATCGACATTTGTTGTTCTTCCAAATATGTTTGGCTCAATCTCCTGTTATTTCATGATTATGGCGTTCCTTTTCTACACGCCTAAGTTCTTAAAGAAGAAGTGGCAATTAATTGTATATAGATCTTTGGCGGTCATCCCTATTGGCTGGATTATCGCTTCATGGCTCATATTCAATGGATGCAATTGGGTGCTTTTCGATTTGCATTTATCCACCGCAGAACGCTATATCTTCAATGGTGAAAAATTCCCGTTCTCTGTTTTGGCTATCATATATCTTGTGTCATATTATTTCTTAAAGCTTTTTTATGAAAAGAAATATGGGAAAAACAATGCTGCATTATATTTCAATGGTAATCGTTTCATTTGGCAAAAGAACATATTGGTAGCCTTGATTGTGTTGCTCATTGGATTTGTGGAAATTGGCATTTCTGGCGAACCCCTCGCCAATAAGCTTGGACTTGGAAAATACGAAGGCATCATGCTTTTAGCCCCATTATTACTTTTATATCATCCTCATAAGGGTCAAAGAAATCTTGTCGTGGATTATACGACATTGTTCTTATATTTCATCGCGATTGGCACATCGTATATTATCGTTGGCTTTATTGGCCTAATCGCCTTATTCGCCTAGAAACATGCTTCTAAAGCTTTTGCCACTTGTTCAACAAATGCTTTTTCTTCATCGTGAAATCTATCGTATATGGGGGAATCTATATCGATTACCCCAACAACATTATCATTCACGATTATTGGGACGACTATTTCGCTTCTTGAAGCGGAAGAACAGGCGATATGCCCTTTGAATTCAAGAACGTTTGGGACGATTATAGTCTCTTTTCTTTCAAATGCGGTCCCGCAAACCCCATGCCCTTTTTTGATTATGGTGCAGGCGAGTTCGCCTTGAAAAGGGCCAAGATATAACTCATCTCCTTTGACTAGATAAAAACCTGCCCAATTTAAGCCTTCCATCTTGTTCAATAAGCTTGAGACATTAGAAAGAACACTTACTAAAGGAAGAGAAGGATCGATAATAGACTTAACTTGTTCAATATTGATTTCCATGACTTTTATTTAAATATTTTTAATTATTTGTTCAATCTTTATTTGCTTTGGGGATAAGATTTAACTATGGAAACTTTGCTTCTCTATTTAATAGACACGAATGAGATAGAAATCGACCACATCATCAAATCGAAATATATTTCCTCGTCTATGCTAGAAAAATTATCCCGAATTACAAATGAAAGAGCGAGAAAAGAGGCTATTGCCTCCCTATATTTAAAAAATAAATATATAGGCGAATACTATTTGAATGAGAAATGGAAGCCTTTATCCAACAACACTTACTTCAATATTTCTCACTCGTTTGGTCTCGTATTGCTAATAAAAGATGAAAAAAACGAAATCGGGATAGATGTGGAGAAAATAAGAGAAACGAAACAAAAACTTATTGATTTTGTCTGTTCCTCAAAAGAAAAATCTTGTCTCAAATCCGATCAAGACTTCTACGAGATATGGACGAATAAAGAGGCCATATCGAAAGCGGAAGGAGACGGATTATCCACCGATTTAAAAGAAATAAGCGCTTTGCCGATAAACGGAATAAAGACCTACAAAGGAAAACAATATTTGACTAAAACGATTATCAAAGATGGATATGTTATAAGCGTTGCTAGAGAGTCCTTAGAAGACTTTAATTTAGAGATAATTAACGAAAATATTGATTAAAATCCCCGCAAAAGCGGCTTATTTAGTTCTCTAATACCATTTCTTTCGCGTATTCTAATTGCTTTTCTGTTACTTTGCCGCCTGAAATTAATTTTGCGATTTGCTCTATTTTTTCTTCTAGAGACAATTCTTTTAATATCGAATATGTCCTTCCGTCTTTTATTATCTTTTCAATAAGGATGTGGTGGTCGCTTTTCGATGCGACTTGAGGCAAGTGGGTAATAGCGATGACTTGTCTAAAAAGCGATATTTCTTTTATTTTCTTTCCAACCGCGGATGCCGCTTCTCCGGAGATGCCTACATCAATCTCATCAAATATCGCGGTCTCTATTTTATTGGAGAACAAGAAGATTGATTTAAAGGCGAGCATAATGCGGCTTGCTTCGCCTCCAGAAATTGTTTTCTCTAGATTCTTCTTGCCTTCACCGATATTTGTCTCGATTAGGAAATTAACCTCATCGATTCCGTTTTCATTTGGGTCGACTTTGACGAATTCTATTTCGAATTCTGCTCTAAGGAGAAGATCGCTTAGGTTTTTCTTCAAGGCTTCTTCGATCTCTTTTGCGACTTGCTTCCTGACTTTCGAAAGATCTTCGCCTTTGGCGATTAGATTTTTATATAAAGCGTCTTTCTCTTTTGCTTTTTCACTGATTTGCTCATCGATATTGCTATCGATTTTAAGCAATTCTTTTAATTCCTCGCGATAGGCGATTAATTCATTGACGCTTTTCCTGTATTTCCTTTTGAGACTATTCAAATCATATTCTCTTTGCTGCAAGACATTTAGTCTTTCGGGATCATAGTCAAAAGATTTGAATTTCTTTTTGAGCTCATCGAATATATCGACAATCTCGTAATATTTATCATCTAGCTTCTTATATGCTTCTTCGTATGAAGCGTTATATTCGCTTAATTTTAAGAGGTCTTTATTTAAGTCATAAAGCCTATCGATGAAATCTTCTCTAATAATTTCATCCGCTTCTTTTGCAAGCGAATATACTTTGTCGTAATTCTTTAGAAGCGATAATTCTTTTTCGTTGCTTTCTTCTTCGCCTTCGATTAGATTGGCGTCTTCGAGTTCTTTTGATTGGAAGAGATAGAAATCGCGGTTTTCATCCAATTTCCTTTTTTGCTCTTCTAATAGAGATAATTCTTTGGATGAGCGATTGTATTCTTCCAAGGCTAAAGAATATTCGTTCTTGTATGATTTGATTCTCTCATAGGCATAGCCATCTACCATTGAAAGATAGTTATCGTGGTTGAGTATTTTTGCGTAATCGAACTGCGAATGGATATCTGCTAGAAAAGGGGAGATTTTATTCAAATCGAATAAGGTTACTGTTGTCCCGTTTATCTTTATGGTGTTTTTGTTTTTTGTAATGGTTCTTTCCACCACCAAGGAAGAAGAAGGTGGAATTTCCATCTTATCCAAAATAGCCTCTAATCTTTTGGAAGAAATGATGAATTCTCCTCTAATTGAGGCTTTTTCTTCTCCTGCTCTAATTAGTTCAGAAGATGCTCTATCACCCAGAAGCAATGATAAAGAATCGATTACTAAGCTTTTTCCAGCACCCGTTGGGCCGGTCAAAACCGTAAATCCTTCTTTGAAGGAAATATCCACATTCTCGATGATTGCTAGGTTAGAAATGGTTAATCTTTGAAGCATTAAAAATATTATAGCCACAAACACGATTAATGGTTGTTCGAATTTGCCAATTAATGAATATCACCCTCTAGATTTTTATTATTAAAAGGATAAATTAATGATATGGGTATCTATATAGTTAAAGGCGATATTACTGAAAGAGAAGTCGATGCGATTGGCTGCAGCGCCAACAGCAATTTAAAGTTGGGAGGTTGGGAAAGTCGCAATCACACATGGTGGAGTTTTCTTTGTTTATATACAAAAGATGGAATGATAATTTATACTTAATCATCATGAAAAGAACATTATTAACAGCGTCGATGATGTCGATCATTCTATTGTCTAGTTGCAACAAGTCTTTATCGATTACGGATAGAGGCATCAGCCATGAGACAAAATTTGGCGGTGTCTATATCGATATGACAATAGAGGACTTTAACAATTTGGGTTTCTCCTTCGGGGATAGTCTTGAAGTGACTTATTCCAATGGCTATACCCTAAGTGACCTGCCGTATTACAACGGCTATTACGTCGATAGTCTTTCTCCTCTTATGGTGGGATATCCAGGTTATCCATTCATCAAAACTTGCTTCAACAATGGTCCTGATATGTGGGAAGTGGGTGATTTAAAAGAGGATGATAAAGTCTCTATCACTTTAAAAGAAAAAGGCAAATACCTTGCAATTCAGGAGGCAATGGACATTCATTACACCGATGAGCAAGGCGATATGCCAGATGAGGTTTTCGCCAATTTCAGGAAAGTTGAAACCAGCGCTTTGAAGGATGGGATTTTATATAGATCAGCTTCGCCTGTAGATAACCAGCATAATAGGGCGCCAATCACAGATAGACTAATAAAAGATAAAGTGAATGCGATTATAAACTTATCCGATAATGACGACGAAGTTAAAGAGCATATCGCCAAAGAAGATTTCAATTCTCCTTATTTCCTTTCCGTTTATGAAAAGAACAATGTGATTGCCTTGGCGATGAACACCCGTTTCCAATCATCTTTAAATGAAGTCGAAGAAGAAGTCCCTTCTCTTTTCACTGGATTCAAAGATGAGGCTTTCTCCGCAAAATTGATTAGGGGCCTTGAATTCATGGTCTCTAGAGAAGGCCCATATCTAGTGCACTGCGTCGAAGGGAAAGACCGCACCGGATTTGTCTGCATGGTTCTAGAAGCTTTAGCGGGTTCCTCATATCAAGAGATGATAGATGATTATATGATTACTTACGATAACTATTACGGGATCAATCTAGAGAGCGATCCAAGCAAATATAACATCATAAAAACAAAAAACATCGATTTGATGCTTTCTACCGTTATCGGTGATCCTTCTGTTGATATCAAAACCGCGGATTATGAGAGATACACAACCGATTATCTTCTTGAAAAAGGCATGAGCCGAGATAATATCGATTCACTTAAAAGCATACTTAAAAAATAATAGAGCAAATATTCAATTGCTAGTCGTTTTGCGTACTTTTTCAATCTCGCTTAATATTTCGCGAGGCGTTCCGGCTTTTACGTAAGAAAGATTAAAATGTTCGATGTTAGACGTGGCGATATAATCCATCTCGCACTTTTCGGCAGCGAAAGAAATCAAATCGTCTTCGAAATCATCCCCGTACATGCATTTTGCGCCAAAAAGTTCATCGTATCCAATGTTAATAATTTCAAATGTTTTTAGAAGAAAACCAATAAAGGTTATTCTTTCGTCTTTGTCGTCCATATAGCGTCTTAAGACATAATAGATATCAGTTATTTGCTTTGAAAGAAGAAAACCATCAATATCTTTAGAGATTGCCATTAGGAAAAGCGTATCGGCACCATTACCCGCATTGTCTCGAGCTGAAATAGCATCAATGATGACGTTAGAGTCAAATAATACTTTCATATTAGCCTCTCTCGTATGGATCAATGCCTATTGAAGCGTCTTTAGGAAGCATGCCGATATATTTTTTTGCTTCTTCTAAAAGCGATAAAGATTCGGGAACTATGGTAAAAATAACCCTGCCTCTTTTCAAAACTTTTATTTCTTCTCTTTGCCCCATTTCGATGTATTTTCCGAAATTGTTTTTAAATTCTGTTGTAGAAATTGTGCACATAATTTTACCTCCTGCATATATTTTAAATAGAAATGTCCATAAAAGCAATAAAATATGTACATTTAAATAAAACTTTATGAACAAATTTGTTTTCAGCATCGTCTTTTGGGAGTAAAATAAAAGCATGAACAACGAAGAGATGGAAAAGAAAATAGAAGAAGAATATAAAGATCGATACTGGAAGGAGATAGGCAAATACGAGCCTAGGATTCCTACATATCAGATAAATAAAGGTCAACTCACCTTGTTGCTCCTATCAATCCTTTCTGCGATAGGGGTGATTTTATCGCTTTTATTCATTTTATTTGATATCTTGTGGGGCGATCTCGCCAATATTGTTTTGGCTGTCTCGATATATGATGTTTCTTTATTTTTATTGATCACCTCTTTAATCGCTTATGTTTGCATTACCTCATATCGCAAGAAACGTTTTAAAGAATACAAAGCTGAAGTGGATAAAGAACAAGAAAAACTCCTGTCACTCAGGGCGGAAAAAGCGAAAGCCTTAAGGAAAGAGATAGAAGATAAATATAAGAAACAATAACGTTTAAAAAAAGATAGGGTTCATGAAAAATAATCGTAAAACAAATGAAAAGATTAACCGAAAATCAATATTTTGTCTGTAAACTGCAGGGCAAGGTCTTTGAACTATCTTTAACAAGATGCGAATGCAGCTCCTCCATATTCATAAGAAGATTTATGAATTCTGAAATCGTTAAAGCGTTTGAGAATGAAACCATCTCCATCTCCACCATTGACCAAAATAACGTCATAGAAATATTAGAAGAAGAATATGGGAAACTCACACATGGAAAGAAGTTGTATTCGCCAAATGAGATGTTTTGGATTGGCTATTTCTATCGCGTTCTGGGTTTCTATTTTGATTTGACAAGCAAAGCCATTTTAAGACTTTTGCCTCCGGAAAAAATAAGGAAATTCTATTATATCGGCCACACATTTGATCCAGAATATGCTGCAGAAAGGATAATAGAAGAAACGGATTATGATCCGGATTATACCAAAAGATGGATTGAGATCTATAAAGAGCTCCTCAAAGAGAAAGAAGCAAGTCATCTTTCTTGACATAGAGTCCATTTCAATGAAATATTAATCCATCGATATGGAGAAGCGAAAATTAATGAAGGACAAGAAGGAATTGTTGTTTTGGATAATATTCCCTCTTATTGTTTTATTGCTCTCCGCTTTGGTGGTGTTCTATCTTGATTTGGCTAATGGGCCGCTTGTTCTTTTAATCATCGAATCAGTTGTGATTGTATCAACCGTAGTTGTAAGAATCCTATTAAGACACAAGAAATTCGTCATAAGGATGATTCCTACAATCTCTTTTGTTATAACTACCGCAATAATAATTGGCTTTGCTAGACCTTCTACAATTAGTAAAAGTGCGGTCTCTTTTTCCTCTCCGGAGAAAACAGAGGTTATGAAGCTTGCCGATGGAGATGTCCAAGGTGTTTATTCGTTAGATAAAGAAGTGGAGATATACGCAGGCATACCATACGCTGAAGCGCCTATTGGTGAATTAAGATGGAAAGAGCCACAAGACGTTTCATCTTGGGAAGGCGTAAGAGATTGCTCATATTTTGCGCCTAGGGCAATGCAAAACAATACTTCACCGGTGATATCGACCTTGGTGGATATGTATTCATCCAAAGGCTGGTATCCTGATTTCGTCATGGATCCTCTACAAAACATGAGCGAGGATTGCTTATATCTAAATATATGGAAACCTCACGCCGAAGAGAGTAACCTTCCAATCCTTGTCTATATCCATGGAGGCTCATTGACGTCCGGAAGTTCCGCCTATGACGACTACAATGGTGAGACTCTAGCCCACAAAGGTGTGATTGTTATCACCATCGCTTATAGGCTAGGGGTATTTGGATATTTCGCTTCCGAAGAATTGCAAAACGAATCACCAAACCATACGACTGGCAACTATGGTCTGCTTGACCAAGTTAAAGCGTTAGAGTGGGTGAATAAGAACGCTTCATATTTTGGAGGCGATAAAAATAACATCACCATCGCCGGTGAAAGCGCGGGAAGTAGTTCCGTCTCCGCTTTATGCGCTTCACCTCTAGCAAAAGGTCTATTCAAGAAAGCGATTGGAGAATCTTCCTCTTTGGTTGTCAAAACACCGCCTCACACATATAGGAAATTGGATGAGGCTTTAGCAAAAGATAAAGGGTTATATGAAGAATTCGGCGCCAAAAACCTTGCAGATCTAAGGAAAATACCCGCCTCATCATTGTTGAAAACATCATTGACTCCTTCATCTATGACTCTAGATGGATACGCTTTGGAGAAGACCCCGTATGAGACGTATAAAGAAAAGAAAAACAATGAGGAGATTTTGCTCAATGGATTCAATGTTAAGGAAGCGGATGCTTTCGTGATACCTAATTTCTTATTCAACCCTACTAACAAAGACAATATCAAAGAAAGGCTAGAGGATTATTTCAACAAAGACACCGCCGCAAAAATAATGGAATTGTATAAAGAAAGAATAGAAGAGGATGCTTTCTCTGCGTTCAATGAGATAATCTCTGTCTATTGGTTTATGTACCCCCATCAATCGTGGTCGAAGATGGCAATAGATGCTGGTACAAAAGTCTATCGTTACCAATTCACCAAAGACAATAAATTCCATGGAAATTACCACGCAGGAGAATTGGTGTATGCCTATGGAAATCTAGAAAGAGATAGACATGCATATCGTTACAACGAGTCCGATTATTCATTAAGCAAAAAAATGGTTAATTATTGGGCTTCTTTCATTAAAAACGGCAATCCAAATTACGAAGGATGTGTGACCTGGGATGAATATAGCCTAACTGATTATAAAATCATGGAATTAGGTGACCATGTAGGTCCAATCAACGACCCATATCTAAATCTATATCCGATCATGGAAGAATATGTAGATTCCATAACGAAATAGAATCTCTATTTTTGGCTCAAAGAAAGTATTTTATTTAAATCACCGGGTTAAGTATTTCTCTTTTTGTTTTTGACTGAGCAAAAATGGCAAAAAAGGATTAGGTTTTTGTCGCGAAAAATATTGGCACTCTTGCTTGATAAGTGCTTGCATCTCTCTCTCTCGCTCTATATATATATAATCTTTATGTGAAACACATAATCCACTACACGTCTTTGTTAAATGCACTAAGCATCTTAAATTCAAAAAAAATTAGATTTTCTAATATACGAAATACAAATGATCGACTAGAAGGGGACAATTATGCCGAGGAAAGAGGATCAACAATGGTTTTTTGTTGTTCTACAGATCCTTTGGATTCCCTTTGCTGGCTTGCATATTCTGGTAGAGCTCATGGTGCAGCCATCGAATTCGTTTTTAACGATAATGATGACTTCGAATGCCTTTTTTTGAAAAATGGGATTATTGCCAAACCGGTCAAATATTCAGATGACTATTATGAGACGGTTTCGGAAGATTTAGATAACATGGCTTTTATAAAAACCAGTGCCTTCGAAAAAGAACATGAATTTAGATTTGTTTTATGCAGTGATTTTGATGACGAAACCAAGATTGATGTTCCGATGAACTTTAAAAAACCAATAAAAATAATTCTATATGTCTCAAAAGACGATGAATCGTTGGCAAATAATGTTTATAAATGCTTCGGCATTCCCAATTTGGAAGTGAGGCTATTTGAGGTCATACAGTGAGGAGTTTCATAAATGAAAAGTATCTTTAACAATTTTGTTTTTGCAATTACTGCTCTTTTGTCCGTGTGCAGTTGTTCGGGGATTTCAAGCGACGAGGAAAGACAGCGTCAATGGGATAACTCTCACGGGGTGATTCCTGTAGTTTCTCGAGATGGTAAAACACTAACTTATGGACTATACCCGCAAAGGAACATCAATGATTCGTTTTTGGTCTCTGCTCTTGATACTATAACAACCCCAGAATCCAATGGTTGGTATTTATATAAAAATGATTACTATGCCAAAGTCAGTGCCACCCCAATAGACTCAGATCGTCATTTCGATAATGGCACAACTATTATTAGTGATACCACATATTGGTTCAAATGTGAGCCTATCATTTGGAATGTGTTGTCGAACACTAATGGGGAATGTTACATCCTATCCAGTGTCTTGTTAGACGCCCATTGCTATTATCACAATTCGACATTAACCAGAACATTCGATTGGGAAACGGTCGAAGCAAACAACTATGAGCACAGCGATATCAGGTCATGGCTCAATACCGACTTTTATAATTCGGCATTCGCTTTGGGCAACAGCCATATTCAAACAACAACTGTTGACAATAGCTCCGCCACAACATATTCGCTCAATACTAGAACTTGCAAAAACACCGAAGATAAGGTGTTTTTGCCAAGCTATCAAGATTATATCAATCCCATTTATGGTTTCTCAATGTCAACCAATTCAACAAATACCATATATCGCAAAACAACCGATTGGGCTAGAGCAAGAGGCGCTTACTACAGAACAGATGCATCTTATTTGAATAACGGCTATTACTGGACTCGCTCTCCTAGCAGTGAATACTATGGAAGTGCGTGGTATGTCGATGGTGATGGCGTTCTACGGGACATTTTAGTCAGCCTTACGTATCACAGTGTGCGTCCAGCCCTAACAATCAAGATTGCATAGCAATAATCAAGAGAATTTGTTGCAACTATCGCAGAAAAAGGCTGGAAAAATTATGACTACTTTATCAAGTAAAACAAGCGTGTTTGGAGAACAATTATGATTAAATCGATGAAGAGATTAATCCCATGTTGCGCATTGCCGTTGTTTTCTTGCCCCGCAACATATAACCCTGCGAAAGGATGCCAAATTTTTAATGACCAATATATTGCTTATCAACGTGCTTTTTCGTTGATTTTTGATAGTTCTTTAGGCGGAGAAAGGGATAATTTATGAAATCTTTGTTTAAGACAAACTGTCTTTTTGCGTTACTCTCCATTCTTTTGTTTTCCTGCCAAAACGGCCAAATCACAGTGGCTGAAGAGGTGGATAATTATTTCAAAGAGGCCGCACTTTCGAATTTTAATGGAGGTTATCATTTTTATCGCAGCCCTTTTCGTTCATTTCATAACCACAGTGTTGGTGAAATGTCGGATAATAACAACAATATAATTGCCAAACAGTCTGATTATTGTTACAAACTGCTCGATTATGGGTCGTATGGTTATAGATATTATTCTTATTTTGGCGAAAAAGAAATTATAACCGACACCGAATTGAACGATGGTGGATACTATTTTTGGTCGAATAATGAGGTTTACGACTATTTTGGAAACCGTTTGACTCTGCAAGAAATGCGGATAAACGATGAGTATGAGTACGTCATCTTGCTTTCAAGTCGGTCTCCGCTTTATGAACAGATATTTCATCGTGAAGAAGAGAGAAATAGATTGGTGATTGCATATGCCATCGAATTCGGTGAATATTATGTCTTTTCGGAAGAAAGCGACACTGCCATACATTTTGACAACGCGATATTAAAGTCGCAATTCATTTTCCCATCATCATGCGTTCACTTTAAACTATCGATTTTTAACAAATACGATTATCTTATTAGGAGGTTGGATGATTATGGGGTATCATATCTTGATTCGATTTATTACTTGGATAAGAACTCAAAAAGCGACTATTCAATAAAACAATTTAATAAAAGCGACAAATTAATCCCGGGAAAAATGATTATAGACGTAAATTATCCATCTTTTTCTTATTACTATAGCCTTGAGAAAGTCGATTCAATTGCCAATGATTTCGATTTTTATATGGATGATTTTATAACAGCACAAATACCTATAATATATGATGGTAAGCCTCTGGATCCTGGAAGATATAAGATACATAGCTCACATTATGGCAATTATATCCCACTAAATGTGTTTGTTTCTTTTAATCATGACTATGCTTTCTGTTTATGCCTAGAAATAGACCAGAATCACAATGTTCTACACAATTACGGATGTATAAAAATAAGCGGCAACAATGAAATATCAAATATCGATCATAATATTGATTATTATATGAGTAAATTATTTGGATCTGAATGCTATGTTCAATTCAACAATGGTTTTCGTTCTGTCAAAAGTTGGTACCTCGCTTATCTAGATAATAACTATTTTGTAAGAGCCGATAACACGAAGGGCATGCTTGTTGACGTCGTAATAAACGGGGAATGTGATGATTATTATTTTGGTGATGCCGAGTTTATCGCCTATTGCAATGGCGATTTATATTTCTTCAATCAAGGGAATATAACGATATTTAATCCTACATCCACCGATGTTTTTGCTGCAACGAAGCCTCTTGATCTTGACAATCTCCTTTATGTTTTCAATGGCAATACATATTTCCAAGATAAAAAGCTTGATTTGGAAGTGGACTCAATTAAAGAAAAACGAAGTTTTATGTTTATAGCCAACAGGAAGCGTTACGACCATTTGTTGTATGCAACAAACAACAATCAATGTTTCTCTCTTATCTGTATGGAGTGATTTTATGAGAAGGACATTTAAATTATTAGTTGGCATCGAGACACTGCTGTTGATCGCCGGATGTGCGCAGCAGGCATTGAAATATGACTATCCAAAAACGACACCTTAAGGAGCAAAATAGAGACAACCTCTGTTAAGTTTTTAAACGACTCAACTTTCCTTGTCGTTCTTGGCTATGGCATCAATGAAACGGATAATCATATAAATTCGTTAATTCACGATTTTGTTTTGCAAGAAAATAAATATTTATTTGTCGTCGTTTACAGCGAAGACGATGGCAACAAAGCCGCAAAAACAAAAGAAATAAAGAAAACTCTTAGGATAGAGGAAGATAATTTTGAATTAATCTATTGCAAAGATAGCAACGAGAAAACAATTGAAAGCATTCTCGAATCCATCAAAAGAAAAGAACTTGGCCTCTGAACCTAATCCAGATAACTTGATTTCAATTGACTTAAGAGTCTATTTCCTCTTATTCCCGAGGATATGGATACTTATAGCATTAGTCTCTTTTTCTATTCTGGATATATATCCCGCTATATCGGGATTTTTATCGGTGAATGCCGCTTGGAAATAACAGACGATCCTATTTGGGGTCCCTTCTTCCAATTCGGTTGATAGTTCCTGCACCGTGCAATTATATTCCTTGGAGATGCTTAAGATAGTCGCAGTCAGTTTCTCTTCTATCGGGGCGACTAAGATGAAATAAGGCTTCTTCCTTCCGATCTTGACTTCGACTCTTCTAACCACGGTCAAGACGAAGAATATTATCGCTGTGGCTATGAAAGCGATGATGAAATTGAATGATCCACAGGCTATGCCTATAGCCATCACCATCCAGATGGTTCCAGCGGTGGTCAATCCCTTGATGCCGGAATTGTGGTGGATAATCGCTCCAGCGCCTAGGAAACCGACACCGGCGATTATTTGAGCGGCAAGCCTGGCGACATCCCTATTGCCAAATATAGCAGGGAAGCCATATATGGATATTATCATGATGACGCATGAGCCGACTCCAACTAGAAGATGGGTTCTTAATCCTGCGCTTCTGCCTTTCAATTCCCTTTCAATTCCAATAATCCCGCAGAGAATGACGGAAAGGAATAAAGCAATCAAAACCAAGATTAGATTGCCTACAGGCCATCCATCCACTGTATAGTTATTAAGAAATTCCGCTAATTTCTGATCAAATGTAGTTAACATATCTAATATACTAATCCAATTTGATAATTAGATAAAAAAAATAGATAACAATCGCCTACATCGATTTAAATAGACATCTTATATAATGTGTATTACAATGTATTACAGGAGGTGAATATATGGTTGTTTCAATCAGAATGACGGACGAGGAAAAACAATTGGCAGATGCATACGCTGCGTTAAATGGTGTTTCCCTAAGCGAGGCTATCAAAAGAGCCTATTTTGAGAAGATTGAAGAGGAATATGATGTGATTTTGGCGGATGCCGCTTTGAAGGAATATGAGGAGAACCCTAAAACATACACATTAGATGAACTCATGAAGGAATTGGGACTATGATTTTTCGTGTCGAATTCGCCGAGTCTGCAAAAAGAGAACTAAAGAAGCTTGATAAATATACTCAAAAAATAATTTTGTTATGGCTCAAAAAGAACCTTGATGGCTGTGCGAACCCAAGAATCAAAGGCAAACCGCTATCCGCAAATAGAGCGGGGCAGTGGAGGTATCGCATAGGCGACTATCGAGTCATAGCCAAAATTGATGATGGCAAGTTGATAATTCTAGTGATTGTCATAGGCCATAGAAGGGAAGTCTATAACAAATAAAACACAAAGCCGCTTTTAGTTTCTTTGTCATTTAGTCTTTATTTTATTTCCCAGATTCTTATCCTTGGTGTGTCTTCTTTAGATATGACCGTGTAATTAGCCTCAAGGAATTCGTCGAAGCTAGGCTCTGGGGTATAGTAGCCATAATCACCATCATCTAGAGTATATGTTCTTTGGATTATGTAAGTGGGTTTTGCTTTGTTTAAATATTCTAGAGTCAAAGGGACTACCTCTTCGTTATCGGAGGCCCACCATGACTGGAAAGTATAATATTTCGTGCTGATTTTGATGTTATTATTCAAATAAGTCGCTACATTCGTATCTAGGCAATAGACCCCATTTTCCTTTTGGAAAAATTCTTGAGGGATAAGTCTTACTATTTCTTCTTGGATGGCTTTCTCTTTGTTGTATTGGGCGTCTGCCATCCCAATCGTGTAGAAAAGAACCATGATGATGATTCCATAGGCTAAACCCGCTCCGGCGAACACTCCATTCCATTTGTTGCTATGATCAAGCAATGATTTGTCTTTGATTTTGATGAGGTGAAATATTGATATGACATTCAAGCTCATTAATGGATAAGCAGAGATGACGTAGTTGCCATATCTAGCGATGATGAATTGCATTATTCCTCCTATGATTAGGTTCGATAAAAGGAAATAAGTTAATTCATCATCCTCTTTCTTTTTAAAACGGAGGAAAGTGAAGAAAGAAGAAAGAAGAATCCAAACGAGCACCAAGGCTCTATATAACCATCTAGAATCACTCGCGTGCCCGCCTGTATAGATAAGATTCTCTACGATCACCGCTTTAAACATGATTGATGTGTAGCCACCTATAATGGAGATAGGGATAAAGATGGCGAACGGAAGAAGGAGTCCCGATAAAGCGGAGATGATATTGAATAATATCTCAATATTTCTTCTCTTCCTGAAATAATGGATCGCGTAAGCAATGACTAAGGCTAAGCCCCACATCGCATCGCTTGGCCTTGAATTAAATGCAAATCCCGCTTCAATCCCTGCCATAAAGCATGCATAGACCCAATTGACCTCTAGTTTGCTAGTTATGGCTTTTGATGCGTAATAGACGCTTAAAACCACAAAAGGAAGAAGCCATTCCCCTGTATGGTTGCCACTCCATTGGAAAGCCATCGCGAATAAATAGAAGCACGCCATGACTATATAGGAACGACATCCATATTGATATAGTTCAACGGTTAAGAAAGAGAAATACAAAACAAAGGTGTACCAGACTATCTGAAGCAAGAATACTCCATATTTGCCTATGCCCAGGCTCATCCCTAGAGCGTTTATATAAAAAACATATAAGCCCTTGTGGTCAAAGAAATCTATATATGGTGTTTTGCCCTCAGTAATGAGTTTGCCAGCAAGCATGAAGAAGTTAGAGTCGATATCGATATTGTCATATAGATAAAGATTCCCGTATAGAGGAGAGGTGGAGACAGAGGCAAAAAGCTCTATTACGGTGGCAAGAATAAGCGAAGCGAGAAGGAATGTTATTCTTTTATGGCTCTTTGCCCATCCCACCATCTTGCTGAATATCAAACTTTTTTCCATAGTTGCTATTATAAAGCCAAAATAAATTTTGGCGATATCATAACTTCCTTGACTGGAAATACATAATTCAGTATATTCATATCGATAAAAAAATACTGAAAGGCTTCAAAATGAAAATCTTCTCGAAAAATCAGTTGCAACGATATCCGATATATCTCAAATTCTTCAAAGAAGTGGAGGCAAGCGGACAGAAATACATCTCTTCTCCCGCGATCGCTTCAGTTCTTGGCTATAGCGAGGAGCAGATAAGGAAAGATCTTCAAGCGGTATCAAATGACGCTGGAAGACCGAAAAAAGGGAGAGAAGTAAAGAGATTAATCGAGACATTGGAAAATTTCCTTGGATATAGCGAGCCAATCAAAGCGGCGGTTGTTGGGGTGGGCCACTTAGGCGTTGCCTTAATGAATTACCCAAACTTCAGCGATATGGGATTAGCGATTGTCGCAGGATTCGATATCGACCAGAACAAAATCGGCAAAGAAGTGGCGGGCAAACATATATATTCCACCGAGGAGATGGAAGAAATTTTGCCTAAATTTGACATCAATATAATCATTTTGACCACTCCTTCGAAATGTGCTCAAGAAGTGGCGGATAAGGCTATCAGAGCAGGGGCTCTAGCGATATGGAATTTCGTCCCCGCCCATCTCCAAATACCATCGCATATAGTAATAGAAAACGTCAATCTTGCTTCTTCTCTTGCGATACTATCGCATAACCTCAATTCCTTAATGAGATTGAGGAAATCTATTTAGCCAAGAAATGATATAAAGCAATTGATACCGCATTGTCGAGGTTAAGGGAATCAACGACGCTCGACTGCGGTATTTTTAATGGAGTCCCGACTTTTAAGAAAGAATCATCCAATCCCGTTGCCTCATTACCGAATATCAAAGTGAATGGGGTTTTGACTTCTTTTATATCTTTTAGTGAATTATTAGTTTGCAGCATAAATGGGTAGAAATCCCTATCATTTCCCGCCTCAAATAAATATTCATTAAAAGAAGAGAAATATTTGAATTCAATGGAGAATATGGAGCCCATTGACCCACGGACGCATTTGGGGTCGAAGATATCTGCAGCCGGCTTGATTATATAAACCCCATCGATTCCAAACGCCGCGGATGATCTTAATATAGTTCCTAGATTTCCCATATTGGATGGATTAACCAAGACAATGTGATTGCCTTTATTCATCTCGCCTTGGAATTTTTTAAATTCGCCAATCACCATGGTGTTGTCTTTGCCTGATAAAGATTTAAATATCTTTTCATTGTTTTCAATGATTGGGATGTTTTTACTTTTGGCTAGGTTCACCAACTTTAAATAAGTCTCATCTCTTTTTTGTTTGGGAGAAATATAAATTCTTGTTGCCTTATCGCTTTTTCGATTCAGCAATTCAAAAGTTAATGTAGTGCCTAATGCGTATGATTTATCGCCACTTTTATCATATTTTTCCATTTTTTTATTATATCGCATGTCAAAAAGAGGAAAAAGTGTGTATAAGAGGCAGGAGGAAACATAATGGAAGAAAAAACCGTTGAACCAATCAAATTAGGGAGGATACCAAAGAATGTTGAAAGAAGCTTGGACATCTCTTTCCCTATCCAGCCATTTGTCTACATTGATGAAAGTGGGGCGAACGAACTAGCGAGGAAAAAGCCTGACACGTATCTAAAAATAGTGGAAAACGTATCGATTCTAATCAAGGATCCAGATTTTGGAGGATATGATGAAAAGGAAAAGTCTTTATATCTATTTAGAGACTACATCACCAAAGATGGATTTAGGAAAGCAGGCGTCAAATTAAAGATAGAAAAGGAGGAGTGGAAGCTAGTGGAACTATTCACTTCCTCAGATGAAAGAGTCAAATCTATCCAAAGAAAAACGAGACTAAAAAGAATTAATTAGAACTGCTTTGGTGTATCGCCAAGCCTCTTTCTTCTGTAGCGACCAGCGAGTGCTTTGTTAATGAAAATCAATAAGAATCCCATGCCTTCGAATAAAGCTGTGAATAAAACGATATAGACCGCAACACCATTCCAACCGCCATTACCTGAGAAGAAATTCTCATATGAAGAGAAGTGGTAGGCATTTAAGAATTCATATAGATAGGTATTCGATGCCCAAACTTCCTTGGCGATGATGGTTGCAAGAGTATAGATGCCTGGATAAAAAATCCAAAAGAGGCCGCTTGTCCATTTGACGCTTCCTTTTTCTTGAAAGAGAAGCCAATCGAAAAGAAATAGAGCAGGAACGATGATATGTTCAAGAATTGAAGGGATATTGCCATTGTTGTTCAAATAGGTGATCAAATCTCCCCCAAGTCTTGAATCGAATATGAATATAAGCGTATCTGACAATAGATAACTTAGGACCGCTAAATTAAGGGGCATGAAGCTTGAGGCGGCAATGCCATTAGGCCCATGCTTTAATAAGTCGATGAAATTAAAGACGATGCTAAAACCCAATAAAACGGTAGTGGCTATGGTGCACTGGGTTCCAAAATACAACAATGAGCGGTAGGGCTGCGCTGCTGTGGCATCCACTCCAAAGATGACAATCAATGCGTACACACACAAAGAGAAAGCGGCCACACGGTAGATTAGAGGTATTATTCTGTTTCTTATAGCCATCTCTTTCTTCTTTCTTGTATAGGCTTTATTATAAAGCCATGTCAGTAAAATTAAATCTATTAGACAATGAATACCCAACCAAAGGGAAGTATCACGAAAGAAAGGTGGCTAGGGCTTTTATCTATGATGAAGATGGAAGATTCGCAATTCACCTAATCCATAGGGACGATATATTCGGGAACGAGACGTATTATGAAACCCCAGGCGGTGGAGTGGATGAAAACGAAACTTACGAAGAAGGATTGAGAAGAGAAATCAAAGAAGAAGTGGGGTTTGAAGGGGATATTGATGCCTTTTTAGGAGAAGTCGATGATTATTACAACCTAATCAATAGGCATAATTTAAACAAATTCTATTTGATGAAAAGAACAAACAAAGTCTCGGAACCAATCGTTGCTTCAGAAGGCGATTCATTAATTCAAAAAACCTTATGGCTAGACATTGATGAGATCATTAGTCTATATGAGAAACAAAGTGATGCCGGAGTCTCTGGAATAGTTAAACGAAGAGAACTACCAATCGCAAAAGAAGCAAAAAGATTATTTAATCTTGAACGCAACGAAACTAAATAGTATCATTAACCACGCTGGCGAATGTGGTGAAGCGGTTTAACACAATCGGCTGTGAACCGATCATGCGCGGGTTCAAGTCCCGTCATTCGCCCCAAAAGTTTAATTCCCTATTGAAAAATAGGGTTTTATTTTGTACTATATAGGTGTCAAAAGGGAAACCTCTTGATAGGGAGCCGTACATGGTCCCACCAAACCGCGAGAGACAGTCTCGCAATATACCCTAGAAATAGGGTTTTCTTTTTAGAACTATGATATCGCTGCACATGAAGGGCTAACTGTAGAAGAGCTTGATGAGATCATTGCTTATGACAGTTACATTAAACGTGCCTTTGAAAAGAACATCAAAGTCATGAAAGCACATTTTGT
>JAFUHI010000015.1 GCA_017468925.1 Bacilli bacterium | reverse complement strand
TAATTCTTTCTTCTATGGTAAAATGTGAATAGCTCATAAAGAACCTCCTGTGGATAAGTGTCGCAACTATATCTTACACCAGGATTGATATGAGCCTTTATTTTTGTCTAGAAGTGTTGCACTTGAACGGTAAATTCACCTGAATAAAATAAAAGAGCCTTAAGGCTCTTTTTAAATGATATAATCGTTTGAATAAGACTCGTTCGCGGATTCAATTAGATTGGCTAATGTTTTCTTTTCTAAATAGATTTCTAAATGCTTATCTATTTGATTTAAGAAATCATCAATAGGGGCGTAGCCAACATTTTCTTTTTTTAGCCCAATTTCAGATACATAGATAATATCTTTTAAGGTGACTTCATTGGGGGATTTGGCTAAGCGATAACCGCCTTGATTGCCTCTTGTGCCAAGTAATAGGCCACTTGCCTTATATAACGGTACAATTTGTTCTAAGAATTTCTTGGACAATTCTTTTCGATTAGCGATATCCACTAAAGAGATATAGCCTTCTTCATAATGTTCACCTAAATCAATGAACATCTTAATGGCGGTAATAGTTTTAGAAGATAGTTTCATAATTATCTATTCTCCTTAACAAAGTCCGCTAATAATGGTTCGAATTTAACACTATAGTTATGATTTGGATCATCTAATGTGTTTTCAATTGCTTTGACCACAAACTTTGCGGCAATCTTTGCGGATTTTAATAAATCATTGTTGCTTAAATAAGCACCAAGGAATGTTGAGGCATAGACATCACCTGTTCCGTGATATGACTTATTAATTCTTTTATGGGTAAAGTGCTGATAACCGTTTTCATCGTAAATCACGACACCTGTCATCTCTTTTTCATACGCAATGCCAGTTAAGGCAATCTTTTTGGCGCCTAATTCTAAGAGTTTATTAATCACATTTTTAATATATGATTCATCATATTCTTCTTTATATTCAATACCTGTTAAGAAACATGCTTCAGTTAAATTAGGAAGAATAATATCCGCTTCTTTAATTAATTTTCTAATGGCTTTTACATAATCATCGTTAAAAGCGGGATATAATTTGCCGTCATCGCCCATCACTGGATCTAAAACAAAGAAGCCATCTTTATTTAATAATTCATTTTTAATTTGAATAACTAAATCAACATGAGATATTTCGCCTAGATAGCCAACATAAAATGCATCGTACTTAATACCTTCAGCCTTCCAGTGATTAATAATCTTAGGTATTTCGTTACTTAAATCATGAACAGTGAAATTTTTAAAGCCACTGGTGTGAGTGGATAATATCGCAGACGGTAGAATTGCAGTCTCATATCCCCACACACTTATGATAGGAAGCGCGGCAGTAATAGAGCACTGTCCATAGCAGGATATATCTTGCATAGTTAATACTTTTTTGCCCATAAACTTGCCTCGTTGACACCATTATAGCAAAGAGTTATAATATTGTAAACCTATTAAACATATAGGAATAGTAAAAAGAGGAAAATAAGATGAAAGTTTATGACAAAATTATCGACACCATTGGTAACACCCCATTAGTGGAACTCTCAAATTTAGAAAGCAAATATAACTTAAAAGCAAAAATCATTGCTAAAGTAGAATACTTTAACCCAGGTGGTAGTGTTAAAGATCGTATCGCTAAAGCCATGATTGAAAAAGCGGAAAAAGAAGGCTTAATCAATAAAGATACAGTTTTAGTGGAACCAACATCAGGTAATACTGGCATCGGCTTATCTATGGTGGCCGCTTCTAAAGGATTAAAGATTATTCTTACTATGCCAGAAACAATGTCTATTGAAAGAAGAAATCTTTTAAAAGCTTATGGTGCTGAATTAGTTTTAACCGAAGGCAGCAAAGGCATGAAAGGTGCAATTGCAAAAGCGGAAGAACTCGCTAAAGAAATTCCTAATTCCTTCATTCCTTCACAGTTCACCAATATGGCAAACCCAAACATTCATTATTTAACAACTGGTCCAGAAATCTTCGAAGATTTAGATGGTAATATTGATTATCTAGTAGCGGGTGTTGGTACAGGTGGTACTTTATCAGGTACAGGTAAATATTTAAAAGAAAATAAGCCAAGCATTAATGTAGTGGCGGTTGAGCCAGAGACTTCTCCAGTTTTATCTAAAGGCACACCTGGTCCACATAAGATTCAAGGTATCGGTGCGGGATTTGTTCCTCAAACATTAGACACATCCATCTATGATGAAATCATCACCATCGGTAATGAAGAAGCGATGGAAATGGGCAAAGAATCCGCAAGAACAGAAGGATTATTAGTTGGTATTTCTAGCGGTGCTGCTATTAAAGCGGCTATTAAACTAGCGCAAAGAGAAGAAAATGCCGGCAAAACAATCGTGGTAATCTTACCAGATACTGGCGAAAGATATTTATCTACTGCGATGTTTCAAGAATAAATCACCATATATAGACATGAAGGCATCAAACGGGATGATGTTTTAACTAAAATCAATAATCCCAAAACATTAGCATCAATTAAATATAAGGAAGAAAAAAGTGGATAGGTGTTTTTAACCTTGTCCACTTTTATCCTAGCACTCCAGTTTTGAGTGGATTTATTATTATGCCTAATTAATAGAACGATATAAGAGTATTAAGCGGCATGTTAAAAAATTGTTATTTCTTTTTTAGTTCCTTTGATAATCTCTTACTAGCAGGGAAATAAGTATTGATATGGGCGATATCAAAACTATCTTTCGGATTGAATGTATACTCTAAACCCGCTGATGTTAAAGCGGCAATTTGATGTCTTAAAGCTCTACCAATTCCACTCTTTTTTGATTTTTTCTTCTTTTTCAAAATAGAGAAGTGCTTTCATATTTCATAACCAAGATTAATTTACTTGGTTATAAATCCTTCTCTACTTTATTAAATATGCTATTTGTGACAACTTATTTAATGCGTGTATCATATACGTATATGAAAAAGAAATCATATTTATTAGGAATTTCTCTAATCATGGCAGTCTCATCCTTAACTGGATGCGATTTTAAAACAGTAACTGAACCAAGCGATGATGATGAATCATCAGAATATAAACCAGATGATGATCCCATCATCCCTGAAGGTGAACTATTAGAAGCACCGTTTTGGGCCACTAATGAAGAAGATCTCTTAAACTATGATCATGAAGTAGCCCTTTCTAATAATGCATCTTTGGATGAGGAAACCGATTATCGCTTTTATTTAGAACTTAATGAAGGCGCTTCTTTATCCGGAGCTCCAGAAACTTATGTTCGTGTTTATGATTCCACACATATAGAACATAGTTTAACTTCCGATAACCTCGGTGGTGGTGTTTATGGCTTTGATGCCGTTATCCCTTATGAAGAAGGAAGATTCTACACGATCGAATTAAAAGATGGTGCGCCTTTCCATTTCTATCAAAAGGATGAATCTATTAGAGAATTTCACTTCGACACAAAAGCCGAAGAAAAAGATACTTATGAGGTCAATAATGATGTGAAGAGATTCCTTCTCTCCGACATCATCTCTAGACAGGATATTTCTTCTAGTGGTCAGCATGAAACTCATACGATGATCACCAAGAAGAGCTTAAACTTACAACCAGGTGAACAATTCCTCTTCTGGAATGGCGAAAAAATCGATAATAAAGCATTTTATGGCACTTTTGCAGGGGAAAAGATTGTTTCTTCTGGACAAAATGAAGTTTCTTATACCGATCCAGAATTAGGAAAAATCTTTGGTGATTCCGGCCTTAATGCTTTCTTTGATGACTATGATGAGGGCATGATTGAAGACCTGGAATTATGCAGTGAAAAATCCATTGTTGAGAACTTACAACAATCCGAAGAATTTAGAGATTTTATCATGGAACAATACGAACAATATGTTCCAGAAGAACAGCGTGTTGTAGGAGCGGGCGATGTCCAAACATTCCTCGATTTATTAAAGAACATTAAACTTAAACCAAAATTTGGTTTTGATTGGCCAGGATGGTCATTTGATTTAATCATCAGTGTCACAATTCCCACTAAATATGTGTCTGTGACTATTATGATTGAATACTATCGTAAATCGGTTTTAAAAGTTGATGCTTCTTGTTCGTTAAGAAAATTCTTAGGCACTCCTTATTGGGCTGATATCGCTGTCGATATATCCGAAACTGTCGAAACATCATTTAGATTCCAAATTGCTGTCGGTGGACAAGTCCCGGTTCCAAGTGGCAATAATCAAACTGACTTTAATCACTTATCGTCTTATATCTATGATAAAGCTGAACAATATGAAAAGGCCGATAGCCACTTTGATAGTGTTGTAAAAAGCAAGAAAGACGCAGTTAATTTTGATGGCAAAGCCGTCAAGATTAAATTAGGCACCGGTCGCTGGCCCATCGGTGGTATTTTCGATCTCTTCCTAGACTTTAACTTTGTCATTAAAATTGATGCTCAAGTGATGGTCAACTATACATATACTTCTAAATCGGTTAATCATATTATCTCTTATCGCTCTGGTGATGATAGTAAGAGCAGTAAGACCACTGATTCGTTAGAAACTAGCGCTCATTCGTTAGCGATTATTGGTTCTATTGGTGTTGATGTTGGCTTACATTTAAGATTCGGTTTAGGTGTTTGCGGTCTCGAAGATTATATCAACCTCTCCGTTTATGCGGATGTAGGTGTCTATATGGTTCTCAGTGGTTTCGGCACGATTATGTGGAGCAACGGTCCGACTGGAAAGAGCTGTGAAGCGGACATCGCCTTTAGTTTTGAAGTGGGGTGGTACGCAGATGTCGGTGTATCTCTTGTGATATTCTTTGTCGATTTAAGCGCGGACTTATTTAAGATTAGAAAACCATTCTTTAATGTGAATAACGCTGATTATGTTGTAGAAGCACCAACATTTGAGGGTCCAATCGAATTAGAGAAAGAGGTTACTAAAGTAAAAGACGATTTACATCTATTAAATCTCGCAACCATCAGTGGTACAGCATTTAAGATTGTTCAGACTGAATATGATCCAGTTAAAGCTATCGAATATGTTAATGATCAAGGTGAGACTGTTAAGGGATGTCCATTTAGTTTCTCTTTTGAAAGCGGAAGTTATATTTCCTATTCTAATGGTGCTTTAATCTTAAAATCTAATCACCCCATTGAATTCAACGATACCTTATATGTTGATGTTCCTCGCTCGATGTTTAAGTTAAGAGAAGGACAACATCACTTCATCGAAGTGAGGCTCCATTATTTAGATCCGATGGCAAGACCTGTTTATTTCGATGACCAATATATGGGCTATTACACATTAGGTAATGCGATTACTATTCCCGATTGTCCAAAAGATAGAGAAGAGGAAGGTAAGAGATTCTACGGTTGGTTAAATACCGAGAACGGTAGCATTTATGAAGCGGGTGAAACTTTTGTCGTTCCCCAAGCGCCACATGAGAAACATGAACCATTAAGATTTACCAGTTATTATTTCGATGTCATCTATCATACAGTGAAGTTCTATGATGGCTTAAATAACTTAGTCAAAGAACAAATAGTGGAAGAAGGACTAGATGCAACGGCACCTAGCGCGGAAGAAAGAGATAGATTCATGCCGAGCAATGCGGTGTTTATGGGATGGTCAACATCTTTCACTGGTGTCTATTACGATTTAGAAGTCTATGGCATCTACATCTATGAAGAAAGCGAGGGCAATTAATATGAAGCGCACTCACATCACCTTAGCGTTAATTGCATTGCTTACTGTCACAGCGTGTGGACATGCTTTAAATAACGCAAATTATGAACAAAAAGAGGAGATTTACAACGTTTTGCCTCCTTATGAACCACCCGTGAAGCCCGATAAAGAAAAGGAAATCACTAGTGTTGAGGTCCTCAATATACCTAACGAAATACCAACTGGTTACTTCGATGATTTCGATGTGAAATATTGTCTTAATTATAGTGATGGCACTAAAGAAGAATTCCCATTAAAGGAAGAATTATTCCCTGATTCATTTAGAGAAAGTGTATTTGGCACAGTTGGTGTGCATAACATCGCTTTAGTCTTTAGAGGCGTAAAAGTCAATCTCACCCTCAATATCGTTGCTAGTGATCGTATCTATACGGTTAATTTCATCGACTATGACGGCACTGTTTTATACACTCAACAAGTTCCTTATGATAACTATCCAAGATATCAAGGAAGAACACCATTTAGAGACAATGATTCCTTCTATCGTTATAAATGGATTGGTTGGGATCATGAGCATCCATTAATCACTGATGATTTAGATATTCATGCGGTCTATTCACAAACCGCGAAAAACAATGATATGTCTCCGGCGATGGATAAGGTTTCTATCAGTGATAAATATACCTGCAGCTCCCGTTATTCTTGGGAAGATCCTAACATCTTCTATGTCCATTCCACATACTATGTGGGCACTCTTCGTAATGTCTGCTTATATGATGGTGTTTATATGAGCCACGCGCAAGGAACGGATACTATTGTTCCTTATACGATTGATGGTGATTCTAAATTAGATGATTCCACACTTAAGAATCATGTAGTTGATGCAGTCAATAGCGCATATTCCTATGAAGATAGTCAAATTCCTAGCGATATCTATGTCTATGATTTATCAACGATTAGTTTCGTAAAAACTGTATATGAAGATGGCACGATTGTCAGCAAATATGCGGTGGATATCGATGATTACGAACTATATACCAGCACGAATAATTTATTAACTTATTATCACGATGCTTTTGCGGATGATAGAAGTGGGACGCTGACTGTGCCATCAACATTTGCAAATGGTTCCTATGGTGTTGGTCTATATTTCGATCTCGATGTTTATATCACCTATAACCTTAGAAAGAATTATGACAACGCTTATTCAATTAGTTTAGAAGCTTGTATGGTCTGTCCAAGATTTAGTTATTTAGGTCTACATAACGCCGCAGATACAATCGATAAAACCTCTAGTGAAGATGACCACTTATTTAAGGGCACCGTTTCCGATATCATCCCCACGATGAAAGAGAAGATGGAGAATCATCAATGGAATTAAAGAAGAGTAAAAAACTTTTATTTACCATTCTCTCCTCCGCTTTAGCGATTTCCGGAATGGGCTTTCTTTCAAGCTGTGATAATCGTGAGAATATTTATATTCAAGCCAGTCAACACCTCGCTAATTATGAATTAGAAGAAGCCAAAACTTTATTTACCAAGATATTAGGTTATAGAGACAGTTTAGCAAGAAAAGGTGTCGCTATCGGATTAGAGATGTTCTTTGCCCAAGAACACTATTTAAAGTGTGCGAAAAAGGTTTTGAAATACGGTGGAGAAATCAATGTCTCTTTTAATAGTAAAGGTTCTCCTAATGATGATGTTCTTCTAAAAGAAGCGGTGATCGATCAAACCAGTGAATTAGAACATTACGACTTCAGCGATTGGAAAGTAGAAACATTCTCTTATTTAAAGAATACACATCGCATCAATTTAACTTTGTTCGCTTCCTTCAACCCCCATGTCTATTCTATTGACTATGAATTAAATGAAGGCTTTGTGGTCGATCCACCAAGAAGTTATACCTATGGCACAAAAGTTACTATTCCTGATGCTTATTGCGATGGTTATACTTTCGTCGGTTGGAACGATGGAAAATCTAATGGATACCATAAGCCTTATATCATCACCAAAGATATGGGTGAAGATGTTAATCTCGCTGCGAGATTCTCTCCTAACACCTATCACATCGAATTCGACCCTAATGGCGGAGAATGCGATATCCAAGAAGCGGATTATACATTCGGTGAAACTTATACATTACCGACACCAACTAAATTTGGTTATACATTTACTGGTTGGTATACGGAAAAAACCCACAAAAAAGTAGAAAATGTTTTCAATATCAGCGAGAATTGCAAGGTTATCGCAGAATATGAATACATAGAATACCCGATATCTTATGAACTTTATGATGGTATGTTCCTCGACGAATATCCCACCGGTTATAATATTGAAACTGATGGTTTAAGAATCCCTTATCCTTATCGTAATGGATATCTTTTCGCTGGTTGGGTGGAAGAAGGAAATGATGGTGATCAAACCATTTTAGATTATGTCATTAATAGAGGTTCTTCCGGACCTGTGAAGCTACATGCAATATGGGCAAAATGCGAAGTCGACAATGGTGGGCAAAGAATTGCTTCGAATTCTCTTCCGACCATTCCTTCTGGATTACCACACACCGATTATTATTACTCTATCGTCATTCCTTATCATATAACCGATATTGCTCCAGAAGCTTTTAACAACACATTATTTGTTTATTCCGGTATTAAGAAATTCGCTTTAGATAAACGCAATAGATATTTAAATATCATTGATGGTAAATATATTTGCACATTAGATGGTAAAGAACTAATCAAGATGGCTGCACCATATTCTGATGAAAGCCTAGATATTGTTCTCCCGGAAAGCATTGAGACATTAAGAAGCAAGAGCATCCCCGTAAATGGTGGTGCGAATAAAATCACCGGTGAAAATGTCACCACAATTTGTGACCACGCGGCGATGAGAACTAATATCAATGAGATCGATTTTCCAAACTGTAAATATATCGGAGATTACGCTTTCTCTTATAGTGAAAGTTTAACGAATATCAATCGCACATTTGATCACGTCAAACATATCGGTTGTAATTCTTTTGAATTAACTAAGTTAACCAGTGTGACGATTAATGAAGATGCGGAATACGTGGGATACGAAGCTTTCGCTGCTAATTCGTTCTCAAAAAGAATGACTTCCTTTACTTGTCTATCCGATAAAGTGGAATCATTAGATGCAGTATTATACGGACAATCTTTAATCGAAGAATTAACTCTTAAGAACGCTGTTACTCCTATCGCTGATTTATTTAAGAATGCCTTATCTGGTATGAGTTTAAGAAAAGTCACAGTTTTAAGTGGTGAAACCATTTGTGATGATTTCTTAAAAGGTATTCAATCCGTTACTATCGTAGAAATACTCGATGATGTTAAATACATCGGTAAACGTTCTTTCTCCGGAATTAATGCGGAAAAGATTCCTGATTTATCACATGTCGTTTCTATCGGGGAAGAAGCCTTTATGAACTGCGAAGAATTAACATCAATTAATTTATCTCCAGTATTAACTCATATTGGCCCTCACGCTTTTAAAGATACTTCCATAGAAGAGATTGTCATTCCTGATTCCGTCACCGATATCGGTTTCGGCATCTTCGAAGAATGTGAAGAGCTTCAAAAGATCACAATAAATAAAGATTCATTTGCTTCATTTAGATATCTTTTTGGTGATAGCGCAATTCCTAGAAACCTCGAAGTAGTGGTGACTGGCACTGGTCAGATGAAAGAACACCAATTTGAAGATGCTTTCGGTGTCCAAAAAGTGGTCTTAAGTGAAGGCTTACAACTCAATAAGAAAACATTCTATGATTGTCGTTCTTTAGAAGAAATCGTTTTACCTAGTAGTGTGAAAGTCATTCCTGAACACTGCTTTGATAGTTGTTTAGTCTTAGAACATATCGATTTGCCTAATGTCACTGAGATTAGTGATTATGCATTTAATAACTGTCAATCTCTTGTCTCGATTGAGACTGATAATGGACTAAATGTCTTGCCTTCTACTTTAGAAACATTAGGTTCATATGCTTTTGCGGGTTTAGTGAATCTGCCATCTCTAACATTAAATAAAGAACTCACCTATGTAGGAAAGGGGGTTCTCGCTAATGATACATTTGTTTGCAATATCCCTAACGCTGCGGATATGACTAATTGGAGCAGATCATATCTCAGTGGTTTCTTAGGGACAGTGAATAATTTCTAATTGATATTTTTAATGACATCAAACATCACGTCTTGGGCGTGAATAGCATTTGTGTTGATAACTTCTGCGCGGTTTTTTGTTTTTGTTGCTTGCATGAACTGGCGGTATCAATTAGCGGAAAGAGTTTTTTGTTCTAGAATGTTGTGGTATATTATTTACGGGTGAAAAACTAAAAATCACCCGAAAATAAATATGGGTATAGAAAGATTATCAAAAATAGTTCTAAAATACGCAGAGAAGAAAGATTATATAACCGATAGCGAAATTTTATCTTTTGCAAGGCGATGCTATCCTGGTTTTAATACATCTTTTAAAAACATTGTTATATCGATGTTAATGCAAGAAAAAGTTATTTATTCCTATAATTTAAATCAATATAAAGCTTATGGTAAAAGAAAGGATTTTGTGCCGTATAAAAGCACGATAGTAGAAAAACAACTGTTTAGCTATACGGGAGACAAGGAGTTAAAAATCTCTTATTTTGACTCATCTATTTATAATTCTTTATCTTCCTTACAGTCTATGAAAAATTATCTCTTTATTGGTGTTGAATCATATGCGGTTAATTATTTAGTAGACAAAATCGAAAAAAGTGGCAAAAAAGCTATTTCTTCCAACGATTTGTCGAAACTGAGGAAATTATTTTCTGGTATCGAATTTGATTTTGATTATGTCGTCAAGACAATAAATGAAGATACTCCGCTATTTAAGGAAAAAGGTAACTGTTTTTGTCAACCTAGACTTGAAACTTTATTAGTGGACATTGTAAGCGATAAGACATTAAATGACTTATATTCTTCTGAAATCGAAAGCATTTACTTCAACGCATTTAAAGGATACGCGATAAAAATAAATAGATTATTTAGATACGCCGAAAAGAAAGGATGCAAAGATAAAATCAAATCCTTATTAGAATATATTGATTTTGACGTCGAGAGAGGAGAATTTAATTATGATTGATTTAAATGCCAGTTTAGATTTGCTGCACGTAAATAAGATTGTTGGCAAAGATGAAAATAAAATAGATATTTATGAAAAGTTTGTTCATTCGTTGAAATTATTAGAGCAATTAGATTTCCTTCTTGATGGAAAGCACTATGTCTTTAAAGGAGGGACATCTTTGCTACTGCTATTTGATTCGCCATCTAGATTTTCCATCGATATAGATATTTGCATGGACGAAAAAGAATACGAAAATAAAGACGTTTTGGAGATGATCTTTAAAGAAAGAATAAAGCCACCTTTTATTGATGTTATAAGAGATAAAAATCGCAATAGTCATGGTGGCAGGAATATCAAAGCAACACATTATCGTTTTTTCTACAACCAAAAATATAAAACCAATGAGAATTACGTTTTATTAGATGTAACATTTCAAAACAATTCGATTAAAGGAAAGAGGCTATCAATCGATAATGATTCTGTCATACAGACCGGAGAACCATTGAGTGTGAATACAATTGAGATTAACGATTTGCTAGGCGATAAACTAACCGCTTTTGCTCCTAACACTATTGGGGTTAAATACAGTGCCAAGGATCATTTTGGCAGGCCTAAATGTACAGAGATAATTAAACAACTATACGATTGTGCTTATTTATCAAATTATTGTTCGGATTTAGACAGAGTAGGTTTTATCTATAAGGAGTTGGGAACTCTTCAAATCAAATATGAAAAGAACAAAGGGATGGATTTAAAAAGTTGCTTGCGCGATACGATTAGAACATGCGAAGTGCTCATAAGTGGAGGGTACGGAAATAAGGATAATTACAAAATGTTAATGGATGGAGTCCGCAACTTTAATGATTACAAACTAGACAACCCCGTCACTGTTGCTGATATACAATCTTTTGCTGTTTCTGTGGATATCATCGCTTCAAAAATTCTCAAAATGCTATATCCATCAACCAGATTTGAAAGTAAATTGGATTATCTAGCCAGAACAGGCGTCAAAGAAAAAGCATTGGCATTATTAATCGGCAAAGAAAAACTTGATGAGTTCTTTAACAATTGCCTTATTTCTCTAGAGTAGAGACCGCTCAAAGAAAATGAATTATTCTACGGCGGTCATGTTCATGTATGCAAATTCGGCAAGCAATGGGTCGTTTCTATTGACTCGATGATTCTGTTATACAAAATGAAACTTTTCCGCCAAACCGTCAATAAATATGCAAAAAGCCTGCAAATCAAGCCTTAATTGCTTTCAAAATTCGAGAAAACCACGTTATAGCTGATGCCATAACTAGTGTTTTCAAAAGCCAGATCGGTTAGATATTTATTATCGTTGCTGTATGTAAAATCAAAATTGGTGAATTCAATGACAGTTTCATTGTTTTTAAAAGTTACAGATGTATTCTTTCCTGTTGCTACGTCCATTAATGAGGCTGCGAAACTGCTTCCGCCCAAGACGCCACCTATAAATTTATCAAAAGAAGTTGAGGCCATACCATAAAGCCGACTTGTGGAGTTTATTTCCTGTTTTTCTCCTCCTTGAGCTTCAATGTAATGTTTGTTGTTTTCATAATAGAATTTTTGATACTGGTAGTAGCCGCCAGTCTTATCTTTTTCTACGTATGCATCTTTGCTCGTATATACTTCATTGAAGAGCACACCATTCTTAAATTGAGCTATCTCGTGGGTAAACAATCCATTTCCTTCAAATTCAAAATCGACATTCACATTGGATAGATAAAAGGATTTTGCGATGGCACTTAACTCTTTTGCCCAATCATCATTTTCTTTTTTGCCTATAAGAACATTGTTTGCCTTTGTCTCTCCAGGAAACCAATTCCCTTTTTCTTTGCAATAAACATCCATATTTGTTGAGTCAATGAATATATCAAATTCATCTCCAACTGATTTTTCTGGAGCGCCGTTAGATGTTAAAACTATCGTCTTTTCAGCATAAGGAGGCTGACTATTTTCAGCACAGCCGCCAAGAGCAATCGATGTAGACAACAGCAACAAAGAATAATATTTTCGTTTCATGCCGGTTTCCTCATACAGAATATTATTAAATTATAAGGCCAAAGGTACATAAAAATAGAAAGAATATCGTTATTTCGACTATTTTATTTTTTAAATGAACAAATACATTCTCTCCTTATTTAATAAGCCAATTCTTTATGTATAATTGCTTTGAGGTAATTAAATGAAATCAAAGCACCAATTATTTATTTTTTCACTAGTGGCGACCTTTTTGCTAAGTGCCTGCAAAAGCGAGACGCTTCAAAAACTAAATGATCTCAATCGTGAAGTTGTCGTGGCTGCGAATGGGAATTCAACCCCAACGAACAATCCAACAATCCAAGGATCTCTTTCTGGAGGCCAAACTATCGCAATCCTTCCAGAAGCGTGGATGAACTATTATAGCGATCTTTCTGATAGCCAGAACGTCAGCAAATACTACGAGGTCGGCGTGGAAAATACGAAACCAGTATCGACTACGCTTTCATGGTCGGTTGTAGAAGAAGCGACATATTATTTGACCTATTTATCCAGAGATGTTGGGATGAGCAATCCCATAATAACATTTAGCACGGAGAAATCTGTCTTATTAAGCGATTTATATGCTGGCACCCATTATTATTATCAAATTCACGCTCATTACGAAGATAAGACGATCATCTCAAGACGTTTTGATTTCAATACAGTCGATTTCTTTAGGACATTAGATATAGATGGAGTCCAAAACGCTAGAGATCTTGGCAATAAGATAACAGTGGATGGAAGCAAGAAAGTCAAACAAGGCCTTGTTTATCGTTCCGCGAATCTCGATAGCGTCACCGAAAAAGGTAAAATCCAAGCCACACTCCAGTATGGAATCAAGACCGATTTGGATTTGAGGGCGCAAGGACCAAGCGGCTCTCCACTAGGCTCCTCCGTTAATTACGTCAACAACGGATATGGAACCTATGGCTCGCCATTCTATGTATCAGGAAATGGGATTGATAATGAAGACCTCAAGCCTGTTATGAAGGAAAACCTAAAGACGTTTACAAACACTAATAATCTACCGCTTGTTTTCCATTGTGCGGTGGGAAGAGATAGAACTGGTACTTTATCGGTCCTTTTATATCTCCTCCTAGGTGTGGAACTAGAACAAATCAAACAAGACTACTACGTCTATGTTTTCACTAGCATATGTAACGCTGAACCCATTACTACTATGGCTCCAGCCTTCAACAATCTATTGAATTATCTCACCGCATATGTAGGCAATGATGGCGTTGGTAGTGGAACAATTTACGAAAGAGCTGAGGAGTATTGCTTGGATATAGGCTTAACGAGCAGCGAAATCTCTGCAATAAGAGAGAATCTTTTGGAGGAAACCAACAATGAATAAGAAAATGTTTGCAGCAATTTCCTTTCTTGGATTAGCCGTTTCATCAATTGGTGCTGTTTTTGCGGGGAAAACAATAACTAATCAAGTCAACGCGGATGATGGATTTGTAACATACAAGAACGCCGATTTAGGATTATTAGACTATGGAGATGTTTTGACATATAAAGGCGATGGCACGAACGCATACGTAATAGGCGCAGAGCTATCAGAAAAATCTGAGCTTCAATTGTCGTATAAAAACGGAGACACGACGGCAAATCACAATTACTGGGTGTCTGTCGGTGGCTACGCTGTCTATATCTCAACCTCCAGCACGATAAGATTTCTATATCTTGGTTCAGATTATTCAAGACATGCAGAAGTGTCTGGAATGATTTTGAAAGATGATGAAGGGACCACATTGACCTCGTTAATGCCAAACAATCGCATCTATGATGATTATGTCGATGTGAATATCAAATTCGATTTATCTATCACAACATGCACCGTTGAATTCTTTGTCGAATATGATGGGAAAATATTCTACCCATATAGTTCTTCGACAAAAATCACGAGTCACACATTCACTAATTCATCAGGTTTTAGTGATAGAAAGTTTAGAATCGGTTCTGCTGATGGGACAAACGCGAATATAATCACGTTCAAACCTCAGGAACCCATCCCTAATGAATTCACAAATAATGGGCAGTTTGAATATTCCGGCTCCTATTCGACCTTAATCCCCACATCAAAGTGCGATAGCGAAGGTGTTCCCGCAGGATATGTCGGCTCTGTTTTGAGGGCATCGGGAGCCACTATCGACGACACCACTTATAGTTTGTCATTCAACTTTACTGCAGGAAATATAAAATTAAGCAAACTTGAGTCAGTTGTGTTTAGGTTTTATGCTGAAGCAACTGTCACTTCAACCTATCCAGAATTCCGCTTGCAAAATAAGAGCAATAATTGGGCATTCAATGGAACTGGAGATTTTGCCGGAGCGGGAGGATACTCGCTGAAGACAGTCTGCAATCAGTGGCATGATATCGTTATCTCCCCAGCACAATTTATTGGAGGCACAACATGGTCTGATTTTGCTTCATCATCAGATTCGTCGATATTGGGAACAATTTCCCCGCAAATCCGCTGCAAATCCGGCACAAATGATAAATTCTATATCGACAGCATCACCGTTTACACCAGTGAGGATATCGATGCATTCACAAACAATGGACAATTTACATATAGATTAAATTCAAGCGCTGAACTGTATGGAGCGTATGACGCCAAAACAAACAACGTTCCAAGCGGATACGAAGGAGCGGTTCTGAAGATGGGAGGAAACACCAACGTTACTGTCAATTTCGATTTTGCAGCCTCCATGATCCCCCTATCTTTAGTGGAAAATATAAAGTTCAAGGTGTATGCCTCCGGAAGCCCAAACGGCACTTATCCTGAATTTAGACTACAAGCCCCAAATTACAGTGATAGAAAACTTGATATGTGGCCATATGTAAATAACGGAGGGGCCGGAGGCTATTCCTTGATAGATAACATGAACCAATGGAGAGAATTGGACGTCAATTATTCAACGATAAGCGGTTCAAAGAAATGGAATAACTTCTCTGATCAAAATGACGGAACTTTGTTGGGACAATTCAATCTCTATTTCCGCACCAACGATACGACAAACACACTATACATCGATTCTGTTTCAGTTGAATTGAAAGCAAATGATGGGGTTGGACCAGTCATCGATTTCAATAAAGATACGCTAACAATTCCGGTGAATTCCAAGCCGGTTTTACCCACCATCGCCTTTGATGAACAAGACAATAGAAACGTTGAAGTTACTTACGTTTGGGATTCAATGCCAGCAATGGATGCTAGTGGCAGAATCACCGAGCAAGGAACTTATAACCTAACGCTTAAAGCAGAAGACTATTTCCACAACGTCACGCAGAAATCTGTCACTATAGTTGTTGGCGCGGCGGATTTAGAAGGGCCAGCCATTAACATTCCTTTCTCTACAATAACGCTCCCAGCTGGAACGATATTCAACCTCGATGTTTCTGGTTATATCACCGATGAATATGAATTCACCTACACGGCGGTGTACTCTTCAGGCACGATGGATGAACTAAATAGATTGCTTGTTGGAGACCATACATTAACCATCACTGCAGAAGACTATTCTGGCAATATCTCGCAAAAGATAATAACAATCCACGTGGTTGATGATTATGTGATTGATGGAGATGTTGAAGATGAGCAAAAGGTAGCGGAGGATTATATGGCGGTTGAATCATTCTGCGTAACATATCTCAAAAAAGGAACCATCCCAACAACGGACGGATCTAATACAGGTGCTTGCTTGTCTTATTATCAAGATGCAAAAGAAGCGTACAACAATCTTACAGATGATCAGAAAAACATCTTCCTAAACGCAGAAGAATATTCTGATATGGTTCTTAGGCTTCAAGCCTGGGCAATCGCGAACGGGGAGACATTCGTGGGGACGATGAACGCTCCTCTGATTCAAATATTTGGTGATGAATATAACACAAACATAATTGCTTTGATGGCCGCCCTAGCAGTGATCATGTCTATGGGATTAGCTGGCTTTGTCTATTATAGGAAACGCAGACAATAAAAACAGACGTTCATAAAGCTCTTGAGGCAACTTTTTAGACCGTTCCAACGAAATCAATCTTGTTGCAAATTACGGCTCCAACGCTTTGGTCGAAGTCTATGTTGATAATGTTCCTCTTGAACTGCAAGGAGCCAAACTGCAGGACACCATAATCATGAAAGGCGATTTTATAACGTTATTTGGCCGTATAAAAATATAAAATTGTCTTTTAGCGACTAAAATCACTGCAAATCCCCCTAAAAATAATGAATATATAGATTTAATATTGTTTAGACATGCAACCAATAGTTGCTTAAAATTCTAACTAGAGTAGGTGGTTGAAATTCCAAAACAACTATAGATTAATGGCATAAACATTCGGAGGAAGAACCATGACAATCGAAATCGCCGACAGGCTCATTAAATTAAGAAAAAAGAATAACCTCTCCCAAGAAGAATTGGCGGACAAACTTGGAATATCCCGTCAAGCAGTTAGCAAGTGGGAAAGAGCAGAGGCCTCACCCGACACCGACAACCTAATTTGCTTAGCCAAACTATACAACGTCTCTTTGGATGAGTTGCTCAACACCGATTTGGATGTGGAAACAATTGTGAAGGAACAAGTCAAAGAAGAGAAAGAAGAAGAAAAAGAAGATAAAACCGCTGCGGAAGAAGAAAAGAAGAACGAAGGCATGCACATCAAGGATGATGAAGGAAATGAGATCCATATCAGCCCAGGCCACATAAAAATCGAAAGCGATGATGGCGACAATGTGGATATCGATGGATTAAATATCAAAATAAGCGACGCTGATGGCTGCGTTGTTGAAAAAGCCAGACACAAAGACAGGTTTACTTTAACATTGGAAATAATCGAATCCGCCTTGTTCGTTTTGATGATTATTCTCTACATTCTTCTTGGTGTTTTCCTCGATATGTGGGTTAACGGCTGGGTATTTATATTCGTTCCAGAAATCATTTGCTCTATACCTAGAGCCATAAAGAAAAGAAACGCGAACAAATTCAACATGACATTTTTGTCTTGCTTTGCCTTCTTCTTTGTCTGCATGATATATCCAGGCATGGAGGCGGCATTATGGCATCCTATGTGGGTGGTTTTCTTAGCGATACCTGCCTATCACACGATAATTGGGGCAATCAACAAGTCGCTCGGGAAAAAAGACGATTAATTTCTATACTTGAATAAAAAATGTCTTTAATTGCTATAATTAAAGCATATGCAAATTAATAGGTTTGCCCTTGCAAAGAAATATAACGCCAAATTGGCAAAAGATTTCATATTCAAAGGCAAGAAAAGTCCTTTTTGACTGTCTAAATAATAGGACGTATTTGCATAATTATAGAAAAGAATATTAGTGAGGACGTCTATGAAGATGATTGAGATAAAAGATAATGTAATTGCCATAAACACAAAAGGCACTTCTTTGATTTTTGAAATCAAGGATTTTCACTACGCCGGAGACGATCCAAAAAACAAAAGAAAAATAGCCTTACAGAATTATTTCGGGAAAAGAATGGGAAATAAGACAAACGAAACCCCACTGGTTATAAATGACTTCGGTTCAAACCTAGATTATGTCTTGGGAGATACAATATCATCCACTTTTGGGTGGAATAACACTGAGCCATCACTCCTTTTGTTCAATGGCGATGGGACGTATGTGAATAGATTCTTTTTCGTGGATGCAGTTGTGAGAAAGGGTCCAAAGGAGATGGAGGGACCACACGCTAGAGATGTTGCAGAAACGCTTGAGATAATAGAAAAAGATGATGTCCTGGATCTTGAATTGCATCATTACTATTCTGTATTTGAAGATTCAGATGTCATCGTTGTCAAAAAAGAATTGGTCAACAAAGGAAAAAAGCCATGCTCAATTAGAAAAATAGCGTCTTTAGAAACGCATTTACCCACAAATGAAGTGACAATCTATACATACGATGGTAGCTGGCTTTATGAGAGATTCCGTCATGAAAACAAATTGAAAGACGGCACTTTCTCAACCGGATCGATAGTAGGTTCCTCCTCGCATAAACATAACCCATATATAGAAGTGGTTGATGATAAGAACGGAACCATTTACGGCTTTAATCTCATTTATAGCGGAAATCATAAAGAGACAGTTATAGCCAATCAACAATTTGACACAACTGTTATGGTCGGAATTAATGATTTCGCTTTTGATTGGCTATTAGAACCTGGTGCCTCATTCATTACCCCAGAAGCAATCATGCTTGTTAAAGATAACCAGAACGAACTAACTAAAGAAATGCACAATTTCGCCTCGAATCATGTAATCAGAGCTGAATTTAGGAATAAAGAGAGGCCGATTATATATAACAGCTGGGAAGGCTTGATGATGACCATCAATGAGGAAAACCTTTTGCACAGCGCGGAATTATCCAAGCAAATCGGTGTCGAATTGTTTGTTATGGATGATGGTTGGTTCAAAAACAGAAGTACAGACACGACTAGCTTGGGCGATTGGTTTGTTGATGAGAATAAATTCCCAAACGGCCTTTCATCGTTATCGAAAAAAATAAAATCATTAGGTTTGCAATTCGGTATATGGGTTGAGCCAGAGATGATTTCTTTTGATAGCGACCTGTTTAGGAATCATCCAGAGTATGCCCAGATAGTGCCAAATAGAAACCCAACCCTCAGAAGAACCCAGTTAATGTTGGATATGGCCAACCCAGATGTTGTTGATTATCTATATTCTGTGCTTTCTTCTATGATTGAAGATGCAAAGCCTGACTACATCAAATGGGATTACAACAGATACTTAATTGACCCATATTCTTCAACGGGAATAAGATGCGGCGAATATATGCATCGATTCATCATGGGAACATATGAGCTCATTGATAGACTAGTTAGCAAATATCCAGATATTCTCTTTGAATCTTGCTCCTCGGGTGGAGGCAGATATGACTTAGGAATGTGCTATTACATGCCTCAAGTGTGGGGAAGTGACAACACTAATTCCTATACAAGAGTTTTCATAAATAGAGGAACACTAACCGCCTATCCTCAATCAACGTTTGGCGCCCATGTATCCACTGACGGCGGGAGTGATCAAAGAAGAACATCTTTTGACGATAGGTTCAATATCAACTGTATAGGCGCCTTTGGCTATGAGCTTGATGTAAGGAAATTAAACGAAGAGGATTTAAAGCTATTCAAAAAGCAGACTGACTATTATAAAAAACATCGCTCATTAATACAGTTTGGACAATATTATGTCATCGATGATTGCTTTGATGACGATAGATATTACAGTTTCGCCCTAATCGGAAAAGAAAAAGAAGAAGCGCTCTTGGTTGCTATAGAAATGAGAAAAGATGTCCCAAGCAAGAAATGGAAATTGGTTGGGCTAGATGAAAAGGCAACTTACGAAATAGAAGTAAGAGAGCAAAAGAACGCAAAATCAAAGCAATTCGCGCCACTTTCTGGAAAATATCTAATGGAAAACGGCTTAGATTTAGGCCAATTAAGCGACACGAACGATAAAGAAGAATATCCAAGAGGAATATCTTCGAGAATGGTTTATCTAAAGAAGATTAACTAAAAAGAAGGGAATATTTTCCTTAAGGCCCAAGATAATAATGCGTTAAATGTCGCTGAGAAGATGACCATCGTAGGCACCATTGCGAAATAGGTCACGTTTAATAATCCCATTGTCAAAAATAACATCAAATGACATGTGCACATTCTCACCGCCACGAAGAATAACTCTTTTAATATTCTCCGCCCGAATGATTTTGTTGGGTAAATGATGCTAACCCACAAGAAATATGCCAAGAAACAGGCCGTATAGCAAGAATATGTCACTGCGATTATCGGTAGATCGGTGAAATGGAACAGCACAATCATCGCTGCGATTAAAACCGCATTCATTATCAACGCCGGAATCGAATGGGCAAGAATGATGCCTTGGATTCTAGCCGTGTCTTTTATTGGGGAGAAGTGCGACCTTGAATTTCCATCGAGATAAATGGTTTCGATTGGCAATGTATAAATCGGCAATTGCATCAATTGGAACTTCACTATTTGGTTCATCTCATATTCATATCTATTGCCGACAATACCAAGCAAATCCGGTATATATCGGATTGGGAAACCTCTTAACCCGCATTGATCGTCTTGTATATATTGCTTGGTTAAAAGAGAACGGTTAATTTTGCTAAGATTATTTCCTAATTTGCTTTTGAAAGGGACATCTTTTTTGATTTGCCTGACACCAAAAACAAGCTGGTTTGTTTCACAAAGCTTCTCATAAACCCTAATGATGTCCTTCAAGGCGTGTTGGCCATCTCCATCTGCAGTTATCACATATTTTGCTTCAGGATAAATCCTGTGGAGACTGCTATAACCATATTTGAGCGCTGCGCCTTTCCCTTTATTTTTATCAAAAGAAAGGTATTCAATCTTATCTTTTATTTGCTCAAATATATGATCGAATTCTTTTCCAGAGCCATCATTTACAACCAAAATCGGAAAACCTTCCTCATATAATTCATTCACAACATTGACCAATAATTCATCTGGTTCATAGCTTGGTATGAGGATGACAGCGTCTTTCATATCAAATATTTTCCTATATTTGCTTTTTCTTTAGTAGTTAAACTTAAAGTTTTTGATTGTCGCGCCTTCTAGCGTCACATCATCCCCTCCATACCCAGAATCCGGACGGGAGACCAATTCGATAATATAAGTATTTTGATAAGAGGATGATTCAAATCTTATGTGAATAACGCCATTATTCTTTGCGAACACCCCAACATTAGAATATTCGACGTTTTCTCCGTTGGGTCCATTGAACCAGCAAGTAACGATTGTGGTGGTTAAAGAAGATGAGGGAATGACGATGTCAAATTCAAATGATTTGATGTTTTTGCTTCTCACTTCATTTAAGAAAAGAGGCAATAGTCTCATTCTCGAATTGATGAAGGTGACATTAACCCCGTCAGAGAAGAAGTCGTTGACTTGCAAAGCGCCTATATAACGGCTAAAAATCATTTCACTGGCCTCAATGCATTCAATTCCCCCATTGAGTGTTTGCAAGCTAATTTCTAGGTTTTCTGTTGTGCCATTCAACCCCGCATCATCCTGGGTTCCATCGTAATTTTCGTGAGTAGTCATGATTGCAATGCTTTTATCACTATTATCTAAGTCGATTGTGGTGATGCCGCCTCCCGCTCTAATCATATGGTCATAATCACACTCGTCACCGCTGCATTTAAATACGTAGATATTATGTTTGTTTCCTTTTATCGAAATTTTAATTTTGGAGACGCCGCTCGCAAAATCTTCGCCGATGTTGTCATACTTGATTCTTTGCCAATTATAAGAGACATCCTTAAAGGAGAAGGTAGATGAACGTAGCGACGAGTCTACTATTGAACCCATCGTACTTCCCAAATAAAGAGGCTTAATTTTGCCTAATTTAAAATTCGAGATTGTTACATGTGCATCTAGATTGTTGTCCGCGCTCAACCCCATCTTATCTCTTATTTGTATTGTGCATGTTGTGCCTTTAGTGGAGAATTTATCCAATGGCAACATTACTTTTCCTACGCGTCCAGAACTTATTTCGCTTTGTTGGAAGAAATGACTCCATTCAGTTGCCCCGCTTGTGTAATAAACCGCATAGCAAGCCTCAACGCCCCCAAGGCTTTCTGCTTCTATATTGAATTGGAGGACTTTGCAGCCCAAGGAGATTAGTTTTTGCAAGTAATTGCTTGATAGCGTTATCCCACCCGTTCCAACGTTAAATGATGCTTTTTTGTTTGTGGAATCTAACGATAAGGCTGAATATGAACTAAATAACTCCGCAAATCCTGCTTCGTTTTTAAAAGGTTCTTCAAGAAGATCTTTATTACCAGATGCTGAATAAATTGATTCTTTTACGTGTGTGTCATTTCCTTCTATTGGAGTTTCGAAGATGATATTTCTCTCATTGTTGTATGATTCTAATTCACTACCAGTGTAAATTCCTGACCCTGGCACATAAGATAGTTGAGAGACTCCTTCGCTTCCATATACCTGTCCGCGATAATAATTGTTTTCTATGTGGTTACCAAACTGGGAGATATTGGGCGTGACACTTGTGTTTTTGGGGTCATGCATCATGATCACCCCATGTTGCGTGCTGCCGGTAGAAGTGACATTGATGACGTTATCGTGAACATGCCAAGAAGAACTCCCTTCGTCTAAATAGATGCCTCCGTTGCAAAGGTTATTAATCTCCACGTAGTTGTGGTCGATTGAGTTATATATGTTATCTATTGTTGTGGGGAAATTTCCCAAAACATAGATGCACCCACCATCATGGAAAGCACTATCCATGATATTGCTGATGCGGTTATATGAAATGGTGTATCTACTATGCCCATAGCTGCTTTGATCGGTTGTCCAACCCCATCCCGCTGCGATGCCGCTATATCCACCATTAAGAATTTCATTGTGGATGATATCTAATTTATCGATGTACATCGCTGTTATTCCTGGACCACCTTTATATATCTTTCCGAAGCCATCAATTTTATTATTCGCGACCAAAATATTGCTTGGTACGCTGCCTTTCCTTGTGCTTGAAGGATGGCCGATATATATGCCTCCTGCACCGACACATTCAAAAGAATTGTTTTCAATATTAACTTTGTCGCAGCCTTGATCGATATGAACACCGATATTGCTTGTGTTTTTGAATACGCAATCAGTAAATGAAACATCAGAGCTTTGGATACGAATCATTGGAGTTATTAAGGTAGAGTTTTTGCTTGTTCCGTTTATATAAAGAGAAGTCTGGGCTTCGCTAAATCCTTCTATTAGAGGCGACGCATATGAGGTCCCATCAAACGTAAGGCCTTTAAAAGAAATGCCAGATGACATGTTGGCGGTGTCGATTATTGTTTCAACAGTCGGGATGATAAATGTTGCTTCATTGATAGATGTGGAGGAATCGGGTTTGAAATACAAAAAGCCAGTCGCAGAATCATAGAACCATTCATTTGATGAATCTAAGAAAAATAAATTATCTTGAAGATAACCATTAAGTGAAGTGGTGCTTGTGGGTCGATAAGACTGGTTGATCTCAAAATACACATAATTAGAGATGTCGTTCAAAATGAGATCAAAAGACTTGAGAGTGGTGTTGAAAAGGCCGCCATAAACAGGTGTAACACCATCAATTGGAGCGATGTTTTGGCCCCATTTTTCTAGAGTTACTATTTCAAACGTTCCTTCGATTGATGAGAGATTCAGCGCGGATTTGCTGACATTTATCTTTTTTGAACTATAGTCGTAAGAGAAATCAACATCATCGCTTCTCGCTAATGTTGCCGAGACTCCATTCACAATCAAGTTGGAGAACTTATCAAGTCCCTCGCCTATATTCATTCTATAAATGCCGTTTTGATATAGGCTCCATTCCCCTTTTGTTAAGGCATAGCCTCCATGTATTGTTGTGTTATTGCCAACGAAATTGAGAGGTAGATTAGAAGATTTAACACCAGAAAAATCAAAAGTCCTCGAGATATATAAATCACCAGCCGGGATTCTTATCTCAATTTCATTGAAATTAGTTAATTCGCCATTTCCTATTGAAATAGCGTGCTTATAGGCGTTTTCTATCGCCGAAACACTAAGCTCATTTAATTTGATTACGTATTTGTAGCCTTCTTTTTCGCAAACATACTGCGCTGGGCTGTTTTTGGGAGAAGAAGCAACACAAGAATAACCAATGTCGATTGAAGAAATATTCACCGTAGAAGAGGTGAAGTTATCTATTTTAAAAGAGCACGGATTTTCGTTATTGAATGAGAATATTTCATTGCTTTGGATGGTGGTTTGAGAATACTCACAATCCCCCCATCCGTAAGAAAGATGAAGTTTCTCTCCTTCATTGGACTCATATCTTATGCGGATGTATTTGAGCCCGTTTATTGGACTTATGTTGGCAATGTGCCCTCCATTTTCTAAAGTGAGAAAACTATTTCCGTGCAGCACTCCAGATAAGGCGAATTGTATTGGGTTTCCGTTTTGTGTATAGAAAATCTTTTCGGTCTCGCCCCCATTTACGGTGTCTTCACCCAAACTCATAGAGTATGAAGTTGCAGGCAAACCATCCCCAAAAAGTAATTTTGAGCCGCTTTCTTCAATTGCGGCGACACCAATTACAGACAGGCATAGGCTTATTGAAAGAAAAGCCAAAGCTTTTTTCTTTCTCATAGGATTATTCACTTGGACATTATAAAGCAAAGACTGCATCTAATTAATGATTAATTACGCACTTAATGTAACTGTTTATGCCAAAAACGCCCATTAAAAATATATAATCTTTGTATTCATGAAAAACGTAAAGACCATCGAGCAAGGCTTGAACAAAGAACAAGTTGAAGAACGGATCAAGCTTGGTCAAACCAACAAAACAAAGAAAAAAGTTGAAAAAAGTGTCGTTAGGATTCTTTTGGAAAATACATTCACCCCCTTCAATATCGCTTTATTTTCTATAGGGTTGATATTTATCTTTTTCATCATTTACCTCAATTCTGTCGGGCAAAACGAGATGGTCGAGAAAGAATTCGGCATCTCAAAATTCGGATTTTTATTGCCTGCGGTAGTTAATTCTCTCATTGGTTCGATACAGGAGATACATGGGAAAAGAGTTCTTTCAAAACTGCGTCTTTTGAACCAATCAAAGGCTATTGTTATAAGAGATGGCGAGAAAACATCTTTAGTGGCGGAAGATATTGTATTGGATGACATTGTTCTTTTGTCTGCAGGTGACCAATGTCTTGCTGATTCCATAGTTAAAGAAGGCGAGATTAGGGTAGATGAAAGCATGCTGACTGGAGAAAGTGACCCAGTCATCAAAAAAGAAGGAGATGTTGTATATGCTGGCTCAAACATCATCGTGGGTTCTTCAATCGTTCAGGTGCAGAAAGTTGGGGACGATACTTACGCTTCAAATCTTTCAAGCAAAGTAAAGGAATTACCACGTCATAAAAGCGAACTGATGGTGAGCATAAATAAGATAATTCATTATCTTGTCTATGCGATATTCGTGGTCGTCACCATAATCATTATCACTTTATGTGTCAAAATTCATATTCATAACGGCGATGCAGAAGTATTTGGCTCAATAAATGATTTGGCGTTAAATGATGCGTCTACTTGGGGAAAGATATTCTTAACACTAGGAGCATTCTCAATCGGGATGATTCCGGAAGGATTGGTGCTTCTAACATCGGTCGCTTTAGCGGTCTCTATCATCAAATTAGCCAAGCAAAAAACATTGATACAGGAATTGTATTCTTTAGAGAACCTCTCTAGAGTTGACACAATCTGCTTGGATAAGACAGGCACTTTAACCGATGGGACGATGGAAGTGGTGGATGCAAAATTCATCGCCGACGAGCAAGAATCTATTGCGATACTAAAAGACATCCTTGGGGCGTTTGATGAAAGCAACCCGACATCAACTGCTTTGAAAAACAAATACGGTTTTGCAAAAACAGATAACATCCAGGAGAAAATACATTTTTCATCCGCTTTAAAACATTCCGGGATTGTTTATCAAGATGGAAGAAAGGCTTTGATAGGCGCACCAGAATATTTGCTCAAAAAAGGAAGCGAGCACCTTCTATATGTCGAAGAAAAGGCCAAGGAAGGCAAAAGAGTGATTGCCTTGGTCGTAGACGATAAAGCTTATGCGTTATTTGTGATTGAAGATAGGATTAGATCATCAGCGAAAGAAACGATTCATTTCTTTCACGAAAACAATGTAACAGCCAAAATTATTTCTGGTGATAATTTGCTGACCGTTACAAAAATAGCCTCAAATTGCGGGGTTATTGGTGCAGAAAAAGGGATTTCACTAGAAAATGTAAGCAATGAAGAACTTCCAAATTTGGTCGAGGAATATACCATATTCGCAAGAGTCTCCCCGGAGCAAAAACAAATAATTGTCGAATCATTGCAAAAGAATGGTCATAAGGTCGCAATGACTGGGGATGGGGTAAATGACATTTTGGCGTTGCGCAAGGCAAATGCCTCCATAACATTTGCTAAAGCAACCGATGCGGCTAAAAGCTGCTCAGACGTAGTTTTGCTCGACAATGATTTCATTCATTTGAAAGAAGTAGTCTCACAAGGAAGGAGAGTCGTTAACAACGTAGAAAGATCCGCAATATTGTTCTTGATGAAAACCATCGCGGTTATTGGGATGTCCATCGCTTTAATTCCGTTTGCTAGAGCCCAGTTCTGGTATAGTGTTGAAAATGTATATTTAATGCAAACAGCAGTTATAGGAGTGGGTGGATTCCTATTCTCCTTAGAGCCCCAAAAGGAACCAATTAAGGGGAGTTTCCAAGACAATGTGTTTCCAAAAGCTTTTATATCGGGACTGTTGGTTCTCCTTTCGATGATAATTCCTCTTATTCTATCTAGGGCACCTATAGCTTTCGGCGGTCAATCTATAATAAGTGGAGATAACGCAAAAACACTTATATCCATAATGAGTTTCTTGGCATCGTTTGTCTGTGCCATTTCCATGAGCATACCGTTTACTAGATATCGACTGGTCTGCATATTTAGCATTATCGCTGTCGGTCTAATCCTAATATTCGCCCTCCCGACATCATATTTGGGCGGAAGAGCGACATCGATTTCAATGTTTATAGCGGAAGATGGAAACTTCTTTCACAGCGAGGTTTTCAAAACATTCTTCCAACCATGGAATTCCGCGATAGTGAAGGATTTATTTAGCGATTATCGCAATTTCGTTGTTATGGCTGTATTTCTTGTCGTCTCATTCCCTCTATATCTTTTTGTCTCAAGATTGATAAGAAAAGGCAAGCCATTCAGCGAAATAATAAATTCAATTAAAAAACATAGTAATTAAGTTATATAATTATCTTAATTATGTTTGAGGGGTTTCCAATGAAAAGAAATTATATTTTGGGTGGTCTTTTTGGTCTTTTGTTGCCTTTGTCTGCTTTGGGCTTTGCGTTATCTAATCCAAAAGATGTTAAAGCGGAGAAGTCGATCGAAGTTGTGGAATCTACTTTCTTTATCCGCGGCATACAGAATTCTTCCGCCGAACCGACCTCTGCCTATATCGATGTCTGCTTGCCAAATTTCGACTACACAGGAACGGACGAAAGAATCGCAGGCATATATACCGAGGCTCAACTTGAAAGGTATAAAAAAATAAATTTCTTTAATTACATAACAATCAACGGCTTGACTGTTCCTGACTGGGATCAAACAAACGAAGATGGCGTTAAAATGTCTTTTTATAACGTCATGAATATGACTGATTGCAAATACGATATTAGGTTCAGGGTAGACGTCCCTTCCGGATATGAAGTCAACCAAGTCGGTCTTAAAAAAGGCTTTCAACTTCCGTCTTATGGATATCTGACTCAAGATGAGGCGAATGAATGGAAGGTTTATGAAGCTAGAACAGACGAATACGCTATAAAAGCTGATGTGGCATGGGGATGGCAAACAATAATCGACACCAACGTCGAAGAAATGGCATATGTCCAAAAACCCGACGCAGGATATGGCTATGTTGGGATATCTCTTACCGGAGACGATTATGAAGGTGAGCAATTAGAAAAAAATGGCAACAACTCATATAGATACAACTATCAAAGCAAAGTTTATGCGAATAATGATACAGAAACCCATCCATTTAAAGACTATGGCCTCTTCTCTTTATCACCAAAAGGAGCAGGGATGTTTGCCGTTCAAACTCAATTAACCGAAGAGGAGCTGCAAAAGGTTACTATCCCGGCGGAAACATTGTTTCCCGCCCGCATTTCAACCGAAATGATGGCGGTAAATAGTGGAAATTACCCTGTCGTATATTTCAAAACAACCGAAGAAAGGAATTTCGTTAAAGTCGATGATGAATATGTCTGCCAAGAAACGCTCGTGATGGCCAAAGAAGCAGCAAAGAGTGAACTTGAAGAATATGCATCGCCTGATGACTATTTGCCAGCCCAGCAATCAATCTTGGCCTCGACGATTGAAGAAGGGAAAGAAGCAATAGACGCGGCTGCAAGCGAAGGCCAGATCTCCCAAATACTTGAAAGATATAAAGCGGTAATCGATGGTATCCCAGACAAAGAAACGATCGAGGAATTCAATTCAAGAAAAGAAGAATATAAAAACGAACTAGCCAACTACAAAAAAGACGTTGTTTATAGAGAAGCGCAAGCACAAGAAAGAGCCAGGATTATTTCCGAAGCCTCTTCCGATATAGATGCAGCAGAGTCATTAGGCATCGTAGAAGAAATAGTCGTAGAGGCTAAGGCCCTAATCGATTTACTTCCAACCGCTGAAGAACTGAATGCTATCGATCAATATCGTGACGGGAAGAAAGAAGAAGTCCGCACATATAAAGCCGATGTCGAATATGGCAAAGCCAAAACACAAAAAGACGAGGCTATGCAAAAAGCACTCGATGATTTGGATGCGACTAGTGATACATCGGACATGGATGAAATCGTGACTCAATACAAAGAATACGTTGATACACTTCCAACCAAAGCCGAGGAAGATGCGGAGGCGTTAGAGGTGCATAAGAGAGAAGTAATTGCGCAATTGAACATCTATTCAGCATCTTTCTCTTCAGAAGATTATTCCGAGGATGATTGGAAAACCATCGTAAATCTCACTTCTTCTGCTAGAAGCGACATTGAAAAAGCAACAAGCATGGAAGAAGTTGATAGAATATTTGCCAACCTAAAAGCAGAGATATCTGCCATTTCCAAAAAAGAAGATGCAAAGCCAAGTTCATCTCGTGGTTGCGGAGGTGCGTTAATAGGAACATCCATTGCGGTTTCGCTTATGACTTTAGCCGCTGGAGCAACGCTCTTTGCTAGAAGAAAAAGGAAATAAATTTATATAGAAAGCGAGGTATTTTATGAAAAAGAAATTGCTTAAAACGTTGTTGGTGGCGGGGGCCGCTATTATCTTAGCCTCTTGCGGCGGAGATAATGGAGGCGAGAGCGAGAAGAAAGGCACAATCACCGTTGATCCGCTTTCAGTTTCTGAATTGGGCCAAGGATTCAACGCTAAATTTTTGCCAGATAAAGGCAGCATTGACCAGCAATCTGGAAAAATAGATGTCTGCTTGGATTTCGAAGGCACACAGTATGGGTGGAAAAAGGTTGCAGCCGAATATGAAAGACTGCATGGAGGAGCGGTAAGAGTCAACGTCAATGACAATCTTTCCGGTGGCCAATACAAGGAAAGAATGATTCAGGAATTGCTTAATCCAAACACCGATTGGGATATTTGTGAAGGCAACCTCGGTTATGGTTACACGAGCGACGCCTGCGTTAATATGTTTACCCAATTCAGTGCGAAAAACGCTTACTGCGGAAAAGATGTTATTTGGAATACAGTCCTTGATCCTGCAGCCTATAGGTCATCAGTTGCTGACACCAGCGGAAATGCCTTCATCGTCAATTCGGAAATAATGCAATCTTGCTGGTTCATAAATGAAGTTGCTTTATCCGCAGCGAAAGCAAAAGGATGGGCTAATGCCAGCGGGGCAGAAGGATACCCTGAGACATGGGATGATTTGATTTCCTTGTGCGAAAAGATGGAAGAAGCGGGATATAGCAATCCTTTAGGCATCACCTTATGCGCCTCAAGCGTCCAATCTCTTCAATTCACCTGGTTGCTCCGCATCTATGGTGATTATTACTACAGACAATTCTACAAATACACCCAAGCAGGGGATACTTGGGATAATTATTTGCCAACTAGACCTGATGTCGAGACTTTAGCGGGCTATGGAACCAAATATTGCAAAATCCTCAATCTTTTGTTTGATGAGAATACCGAATACGGTCCTGGATATGTCGGATTTAAGAGCGAGGTTTACAAGGATTTTGTCTCCCAGCTCCACAAAATGAAGGGACATTTGATGGAAAACGTCGACACGACTGAATTCCAGCCGTTACGCGATGTTTTTGTAAGCCAATCCCGTGGAACCTCATCTCCTCAGATAATCCTCGATTACCAAGGATTCGGATTGAATTACACAAAAAAGGTCACTGATAATTTCAAAGTCGGGTATTTTGACTACCCAAGAATGGTGTCGGGAGAATTCCAATCTGGAGATTATGAAGGTGAGAAGATAGTTTCCGAAGACACTTTGACTAGAGATATCGGAGGAAACGGAGGCTTTATCTCCGTCATCAACCATCGTGGTGACTCCGCTCAAACGAATTTGAACAAAGATTTTATCAAATTCTTCCTCTCTCCTTATGGACAGACAATATATTACAAAGGTTTGGCGGAAAATAACATTTCTCCAAAAGGTATTTCATCCGTCAAAACAAGCGTTGTTACCCCAAAAGAATGGACGGATTTCTTTGATACATCAAATCGCACGATTAAGTTCAATGGCAACGTTGACCCAAACCCATTCATCTCCTTTGGTGTCCGTTATTGCAATGGTATGAAAAACACCGAATCCTGCATCGTTGAGAACTGGAGACAGTTGCTTATGGAAAATGTCGGTACCCCGCTTACGGTCAATTCCTTCTCCAACAAATGGGCAGATGCCTGCTTCAAAGACATGAAGCTTTTGTGCGAGAAATATAAATGGCCAACAGATTTATATCTACAGCCACATTACGGCATGTAAACGATGAAAAACAAACCCAAATTTGATGAATATATAATCGACGAAAAAGATAAGAAGAGGGCAAAAACCTCTTTCATCATTTTTGGTAGCCTTTCTATTATTTTTATTGCCGCCGCAGTGGTTCTAGGATGTCTTATTCCTAGGCAAAAAGACACTACCGAGCTGCATGGCGAGAAGCTTAGGTCGTTAATTGAAGCAGATAGCACCAGCTACTTTTTATCAAGCGACAATTATTTAGTCAGTTACGACTTATCTAGCGGCAGCGAGAAGAAAATATACGAGCCAATCAAGGCAATCACGAATAAACTCGAAGCCGATGGGACGATTGATTCTTTGCTGCCGAATAGCTTGCAACGCCTTTCATATAAATATTTCTCTTCGATAGGCGGTGAAGAGCGTTTTGCGGCAATTGATTCGAATGGAAACTGGTTCACCTTCATAAAAGAAGGAGAAGAGTTGTCTATAAGCGATGACTATTATTTGGTTGAATCAAGATATTCACATATAGGCACCAATTGGGATGAAGTAAATCCAGTCGCTTATTCCATCTATACCGATAGCGATAACGCATTCGTTATCAAAGAATTCGATTTGCTTAATATCCATCAAGGACCGGTCGCTGAAAAAACATTGTGGGAATTTGATACATCCGCCTCCTCTTTTGGTGGCAAAACGATAAGACCTTTAGCCTATGGAACGGGGGTATGGGACATAGTCATTGACGATAAGAATGTTTATATCCTCGAAGATGGCGGTTTGATTTCTGTATCCAAATCAATGTTGGACTACAACAAAAACGGCGAGCAAATTAACTATTTCAAAGCTGCATCAGATAATTATATCGCGTATTTGCGGGGATATTTGAAGTCATTAGACGAAAGCAAGAAAGAGAAATTAGGCATTAGTGATCAAGAAATCGACTTGATGAAAAAGAACGAACTGGAATCTTATTATGTCAAGGCATCTAGCAGCAATACGATTGCTTTAGCAAAAGAAAAGGCAGCAGCAGAGCTTTCCGCGAATAACGATTGGTGTGATTCGTACGATGCTTTGAAAGGAACGTTTGTAATACCAGATTATTATTTAGACGACAATTGCCAAAGAATCGTTTATTCAGGCGATTTCAATATGGGTGGCTCCGTTTATTCTAATGTGCTGGATAAATTCTATTTTGCGAACAGGTCGGACGATAAGATTTATTCAATCGATAAAAATGTTCTGGTAGATACATCCTATGGAGATGTGACTCTTTCGAGTTTAGCGATGCCGGTTGAAACGATAGATTTAGGCGGCAGGAAGCTTTCTGGTGATTTCTGCTGCGTCAGATATAATGATCTAGCAAATTCAATGTTTGTGATGTTCGCCAACTCACAGACCATATCAATCGTGTCATTAGACGAAGAAAAGACGATATGCACATTTGATGCGAACTTTGAGATATTCTCGATCATAGGCGATTCATCAGACTCGAATTGCGTCGCAATGAGAAACTATAAGTCAGTTGACTCTAGGGGTGTGGCGGAAAATAGCTTCGTCGCTTCTTCTTATGAGCCAGCGAGATTCGCGATGAAAAGCGTCATAGTCGGCTTCTTCGTGGCCTTCTTAATCATCAGCGTCATTTGGATTTTATTCTTCCTCGTCTCTTTCTTAGCCCATAAGCGGAGAAACGTGATGTTTAAAACCAAAACAATAATTAAGGACGTGATGAAGAATAAGTTCACTTATATTGCCCTTATTCCTTTTGTGGCTATGCTGATATTATTCTGCTACTACGAGGCGTTTGGTTCGATCGCTTTATCGTTCTTTGATTACACCGCAGAGAAGCCTGCATACATTTGGAACAATTTCGCTAACTATGTGCGAATATTCAACGAGGAGAATTTCTGGCTTTCGGTGGGAAATATGCTTTTTTTCCTCGTCTTTGATTTGATACTAGGCATAGTCCCTCCTCTTATTTTTGGTTTCTGTTTGACCATTATGCGGAACAAAAAATATTCAGGAATCATTCGTTCCGCGATGTTTATCCCTGCAATAATCCCTGGTATTGCTTCAATGCTTATTTGGAGAATCGGTATTTTCGGTGATTATGGTGTGTTGAATTCCATTGTGAAATTCTTTAATGGGCAACCAGTTCAATTCCTCGCCAACCGAGATATATCAAGATGGTCGTTGCTTCTTATGGGCTTCCCGTTTGTTGGTGGATATTTGATTTTCTATGGCGGGCTTATGAACATACCTAGCGACTACCATGAAGCCGCGGAACTAGAAGGATTAAGCGTCGTTGGAAGATTCTTAAAAATAGACGTGCCTTTAATCATGCCTCAAATAAAATACATTTTTGTTACAACCTTTATCGCATCTGCGCAAAACTATGCTAGAACCTATATGCTTAAATCCGCAGGCACGGTAACACCAGTAGAGAACATGTATGTAGCGATGAAAGTATCTGGGGATTATGGCATGGCTAGCGCTTACGCCACACTTATATTCATCTTCTTGCTAGCGGCGGTCACCGCCAACTTCAAGATGCAAAAAGACCAAGGATTGGGGGATGCGTTATGATCAAGAGATTACGTGTTCAATCCAAAACCAGGCCGATCCAATCGCATGAAAAGCTTTGGAAACAAATAATCATTTTGACTTTTGTCACATTCGCTACGGCTTTCTCGTTATTGCCTTTGATCATAACGTTCTTGAATTCGATGAAGACAAATGAGCAAGTTGCCGCGAATATCTTTGCATTACCTGAATGGAATACGATGTTTGTGGCTATAAAGGACAATTTCTCGGTCGCTTGGGAATCGATTGGACCGTATTTCATCAAAACAATATTTATAGCATTGATAACAGCGGTTTTGGAGACGATAATCGTCGTCCTTTTGGCGTATATCCTCACTTTTAAAGACTTCTATTTCAAAAATCTTGTATTTATGGTCTTTATATCTATTTTGCTTGTGCCTTCTATTATTGGATATCCAATCTTGTTGCCTTTAATTAGGGACCATATGCATTTAGGCAAAGACAATCTGTACTATATTGGTTATATTTTGCCAATGCTTGGAGGATGTCAGGCGCCTGGTATGTTCCTAATGAGGACATTCTTCTCTCAACAGCCGAAGACTTTATATGAATCCGCGAAAATAGAAGGGGCGAATGACTTTAGGCTTATTTTGCATATCACCATCCCTCTTGCCTTGCCGATAATCCTTTATTATTTCGTTGGAGCGTTCTCCGGTGTTTATAACGAATACCTATGGGCTTCTTTATTCTTGGATGGAAACTACACCACATTGATGACAAAGATGTATTCATTGGTTGATAACCAATCAATTCAATATGGAGGGATGTATGCGATGTATATAATCTCCTCATTGCCGTTAATTGTTACAACAATCATCTCCATGCGTTACTTCAAGAGTGGAGAATTTGCAGCGGGATTAAAGCTATAAGGAGGCATTATGACAACAAGGAATTTTATCAAATCACTCTTCTTAATCGGGGTCGTTTCTTTTATGGCCTCTTGTCAAAATACCGATTGTTCCACAGGGAAAGACGAAGGCCAATATGTAACGATTCATTTTGATGCGAACACGGAGCATGAGACAAACAAAATCCAAGACCAAGAAGTTCGCATAGGGAAAAAAATAACCAAGAAGCCACGTGTATTTTTCATGGATGACAATCCAGATAATCTTGATGTAAGTGGATGGTATACCAGCAAGGATTTGACTGTTGAATGGGACTTCAAGAAGGATCTTGTCGAGCATTCTATGACGTTATACGCAAAATGGGAGAAGTCCTGCGTTGTTAATTATTATCTAGGCGATGATCCAACCCCAGTAAAGAGCCAACAAAATTTCGCAGGCACATATATAAAGGAATATCCTTCTTATGCCGCTGGCTATAGATATCTTGGCAGCTTTGCAAACGAAGAGCACACAATCCCATTCGATTTCTCCTCCCCAATTAATGATGATACGAATGTTTACATGGGGAGAAGCGAGGGTATATATGTCGCGGATTCACCCTCTTTTGAAGGAGAGATATTACCTACTCATCTCTATGAGAATGTGACAACGAAACTAGGTTCATACGTCGAAGATTCTGAAGAAGGATGGGTTGAAAAAAGAACACTCACTAACGGAGAGGTTTGCACATATGCTAATATGGGCTACACCCCAACAATCGGAGACCCATACCTTGAATTCGATTTGAATTTAGATATAACCCACTCGCAGGTGCTTAGGTTCACATTTAAAAACCTTGGGAACTGCAGCTACATCAACTTATATTTCACCGCGTATGTTGATTTCGATAATGGTGTTTATTCAAAAACTTCTGGAAACTATAACGACACTTATATGATCCGCAAAGACTTAAGCGTTGAGCAGAGGAATATGGATGAGAATGACCCATGGACATATCTTGATTTCGATCTATCAAGTATCTATACCGATGGATATTCCGTGTGGGGGACTTCGCCAACCCTAGGTTCACTTAGGTTCCAAACCACTTATAGAAACACTAGCAGAGACGATATGAATGAGTTCCTATTCCGTTCGATTGAGGGGATATATAAAAAAGTGGATGTTGTTGACACCACGGAGATTATTAATAAATTGCAAAATGACTCTCAAGAGTCGCTAGATGAAGCAAAATCAGCGCAAATCTCCCCTGAATTTGGGTTAATTTTCCCAAAAGACTCTCATTCTATAATCTCTTCTTCAATCAAAGGTTTTGATTATTATGAAAAAACAGACGGGTTGCTATTGCACACAGACAATGAGATTTCTTTGAGAAAAGAAGAGCTGCCGACCGCTTCAATTGAATTCAATGTCGAGAAAGAAATCGATTTAAGCGAGAAGCCAACATTTGCTATAACCTTGCAGAATCTAGGTTATGGAAAAGAACTCTCCTTGTATTTGCACAATGACGAAAACGATTTGCTTGTGACTACCATTTCCATGGATAGCAGAATGATCGAATCAAAGAAATTCATTTTAAATCTATTCGGTAGAAGCGAGATGTACGGCAAATTAACGAAAATAGAGCTTAGATACGATCCTGTTGGAGTGGATAATGCGATTCTTCTTAATAGTATTACCCTCGAAGACTATAAACCATACGATATCCAGGGCATCAACTTCAATGATAAGAGCTTCTTTGGTCTCACATCAAATGAACAGGTTGAACTATCATTCAATCAAAACTCAATGGGAACGAAATTCGATGTCGCAACCGATGGGGCGGAAGTAAGCACCACAGTTGAAAGATTAATGACTTTAGGAGGCTATGAGGCAATTGAACTGCAGTTCGTCCAACCAAGGAATTCATCATTGACCAAAATAGAAGTCTTCCTCACGGTTGGAGAAAATGAATTCAGGCATGAATTCGTCTTTGATCAAGAGGCCAAAGGGTCTAAGACACAGAGAATATCATCGTCTCTTCTTGCGGGTGAGCAAGGTATATTGAAGGGACTAAGGATTAAGTTCTATGGCACAGGAAGCTTGACTATTAAAGCGATTGAATTTGACCCAGGAGAAGACGCAATCCGTTACGATCAATCTTATGAAAACGTCTTTAATATGATGGATTGGTCTGCTTATCTAGACTATTCATACGACAAAATCAATACTTGCTCCATCTTCACCAAATATGCTGATCAGCAATGGATGAGCGCATCAATGTATATTGGATATACGACGACATATCAAAAGAATTACATGACGCCTCATACTTGCTTCAATATCAAACTAGAAAACAAAACAACGATTAACTTTGTTTATCAAAATAGAACCGATGTAGGGTCTATCAACTTCAATTTCCGTTTCGGAACGACTCTAGGCGAATCTGGAGACACATCAACCATTTCGGAACTTAATTTCAATGGCACGGCCATAAGGGCGAACATGAACGAATACGAATGGGACACAGTGACGTTAATAATCCCAGATGAATTTAAGCAATTCTATCTTGCGAAAGTAAGATTTGAGTTCAGCGGGCCTGAATTAAGGCTACGCAGCGTCAGCGTTTTATGAGGAGGGGAAGAAAATGAAACGAATCAATAGAATATCAATCTTGTCGTTAGCGGCCATATCAATGCTGATGTCATGCCAAAATAACACTTGCCCCGCCCCAGAGGTGGAAGAAGAGGAATATACGCTAGACGAATACACCTTCTCTCCAATCCATTATTCGACAAAAAACGAAAAGTTACCGGCGTATGACGCCGAAAAGCCAGGACAATTTGTGGTTTCCTATGACATCTATAGGGATATAGGGGAAAACAATTACATGAGGCTAAAGGTGACTAGCGACGTCAACTTGGTTGGCCATATCAATTATTACGATTCGGAAGACCCAACCGTCACCAATAGCGAGAAATTCTATATCAAGGCGAATGAAAATGTCTTCACTACATTTTTAGACGCTTTCAGAAATGGAGCCTATGGCAATTTCAAGAAAGTCATAACCACGATAGATTTCGAGAACGTGGAAGAAAAAGAAGGAAATATTATTTTTGAAGAAGCAGGCGTCTCTCCCCGCGAGCAAAATATCTATAAAGATATGACAATCACCGACGATACTTTGGTGTTTGGGACTTCTATGACACATGGAGGATGCATCAAAACAATCAAGCGCGTTGATCAAGACATATACGAATATCTTGATAATGACGGTAATGTTTGCATCGATAGGGACATAGACCCAGATTACGTCAATCAAGTCATTTCAGATGATGTGAATTTTGTTAATATCTATGACCTTGGCAGAGAAATCCAGCCTTCATATTATTTGAACGCGACCAAGGCTAACGGTTACGATCCCCAGACTGAATTGATCTACGAGGGTCTTTCCGGTGTGACGTTATATAACCCAATCCAGTGCGGATCTGCAGGGTATAAGAACCCTCAAATCATAGATTTCGTTCACAAAAAGGATCACATCTATATAAAAACAAAAGCCCAGGATTGGTTCTTTGATAACGATCAGGCAAACGGTTATATCGAGACTAATTATAGTTTTGGTGGCGATGGAATGCTCATCGTTGATAACTCATATACCGACTTCTCTCAATTCATATCGAACGATGAGAATATTTTGCTTTCTAGAAACCAAGAAACTCCAGCGACTTATTTCGTCCAACCGCTTAATTATTTCTATTGCGAGACAAGACAAGGGACGATATTTGACGAAAATGTTGGAGAAATCAACGGAAGGCAGCAAGATAAGACCAGCAAGAACCAAGCAACGAGTGGAGAATACGTTTATTCATTAAAAGGGAATACGGTCCCTGGAAACTGGTGCGCTTACGTTAATCAGAATAAATTCGGCGCAGGAATCTATATGCCAAATGCCGACCGTTTTGTAGGCTCAAGAGGCCGTCATTCCACAAACTATTTCTCGGAGGATACGAATAGAAGATTCAGCGAAAAATCATTCCATTTTGATGACTCTGATTACGTTCCAAGCTATGCTGTTCTGAATTATAACTACATTTGCCCGGTGGTTGTCAGGAAGATGGTTGATTTCATACCGCTTAAATACTCATATGCGATTTATATTGGTTCCACCGATGAGATGAGTGAGGCTTTTGGCGATTTGATGGCGAGTGGAAAACTCACAAACGAAAGTCTGGTTGATGGAACTGGATGGCCAAAAAAATAATCCGCTAAGCGGATTGTTCTTCTATTTCTTTCTGATTTCTTTTTAATAGGAAAATAGATTTATTTCTTTCGTTATATGTTTTGCTTATGCAGTGAATTAGTAATATCTCAAGTCCTGCAAGCAAAGCGATTGAAGCGCCTATAAAGTAATATGTGTTGTAGGCTATGACATTTAATCCAATGAGACTGAATGGGAAGCCAAAGAAGAAGAGGCCTTGAACTTTATTAAGATAGGTATGGACTGCTGAGAATTTCCTGAATTTGATCGCACATACAACGTATGCTGCAACTTGCATTGCTAAAGCAACGGCAGCCATTGTCAAATGAGCCACTCCAAATATATCTAGAATTGTTGGGAAGAGAGTTCCGACCATGACGGAATAGAAAACAATATCGGAAATGCTATCGATTACTGAACCGAATTTTGACGTAGCTTTTAATTTCCTTGCGAGGAAACCATCAAGAGCATCGCTTAGCCCACAAACCCCATAAATTATCAAATATGGAAGAGACAGCGGTTCAATGAATATCAGTACTATAGCGGCGGCTATTCTTATTCCTGTTACGATATTTGGGATCTGCTTAACAAATTTCATACGTATAAAAAATACCACTTTATTATGCAAAAATGAATAAAATAGCACCAAAAACCAATGGTCAATATTGAATGAAAAGTCTAATTATCCTTGGAGGACTGAAGGAAACATTTTCGCTAAATTTTAGGTTATTTTTTAAGTAGAATTTAAGTAAGCCTTTTAATATTTGGGTATAGGAGGCGGAAAAATGAACAAGAACCTATACAAATTATTAATCATTAGCGCAGCGTTTGCCTTGTCTTCGTGTGGCACCGACCGCATATCATCCTCGAGCAGTGGCAATTCTACTAATTCAATGGAAAATACATCCATAAGTGCTAGTGAATCAAGCGTCCAATCGAGTGAAGAATCATCCATTTCTTCAAAAGAAAGTTCTGAAGGCACAAGCGCAGGCGCAACAAGTGAAACTTCAGCAACCTCATCCGAAGCAGCTCAGGATTCATCCCAATCATCCTCTAGTGTTGAGGAAAGCGATTTCCTCATCAGCACAACCGACGGGGAATATAGCAAAGAAGGGAATATCTACACAATTACTTCATATGGAACCTATGCTTTAAGCGGAACATTAAACGGCCAGATTTATGTTAATGTTCCGGAAACTGATGCGGGAGATTCCGACGTAGAATTGGATTTTAACGGGGTTTCGATATCATACGATCAAAACTCACCTGTATATGTCGCCTCTGCGGATAATGTCAAAATAAAAGCCAAGAAAAAAACATCTAACTATGTCACTGATTTAAGACCATTAGAAGAAAGCGAAGACGAAACGCAGGGAGGAGGGGCGATTTATGCAAAATCTGACCTCAAATTCGCTGGAACTGGCTATTTAGAAGTCACTGGTAGCTATAACAATGGCATCCATACCAGCAAAGATTTGAAAATCCAAAAAGAGACATTGAAAGTCACCGCGCCTAATAACGCAATAAAAGGAAGCAACTCCATTAAAATAACCTCTGGTGATATAACCGCTATTTCAACTGGTGGTGATGGGTTGAAAACCAGTGACAACGGAACTAGTTCCAGCGGAAAACAAAAGGGAACCGTGACGATAACGGGCGGAACTCTAAATATTTATTCAGCCTGTGACGGCATTGATGCTGCTTATGATGTTTTGATAGAAGAAGGTGTCGACGAAGACGATTCGACAATCGCCACTCACCCAACAATCAACATCCTCACAAACAAATATTCTGAATATACAGATGAGATTGTTTCTTCATCCACTGAAAAGATGTATCTAAGAACAACATCATATTCGTCTTCATACAGATACAGCGTTTATTTCTATGGCGACGATACCTCCACTGGTTCTTGGGCTGATGCCACATATCTAACTAGCATGAGAGGAGGTCGTAATACAACATATTATTACTATGAAGTAGAAAGACCTTCCTCATATGAATCATTCAAGATCTTCGCGTTTAATACCGGTGCTTCAAATTCTTTGACCAGCTATGTTGCCTGTAGCTCTGGAGGCACGATCAACCAAAATTATGATACTTGCACATTCTCAATGAGCGGTTCGTCCATCTCAACAGGATCATGGACCAATTATTCTTCCCAACAGCAAGGCGGGATGGGAGGTATGGGCCCAGGTGGCATGCAAGAAGAAGGCAACACCGACAAATCAGACGTAAGCGCCAAAGGCATCAAAGCCGCCAACGAGCTTACTATCGCTGATGGAACGATCAACATCAAGGCATATGATGATGGCTTGCATGCAAATTATGGTGAAGCGTTTGAATCGGGGTTGACTGGCGCAGGCAATCTATACATAAAAGGCGGCGATACCACAATCTACGCAAGTGATGATGGGGTTCACGCAGATGCAAACTTATACATAAGTGGCGGCAATCTGACTGTAACAAATAGCTACGAAGGATTAGAAGGAAATCAAATCCATATAAGTGGCGGAACGTCTTACGCTTATGCCACTGATGACGCCGTAAACGCTGGGGACAATAGCAACACGGCAGGCTTAACCCCGCTAATCGAAGTGACAGATGGATATCTCTTTGCTGCAGTTCCTGCTTCTGGTGATACCGATGGAGTTGATAGCAATGGAGATTATAAACAAAGCGGAGGAGTCGTCATTGCCTGTGGTCCATCAAGTATGACTGCGTCTTCGCTAGATGTTGGTGATTATAACAAAGCCTATGTAACTGGAGGTACGCTTGTGACATTTGGGAAGTGCGCAGCATCGTTCAGCAATTCTTCTTCAATAACCTCAAGCTCCAAGAGCGGAACCTATAGCAATGGAACATATCTTCTGACATTCGCATCTGGTACCATTACGACCAAATCACTTCCAGGCAGTTATAGCGGAGTTTATGCATATTCTTCGTTAGGAACGTTATCTAACTGCGCAAAACAATAATAAAATCCCTGCGGTTCTTCAACATATTAAGGATTTGCAGGGATTTTTATTTTCTTTTGTATACGCAGAATGTTATTTTATGGCCGTTATCGATTATTGGCTCGCTTTCGCTAACTAGAACGAAAGAACCTTCTTTTTCTAAGTCAGGGAAGAACACGTCAGCGTCAAATACCTCATGCACCCTAGTTAGAAGAATTTCATCCACATAAGGAAGAGTCTGTTTATAGATAGAGGCACCTCCGATGATATACACGTCATCATTCTCTAATGCCCCCTTAATTTTCAAAAGAAAGTCATCAAAAGAATGAACATTTACACATCCTTCATAGTTGTGGGATGCGTCTTGGGAAAGGACGATGTTCGTACGGCTCTTCAGTGGCTTTGAATTAGGAAACGAGAGGAGAGTATTCTCCCCCATCGCAACAACGTGTCCTTTTGTCGTGGCCCTAAAAAATTTCATATCTTCTGGCAAAGAAAAAACAAGGCCGTTGTTTTTGCCAATCCCATATTTGAGATCGGCATGTAGAATCGAAATTAATTTGTGGTTCATACCGCTACAGGGATTTTCTCCTCTAATTTCTCATATTGATAATCGATCAATTCAAAATCCTCAAGCTTAAAGTCATAGAAGTTTTTGACATTTGGGTTGATTTTTAGTTTTGGGGCGGGATGTTGTGGTTTGGCGATTACCTTTTTCACCAAACCGACGTGTCTATCGTAAATGTGAGCGTCCGCGATGACATGTATTAATTTGCCCGGCTTTAATCCCGATACTTGGGCGAACATCATTATCAGAAGCGAATATTGGAGAACGTTCCAATTGTTCGCGGTAAGCATGTCGTTGCTTCTTTGGTTGAGGATGCCATTCAATCTATCACCTTCGACATTGAAAGTCATGGAATAGGCGCATGGATAGAGATTCATCTCGTGCAAATCCTCAAAGTTGTAAATGTTAGTCATGATTCTTCTGGAGTTTGGGTTGTGTTTAAGGTCGTATAACACCCTATCAACCTGGTCAAACTCGCCTTCTTTGTAGATTGCTTTTTTTCCGAGTTGGTAGCCATATGCTTTGCCGATTGAGCCATTTTCATCCGCCCAAGAATCCCAGATGTGGGAGTGAAGGTCGTGGATGTTGTTGCTCTTTTTCTGCCAAATCCAAAGGATTTCATCCAAACAACTCTTAAAAGCGGTTCTCCTTATGGTAAGAATCGGGAGTTCTTCTTGGAGATCGTATTCGTTAACTATTCCGAATTTCTTTATCGTATGAGCGGGCGTCCCATCTTCCCATTTGGGCCTAACATCGTATTTCTCATCGGAAACCCCATGTTCCATAATTTCTTTCATATTGTTTATGAATATCTGGTCTGCCTTGCTCATACACTTACCTCGCTTATTTGATTATATTGAAAACAATTTGGTTATTATATAAAAACCTAAAAATTTAGATAATATTTAAACAAACAAACGAACAATGTATAATAAAAACACGAGGTGAAAAATATGAAAAAGAAATTATTTCTCATGTCTATGCCTGCCGTATTGCTGCTTGCAAGCTGTGGAGCTCATAGCCAAGCGGTGAAAGCCAACATCAGAGCTACTGCTAAATATTATTACGAATACGAATCATTCACGGTCAGGGTGCTTGATAACAATGCTTCAGGCACATGGGCCAATTCTCTATACGAATTCGACCACGGGAAATTTAAGATTTCAGCAGAAGGGGCGGAAGACCAATTCTACCAGTTGCAGAAAAAAGGAAACGCCAAATCTTATTTTGAATCTGAAACTGCGACAAAATTTGTCAAAGCAGGGGATGAATGGACAAAAGAAGAAATCAATATCCCTGCAGAACTTAATAAATTCAAGGATGGTGCAGAATCTTTATTTAAGATAACAAATGAAGCCGCATTGCTTGAATGGAAGAAGGATGAAAACGATTTGTATAGCACCCATGCTTCATATGGCGAATACACCGTTGACATGAAAGTGACATTCAACGCCGATAAGCTAGTCGATAAATTCTATGTCGATGGAAGTTCCTCTTCCGGAAGCCTTTCTTTGGAATTAGGTTTCTCAGAGTACGGAACTACAGTAGTTACTCTTCCAGAAGTTGCCGAATAACTTTTAAATAAAACAAAATAGAATTAAAATAGCATCCATGAGCGATAGAATCAGATTCAATTTGATTTTGTGGCCATCGGTTGCTGTTTTTGCTATTGGCGCCTTTTGCTTTTGCTTCTTCATGAAATCAGACTATTCAATGGTCGGCTGGATGAACGCTCTATTCTATGGCGGCGGCATCGTCTTCCTTTCTGGCTGCCTTTGGCTAGTCGCTAGATTTGGTGCGTTCAACATGATTGTATATGGGGTGAGAGATCTTTTTTGGCATATGAATCCTCGGGCGAATAAAAAAGAAAAGAAATATGAGGACTACACTGACTATGTCACGCAAAAGAGAGAAGAAAGGAAAAGAAAACACTATGACTTCTTTTGGCCGTTCTTAGCTTTTGGCGGTGCTTTGATAGTCGCTTCCCTTGTTTTATACCTTGTATATAGTGCGCAAATTGCTGGATGATAGCGCTTTAATTGACCAAAAACAAATACTTTAAAAATTAATTATTGACATTTTTCCATTAACCCAAAAAATAATTTACATATTCCAAAGCATTGAAAGGAGGAATTAGCTTTATGAAAAAAGCAAAGTTGATCCCGGTTATCTGGTCACTTGGATTAGTTGCTCTCTTGGCGTCTTGCACAACCGTCCCTGAAACAACTACCACCCCAACTTCAGATTCCGGCACTTCCCAAGCATCTGACACATCTGACTCTTCTGGAAGCAGTATCCCAGATGTTCCAAAGGGAAAAACGGGTATTTCTTCGCTTATCGGCGCTGATTCGGCAGAAAGAACCGACATTCTCGGAGCTCTCGAAAAATATGCAGTCGATAACATGATCACTGGCCTTCCACTATTTGAAAATGGTGGATACGTCATGTACAACCCGCGTGTCGTTAAGGGCACAGAAAACTACATCTCTGGCTATGGTTTCGGCATTTTAAGAGAAGGTTCGTTAACAACCCCTCTTACTAATGCAGAAGTTGTAAAACCACTTTATTACAATACTTATGACACTTCCGATCCAGGAACTATTTTAGCGTTGAATGCTAATGGTTCTCAGGTAGATGATTTCGCCTCTTATATTTCGTCTGCATATTTCGGAACAAAAATGAATGCAACAAAAACCGGTTATGACTGGTATGGCGTCTTATCCACAAAAGATAAGCCATATATCGTCAAAGACGGAGTTGCTTCATATCCAGACGACCCAGAAGCCACTTCTGATACATGGCGTGTTTACGTCAGAACAGGAGAAGAAGGCGGAGTCGCATATCGCACTGGATCCATAGTCGAATCCAGACGTGCGTTTGATGGCACATATGTCACATTGAAAGACTATGTTGATGCCTTCAAAGTCTTGTTGTGCAAAAAATTCAATTACTATCGCGGAACAGAACTTTCCAAACAAACTGGCTATTCTGCAATCAAAGGCGCTGGCGCGTATTACGCCGCCACCACAAATGGTATTGATGATGCGGCCTTCGAGCAAGTTGGCGTAAAATCAGGCACCGATTCAGAAGGAGATTATCTCGATTTCACATTAGGTGCTCCAACCAACCGCTTCTATGCCATGTATGCCTTGGCTAGCAGCCTTTATCAGCCATTGAACCTCGAGTTCTTCAACTTGGTTACAAACAACGGCGCTAACCCACTCGAATACTGCGGTTATAGCTCTGACCAAACCCTGACTCCAGTCGATAACACCCTATCTCTTGGTAGCTTCTATCTAGAGTCATGGGAAGAAGATAAAGGCGTTGCCTTTGCTAGAAATGATGATTGGTTTGAAATCAAAGCAGATTCTTCAATCTATCAAATCCCAGGCGTTTATATCAACATTTGGACTGCCGGTCAGTCAGATTCCAACTATGGATTCCAACAATTCTTAGCTGGAAAGATTGACGCTGCTGGAATTCCTCTCGATTATGTTGCTGAATACAAAGACGACGAGAGAACAACCACAACCAAAGGTACATCCGTATTTAAATTAAATGTTAATTCATGCACGCAGGAAGTGTGGAACGAACTCTTCGGCGACCAAGGAACTGTTGCCCGTTTAGGTGACAATTCCTATGAATGCAAACCTTGGATGTCAAACGAAAACTTCATCAGAGGCTTGTTCTACTCAATTGACCGTGACGAATTTGCGGCCAAGAGAGGAAGCATCGCTTCAATCAATTACTTCGCTTCTAACTATATGTCAGATCCTGAAAACGGTATCGCTTATAACGTCACCGAACAGCACGCTGCTGCTCTTGAAGACTTCTGGGGTGACACCGTTGAAACTAGTGGCTTCAGCCTTGCCTTATCACAGGCTGCGTTCAACGATGCCATCGACGAATTGCTAGCTTCCGGCGATGTCAAAGCCAACGACACTCTCAGCATTGATTGCTGGTGGATGAGTGCTGCTCAGCCAAGAACATACGGCGGCGACATCAAAGAATATGTGGAGACTGCCTTCAACAATTCTGATAAAGCCAAAGCCAACAATTTGAAACTTGAACTCAACAACTTATCTGTTGATGTTTGGTCCGACGTTTACGACAAGCACTTGCAAGTTGGCAAATTCGACCTTGGATTCGGATCAATTTCCGGAAACTCTCTCGACCCACTCAACTTCATGGAAGTCTTGAAGTCCGACAACTCATCCGGCTTCACCCTCAACTGGGGTAAAGATACCTCCGAATTAGACCTTGTCTACGAAGGTGAAACCTGGTCATACAACACCCTTTGGGCCGCTGTCGACCATGGTGTTGTCACCTATCAAGGCGAAGAAGTTGCCGCTGCTGTTGTCGACAATGTCTCAGCTCAATACACCGAAGCCGGAGAATTAGAAGTCTCTTATGAATTCAAGAACGGTAAAGTTGTGTTGTCCGAAATGGAAGGCGATGAAGATGCGCAAACCATCTTAGACATCCCAGAAGATCAATATTCTTTGACTATCAAAGACACATGGCTATCGTTCAACGCTGGCTCTGGCGGCGTCGATATGACTGCAGATGGATTTGTCCTTGATTCCTATTTCGTTGATGGTGACAGCGCATATGCGTATTACCAAGAATTTGTTGGCGCGGATGAAGAAGGCAATTTGTATTATGCCACTTACTACAAAGACTACAATTACGTTGAAGCTTATGAGGATTCGTTCTCTGAGACATATGCAGAAGTAACATATCTTGATGAAGAAGAGACAAGCGTTGGCTCAGCTGCCATCACTGTCAATGTCGTCGAAACAGGACTTGCTGCTACACTTGCTAAAACAGGCTTCGTCGCAGTCATCGTTGATGTCACCCAAGTCATCAACGGTGTCGAAAGCTCAGTTGCTGTCTCTGTCACTGTTCCAATCGATGGAATTGAAGGACTTCTTGAAGCTTAATTCAAAGATTCTTAATCCTTAAGACATCATCAAAAATAAAATCAGCAGGGGTTCACCTCAGCCTATAAGTGAACCCCGCTGAGATTTATTATTAAAAGGGGAAGTATTAAAAATGGTCAAATACACAATAGAAAGAATATTATTAGCGTTTGTAACAGCTTTTATTATTCTCACTCTAACATTCTTTCTAATGAAGCAATTGCCATTTTACCCTGCAGCAGGAACAAACGAAGCAAAATTTGCTTTTTTCACTGATCAGGTAAATATAGGAAATGTTTTAGAATTCAACCTAGCTCAAACAAAATACGGCGATTTGTTATGGCATTTCGTCGATGATAAAGGCGGCAATCACTATTTCTATCTCCGCCCAGCGCATGAGCAATATGTCATCTGGCTTAAAGGCATCTTTACCGAATTCAACTGGGGCAAATCCCTTTACATCAAACCAAACGTTGATTCGATGACTCTTATCGCTAGAAGGCTTCCAACAACCATTAAAATCAATCTTCCCGCCGCGATAATTTCCGTTCCGGCCGGAATCGGATTAGGCGTTTGGGCCGCTTTGAAGAAGAATAAGATGACTGATCATATCATTTCGACTGTCATCATGATTTTCATCTCTGTTCCGTCTTTCATCATGATTACGTTGCTTTTGTATCTATTCGCTTTTGAATGGGGCGTTTTGCCATCCACTTGGCCTTTGGAAACCCAGCCATTACCAATGAAGATAAAAGGATATATCATCCCAACAATGGCTTTATCTTTCGGCTCCATCTGCGGATATTGCCGTTTCACCAGAGCTGAATTAACAGAAGTCATGAGTTCAGATTTCTTGCTTTTGGCCAGAACCAAGGGACTTACTAGATCGCAATCGATAGTGAGGCATGCGATGAAAAACGCCATGGTGCCTATCTTGCCATCTATTTTGGCTGAAATCATTGGTTTGCTTGGTGGCTCAATGATTCTAGAGCAGCTCTATGGTATACCTGGTGTAGGAACGTTATACGTTACAGCCTTAAACAGGCAGGATTATAACGTCTTGCTGGCGGATATGTCGTTATATACGATGATAGGTCTATTATCTGGAGTATTCTTAGATTTATCCTATGGATTCATTGATCCGCGTATAAGAATGGGAGCGAGGAAATAATTATGGAAAAGAAAAAGACCTCGTTTACATACCTTGATTCAAAACAAATCGAGCACACCATCGAAATCGATAAAGATGATTTCCAATTGACCCAACAAGATAAAAAGCTTTTCGATCAGAAAATTCAAACCAAACCAACAACATTCTTCAAAGACGCTATGAAGAGGTTTGCCAAAAACAAATCCTCCGTCGTTGGAGCGGTTATCTTGGGTTCTATTATAGTTTTGACATTGGTTCTTCCGTTGGCCTTGCCTAGCGATATTACAACTGGCCATGCCGCAGAGAATAAGTTAGCCCCTAAACTGTTTGACGCTGGAACGGGCTGGTGGGATGGATGTAGAAATTATGAACATATAGCCATCAATACCGACTGGGAAAAATATGATGAGACCGGAGAATTGAGTGGAAGCGTTCCAGATATGGTTGAATCTGCTATTATCGGCGGAACAGAAGCGATAAAATTCGAAGAAATGTCATACATTAACGCTGTAAATAGGTACGCAAGCGGCGGATATTTTAGACTTAATGTTGCCGCCGGAGCCCAACAAGCCGAATTAATGTCCTGGGATGGGCATACATTCGATGTGAGTGGTGATAGAACTTACAGCGTCACTATTAAGACTGCTGACACATCATCTTTCTCCGATTGGAGGTTCGGTAACATTGCAGAAAAATATTCCGTCTATTTCGTTTGGAACGATGCGACTGATGCCAGCATAGAACATAGATATCAATTAGGAGCAGACGTTGCTGGAGTTGGCGAGCAAAAATTTGAATTCGGCAAAGAGCAGCTTTCCGCAATCGACGAAGACGTTGGGCGCATTTCTGCTTCGGCGCAAAAACCACATCTTTCAATAACATTAGACTCGGTGGAGAACAGCACCAACAACCTTGTTATTGAAAAGCTTCAATTTGCTTCAACTTACGAAAATGAAAAAGAAGAATTGGATAACTGTTCTATCTTAGATGCTAATAAAACCCTGCAAATCACCGCTAAAAAGGAAGATGGATCCGCAAATGAATATTATTGGATCACTTCGCACGGTAATCAAAACTTATATCACGCGAGATTCTTCTATGGCTCATTTAGATACGATACATACGAAGCGGCTTTCGGAGATAGATATTCAGAAAAAGATATCACGTTAGATCTTTTGAAAACCTGGCAAACACGTGGCTGGCTTACTGCCGATTTCTCCTTATTAGACAACCTAAAAGACATCGCAAAAGCCGATAGACAGGCAAAAGTTGATGAGTTTATTGCAACAATCAAGTATACAGAGGAAGGCAAGATTCATTGTCCTCTTCATTATGATGAAAATCACGCTATCACTGGAAAGGTTAAATCAGCTGGAAAGGTTGTCGCAGTTGAGTTTGGCGGATATTTAACCAAATGGAAACTGCTATATCCTGATAGAACAACATGCCCAAGGTATTTATTTGGCACAGACGATAACGGCAAAGACTTGCTTAAGATGACATTCGCAGGTTTAAGAACATCACTTGTCCTCGGTGTCATTACGGCTGCAGTTACCTTTGTCTTTGGCCTCGTTTGGGGCGCCATAGCAGGTTATTTTGGCGGCTGGGTCGATATTTTGATGGAACGCTTCACGGATATTCTCGGCGGTGTGCCTTGGATTGTTGTTATGACATTAGCCATCGTAAGATTTGGCTCATCATTCGGTGTATTCGTCATGGCCCTATGTCTAACTGGATGGATTGGCACAGCCAGTTTGACTAGAACTCAGTTCTATCGTTACAAGAATAGAGAATATATATTGGCTGCCAGAACGCTTGGTGCGAGCGATTTCAGGCTTATCTTTAGGCATATCTTGCCTAACGCCGTTGGAACCATCGTTACATCAAGCGTATTCATGATTACCAGCGTCATCTATTCAGAATCTACTTTGGCATATTTGAACTTAGGTCTGCAAGGAATGGATAGCTTTGGCGTTATTCTCGCTAATAACCAGCAATTCATAACTACCTACCCGCACTTAATATTGTTCCCGTCGTTTGTAATGCTTCTTATGATGATATCCTTCAACTTATTTGGAAACGGACTAAGAGACGCGTTCAATCCATCGTTGAAAGGAGGTGAGTGAGATGGCTGTTAAATTAAATAATTCACAAAAAGAGATTATCCAAAACTCTATTGAAAAACCCTCTGAAGAGAAGGTGTTAGAGGTTTCAAATCTAGTCATCTCATTCAGAACAGACAACGGTAAGGTTCAAGCGGTAAGAGGCGTTTCGTTTGATTTGCATAAAGGCGAAACATTATGCATTGTTGGTGAATCGGGGTCTGGAAAATCCGTCACATCAAAGGCAATCATGGGGATTTTATCGCCCAACGCGATTGTTGAAGGCGGACAGATTATTTATCAAGGCGAAGACCTTATGCAGGTATCCGAAGAAGAATATCATCGTATCAGAGGACACCGTATCGGAATGATTTTCCAGGATCCTCTATCTTCTCTCAACCCAATCGTTAAGATCGGAAAGCAAATAACAGAGACGTTACTTATCAATTCCAACCAACTAAAAAACTATTATGATGAGTTGATTGCAAATGAATTGACTGCGTTTGCTAATGCAAAAGTGGTCAGAAATTCAAGAATCAGGAAAGCAAATCGCGAATTTGACGAACTCAAAGATGAACTGAACAAAAAAATATCCGCTTTAGAAGAAGAACTCTCCAAAGCTAAATCTGAAGCTAAAAAAGAAGCTGGTTTAACAAGGGAAAGCTCAAGCAATCCAGAGGCTATTAAAGCGGAATTGGAATCTGTCAAAGCCGAGAAAAAATCCAAGTTGGCGGAGGCCTCTACAAAGAAAAAGGAAGAGATTGCTCTAGCTAAAGAGGAATATCAACAAAAAGCTCCTGGCTTAAAAGAAGCGCTAAAGAAAAAGAAAGCCGAAGCGAAGGTCGAGACGAAAAAACATGCAGAAGACCTTAAGAACGAATATGAGGTAAAAGAGAAAGAAATCGATGCAAAACTCGCCTCAATTCAATTAAATGAACAAGAACAAAAGGAATTAAACGAGGCCGAAAAGAGAATAAATCAAGAAAAACTAGCGTATTATTGCTTGTTCGCTCTCAATTATTTCTTCAACAAACACAAGCAAATACTACGCGCCAAACATCTTGCAAAGATGCAACAGCTTTTGGCAGAAAGAGAAGCGATTCATGGCGTTAAAGAAATGGATGCGCTTAAGAAAGAAAAAGCCGACGCTTTTGAATCTTATCGCTCACAAATAAGGATCACCAAGGCGATGGCGAAGAAAAAGGCGCTTGACGTCATGAGAGAAGTTGGCATCCCAGAACCAGAAAAGAGATTCAAACAATATCCATTCCAGTTCTCTGGCGGCATGAGACAAAGGATTGTTATCGCGATAGCATTAATTGCCGAACCTCATATTTTGATTTGCGATGAGCCGACAACCGCTCTGGATGTGACCATCCAAGCTCAGATTTTGGAGCTTATCAACAAATTGAAAGCGACGCACCAAATGTCGATTATATTCATCACCCACGATTTGGGCGTTGTTGCCAATATGGCTGACAGAGTCGCGGTTATGTATGCTGGAAAAATCGTTGAATATGGAACCGATAAGGAAATATTCTTCGATCCGCGTCATCCATATACATGGGCCCTACTTTCCTCCATACCTGATATTGATAGCAAGGAGAAATTAGAGGCAATTCCAGGCACCCCGCCAGATATGATTTATCCTCCGGTTGGAGATGCATTTGCTGTTAGAAACAAATACGCTCTTGGCATTGACTTCAAATACGAGCCTCCATATTTTGAAATCACCCCAACGCACAAGGTAGCCACATGGCTTGAATATGATGGAGCACCAGACGTTGAGCCACCAAAGATCGTCTCAGAAAGAATTTATAAAGCGTTAAATGACGAGGGGGAATTGATTAAAAATGAAAAAAGATAATAAAAACATCAACCAATCCTCGTATTTGAACACCGACGCTGAACTAAAAGAAGAGAGGGTGTCAACAATTGCATCCGCTAACGAAGAGGAGAATTTTTCACCAGATTCTTTAGAAGCATCCGAGCACACTCTCGATGATAAAACACATAATGTTCCTGAAGAGCCCAAAGACGAATCAAACATTGATGAAGAGAAGGCAAAACTTGCCGAGCTAAGAAAAGCAAAAAGCGAGACATATGTTGAATTCTCAAAAGCCAAATCCGCTTTGAAAGCAGCCAAGAAAAAGGGCGAAGATGAAAAAGCATTGTCAGAATTGGAAGAGAAATTCAACGACGCAGATATGGCCTATAGGCGCGCCTGCAGCGATCTCGTTGAATTCCAAATGGACATCAAATTCCGTCACTCAAGGCTAAAACAAAAACCAGAATTAAGAGACCAAAATATTATCCTTTCAGTAAGACATCTTAAGATGTTCTTTAAGTTGGGCGGATGGCCGGATTATGTGAAATTAAAAGCTGTTCACGACATTTCTTTCGATGTGAGAGAAAAAGAAACGTTTGGCATTGTCGGCGAATCTGGATGCGGAAAATCCACAACAGGTCGCTGCATCATGCATTTATACGACATAACATCTGGTTCAATCTATTACAAAGGCTACAGGATTGGCGCTGGTGATAGATGGAATAAAAAAGAAATTAAATATTCGAAAATCCATGCAAAAGAGAAGATAAAGTCGCTAGAAAAAGAACTAGAAGAAAAAACAAAGGCACTGACTGACCCTTCAGAAATAGAGACGCTTAAAAACGAGTACGCACGCCAGATTGAAGAAATCAAGAAGAGAAATGCGCAGGTTGTCACTGAACAGAGAGCGAAAATAAGGCAGATACATCACGACAATAAACACGCCCCAAGGAAGCTTCTAAACGAAATTCAAATGATCTTCCAAGATCCAGTTGACTCGCTCGACCCAAGAATGACGGTTGAAGACATTATTCAGGAAGGTTTAAGAATCCAGGGGCATAGGAATGTAAGAGACAACCACAAGAAAACAGTCGATATTCTTGAAAAAGTCGGACTTGTACCAGAACACGCTTCGAGATATCCGCACGAATTTTCTGGTGGGCAAAGGCAAAGAATCGGTATTGCTAGAGCTCTTATCATGAATCCAAAAATATTGATCTGCGATGAGCCTATCTCAGCGTTGGATGTTTCAATTAGAGCCCAGATCATCAACTTGCTCAACGATTTGAAAGAAGAGATGGGAATAACGATGATATTCATCGCCCACGACTTATCGACGGTTAAGTATTTCTGCGATAAAATCGCGGTTATGTATTTCGGAAATATGGTGGAGCTTGCTACATCGGATGAACTATTCAAACATCCTTTGCATCCATATACAAAATCTCTTTTATCCGCCATCCCTCAGCCAAATCCTCTTTCAGAGAAGCGCAGGGAAAGAATCATGTACAATCCTGCCTTGACGCATGACTATTCAAAACAAAAGCCAACGTTCAGAGAAATATTGCCAGGCCATTTTGTCTTATGCAACGATGACGAATTTGAAAAATACCAGCAAGAGATTGCGGCAATAGATAAAAAACAAATCAAAAAAGATTAATCAATATCTTTGATAACAAACCTGTCGCATGTGGCAGGTTTTTTCATAATCTTCAGCAGAGTCAGCGCAATCCGATATTATTCTAAGTGCTGAGAATTTAATCTTATAAACATATGCTATTTGCCCCATTGGAGCGCTTTCCATGTCATAGCAAAGCGAATTGCAATGAGACGCTATTTTTTGTCTTTGTTCTGCGGTGCTTATGAATTGATCTCCTGACGAAATTGGGGCGTAAACCGCATTGCAATTGGCTTTTTTCGCTGCAAATCCTAGCTCTTTTTGCAAATCTGTATCTGAAGGAATATCTATAATATTGATTCCGGATATCAGTCCGTATAGGTCGCCGACGGGAGTGGTATCCAAATCATGCTCACATAGCTTAGTGGAAATGACACAGTCAAGAGCATTTGCTTTGCTTCTTTTTTCATTGCGAACATGATGCATTTCATATAAATATGTTTTCATTTTCTTTTTGATAAACCACATATTAAATTCACTATGTTAGAATTTGGGCGATGGAAATGTTAAACGAAAATATCAAAACAACCTTCTCGCCAGACACTGATAACATTGCCCAAAGCGATGAATTGAATCCTGCTAGCGATGGCAACGGTTCAACCGACAGTGAATATGCGAAAAGGAAAAGAGCAAATTCAATTGCTAGGATTACAGCGATAACCATAAGCGTCACTCTCATTGGAGTCGGTGGAGGAATAATGCTTGTTAACTCATTTGTTAAAGAACCAACCATCTCTTCTATCTCTGTTACATATAACAAACGATGAGCAGAAGAAAAAAGCCAAAGAAGTCAATGATGAGCTTAGAGGAATAGGCGTTAGCAAGACAAAAAAGAAAAAGACATTCATCGAAAAAGCCAAAGAGTCTTTTAATGAAAGCAATCCTTTGGCGGATTTAAACGATACTGACTGACATTTATCATTTAATAATTTATAATTTTCGATATGAAACATAAATTTTTGGTGTTTGCTCTATTAATACCATTTGCATCCGGTTGCCAAAATAATGACAACTATGTTGAGCTAACATACCCTTCTTATATTTATCACCATGATAACTATAAGGAGAGGTTCTATTTTGATGATTCATATTTTTCCCATTCATCATATGAATACGACTCAAATTTAGCTAGGCTTTCATTAGGTTTATGTCTCACCACCGTAGAGACCAACACAAACCAAAATGAGCAAGAAGCGATACCAAGCGAATTTCAAGTCAAGAAATTCTATAAGAAAATGGGATTTGAAGATGTGACCTTCTCCGATGATTATTTCTTGCCAACAACCAAGAACACAATTGGATACGCTTTAGCCCACAAGAAAATCGGCGAAAAAGAAGTTGTCAGCGTTGTAGTTAGAAGCTTCAAATACGGCCAAGAGATGGCGAATAATTTCCTTTTGGGAGAAGAGGGCCATCACCAAGGATATCATGAGAATGCACACAAAATCCGTGAGGGTTTGGGTGAATATCTCCGCAAAAACGCCCTAAATGATAGCTATTTCAAACTTTGGGTAACCGGATTTGCGAGAGGAGGATCTATTACAAATAATCTAGGCTACATAATCGACGAAGAAATCGCCTCCCCAGAGAGTGAATTGAACTTATTGGAGGAAGACGCCTATTTTTACACGATGCAAGCGAACCCCTCTATTGATGCATCCATCACTTCTAAGAACCTAAATGTACATAACGTTTTCAATAGCAAAGACATAATTCTTCTTGCCCCGCCCGAACAATATGGATTAAAGAGGTGCGGAGTGGACCATGACTTATATAGAGAAGATTGTATCTCCCTCATCAGAAAATTTGATCCAACATTGCCTTTTGAAGACTTTTGTTCAAAAGAACTGGTTATTGAAAAAACAGTAGATTACGTGGATGCGAAAGATCCATATTATGACATATCAATTTTCTATTCCCACATATGTGATGTGTTGTTCACGAAGCGTGAGGACTATGAATTTTCTATGGCCACAAGAGAAGAATATGTCAAAGATGTTCAAAGTGCGGCCTTATACGGATTCGATATGTTTTATAGCTTAAGTGAAGAACAATTAGACGGGGCAGAAGATTATTTAACGGAACATTTCTCTCCATCTCAGGCCGTTTATTTGATGTTCAACAAAGAGGATACATTATATGAGATGCTTTATCCTGCTTTAGATTATGTTCATTGTGACTACAATAAAGAAGAGCTTAAAAAACACTGCAAAACCGCCCAATTATTGCTATATATGATATATCTATATGACGATACGCCTTTAGATGATGTGGCTACTGGTTTCGGTAACAGAAGATATATTGAGGCTATGCATACACCAGAGATGTTAAGCGTATTATTAAGCGCTGAAATAAACAATACCCCAGTGGAGGAAAGGAAATGAGAAAATTATTGCTATTGTCTTTGCCAATAATATTGGCACTAGCAGGCTGTGGGCCAAGGACGCCGAAAGAGAGTTCATCGTCAGAATCGCTTTTGTCCTCTAGCGATGAAACGACTTCTAGCGTCATTTCTTCAGAAACAAGCGAATCAAGCGAATCAAGCGAATCAAGCGAATCGACGATTCCCGAACCAACAGAATATGTTTTCGATCACGAATATCAAGGCAACATGGTTCACGTGAGCAAAATCAACGAAGAGACTCAAGAAGAGGAGGAATTGGACGAATATAAGATTTACTCCGAGACGCATGTTTATAAAAATGATTATTTTCTCCATGATTCAAGCGTTTTTGATGTTGATTTAGCGGCATTATCGCTCGGTCTATCTGTGGCAACTGGCCCATTAGATTATGTCGAACCAGAAAATGCAGAAGAAGAGTCAATGGATGTTGAAGGATATGAAAATGTCGAATCCTTCATGGAAAAGATGCATTTCGACGATATCTACATCAATGAATATTTCAAAGAAAACGAGACAGAAGACACGGCTGGTTTCGCTTTGGGGCATAGACATTTCGATGACATCGAGTTGGTTGCTGTTGCGATTCGCGGATTCGATTATGGCGATGAGATGAAAGGGAACTTCAAACTTGGCAAAACTGGCAACGCTTCTGGGTTTAATAGCGGCATGCAGATGGTGTACGATGGACTTTCGCAATATATTTCAAATAGTGTGTCAGACGCCCGATTAAAACTATGGATAACTGGGTATTCCAGAGGTGGCGCCATCGCCAATCTCCTTGGTGCGAAAATTAATGACGAAATCGACTCTGGGATTTGCCCATGGGATTTGGATAAAGGGAATACATTCGTCTACACTTTCGCCACGCCGAAAGGATTGACCGCGGATAACGTTTCTGATTACGAAAACATCTATAACATCATCCACCTATATGATGGAGTCACCCAAGTCGCCCCGTCAGCGTATAATCTCAAAAGATGCGGAACCGATATAGTTCTCCATGACGACAATGAGCTAACACTTCTCAATGAATACGACGAAGATATTGTCATAAAGCCATTTGCGCAGAAAAGCATGTCGCTTGATTTCAAACCGAAAGACGTTGAAAACCCAACATATACGTCGATCCTCGATTTATATAATTCCCTTTTCACGAATTTGTTGGCGGAAAGGACCGACACCAAATATCTTGATATCAGCACAAGAGAAAATTATGTTGATAATTTTGAACCCACAATCATGTACGCATTTAACATTTACAATGGCCTCACAAAACAGCAAAAAGACGCTCTTGGCGCATATTTTGAGGACAATCTTTCGTCGATGATAGGAAATATCCTCGGTATTTTATTCAACACCAAGGATTCGGTGTATAAAATCCTAAAACCCGCTTTGGAGTCAATCGGATTAACCTTTAACGAGGAAGAAGATGCTGAACTCAAGGAACATTCCGCTGTGATTCAGAAGCTAGTGTACACATTGCTTGGCAATTACAACACCGAAGGATCTGATTTATTTGGCGATATTGGAACCATGATGGAAAATGCCAAATACATGACCGTAATGCACACTCCTGAAATGATGTATACGATGTTTCACAATAATCTTGTTACGATATAGTATTTAACTATAAAACATAGTTTTATAAATCAAAGTTTTTAAGTTGATTAAAATCGAAATCATAACATATGTTATATTTTTGAATCGAAAATGTTATGAATTTTTTATGAACTGCACTAAAAAAGCCACCGATTTTTCGATGGCTTTAAGAAGTTATATTTACCGGCGGCCTCCAGGCGTCATACCACCTCCGCCCATGCCTCCAGAAATATTTGAATAATAAAGGCTGGAAGAGAAGTTCATAGTAGCAGTGGAGCTGCCCGCAGTGATCGTGTATGAGTTCCCTTTTGACATATATGAAGAAGAATAGACTGCGCAGGCGAATGATTTGCTTGCGGTGAAGGAGAACCCAGACCCATCATTCACTGAGATGGTTGTGCCGCTCGATCCAGATAATGACACCAACCCTGAGCATTGTGAACCGGAATCGAAGTTGATTGCCATATCGGTTGTGCCGATCGCTAAGACAGTTCCACCGGTTATGGAGGCAACGCAATTTGATCCATCACCTTTATCTAAAGCACCATTTCCTCCATTGGTTGGACCTTCAACGATTGTGTAGCCACCGCTGATGTACATGCTGCCGTTGGTATCTAGTCCATCACCAGAGGCATTGATATAGATATTGCCTCCGCTGATTTTAAGTGTTCCGGTCGCGCTGCTTCCTTGCCTCCAATCATGTGTTTCACTTGATTGCGAATCGCTTCCGCCTGCGGCATTTATGCCATCATCGCTAGCGACAACGCTTACTGTCCCTCCTGAGATATTTACGGTTTCAGCTTCCAACCCTTCATAAGATTTCGTGACACTCACTTCGCCGCCAGATATGGCTAGGGTTGCATCCGAATGGATTCCATCATCGCTGCTGGAGACTTCGACATCCCCATTTGTTATTGAGATGGAACCGGCCGCATGGATTGCATCATCATTTGAAGAGACCTCTACGGATGTTGAGCCAATCTCGATCGCACCATCTGATTTGACGCCTTTTGTGGATAAGGAGCTATTCTTTGATTTGCTTGAGCCTCCGCCAGATATTACTTCAATATCCCCGCCAATCAGGCTTATTTTGCCACAAGAATAGATTCCATCGCCTCCTGTTGAAGTGATATTTATGTCGCCATCTTCAACATAGATGTATCCATCTAATTCATCATTTTCAACGTGGATTCCATCGGTTCCGGAATTGATGGTTAGGCTCCCTCCTCCGAACCTTGCCGAATCACTGGCGTCCACCCCTTTATTTGTGGCGGTGATCTCTATTGTGCCTCCAGTCATCTTGAAGTCGTCTTTGGCGACAATGCCGTGGTCGGTTGATGCAACCTCAAGCGAGCCTTCTCCGTTGAAGGTAATGTCATCTGAAGAGAAGACGGCCCCATCAACAGTTTTATCGGAATCGATTTGCACGTATGATCCGGTGTTCTTGAAAGAGTTTTCTCCTACCAATTGGACGATGACTTTATCCGCCGATTTAGCATAGAGGGTAGCGAAGCTTGAATGTGTCATTGCGACATTATCAAACACCAGATAGATGTTGCCGGATTTGGTCGTATCATTCACGACAATCGTCAGGTTCGAGCTTGATCCGCTTACCCTATATATGCCTTTGGATGTGATTGTGATCGTCGAAGAATCGATGGACACTCTCGTTGTATCGTCAGTGGATGCCGATGTTCCGTTTAATGTGATTGTTGCATCGGCATCTTCATCGGTAACATCTTTGCTATCCGCGTTGCCCCATTGGCTGGAGTCGACTGATACAGATGTCACAACATCATAGTCTTGAGAAGCAGAGCCGCCATTTGTGTTAGAGGAAGTGATGCTTCCGCATGACGCTAATAATAGTGATGCAGCTAATACTAGTAGATGTTTATTTAATTTCATTGCCGTTTCCTCCTTATAAGGTGTTATTTGCCTCAACGTATGGCAATAACGAGATTTCTAGATTTCCGTTCATCGTTCTCAATTCATCGATGAGCTCTTTTTCTTCTTTTGGGTTTTTCATCTTGATTCTGAAGGACAATTTGAACATCGATCCCATATTTGTGGTTTTCACTCCAACCAATTCATTCTCTTTGAGATAGTGGGAGAATGTCTCATTGAACACTTCGCTATAATCAAGTGACTCCGGGATGGTGATTTTTAAGAGTTTTTCTTCAGCGAAGCTCTTGTGTTTCCAGATCGGGAGCATAGAGATGCCGAAGTATAATAGGCCAACTCCCACCATGATGAGCACCCCATACGCGACATATCCTGTGCCGAATGCGACGCCTCCTGCCATGGTGATTAAGACTGAAGCTAATTCATCGGCTGTGCTCTGCGCAGAGCGGAATCTGATGAGGGCGAATGCTCCACCGACTGCGACTCCCACGCCAATATTGCCATTCACGAATCCTATGATGCAGGCAATAAGCACCGGGAGAATAGCGTTAACGATGAAGAAACGCTTATTGCTTCTGACCCTGAATGACATGATCCAGGCGAAGATGATGCCAGATGCTAGAGCGGCGCCAGCCATTATGAAGAAAGTGGCTACCGTCATTGTTAGATTCCCTGAAGAATCAGTTGTGAAGATTGTGTCGAAGATGTTTTCCATTGTTTTTCCTCCTTTGATTTGACATTGGCTAATTGTTTCTTGTAAGCCTCTCCATATTTGGAGAATGACGATTTGTAGATTTTGCCTTCATCCAAGATTCTTGTTAGCCATAGAGGCATCGCATCTTGGACTTTGACTTCTAGGATCGCCGATCCTTCTGGGAGAAGCGATTTCCCCTCCATTGATGTGGTGAGATTTAAGTCATCGACTCTATAACGAGGGTTATAATCAATCGTTAACCTTAAGTCTCCATCTCTTTGGAAGTAGGCGACCCTGTCATAGATGATTAGGCAGGCTGGGACCAGGTCTTTGTAGAAGTCTCTGAAGTATTTGATTTCTCTACCGATTTGACCATCTCCGCAGACATAGCCTTCTTTGTTTATGAAGTTGTCTACATCCTTGCTAGTGGTGGCAACCCTTCTCTTGTAGACAATTCCGTACGCCTTCCTCTTTAGTTCCAAGTAGAGAGTGGATCCTTCTTTGGCTAAGCCGTATGACCTGAGTCTAAGCTTCTCCTTGAAGGCTGGTTTCTCGATGGAAGTCCTGATCAAGCGATAATCCGGAGTGTCATAGTAGAGGGAGGCAATGGATGTTTTCCCGTATTGGTCTACTTCCATGAATGGCTTTAATGCCTCAACCAAATATTCGACTTGTTCTTTTGTGAGAAGATACTTGATTTCTTTTCTTTGCATGACTGTTATTGCCATCTTTCTTGCCTCCTTGACCATAGAATAAAAGGCAAGTTTAAAAACAACTTAAAATCAAAGTTAAAATTTACTTAAAATTTAAAAAAAATTATATTTTTGACTTGGTGTTGGTTCTATTCAACCAGTTGACGCTTTTGATTATTCTTACTGGTTTTGACAACATTCTTACTGAAAATGCAAATAATCTTACTGATTTTAGAATTATTCTTACTGGTTTTGGCAATAATCTTACTGATAATCTTACTGATCTTACTGAGATTTAAGTAAAGTTTGCTGCAAAACCTAAACAAAACAAGAAGACAGGAAAATTGTAGTGTGCGCCCCGCCATCACAATCAAGATCTAGTAGCTCACATAGCAATAATCAAAAATTAATTTTCGGTTTTTAACTAACGGGATTACTTATTAAAACTCGGCTTTGATTGTGAAAATACCATCATGCCCTGAGGCATATATCCTACCCTTGTGGGCAAGAACGATTTCTTTTGCAATTGATAAACCTATTCCAGATCCTTCAACTGAAGAAGCGCGTGCGTTCTCGCTTCTATAGAATCTTTCCATAACCATGTCTAAGGAACCTTCTTTTATTCCTTCGGCGTCGTTTTCGCATTTTATTAGTATTCTTGAACCATCTTTAATAACACTTAAGCATGCGTACGTATTCGCGTATTTAGCCGCGTTATCAAGGAAAATCGCAATTAATTTTGAGATGAGTTGGTCATTTCCGTTTATCACAAGGTTATCATCGATTTTCTTGTCAAATCTCAGTCCTTTTTTGGCGAAATTGCCTTCGAACACCTCGCATAATTCACTAGCGATCTCGCTCAATTTGACCTCTGTGAATTTCTCTGGGATGCCTTCGTCTAGCTTTGCTAAAGAATTGAGGTTCTTGACCATCTCGTTTAGTCTCTTCACTTGCTTGTCGATGGTTCTTGTCATCTCATTTTCTCCGTGTTCGATTTCTAATATCTCGTTATTTGCTGAGATGATGGTTAAAGGAGTCTTTAATTCATGAGATGCATCGGAAATGAATCTTTTTTGTTTTTTGTTGCTTTCTTCAATCGGCTTGACCATCCATTTTGATACGAATATCAATGCGATGAAAGATATGATTAGGCCAACACCCGTGCCACCTAAAGACGCCCACAGAATACGGTAAGATGGATCTAATTCTCTAGACATATCGATGACGGTCACGTATGTGTTTCCATCATTATTTAACGTATATGTCCTGTATCTATAGTTGGTCTTTGACCAGCCTTTTTCTTTTCCAACAAGTGTTTTGGCCCATTCAGTTGCTTGGTTTTCTGAAAAAGAAGATATATGGAATGCGCCTTCTAGAATAGTTCCATTGCCATTGCTATCTATAACCGCGGTGAAATATCTTGTTGAGTCTCTTGTCTCGGGAGAATCGGGACCTCTTTGTCCTGGGCCGATTTCACCTTCAGAAGAAGGGGCCATCGAGGAATCTCCTTCTGGGATGGCGGGTGGCTCTCCACCTTCATCTTTTGGCGCGAATTTTCCGCCTTCTTCCATTATCATTTTGGTTATTGTGTCACCTTCTTCGCCAACCCTTACGAAATTGACGATGTTTATGGCGCCCAAAATCAAAGCGAGGAAAACAAAAATGGAGGCCATTGCATAGGCCATGAATTTGATTCTAAGCTTTTTTATCATTGCTCTTTTGCTCCAGTTTGTATCCAATTCCTCTGACTGCTTTTATGGTAATATCCGCTCCAATCTCATCTAATTTCTTTCTTAATGAGGATAAATTGGCCCAAACAACATTGATCTCGGAAGGGGAGTCATAATCCCAAACAAGCTCCATAAGCCTCTCTGAAGAAAGAAGGACATTCTTGTTTCTTATTAAGGTTTCCATCATGTGGTATTCCTTGTTGTTTAATCTTACAGAAGTTATTGCTTTCAATTCTGCTGTTGAAGGATCCAAGGTGACGTTTCCGATGCTAAAAACATCATGGACTTCGTTTTCTTTTCTTCTAAGCATCGCTCTGATCCTGGCTAGGAGTTCTTTTATCTCAAACGGCTTTGTCATGTAATCATCTGCACCGGCGTCAAGCCCTGTTACTTTATCATCAATCTCCGCTCTAGCGGTTAACATTAAAACCGGTATGGCGTTTCCCTCTTTTCTTAGTTGGGATACAACCTCAAAACCATCCATTCTTGGCATGGTTACGTCCAAAATCAGACCGTCGAATTTCTCTTCGTGGATTTTGTTCAGCGCTTGCACTCCGTCATATGCGCAAACGACTTCATATTTGGAATATTCCAAAACTCTTTTTATCGCGTTTGATAAATCTCTTTCGTCTTCGGCTAACAGCAATTTCATATGTTAAATATAATCAAATTCCTGTTATTTTTCACTTTCTATTTAAATAGGTGGATATTTTTTCTCAAAGCTCTATCATATTCTCTATGAGAAAAAAGTTAATATTTGCTGCAGCAATCCTGCTCTCAGTCCCATCCCTGGCGACGGTTGTGACTGTGTCCTATGCTAAGAGCATTAAAACCATTAACGCCGAAACGCAAAGCTATACGTTGACAATTGATTCAACTAATTCTTCGTTTGTGCCAGCCGACTATTCTTCCGGCTCAACAACCGCTTCGAATAGCCCTAAAACAACATTGGGTAACCCGCTATATTTGACTTACGAGCAAATCAGTGTTGTTAAGACGTCTGGCCAAACCGGTTTTATGCAGATGAAAAAGAACAGCGGATCCCTTGCATCTACATATGGTGTAAATGGGTTGACTGCTATAACGGTTGAATATTCGATTGGTGGGTCAAACCCCCTGACCGTTCAATTTGGTTCATCTCTTGAATCGCTCGGAGGCTCAATAACGGTAACATCTGGTACGAAAGTGACGGCATCAGGCGATTTCTTTAAATTAACCGCTGGTAACGCTGCTTATGTATCTTCTATCAAACTTGAATATACTTGCTCATCATCTGGCGGTGGCGGTGACTCATCGAGTTCATCTTCCTCCAGCTCATCGTCTAGCTCCAGCAGCTCTTCAAGCTCATCTTCCTCCAGCTCAATCGAAGGCAAATATTATTCAAAAGTTACTTCTTTGTCCTCACTTGATTTAACAAAGAACGTTGTTATCGTCGCGGAAAACGCTCAAGCATCTGGAGAATTCTATGCGATGACCACAGAAGCTAAATCAGCAGATCTTCCATGGTATATCGTTGGAACCCAGGTTGAAATAATAGATGGAGATAAAATAGCAGAAGGAGATTTCGCTGAATGGAGCGTCGCCAAATCAGGCAGCAGCTATTCATTCTCTTGCGAAGGCAATTATCTTCAAAATTATATCAGCGGGACCCATTACTCCATCAATATCGGAAATGAATCTAGCTACAGCAACGAATGGCAATTGACCGATCCAAATGATGGAAGTGGTGCATTCACCTTTGGTTCTGAAAACGGTGTTTACCTTGAATACTATAGAGGCAGTTTCTGCGGATATAACAGCGAATGTGTGGCCTATTTATATCAAGAAGCGGGTGAAGGTGGTTCGCCTTCATCCAGCTCCTCTCAAGAGGTTGAATCCTGGGATAATTTTTACAAAGCCGAGTCCATAAACGCTAATTATGGGTTCGGCGATTTTAATTATACCGTCCCAACAAAGGGCAATGTTAAATTGCTCGTTATCCCTGTTGAATTATCCGACTATCCATTTTCCTCAAGTGAATTAGAGGAAATCGAAACACTAACAGGCGGGACCGCTGAAGATACAAATTATTGGGAATCTCTTGCCTCCTTTTATTACAAATCATCCTATGGCCAATTAAATATGACATTCGAATATGCGGATGTTTATAGGCCAGGCATGACAGCGGAAGAATATTACAATGCGAATTTGGATGATTCATATGGATTTTTGGGCGCTCCTCGCGCAATGCAAGCCGCAGTCGCTAATTACAAAACTCAGCATGGTGATTCCTCAACTCAGGCTTTCGATTCTGACAGCGATGGATTGATCGATGCTTGCTTATTGATTTATTCATGCCCGAATGACTATGATTCAACCATTGCCGCATTCGATGAAGATTCTGCCTATTGGGCCTATAGATGGGTTGATCCAGAACTTGAATACGTCGATTACGATTCGCCAGTCGGTTATAACTTTTTCTGGGCTTCGCTAGATTTCTTCTATGAAGGAACGGGGACTAGAGCGAGCCACACTGGAGTTGACGCTCACACATTGATTCATGAAACCGGCCACCTATTGGGCGCTGATGATTATTACAACACATACACTTCCAGACAAAGCGGCGGTCAATATAGCGAGACCAGCGAACCAAGCGGTGGCGTTATGATGATGGCCTATAACGTCCAAGACCATGACATGTTCACCAAAATGTCTTACGGCTGGGTCAAGCCATATGTTGTTACCGGAAATGCAGAAATAACCATCAATCCTTCTTCAACAAGCGGTGATTGCATCATTTTGGCGGATTCATGGAATGGACACGCTTGGGATGAATTCATCATCATCGATTTATTCACACCAGATGGTTTAAATGAATTAGACGCCAATACGGCTTATTCAGGAGTCACAGCCTTCTCTCAAGCCGGCATCCGTATGTATCACGTCGATGCGAGATTATGCAAAATCACCGGTTACGATTCTTCTGGTGGCTATTATGTTTCTAGTGAATATGCTACAGACACCCAAGTCAAAAACGGCACGCTCAATTTGAATAGCGATTCTTATTATTACGATGTCGCTGCAAGAAATTCGGCGGGAGGAGACGCTAGCTTTATCCAGGGAAAAGGATATGAATTGATTGCCATGATGTCTGCTAGAAACAAATCATTCACCGATAGCAGCACCGCAACAAATAGTGATTTATTTAAGGAGGGAGATTCACTCAATCTCACCACAACAGGCTATTTATCCAGTGGCAAATTAAACAACGGCAACTATTTGAAATATAACATCGAGATTGAAGAATTATCTTCATCCTCATCAACGATAAAATTCACAAAATTAGGCTAATTAAATGGATATCAACAATAATTGGACTCTTTATTATAAAAAGGCCATCACTGAAAAAGAGCCAAGATTGGTAGGGGATTTTGATGACTCTTTCTCTAAAATCCCTAATATTTCTTTACCATGCGTTTTAGAAACCGCATTATTTAACGCCAAAATATTAGGCGATCCATATTATGGTTCAAACGCCTACGAATACCAAAAATACGAAGACTGCCACCAATGGTATGTCACAAAATTTGATTCACCTTTCAAAAAAGGGAATATCAGATTTCATGGCGTAGACACATTAAGCGAGATTTACCTCAATGGTGTTCTCCTAGGCAAAACAGACAATATGTTCATCCCTTTTGACTTTGAGGCTAATTTCAAAGAAAAAGACAACGAGCTTATTGTCCATATCATTCCATCTGCAACATATGGTTCTCTTCCGGAGGGTGTTGATGCTTTAAAAGGCAACGCTTACAACAAAAACCTTCATATAAGAGCATCTGGTTCTGAATTTGGTTGGGATATCCTTCCTAGATTCTGCGCTGGAGGACTATGGAAGGGCGTAAGCGTAAGCGAATTCAAGCCGTATTTGGACAAAGTTTTGATATCTACCAAATCAATTGAAAAAGATAAGGCGGTTATTGCTTTCACTTTCCAAGATAGAGATGATGTCAAATCCATAAGGATTGAGGGAAAACATAAAGACTCTTCTTTTGCTTTTGAAGGCGATGGAAGCAAAAAGAAGGTTGAAGTGGAAGTCAACAACCCATACCTATGGCATGTTGTCGGTTATGGGGAACCAAACTTGTACGATATCGATATCAAAGTGGTTTTTGTAGATGGAAGGGAAGAAACAAGAAACATGCGTTTTGGCATTAGAATTGTCAAACTGCATAGAACATCGATCGTTCAAGATGATGGCTGCTTCGAGTTCCACGTAAACGGAGAAAAAGTATTCATTCTTGGTTCGAATTACGTTCCTATCGACGCGATAAGGCATGTTGATAACGATAGATCGAAGAAAGCAATAGATTACTTATTGGATCTAGGGTGCAACGCTTTCCGTGTGTGGGGTGGAGGAGTATTCGAAACCGAAGAATTCTATTCCTTGTGTGACGAAAAAGGCATCTTTATTTGGCATGATTTCATGATGGCCTGCGTCAAATATCCTCATGATGAAGAATTCATATCCAACCTTACAAAAGAAGTTGGAGATCTAATATTGAGATATGGATATCATTCTTCAATTTGCTTATGGTCTGGCGATAACGAATGCGATCAAGCCTATGGATGGAATGGATTGGATGAAGATCCTAATACGAATATCATCACCAGGAAAGTGATTCCTTCTCTTGTCGCAGAACTCAATCCGGAGAGGGATTTCCTCCCATCATCTCCATATGTCGACGAAGAAGCTTTCCATCATCGTGATTTGATGTCGGAAGATCATCTTTGGGGGCCTAGAGACTATTTTAGAGGCGAATATTATACGAATAACAAATGCTATTTCGCTTCTGAAACTGGGTATCATGGATGCCCATCTCCTAAATCTCTTGATACGTTCATCGAGCACAAGTGGCCTCTGTATAAGCGCGATAAGGTCCCAACTGATGAATATATGTGTCACGCAACATCATCTGTTAATGATATAAACGCCCCATATGCTTACCGCATCGAATTGATGGATAAGCAGGTTAAAACATTATTCGGCAAAGATATGGATAACATAGATGATTTTGCCAAGGCAAGTCAGATCTCCCAGGCGGAAGCGATGAAATATTTCATCGAACGCTTCAGGAGGAGAAGAAACACGCATGGTGGAATCATCTGGTGGAATCTAATCGATGGATGGCCTCAAGTATCTGATGCGGTTATGGGTCATGATTTCTCAAAGAAACTAGCTTACCACTACATCAAACAAAGCCAGCAAAAAGACCTATTAATCGCCGAAGAAAAAGATGACTTGTTCTTATTCCATCTAGTTTCAGAAGAGGAAACCCCATCATTCTTTGAATGGGAAGTGAAAGATGGGCAAACAGGTGAGCTATTGGTCTCGGGTGAATGCAATATGGCTCCAAGAAGTGCTTCTGCAGTGGGTGTTCTCTGGAAAAAATCCGCGGATAAAAAATTCCTTATTTTGACGATAAGAAAGGAAGATGGGACAGAGTATATTAACCATTATGTATCTGATATCAAAGGTATCGATTTTGACACATATAATAGAGTTATGGAAAAATACGGTTTCTTAAAATGGGAAGGTTTCTAGTATGAAAAAGGAACAATTTGAATGGATTAATTCCTGGTGTGATGAGGCGGATAAGAATGATTTGCCTCGCGTCTTGATGATTGGCGATTCAATTACTTTTGGTGTTTACGAATTTGTCAAAGAGTCACTTAGAGGAAAAGCGTACGTCGATAGATTGACCTCATCATATGCCTTGGACAGTCCGCTTTATAAAAAACTAGTCACTGAGTTCGTGAAGAATTCTAAATACCAAGCGATTTATTTCAATAACGGACTTCACGGATATCATTTGAAGGGCGCTTCGTACAAGAGGCGTGTTGAACCCATCATAGAGTTCCTAAATAAATCCGCAAAAATGGTTATTGCATTAAGCACGATCGTGTATTTAAAAGGCAACAAGAAGATTGATTCCCGCTGGGATAAAAAAATCAAAGAAAGGAACTCGGCCTTAAAGGAAATAGCCGAAAAAAACGGCATAAATGTTGTGGATTTATATGAAATCTCCACAAAAACCCCATTAAATTTAAGAAATCCCGATGGAACGCATTACGAACAGGAAGGATATAAAACATTAGCGGAAGCTATCACTAAAGAATTAATAGAGGCTTTGGATGAAAATAAATAAACTTAATGTAATATTTCCGCTAGTTTTCCTGCTTATGTCCTGCACACCAAAAGAAATGAAAAAAACTGAAGTTTCTCTGGCTAACGATTTGGTGATGAGATTTTGGGACAATTATGAGCCAGGCTCATCGGAAATGTACACGCCAAGTGTGTCTGATAATTGTTATCCAGAACCTTTTGTTTTGAAATTCGATAAGAAAGATGGCGTGCTTAAAAGAGTGGTAAATCTCTCTTTGAAAGAAGATATGAGTGATGCGGAAGCCTACACCTCCACAAAGTCAACCACCTCAATTGATAATCTATTCTCCAATACCTCGTATTTTATGCGCGTTGACGAATATGATGGTGATAACAACGTTATAGAAGGCGAGGTAGAACAACTTATAACTCTCGATTATCCCAGAACTTTTAAAATACCTGGCGTCTCTAATGTAAGAGACATAGGTGGGAGAATAGGCAGCGGCGGCAAAAAGATTGCCCAAGGTAAAATATATCGAGGGGCGCATCTAAATGATGTCACTGAAGAGAGTAAATCATTCATGATTGATAAACTCCATATCAATTTAGATTTGGACCTTCGCGCAACCGGAGAAGGAGGAGCGGGCACTGTTTCTCCTCTAGGAGAAGTCAAATACCAAAATATCCCCGGTGTTTATTATGTTGAGGGATCATCAGGAATAAAAAATCAATACAATCTCGAAACCATTAGGAATGAGATTAAAGTCTTCGCGGATCCAAGCAATTATCCGATATATATGCACTGCGCTATCGGAAGAGATAGAACAGGCACCTTAGCTATCATTCTTCAATCTCTTTTGGGTGTGGACGCTGAAACGATATTAAAAGATTATGAGTTGTCATTTTTCTCAAAGATTTGTAACGTTGATGGGTTTTCTCCTGCAAACGCTTCTTCGGCAGCCTCATCGATAATGGCCTACATCACAATGAATTTCTCCGATGAAGAAATGACTTTAGAGGGAAGCACAAGAAATTGGTTGACTAAAGAAGTCGGTGTCTCCGAAGAAGAGATAGAAGCAATTAGAAATATAATGCTTTTATAAGCATTTCGATGCAATAACACACCTTAAGGTGTTAATATTTATACGTTATGAAGATTACAGATAATTGTGTTGCTCTATTTAGAGAAGTTGTGGCGAAACATAACGCCAAAGCGATAAGGATTTTTACCCAAGAAACCAAATGCGGTCATGGGAAATCAGTTGCCTTAGAAGTCACGAATGACGATTCTTTAAGGATGATAACAGTAAATGGATTAGATATAGCCATTAGCGAAGAAGATGAACCGCTTTTCGATAACATAATCTTTGATGCGAAAGATGGAAAAGTATTGATTCAAGAAGAGCGCGACCATTGTCATTGCTGCCATGAAGAATGTGATGGGGAATGCGATTGCGATCATGAAGATTGTAGTTGTCACAAAGAAGGGAAATAAATGGATTTTTCTGGCTGGGAAAAACTAAGTCTCGTTGATTTCGATGATAATGTCACTACGACCTTGTTTTTTGCTGGCTGCAACTTCCGTTGCCCATTTTGCCACAATTCCTCCCTTGTTCTAAACCCTGCTTCTTGTCCTAAATTCAAATGGGAAAGCATCATGGAATACCTTAAAAAAAGACAAGGGATATTGGATGCGGTTTGCATCACCGGTGGGGAGCCGACTTTAATGAATGACCTTTTGGATAAAATGAAGGATATTAAATCGCTTGGTTATTTGATTAAGCTAGATTCAAATGGCTCCAAACCAGAGGTCATTAAAGAAGCGTTCAAACAAGGTCTGATTGATTATGTTGCAATGGATATTAAAAATTGCCCAGAAAAATATCCTTTGACCACTGGGCTTAAGGAAGTTGATATGACGCCGATAGAAGAAACGGTTAGATTCTTGATTGATTCTGGCATCGGTTATGAATTCAGAACAACCATAATCGATGAACACCATACCGAAGAAGACATAGAGAAGCTTGGCCAATTCATAAAAGGGGCAAAGAAATGTTTCCTCCAGAAATTCACTGATTCAGAATATTGCATTTCTAGAGGGCTTCACGAGGTTCCAAAAGAAAAAGCCTTGAGATTCAAGGCCATTCTTGAGAAATACGTAGATAAAGTCGAATTACGCAATTACGACTAGGAATTGCTGCGATTTTTAAGTGAAATTAAATAATTTTGAGCAGATTGCTCGGCGATAGCACCATCATTTATAGCTGTAGCGACTTGCTTAACTTTTTTATATCTGCAATCGCCTGCGGCAAATAATCCAGGTGTCATTGTGGCCATATCGCCATCTGTAGTTATAAAGCCCTTTTCCAAATTGACATAAGGGACATATTTTTCGTTGTCTGGGACTTGACCGATAGCGATGAAAGCAGCATCTCCGCACACGGTTATTATTTCTTTTGTTACTGTGTGCTCGAATGTCACTGTCTCTAGTTTGGTCTCACCATTGAATGATATGGCAGACACATTATGGACAATTTCTATATTCGGTGTAGCCACAAGCGCTTGGACAAGCATATCTTCTGCGAAGAATTTATCAAATAAGGTGCAAATGGTGACGTTTGGACAAATGGAAGAAAGCATCAAAGCGTATTGAAGCGCACTATTCGCGTCCCCAATAACAATTGTGTTTTTCCCACGATAGAAGTCTCCATCGCATACGGCGCAGTAAGATACGCCTTTGCCTAGAAGCCTATCTTCATTCATTGCGTTGAGTTTTCTATGCTTGACGCCCGCAGCGATTATGACCGATAGAGATTGGAACTGGCCATATTCTGTTTTTACGGTGAAAACATCATTTTCTTTCGAAATAGATGTGACAGTATCCATTTCAAACTCTGCTCCAAGCTCCATTGCTTGATCAAACATATTGTTGCTTAGTTCAAGTCCACTGATGGTTTTAAAGCCTGGGTAATTTGATACTTTTGGAGAATCGGAAATTTGGCCACCGAAATGTTCTTTTTCAATGACCAAAACGCTTAATCCAGCACGTCTAGCATATATAGCGCTTGTTAGTCCTGCTGGGCCGCCACCTATAACGATTATATCTAGCATAATGTTTCTCCTTTTTAGCAAAATGCGAGGCAACGCCCCGCATTAAGCATTTATTTTAGGCAGCAGTCTTGCTTTTTTCGATGAACCCTTTGATCTTCGAGGCATTGTCGTAGACATCATATCCATCGCCGTTAGGAACGATAAGCGTTGGGGCGTTGGTTATGCCTAAGGCAACCGCCATATCTTGATTCTCGTAAGCATCAAGGTTGTCGTAAGCGATCCCCTCTTTATCAAGCATCATCTTTGCCATTTTGCAATTTGGGCAAGTCTGTGATGTGAATAGAGTTATGCCTTTTAGAGAAGGGGTGACTTGTTCATGCTCAGCGCATTCGCAATGCTCCTCGTTTTCTCCTTCGACGAGCTGTTGACTCTTGATGTCATAGGTTCTGCGGTCTTTGAATTCCTGGCCTTTTCCATCATTCCAGTTCTTGACTGGACGATAGTAACCGGTGATACGGCTATAGACTTCGGTTTCTTTTCCACATACTGGGCATTTCCATGTTTCTCCAGCAATATAACCGTGGTCGGCACATACTGAATATGTTGGTGACATGGTGTAATAAGGAAGCTTGTAATTATTGGCGATTTTCCTTACTAATTTCATGCAAGATTCCCAAGATGGGAGTCTTTGACCAAGGAATGTATGGAAGACGGTGCCGGAAGTATAGAGTGTCTGGAATCTATCTTCGATATCAAGGGCAGCGAAGATATCATCGGTGAATCCGACCGGTAAGTGGCTGGAGTTAGTGTAATAAGGAACTGCTCCAGGTTCTCCAGCGGTAATGATATCTGGATATCTCTTTCTATCGTGTTTTGCTAAACGATACGCTGTTGATTCAGCAGGTGTAGCCTCTAAGTTATAGAGGTCCCCATATCTTTCTTGATAGTCAGAGAGTCTTGTTCTCATATGATTCAAGACTTCTTCGGTGAAATCCTGAGCCTCTTTGTTGGTGAGATCTTTTCTGATCCATCTAGCATTTAAGCAGGCTTCATTCATGCCAACCAATCCGATTGTGGAGAAGTGGTTCTTGAATGTTCCAAGATAATGTTTTGTGTATGGGTATAATCCTGCTTCAAGAAGGGCTGTAACCGTCTTTCTCTTAATATCAAGAGATCTTGCGGCGATATCCATTAACCTATCTAATCTTGTGTAGAAATCTTTCTCATCGGTGGAAAGGTAAGCGAGTCTAGGCATATTGAGTGTGACAACACCAATAGAACCAGTGGATTCACCGCTTCCGAAGAAACCACCTGATTTCTTTCTTAATTCACGTAAGTCAAGACGTAGACGGCAGCACATTGATCTGACATCGCTTGGCTTCATATCGCTATTAACATAGTTGGAGAAATATGGGGTTCCATATTTTGCGGTCATTGTGAACAAGAGCCTATTGTTCTCTGTATCTGACCAATCGAAATTCTTGGTGATTGAATATGTTGGGATAGGATATTGGAATCCGCGTCCGTTGGCATCGCCTTCGATCATGACTTCGATGAAAGCTTTGTTGACCATTGCCATTTCTTTGACACAGTCCTTATATTTGAAATCCATCTCTTTTCCGCCAACTAAGCAGTTGAGCTCAGCCATATCATCTGGAACGGTCCAGTCTAATGTGACGTTGGTGAATGGAGCCTGGGTTCCCCATCTCGATGGGGTATTAACGCCATAGATGAATGATTGGATGCATTGTTTGACCTGTTTGTATTCAAGGTTATCGACTTTGACGAATGGGGCTAAATATGTATCAAACGAAGAGAAAGCTTGAGCGCCAGCCCATTCATTTTGCATGATTCCAAGGAAGTTAACCATTTGGTTGCAAAGTGTCATAAGGTGTCTGGCTGGAGAAGAAGTGATTTTGCCATTAACCCCGCCCAATCCCTGCTGAATTAATTGTTTTAATGACCACCCGGCGCAATAGCCTGTAAGCATTGAAAGGTCATGTATGTGCATATCCGCGTTTCTATGCGCGTCTGCTATTTCCTTATCATAGACTTGAGAAAGCCAATAGTTTGCAGTGACCGCACCGCTATTGGAAAGGATTAATCCACCGACCGAATAAGTTACTGTGGAGTTTTCTTTTACACGCCAGTCGGCTATTTTCAAATAACTATCAACGACGGAGGCGTAATCAAGTTCCGTTTTCTTTATATCTCTCATCGTTTCATGCTTTTTTCTATAGTCCATATAGCTTCTGGCTACATCGACATATCCAGCTTGAATTAAAACGATTTCAACACTGTCTTGGACGTCCTCGACTGACACGATTCCGTCAACGATTTTGCTGTTAAAGTCTGCTGTGACTCTTATTGCCAATAACTCAACAACGCTATCGGCTACTTCTTTGTGCTCAGCGACGAATGCTCTGCTGATCGCGGATTCAATCTTTTTGATGTCGAATTCAACGATTGAATCATCTCTTTTTTTGACTCTCAGATTCATTTTTCTCTCTCCTTTTTCTGATGATGTTTTTGCTGGTTTTTGGGGCTTCAAAATACTGATGCCCTCGACCAATGAATTTAAGCCAAGGATAAAGTGGTGCTTCCTTGTCTAGTGCTAAAAATAATAATGTAGTTATTAGAAAATGCAAATCGATATGCCCACGGAAAAAATCACCAAAAATAAATGAGCAAAAAAATGTAAAGATGAGACATCTAATTTTATTCGATTTTATCGATACAAGTATATTTACAAAAATAGTCAAATCATAATTTCTCACTGCTATACTGTGTATAAAATTTTACCAATTCTTTTGTCAGCATCATAAAAATAAAATCTTTACAATCTTTACAAAATATTTTGAATACATTTGAATGAATGCTCGCGATAAATGATGCAGCAATTAATTAAGACATTTTAAAAGTAGCGGTTGCTTTATTTTAAATTAAATTACAAAATTTGGTTTAAGATTCACGCTTTCTTATTTATTTTTTCTACTAATATATACATCAAGTTGTTAAAACGATAAAATAATTACGATGAGAAAAAAGTTATCAATACCGCTCGCGCGTTTTTTAAAAACCAATGTATTTTTTTATTAATTGCCTTTTGATTTTGCTTGGCTTACGAAATCATTGACTCCGATGAAAAAAAACGCCAACAAGAATTTTATTTGGGGGATATATCGTCGATGCGCAATAAAAATAAAACAATAACCTTTAGTTTTATTGCAGTCTTTGTTTTGTTGCCTTCATGCTTTTCTGATACATGGCCTGATGAGGCTAGTTTTTTTGAGAAATTTAGAATATGGCAGGATGACAAAAGTTTATTTGTCTACGAAACACAAGGAAGATTCGGTCAATTTGGAAGCGCGAATATATTGATAGACGGAGAATATAGGCGAGCCGAGGTGTTTATGTGCCAGCCAGAAAGCCTGCGTTCACCATCTGAAGTATCTGTTTTGATAGATGAAAAAGACTATAAAAATAAAAATACAGGAAAGGCCGCTCTTTTGCGTTTTTCAAAAAGAAGAGTGAAAAAAAGCGGAGGTGGTTACTACAAAGACAGACTTGAACTATATAACTGCATTAACGAAACGGGATCGGACGAATGGGACGACAAATCAATTTTATTAATATCATCGCCAATCCCTCAGGAACATTTAGACGCAAGATTATTTGAAATGACGAAATTCATCAATGACGAAAACCATATTGAAATAACGCCGAAGAATTACCATCAAACGAAACCGTTGGAGTGGGAAACAGAAGTTAATAACAAAAGCTATACTCTTACATTCGGTGAAAACAGAACTTTCATTTTTTTTGGAGAAGGCAACGCCTCAGGAACATATACGCCAACAACCGATAATATTGCATTCGACTTTGAAACAGATGAGATATTTGGGAAAGAAGGACAAGAGATTGTTTTTGCCTACGAATTTTGATTTAAACAATAAATTTGATATTCACTAACGAATATAAATCGTTAAAATAGTTGTAGCTAAATACTGGGAGGTATTTTATGGCAAAGAAAAATGGAAAAGTAAAGGGACTCTGGAAAGAATTTAAAGAGTTCATTAACAAAGGCAATGCGTTCATGCTTGCTGTTGGTGTTGTTATCGGTGGTGCTTTCTCAGCGATAGTCAATGCCGTTGTCAACATTTTGTTAAGTGTTGCTACCTGGGGAGTTCCTGGTGGCTTAAAAGGACTCATCACTGTCCTTCCAGCCGCTCCTGGAAATGCTGCTCAGCAAGGACCTGTTGGTCAACAATTTGATGCCACCGAATTGGCCCAGAAAACAATTGATTTCGCAAAAAGCCAAGATGTAGTAATCGACAAGGATTCTGCAACATTCGTCCAATGGCAAACAGCCCTTTTGGGAAAATACACACTTCATGGCACAACCTATTCATTCAATGGCGCTGCCGTCATTGACTGGGGTGCATTCCTTACCGCTTTGATCTCATTCTTGATCATCGCTATCGTCCTCTTCATCATCGTTAAGGTTGTCAATACTGTTTCGAGAAAGAACGAGGAAATGAAAGCCAAGGCTCAAGAAGAATACTACAAGAAACATCCAGAAGAGAGACCAGTTGAAGAAGCTCCAGCTGCTCCAGCTCCAACCGAACTCGATGTTTTGACTGAGATTCGTGATCAACTCAAAGCCTTAGGAGAAAAGAAGTAAGGTAAACAATAAATTCCCTATTTAGCTAAAGAACAGAAGTCTCACATGGCAAGACACATATCCTTCGAGAAAATTGAAAACTTCAGAGATCTCGGCGGATACGAAACCAGCTATGGCGAGACTTCTTTTTCTATACTCTATAGATCAGGTTCGTTGGCCTTTTGCAGCGAAAACGACGTAAAAAAGATTCAAAACCTCGGTATTAGAAGCATATTAGATCTTAGAAATAAAGAGGATGTAGCTGATAAGCCAGATTATTTTGTCGAGCAACTTAATATTAAATATATAAATATAGAAGTTAACGGCAAAGGCAGGATAGCCAAAGATGAAAGAGATATGATTGATAGCTATCTCGAAATGCTAGAGAACAAGGTAAACGCCCATTCTATTTTCAAAACAATTCTGAATTCACCTAAACCAATGATAATCCATTGTAGTGCGGGGAAAGATAGAACAGGCTGCATTGTGATGGTGATTCTCATGGCGAATGGAGTGCCTTTCGAGCAAATTAATGCGGATTATTATCTTTCGTTGCCATGTTTAAATAGACTCGCAAAAATCACGATGGAAAAATATCCAGACTTCCCCAAAGAAGTACTATACCCAAACACCTTCTTCCTCGAAAAAGTTCGCGATTTGTTTTTAAAAAGATATAACTCAGTTGATAATTATTTGGCGACAATCGGTTTTGATAAAAAAGAGATAAATAGTTTTTCTAAACTTCTAGATAAATAGATCTGTATCTAACGCGCTTTTTTGTTTGCACGAAATTTGTTTTGCACTTGTTTTAATATTTGAGTAATAACGAGCAAGTGTTTGTTTTTTAAAGTATTCTGTTTCTTATATAAAACCACAAATCCACCGTTCATCCACCACTCATCCACCGCTTATCCACCAAACGTAACCGCAAATCCACCATCCATCCACCAAACGAAAGAATGGGTTTTTTGATGCTTAAAATCACAAAAATTTCCGCAAAAACGAGCTAAAATTAATTTATTGCTGTTTTGATAGTATTAATATTTGTCGTTATTGCTTTAGTTGGTTAACTATATGCTTGGCAAAAGCGCCGGCGACATTCACTCCGGTGATTTTTTCTATCCCAGCCATGAATGCATTTGAATTAACTTCGCATAAGATTGGTTCGCCTTCTTTGCCCATCAGTAAATCAACCCCACAATAATCTAATCCAAGCGCTGAGGCACACCTTTCTGCTACATCTATATAGCTTTGCGGAATATCGACCTTCTCTCCTTGGCCGCCCAAAGCAATATTCGATCTGAAATCACCGTTTGTATTGACGCGCTTCATTCCAGTTAAGAACTTTCCACCGATTACGATTAATCTGTAGTCAAATCCGAAACTGCTTTTTATAAATTCTTGATAGAGTCTTTGCTCGAATCTATTTTGAGTGTCCCATTCAATCAATTCTTGTTTGTTGTTAATGAGATAAACACTTTTTCCTAAGCTTCCAAAACTCTTTTTCGCAACCAAAGGAAAGTCAATTTCTTGCATTACTCTTTCAATAAAACGTTCACTGCTGTTATCCGAATAATTAAGCGGGGCGGAAATTGTTTTTGGCATTTTGATCCCTAATCCCGATAGAAATATATGGGTAACCATTTTGTCATCGCATAACCAAATTGATTTGGCGCTGTTGAAAAGCTTTATTCCAGCTTTCTCTAGCGCCATCGATGTGTAAACGTCTTTATCCAAAAATAACACGAAATCGTAATCAAAACGGCGCTTAATTTGGCTATTATCTACCAAAGAATATGCTTCAGCCGTTGTAGATAAATCTAAAGAGACTCCTAATTTACCAAGCTCTTCTTTCATTCTATCGTAGACATAACGTACTCCGTCTACGATTTGGTATCCGTTTAGAATTGCAATTCCCTTCATGAGTAAAGATTATACACTTCAAATTATAATTTGATTAGATTAACTATATGTCATTTTAATGGTAGAATTATGACATGATTAACATTCAACCAATAACCTTATTAAGAGACACAGACAAATTAGAGAAAGATCTCAAAAAGAAAAAGACTCCGATTTTCATCACCAAGAACGGATATACGAGCTTTGTAATACTTTCTCCCGATGAATATGAGGAAATGAGCGGTCGCCGCAACGAGCCTTTGCCAAGAACATTTGACACTGCTGAAAAAGAAATCGAGACAAGAGTTAGTTGCAAACAAAGCAATCCTTTAGGGTTCGTTAGGGTGCGTGCTGCATCGTTAAATATCAAGGTGGCTGACATCAATCACAACGCCCAGGAAATCAAAAACGCCATAAAAGATGCCTATCTTGATGGAGTTAAGATTTTGGCGTTGCCAGAGCTATGTCTTACCGGATATACATGCGGAGATTTATTTCTTTCGGAGCACATTAAGGATGAAGTCCAAAATGCCATATTAGAAATAGAAGAATATTCAAAAGAATTCGATGTTTTTGTGAGTTTTGGCGCGCCACTTCAAAAAGCAAATCGTCTATTCAATTGTGCGATAAATATTTATAAAGGAACGATATTAGGTGTTACACCAAAATCATTCATTCCAAACTACAGCGAATTTTATGAGGCAAGGCATTTCACCCCCGCACCGGAATCGAATTCTCTAATTGAAATTGGAGGCAAATCATATCCATTTGGCAAAAAGCTAATATATGTTGATGAGAATTATCTTAAGTTAAGAATCGGAGTGGAAATCTGTGAAGACTTGTGGGTTGTAAACAATCCATCGGATAACTTATCTCTTGCCGGAGCGAATGTGATAATTAATCTAAGCGCATCAAACGAGATGGTTGGCAAAGATTCATATCGTAGAGACTTGGTTAGGATGACATCTGGCAAACAGTGTTCCGCGTATGTTTATTCGGATGCTGGTCAAGGAGAATCAAGCACAGATCTTGTGTTCTCTGGTCATAATATAATCGCTGAAAATGGCAAAATCCTTGCAGAAAGCCCATTATTTAGCAATAAACCTGCAACAATGGAGATAGATATAGAGAAATTGTTGCAAGATAGAAATCGTCTTACTACATTCGAAAACAAAGAATTGGATCAATATAGGTCAATTTATTTCAGAATGCCGATTAGAGTGCCGGATTTTATGCTAAGGAAATACGAAATGAATCCGTTTATCCCCAATAACACTTTGGATTTGGAAAAAGCCAAAATGATTATCAGGCTGCAATCAAGAGGACTTGCAACAAGACTTAAGGCAATAAATTGCATCAAAGTTATAATAGGCCTATCTGGCGGATTAGATTCAACTTTGGCGTTGCTTGTCGCAGTAGAGACATTTAAAGAGGAGAACATCCCTTTATCAAATATCATTTGTGTTTCGATGCCGGCATTTGGAACCACAAAAAGGACAAAAACTAATGCAGAAAAACTTGCGAACGCTCTAGGCGTTGATTTTAGAGAAATTGACTTGTCCCGCTCGCTTTTATCGCACTTTGATGATTTAAGGCACGACATTAATAATCGAAATTTGACCTTTGAAAACTCCCAAGCGAGAGAAAGAACCCAGTTATTGATGGATATGTGTGGTGATGAGAATGCAATAATGATTGGGACCGGAGATCTATCAGAATTATGTTTGGGATGGACCACATACAACGGCGATCATATGTCGATGTATGGAGTGAACGCCAGCGTCCCAAAAACAATGGTTAGATATTTAATAAAATGTTATTCGACCGATCATCAAGAAATTTCTAAATGGTTGGATGACATATTGGATACCCCAATTTCCCCAGAATTATTACCTGCTGATAAAACTGGAAACATTGTTCAAATGACTGAAGACAGTGTCGGTCCTTATGAGCTTAACGACTTCTTTATTTACCACTTCTTGAGATATGGATTTAGCCCAAAAAAGATATTTTTCCTTGCAAATCTCGCTTATAAAGAGAAATATGACGAAGAATTTATCAAAAAATGGCTAAAGCAATTTTTCAGAAGATTCTTTAATAATCAATTCAAAAGAAGTTGTTTGCCAGATGGTCCAAAAATCGGAAGCGTTTCAATTTCGCCTAGAGGTGATTGGAGAATGCCTTCTGACGCCTCATCCACAACTTTCTTAAAAGAAATTGATGAACTATAAGGAAGAAAATATATAATTAGACGCCTATGGAAAATAAAGAAACAGAACAAAACATTGTCAAAGAACCAGAACCGACAGAAAAGCAGCAAAAGGATAAAAATATCTGGTTAGAGATAATTAGATTTGTCTTAACTGGTGGCATTTGCACGTTGATTGATTTTTTCTGCACATTCGCGATGATGAGATGGATTTTGCCTTCCCTTGCTCAGAGTCATGAATATATTGCGTGGGCTATCGCCACATTATTCGGTTTTGTTGTTTCAACTATTGTGAATTTCATTCTTTCCAGAGTATTCGTGTTCAAAAACACCAACGTTAATACGAAAACATTCGGATATTTTATGTTTTATACCGGACTTTCTGTTGTTGGTTTCCTAATTGGGTTAGGAATACAGGAACTAGGTGTTTTCATCGTCCAAGCTACAACATCTATAGCGATAGGATACGACATAACTAAAGTCAGTTTCGTGGATCTATTCCAAGAGGGTGGGCTATCTTTCTGGCTTTTTGCCATCATATTTGTAATAAAAACACTTATAGTGCTTGTTTGGAACTATCTAAGCAGGAAATTCTTTATTTTTAAGGCTCCAAAAACAGAGAAAAAGGCCTAATCTTTATAAATTGTCTCAACAATATCGAATAATTTTGCTGTCGATTCTGAAGGATCGGTGTATTTGCTTATCATGCTTCTTATAACTTCTTCTGGCACGATTTTGTCCGTTTGCCTTTGCTTGTTTCTTTCAAAGCATTGACTATAGTCATGTAATTTCAACAATATGCAGACATTCACATCGAATTTGTGGCAAGAATTAAGGAAATATAATCTTCTTTCATCGGTCAACATTGTGGAATCGACAATTACAGTAACGTTGTCGTGCGTCGCGTGCAATATATCAATTTGTCTGACCATATCTGAATAAATGATCATCATGTTATTGTCAGGCGGAAATCTATCATAGGCACCATAAAAGCCTTTTCTGGTCTCATCAGAAGAAACAATAAAAATATTTTCATCAGGATGCTCGGATATATATTTTTTGCAGAAACTGCTTTTGCCAATTCCTGCAGGACCACAAACCAAAACAAGCTTCTTCATATATAGATAATATACACAACCAACAAGTTGGTTGCACCATTAAACGTTCAAATTTAAAATTATAGTTATGAAAATTGCCATAGTCGGATCAGGCCCATCAGGGCTATATACAGCCTTATTAACAAAGGAAAACATCCCGGACGCAGACATATACATTTTTGATAAGGAAGCTAAAGTAGGCAGAAAAATGTACGCGACAGGGAATGGTAAATGCAATATTTTGAATAAAAATTTAAATAAAAAATCGTTTAAAAACGGAGAAAATTTTTCGAAGGCATTTGAAGTATATGATTTTGAAAAATTAAAAAGTATTTTTGACAGATGGGGACTAGAGATTTGCTGTATTGATGATTATGCTTATCCGATGTCATTTTCTGCCAGTAGTGTAGTAAAATTCTTGACACAAAAATGCCAAAATAATGGCATAAAAATAATATTAAATACAACTATGTTTGAGTACGCGAAAAAAGGCAATAAATATTATCTGAATACAAACAACACCAAATTCGATGGTTTTGATTTTGATATATTGGTCATGGCTGGTGGAGGAAAATCTCAATCCAAGCTAGGAAGTGATGGTTCTATCGCTCATATTCTTTCGCTTCATGGTTACCAATTAAACGAATTTAAGCCTGGCCTTGCCCCAATTAAAGTCAAAGAAATCGAAGGTTTATCGCACGTTAACGGCCTAAGGCATAAAGCAGAAGTCAGCATCTATGATAAATCCAATACCCTATTATTTTCAGAAAAAGGAGAAGTGCTATTCAAAAACGATGGCATTTCGGGCATTGTCATTTTCAATTGCGAATCATTCATTGTTAGAAATAATTTAAGTGCTTGTGAAATAAGATTGGATCTATTCCCAGATTTTTCAGTTGACGAAATTCTTGATAGATTTAAAGACTCATTTTCGAAAAACGGATTTTTATTCTTAAATGGTTGGCTTGAGCAGGGGTTTATTGACTATATTTTGAAAAGACTCAGAATTAAGTCTCAACAACAAATTGCAATAACTAATTTAAAAGATATGTCTGAATTGCTTAAATCTCTTTCTTTTACGTACAAAGAGTCATATGGCTTTGATCAATCGCAGGTGAGTGTTGGGGGAATTGATATTGATTGCCTCTCCCCATCGCTAGAATCTATCAAAGAACCTGGGCTTTTTGTTGCAGGTGAACTTGTAGATGTCGATGGTTTTTGCGGTGGCAATAATCTGAGTTGGTGTCTCATTTCATCGCTTTTAATTAGTAAAAAATTAAAAGAAATTTCGCATCGGTAATTGACTATCTTTATAAGATAGACTTAAATTATTAAGAATGTCCGCTTTGCAAAGAAGCGTGACTAGTAGTGAGGTAATTATATGAAGTACACAAACACATCAAGAATTCTGTGTCTCATCTTTCACGGATTGATTGTTGCAGCGTTCGGGGCTTTGGCGATTTATTATGCCGTATTTGTTGTCCCATTCTTCTTTACTAATGAGGCCGCTACCTTTAGCAGCCACGCCTATGGATTGTATCTCTATCTCGAATTGGCGGTCATTGGAATAACCATCTGCGCAACCGGAGTCTATGGGTTGATTCATGCGGTCAAAGCGATGCAAGATAAACGCAATGATGAGCCAGTTGTTAAAAGTTTTGATGGCTTCCTTTGTGCAGGAGTTGCTGCCGCGATTTTCTTCTTCCTTAATGGATCTTTATTCTTCCAACTTTTAACTGCCGCCGGCAATGTTGCATTCGTTATAATTGTGTGCGTTTTGCTCGCAGTTCTTACCTTAATTGCGGTAAATATACCAATGGTAAGACTGTTTGATGGCAAGGATAACTCAAGGCTTGTTGCAAGCTTTGTTGGTACCGTCGCAATCGCTTTGCTTGCTACAGGCGTATGCCTATTCACCGCCTATATCGGTTCGTTGTCGATGGGTGTTGTATCCTATTCGGAATCAAGGAATACATTCCTTTTGATAATCACATTGGCTTTCCTTTTAATAGGATTATTAACATTTGCAGCCGCTTTCTTGATGTTCAAAGGCGCAAAGCAAGACTCAAAATTATTCAAGCTCGGCGAAAACATTGGAGCCTCATCCGCTTTAGCGCTTGGGCTAGCCCTTATCTTCGGCGGAATATTTGACATTGTTTTGCAAGATTTGCCAATTCACTTTATACAGCTCGATGGTAAATTTCCAGGCAATTACACTTTCTCAATTATGTTGATTGTGTTCGGAGGAGTTCTATTCCTCGCAGGCATTGCTCTTCTCTTTATGTTAAACGATAAGAAAACAGAAGAGAAATTAAAGAAATTAACTCTTGGAAAATAAAACTAAATATCAAAAATAGCGGTGAATCGCCGCTATTTTTTTATATCTTCTTCGTGAATCTTCTTTGAGAATTCTTTTACTACGATTATTTCATCGTATAACTTCTTTATTTCTTTTGAAGGCTCTTCGCGTTCTGCTAATAATCTTTCCATCGCATCGATAGGAACGATCTTTGATTTGTCCCTCATTTTGTTTTGAATCAAGCAGATTTCATACGGTATATCAAAGAGAACCAGTGTATGCTTTTCAAATTCTTTAGTTTCTTCGAAATAATATTTCCTGTATTTGTTTTGCAAGTTGGTCGCATCCGCGATGACAGTGACATCGTCCATTTTTCCATATTCGTGGATTTTGTTTAAGAACATAATCCAGACATCTTCTTCGTGGGAAAAGTTAGTAACAGATCCATAGCATTCTTTTCTTATTTCATCGCTTGAAACAACATAGGTATTTGGGTGAGCGCTTTTATAGTTTTTCGCCCAAGTGCTTTTGCCGCTGCCAGGTATTGCAGAGAGAAGTATGAAATGACGCATGCTAATATCTTAAACCTTATTGAAAACCAAGGACATAAAAATTGTAAACTCATATATCTATATAGATATTATTAAGGTAAATAAAACCAATTTAGCTAAAAATAAACTATCTAATAATGTTAAGTGGTAATACCACTTGTGCTAAAATATGCCCATGGACAAAAAGTTTTATTTAGAAATCAAACACATTGATAAAAAAACCGGTGCGAGATATGGCATCCTTCATACGCCCCATGGAGACGTTGAGGTTCCTATGTTTATGCCGGTGGGCACACTAGCGACTGTAAAAACCCTTTCGCCAGAAGAGATTAAACAACTGGGTGCAGGCGTTATTCTTTCCAATACTTATCACCTTCATCTAAGACCTGGAGAAGAAATAGTTAAACAAGCTGGCGGTTTGCATAATTTCATGGATTATCACGGCCCGATCCTTACCGATTCCGGTGGTTTCCAAGTTTTCTCCTTATCAACTTTTAGAAAAATTAGTGAAGAAGGAGTGGAGTTCCGCAACGATTTCAATGGAGATAAAGAATTCTTCACGCCAGAAAAGATTATCAAAATAGAAGAGGCTTTGGGCGCAGATATCATAATGTCGTTTGATGAATGCATCCCTTATCCAGCCGATTACAAATATGTTAAAGAGAGCACTCTCAGGACACTTAGATGGGCCAAAAGAGGACTAGAGGCACATACAAGAGATGACCAAGCTTTGTTTGGAATTGTCCAAGGTGGCGCCTTCAAAGATTTAAGGGAAATGTGTGCCAAAGAATTATCGGCAATGGATTTCCCAGGATATTCAATAGGCGGAACCTCCATCGGTGAGCCAAAAGATGTTTGCTTCCAAATGATTGATGATGCGGTAAGATTTTTGCCAAAAGATAAACCCAGATATTTGATGGGAGTAGGCTCAATTGATTACATATTGGGTGGAATCGAAAGGGGCGTCGATATGTTTGACTGCGTTCTTCCAACCAGGATCGCTAGACATGGCGCACTTATGACTTCCTCTGGTAGAGTTAACATTAGGGATTCCAAATATAAAAACGATTTCACTCCACTTGACCCTGAATGTGATTGCCCAGCCTGCAAGCACTACACCAAAGCATATCTGCATCATCTCCAAGTATGCAATGAGGAATATGGAAAAAGGCTAAATAGCATTCACAACATCCGCTTCCTCATCAAAATGATGGAAGGCGCTAGAGAGGCAATAAAAGAAGATCGTTTTGAAGAATTTAAAGCGGAATACCTTGCAAAATACGGCGATTCTAGAGGTTTTTGATGGATATTAACTTATTTGATTTTTATCTTCCTGAAGAACAAATTGCTCAATCGCCAAGTGAAAAAAGAGATGAATGTCGCTTAATGGCGATAGATAGAGAGCATCACACTTTTGAACATCTAAAATTTTTTGATATCGAAAGATTTTTAAAACCGGGCGATGTCCTTGTAAGAAACAACACTAAAGTAATCCCTGCTAGATTAATCGGGACAAAAGAAGAAACAAAAGGAAAAGTAGAAGTTCTTTTATTAAAAGAAATAGAAAAAGATGTTTGGGAATGCCTTGTTGGAAACGCAAAAAGTGTGAAAGTCGGATCTATCTGTGACTTTGGCGATGGGCAACTTAAATGCGAATGCGTCAAAGTGTTAGATGAAGGAATAAGATGGATGAGATTCATCTATAAAGGCATATTCTTAGAGGTTTTAGAGACGCTTGGAAAGATGCCTCTTCCTCCATACATAAAGAGACAGATCAGCAATAATGACGACTACCAAACGGTGTACGCTAAAGTTCCTGGAAGCGCCGCCGCACCGACTGCAGGATTCCATTTTACCGAAGAATTGCTGGGAAAATTGAAAGAAAAAGGCATTCAAATCGTCGATATTACTTTAAATATAGGACTTGGAACATTTAGGCCAGTCAAGGTTGATGATACTGATAAACACATCATGCATTCGGAAACATATGAAATCAATCAAGAATCCGCAGATGCTTTGAATAAAGCCAAAGAGGAAGGCAGAAGAATAATTGCAGTCGGTACCACATCGGTCAGAACCCTAGAGAGCGTATTCAACAAATATGGGAAATTCGTTCCAACAAAAGAAGATACATCAATATTTATAAAACCTGGATATGAATTTAAAGCGGTCGATGCCTTGATAACAAATTTCCATCTACCCAAATCTACTTTGGTCATGCTAGTCAGTGCATTTATGGGGAGAGAATGGACGCTTCACTGTTATAACGAAGCGGTCAAAGAAAAATATAGATTCTTCTCTTTCGGAGACTCGATGTTTATTTATGGAAAATACAATTACGGGGATAAATAAAGCCGATCAAAAACATAACTATCATTTGGATTCTGAATCTATTATTGACGCAATTCCAAATGGAGAAAAACCAAAAATGTTGATGCATGTTTGCTGTGGTCCATGCTTTTGTTTTCCATTGACGTATATTTGCCCACATTTTGAACTAACGATTTATTACAACAACTCAAATATCTATCCAAAAGAAGAATATGACAGAAGGCTAGATGAGCTTAAAAAAGTCGTTGAATACGCCAAAAGAGACTATGGATATGACATTAAATTAATTGTCACACCATACGAGTATACGTCATATATAAAAGATTTAAGGCCTTATTCTGATGAGCCGGAAGGGTTTGTAAGATGCCAAACTTGCTACAGGAAAAGGATGAGTGAAGCGTATGATTACGCCGAAGCCAACGGTTTTGACTATTTTTGCACAGTCATGACTATATCAAGACATAAGAACGCTCAGATTCTCAATCGAATCGGCGCAGAACTAGAAAAACAGCATAAGTACACAAAATACTTTTATAGCGATTTCAAAAAAGACGACGGTCAGGAAAAAGGACGTCTCTTAAGAATCCAGTATGATTTATATAACCAAGATTATTGCGGCTGCGAATTTTCGATTAGAACAAAAAAAGGCGAATAAGCACAAAATTGATATTTAGTTATTTACAGTCTTTTGTATAATAATTCTATTCACAAGGAGCGTTTTATGAAAAAAGCCGCTAGAGCATTATCTACAATTGGTCTAATTCTCAACATCATCGAATTCGTTTTGTTGCTTGTCGTCGTTGGGTTCTGTGTTCTCGGACTATTCTTCCCAGAAAGATTGGTCATTGAAGACTTTGAACTATTAAAGGACGTTGATGCAGTAAGCTTATTCGTCGCAACATACATGATTTACGCGATAGCATCAGCCGCATCGTTATTAATCGCAATAATAATCGTAAGCATCGCAAGAGGCAGAATGATTACCACAAATTACAAATCACGTGGTCCATTCATCGCCCACATCGTTGCCTTCTTCTTCGGCGCTGCCGCCTTATTCTTCCTCTTATCTGGTATCCTTGGATTGGTTAACTGGGCAAGAGAAAGAAACCGCGACCAGAAGATATAAACCAAATTAAAACAATAAGCCTCCTCAATGAAAAACGAGGAGGTTTTTTGATGCCATTTTTCAACCATAAAATAGATCATAAAAAATTCAAAAAATTGTGCACGATGCACAAAGATAGTCAAAAAACCACTTAATTTTCAAAAATAAGAAAAAATATTCAAAGCAATCAAAAAATCAGTAGTTATCATCGAAAAAAAATTTTTTCAAAAATATGTTGATTCGTAACGCGTATAGGCGTATACTCTCTAACGCTGGCGCTTGCGATGAAATGCAATGTTGCCGACACACAGACAGGCGTTGTCATGAATCTGTTGTCGGGGAACTCGCGTGGAACAAGATAGCCAATAGCCTGAAATATAGGAGGACAATTCATGGCAAAAGAAAAGATTGCCCGCGTACGTCTCCAAGCTTATGACCACAAGATACTCGATGAGAGTGTTGAGAAGATCATCAAAGTCGCGGAGATAACCGGCGCTAAGGTAAAGGGACCGATCCCCCTTCCAACCGAAAAACAGGTTTACACGATCTTGCGCGCTACCTTCAAGTACAAAGATAGCCGTGAACAATTCGAAATTCGTACTCACAAGAGATTGATTGATATCATCTCCCCAAAGAAAGAGACGCTTGACCAATTAAGAAAGCTCGTCCTACCAAACGGAGTTGACATCAACATCAAGTTACAGGAAGGAGCCTAATCATGAAATCCATCATCGGTAGAAAAATGGGCATGACTGAGGTCTTCGCCGCTGACGGAACAATGTACCCAGTCACCGTCATCGAAGTGCTTCCAAACGTCGTCGTTGCTAAGAAAACGAAAGAGAAAGACGGATATGAAGCTCTTCAAATCGGATACGAGGACATAAAAGAAAGCCGTCTAAACAAACCAGAAAAAGGCATCTATGCCAAAGCTGGAGTATCAGCCAAAGAGAATCTATTCGAACTCAAAGGCGATGAAATCTATTCCAAAAACGTTGGTGAAAGCGTTGATTGTTCAATCTTCGCAGCAGGCGAAGTCATTGATGTCATCGGCACCACCAAAGGACATGGATATAGTGGCGTCATCAAGAGATGGGGCCAACACATCGGACCAAAAGGACATGGAGCCGGATTCCCACATAGAGAAGTCGGTAGCTTGGCTAACAACGGTCGTGACAACAACCGCGTATTACCAGGCAAACACATGCCAGGTCACTGGGGTCCAGAGCAATGCACCATCCACAACATCACAGTTGTCGAGGTCAATGCCGAAAAAGGATACGTCCTTGTCAAAGGCGGTGTCCCAGGACCAAAGAAGTCAATCGTCATGCTAAGAAGCGCAGCGTTGACTCAATTCGGAAAGACAACAGTCAAACCACTTGTTGATCAATCCAAGAAAGGAGAATAACAACCATGGCAGCTGCAAAAGTAAGCGTATCGGTCGTGAATCTCGCCGGAGAAGAAGTCAAGAAACTTAACCTTGATGCTTCAGTCTTCGGAATCAAAGAAGCGAACGAACAGGCCGTACATGATGCGGTCATCGCCTATCAAGCCAATCTTCGCCAGGCCACAGCCAAAACGAAGAAGAGGCATGAAGTGTCTGGCGGAGGCAAAAAGCCTTACAGACAAAAAGGAACCGGGCGCGCTCGCGCAGGTTCATCCCGCTCCCCAATCTGGGTTGGCGGTGGAAAGGTCTTCGGACCAGACGGCAATCAGAATTACACCGTCTATCAAAACAAAAAAGCCCACGCTCTCGCCCTCAAGACCGTCTTGAGCCAGAAAGTTGAAAACGGATTAGTGGTGGTCGACAAGCTCGATACCAAGAAAATCTCAACCAAAGCTATGGTCGGCAACTTCGCCGCTCTCAAAGTCGAAGGAAAGATTCTTCTTGTCACCAATGATGAGAACACCTACAAATCCGCTAAAAACATCAGCAAGGTCGTGGTGAGGCCAACCAACAACGTCTCAGTATATGACGTTCTAAACGCCAAATACTTAGTTGTCGGTGAAGCCGAAATCAAAGAAATCGAGGAGGCTCTCAAATAATGGCTGAAGAAAAGAAAGAGACAGTCAAGAAGACTGTCAAAAAAACCTCCGCCAAAAAAGAAGCGGAAGCAGAAGCCAAAGTGGAAGAAGTCGTCGAGGAAAAGAAAGCCCCGGCCAAGAAAACCACCAAAAAGGCTGAAAAGAAGGAAGAGTCAAAAGCCTCCTTCCCAGCTCCAACCAGACATGATTATGACGTAATCTACGCCCCAATCATCACTGAAAAGAGCATGGCAGAGCTCCAAAATGCGAACAAAGTCACGGTTAAAGTCAACGCCAATGCGAACAAGACCGAGATCAAACACGCGTTCGAGCATCTATACCAAGTAAAAGTTGATAAGGTCCACATCACCAATGTGAGAGCCAAATCAACCACCAGAGGCAGCAGATACCTTGGAAAGATCTCTGGTTATAAGAAAGCGGTCTTGACGATCCATGAAGGAAGCGCCATCGACCTCTTCAAAGAGTAGGCACACCGAATAAGACATATACGTACGCGTATAAATCCTTATTAAAGAATCCACTATAGGAGAAAAGAAAGTATGGCAATCAAAACCTACCGTCCTTACACCAAGAGCCGCCGCCATATGACGACCTTGAGCTATGAGGAATTAACAAAAAAAGCTCCTGAAAAATCATTGTTGGTCACCAAAAAGCATTCCGGTGGCCGTAATAATCAAGGAGTCATCACCTGCCGTCATCATGGCGGAGGTAACAAAAACCGTTACAGGATCATCGATTTCAAGAGAAACAAGGACAACATCGTTGGCCGCGTTGCTGCTCTAGAATATGATCCAAACAGAACAGCCTTCATCGCCCTCATCAATTATGTAGATGGCGAGAAGCGCTACATCATCGCCCCACTTGGACTCAAGGTTGGCGATAAAATCGTCTCAGGAGAAGCCACTGACATCAAAGTCGGCAATGCCTGCGAATTAAGAAACATCCCTGATGGTACCACAGTCCACAACATCGAATTGCAACCAGGCAAAGGTGGACAGATGTGCAGAGCCGCCGGCGCTTCCGCCCAGGTTCTAGGCCAAGAAGGAAATTACGTTATCCTTCGCTTAGCCTCATCTGAGGTGAGAAAAGTCTTAGGCAGATGCCGCGCCACAATCGGTGGAGTTGGCAACCAAGACTACAACCTAGTAAATGTTGGCTCAGCTGGTAAAACCCGCCATATGGGCATCCGCCCAACAGTGAGAGGTTCTGCCATGAACCCATGCGATCACCCTCACGGTGGTGGTGAAGGAAAATGCCCTGTAGGAAGAGATGCTCCACGCACTCCATGGGGCAAGAAGAGCCAAGGCGTCAAGACCCGCCGCGTCAAGAAACATTCAACCAAATTGATTGTTAGACGCAAGAGTAATAAGAAATAAGAAAGGAGATAGATAAGAATGTCACGTTCAACAAAGAAACAACCATTCGTTGATGAATACCTTATCAAAAAGGTTGAAGCCTTAGAGAAAAAAGGCAAAAAAGAAATCATCAAGACCTGGTCACGTCGCTCAACAATCTATCCTTCCTTCGTCGAGCACACCTTCGCCGTCTATAACGGCAAAGAACACATAACCGTCTATGTCACTGAAGATATGGTCGGTCACAAATTAGGCGAATTCGCCCCAACCCGCAACTTCCCTGGACACCACGGAAACAACGCTGGTGACCAAGCGGGTAAGAAATAAGGAGTAAGCAATTATGGCAGAAAAGAAAGAAAAAGCCGTGAAGGCCACCTCCGAAAAGGAAACCGCCAAGAAAGCCCCAGCCAAGAAGACAACCAAGAAAGAAGAAGTCAAGGAAGTCGAAAAGGTTGAGGAAAAACCAGCCAAGGCCAAGAAAGCCAAGGAAGAAAAGAAAGCGGAACCAGCAAAACCTGCTGTCACTGAAGCTAGATGCATCGCCAAAAACGTTCGCGTCACCCCAAGAAAGATGAGACTTGTCATCGACTTGGTGAGAGGCAAATCCGTTGATGAGGCGCTAGCGATACTAGCAAACGTCAACAAGGCAGCTACCGCTCCGGTCACCAAGGCCATAAAGAGCGCAGCAGCCAATGCCACCAACAACTTCGGAATGGACAAAGAAACACTCTATGTCGCAGAAATCCAAGCAAGCGATGGCATCAAGATGAAGCGCTACACACCACGCGCAAAAGGAAGCGCCTCATCGTTAGTGAAGAGATCAAGCAATCTCTTAGTCGTGGTCAAAGAAAGGAAGTAAGGAGAAACTAATGGGACAGAAAGTTAATGCCAACGGCCTCCGCATCGGTATCAACCGCGGATGGCAATCCAATTGGTATGCTACCAAAAAACAATATGCCGCCCTCCTTGCTGAGGACATCGCTATCCGCGACTATCTTGAGCCAAAACTCAAGGACGCGGTAGTGAGCCACATCGACATCGGCCGTTCAAAGACCAATGTCGGCCACAAAGTCGCAATCGTTGCCTATGTCGCCCATCAAGGCGTAATCATCGGGCAAGATAACACCAAAATCAACGCAATCAAAGCTGATTTGGAGAAAATCGTCAAATCAGGAGAAATGAGCTTCGAAGTCCTCGGAGTCAAAGATCCTGATCTCGATGCCACCCTCATCAGCAAATGGATCGCTAGCGAGCTTGAAAACCGCCAGTCGTTCCGCTCAACCCAGAAAAAAGCCATGCAACGCATCAGAAAAGCTGGTGCTGTTGGATGCAGAACCCAATGCCAAGGCCGCTTAGGCGGAGCCGAAATCGCTAGACGCGAAGGTTACAAAGATGGAGTCGTCCCTCTAGAAACCCTCCGCGCTGACATCGATTACGCTCATACCGGAGCCGCTACCGCATATGGCCGCATCGGCGTCAAGGTCTGGATCTGCCGCTCCACCAACAAAGGGGATTCACCTCTTAAGGAAGAGGAGCAGCCAGTCCGTCCAGCTAGGAGAAATCCTAGAGACTTAGGAGGAAATGACAATGCTTCAGCCAAAACGCACTAAATACCGCCGTCCTCATCGCGTCAGCTATGAAGGAGTAGCAAAGAAAGGTAACTTTGTTGCCTTCGGTAAATACGGGTTGCAAGCCATGGAAGGGGCTTACATCACCGACCACCAAATCGAATCCGCTCGTATCGTCTTAAGCAAATACACCGATAGAGCCGGACAGATCTGGATCAGAATCTTCCCGCATCTTGCTAGAACCAAGAAACCTGCAGAGGTTCGTATGGGATCTGGTAAAGGAAGCCCAGAAGGATGGGCAGCTCCAGTCAAGGCCGGAACAGTCTTATTCGAAATCGGCGGAGTCGCCGACCAGAAAGCGATTGAAGCCTTGTCCCAAGCCGCCTTCAAGCTCCCAATCAGATGCAAAGTCGTCAAAGCCGAAGAAAAGGAGGGGAAATAATCCATGAAAGTAGCAGAATTCAGGGAAATGACCCCAAGCGAGCTCGCTGAGAAATTATCCCAGATGCGCCACACCCTCTTCGAATTAAGAAGAAAACAGGCTGTGGGCAACTTGGAGCATCCAGAGCAAATCGCCGTTGTCAGAAAAGACATCGCCAAAGCCGAGACAGTTCTCCGTGAAAGAGAACTTGCCAAATAAAGAAAGGAGAGAGCCATGGAAAGAAATAGAAGAACATCCTTGCAGGGTGTAGTCACAAAAAGACAAGACAAGACAATCACGGTCCTAGTTTCAACCAAACGCAACGATCCTCTTTATAAGAAAAGAGTCGGCTATTCAAAGAAATATTACGCCCATGATGAGAAGAATGAAGCCAATGTCGGCGATACAGTCACCATCATGGCCTGCCGCCCAATGTCCAAAACCAAGCGCTTCCGCTTAGTCTCAATTGACCAAAAAGCACTTGAGACCGTCTCTGCAGTCTTAGCAGAAGACGCATTGGAGAAACAAGAAGGCATCGCCACAGAGGAGGTTAAATAATCATGATCGAGAATGAGACCAATCTTGTGGTCGCCGATAACTCAGGCGCCAAAATCGTTCGCGTCTTCCGTCAAAACGGTGGAGCGAGAATGAAATTCTCAACCCTTGGTGACGTCGTCACATGCGCTGTCAAAGAAGCCATCCCAAGCGGCAGGGTTAAGAAAAGCCAAGTAGTCAAAGCCGTCATCGTGAGAACCAAGAAAGCCGTTCAAAGGCCAGATGGCTCCACAATCGCCTTCGACGACAACGCTGTTGTCATAATCGATGGTGAAGGCAATCCACTTGGAACCCGTGTCTTTGGCCCAGTAGCCAGAGAATTAAGGGATAAGGGATATATGAAAATCGTCTCCCTTGCCCCAGAAGTCATATAAGGAGAAAACACATGAACATCAAAAAAGGTGATAAGGTAATCGTTCTCTCCGGTGATGACAAAGGCAAGACCGGCGTTGTGCAAAGGGTTTACCCAAAGCTCAACAAAGTCGTCGTCGAGGGAGTCAATGTCCACAAAAAACACAAAAAGCCAACCCAGGCCACCCCAGAAGGATCAATCCTTGACATGTATGTGCCAATCGATGCTTCCAAAGTTGCCTTGATTGACCCAAAAACAAAGAAAGCCACCAGAGTCCACCACAAAGTGGTCAATGGCAAGAAGGTTCGCGTCTCTACTAAAGGCGAGAACCTCGACAAATAAGGAGGATGCTAGAAATGGCAGAAGAAAAGAAAACGACCGCCAAGAAAGCGGCCTCCACAACCACCAAAAAAGCTGCAGCCCCAAAAGAAGCCGCTCCTAAGAAGGAAGAAGCTCCTAAGAAAGCTCCAGCCAAGAAAGCCGCTCCAGCAAAGGAAATCAACCGTCTTCTCAAGAAATATCGTGAAGAAGTGGTTCCTGCCCTTGTCAAAGAGCATGGCTATTCCAGCGTTATGCAGGCTCCGCGTTTGGAGAAAATCGTCATCAACATCGGTTGTGGCGACGCCGCCCAAAACGCCAAAGCCCTCGAAGATTGCGTCAATGATCTCGCGACCATTACCGGCCAGCATCCAGTTACCACCAGAGCCAAACAATCAAGAGCCAACTTCAAGATCCGTGAGGGTCAGGAAATCGGCTGCAAAGTCACTCTTCGTGGAACAAGAATGTATGAATTCTTCGATAAATTGGTCTCTATCTCACTTCCACGTGTTAGAGACTTCCGTGGCGTCAACCGCAATGCGTTCGATGGACATGGAAATTACACATTAGGCGTCAAAGAGCAGCTCATCTTCCCGGAAATTGATTACGATAAGGTAAGCAAGATCCGCGGCATGGATATCTGCATCACCACGACCGCCTTAACGGATGAGGAAGCCTATTCTCTATTAGAGAAGCTTGGCATGCCATTCCGCAAATAAAGGAGACAAAGAACATGGCAAAAACCAGTTTGAAAGTCAAAGCAGCCCGCCACCAGAAATTCGCCGTCCGCGAATATAGCCGCTGCACCCGCTGTGGACGTCCTCATGGCGTCCTCCGCAAATTCGGCCTCTGCAGAATCTGCCTCAGGGAAATGGCCTATAAAGGACAAATCCCAGGCTTGAAGAAGGCCTCTTGGTAAGGAAAGGAGATAATAACATGCACGCAGACCCAATCGCAGACATGCTTACCCGTATCAGAAACGCTAACGCGCTTCGTTACGAGGAAGTCTCCATGCCTTATAGCAAAATGAAAAACCAGATTGCTGAGATAATGAAGAAAGAAGGATATCTATCTTCTGTCGCCACATCTGGAGAAGGCGCCAAGAAAACCTTGACCCTCACCCTCAAATACGGTGCCAATGGCGAAAGAGTCATCACCAACCTCCAAAAGGTTTCCAAACCAGGACTCCGCGTCACCGTCCAAGCCGACAGACTTCCAAAAGTCTTATCCGGCATGGGAATCGCCATCATATCCACCAGCAAAGGCTTGCTCACCGATGCCGAGGCCAGAAAAGCCAAAGTCGGCGGCGAAGTCGTCTGCAAAGTGTGGTAAAGGAGTAGAAGAGATTTATGTCACGTATCGGATTTAAACCCGTCACTCTTCCCGCTGGCGTATCTGCTGATATCGCCGACGGTGTTGTCACCATTAAAGGCCCGAAAGGCGAATTAACCGTCAAATTCCCAAAAACGGTGAGCGTCTCTCTAGCTGATGGCATCATTCACGTATTACCAGTTGATGAAGAGCATCCAGACAATGTCTTCCACGGCACCGTTGCCGCCCACCTCCACAACGCCGTCTATGGCGTCTCCGAAGGTTGGAAGAAAGAATTAGAGATCAACGGAACAGGTTATAGAGCCTCCATGAAGGGCACAACCCTCACCATGTTCTTGGGCTACAGCCACCAAATCACCGTCGAACCTATTGGGAAATACACAAAGATCACTTGCCCAGATGAGACACATGTCATCGTCGAAGGCTGTGATAAGCAGCAAGTCGGTGAGACCGCTGCAAGAATCCACGATTCACGCCGTCCGGATCCATATGGAGCCAAAGGTGTGAAATACAAAGGCGAGCACATCTTGCGCAAAGTCGGTAAACGCGCTGCTGCCGGTGGTAAGAAATAAGGAGTAGAACCATGATCAAGAAAGAATCAAGAAACTTCCTACGCACCCGCCGTCACCTTCGCGTTCGCAAGACCGTCAAAGGCACCGCGGATAGACCACGCTTAGTCGTGTTCCGTTCCAACAAGCACATCGAAGCCCAAATAATCGATGACATCAAGGGAATCACCTTGGTCTCATCCGCTTCGACTCAGCTCAAAATCAATGGCGGAAACATCGAAGCCGCCACAAAGGTCGGCGAAGATCTAGCCAAAAAAGCCCTCGCGAAGAACATCACCAAAGTCGTCTTCGATAGAGGCGGATACGCATATCACGGTCGCGTCGCTGCATTAGCGGATGGCGCTAGGAAAGGAGGCCTCCTTTTCTAAGGAGAATAACTTATGGCAGAAGAAAATATCAAAGTCAACGAAGCTACCGCTCCGAAAGAGAGACCAAATCCTACAGGCAACCCAAACCGTGAGCCTCATGGCTCTGCTTCAGCCCCGCGCGATTCCGGAAGAAAATTCGGAAGCAAGGGTGGCAAGCCAGGAGAAAGACGCGGTGGTAGAGGTGGATTCCATCAGGAACAAAAAGACCTCTATGAAGAGCGTGTTGTCGACATCAATCGCGTAAGCCGTACCGAAAAAGGCGGCAAACACATGAGATTCGATGCCTTGGTTGTCATAGGCGATCAAAAAGGCAAATACGGATTCGCCCTTCGCAAAAGCGGAGAGGTCCCAGATGCCATCAAAAAAGCCTTGGCAGCCGCTAGAAAAAACATGAGATCGATTCGTCTTGTCAAAGGAACCATCGCCCATGAGGTTATTGGAACCTATGCCACGACAAGAGTCGTCTTAAAACCAGCCCCAGCCGGTACTGGTATCGTCGCCGGTGGCTCAGTTAGAGCCGTCGTCGAATTAGCCGGCATCAAAAACATCGTTGCGAAGGTCTATGGATCAAGAACCCCAATCAATGTCATCCGTGCCACTGATGCGGGACTCCAAAGCCTCAAAGAATATGACAAAGTCATGATCTTAAGAGGAAAGAAGACCGAAGAGCAAATCAAAGCCGAAAGAGCCCCAAAAGCTCCTAAAGAAGAAACCAAAGAGGAGGAAAAATAATATGGCAACCTCACTAAACGATCTAAAAAACGTCGAAGGCGCCAAGCATGAACATTTCCGCCGTGGTCAAGGCTTAGGAAGCGGAAATGGCAAAACCTCCGGCAAAGGACAAAAAGGCCAAGGCGCCCATGCCCACACCAAGAAGCGTGGCTTCGAAGGTGGACAGATGCCTTTAGCCAGACGTATCCCGAAGTTCGGTTTCAAGAACATCAACCGCAAGGAATACGCCATCGTCAACATCTCACGTCTCAATGTCTTCAAAGACGGTGAAGAAGTGGATGCCACAAAGCTCATCGAAAAAGGGTTAGTGAAAAAATCCTTAGATGGGATTAAAATTCTTGGAAAAGGGACCCTTGAAAGGAAACTTGTCGTCAAGGCTAATGCTTTCTCTGCTTCGGCGAAGGAAGCAATTGAGGCCAAAGGCGGAAAAGCCGAGGTAATAGAATAATGAAAAAAATCGCCGCGATCTTCAAAAACAAAGATTTGGTCAATCGTATTTTCTTTACGATTATGATTCTCTTCGTCGTCAGGATCGGGGCGCAGATTACCGTGCCTGGTGTTTCGACCACCGGAGCATTGCAAGAAGCGATGAATTCGGGCAGCGCCCTTTCGCTTATGAACTTGCTAGGCGGCGGAGCCTTAAGTAACTTCTCCGTCTTCGCTCTTGGTGTCTCACCATACATCACCTCGCAGATTATCATCCAATTGCTTGGAAAAGATGTCCTCCCAGCTCTTACCGAACTCACCAAACAAGGTGAATACGGACGTAAGAAAACTGAGATGGCAACGAGATATCTTACCTTGCTATTAGGCGCTGTACAGGGATATGGCATCATCAAAACGATGCAGAATTCCAATTACATCAACCTATCTTTGGCAGATAATTTCTGGACATATGCCTATATCGTCACCATCCTCCTTGCCGGAGCGATGCTTACGATGTGGCTTGGTGATCAAATCACCGAGAAAGGCTTGGGAAATGGTATATCCATCATCATCTTCGCCGGCTGTGTCAGGTCGCTTCCGACCCAGATCTCAACCGCGTGGAATAAATGGATCACCAACAATGTCGCTCTATCTAGCAATCTAATGATTCATGGGGCCTTCCAATTCGCCCTCTACATCCTAGCGATGGTATTCATCATAGGATTCGTCGTATTCATCGAATTAGCTAGAAGAAAGATACCTGTCCAGCATTCCGCTAAAGGCGGAGGCGCCTCCATGGCAAAAGCCAGCTTCTTGCCAATCAAGGTAAATTCAGCAGGCGTTATCCCGGTAATCTTCGCTGGTTCAATCATGTCAGCACCAAGCGTCATCGCTTCATTCATCTCTAGCGACGCCGCGAATGCCACATGGTTAAAGATATTCAATTACAATGAGACGTTCACCATGCCTTGGTTCAATGATCAACATTGGCAGATGGACTGGGGACTTCTCATCTATCTCGCTCTAATCTTCGCATTCTGCTTCTTCTATAGCGAATTGCAGATGGATCCAGAGCAATTAGCGGACAACTTCCGCAAAAACGGATCTTATATCCCAGGTATCCACCCTGGAAAAGAGACCGAGAGATATGTTGGCAAGGTGCTTAATAGAGTCACCTTCATCGGAGCCTGGGCGCTAGTCGCCATCGCGGCTCTACCAATAGTTCTTACAATCTCAGGCGTATTCGGCAATGATACATCCCTTGCCTTAGGTGGCACAGGACTAATCATCATCGTCGGCGTCGCCTTGGAGATAAATGCGCAGATTGACGGCTTATTAGCCGGCAAGAGCTTCGAAGCTAGCAGGGAGGGAATCTAATATGCTCAATATCATCTTAATGGGTCCTCCGGGTGCTGGAAAAGGCACGCAGGCAGTTAAAATTGAGCAGGAATTCTCCCTTCCCCACATCTCGACCGGAGATATGTTCAGAGCCGAGATGGCTAGCGGGTCGGAGTTAGGCAAAACAGTCAAGGAAATCATCAACAGGGGCGACCTTGTTCCTGATGAACTCACCTGCGAGATAGTCAAAGCCAGATTATCGCAGCCCGATTGCGCGAACGGCTATATGCTCGATGGCTTCCCAAGGACTCTTCCTCAGGCTGAAGCCTTAGAGAAAATGGGCAAGGAAATAAATAGGCCAGTCACCATGGTCATCAATGTATCCTGCCCTGATGAAGAATTGAAGCGTCGCATCACGGGGAGACGTGTCTGCCCAAAATGCGGTGCCTCATATCACATCATCGACATGCGTCCTAAAAAAGAAGGGGTTTGCGACCTATGCGGAAGCGAGCTCATTCAAAGAAAGGACGACAATCTTGCTTCCTTTGATACAAGATTGAGCAATTACTACAAGTCAACCGCACCTCTTATCGCCTTCTACAAAGAGAGAGGGTTGCTATTCGACTTTGATGGGACCATCGGGTCGGAGAACGTCAAAAATGAGATCTTCGCCCTATTAAGAGGCAAATAATGATCATCATAAAGTCACCACGCGAAATAGCCTTGATGAAAGAAGCCGGGAGAATCCTTGGCTTGATGTTTGAGAGGCTAGAGAAGGAAATAGTTCCAGGAATGTCTACCCTAGATGTGGAGAACATCTGCAGAGAGGTAATAGACGAGAACGGGGCTAAAAGCGCCGAATACCAATATTACGGCTACCCAGGATATGTCTGCATATCCGTCAATGAAGAGATTGTGCATGGCATAGCTTCTTCAAAGAAGATCCTAAGAGACGGCGATATCGTCTCGGTGGATGCGGTAGTGGTAAAAAATGGTTATATGGCTGATGCCTGCCGCACCTATCCAGTTGGCATTGTTAGCGAAAGCAAGCTTCGACTCATTGAAGTCACCAAGCAAGCCTTCTATAACGGTGTCAGCTTGATTAAGGAAGGCATACATCTAGGAGATGTGCAATCCGCTATCCAGAAAACCATAGAAAGCGCAGGCTATTCGGTCTGCCGCGATTATACGGGACATGGAATCGGCACACACATGCATGAAGATCCTTCAATCCCGAACTTCGGAAAAGAAGGGAATGGACCCATCCTCAAAGAAGGAATGACTCTAGCGATTGAGCCAATGGTCTTGATGGGCAAATACCCAATAAGAGTCAAAGGCGATGGCTGGACCGCCGTAAGCAAGGATGGAATGCCTACATGCCACTACGAGAACACAATCGTGGTAACGAAAGATGGCTATGAGATTCTCACAAAGATTTAGGAGGAACGAACTTGAGTAAAGAAGAATGTCTTGAAATGGAAGCGACGGTGTTAGAAACATTACCTAACGCCAACTTCAAGGTGAAATTAGCAAACGGAGCAGTGGTTCAAGCCTGCGTTTCGGGTAAAATCCGTATGCACTACATACGTATTCTTCCCGGTGATAGAGTCACTGTCCAATTCTCACCTTATGATCTAACACGTGGGCGAATCGTCTTTAGACACAAGAATTAGGAGTGAAACTATGAAAGTCAGACCATCCGTAAAACCTATCTGCGATAAATGCAAGGTTATTCGCCGCCATGGCACTGTCATGGTCATCTGCTCTAACCCAAAACATAAGCAGAGACAAGGCTAAGAAGAGAGGAAAAAACAAATATGGCACGTATTGTCGGGGTTGATATCCCAAACGAGAAACGCATCGACGTGTCCCTTACCTATATTTATGGTATCGGACCGACGACTGCCAAGAAAATATTGGTCGCCGCTAAGGTTGACCCATCCATCCGCGTCAAAAATCTAACCGATGAACAATTGGTTGCGATCAGAAGCGAGGTGGCAAAATACAAAACAGAAGGTGATCTCAGAAGAGAGGTTGCCTTAAACATCAAACGTCTTACTGAAATCAATTGCTATCGTGGCGTCCGCCACAGAAGAGGCATGCCAGTCCGTGGACAAAGAACTAGGACCAATGCCCGTACACGCAAAGGTAAACGTAAGACAATCGCCAATAAGAAAGAGGCTAGCAAGGGCTAGTACAGGGAGGAATAAGAAATGGCTACTAAGAATTCCAAATCTACCACCGCCCGCAAGAAGAAAATCAAGCGTAATTTCACGCGCGGCGTGGCTCATATCCATAGCACCTTCAATAACACCATCGTCACCATCACCGATCCTCAGGGCAACGTCATTGCCTGGAGCAGCGCTGGTGCACTTGGCTACAAAGGCGCAAAGAAAGCTACCCCATTTGCCGCTCAACTCGCTAGCGAAGCCGCTGGCAAGAGCGCATTTGACCAAGGTCTACGCACAGTTGATGTCGATGTGAAAGGCCCAGGCCCAGGCCGCGAAAGCGCAGTCAGAGCCTTAAGCAATGTCGGTCTTCAAATTCTATCCATCACCGATACGACTCCAGTCCCACATAACGGCTGCCGTCCACCAAAGCGTCCAAGAGGCTAATTGAGCTTCTTCCGCTAAACAAAAATATTTCAGGAGGATTAATTCAATGGCAAACAATAATGACATCAAAACCCAAGACTTGCGTCTCCCAAACCCATTCCAACCAATCAATCTTCAAATCGAGAAAAGCGATGATGATGGCAAATTCGGCCGCTTCGTCATCACCCCGCTTGATCGCGGATTCGGAATCACAGTGGGAAATGCCCTTCGCAGAGTCTTACTAAGCTCCCTCCCAGGCGCCAGCGTCTACGCTGTCGAAATCGAAGGAGCCCGTCACGAATTCTCCCCACTCACCGGTGTGGAAGAAGATGTGACAGCCATCATCCTTAATTTGAAGGATTTGGTTCTCAAAGTTAACGATAACAGCAACGAAACAAAGATGCTCCAAGTCGATTTCAAAGGCCCTGGCGTTTTGAAAGCCGGAGACATTGAGCTCCCTGCCTTTGTCGAAGTCATCAATCCAGAGCTTGAGCTTGCCCATTTAAACGAAGATGGACACTTGGTCATGACGATCTATGTCGGTGCTGGAAGAGGCTATGTCACTGGCGAAGCCAACAAAGCCGAAAGAAAATTGGGCAAAATCGGTGTTATTGCTACCGATAGCAACTATTCACCAGTCACCAAAGTCGCCTATAATGTTGAACCAACCCGTGTTGAGCACGATTCTAGATTCGAGAAACTAACAATCGACATCACCACGAATGGTTCAGTCAAGCCATACGAAGCTTTGGCGATGGCGGCTCAACTTTTGGTCGCTCACTTCAGCGAAATCACCAAGCTTGATGATGTCGTAAGACAATACAAGCTCACCAAAGAAGAAGTCAAGCCAGAAGAAAACAAATACAAGGATATGATGATCGAAGAACTCGATCTCTCTGTCCGTAGCAACAACTGCTTAAAGAGAGCGGGCATCTCAACAGTCATTGAACTCACCCAGAAGAGCGAAGATGAGATGATGAAAGTCCGTAACCTCGGCAAGAAGTCGCTAAAAGAAGTGAAGGAGAAGCTTGCTTCAATCGGTCTTCACTTCCGTGATTCATTAGGAGATTAAACGATGGCTGCATCAGGAAGAAAGAACGTCCACGGCAAAGCCGGTGTCCGTTTCAAAGCTGGTTATACATCCAGCAAAAACAAAGCGATGCTTCGCTCAGTGGTCACTGACCTCATCCTCAACGGATCGGTCAAAGTCACCAGCGGAGTCAAGCAAGAGCTAGTCACTTTAGCCGCTAGACTAGTTGGCTACGCCAAGAAAAACACCTTGGCGAGCCGCAGATTAGCTGCTAGATACGTTAGAAACGTCGCTGACGAGAATGGCGTTTCCGCTTTGAAGAAATTATTCGACGAGATTGGTCCAAAGTTCGCTGCCAGGAATGGTGGCTACACCAGAGTCCTCAAGCTAGGTGCCCGCAAAGGTGACAATGCCGAAGTGGTGCTCGTAAGCTGGGTAGACTAATAGTCAAACACAGATTCGAAGCAAAACAACAAAAGCCTCTTGAACGAAAACGTTAAGAGGCTTTTTGTGTGCAGAAATTGCTGGGATTCTCTTAAAATAATGGGGTTTTGCGGTTATTTTGAATAAATTAATACATTTAACCTAATTTGGATTCTATTCAATAATGTGAAATATTATCCACAAAAAAGCCAACATTATGTAAAACATAATCTAAATAATTGCATTATATGAGGAAAATAGGGCCTTTGCTTCGAATTAAATTGGTAAAACGATAATTGGTATTTTTTGTTTTTGTGGGAAAAACGCTAAAAAACCCCACAAATCCAAGATAAAAAATGAGTTATACAAAACTAACTAAAAATCGCGTCTCCGATTTGATATTTTTTTTGAAAATATATCGGTATAAAATTATCAATGCGTAACTCTAACTAGAGTTATATAGGAGGAAAATATGACGATTAAAGAAGAAGCCAAAAAAGAAGTCATCGCCATTTGTGCTTCCCACAAAGACGAGCCTTCTCCATTAATGGTCATTCTGGAAGAAATCCAGAAGAAATTAGGCTACATCCCTTTAGAGGTCCAAGAAGTGGTCTCAAAGGAAATGGGCATCCCAGTCGCTGAGATTTATGGAGTTGTAACTTTCTACAATTTCTTCTCATTGACCCCGAAAGGAAAATATGTCGTCGGCGTTTGCTTGGGCACTGCTTGCTACGTCAAGAACAGCCAGCAAATCATCGACAAGTTCGCCCAATCATTAGGAATTGAAATCGGAGGGACGACAGAAGATGGCCTCTTCACCGTTGACGCGGTAAGATGCATCGGAGCCTGCGCCTTGGCGCCTTCAGTCTCCATCAATGGCAGAGTCTATGCCAAAGTCACCCCAACCGAGGTTGATAAAATCATCGCTGATTTAAGGAAGAAGGAGGAAACAGCTAATGGATAAGATCAATTCAGTCGAGAAACTCGACAAAGTCATTGAAGATTGCAGTGCTGCCTTCTCAAAGAAAATCAGAGTCGGAGAAAGAACGAAAGATGGCAAGATCGCCATTCTCGTCTGCGGCGACACAACATGCGTCGCCAATGGCTCCGTCGACATCCAAAGCGAATTAGAGAAAGCTTTGAAGGAATATCACCTAGAAGACAAAGTCACAGTCAATCACGTCGGTTGCTTCGGACTTTGCTCCCAAGGACCATTCATCAAAATATTCCCAGACGACACCATCTATAGAACCGTCAAAGTCGGTGATGTTAAGAGAATAATCGAAGAAGACATCATCGGTGGAAAACCAGTCGAAGATCTTCTATTCGTTGACCCAGAGACCGGCAAAAAAATCCAAAAGCAAGAAGATGTCAATTTCTACAAGAAACAAAAGAGAATCGCTCTCCATGGCTGCGCGGTAATCAACCCAGACTACTTAGAGGAAGCTCTAGGATATGATGGATTCAAAGCCTTGAAGAAAGTCTTAACCACCATGACTCCTCAGCAAGTCATCGATGAGATACTTGCATCTGGTTTAAGAGGAAGAGGCGGCGCAAGCTTCCCAACCGGAAGAAAATGGCAATTCGCCGCGAATGTTCAATCAGACCAGAAATATATCGTCTGTAATGGTGATGAAGGCGACCCAGGAGCATTCATGGATCGTTCAATCCTTGAAGGTAACCCGTTCAACGTCATCGAAGGTATGATGATAGGCGGTTATGCATTCGGCGCCAGCGAAGGTTATTTCTATGTCCGTGCCGAATACCCAGTTGCCGTCAGAAGACTTAAGAGAGCCGCTGAAGATTTAGAGAAATTAGGCTTATTGGGCGATAACATATTAGGAACTGGCTTCTCATTCCGCGTCCATGTTAGAGAAGGCGCTGGCGCATTCGTCTGTGGTGAAGAAACCGCATTATTAGCATCTATCGAAGGCAAACGCGGTATGCCTCGCCCACGTCCTCCTTTCCCCGCTATCAAAGGATTATGGGGCAAACCAACCTGCGTTAACAACGTTGAAACATTAGCGACCGTCCCTTATATCATCAGAATCGGTGCTAAAGAATTCGCCAAAATCGGAACAGAAGGCAGCAAAGGAACGAAAGTATTCGCCCTCGGTGGAAAAGTCAATAACGTTGGCTTGGTCGAGGTTCCGATGGGAACAACCTTAAGAACCCTTATCTACGATATCGGCGGAGGCATCCCAAAAGGAAAGAAATTCAAAGCCATCCAGACCGGTGGTCCTAGCGGAGGCTGCTTAACCGAGAAAGATATCGATACCCCAATCGATTACGATACATTGGTCGCCAAAGGCTCCATGATGGGAAGTGGTGGCGCTATCGTAATGGATGAAGATAACTGCATGGTTGACGTCGCTCACTTCTATATGGATTTCATTTGTGATGAATCCTGTGGAAAATGCACCGATTGCCGCATTGGTACCAAAAGACTTATGGAAATGCTTACCAAAGTCACCAAAGGCACTGCTACCGAGCAAACGTTAGAAGACCTCAAAGAATTATCGGAGATCATCAAAAACGGCAGTTTGTGCGCTTTAGGACAAACCGCTGCTAACCCAATTCTTTCGACCATGGTCAATTTCCCAGAGGAATATGAAGCCCACGTCAAAGAACATAAATGCCCTGCTCACGTCTGCAAAGATTTGATGAAATATGTCATCGATCCAAATAAGTGCAAGAAGTGCTCAATGTGCGCAAGAAATTGCCCGGCTTCCTGCATCAGCGGCGTCCCTGGCAAAGAACCATACGTCATTGACCAAAGCAAGTGCGTCAAGTGCGGATCCTGCATGGCTAGCTGCCGCTTTGGCGCCATCAGCAAGGAATAAGGAGGGAAACGACAATGGAAAAGGTAAATATCAAAATCGAAGGCCGCATCTATAGTGTTGACAAAGACCTCACAGTCTTAGAAGCCGCCAGAAGATGTGGTTACAACATCCCAAGCCTTTGCAGCTGGAACCATGGGAAATGCTCCTTGGCTTCCTGCCGTGTCTGCTTGGTGGAAATAAGAACCGCAAGAGGTGGAAAATTATTCGCTTCCTGCGTCTATCCAGTCGCTGACATCCCAGCCGAGAAAGGATTTGAGGTATTCATCTCCTCTCCTATGGCCACCAAAGCCAGAAAAGCCTCGGTTGAGCTTCTATTATCCAATCACTCAAAAGATTGCCAAACCTGCGTCAAGAACGGACATTGCGAATTATTGCATGTCGCCCAAGTCACAGGCGCAGAGGCAAACAAATACGAGGGTGAATTAACCCCAACAACCTACGATGATTTGGCTCCTGGCATCGTGAGAGATACCAGCAAATGTATCTTATGCGGCCGCTGCATCGAAAGATGCAAAGAGGCGCAAGGAATCGGAATCTTAGGCTTTGAGAAGCGTGGATTCCAGACAATTGTCGCCCCGGTCATGAATAAGAGCTTTGCCAAAGTCCCATGCTTGCAATGCGGACAATGCATCAACGTCTGCCCGACAGGCGCATTAAGCGAACATAGGGAAATAGACAAAGTTGACGCCGCTATGAAAGCAGGCAAGAAAGTCATCGTTCAGACCGCTCCAGCCGTCAGAGCCGCTATTGCCGAAGAATTTGGCAAGAAAGTCGGTGAAGAGAATGGAACCGGAAGAATGGTCGCCGCTTTGCATAGATTAGGCTTCTATCGCGTATTCGACACCAACTTCAGCGCTGACCTTACCATCATGGAAGAAGCGCAGGAATTAATAAACCGCATCACCAAAGGCGGAGTCCTTCCACAAATCACATCCTGCTCTCCAGGCTGGATCAATTATATGGAATTCTTCTATAGCGATTTGATTCCAAATGTCTCAACCTGCAAATCGCCGCACGAGATGTTTGGTGCCATATTGAAGAGCTACTATGCCAAAAAGCATGGATTGGATCCAAAAGACATCTATGTCGTCTCCGTTATGCCTTGCACCGCTAAAAAATACGAGGAAGCAAGACCGCAAAACGCCGTGGATGGCTTAAGAGATGTCGACGCTGTCATCACCACCAGAGAGCTTGCTCTTATGATTAAGCGTGCTGGCATTATGTGGAATTCTCTCCCAGAAGAGGAGTTCGACAACGATTTGGTTGGTGAATATACAGGCGCAGGCGCCATCTTCGGTGTAACCGGAGGCGTTATGGAAGCAGCCTTAAGAACCGCTTATCACACATTGAATGGCAAAGAGTACGAAGCCATTGACTTCAAAGAAGTAAGAGGATTGCAAGGCGTTAAGGAGGCCGAAGTCGACATGGGTGCGGCTGGCAAAGTCAAAGTCGCAGTCACATCCGGCATGGCCAACGCCAAGAAGCTATTAGATGAGATTAGAGAAGGCAAATCAGAGTATGCCTTCATCGAAATCATGTGCTGCCCTGGCGGATGCATCAACGGAGGCGGTCAGCCATTCGTTAAGCCAAGCTTGATGGAAAACGAAGATCCAGACATCCTTGAAACCTACAGGCAGAAGCGTGCTGATGTCTTATACACAATCGATGAAAGAAAGACTATCAGGCAATCACACAACAACCCAGATATCCAAGTCTTGTACAAAGATTATCTAGGCGAGCCTTGCAGCGAATTAAGTGAGCATCTATTGCACACTTCTTACGTCAAAGACCGCGAATAAGCAAAATAAAAAGAGCCAAATCCTTCTGGAAACGGCTCTTTTTTGTTATTCGTATATGAATTCGCCGTGTAACCCTATGTTACTGACTTCAAAGCGATAGACTTTCTCATCGATTGTCGTCTTTAATCGCTCAACATAGTCGTTGAAGATGTAAAAATACGCTGAATCATCATCTTTGTAGAACGCATTGTTTTCTTCAGAAAAACTAAATTCATGAAGAATCCATTTAAAGCTTTCAAAAGCGGTGGTGAATATCGAAAAGTTATCCATATACATCCCCACAACCGCTAGGGAGGATTCCATCCATTCTTTGGTTTCCTGGTTCAACAGATACCATTTTGTTTCCTCTCCTTCTTCAATGAATTTGAAGTCAATTGTCTCTTCGTTTGAGTAGCATCTATAGGTATTACCGATTCTGGTAAATGTTTCAGTCCAATTGCCGTCAATTTCCGTGCCCAATGTGAAATTGTCCATTCCAAGAACCCTGCTTAATGTGTAATCGAACGCTTCATTGGTTAAAGAAGAGGTGACTGCTTCATAAGGCATTAAGAATTCTTCATTAAGGCCAAAAATCGTATAAGTATAAGAATCACCGGTTTTCTTGTCATTCAATAGAAGATAGTTGATGTATTTTAATCCCCCTTCCTCGTCTATTGTCATCGTGAAGGAGAAATCATAATTCAAAACCTTAAGATTCCCTTTGTATTCGCCTTTATTCACACTTAAACCGACATCGTTTAAGTTTGTTTTGATAGCGGGCAATAAAGAAACGAAATAATTCTGAACCGCTTGATAATCTTCGTTTGCGTCCGTTTCTTTTATGTATTTTTTGGTATAAAGGCCATCATTGCTTGATATGGTGTAAAAAGCTTTGTTGTCCAGCGATTTACCATAATTGATATAAGTGACATTGTCATCTTCGCCATAGGAGAATTCGTAATTATTCTTTATTTCATAATAGGCATAATTGGTTGTTTCGTTCTCTTTTCCTTCGTTTTTGATGATCATGAGATCGAACCTGGTGTCACCATAGTTGAGGTTTATTGTTTTCTCTAACGCTTCTTGAACATCAGAAAAATCGCTTGCTGCAGTTTCGCCAGTGCAAGAAGATAAAACGACTAACGGCAATGATAAATAAAGTACCTTTTTCATAATTTCCGTCCTTATTTGTATATTTTACATTTAACTTAAGGAGATTTGGATAGTATGTTAAATGTTTTTGTCAAATAATTCTCTTTAATGAAAACAACTTATATTTTCAGGATTTTAATATCGCTTTTTATTATATAAACACTTTCAATTTTGATATATCTTTATATAATTTTGATATACAGAGGAGTTTTAAAATGAAAAAAGCAAATCTTTTCGCAACTTTCTCTATCGCTGCGTTAGCTACCGTTATGGCGTTTGCACTTGTCAAAGGCAATCCTTTAACGTTGCATGGCGAAGAATGTCAGCATACCAAAGTTGAATTCTATGAGGGCGTCGCCCCAACACTAGATTCAACCGGAAGGCCAGGGCATTATGCTTGCTGCGAATGCCATCGCGCTTGGTATGATGAAGCTAGAACACAGGAGATAGTGGGAAGGCAGGAAAACCCAGCAGTCGCTGACTACGCTGCAAAAACAGTTGGCACAGCGATAAACAAAGACGATGTGGATTCAACCGATTTGATCACCGCAGTCAACCCAGGCAAGGTCAAATGGTCAGACCAAAACGACATCGAGAACAGTCCAAAAGTCTCAACAGAAGACAAAATGGAATATTATTCGATTGACGGCAGAAATGCATTACGTTTCTCCTTCGATTATGATGGCCTAAGCGATGAAGATAAGGCCAGAATCAAAAACGGCACGACCGACCCTAGTGGCGCTGCTACAACATCGGGCAATGTCGCCAATGCTGGCTATACCGAAACAAGATTCGTTTATAGCGGCACCATCTCAACCATCACATTCGATTACAAATATTGGGATTTGAATTTCGAACTCGCTAGCGATGGCGGCCCAACACCAACTCACATGATGGCCCAAGCCCATGACACCCAGGGCTATAACTATGAGACGATGGAACTAGTGAATGATAACCAGTGGCATACATGCACAATCGAATTAGACCAGCATAGAACTATTGATTTCTTCATCTTGAAGATTTTCCATTTCCATGGTGAATTCTACATTTCCAACCTCAGTGTTGCGCATAACGGATTTTCCACCAACACCTCAAACATCGGTTACACCGAAATTTGCTCTGAGTGTGGAGAAGGCTCTGGCTTGGTCACCGAACCGGTGATACAAAACGGGCAAACATATGGCGCAAATCTAGACATGTTCACCGATGATACGACAACAGATGCTGATGGAGTTGTCTTATCGCCACTTGGACAAATGTTATATCAGCCAGCCGGCCAAGATTTACATGTCTATGGCAGTTTAAGAAGCATCCAATTGCCACGCATTAATTTCTCTTTGTATAACAACGTGGTTTTCCCATTCGTCACCAACAATGACCCAGCTAATGGGCATATCATCACCCTAGGACAAGGGGGCTCAAGCGACAATCTTCTTGGCGCCGATGCATCGAAAAACGCCAAAGGCAATCTTGAAGTCAAATTAAATGAGGAAAGAACCGCCTTGGTTTGTACATTCGTAGCCAACGGTGCACAACCAATTACATTCCAGGTGACTGACACCAATGTTATTAACGGAACGTCATCTTTGGAACTCACCGCTAATGCTTGCAGCTGGAGATGGATTTGCTTCCGTGTCTTGCTAAATCACACCCATTCTGGTGACGTGGTAGATTCTACAACCCGCTTTGGAACCAAAGTCGTCCTTTGCCCTGATTGTGGTACTGAAGTCCAAGTCGAAGATCAGTTAATGACAACAGTTGTTGGCTTTACTTCTGCTGGCCAATTCGGCGTCAATGGGCAGGATATAAGTCCTTTGAGGGATCCATATGCAGTCGAAGGCGCTATCCAGATGCCATTTGAATATGGGCAAATAAAATTACCAAAAGTCCAATTCAATAAATTCCACGAGATCAAAATTGGTGTTGGAATTGACCATTATTCTGATTATCAATGCACTTTCGGCATCGATAGCGACACTCAATTCACTTATGAGATGATCAGAAACTCACAATCTGGAGACTTTGTCTTCACTTATGAAGAAGGTGTTTTGACACTTCAAGTGATGTGGGGCGGAGTCAAACTCGATGAGCGTACCATAACAGATCAGGATATTGTGATGGGCATGAAATCATTGACCATTTTGACCACTGACCATTATGGAAGACCTGATGCTGAAGCTCCCGCCACTTCTTGGAGAACATTCTTCATCAATTACATCCATAGCGAACACATTGGAGAGATAGCTGTTTCGACTACACGCATTGGTGCGAAAGTAATCAGCTGTTGCTGTGGAGAGAGTGTTGATTCTGATGAGATGATGACGGATGAAGATATTGATTTATCAGTCCTATATGGCGCCAAACACGGGGATGATCCTGTTCCTTATTACACTGGTGAGCCAAGCGAAGGCGAAGGGAAAGATAGCAATTCACTTCAATTCACGATGGCTAATGGCACGATCACGATGCCAAGAGTCCAATTCAACAAATATTCCAAAGTCGTGTTCAATTTCGGCGTTGACCACTGGGGCAGTCTAGATTGCAGCCTCGGGCTTGAGACCGCCGATGATTTGTTGCCATATGACATAATCAAAACAAAAGCGAAAGGCGTTATGGAATTCGTCTATGATTCCGGTACCGGCAATATGTCGCTTGAAGTCAAATACGATGATGTGGTCAAAGCCAGCGCGACAATAACCGATGCAGATGTCATTTCTGGTGTCAGCGGATTGGTCTTCAAAGTCGCAACCACAACCGGAAGATCATTCTTCATTAATTCAATCAACGTGACATTATAATAACGTCCAATGATTACGTCCCATTCCTAACGGAGTGGGGCGTTTTTTCATTTTCGCTAGAATTTTGCCGCTAATTTTTGACATAAAAGCATTAATTCATTTATTTATATGGCATTTTTTGGCATCGAGAGTATCATTGTCTTAATTGAGAAAAATCATGGAAGAAGGAACTAATTGGGCTAGTTTCTATAAAGATGGATTCTTCGGTTATGGTGAAGAAGGGGATTTTACCTATTTTTCGATTTGGCATTTCCTTCCGATTATCTTATTGATCGTTTCAATCGTTTTGACGTACTTGTTCAAAGACAGGATTCGTAGATGCAAGCATGAAAAAATCATAAGATATGTCCTCGCTACAATAATGATGTTAGCGGAACTTGGTTATTTCTGGAGGCTTGTTTATGTCGGTGCGGCTAACACAACTACCCACACATTAAGCGGCAAATTCCCTCTTCAAGTGTGTGAATGGACGTGTATTTTTGCGACCATAATGATGTTTACCGAAAGCAAGACTTTATTCGATATAGATGTCGTTATATGCTTGACTTTAGGAATCGCTCCTTTGATTTTGCCTGCAGTTATAAGAACCACAGGTCCTCTTTATTTCCGATATTACCAATATTGGTTGGAACATATAGTACCTGTCTATTCGGTATTTTATATGATGTTTGTGAAAGGATACCGTTACGATATAAAGAAAATATACAAACCATTGATTTTCATCACTGTTTTGGCTGGTTTCTGCATTTGGGCAAACGCTTCTTTTCCCGATGCTCATTATATGTATTTGCAGGGAAATGATTTAGGTGAAGCCATAACGAAGATATTGCCGGAAAGCCAATTTGGAAGGCTTGCTATATTTGGTCCTCTTGCAATATTGTTATTCACCATAGAATTCTTGGTCATCTTTTTCTATAGGAAAATCAAAACAAAAAGAAACAAAGATGATTTAAAACCCCAAACGATTTAATTATCTTTATCATAAATGATAATATATCTATATGTTTAAGAACGTCTTTTTTGATTTGGATGGAACATTGATGGATACGTTATGGGATATAACGGACGCTTTAAACGACGCTTTAAACACTAACGGAATAAAATCATCGTTCACTTATGAGGATACAAAGAAGATGATAGGCAGAGGAACCGACCATCTCCTTAATATGGCTCTTGAAGCGATGGGAAGAAAAGATGCTTTCGATTGTGTCAGAGCAACATACCTAAAGAATTACAAAGATTATCAAACAAGAAAAACCAAGCCATTCAAAGGGATGGAAGAAGCAATAAAAGCGTTGAAAGAAAAAGGTGTCCGCTTATATGTCTGCACAAACAAACCAAACGAACTTGCCAAAATAATCGTCGAATATGTTATGCCAGGCATCTTTGATGGGGTAAGAGGAGTGGGGGCAAACGAGCCAGTCAAACCCAATCCATATCAAGTTGATGAATTCATCAAAAACGATGGCTTGAATAGAAAAGAATGCATTTTTGTCGGTGATTCTAAGCCGGATTTGGAAACTGCAAGAAACGCCAGACTGCCTTTATGCTTGGTGAAATGGGGATATGGCTTCTATGATGAAGACTGGGTGAATGAAGCTGAATACGTCGCTACCACCCCAAAAGAAATGGCGGAGATAATAATTAAATAGATGCTATAATTTGGTGATAACAATGGATAGGAAAAGATTTGTAACACTGCCTATAATCGCTTCATTTGTTCTCTTTGCCTTTTCCATTGCCTTTTTCTTTGGTTTTACCAATCCGAATTACGCAACTCAAAGCATGACATATTCAAGCATGACTTTTATTGAGACTTACGTCGATTCATCATTGACCACGATTGAATCCACGATAAGTTCTTATTCTCCCGGTGATTTTGATTTGTCTTTCTTCCTTCCTTTTTTGGCGGGATTATTTTTCCTTTTTGAGTTTATAAATGAGATTTATTTCAAAGATAAGGATGGCAATAAGGTTTATCACATTCTATCAATCTCAATCTGGGGATTAGAGGCTATAAACCTTGTCATATTTGTCGCAAAATTCTATCAGCAATACAATGAGACAATCACCGATCAAGCGTTATCATTTAGAGTCTTATCTTTGATAATCGTTATTTTGATGTTGCTTGCATCTTTGTTGTATAGGCTTCTATATATGCAGAATAAGAAGGTGCCTTTTTCTTCCTCTGGACATGTTGATGGAGCCATATCGTTATTCTCAGGTTTGACGTTGCTTGCCGCAGCGTTTTATATGGAAGGAGTTTTTGCCTCCGTTTCTTTCATCGATCCAGGAATAATAAGAATAGGAAATATATTATTCTTCGCTTTCGGCGGGGTTTTCACTCTCTTCGGCGGATATTTGCTTTTCTACAACAAAGAATATGAAATCACTGCAAAAATCCAACGTTTTTATATTTTTGCATTGGTTTTGGGTGTTTTGGTCACATTCACCATGTCTCTTACTCTTAATGCGGTCGACTATGGCAGAACACAGATAGGGTGGTTCACTTCATATGCGATAACATTCTTCTTCATGTCGCTTTTCCTCGCTGTCGGGCATTTTGTTGCGTCGCCTCATTCATTAATATCGAAATAATTATCATCTAACAACAAAACATTGTTGTTTCTTTATGCTAAAATATGCTTTGTATGCACGAAGTCAAAGTATTTAATTCATTAACCAACAAAATAGAAACATTCATCCCGTTAAAAGAAGGACACGTCTCGATATATTGCTGTGGGCCTACAGTCTATAACGATCCTCATATCGGGAATTTTAGACCTGTCATCTCTTTTGATGTGCTTAGAAGGTTATTCTTACACCTTGGATACAAGGTCAAATACGTAAGCAACTACACAGACGTAGATGACAAAATCATCAAAAGGGCGAAAGAATTAGGAATCTCCGAGAAAGAATTAACTACATCCGTGATCTCTGAATATAGGAGATTGGTCGATGAAGTTGGTGCATTGCAACCAGATGAAACTCCAATGCCCACCGTATATATGGGAGAAATAATCTCCTATATTGATGAATTGGTCAAAAAAGGATATGCGTATGAAAGCAATGGAGATGTCTATTTAAGAGTAAGAGACATCCCTGAATATGGTGAATTATCTGGCAATTCCATTGATTCGCTAGAATCCGGCGCAAGAATAAGTGTTACCGATATCAAAGAAGACCCGTTGGATTTCGCTTTGTGGAAGAAGACTGATGAAGGCATCAAATGGCCTTCGCCTTGGTCGGAAGGTAGACCTGGTTGGCATAGCGAATGCTGCGTCATGATTGATTCCATATTTAAAGACCAGAATGGACTTATCGATATCCATGCAGGTGGATTTGACCTTAAATTCCCTCATCACGAAAATGAGATGGCTCAATCAAAGGCCCATAATCACAATAAATTAGCCAGATACTGGATGCACAATGGCTTTATCAACGTTAACAATGAGAAGATGAGCAAATCATTAGGCAACGTCATGTTGATGAAAGACGTGGTCGAAGAATTTGGCGGCATGCCTTTTAGGATGATGATATTGGCCGCGCATTATAGGGCTCCGGCTTCTTTTTCTGAGGAAACAATAAAGGAAGCCCAAACCAAATACAACCAACTCGCAATGAGTGTCAAAAAAGCCTCGATTGCGTTGCAACTTGCAGGGGTTTCTGATCCAGAATTGCTCAAAGCAAAAGATGAATCTAAGTTTTTAGATGAGATCTGCGTGGATTTAAACACTCCGAATGCCTTAAGCGTCCTTTATGAAGAAAACAAAAACCTTAATAATATTTTAAGAATCAAACCATTAGACATGGAAGCGCTAAAGGAATCATACTCTAGGGTGCGTGCCTATGAATATGTCCTTGGTATCAAGATTGATCCCCCAGTGCTAGGAGAAGAAGGGCTTAAACTTTACGAGGAATATGAGAAGTCCAGGTCGGAAAAGAATTACGCCCAAAGCGACATCATAAGGTCACGTTTACTTGAAAAAGGTTGGTTTTAATTAACATTTGCTTTGTGGGAAGAAAAATATGGCTACAATAATCTATGGCAAGAATGCCGTGCGGGAAACAATCGCACATGGCTCAATAAAAACCTTATATGTCAGCAACCGCATAAAGGATGATGAGTTATTGCGAAAAGCATCCGCGAAGAACATAGATGTTAAGTCGGCAGATGATAGAGAGCTGACTCGAATGGCCAAAAACCCTTCACATCAAGGCTTTGTGGCTATTTGTGATGACATTGAAACAGTCTCATTGGAGGATATGATTTCATTTGCGAAAAACAAAAAATATCCTCTTATCGCTATCTTGGATGGCATTGAGGACCCTCATAATCTTGGGGCCATATTAAGGTCTGCAGATGCCTTTGGGGTCGACGGCATCATTATGAAAAATAGAGGTGCTGTCCAACTAAATGGCACAGTGGCCAAAGTATCGACAGGTGCCATAAATTATGTGAAAGTCGCTGTTGTTACCAATCTCAATAGAGCTATAGAAACTTTAAAGAAAAGCGGATATTGGGTGGTGGCAAGTGATGGAGAGGCCAAGATGTCTTATAGCGAAGTGGACTACAAATGCCCGATTGCAGTGGTGATTGGAAGCGAAGGATTTGGCATCTCACAGCTTGTTTTGAAGAATTCAGATTTCATCGTTAAAATCCCAATGCATGGTCATGTCAATTCACTTAATGCCTCGGTAGCAGCAGGCATCTTCTTCGCAATGATTGATAGTTCCCGCTCTTGAACGATGTAGGAGCCACATATGAACACACAAACATTTCGCTCTGATGAAGCGCTTTTGCTTGGAGCCAGGATGGGGTCTTTAACAGCAGAAAGCGAGTTGCATCAGCGATTTTATGAGCAGAAGGAGATATTTATCTCCAAATCATTTCCATCATTTATGGTCATGTCTTCTTGGGAGAGAAATTACTGCTTCTTTAAAGCGTTTTTCGATTCCATAAATACTTTTCGGCATGGCAGAAACAAATTCCTCACCTATTTTATGGTGGTTTTGCATAACGCCTTGAATCATTATGCCTCAGCAAATCATTTGTTTAATAGGCCATATTTTTCATTAGATGAAGTAATTGGGGAGAATGAATTATCTTTGCATGATGTTGTGACGTCAAACAATGACTTAGATGATCCTAGGTTTTATTTAGATTATCTATATGAATCAGTGAAAATAGGAGAGATGATCGGAGGAATGGATGAAATATCAATTCTTGTTAATTCAATGAAATTGGATGGCATGAGCATGAATGAAATTGCTTCTTCGACAGGCTTAAGTTATAGGCAGGTTAGAGCCCATTGCGAGAAATTCAAGAAAAAATACAAGCAATACTTAGAAGGAACGTAGAAGCTTGATTAGTTAAATAGTTTCTTGTTAAGCGACGCCTATTATGTATTAAAATGAAACTTGTGAGAAATAAGTTAGAGAAAATATACACAGGACTTAAAATCGCTGAATCCGCTTTGTTATCCAAAACGCCGACTGACCCTAAGATAGCGTTGTCTGCGATATTGGATAGAAGGTTTTCCAAACCGTCGGCGCATAAAGAATCAATCGACTCATTGATTTTCATGGAAAGAGAAGATTTTGAATCGCTAAAGAAAAGAGAAGAGGTGATGATTAACAATCGTCTTGCGGCTTATATCTATAAAGTCAGGCTCGCTAGAGGTTTGGTTCTATTTGTTCACGGAATCAATTCCTATTCAGACGATTATTACGCCATAATCCAAGATTATTTCGTTCGTAATGGTTACGATGTTTTCGCCCTTGATCTTTCTTCTTCCGGCAGGTCAAAAGGCATAGGTGTCACTTCGCTTTCTGATGGGACCAAAGATGTTGCAGAAGCTGTTGAATATATAAGGAAAAGAAGAGATTTGAAGAATCTCCCTTTGTATATGGTCGGCCATAGCTGGGGCGCTTATAGCGTTGCGGCCTCATTAAATTACGTAAAAGACATTAAGGCAATTGCCTGTCTATCTGGCTTTGATACCCCATTAAATGAAATGATATCTTTTCCTTCAAAATATATAGGTGTTTTATCAGAAATCACTGCAGAACCCCTCAAAAACGCATTAAAGGAGAGAAGCGATAAAGATTATAATCTCTCCGCTATAACGGGAATTAATAAAGCGAAAAAGACCAAAGTAATAATAATCCAAGGTGGGAAAGACGAGACGGTAAGGCCAAACAAAGGCTCCATATATTCATGTGAAAAGATGATCAAGAGAAAACACATGACTATGTTTTTGAAAGACAAAGGCCACGCGGATATATTTTTGTCTCCTCAATCAATCGAATATTTAAAAAAGGTCAATGAACTAAAAAACGAATTGAAGAAACAATATGGGCCGAAAATAAACAAAATCCCAAAAGAAGCGCTTGATGGATTTATTTCTTCTTTTGACAAAAGGATGACAAGCGTGGTTGATGAATCGATATTTCAAAAAATTATCGAATTATTTAACTGACAAAGTCGGTGTCAACACCCTTAAGAGGCTGGAGCCAGATTCCGAGAACCCAAGATAGAAGAAGACCGAATCATTCCCAACATAGACATCAGGAGATGTGAATGATTTGCTATCTATCAATGTTGAGTCGGCATATAATTTGGCATTCAAATTGTTGTCTCCATCGTTTGTTATGACAATCTTTCCGTTCTTAGATGTGCCGCATGAAGCATCGTCTCTATGGCCTCCTGGATCTTTCCAACAAGGTGAGAATGCGTAACCGTAATAACTATTTGCAACGAATGCAAATTCCACCTCCTGATATTTGGAAAAATCAACTTTCGGCAAGGATATGCGGTATTTTTTGTATGTCGATGAATAATTATATGAAAGTGAAGTAGAGCCGCCTGCAACACCATTAGGCAATTCTTCGTAAGTGTCTCCGGTTACGCACACTTCCACTTTGGCGCCGAATGTATCGAACGAATAATTAACGTCTTCGCTTTGGGTGGTTCTGGTAAGTGAGGAGTCACCTTCATCTCCGCATATTGTACAGTATTGATAAGATGTACCGATAACACCCTCTGTTACATATTGATAATCGTGTTCACATACATCTTTGACGCTTACGCCTTTTATTCCAATCATTCTTTCTTCGTTTGCCACGCCTTCAGCATAAAGAACAAATCCTTTGGTTCCATTTAGGATGTCATCATCGCTCAATTCGGTAGTGAGATATGTTGGTATCCCATCTTGGTTTACCCCATCACAGAAAGCAGTGAATGTAGCTTTGTAAACACCGCCTCTATTTTGCACGGTTAGTCTTGTGTTTTCGTGGTCGCGCATATCGGTAACATTGCCAGAAGAAGGACCCATATTAAACCAACCAGAACCGATATAGATATCGAATGTTACGGTGCTATACACTAAGAAATTCACCCTTGGCAAAGAGATATTGAAATTCCTTGTGACATTATCATCGCCGAAAAGCATGCAAAGCTGACCTGGATACCCATCGGATAACCCAACCCAAGTGCTGCCTTCTGTTTGGGGAGAAACCGTTGCGCCATATGTGTTATCAGGCCAAACAATATCATCATTATCCATCAAATGCTCTGTATCATGTTCATCGCTATGGTATCCACATTTTGAGCAGGCTTTCTCCTCGTAACCAATTACGTCAGTGGAAGCAGAGAAAACATCAAATGTATGTTCTTCAATTTCATATGTTAAATCACATTTCGCGCAGGCTTTGTGGTGATAATCACCATCTAGTGGTGTCCAGTTTTCCGCTTCAACATGCTCATAAGCGTCGAATTTTGTTTCACCAGTCAGGATTGATTTGACTTTGTTGACGTTTTCTCTAGAAACACCAATTGTATTGACGAGATAATTAGCAATACCTCCGCTTAAACCATCCGCGCAGTCATATCTAGAGTTGATTAGATTAATGTAATTTCTGATAGCCTGATCATTTCTTGAACTACCAATGTCGCCATAATTGGAGAAGAGGTAATCTTTGATTAATCCTGCCTCGTTTACTCCTGCTAAACCATTAAGGAGGAAACTAATGAATCCAGTTCTATCGGTTCCGATAGCGCAGTGGAAGATTATTGGGTAATTTGTTGGATCCGCGAAGGTGTCTATAGCAGTTTTGATTGACTCGTAATTTGAAGTATCTTCCATCACGTTTTCATATTCCATTGGACAATTCACATATTGAACGTTTGGAATCGCGCTTGAGAAGACATTATTGCCATCTGGTGAATTGCGGAGCTCGATCTCGGTTCTTATATGAAGCTTTTTCGCGGCTTTAACCCCTTCATCGGTGATGAATTTCTGATTGTTTTGGTGGAGCCTTCCGGTTCTATATACCAATCCTTGCTGGACTGATTTTCCGCCTCCAATATTCCATCCGCCTAAATCTCTAGCGTTGGTGACTCCATCAAGTTTGATATTCCTAACATAATTCTCTCTTATGATGAAATTCTTCACATCTGATTCGTAATTGTTTTCGACAGTCACGTTTGTGGTGGTGTAATAATATTTCGTATTTATCTTAAGGTTGTAGACATCGAATGTATTGTCGCCTGATGTATAAACCAGAGGATATGAGAAATCTGGTGTTTCGCTTATGGTAAGAACATAAGAAGTCACATCTTCTGGTGAACATTCTGGAGACTGCTCAGCGACCAGGCGGATTGGCTTTGGAAGAGAAAGCTCGGCACTGCCATTTACTCCAGAAGGTAATGCGTTTGATTCAGATTCAAGGAATTCGTTTTGAAGCTCTGTATGTATTGTAAATATTTGGAACGATTCAGAAGGATTAATTGTCAATTTCGCATGCAAAACCACATCGAAATAGTTTCTTTTCTTCACCGTGGCGGTTATATCATATTCGCCTATATCGACTGCGGTATTATCAATTCCCTCCACGTTTGATGCGTATATGACGTTTGCCCCTTCAGGCACACCACTAACTTCAATGCTATGTGGTTCTCCATCGTATTCAAAAACCCCATCTTCGAATGATAGTGAGCCCATTTCGCCTTTTTTGATTGTCAAAGTGGCGATTAAAGTCAAATCGTTATAATTCTCCGCGCTTACGACTGCTGTCATTGGATATGTTCCGGCGTCGATAAATGGTCCATTGTCGTAATAATGCACCGTGGCAAAAGAAGGCACCCCTTTTGCCTCGATTGTATGGCTTCCGCCATCATAATCCACCGTTACGTTTTCGAACGTTATGCCTTCAAAATCTTTCTTTTCTACTGAAGAAGAAGACACATCTTCGCTTGATGAAACGGATGAGATTGATGATGTATTGCTATCGGTTGATGATGACGATGAATTGGAGCTTGTTCTTGCGTGTTCATTACCGCCACATCCGACTAAAGCTAGGGCAATAGACAAAAGGAATATTATTTTTTTCATAAAACGCCTTTCTTAAGGAGATTACACATAAACTTATATACCGTTAAATTTTATCACATAAAGCATTGTAATGTTTTTTAAATATTTGTTTGACTTTGCTCTTGTCTTATCCTAAGATAAGCAGGCTTGATAGGATATAGTTATGGGTAGGGAAAGGGTTTTTTTAATCTGTAGCGAATGTCTCTCGAGGAATTATTCCTTGAAAGAAAGAAGCGACCGCACCCAAAGACTTGAAATCAAGAAGTATTGCCCTCAATGTGGCAAACATACGCTGCATAAGGAAAGCAAATAGAAAGGAGACTTCTAAATGGCAGGAAAATATCTAAAAGAAGTCGTCAAACAAGGGAAAAAGGTCAGATGGCCAACCCGTGACAAATTATTCCCAGCGATCGCAGTCGTTATCTGCATCGCCATATTCACCGCTCTATTTCTTGCATTGGAAGATCTAACGGCTTCTAGCATAATCGAGCAACTCAAAAACGCATTCGGAGGTAAATAATAATGCCAGAGCAAGTAGCAGAGAAAGCGTGGTATATAGTCACCACTCAATCAACCGCAGAGACCAAGACCGCAGAAAATCTAAGAAGACGTATCGAAAGCATGAAAATGCAAGACTTCATCTTCCGTATTGTTGTTGCAGAAGTTGAGGTTGATGAATTAAAAGACGGTCAACCAGAACCAAAGAAAAAGAAAAGAAATCTTTACCCAGGATATATCTTTGTTGAGATGATCATGACAGATCAATCATGGTATATCGTTCGTAATACCCCGGGAGTCACCGGCATCGTTGGCTCCTCTGGTGGTGGTCAAAAACCAAACCCAATCAGAAGCGACGAAATCGAATCGGTCTTGAAGCGCGTAGGCATGGTTGATGAATCGATGTATAGCAGATATAACGTCGGCGACAGGGTCAAGATCATCAAAGGTGCTTTCGAAGGCATCGAAGGAAAGATCGTCTCTTTGGACAAAACCACCGGCGCAGTCCAAATCGAAACCATCTTCTTCGGACGTGCAAACACAGTCGACCTCGACTTCGAGGACATCCAGAAAGTCAAATAAGAAAAAGGGCAGTTCTAAAGGCAAAATCCCTGCAGAACGCCCTTTTTTCTATTGTTTATAAAGCTTTTTGCGGACTTTTTTGGAGACAAAATAAGTCAAGAATGAGATGCCATATGTGAAGGAAAGCATCGCTAGAAAGATAAGAGGCGCAGTCCAAGGACCTCCCGCCCCAAACATATACCAATCATAATTCACATCGCCATATCCGCCATGAACCCCAACATTGATGAAATAAACGATTCCATAAATAATCATCGGGATAGTTCCGTATATGGTGCAGGGAAATATTTGCATTTCTCCCTCGTCATTCCCAAAGAAGATGAATCTTATTAATGCAGTCACTGGAGTCAATAGGTGCATAAATAGATTCGCGCCTAAAAACATATTCTGATAGCCATAAATGATTCCTAGAAAGAAGAGGACGGTTAATAAAGTCAAAGTAACGCCTACTAGTCCAATATGAAAGAGCACTTTTATGGCTTTTGGTGTCTTTTCTTTCTTGCCAAGTAAAACCAAGATATCAAACGGGACTAGCACCAACGCACATAACCCCATCAAAGCATTGGAATCGACGGTGAAATATTTAAAAGCATCCAATCCTTGCACACTTAATGTCCCTGTGCCTCCTAGAACCATCATGAAAAGGGAGGTTATGACCATTATTGTTATTAATATATCTAATATTAGGGTGATGATTTTGGATGTCTTGTTACTCATATCCTAATTTTCTTAAATTGTGATTTGCGTGTCCATAATTGAATTGGTTTTATTATTTGTTAATATGTATCTATGTCAAAAATGCCAGATGAAAAAACACTAGACAAGATGGAGGCTCTTCTTAATGTCGCCTCAGATTATACGCGTTTAAAGATACTTCATTCCATTATGAATGAGGAGAAAAGCGTATCCCAAATAGTGGATGAAGTCGGTGCTTCTCAATCTTTGGTCTCCCATCAATTAAAAGTGCTTAAAAAAGCTAATTTGGTTTCCACAAGAAAAGAAGGCCACAAAGTTTTTTACATTCTTGCTGATGACCACGTTGTTTCCTTGCTTAACATAGTTAGGGAGCATGTATTAGAAGAAAAATAAACTTGAACAATTATTCATATTTGTCTTGATATATGAATGAACTTTCATATAATATGGGTATGAATATGAAGGAGTGTTCATATAAAATAAGCGGATTAGATTGCCCTAATTGCGCATCGAAATTAGCGGACCATATCAAAAAAGATGGGGGTTTTGACGAGGTTTTCATCGATTTTTATAACGAAACGCTTCTAGTAAAAGGAAAAGAAGCAACCAAAGAAAGCCTCCAATCAATCATCGATAAATACGAAGATGGAGTTTCCCTCGATAAAGAAGAGGATGATGAAAAAGGCGAAATAAAAGAACTTGTCATAAAAAGCATAAGAGTAACCATATCCCTAGCCTTGGTTCTTTTAGGTCTCTTTTTGTTCAATGAAGACAATTATGGGATATGGGTTAATTTAGCAATCAACTTAGTCGCCTACATAATCGTTGCATACGATGTTTATATAAATGCGGCGAAAAACCTCTTTAGAGAAAAGAATCCTTTTGATGAGAACTTCCTTATGATAATCGCTTCTTTAGGGGCTTTTGCATTAAGGTTCTTTGGTCCTGAGCATAATGAATTCTTTGACGCTTCTTTGCTTATGATTCTTTTCCAAGTAGGAGATGCGATAGAAGATATCGCCACGGAAAGAAGCAAGAAAGCAATCCGTAAAGCCGGCATGAAAAGAGCGATAATCGCCCATAAGAAAATGGATGGCTCAATAATAGATATCAAGCCAGAAAAACTTAAAATAGGCGATGAAATAATCGTAAAAGCAGGCGAGATAATACCAATCGATGGAGAAGTAATAGAAGGAGATGGTTTGATAGATCTTTCATCATTGACTGGTGAATTCAATCCAGAGAACGCATCGGTTTCTTCTTGTGTCTATTCTGGCACCGTGTTAAGCGAAGGCTCGCTAGTTATCAAAGCAAATAAGGCTTATGAGGATTCAACCTCTTCAAGGATGCAAAAACTAATTGAGCAAAGTTCCTCAAATAAATCCAAAACAGATAAGTTCATCAATAAATTTGCTAAAATCTACACACCTATAATTGTTGTTCTGGCGTTTGTTTTGGCGACAATTCCTCCTCTAATCATCGGATACGATGACATGAATGTATGGCATAGATTCATCTATGTTGGCTTATGCTTTTTGGTCATTTCCTGCCCATGTGCGATCGTTATATCCATTCCTCTAGCGTTCTTCTCTGGAATTGGTGTTGCTAGCAAAAACGGGATAATAGTCAAAGGATCCTCGTTCTTTGATGAGATTAACTCAATCAAATATTTTGCGAGCGATAAAACCGGAACCTTAACAAACGGTGAATTTGACATCAAGGAAATATCTCCTGTCGATATCGATGAAAATACGTTCCTGGAATACCTAAAAGCAGGCGAAAGCAGAAGCAACCACCCTATCGCGAAAGCTATATTGAAAAACGAAGATATAAGCAGGTTCAGTGGCAATATTGATGGATATTCAGAGGTAAAAGGGAAAGGGATATCCTTAATTTACAAAGGTTTTTCTCTTCTTTTGGGGAACGCTTCTTTCCTAAAAGAAAATGGTGTGGTTTTTGAAGAAGCAAAGACAAATTTAACTTCCGTCCATTTGTCCGTTAATGGGAAATATAAAGGCTACATTTCGTTAGAGGACAAGGCCAAAGAAGACGCCAAAGAATTTGTTGATTCGCTTAAACACAACGGGGTTAAGACCATCTTATTAAGCGGAGATAAAGAAGAGGCGGTTAAAGGGATCGCTTCCGAATTAGGAATAGATGAATGCTATCCCTCTCTCTTGCCTGAAGAAAAGTGCTCTATTTTGGAGCAATACATCGCTAAAGGAAAAACTTGCTTTATGGGCGATGGCATAAACGATGCAGCATCCATTCGCCTTGCGGATATTGGGATTGCTATGGGAGATAAAGGTAGTGATTTAGCTATAGAGAATGCGGATGTAATAATCACTAACGACAAGCTTTCTAGCATCAATAAACTTTGCAAGATTGCAAAAAAGACTCGAAACAAAGCAATATTCAACATCGTAGTCGCTTTAACAGTGAAGTTCGTCTTCATGGCCCTGGCTTTATCAATTCCTGGTTTCCCGTTGTATTTAGCCGTTGTGGCGGACACTGGGCTGCTTGTCGCTTTGATTATCAGTTCATTGCTTTTGCTTAAAATGAAAATTAGATAAAAACAAATATCCCCTTAAGCGACTTTGTATTTGATTTCTTTTAAATAAACGCAAACAAGAAAAAACTATCTATTTTTGCATCAAAGCAATAATAAAAATAAAATATAAAAGAATGAAAAAAACTCAAATTCGCAAGTCGTCTAATTAAATTTCTTGTATTATATTCGGCTTCAAACAAACAGAAAGCAGATAAAAATGTATATGGGGATATGTAATAAACGTATAAGAAAGAAAATCTATCGCTTTGTTATTGTGATACCATGCTTAACTGCTATTGCATCTTGTTCAAACGAGATATGGGTAAACGACACCGTATTTTTTGGTAGATTTCTTAAATGGGAAGATGATGAAAAAAGAATAATATTCAAATCTCAACGTTCACAGGGATATGTTGGCAAAGCGGAGATTATGATAAATGGCGTTTACTATGATGCAGATATGGATTTTTGCTCGTATTGGGGCTTTCCCTCCCCCGTTTATGTAACGATAACAGATGAGGATTTTGCACTCGATTACCCCAATCAAATAGGAACAATCCAGTTTTCAAAAAACAGGGTGAAAAAACCAGGTGGTGGGTTTTATGACGACAGAATCGATATACGCAGCGAGACAAATTTTACTGAAATTCCAGAATGGGATGACGCTACCTTGACCATGTTTTCCTCCCCGATAGATGAGGCCGATTTAGATGCAAGAGAATTCAGACACATAGGATTTTTTTCCGAGAAATTGAATACATTGATTGAACCAAACAATCATCATTTGGACCGTGAGCTATCTTGGATATATTCCAATAATCAAGAATCGTTCCTGTTATCTTTCGGCGACGAACGAACGTTTTCTTTTTCTGGTGAAAGAAATTCATATGGTACGTACATTCCCACGAGAGAAGATATAACATTCCACTTCGAGCAGGACGAAATATTCGATTTAGAGGGGAGCGACCTGACATTTGCTTATGACTTTTATTGATTGAGAAATGGTATACAATATCGATATTCATAGCATGAATTTTTTACTGGAAGAATATCGTTAGCAATCAATATACTTATGAAAAATAAATACATAAAATCAGGGATGAAATGGCGTGATACTAATTCAAAGCCCATACAGGCCCATGGTGCGTTGAGAATATGCACGATATAAGAGATGTAATCAGTATTGTGAGTTCAAAGAGATTTGACAGTTTCTCGTCGCTTTCATCCTTTGATGATTGCATCCGTTCTAAAAGGCAGGGAATTATTAGTTTTTGGAATAGAACAAATGGAAGCGGTGACATTAAAATTGATGACGGAGCTCATACTATCTATATCCGCAAAGAGCAAAATAAATATTTGTGTTTCAACGCTTCTCTCACTAAAGTTGAATTTGAATCATACTCGAGTGTTATTGCCGATGTTGAAGAAAAAGTCTCAAAACAATACATTTGGGGGTACGTCATCAATGCGCAATAAAAAGAAATCATATCTATTGGGCTCCGTTTTTGCGACCTTAGCATTAAGCGTGGCTTCTTGTTCGACAAATGTTTGGGTTGATGAACTGGATTTTTATGGCAGATTTCTTAGATGGCAAGACAAAGAAGGAATTATAACAATTGATGTGCAAGGGAAGCGCGGATATGAGGGGAAAGCAAGAATTAAAATCGGGAATGATGTACACAATGCATATATATCTATTTGCAGCAGCAGAGGCTCTTATCCAAGCCTTGTGGTTGTTGAATTAGACGAAGAGGAAAACCAAAAGATTATTTTGCTAAATAAAAGAAGAGTTCGTGATAATAATGGGACATATTATTCTGATAGATTTGAGATATATGACGATTCTGGAAATGAGGCAATTGATGGCTTGCCAATAACATTATTTTCTTCCCCCATCCCTACGGATTCTCTCGACGCAAGACTTATGGGTCTTACAACTTTTATCAACAAAGAAATGGGCGTGAATATTACTCCTGCTGACGCTCATCAATTGCAACCATACAAGTGGCTACTTAACTACGAATCATTTTCTGATTTTTCCGTGACGTTCGGAGACGATAGAACATTTTTTATCAGTGGATCGGTTAATTCTTACGGAACATACACTCCAACAAGAGAAGACATCGCCTTTCATTTTGAACACGACGAGATATTTAATCTAGAGGGACAAAGTCTGACCTTCACTTACGATTTCAATTGATTACTGATGGCAATTGTTGTGTAGAATATATCTAATATTCTTCACTCATATGAAAAACAAATATATACGACCAGGAAAGAAGTGGCGCGATAACGACAACAAGCCCATACAGGCCCATGGTTTAAGTATTATCCAAATGGATAATAAATATTATTGGATTGGAGAAAATAAAGAATATTCCAAGAAAGGAAAATACATATATACATACGGTGTTAGATTATATGTTTCTGATGATTTTTTGAATTGGGAAGATAAGGGTCTCATCGTCAAACCATCCGATGATTTATCAAACCCGTTACACTCGACTTATTGTTTGGATAGGCCACATATCATTTATTGTGAAAAGACAAAGAAATTTGTTCTTTGGATGAAGATAATGGCAGGCATCACCTCCCAGTTCATGTGCATCATGACTTCGGATAAACTAGAAGGACCATACGAATTCGTTCATCAAATGTATAAGCCTTTGGACATGGACAGCGGCGATTTTTGTTTTCATATCGATGAAAAGACGAAAAAGGCATATATATGGTTCGAAAGGCCGCATTTTGAATTGATATGTGCGACTTTAAGCGATGATTATACCTCATGCAATGGTGAATTTTCGGTGCATTTTGAAAACCAAAGGCCACCTTACGCAAGAGAAGCGCCGGTTTTCTTTGAGCGAAATGGAAAGAAATATCTATTCACTTCTGGAACGACTGGCTATTTCCCCAATGTAACGCAAGTGTGTATGTTTGATGACTATCATGGCAAATATATAAATTTGGGAAATCCATGCGTAGGAAAACACTCAGACATAACATTCAATTCCCAAATATCTTGTGTCATAAAAATAGAAAAAACCGGTCAATATATCGCTTTGGCGGATCGTTGGATTGTGGGGCCTTTTGCATCCATTAGAGCTTCACTCGCGAAAAAAAGATTTGAAAAAGCTTTTAGGGATTATGTTCCGGACAGAAGCAAAAAAGAGATAACGCCTCTATCAAATAAATTGCAAAAGAATTTCGAAAACACTTATAAATCCCGATATGTGTTTTTGCCTATTGAATGGGAAGGGGACAAACCCGTAATACGTTTTAAGAAGAAGTGGCATTATAACTTCTAGTCACATCATTAAACATTCATATGGCATTGGATTCGTCGAATTGTTTTAGATGGAAATGGCAAACAACCAACAAAGTGCCGATGAACAATGGGCAACTCGCGATTTGCGCAGATATGCCCACTAACTATATTTGGCGCAAAATAACGCAATTTAGATAACAAATTCATATTTAGCGAAAAATATTTAAATTTTTCTTGCTATTGACCATTCATGCGTGTATATTTTATAACGCACGTTTTCGAGCGTGTAGCGTGGTAGGGCCTTAGGCGAAGGTCCATTAAGCCACTGCATGTATCTAGAAAGAAAAGGAGTAGAACATGGCTAAAAAAATCGTCAAGGTCCTTAAGATGGAACTCCCTGGTGGAGAAGCCAAGCCAGGACCAAAACTCGCTTCTGCGGGTGTTAACATGGCTAAATTCTGCACGGACTTCAACGCGAAGACCGCTGACAGAAAGGGTTCAGTCGTCCCTGTCATCATCACGGCTTACGAAGACAAGTCATATGACTTTGTCATCAAAACCAGCCCAGTCGCTGGATTAATCTTGAAAGCTGCAGGCCTTGCCAAAGGATCAGGCAACTCCAAGAACATCGTCGGTCATATCTCTGAAGCGCAATGCAGAGAGATCGCCGAATACAAGATGCCGGACCTCAATGCAAATGACATTGAAGCCGCAATGAAAATCGTCGAAGGCAGCGCCCGCCAAATGGGTGTCGTCGTCGATCACAACTAAGGAGGGGCAACAATGAAAAGAGCAAAGAAATATCAAGAAGCCGCCAAATTAGTTGACGCAAGCAAAATCTACACAGTCGAAGAAGCTGCTGCCTTGGTCAAGAAAACCAGCACCACCAAATTCGACGCCACAATTGACGTGAGCTTCGCGCTAAACGTCAACCCAGCCCACGCCGATCAGCTTATCCGTGGCACCATAACCCTTCCTCACGGCAATGGAAAGACCAAGAAAGTCTTAGCCTTGACCGGCGGAAAACAAGAAGATGCCAAAGCCGCTGGAGCCGATTTCGTCGGAGGCAAGGAATTAATCGAAAAGATCCAAAGAGAGAACTGGTTCGATTATGATGTCATCGTCTGTACCCCAGACATGATGGGTGAATTAGGAAAAATGGGTCGTCTTCTCGGTCCAAAAGGCTTAATGCCAAACCCAAAGACTGGAACAGTCTCCCCAGATATCGCCAATGCGATCACTGAAATCAAGAAAGGTAAAATCGCTTACCGTGTCGATAAAGATGGCAATCTTAACATCTGCATCGCTAGAGCCAGCTTTACCGAGGAAAAGATCGCTGAAAACCTTAATGTCATTTGCGAAGCCATCGCCAAGGCTCGCCCATCGACTGTCAAAGGTGTCTACATCAAAAACGCTGTAATCCATACCACTATGGGTCCTGGTGTGAAATTTACATTCGCATCCAGAAGCTAATTAATATAGGTGAATCGCTTGTTATACCTAAGATAGCGACCGGCACGGGCCTTAATCAAATGATCGCTGAGGTCAGAATTCACACTCACTAGTTATATCAAGCTCACATAGTCGACAAAGAAAGGAGGAAGCACACATGAACAAAGAAGTTCTCGAAGGTAAAAAGGCTACCGTCAAAGAGATTTCCAAAGGCATCGAAGAGAATCAATCAGTCTCCATCGTCTGCTACGAGAAGCTCACAGTCGCCGAAATGACCGAACTTCGTCATAAGCTCGCTGAAAAAGGCGCCAGTATGACCGTCTATAAAAATAGCATGGTCAGAAGAGCCTTAGCCGAGCATAAGATCGAAGGATTAGACGAGATCCTCAATGGTGCCAACGCATTCGTTTTCTCGAAGAATGTCCAAGACGGCCCAGCAGTTCTAGCCAAATTCGCTCGCTTGCATGAGAACCTTATTCTCAAAGGCGCAGTCGCAGAAGGAAAAGCCCTTGATGCAAAAGGGTTGAAAGAACTCTCACGTCTACCTGGCAAAGAAGGATTACTCGCAATGTTCTGCCAGTGCTTGCAAGCGCCAATTCGTCAATTCGCTTTCGCAGTTAAAGGAATTGCCGAGAAAGAGCCGGGTAATGCTGAAGTAGCCCCGGCAGCCAATTAATAGGAGGAAACGAAAATGGCTGAAAAATTAACCAAAGAGCAAATCATCGACACCCTCAAACAGATGAGTGTTCTTGAGCTCAATGAGCTCGTCAAAGCCGTCGAAGAAGAATTCGGCGTCACCGCTGCTGCCCCTGTTGGTGCAGTCGCCGCCCCAGCTGAGGAAGAAGCTGTCAAGAAAGGCCCAACCGAAGTCACCTTGGTTCTCAAAGGACTTGGTTCCGCCAGCAAAGTTCCAGTCATCAAAGCCGTCCAAGCCATCACTGGCTTAGGCTTAATGGATGCCAAGAAACTCGTTGACAACTTACCAGCTAACATCAAAGAGAAGATCAGCCCAGTCGAAGCCGAGGCTCACAAAAAGACCCTCACCGATACCGGTGCTGAAGCTGAAATCAAGTAATTTTTGCTTGAATTTTAAATGCCCTATCCAGGAGGAAACGTCGCCTCTTGGGTAGGGATTTGCACAAATGTAGGGAGTTATATTCACATGCCGCAATACTTTGACAACGCTGAATATGCTAATGAGAAGTCCTATACCTACGATTTCTCCTTCAATGGTAAGAAATATAGACTTCTTGGTGCGACAGGAACGTTCAACAAGGGAGGGTTTGACGAAGGCACAAGGTTCCTTCTTGAAACCATAGTCAATCTCGACCTTGGGAAGAACATTCTGGATATTGGATGCGGGGTGGGCCCAATCGGACTAATCCTTGCCTCGGCCGACTCTTCTAGGCACATCACTATGTCTGATGTGAATCTAAGAGCCCTTGCACTAGCGAAAGAAAACGTCGAATTCGCCGGCGTTTCATCCCAGTGTGAGATTATCTCAAGCGACGTTTATTCATCAATCAACTCCGTCTATGACACCATAGTCTCTAATCCGCCGATCCACGCCGGAAAGAAAGTCACATACCGCATCTATGATGAAAGTGTTGAGCACCTAAAAGAAGGTGGCTCATTAATCATCGTCATAAGAAAGCAACAAGGGGCTCTTTCGGTCAAGGAACATCTTATATCCATATTTAATAATAAGGTTGAGGTGCTGGATCGACACAAAGGCTACTATGTCATCAAAGCCACAAAATAAGGAGCAAAATCAATGACAGAAGAAGAATTAAGAAAAGCGGGGGAGAAAGCCTATAAAGACTATATGGCTAAATACCCAGATAGCCACCTCCCTAACAACCGTATCGATTTCTCGAAAATCAGCGGACCTCTTCCAATCCCATATCTAGTCCAAATCCAGACTGAATCTTTCAAATGGTTCTTGGAAAAAGGACTTGATGAGGTCATGAGAGAGATTTTCCCAATTGCCGATTATCAAGACAAATACGAAATCGAATACGTCTCAAGCAAATTCGCAGAACCTGAGAACGATCCACTAAAATGCAAGGATTTCGATATCACCTATTGCAGCAAATTGTATTTGAAAGTCAGAATGCACAATAAGGAGACGGGCGAAAGAAAAGAAGATGGTGAGATATTCATGGGTGATGTCCCATTAATGACAGAAAGCGGGACATTCATAGTCAATGGCGCAGAACGCGTCATCGTTTCACAAATCATCCGCTCACCAGGCGCCTATTACAAATTAGATAGAGATATCAAAACCGGATTTGTCAGCTGCGAAGGCGAAATATATCCGTATAGAGGAACCTGGATTCAATTAGAAAACGACAAAAACGGCGTCTTCTATATCAGAATCGACCATCAAAGAAAAATGCCAGCGGTCATTTTCCTAAAGGCCTTAGGCATCGATAAAGAAAGCGAAATCTACAAGCTCTTCGGCGACTATCAGTTCGATAAGAAGAGCGGAAAATTAATCCAAGCTGGTTCAGAAATGATTGGGGCCACTTTGGAAAAAGATTCCAGCAACAAGAACGCCCAAAGCGCCTTGATTGAAATATTTAGAAAAATGAAGCCAGGCGAGCCTGTCACCGAAAATGGCGTCATCAAATTCATCGTTGATCGTTTCTTCGACGAAAGAAAATATGACCTCGGCAGAGCAGGACGTTTTAAATACAATAAAAAACTTGGTATCTATAACCGTTTGGAAGGCTGTGTTCTCGCAGAGAATTTAATTGACGCTAACAACAACATTCTCTTTGAGAAAGATCATAAACTAACCAAAGCCGATGTCCAAATGCTTAGAGATAACGAAGTGTTTGAGAATGGCGCTCACGAATATGTCGTATCCGCCAATCCGGAAATCGACACCCACACCAAAGTCAATATCCTCAAGGTTTATGCCGATAATCCTAGAGACCGCGTCATCAATATAATCGGTACCGATCTCAACTTAACGATAAAGAGAATCACCATCTCCGATATCCTCGCGGGATTCAGCTATTACTGCAACATCCTCTACGGCATTGGGGAAACTGATGATATCGACCATTTGGGAAATCGTCGTGTGAGATGCGTTGGCGAGCTTCTCCAAAACCAATTCAGAGTTGGTTTGAGCAAGATGGCCAAAGCCGTCCAGCAAAAGATGTCAATCTCCGCTGATCTTGAATCAGTTAAGATCGGCTCTTTGATCAATACCCGCCCATTAACCTCATCCATCAGGGAATTCTTCGCTTCAGGCCAGCTTTCCCAATTCATGGATCAGACCAATCCTTTGGCAGAATTGACCAATAAGCGTCGTATTTCCGCCTTAGGCCCTGGCGGTTTGACTAGAGAGCGTGCCTCTATGGCGGTGCGTGATGTCCATTACACCCACTATGGCCGTATTTGCCCTATCGAATCACCAGAAGGACAGAACATCGGTCTTATCAATAACCTTGCCACTTATGGAAAAATCGATGATCGTGGCTTCATCGAGACCCCATATAGATACGTCCACCAGAAAGTGGACGAGAATGGGGTCACACATGTCTATGTTTCCGAAAACGAAGTGGAATATTTAACAGCAGACGAAGAAAGAAATCTCGTCATCGCTGAGGCTAACATCCATTTAGGACCAAAACAAATCGTTGAAATCGACGGCAAAGAAGTCGAAGTCAAAGAGATATTGGATGAAGAAGTGGTCACCAGAAAAGACGATGACAACGGACTTAGGAGAAAAGAAGAAGTCAATTATGTTGACGTCTCTCCAAAGCAAATCGTCTCCATCGCCGCTTCTTGTATTCCTTTCCTTGAAAACGACGACGCTACCCGTGCTCTTATGGGTGCGAACATGCAACGTCAGGCTTTGCCTTTGCTTAAACCACACCTCCCATTCGTTGGAACTGGTTTAGAAGGACCTATCGCCAAAGACAGCGGTCTAGCGGTCGTTGCTAAATCTAACGGCACGGTCACCAAAGTCGATTCTTCTACGATCACCGTCAAAGAAGAAGGCAAGAAGAGCCTATACACCTATCAATTGCAGAAATTTGCCCGCACCAACCAAGGAACGTGCATGAACCAGGTTCCTGTCGTCCACGTTGGTGACCAAATCAAAGAAGGGCAAGTCATCGCTGATGGACCATCAATGAGAAATGGCGAATTGGCCTTAGGCCAAAACGTCTTAATCGCTTATATGACATGGCACGGATACAACTACGAAGACGCCATCATCATGAGCGAGAAGATGGTCAAAGATGACACATATACCTCAATCCACATCCAAAATTACGACATTGAATGCCGTGAGACCAAATTAGGTGATGAATTGATCACCAGAGACGTCCCAAATCTTTCAGAAGACGCCAAGCGCAACCTTGACGAAGATGGTGTCATCATCCAAGGCGCTGAGGTTAAAGAAGGGGATGTTTTGGTTGGAAAAGTCACTCCAAAAGGCCAGACAGAGCCTTCGCCAGAAGATAAATTGCTCCAAGCCATTTTCGCCGAGAAGACGAAAGAAGGCAAAGACACATCTTTGCGCGTTCCTCATGGCGGATCTGGTATCGTCCATAGCGTCAAGAGAATCAAAAGAGACAAGAAGAATGGCGCAACCCTTGCCCCAGGCGTAATGGAGGTCATCAGGGTATACATCATCCAGAAGAGAAAGATCTCTGAAGGCGATAAGATGTCCGGACGTCACGGTAATAAAGGCGTCATCTCCAAAATCTTACCAGTTGAGGATATGCCATTCCTTCCAGATGGCACCCCAATCGATATCATGCTTTCGCCAATGGGCGTTCCTTCCCGTATGAATATCGGTCAGATATTCGAGGTTCACCTTGGCTTAGCTTGCAAAAAGCTAGGATTAAGGGTCGCTACCCCAGTATTTGATGGCGTCAGCAATGATGAAATCGCCGACTTGATGAAGAGAGCCGGCATCTCCGAAGATGGAAAATCCATCCTTTACGATGGCCAGACAGGCGAACGCTTCTCAGAGCGTATCTCAGTCGGCGTCATGTACATGATTAAACTCGTCCACATGGTCGACGATAAATTGCATGCCCGTGCAACTGGCCCATATTCGCTCATCACTCAGCAGCCTCTTGGCGGAAAAGCCCAAAAAGGCGGACAGAGATTCGGCGAAATGGAAGTCTGGGCGCTTGAGGCGTATGGCGCAGCCCATGTCTTGCAAGAAATGCTCACCATCAAATCAGATGACCGCGTCGGACGTCGCAAGGCTTATGAAGCCATCATTAGAGGCAACGAATTGCCAGGGCCAAGCATGCCAGAAGCCTTCAAGGTTATGACTAGAGAGCTTAAAGGTCTAGGCATGAGCGTAGCTCTATATGACAAGGCTGGCGAGCAAATCAATATGGAAACACTCGCTAAAGACGCTTTGGTCGAAGAGAGAAGAGTCAACGCTTCCATTAGGAAGATGACCTCTCCTCGCGATGAGCAGCCTACCGAGCCAGTTGAGAGCATAGATGAGCCAGCGGAAGAAGAACTCATCGAAGAGTCTCTATCTATCACCACCGGAACCCAATCTGGTGAAGAAGAATAAGGAGGAAAATAACGATGTTTGACATTAACGACTTATCCTCAATCAAAGTTGGACTTGCTTCCCCTGATACCATCCGTGGATGGTCAAAAGGCGAAGTCACTAAGCCAGAGACCATCAACTACAGAAGCCAAAAGCCAGAACCTGGCGGATTATTCTGCGAGAAGATCTTTGGTCCAAGCAAGGACTACGAATGCCATTGCGGCAAATACAAAAAAATCCGTTACCAGGGCATAACATGCGAAAAGTGCGGTGTCGAAGTCATCTCCAAAGAATGGAGAAGAGAGAGATTCGGTCATATCGATTTGGTTTCTCCTTGCTCCCATATTTGGTATTTGAAAGGCATCCCTTCCAGAATGGCTATGGTGCTTGATATTCCTCCAAAGCAACTCGAGGAAATCATCTACTTCGCCGCGCATATCGTTTTGAACCCAGGCGATTCAACCGTTTTGAAATACAAACAATACATCAACGACAAAGAAGGCCGTGAGGCTTTCGTCAAAGCCATAGAAGAATTCAAAGACGCTATCCCAGAAGGTAGCTCCGATAGGGCTAAAGCCGATGAAATCTTAGCCAAATTGGGCAATGAATCTGAGACATTTGACTTCTTCACAGCGAGTGCATTCATCAATGATTACACCGGAGCTGAATTCGGAGAAGGTGCCGAAGCCATCAAAGCGTTGCTTCATGATGTTGATCTAGAGGCAGAACGCAAGAAAATTCTCGAAGAGATTCGTGAACTTGACAGCAAGAACACCAGAAGCGTGATGAGCCAAGACCAAGACAGGTCCAAGCTCTCCAAGAGACTAGAAATCATTCAATCCTTCATCGATTCCGATCAAAAACCAGAATGGATGATACTTGATGCGATTCCAGTCATCCCGCCAGATCTTCGTCCAATGCTTCCTCTTGATGGAGGCAGATTCGCCGCCAGCGACTTGAACGATTTATATCGTCATGTCATTTCTAGAAACAACCGTTTAAGAAGATTCATCGAAGTAAGCGCTCCTCACCAGGTTCTCATGAACGAGAAACGTATGGTCCAGGAGGCGGTTGACGCTTTGATTGATAACGGCAGAAGAAGCAAGGCTGTTACCGGTCCTTCCGGCAATAGACCACTTAAATCACTTAGCTCCGGCTTAAAGGGAAAACAAGGCCGTTTCCGTCAGAACTTATTAGGAAAGCGTGTTGATTATTCTGGACGTTCCGTCATCGCAGTCGGACCAGATTTGAAGATGTATCAATGCGGATTACCTCGTGAGATGGCAATCCAATTGCTCCGTCCTTTCATCGCCTCTATTCTAATTAAAAGAGGCTTCGTGAACGCCCATAGGCAAGCCGATAAATATATCGATAAATACGACAGTGTTGTCTTCGATATCATCGAGGAAATCATCGACAAGCACCCAGTCCTTCTCAACCGCGCTCCAACCCTTCATAGGTTAGGTATCCAGGCCTTCCAGCCAAAGTTGGTTGATGGACACGCGATAAGATTGCATCCTCTTGTCTGTACCGGATTCAACGCTGACTTCGACGGCGACCAGATGGCAGTCCACGTTCCTTTGAGCAAGGCTGCCCAGAAAGAAGCCCTCGAATTGATGCTTGCCTCCAATAACATCCTCGGACCAAAGGATGGTAAGCCAATCGTCATTCCTTCGCAGGATATGATTTTGGGTAACTATTATCTAACCATCGAAGAAACAAGAGCCAACTTGCTTGAAAGAGCCGATGCTTTAAGAAAGATTGAGATTCTCGATCCTCTTGAAAAAGAGGCCAATGAGAAGCAAGCTGACCTCTATACAAAATACGCTAGCTTAGAAGGCAAGGTCTTTGCCTCCGTTTCCGAGGTCTTAGATGCTTATGAGACAGGAAATATCCATATCCACACCAGGATCGCTATCCCTGCTAAAGCCATCCATAAGACTTTCGGCGATGATTTGACCAAAGCCGCTTTACCTGAAAGCGTCAAAAACAAATATTTGATCACAACCGTTGGAAAGATCATCTTCAACGAGATCTTCCCAGACGATTTCGTCTACATCAATGATGTCCCAGAGAAGTGGGCGTCTTCGCAAAAAGGCATCGAAAGCTGGTTCGTTTCCGCCAAAGAAGTCATGGACTATCTAGGAAGCGACTACAAAGAAGATAGCGATTTGTCTCCTCTTGCCCAATATCTCATCAAGAAAGATAAGGTTGAGCCAGTCAAAAAGCCAATCTCCAAGAAACCTTTAGGTGTCATAATCGATATGATCTTCCGCAAATACGATATGAGATATGCGGATGATGACACCTCTTTCCACGCCTCCAAAACCTCTGCTATCCTCGATAAGATCAAAGATCAGGGCTTCAAATATTCAACCGTCTGCGCCGTCACGGTCGCAATCGATGAAATCAAAGTAATCGATGGCAAATATGACCAAGTCATATCCGTCAAGCCAAAGAAAGGTGAAACCCTCGAAGCACTCGTTGCTAGACTTAACGAAGAAGAAAGAGAAGCTCGCAAGAACCACGCCATCAAAGGCAAGACTCCGCATTTGCAAAGAAGACTCCAGGAAATCGAGAAAGATGTATTCTATCGTCTCGATGGAAAAGATGTTGTCAAAGTCGGCGAAGTCACTAGAGGACAATTAAAAGTCGATAACATCAATAGACTATACGAAGAAGGCTTCCTTACCGACAAAGAAAGATATAAGAATGTCTGCTCTGTCTGGGAAGAAGTCACCAATTACATCAAATCGTTAGTAGAAGACCTATTAGCCAAAGATAAGCGCAACCCGCTCGTTATTATGGCTGACTCCGGTGCTCGTGGTAGTGCTGATAACTTCAAACAGCTAATCGGTATGAAAGGTTTGGTTGCTAACCCGAAGAACGAAACAATCGAAATGCCTATCATCTCCTCATACCGTGAAGGTATGAAGGTCGCGGAGTTCTTCATTAACTCCCACGGTGCCCGTAAAGGTGGCGCTGATACCGCTTTGAAAACAGCCGACTCTGGCTATTTGACAAGACGTCTAGTCGACGTCGCTCAAGATGTCATCGTTAGAGAAGACGATTGCCATTGCGACCACGGCTTCGAAGTCATGGAAATTAGAGATACCTCTCAAAATTCCATCATCACTCCGCTCAAGGAGCGTCTTGCTGGCCGTTTCGCGATGAGAGACATCATCGATCCAAATACTAACAAAGTCATCGTCTCTGCTAACACCATGATAAGCGATGAGCAAGCCAATCAAATCGTTAAAGCAGGCATCGAGAAAGTCGAGATCCGCTCAATCTTCACCTGCCGCACGAAGAATGGTGTTTGCCAACACTGCTATGGACGCAATATGGCTACCGGACGTCTGGTCAATATCGGCGAATCCGTCGGTATTATGGCCGCTCAATCAATCGGTGAGCCAGGTACTCAGTTGACGATGCGTGTCTTCCATACCGGTGGTATGGCAGGAAGCGACATCACTCAAGGTTTGCCTCGTGTCCAAGAGCTTGTTGAAGCGAGAAATCCAAATGGTGAAGCCATCATCGCCAAATTCAAGGGCAAGGTCACCGATATCAAGAAACAGCCAAACGGAACGCAGGAAGTTGTGGTTGAAAGCCTCATTCCTTCGACAAAAGAATCTCCTGTTCCAGAATCATTCACATATCCAATCCCTCTCAATTCGAAGTTGCGTGTTGAGAAAGGAGATGTGGTAATCGCTGGAGGAAAGATCACCGAAGGCGCGAAGAATCCAAAAACCTTGCTCGCTGTGTCAGATCCTACCGAATTAGAGGTCTACATGATCAAAGAAATCCGTAAGGTCTACGCTACACAAGGTATCGGCATCTCCGATAAGCACCTTGAAATCATCGTTAGACAGATGTTAAGGAAAGTCCTTATCATCTCCAGCGGTGATACAAACCTCATTCCATCAACAAAAGTTGATATCGACACCTTCACCGCCGCGAATAAGCCAGTCTTGTTAGCGGGAGGCCGCCCAGCGGTGGCAAAGCCATGCGTCATGGGTATTGCTAAAGCCGCTTTGGCTTCGGAATCATTCCTCTCCGCCGCCTCATTCCAAGAGACGACAAAGGTCTTGACCGATGCCGCCATCAAAGGCAAGAGCGATCCGCTCCATGGCTTGAAAGAGAATGTCATCACCGGCAAACTCATCCCAGCTGGCAGCGGATTATTATCCGAGCGTGAAGAGAAAGAAGTTCTCTCCACCTTCAGCGTTGAAGGAACGATGAAGGAAGTCAGGTCTCAATATATTGAGGCTCATGACCGCCAGGAAGACTAATTCCTAAATAAAAAGATATACCTCGAATCCATTGGAATCGGGGTATTTTCTTTTTTTGCTTGACAATGCGGAGAAATAATATAAATTGTATACAATCTATTAAGGAGAAAAATATGGCTAAAATCTATGAAATCACCGTTCTCAACAATAAAGGAGAAGAGGTGAAACTCGAGCAATACAAAGGTAAAGCTCTTCTTATCGTCAACACAGCGACTGGCTGTGGATTCACCCCACAATACGATGGGCTGGAAAAAATCTATGAGAGATTCAATGAATCTGGATTCGAGATTCTTGATTTCCCTTGCAACCAATTTGGCAAGCAAGCTCCGGGAAGCGATGAGGAAATCCATGAATTCTGCACTTTGAGATTCAACACCAAATTCCCACGTTTCAAGAAAATCGATGTGAATGGAGAGAATGAATCGCCTCTATACACATATCTTAAAAGCGAGAAAAAAGGCAACATCAAATGGAATTTTGAGAAATTCCTTTTCGATAAAGAAGGCAATTTCGTCAAGAGATACAATTCCTTCGCCAAACCCGAGAAAATCGCTAAAGATATTGAGAAGCTTTTATAATGGCAGAAGAATTCGATCCGCTGCAGCTTGATAGCCAATTATGTTTTCCTTTATACGCTGCAGCAAAGAAAGTCGTTGGCTACTATGAACCGTTCTTAAAGGAATTGGATTTGACTTACACACAATATATAGCGATGCTGGTGTTGTGGGAGAAAAAAGAAACCAATGTCAAAGATTTAGGCGAAAGGCTTCATCTTGATTCTGGCACTTTGACCCCATTGCTCAAGAAACTTGAGGCAAAAGGGTATATAAAAAGAACCCAGTCGAGAATAGACGCTAGATATTTAAACGTGTATTTGACTAAAAAAGGCGCTTCTTTGAGGGAAAAAGCCTTGTCTATCCCCCAAGAGATTGGCAAATGCGTTAATATCTCACTAGAAGACGCGATCACTTTAAGACTTATTTTAGATAAAATAATTTGATGTTTGCCTATATACCTAATATTTATTTATTATTAAGACATGAAAAAATGCGTTAAATGCGACAATCAATTGAATGACGAGGATGTCTTTTGCCCCAAATGCGGCGCCTCTCAGCCAAGTGCCTCAGACTTCGCCCCGGGCGGGGTTGACCCAAACCCCAAAAGGGTGGAGGAAGAAGAGGTAGTCATAGAAGAACCACATCCATACCGCGAAAGAGATAAGCATTATTTCACCAATGGGGAGATTGACTACAATTCGCTTCCTATGTGGTACGATAGGCCCGCTTTCGTATACTGGATCGTCTCTTTCATCTCTTTGGGTTTGATTGGGGTGATATTCGGTGCCTTGGGTGTTGCTAGAAGCAGAAACATCAAAAACAAAATCTTTTCGCGCATCGCCCTCATTTTATCAATCATGTATCTGGTGTTTATCATCACCATTTATATCCTTATCTTCCTTGGGGTGATATCCGCGTCAATATTCGGTTTGGAATATCTTTTTCCTCAACAAAATTAAAAATTTTTTGAAATTGATTTTAGCCATATAACATAGATATCTTAATGCACACAAAACCGTGCGTGTCAAAAAAGATATTGTTGCGATGATAAGTTGCTTATTGACAACAACAAATTTGCAAATTATACTCTCCCTCGGCGGTTAAAGGACCCTAAGGGTCTTTTTATAGCCCCAAGCAGAGTACACATAGTGTATTGAAAAGAGTTAGATAAGGAGAAAAAGTTAATGCCAACAATTAACCAATTAGTGAGGCAAGGACGCGAAAGTGCGGTCAAGAAATCCAAGACCCCAGCACTAGGACGTCGCTGGAACAGCCTCAAAAAGAAATCCACCAATCAAGCCTCGGCCCAAAAACGCGGAGTCTGCACCCGTGTCGGCACGATGACCCCAAAGAAGCCAAACTCAGCGCTTCGTAAATACGCTCGTGTTCGTTTATCAAACGGATATGAGGTCACAGCTTATATCGGTGGTGAAGGCCACAACCTTCAAGAGCACTCAACCGTCATGATTCGTGGCGGCCGTGTCAAGGATTTGCCAGGTGTCCGTTATCACATCATCCGTGGCACCCTAGACTGCGCAGGCATCGAGAAAAGACGCCAAGGCAGAAGCCTCTACGGCACCAAGAAGCCGCAAGAGAGCAAATAAGGAGGTAAGCGAAAATGTCACGCAAAGGACACACAATTCATCGCGACGTCTTGCCAGATCCAGTTTATAACAGCAAGCTCGTCACCCGCTTGATCAACCGCGTCATGTATGATGGAAAGAGGGGAACGGCCCAAACCATCATCTATCACGCCTTCAAGATCGTGGAAGAGAAGACCCAAAAACCAGCAACCGATGTCTTCTCAACCGCCATCAACAACATCATGCCTGATGTCGAATTAAAGGTTCGCCGTATCGGCGCTGCCAACTATCAGGTTCCAGTCGAAGTCTCCGCTTCAAGAAAGCAGACTCTCGGACTCAGGTGGCTAGTCACTTATTCCCGCCTCCGTCACGAGAAGACGATGGAAGAGAAATTAGCCGCTGAAATTATTGATGCCGCCAACGGCACCGGCGCTTCAATCAAGAAGAAAGAAGACGTCCACAAGATGGCCGAAGCTAACAAAGCCTACGCCCATTTCCGCTGGTAATTATAGGAGGATACAAAAATGGCCAACGACGAGAATATGATTCAGGAAGCCGATACATACGACCTTCCTCATACTAGAAACATCGGTATCATGGCCCACATCGATGCCGGAAAAACAACGACCACCGAGCGTATCCTTTATTACACCGGCCGTACCCACAAAATCGGTGAGGTTCATGAAGGCACCGCCGTCATGGACTGGATGGAGCAAGAGCAGGAAAGAGGTATCACCATCACTTCATCTGCGACCACTTGCTTCTGGAAAGGCCACCGTATCAACATCATCGACACCCCGGGACACGTCGACTTCACAGTAGAAGTTGAGCGTTCTCTCCGTGTTCTCGATGGTGCTGTCACCGTCTTGGATTCCAAAAACGGTGTCGAACCACAGACTGAAACAGTTTGGAGACAGGCTGATACATATAACGTCCCACGTATTGTCTTCTGCAATAAGATGGACGCGATCGGCGCTGACTTCGAAATGTGCTTAAGAACTCTTAAAGAGAGACTAGAAGTCGCTTATGCCGCCGCCCAATACCCAATCGGAAAAGAGAGCGGATTCATCGGCGAAGTTGACCTCGTTAAAATGGAAGCCTGGATGTATGACAAAGACAACAAAGACGATGCCCCACATCTAGTTCCAATCCCTGAAGACATCAAAGACAAGTGCGAAGCTTATCACCAAGAACTCCTTGAGAAATTAGCCGCCTTCGACGATGACTTCATGATGAAGGTTCTTGAAGGAGAAGAGCCAACTGTCGAAGAAATCAAAGCCGTCATGCGTAAAGCTACCTTGACTGCCAAATTCTTCCCAGTCTTCTGCGGAACAGCCTTCAAAAACAAAGGTGTCCAATTATTGCTAGACGCCGTAATCGATTATTTGCCTTCTCCTCTAGATATTCCTGGAGAAAAAGGTGAAGAGAATGGTCAGCCAATGGAATGCGTTTGCACCGACAACGCCCCATTCGTCGGCTTGGCCTTCAAGATTGCCACCGACCCATTCATCGGCCGTTTGGCTTATGTCCGTGTCTACCAAGGCGTCTTGAAATCAGGCAGCTATGTCTTAAATAGCAGCCGTGGAACCCAGGAACGTATTGCCCGTTTGGTCTTGATGCACGCCAACCGCCGCCAAGAAGTAAATGTCTTGCACGCTGGAGAAATCGGCGCTGTAGTGGGACTTAAGAACACTACGACTGGTGACACCCTATGCGACACCAATAAGGACGTCGTTCTCGAAAGATTAGTCTTCCCAGAGCCAGTTTTGGAAGAAGCTGTAGAGCCAAAGACCAAAGCCGATATGGAGAAGATGGGAGTCGCTTTGCAAAAGCTTGCTGAGGAAGACCCAACCTTCCGCGTCCACACCAACACCGAGACTGGTCAAACCATCATCGCTGGTGTAGGCGAATTGCAGCTCGATGTCTTGGTTGATCGTATGAGACGTGAATTCAAAGTCGAAGTCAATGTCGGCGCGCCTCAGGTCAATTACCGTGAGACCATCCGCAAAACCGCGGAAGCCCAAGGACGTTATGTCAAACAGTCCGGTGGTCATGGTCAATATGGTGATGTCTGGATCCGCTTTGAGCCAAATCCAGGCAAAGGATTCGAATTCGTTGACGCAATCGTCGGCGGAACCGTTCCAAAAGAATTCATCAAGCCAACTCAGCAAGGTCTTGAAGATGCTCTTGCTAGAGGTCTCATCGCTGGCTTCCCAGCAATCGACATCAAAGCCACCTTATTCGATGGATCTTACCACGAAGTCGATAGCTCTGAAGCTGCTTATAAGGTCGCCGCATCCTTGGCTTTAAAAGCCGCAGTCGGCAAATGTGATCCTGTCATCTTGGAGCCTATCATGAAAGTCGATGTCACAGTTCCAGAGCAGTATTACGGTGATGTTATCGGTGATTTGTCTCGTAGAAGAGGCACAATCGGTGATGAGACTCAACGCGGAAACGCCAAAGTCGTCAGCGCCATGGTCCCACTCGCTGAGATGTTTGGCTATGTCACCGATCTCCGCTCCCTTACACAAGGTAGAGGAAACTTCACAATGACGTTCTCTCACTATGGCGAAACACCACGTTTCATCCAAGAAGAAATCGTCAAAAAATCAAGCGTTGGAGGCAGATAATTACGATACTTACTTGTAAGTATTGCACAATTCGCACCTTTGCTTTATCATTAATTAGCCAACATAATTTGTAAACCATTTTGGAGGAATAAACTAATGGCAAAAGAGAAATTCAACCGCGACCGTGTCCACGTTAACGTTGGTACCATCGGTCACGTCGACCACGGCAAGACAACCTTGACCGCGGCCATCACCCACGTCCTTGCCAAAAAAGGCATGGCAAAAGAAATGGCATACAATGCCATCGACAGCAACCCAGAAGAAAAAGCTCGTGGTATCACGATCAACACCGCTCATATCGAATATGAGACCGATCATAGACACTACGCCCACGTCGACTGCCCGGGACACGCTGACTATGTCAAGAACATGATCACGGGTTCCGCTCAGATGGACGCTGCAATTCTTGTCGTCGCTGCTACTGATGGTGTTATGCCTCAGACCCGTGAGCACGTCTTGCTCGCCCGTCAGGTCGGTGTTCCACAGATCATCGTCTTCCTTAACAAATGCGATATGGTCGATGACCCAGAGTTGATCGACTTAGTCGAAATGGATGTCCGTGACTTGCTCAGCAAATACGACTTCCCAGGGGATGACGTCCCAGTCATCCGTGGCTCCGCGTTGAAAGCAGGAGAAGCTGCTTCCATCGATGATGAAGCCTGCAAACCAATCCTTGAGCTCCTTGATGCTCTTGACACCTACATCCCAGATCCAGTCCGCGATGATGCTAAGCCATTCTTGATGCCAATCGAAGATGTCTTGACAATCTCTGGTCGTGGCACTGTCGTCACCGGACGTGTTGAAAGAGGAACCATCAAAATCAACGAAGAAGCTGAAATCGTTGGTATCCGCCCAACCCAGAAGACCGTTGTCACCGGTTTGGAAATGTTCCGTAAGACCCTTGACTACGCTGCTGGCGGCGATAACGTCGGTGCTCTTCTCCGTGGTATCAACAAAGACCAGGTCGAGCGTGGCCAAGTCCTTGCTAAGCCAGGATCCATCGTCCCACATGACAAATTCACCGCTGCTGTCTACGTTTTGACAAAAGACGAAGGTGGCCGTCACACCGCTTTCTTAAACGGTTACAGACCACAATTCTTCTTCAGAACCACCGATATCACTGGTGACATCGCTCTTCCAGCTGGAACCGATATGGTCATGCCAGGCGATAACGTTACCTTCACCGTTACCTTGATCCACCCAGTTGCTTTGGAAAAAGGAACCAAATTCTCCATCCGTGAGGGTGGCAGAACCGTCGGTGCCGGTACCGTCTCTGACATTCTTCATTAATTGAAGAAAACATCTTAAACACAAAGCAGCCTTGCATAATGTAAGACTGCTTTTGTTATTTTTATTTTTCATATAATGTTGCCTGCACTTACGATTTTTAGTGAATTGTAAATATTTTTCTTTAATTTTTCATAAATATATGTATAAAATACAAAAGTCAATTGTCTATTATTTGTGAGAAGGTAGGTAAACATGACTGGAAAAGTAAAGAACTTTAACCCCCAGAAAGGTTATGGCTTCATCACCGGTGACGACGGTCAAGATGCGTTCTTCCATTGGAGCAGCATCAAGATGGATGGTTATAAAACCGTCAATATCGGCGACAAAGTGGAATACGAAGCTGTAAAGACTGAAAGAGGGCTCCGCGCTGAAAACGTCACTGTCATTCAGTAATTAACAATAGGATTAACCTAGGTTATATGCCTAGGTTTTTTCTATATTGGTGAATTTACCGTTCAAGTGCAACACTTCTAGACAAAAATAAAGGCTCATATCAATCCTGGTGTAAGATATAGTTGCGACACTTATCCACAGGAGGTTCTTTATGAGCTATTCACATTTTACCATAGAAGAAAGAATTAG
>JAFUHI010000014.1 GCA_017468925.1 Bacilli bacterium | reverse complement strand
TAATTCTTTCTTCTATGGTAAAATGTGAATAGCTCATAAAGAACCTCCTGTGGATAAGTGTCGCAACTATATCTTACACCAGGATTGATATGAGCCTTTATTTTTGTCTAGAAGTGTTGCACTTGAACGGTAAATTCACCGACAACTATAATAACTATAATATATAGTTAATGTTCGATTAAGTTAAAAAATACGGTATAACATATACCGTAAAATTATCACAATGGCGCGCCCGAAGCGATTCGAACGCCTGACCCCTTCCTTAGGAGGGAAGTGCTCTGTCCAGCTGAGCTACGGGCGCAACGCAAGTAATTTTATCACAAAGCAGAATGAATAGAATCACAAATCGCTTTGGAGGGAGAAATCTCCTTTTTTGATCCAACCAATTTTTCTAAATAACAGATCAATTAGGAATACCAATAAAGCGGGAGCGATTACACAGAAAGCGATTATCTCTAGAATCATAACCCAGTCGAAATTATGCGCTGATAAGAAATTTATCGGACCAACTAATCCAGAGGTTCCCATACCAGCTCCTACGCTTAAAGTGCTAACTAGCCCGTTTTCAGCATAGAATGCCTGGTCATTTAATGGCATTAACATCGCAAAAGGACCAAGAATTGCAGAGGTAATGATGGTCGGGAGCCAAATTAAAGGCTTTTTTAGGATGTTTTTGAATTGAAGCATCGAGGTGCCAATACCTACAGCAATAATAGAGCCCCACTTGTTGTCTCTAGCGGTATGAATGGCAAAGCCAACCATCTGCGTTGAGCAACCAATTAATGCAGCCGCAGCGGCCAAAGGAACATTACCTATTGAGATAGCGACGCATATCGCAACACTCGATATTGGAGCGGTCAAAGCCATACCAACCAATACGGATATTATTATGCACATGAGGAATGGGATGACATTGAAGCTTATTTCTATTAGCCAACCGATGAAAACAGTTATGAAGTGTACCCATTCCGCCAAAAGGAAAGAATAAGCCATCGCCGCAACTATTCCTACAAGCGGTACTAAAATCAAATCTACCGGCGTTTTCTTGCGCATGACAAGCTTGATGGCTAGTAAACCAATTATTGAGGCAATATAACAAGACAATGGATCACCAATTGAAGAAACAGACCATTGGGATGCAATAGCACCACCACTTGTTATCATTTCATGCTGCACCCAGATGAAGGCATAATTTCCAATTAATCCCGCCGCCATAGCGGCAACAACCGCTACACCACTTCTCTTTTTTGATAAAGCAACGCCTAAACCGATTCCAGCGCCCATCAATCCTTTGACCACGTTTGACCAAACTGCAATCCCTTCTAAATGAGGAATTTTTGCAAACAAATCGATTATCGTGCCGATTATTAGGGTGCCGAATAAACCAATGGCCATCCCGTTTGTGGTGGTCATCAGATTTGTTTTGAACCATTTTAGAAATTCTTTGAATTTAGCCATATCGCTGCTTGTATTATAAACTTAGGTTTTCTTATTAACTAATCAATTTATTACAAATGTCGTTTTAGCATCAAAAAAAGTCCGGATTTTCATCCATTTCATCCAGACTTCTTATTGATGTTTTATTTCGCTTTGCTGCGTTTTTTGAAAAATACCAACGCTGCGGTGATTGTGGTTAAGGAGGCAATCGCGGCTATCAAAGATAATGCAATATTATTCTCTTTATCACCATTACTGAAGACATTGCGCAAAACGGAAAGGGAAGAGAATGAGCCGCTTGTCGGATCGAATGTTTCGCCATTTGTATTTGCCCAAGCGGCGAATCTTGTTCTCATATCTGCATAGACTGCGTTATTAGCAAACTCAGTTTTTTGCGTATCAGTCAAATACGTGTTGTAGAATGCCTTCGCTTGAGCGTAGTAGCCATTTGTTCCAGCACAAGCGCCAGTGTAACCATGGTTAGATGTTGGAATGTCATCTGAATGGAGTTTAAGGCGAGCAAATCTGTCTAACGCTTTATCTAGGGTTGATTCTGATGCGTAGTAATTCTTTGACTGAGTAGTCCCCGTGTTTTTGAAGGATAAATATGTATGGGTTGAGAAATCAATTGCTGAGATATCTTTTTCAGCGGTTTTCCAAATCAATTGTCCGTCAACACCGAGCAATAGCACCATATGCGTGCTATCTGTTTTGATAGCATAGAATTCAACGATATGAGTTACATCACCATCCCATGCCGGGCTTGTGTTATACGACGTCCAATCAAATGTGCCATTAAAGAAAACCCCAAATCGATAAGTTCCATCGTTGAGATATAATCTAAACATATGACCGGAGCCATAAACATCCGTGGAACCCATATTAATTTGCGTGATAGTTGTGGCAACATCAGATGATGGAACAGTGACATTAAATTGGAATCCAAAAGAATCTGTAAACGCGGAATTTAAATTGCCATAAAAAGGAATGGAATCGTTTTGAAGTTTTAAACCAAAATCAGACGGGGTGAACAACATATAATCGCCATTTTTCACAAGAGGATCGTCCTCGATAAGCGTTAATTTTTCCCATTTTGATGAGGAATTTAACCTAAAAACGATTTTCTCAAAGACCGCGTCTCCGATTTTCGTTCCCTCTTGAACTATTAATGTGGAGCCAGTCGAAACAGCGGATGAAGGATAGATAAACATAGCCCATAGTTGGTTGCTCCAAGCATAAACCTGGGTTGCGCCACCGGCAAATGCAGACAATGATTGCCCATCGATCAAAACAAGGTCATCGTATTTGGATAATCCAGAGCCAGAAACAGTTGCAGGATTCCCATGAGCTGTCCCTGTATACTTAAACATTAACCGATTATATCCAGTGGTATGTTCAACATTGTTGTATGCGTCGCTATAAATCGAAGAATAAGCGGCATTGACCGTATTTGAATACGATCTTTCTTCCCATAACCCATTCGCATTCAGCCTTAAAGCAAACTGATTGAAAACTGAATCTCCGACAGTAAATCCTTCTTTGACTTCCAAAGTGCATCCTTCACCGCCAGCAACAGCTGTCTTCGGATAAGCGATATATGTAAAGTTCTGGTTGCCCCACGCTCTAACAAGCGCACCATCAAAAGAGGAAAGTGCTATCCCATTGAGCAAGATGTTATCTAAAATAGAGGAATCGGTAATAACTGCATCGGCGCTATATCCATGCGCTGTTCCGGTGAATACAAATAGAATCTGATTGCAGTTTGCATTTCCACCATAGGTAGTATTGTTCCACGCATCACTATATATTTTACTGAATGTCGCATTTGGAGACGTCTCAGCGTTAACAACAACCGCATTCTCTTCTTGAGATGATAAAACCAACGCTCCTCCTGCAATGAATCCCGTTGCTAATAGCAAACCGAACAAACGCTTTTTCTTCATAAAAATTCCCCTATTATAACTAAATAGTAGCTTTTGAAATATGCGTTGATGATATTGATTTTTAATATGAAATATCTATTTTTTGACGTTATTGCATTCAAAACTTGGTTAGGTGCATAAGGGCTCTGAATGCGTTTAAAAACCCGCTAAAAAGTCGATTATGCCAAAATAAAGAAATTTTGGAATTTCTAGTTCGACTTATGGGTTTTTAAATGTTTCATTTTCATCTAAAGCTGACTTCATATAAAAAATCCTCCATTACATCTTGCTCTTTTCAGGCAAAAATATGGGGGATATTTCAACTATTCTGGTCGGAACAATGGGATTTGAACCCATGACCTCTTGGTCCCGAACCAAGCGCGCTACCAACTGCGCCATGTCCCGAGCGGCAAAAGCCAGCGTGGTAATTATCCCACTCTAGAAAGCAAAATCAAATAAAGATAATTGATTTGATTCGCTTAAATTCAAAGAGCCGAGTTCTTTTAGCATCGTTATCGAAGAAGCACCGACACCAGTTCTCTTTTTGAAATCATCGACGGAAATGAATTCCCCGTCTTTTCTAGCCTCAACAATCTTTGTGGCGGCGTCAGTTGAGAAATTCGATATGGCGGTGAAAGGAGGATAGATGCAATTATTCTTCCTGTCGACAACCCATTTGGAGACTTCGCTTTTCATAATGTCGACATTTCTTATTTCGTATCCCCTATCTTTCATTTCCAAGGCGACTGTACAAGTTTCTAACACCGCTTCATCAACGTCAGAGAATGCATCCGGATTCTCTAATCTTCTTGCTTGCATTTTCCTGATTGTTGTAAGCAAATCGTCAAAAGAGCCAGAAATTGCAGGGATATCGAACTTCTCGCAACGGGTTGTGAAGAATACCGCATAGAATTCAAGAGGATGATAGACTTTGAAATACGCAACCCTTAAAGCTGCAATGACATAAGCGGTCGCATGGGCTCTAGGGAAAAGGTATTGTATCTTTTTACAAGACTCAATATACCATTCAGGGACGTTGCATTTCCTCATGTCTTCGATGAATGGTGATTTATCACCGCCGAATTTATTCTTTCTGGTTGCTTCCATTATTTTGAAAGCGAGGCCTGGCTCCATCCCCATGGAGATCAAATAATTCATGATATCGTCACGGCATCCAATAACTTCTTCTAGTGTCTTGCCTTCATTCACGACCAAATCTTGGGCGTTGCCATTCCACACGTTGGTGCCATGGCTCAAGCCTGAAATAACAAGCAAGTCGTTGAATGTTTTCGGTTTAGCGTCTTCCAATAAACCCTGGACAAAGTTCGTGCCGAATTCAGGAACAGCGATCGCGCCGGTTTTGAATTTGAGGGGGTTCCTTTTTAAATTAAGCGCATTAGGCGAGGTGAATAATGAAAGAACCTTTTTATCGATTGGGATGCTTTTTATCTCTTCTGCGATCTTCTTATCGTCGTACCCCATAAGCAAGCATAATTCGCGTAAGGCCATAGGATCGAGATGGCCTAATTCATCAAGTTTTAAAACGGAGTCGTGCATGCTTGCGAATTCGAAATGGGTTGTAAGCCATTCGGCGTCCGGAGAATCAGCGGGGTGCTGGAATGGGGTGAAATCAAATACATCCATATCCGCTGGGATAACGACAATGCCTCCAGGGTGCTGGCCTGTAGTGCGTTTGACCCCAGAGCATCTAGTCGCCAAAGCTTTGAACCATGGCTTTAATTCTGGAGGGATGGTAGGCATACCAAGTTCTCTTTCAAAATAGCCTCTAACGAAACCGCAGGCGTTTTTGAATTTGGCGGTACCTATAGTCCCTGCTCTAATAACATGGGGGCTATGAACGAATTCACCACGCTCATAGGCTTCATTTTCTTCTTTGGTGGATAATATGGTTCTGGTATAACGATGGGCTTCAGATTGATAATCCCTAGGGAAATTCAAATCGATATCAGGGACTTTCTCTGCTGAGAAGCCAAGGAATGTTTCAAAAGGAATGGATTGACCATCTTTCTTCATCTCGATGCCGCAGTGAGGGCATTTTTTCGGAGGCAAATCGAAACCAGACCTTAGGTTTTTGAATTCTTCTTGGTCGTTTGCCCATTCAAGGTGTTTGCATTTCGGGCATAGGTAATATGGAGGTAAAGGATTGACTTCGGTGATGCCTGCCATAGTCGCGGCAAAGGAAGAGCCAACCGAGCCACGGGAGCCTACATAATATCCTTGCTCCGCCGCATGAGAGACAAGCAAATAGGCGATGTAATATGTGACGGAATAGCCGTTTGAGATAATTCCGTTAAGCTCTTTTTCCAAACGATCAACTATTCTTTGATCTGGATTAACCCCGTAAATCTCGTGCAGATTCTTATAGCATAGGTCTCTTAATAATTTATCGGAATTAGGTAGGTTGGCGTCCGGTGTGTAAAGTTTTGTAGCCAGGATTTTTATACCGCCATCTATTTGGTCAGCAACCCAATTCGTGTTGGTTACGACAATCTCTTTAGCCTTCTCTTCACCAAGCCAATCAGCAAAGCAATCAAGCATTTCCCTTGTGGATCTTAAATGCTGGTCAGCATTGGGGAATTTAGGATATCTATGTCTATCTCTCATCAAAGGATGACTTGATTTATTAAGACCTTCCGCGGAGATATAGATATCACGGATAATCTTATCCTCTGGATTCGCATAATGGACGTCGCCTGTCGCACAGACTTTTTTGCCCATCTTATCCGCTGTGTCAACGATTCTATTTAATATGTCATCCAAAATCTCTGGGGTGATTTTCTTTGTCCCAATCAAATATGAATAGTTCTCTTTTGGCTGGATTTCTATGTAATCATAGAATTCCATCTCTTTCTCCAAATCTTCCTGGGTGCCGTTCATGGCTTTCTCGAATACAAAACCATTAAAGCAAGCCGAACCAATCAAAAGATTTTCTCTATTTTCCTCGAGCATTTCGCGAGGAAGCTTTGGCATTGGGGCGGATTTGGCGTATGCGCCTGCTAAATAAGTTGTCTCGGATTCGGACACTAGTTTGAATAGAGATTTGAGTCCTTTTTGGTTTTTGGCCAAAGCAATGATATGGAAGGTTTTAAGATGACGGTAATATTCTTGCTTTGTCGTCCTTAATTTTGACAATTCCTCATGGGTTATATCGTAATTATTGGTGTCTTCGCAGATCTTTGTGAATAGGACATTCCAGATTCTGCTCAATATCTCAGAGTCAAAATCCGCGCGGTGATATGTTTGCCCCGCTCCTTCTTCTTCATCATCGGCTTTACGTCTCCCGCCTTCATCGGCGACTCCGAATTTTCTGGCGAGTTTCTCTTCTCTTAAGCTTCCTGATTCTGGATATAAAATGCCCGCTAGAGCAAGGGTGTCGATAACAGGATTGCTTACCCTAGGTCTTCCCCCAGCTTCCCTCATCATATTCAAGAAGTCCACATCGAATGGAGCGTTATGGGAAACTAGGATGACATCATCACCGCCGATGAATTCATCTATTTCTTTTATCGCTTCTTTCATGGTCGGTTTATCTTTGACCATTTCATCCGTGATGTTATTGATGCTACTGGATGTTTCAGGGATATGCATTTCTGGATTGATAAAAAGGTCGATGTGTTTTGTGACCATCCCTTTCTCCATAAACACCGCGCCGAATTCAATAGGCCTATCGTAGGTGTGGCTTAAACCAGTTGTCTCAAAGTCAAAGACGCAGAATTTCGCATCTTTGAGCTTCATTGGAGATAATTTATTAAAGACTGGCTTTGGTCTATCAAAGACATAGAATTCGCAGCCATAAATTAATTTCGGCGGGGTTTTGCCGTCTCTTTCGAGTTCTTTTAGATAAGTTTCGGCTTCAGGGAAGGCTTGGACGACTCCATGGTCTGTGATGGCTAAAGCCTTCATTCCCATGCTCATGGCCGCTTTGATATATTGCTTTGAATCGGAAGCGCCATCCATTTGGGACATTTTGGTGTGGAGATGGAGCTCCACTCTCTTCTCCTCTTCTTCATCCGTTCTTAATTTGTCATAGAAATCTTTTTCGATTCTATGGAGTCTTAGGAGTTTGTCTCCGGTGTTTTTATCATAATCGACCGCACCATAGCAACGATAGTAGCCGTTATGCTTCAATTCATTCATGTCTTGGGCGCTTAACCCATCAGCTTCTTTCATCTCAAAGCCTCTAACATCTATCGCAGAACTAAGATCGGCCAAAACGAATGTGCACATCTGTCCTCTTCTGGTAGGTTTTATCTTTATCTCGCAATCGCCTTTTTGGTTTTCATCGCCATATATCCAGCCAGAAAGGCAGACTAGTCCTGAATTGACGGATTTGAATTCTTCGATTGAGTTCAGATATTTGTAGTCATATCCAAGTTTGTCGGCGTTTTTCATCGCCATATCTTTTTCGTGGATTTTATAGGAGGCCTGGTATTCATCAAAAACTTTTTTAGATGCCTCTTCTCTTTCTTTTTGGATTCTGGCCTTCTCTTCCTCCCATGCAATTTCTTCCTTGGACTTGGGTTGAATCTCTATTTCTTCATTAAGTGTTTCTTCTTCTGGTTGAACCTCTTCCTCTGGTTCTTCGATTTCTATTTTTGGTTGATCGATCTTTATTTCTTTTTTTGGTTCTTCTTCATTTAGAAGTTTTTCAATAGAGCTGATTTCCCTCTCTTCTTGCTTTTGGGTAGGTTTTTCTACTTTTTTGACCTCTATTTTTATTGTGAATGGGTAATTAAGCCATTTGATGCAATCACTAAATTCGGAAAGAATTGTCGAATCTATTCTTTGGGTTAATTCGGCGACTTCCGCTTGAATGGAAGATGGATCAAGAAGTGACAATTTGATTGTTGGGCGATAATGATACAAAGAGAAAAACCATTCTTTGAATAATGACTCGACGTTTTCGAAACTGACTTCGTTTGTATATACAAAGCGCATCTCGTAACGGTATTTGATATTCGATAAAGCAGCTTGGAAATAAGAAAGCTCCTCCATTGTCCATGGATTGGTTTTCCTTATATTCATCAGCGCGATAGCGGGTACTGTATCTGTTTTCCCGACGAAATCAAAATCGAGATCCCACTTATCGAGATCAGTAATGCCAATAGATTTCAAAAATAACTGCATCTTCTGATTCATAACACCAACCTCAATATATCTTTAACCACCAGGAACGCGGCCAAAGCGATAAGCAAAACAAAACCAATCGTGGACATGATGCCTTTAGCTTTTTGAGAAACAGGCTTTTTCCTAATTGTTTCAAAAGCGGTTACGAATAATTGCCATCCATCCAAGCCTGGGAACGGGAGCAGATTGAATATGGCTAAGTCCAAAGCAATAAAGCCACCGTAATAGAAGAATGTTCTTTCGAATCCCATCATGGTGGAAAGCTGGGATATGCCACTCCCTATGGCTACGATTCCTCCTAAATTGGAGAAGTCAAAAGTGAATAATGACTTAAGCCCTAAGCCAATCATCTCAAAGAAATATGAGTAATTTGATGCGAAATCGCCCATTGCTTCGCCAAAAGGTTTGTAGAACGAATATGATTTTATCCAAAGTGATTCTTCTTTTAATGTCGCCCCAGTCAAGGATACGGTCTCGCTTCTTCTATTTTCGAACCATTTACTTTCTTCTAAAGACGAATCGATGATGGTCAAGGTCAATGATATATTGTCGTCGTCTTTTGGCGTATATCTCATATTGGCGTCCGGCGCGGCAATGAGTCCATATTGTTCTCTTTCTTCTGTGACAACAAAACCTCCTGCGGCTTTATAGAATTGGAGATTCGGCAAGAATGATTCGCCCATTTGGGAGATTGGGACGAAAACCGCGACATATTCTTCTTCATTTATCTTCGATGCTGGATCGATGATAAAGCCTGTTCCATTGTTTTCTATTGCAGCAGGGACTGGAGAATAGATGGTGTCGGATTCGTTAAATTCCAAAGTATTGATTCTTCCTTCGGCGTGGAAAGCATATAGCGATATATTTCCTTGCTCTGTTGAAACAGAAAATCTTTCATAAGATTTCAAGGTTGGGAAGGCAACCGAATAGACGAACACGAAAGCAAGTGAAGTGATAAGATTCACCGTGACACCCGCTAAAAGGATGATTACTTTTTTCCAGACGGATATTCCGTTGAGAGATCTAGAGAATGGTACTTTTACTCCATTTGGCGTTTCGTCCATTTCCTCGCCATACATCGAAACATATCCACCAAGCGGGATTAGTCTAAGGCTATAAGCGGTTTCTCCTTTTGAAGGAGTATCACTTGCGACAAGCTCTTCTTTTTCGGCGTGGACAAAGCCATTTTCATCTGGTTTGACTTCTTCTTTCTTGCCAAGGCGGATTAAAGGTTTTGTCCATTTCTTCGATGATATCAGAGTGGGGCCAAAGCCGACTGAATATTCGAAACAATACACGCCAAAACGCTTTGCTGTCCATAAATGCCCCGCTTCATGAGTGGAGATCAATATGCCTAGCATCACGATTAGAACGAGTATTGTGACGAAAATACGCATCTATTCAAATCTCTCCTTGATTAATATTCTAGTCGAAGAGTCAATTTCGACAATGTCATCTAATGATGGCTTTTTTATTTTAGGTAATTTTTTCTCTGCCCAACAACAAATTTCTTCAATCTGCAAAAATTTGATTTTTCCACTGAGGAAAAGGCGGTCAGCCTCTTCATCGGCGGCGTTTAGTATCGTCAAAGATAAACCGCCTCTTTTTAAAGCGTCTTTGCACATATCGACCGCCGGATATCTTTCGGGATCGAATTTATGGAAATGATAGGGGCCAAGCTCTTCTAGGCTGTTTGTTTTTTTGACTTCATATTCAACATTGCCTTCATATAAAGCGTAGGCAATAGGCCCATGCATATCGGGTTTAGAGACATCAGCGACATATGTCCCATCTTTCATCCTTAATGCCGCGTGCACCATCGATTCATCATGAAGCACCACTTCAATTTTCTCTAATGGCCAAGAAAAAAGATAATACGCTTCAAGCACTTCGAATCCTTTATTCATCATCGTCGCGCAGTCGATTGTTATCTTTTCGCCCATATTCCAGGTTGGGTGGGCAAGAGCTTCTTTGGCGGTGACGTTCTCCAATTCGCTTCTTTCTCTTCTTCTAAAAGCCCCGCCAGAGCCGGTGATAATGATTGCATCAACATCATCCCTATTGACTTTAGATAGGCATTTGGCCACTCCGACATGCTCAGAATCGATTGGATATAGTTTGCCTTTGCCTTGGCTTAATAAGTCGTTAATGAATTCCCCTCCGACAACAAGGCTCTCTTTGTTGGCGAGGCATAATATTTTCCTTTCCTCTAACGCTTTGATTGATGGGCGAAGTCCCACGAAACCAACCAAGGCGTTCTCGATGATATCCGCGTCGCACTTCTCTATCAATTCAATCAAACCCTCGTCTCCATAGAAAACAGTGAGGTTTGGATGGGATTTTTTAATAGTTTCGCAATCTTCTTTTTCTTGGACGGTTAAGTATTTGATTGAAGGAAATCTTTGCAAAATGCCATCCAATTTATTGATTCTGTGCCCAATTGAGATTCCTACCAGCAAAAAAGATGCCGGGTCATTTTCAAAAATATCCAATGACTGCTCGCCTATATTTCCCGAAGCGCCTAGCAAGCAAACTTTCTTCATGCTAGTAGATTCCACCCATTCGTGATGAATACGAGTATGATCCAAGTGCCTATCGCACCAAACATGCAGCTGCCGATTCTATCGATAACGCCGCCATGTCCTCTAAGGATGTTGCCGTAATCTTTTATTCCGAAATGCCTTTTTATCATACTGAATGATAAGTCACCTAAATCGCCCAATAATGGCAGCAATATCGAGATTAACAAAATCCAATACCAATAGTCTTTGGATAATGTTGGGGTCAAAGGCAAATCGCATAAAGCTAAAATTAAACCAAAGGCAAAAGAAAGAATGAAACCAAAGAACCATCCGCCAAAGAATCCTTCCCAGGTTTTATTTGGGGAGATACGTGGATTCATTTTATGCTTTCCGAAAAGTATCCCAACAAAATATGCGAATATATCATTCATCATCGTTCCTAATAGGACATAGAAAAGCAAGAATGATGAAAGCAAATATTTGAAAATCGCTGATGAAGTCAATTCATTCCCTTGCATCCCTAACATCGAAAAACCTTTGGAAATATCAAGCCCGCTATAGCTAATTAAATAGAATGGATAGTAACGGCAGAAAAACAATGCTTGGAAGCCGATTCCTAAAAGGATTGTGAATACGATGAAATAGAAAGCGTCGACGAATGAGAAATCTTTGAAAACGATAGCCATTAGGAAATAAAAACCAATCGTGGTGGCCACCCCAATCAAAGAAACATCAATCGTATCGAAATACTGTTCTAAAGAGAAAACATATTCCGTTCCATTATTTCGCGCCTCTACGAATGCGGATAGATTGTATTTGATGATGAACCAATAAACAAGCGCCATCGTGATGACATAAGTCATTATTTTGATTACAAGGGGAAATTTCTTTCCTGTCGCATGCAACATCTCATGGATTGCGATAACCATCGTCGCAGCGAGGAGGACAAAGAAGAACCATCCTCCCAAAAAGAAAGAAGGGACACAAGTCACAACCAAAACCATCGCCACGATGATTCTGCTTTTTAGGTTCTTTTTCTGTTTTTCGCTTATCTCATTAGGCACCGGATGCTCAATCATTCTTCAAACCCCCAAATCTTCTAAAACGTCCTTGGAATTCTTCCAAGCAATCTATGAATTCATTTCTTTTGAAATCAGGCCACTTGACTGGAGTGAATACGAATTCGGCATAGGCGTTTTCGTATAGCATATAGTTGCTTAAGCGGCATTCGCCCGATGTCCTTATCATCAAATCGACATCAGGTATCTCTGGATGCCAAAGATATTCTCTGAACTTCTTCTCGTCTATATCTTCTATCTTCAAATGACCTTCTTTCGCGTCTAAGGCGATTCTTTTGGCCGCCCTAGCGATTTCGTCGCGTCCTCCGTAGTTCAAACAAACATTGATTACCCAGTTCTTATTGTCTTTGGTTCTTTCGATAGATTCCTCGCAGACTTTTCTCGTCTTTTCTCTTATGCGACCTAAATCGCCGGAGACGACAATCCTTGTGCCAACTGAATCCAGATAATCTATCTCGCGATTGAAAAATTCTTCGAGATAATCCATTAGGTGGTCAATCTCATCTTGAGGTCTATTCCAGTTCTCCGTAGAGAAAGCGTAGAAAGACATGTATTTGATATTGAATTCGCGACATACTTCAAAAAGCTCTATTATGCGGTTGCAGGCTTCTTTGTGTCCAAGGTGACGTGGGAGGCCTCTAGCTTTGGCCCATCTCCCGTTGCCATCCATTATGAAGGCGACGTGATCTAATTTCTTTTTTAAGGTGAATGCTTTTGCCATTTGCTAAATTATATTACTTTGTTTTCATATAGAAAACATCATCAAACATTATCAACTTTATTTCAATTCATATAAAATATCCGTATGGAAGAAAAAGAAGAAAAGGCGCAAGAAACACAAAAAAAGCCTGCAAAACTAAGCAAAAAAGATAGAAATACGTTGATTATCGTCTCTACTATTGCGGTTTTAACATTGACCGCATTCTCATTATCTTTAGCCTTTGGATTCTCGAATAATAATAACGAAACTTATTATGATTGGTATAACGCGAAAGCCGGTTTATATGATTCGGAAGGGAAATATATAGATGGTTCAGCCTCATCTTTTACATTCGGAGACAGCGAGAATGGGAAATCACTCATTTCCATTACCAATTCATTTGAAAACGCCTCTAAAGCTTATCTTCCGTCTGTTGTCTCTTTAAATGGGACGCAGAAGAAATTGGATACGATAGGCAATGGGGAAACAAGCATTCTCCAAGGCGAATATGGCTTAAAAGAAATATATGTTAACCGCTCAGTGGATAAGGTTTTGTCTTTTTCATTCGCTAACGCCACAACATTAACAACTTATTCTCATGGTTTTGAGAAGGATTCTCCATTAGAATTCGGAAACAAAGTCTTTTATGGCGATGAGAATTTGGTGGATGTATTTTTGCCAAAAAACACCGCAACAATAGGGAAATCAATATTTGAAGGATGCATATCCTTAGAAGAATTGAATCTAAGCAACACATATATCAACACCATACCGGAATCCGCTTTCGCCTCCACCACATCCCTAAAAAATCTTTCTTTATCAAAGTCTTTGTATTCTATTGGCAAAAGTGCTTTTTACAAATCCGGAATCGAAACATTTGAGGCGAATTCCGATCTTGAAACAATAGGAGAAAACGCCTTTGAAGGCTCTTCTTTGAAAGAGATTAACCTTGCAGCCTCCAAATTAATCGTCTTAAACGCAAAAGTGTTCAAAGACACGACTCAATTAAACAAATTAACAATCTCCAGCAAGATAAAAAGAATCAATAACAACGCATTTGCCTCTTCTTCTTTGACATCTATAGATTTTGAAGGCACAAGCGAAATGTGGGACGCAATAGAAAAAGACGATGAATGGAACAAAGATAGTTCCCTAACTTCCATCGTCTGCAGTGATAAATCAATTGACTTGATTAATTAAATAGTCATGATTGCTTTTTGCTTCTCAGCGAGCAAATCATCTATTTTCTTATTTGCGGCGTCTACGCCTTTTTGTATATCTTCTCTTACGCGGTCTTTATAATCATCGCTCATGGTTTCATCGTCTTTGACAAAATCAAGATAATCTCTTCTGATGTTGCGGATTGAGACTTTGGCTTCTTCCGCTAAAGCTTTGGCTTGTTTTGCAATTTCTCTTCTAACATCTTCCGTAAGAGGAGGAACGATGATTCTAATGGCATCCGCTTCGACTTGTGGATTAACGCCGATATTGGCGCCAGCGATAGCGCTTGCGATCGTTTTCAAGTCTTCTCTGCTATAAGGCTTCACTAACAATTGACGGGGTTCTGGCATGGATATTGAGCATAATGAAGCAATATCCATCTTCTCTCCATAATAATCACATTGGATTCCTTCTAGCATCGCTGGATTAGCTCTGCCGCTTCTTAATTTGGCTAAAGCGCCTTTGAATGCGTCGATGGATTTATCCATCCTGCCATTCGCTTCTAAAACTAATTCATCCATTGTTTTTACTCCTTGGCAATTGTGGTGCCTATATCTTTTCCTTCAAGCACATCAATGAGGCTTGATGGTTTGTCCATATTGAATACATGAATCACGATGTCGCTAGATTCTAGCATCGCAACTGCGGTCAAATCCATAACGCCGAGCTGTTTTTCAACGACTTCGTGATAGGTGAGGTGTTTTATAAATTTGGCGTCCTTATTGGCTCTGGGATCGGAATCGTAGACTCCATCGATGCCGTTTTTTCCCATCAATATCGCATCGGCACAGATTTCTCTTGCCCTTAATGTCGCGGTGGAATCCGTTGAGAAGAATGGGTTTCCAGTTCCTCCAGCGAATATGACGATGCGGCCGTTATCTAGATGGGAGACCGCTCTCCTTCTAATGTAAGGTTCGCAAACTTGAGGAACATTGATTGAAGACATGACTCTGGTCTCCAATCCTCTTTCCTCTAAAGCAGATTGAATGGCTAAGGCATTCATTATCGTGCCAAGCATTCCCATATAGTCCGCGGTCGTATCCTCGATGCCGATGGTTTTGGCCAATCTTCCGCGCCAAATATTGCCCGCACCGACGACAATGCCGATTTTCGTCCCATCTCTGTGGGCAATATCGATTTGTTCGGCAATCGCGCTCAATTTCTCTTTGTCGTATATCGTCTTGTCTTTTTCATTGGCAAGAGCCTCGCCAGATACTTTGATGATTACAGTTTTATATTTCTTGCTCATAATATCCTATATTATAGACACCAAAGCAATTCTATTCTAGTGGGCGAAACAAAAAGAGACTGGCTTCCGCCAATCTCTAATTGATTTGGGAGGAATAATTATTCTTCTTCAGCGGTTTTGACGATGCCTTCGCCGACTTGGTAACGGACGAATTTGACAACCGAGACACCATTCTCTTTCAAGACCTGGCCAACTTTCTTGGATGGGTCAAGAAGATAATCTTGGAGGACTAAGCAGGCTGTTTGAAGAGCCTTGTCGGTCTTTTTCTCAATGATGTTAGCGAGCATCGCTTCTGGCTTGCCTTGAAGTTTTGGATCATCCTTGACTTCTGCTTCGGCAATCGCTCTTTCTCTAGCTCTATCAGCAGCAGGAACGTCCTCTAAAGAGATATAGATTGGGGCGTTTGCAGCGATATGCATCGCAAGAGGTTTCTCCAAAGCTTCGCATGGCTTGGAAAGAAGGACCAATGTTCCGATTTTTCCACCCATATGGCTGTAGGAAGCGAATTTCTGGCCTTCTGCAGGATGGATGATCTCGAATCTTCTCAATTCAAGCTTTTCACCAACTGCCAAAGCAGCATCGGTGAATAGTTGAGCAGTCAATGTCTTGGCTTCTTCTAAGGAAGCTGGCTCATTTTGCATCAAGCATTTGGTGACACTTTCGAGCAAATTCTTGAAGGTATCGGAATTGGCGACAAAGTCGGTCTCGCAGTTAATTTCTAAGACTATGGCTTTGCCACATTTCTCGCAGATATGGACATTTGTCAAACCTTCTGCGGCGGTACGGCCAGCGCGTTTGGCTTGCTTTGCAATGCCTTTCTCACGGAGATAATCAACAGCCTTCTCGATATCGTTTCCGGTTTCGATTAAGGCTTTTTTGCAATCCATTATGCCTGCTCCGGTTCTTTCACGGAGGGCTTTGATTAAAGCAATTTCTTCTGAACTAGCCATTATTCGTCCTCCTTCTCAGCTGGAGCTTCTTCCTTCACTTCTTCGGCCGGTTTCTCGCCTTTGGCGGCGTTTCTAGCGGCAAAGCGAGCAGCTCTTTCGGCTTGGAGTCTAGCGATTCTTTCTTCTTGCTCTCTGCGTTTCGCTCTGATGGCGGCTTTGCGGGCTTCATGCTTTGCATCGGCATCGCGGACAGCATCTTTCATGCCGGCTGGCTCGCCTTCTTCTTTAGCGTAGGCATAGGCTGGGATGCCACCTTTGCTTTCGACAACAGCGTCGGCAAGAATGCCGATGATTAATCTTATAGCGGAAGTCGCATCATTGTTTGATGGGATTGGGAAGTTGATGATATCTGGATCATCGGATGTTGAACAAGCGGCAAATACTGGGATGCCGAGTGATTTTGCTTCTTTTACGGCGTTATGCTCAACCGTTGGGTCGCTTACGACTATCGCTTGAGGAACGCGTCTCATTTCTTTGATGCCCTCAAGGTTCTTGGAGAGTTTCTCTTTCTCTTTGCGAAGAGCGGCTTGCTCTTTCTTCGGGAGCTTTTCGATCAATCCGTCTTCTTCCATCTTCTCGAGTTCCTTCAAATGGCGGATACGATTGAAGATAGTGCGGAAGTTGGTCAAAGTTCCACCCAACCAACGATTGGTGATGTAGAAGGAACCGCTTCTGATGGCCTCTTCTGCAACGATTGTCTGAGCAGCTGGTTTGGTTCCTACGAAAAGGACTTTTCCGCTTTTCTCAGCGATTTCTTTCAAAGCTTTGTAAGCTTCGGTGACTTTGTCAACGCTCTTTGGCAAGTCAATTAGGTAGATTCCATTGCGGTTTCCATAGATGAATTTTTTCATCTTTGGGTTCCATCTTCTGGTTTGATGTCCGAAATGGACGCCCGCTTCTAATAATTTGCGGACAGTTGTGATTGGGGCATTCTCGTCGTGGACGAATTGCTCCATTGTAGGCTCTGCAGCCTCTTGAGTCTCTAGGACTTCTTCTTGTTTGATTTCGTCACTCATTTGGTGACCTCCATTTGTTTGTGCCTCCCCCGTTTCGAACAACTGACCACCACTTCCGCTTTTTAAGCTATTTCGCCCGGAAGGGAACACGGCGCTGAATCCACGAGGTGTGTATAAGCTCTTCGAAAAGAGCCGATGGTGATTATACCACTGCTTTACAATATAAAAAAGAACTTCTTTTAGAAGCTCTTATATTTTTTCTTGAGTTCCTGGACGACCTCTTCCATCTCGGAACGTTTCTTTTCCATATCTAAGAGCAAGGCAATCTGGCATCTTGCCCTTTCAAGATTATGCGATGGGTGGTCTATGCGGAAATACGTGTCGCCATCGAGATAATCCGCCAAGAAACGCAGGGCGACTTCGTAGGTCATTTCCATCGCACCAAGATAGAGAGAATCTATTTCTTCGCTTGTCAATCTGCCACCACATCCTTCGATGAATCCTTCGGTGAATGCGGTGAACAATTCTTTGCTTATTGAGACTTTGCTTAGGTCGGTTTCATCCTCTGCTGCCGTATTGGCGCCAAACCTAATCGCATCTCCGAAATCAAAGCATGAGATTCCAGGCATGACTGTGTCTAAGTCGATGACGCATAGCCCCTTATGGGTTATATCATCAATCATGACGTTGTTTAGTTTGGTGTCGTTATGGGTGACACGCAAGGGGATTTTCTTTTCGGCTAAAAGCTTGTTGAAATATTGGGCGAGTGGCTTTCTTTCTAGAAGTAGCTCAATCTCCCTTTCGCAAGTAGATTTGCGCTTGGCGATATCTTTCTCTACGGATTTTTCAAAAGCGGCATAACGTGATTCGGTATTGTGGAAATTAGGGATGGTTTCGTGCAATTTATCGATTGGGAAATCGGATAAATCATTCTGGAAACGCCCGAAAGCGTAGGCTGAAGCTTTAAAAATCTCCGGATCGTCGACTGAATCGTAGCTAGTCGCACCACTTATATATTCCAAAAGCCTCCAGAAATTACCTTCTTTGTCAACATAATACGAACATCCGTCTTTTGTTGGGATGACATTTACGACTTCTCTTTCGATGTCACCACCTCTTGCGATGACTTTGGCTTTGATGAATTTGGTGACGGCGATTATGTTTTCCATAAGCTCAACCGGCTTAGTGAAAACGGAAGTGTTCATCATTTGCAAAATGAAATAGACGATTTGACCATCATCTCTTTGGACTGTGATTAGCCTAGTATCATTGATGTGGCCATTTCCATGCCACCTGTGATTTATTACTTTTCCCCAGATATCGAACTGGGATATAGCGTTCTCTATTTGTCTCTTGCTCGGTTCGCGCATATTGGCATTTTACCATTAAACTATTTTAATTCAACCACCACAATCGACCATTAATTTGCCTTTTTCGTACGAGGGAAAAACTTCTTGTATTGGTCCTTCATCGCCTTCTTGCTCACGTGCGTATATATCTGGGTCGTGTTAAGCGATTCATGACCCATCAATTCTTGAATTAGCCTTAGATCTGCGCCGTTTTCTAACAAAGATGTGCCAAATGTGTGTCTAATCATATGTGGATGCAATCCATAGAAAAGTCCGGTTTTTATTTCGATTGATTTAAGGATATATTCCAATCCTCGTGTGGTGAGTTTTGATCCTCTAAAATCCAAAAAGAAGGCATTTGATTGGGCGCCTTTTTTATGTCTTGAAAGCAAAACAGGCCTCAATGAAGAGAAATATTCCTGCATGGCCGCTTTAGCGTTATCGCCAAAAGGGACAAGCCTCTGTTTGTTTCCTTTTCCGAAAATCCTGATTATTTTTGACCTGTAGTCAATTTGCATATGAGTGAGGTTAATCAATTCACTTGCACGCATTCCAGAGGCAAAAAGCAATTCGAGTATTGCCTGATCTCTAATCATCAATTCGTCTTTTCTCTTGGGGTTTGTTTCTAGTAGCGTCACCATCTGCTCATATGAAAGCACCTTTGGGTATCGTACACCCGCTTTAGGAGAACGGACATTTTTGAAATAATTGGCTTGAACATAGTTATGTTCCACCATCCATTGGTAAAAGCCGCGCAATGCCGACATTCTTCTTTGGCAGCTTCTTTGGTTTTGGTTGCGGATAGCTAATTCATATGCGAGATATTGGCGGATGAACTTCTTATCGACTTTATCGAAAAGAACATTTTGGCTATCGGCGAATTCCAAAAAAGCATCAATGTCTCTTTGGTAGTTTTCAATGGTCTTTGGAGAATAATTGCGGATTAGCCTAAGATAATCCAAATATTCTCTTTCGGGCTTATTCATCTTTTTCCTCGCGATACAATTTTATCGCTAAGAGGCTTCTTTCGATAGTGGATTCCCTATTGCCTTTCTTTGAATCCGGGAACAAGGCCCAATTCGCATTCATCGGGGCGAAATATCCGCTTTGTGAATGAAGAATGTAATCGATTAAAGAACCTAAAACCGTTTCTTTCGGGACGGTTAAGAATGGCTTTTTCTTTAACTTTCTTTCGATATTTATAGCGGCCACAATCCCCATTGCCGCGCTTTCTACATACCCTTCAACTCCGGATAATTGACCTGCTATGAAAACATTGTCCTTATTTTTCAAAGAAAGGTCCTCGTTCAATGAAGATGGTGAATCTAGGTATGTGTTTCTATGCATCAAGCCAAATCGCACGAACTCTGCATTTTCTAGCCCAGGTATCATTCTGAAAACCCTTTTTTGCTCTTCATATGTCAAATTTGTTTGGAATCCGACAAGATTATAGCAATCGCCTAACTTTGTATCTTGCCTTAGTTGGACAACTGCATAAGGTTTTGGATGCTCTTCCGTCCCTAAACCAAAAGGTTTTAACGGACCATGCCTTAATGTCTCCACGCCTCTTGAAGCGATTACTTCAATTGGCAAACATCCTTCAAAATATTTTGTATCAAATTCATGGATCAAAGCCTTTTTGGCGGATATGAGTTCATTTACAAAAGCGAAATATTCTTCTTTAGAGAACGGGCAATTTAGATAAGAGGCATCATCCTGCTCAAAACGGCTTTTGTAATAGACTTTTGTAAAATCCAAACTTTCTTTTTTAACGATTGGAGCGGATGCGTCGAAGAAAGACAATCCTTTTTTGCCTACGATTGAAGATATCTCTTTTAAAAGTTTCCCATTCGTAAGAGGGCCAGTCGCCACAATTATCGGTTCATCGCCTAATTCATTTACTTCTTCTCTATGGACAATGATGTTATTAAAAGAAAGCAGTTTATCCGTGATATATTTGGCGAATAATTCCCTATCGACGCTTAAAGCGTTGCCTGAAGGAACCCTAGAAGCGTAGGCGGCTTCAATCATTAACGAGCCAAGTTCCTTCATCTCTTCTTTTAATAGGCCGCAAGCATTATCTAATTTGAAACTTTTAAGCGAATTGGAGCAAACAAGCTCACCGAAAAGATCGCTTTCGTGGGCTCCATCAGATATTAATGGTCTTCTTTCGTAAAGATGGACCTCAAATCCTTTTTTCGCTAAATAATGAGCGGCTTCGCTTCCTGCAAGCCCCGCTCCAATGACAATAACTTTATTTGCCATTGCCTTTTTTCTCGATCCATTCGTGATAACGGCATTTTGGGAAATTGGTGCATCCAAGGAAAGAGGCTCTTCTCCCTTGTTTGACGATAAGGTGTCCTGTATGGCATCGCGGGCATTCTTTCACGTATTTGCTTGGGTCGATTTCTTCTTTTTTCGCTGTGGCTACATGTTTGATCGCTTTCTTCTTCTCCTCAATGTAGTGGCAAGAAGGATAGCCTGAGCAGCCAATAAAGGTCTTTCCTTTGGATTTTCTTTCCACAAGCGGTTTGCCACATAACGGGCAGGCACGACCTAAATCAGTGACGGGTTTTGGCTCCTTATAATCGCAAGAAGGATAATTAGAGCAAGCGATGAAACTGCCATATCTGCTATTCTTCATAACCAAAGGCTTCCCGCATTTTGGGCAGATGCCTTGCGGCTTGTTTTTCAAGATATCAGTCGCTTCAGCGAATTTCTTCATAAATGGCTGATAGAAATCATTCAAAGCCTGGAGTTTGCTTTCTTCTCCAGATGCAATCTTATCCAAGTCATTCTCCATATTTGAAGTGTACTCTGTGGAGACAATCTCCTTGAAGCATTCCTCTAGGGCTTTAGTTGTCTTTATCCCATTCTCTGTTGGGGTGAGGATGCCTTTTGAAGAGGTGACATATCCTCTATCTTTTAATGTCTTAATCGTTGTGGCGTAGGTGGAAGGTCTTCCAATCCCTTTTTCTTCCATCATTTTTACTAGCTTCGCTTCTGAAAAGCGATCTGGACCTTTGGTGAATTTCTGTTCGGATGAAGATGAAGAAACCATGTATTTTTTGTTTTTATCCAGTTTTGGCAGGGATTTTTGATCGTCTTCCTCGCTATTTTTGTAAACCGAAGTAAAGCCGTCAAAAACGGTATATGAGCCGCTTGCCTTGAAAGAAAGGCCGTTTGTCATAAAGGTGGCGGTGGTCTGCTCAATGATGGCGCTACTCATGCAGCTTGCCAAAGCGCGGTTATAGATAAGCTTGTATAACTTGGCACAGCCAGGGCTTACGTATTTAGCAACTATCTCCGGGGTCCTATGCATACCAGTTGGCCTAATGGCCTCGTGGGCATCTTGGGTGTGGTCTTTGCTTTTTGGATTTCTTAGTGAACCAACATATCTTTCATCGGCGATTTCCAAAATATATGGTTTGGCGTGGTTATAGAAAAATCTTGGGGCTAATCTGGTTGAATCTGTTCTTATATAGGTAATAAGACCAACATGCTCGCCATTAACATCCAAGCCTTCGAATAATTTTTGAGCGTATTTTTGGGTGTCTTCTGGCTTGAAGCCGAAAACGCGAAACGCTTCCTGCTGCAAACTTGAGGTAACGAATGGGAAAGGTGGTGCTTTAGTGACTTTTTTGACACTTAAATCGACCAAATCAAGTTCGTCACCGATCCTCTTTAATATGGCCTCGGCTTCTTCTTTGCTTTTGATTTTCGCAGCTTTGCCATCGATTTTATCCAAGGTCAATTTGACTTTTTTCCCTTCAACCGTGGTTTCGATAGTGATGACCCAATATTCTTCTGGGACGAAGGAATTGATTTCAGCATCATTATCCACGACCATCTTCAAAGCGGCGGATTGGACTCGTCCTGCGGAAGGAGTCCCGACATTGCTTTGAAGCAATCCGGATAATTTGAAACCAATAATCCTGTCGTACATTCTTCTGGTTTCTTGAGCGTTGACCAAAGAAAGGTTGATTGTTGTGGGGTTGGCAATAGCCTCATCAATCGCTTCTTTTGTTATCTCGTGGAATTCCAGCCTCTTTGTTTTATCGACTGGGAGTTTCAATACCTGGGCAAGGTGCCAAGAAATAGCCTCCCCTTCTCTATCAGGGTCAGTAGCAAGATACACTTCGCTGGCCTTGCTTTTCTCTTTAATTAGGTCATCTACCACCTTACGTTTCGCAGATGGTATAACGTAATCAGGGGCGAAGTTGTTGTCAATGTCGATTCCAAGACCGCCTTTGCCGCGCGTTGAAAGGTCTCTTATATTTCCTTTGCTGGCCACTACTTTATATTCAGATCCTAAATATTTTCCGATGGTAACGCACTTATTTGGAGATTCGACAATTACAAGCTTCATTGGTTCCCTCCTTTTAGGTCGCTTACAAATATATTGGTAGTGAATAGCCATGTCAAACGACTTTTTCTCCTTTTTACATATATAAATAAAGATAGTTATTTATAGAAAAAACAAAAATTTTTACACTTTGAAATTTCTCTTTGTTCCACTCGCGACAATGGATACATCTTCGGCATTTTCAACAAGGAAAGCCCCTTCTTTAATGAAGGTGTTGCAAACGCTATCTTCACCAGCAGGATAAGGGACGCAACAGATGTTTTTTCCCATTAATAATCCATAACTCACAGTTATCATGGTTCCGCTTTTCTTTTTGGCTTCTCCCACCACGATTGTCGAACTTAATCCAGCGACGATCCTATTTCTTGAAGGGAATGATGTCCTGCTTGGGGGAGTCATCCCTGGGTATTCGCTTATAAGGAGCCCCTCTTTCTTAATTCTTTCGTACAGCTCCTTATTCTCGGATGGGTAACAAATATCTATCCCGTTTCCCAAAACCGCGACGGTCTTTTTGCCTTTGTTTAGCGATGTTTCGTTTGCGATTGTGTCTATTCCTTTGGCTAATCCGCTTACGATGACGTAATCATCTTTTGCCAAGCCTTCTACGATTTTCTCACTTATTTCGCTTCCGTATTCCGATGGTTCACGAGTGCCGATAAAGGATATGCAGCGTTTTTCGTCATGAGCGAGACTCAAATCACCATAGTAAAACAACACTAAAGGCGGTTTGCACGTATTCTTTAAAGATTTTGGATAATCGTCATCCGCTAACGTTATAGCCTTGGAACTTATTTTGGATTCGATGCCCTCCAATTCACTGAAAGGAATGTTTTCTTTTTTCCTGACCGCTTCCATCATCAAATCCCAATCGCCTCCATATTTGATGGCTAAGTAAATCAATATTTCTCTAGCACTTATCATTTTCTTACCTCCATCTCTTATAGAGGGAAAAATGACTTTTTGGCTAAAAAAGTTTTAATTGAGGATCAAAATATGAGGAAATTGGTTTGAAGGTCTTCCTATGAACCCCTTCTATCGGTCCATATTTCTCTATTGCTTCCAAATGATTCTTCGTGCCGTATCCTTTGTGTTTCTTGAATCCGTATTCGGGATATTTCGCATCCAATTCGTTCATGAGCCTATCTCTAGTGACTTTCGCCAAGATGCTTGCTGCGGCGATATTCAAACAAGTTGCATCGCCTTTGATAAGCGGTATAACTTTCTTTTTCTCGCCATAAAGAGGAACGGCATCTGTCAAAATAAGGTCATAAGGCACGTTTATTTTCTTCAAGCAGCGACGCATCGCCCTTTTATCCGCTTCAAGGATGTTGTATTTGTCTATTTCTTCAACGTCAGCTAGTTCTATTGCGTACGCCAAGGCGTTTTTGATTATCAAATCATATAATTCTTCGCGTTTCTTTTCATTAAGTTGTTTGGAATCGTTTATTCTTTCATCGCTAAATGAAGGATCGAAAACAACTGCGGCGGCAACGACTGGTCCCGCCAAAGGGCCTCTGCCAGCTTCATCTAGCCCAACGATGAGCTTAACTTCTTCGGAATAATATTCTTTTTCTTTATCAAGCATCTGGTTGCTCTAGGCTGTAACGGCCCAACACTCCATCCCTATATTCCTTTATTAATATAAAAGAGGCTCTTTCTAAATCTAGCTCGCTTCCGCTTTGGACATAATTTCTGTTTTTGGCAATTTGAAGAAGGATTTCATCCAACTCCATAGAAGAAATATCGTCAATCATGAATCTGTTTTGCAAAGCATGTGGGTAGAAATGCTTAAATATTTCAATCAAATTACCTAGTATTTTCTCCAAAGGCAATATCTCTTCTTTTATAGAACCAGTCAACGCAAGCTTGATTGCATCTTCTTCATCCTCGTAATTCATTGGAAGAATCCCAGGGGTGTCTAGTAAGATGAAATCGTGCGGCAATTTTATAAACTGCTCCGCCCTAGTGACGCCTGGTTTATTCCCGGCTTTAGCGGCAGCTTTGCCAGCAAGATTGTTAATCAATGTGCTTTTGCCTACGTTTGGCACCCCGACAACAAGCAATCTAATCGGTTGAGGTTTCATCCCATATTTCTTTTCTTTCGCTCGTTTTTTCTCCACAAGAGGCTTGCTTATAGCGATTAATTTGCTAAAGACTTTTTCTTTCTTTAAATCCAAAGACAAGGCAATTATCCCTTTGGAAGCAAAGTATTCAATCCATTTTTCAGTCACTAATGGGTCAGCATAGTCGCTTTTCGATAAAACAATCATCCTAGGCTTGTCACCTAAAACCGTGGATAAATATGGGTTATGGCTCGCCAAAGGGGCTCTAGCGTCCATAACTTCGATCACCACATCAACCAATTTGATTGATGAAGAAAGCTCATTCAAGGCCTTTTTCATATGGCCCGGGAAATAGTGAACATTTTTCTGATAAACGGTTTTTTCGCTCATAATTTCTTGATGTCCCACGGCATCTTCATTGTGCTCCAGATGATAGATGATGATGTCTGGCCGTTTTTGACTTCAAATTTGCAACTTGCAGTCAACGCCACAGCCCTCCCTTGGATGCATTTGCTACCAATTGGTCCAATGAATCTAGAATCTTCTGATGCATTGTAGTTTCGATTATCACCGACCACGAAATATTGGTCTTCACTTAGAGTGATACTTTTATCTGTGTCGCTTGTTTTGACGCCATAATTCGCTTTCAATGAACCATTTTTATAGATGGTTCTTTCTTTTTGGAATGTGGAAAATGTTTGTTCAATGTGTTCGCCATTGACGTAGAGTTCTCCTCCTTCGTCAAAATACAAAGTTTCGCCAGGCAAACCTATTAGTCTTTTTATTTTTAGTTCTGCAGTTCCTGAAAGAACACCGCCGACATAATCCTTAGGATAATATGTCACAGCGACATCAAATCTTTTCATTCCTTCAAGGAAGCCAGGCTTATCATCCATCAATCCATAGTCACATATATAGGTTCCTGCATGGTTAAAATCCCCCCAGAACCCTCTTTCTTCTGGATATTTCCAGCTTCCTTCATATGTCACGTTGGCGTTCAACGTAGGATACATGCTTTCGCCATTGACGAAGAAGGAAGAATAACGGCTATAGTTGTATATAATCTGGCTTGAGGCAGAGACGATAACCGTTAAAACGGAAACCCAAACAACACTCAATACCGTTGAGACTATCTTTTTTGCTTTAGAGGGCTTTTTGTTCTTAGCCGGTGGCAATTTTGATTCAGTGGATAAAACAACTTTCTCTTCCATGCTGCAAAAATTATAAATACCATGCGTTTTATATGCAAATGCATAAAAGACTTAAAATGTTATATTTCACACTTTGAAAAACATATTCTCGATGTTTGATTTTTCTGTTCCTAAATGAAAAAGTATTCCGTACTTTCGCAAGGATCTGCAAGATAACAATAGAAGCACAAAAAAAGACTGAACCTTTCAAGCATCAGTCTTCTTCGTTTCCAAATGTAATGGTTGAGATTATTTGGCTTTCTTCTCGCCGACCTCTTTGATACGGGCAGCTTTGCCGGACAATCCTCTCATGTAATGGATGCGAGCACGACGGACTTTACCGCGTCTTGCAACCTCGATGCGAGCGATTGATGGGGCGTTCACAGGGAATGTGCGTTCCACTCCGACGCCATTGGAGATTTTGCGGACTGTGAAGGTCTCGCTGACGCCATGGCCTCTTCTTTGGATAACAACTCCCTCGAACATCTGGACACGTTCCTTTTTGTTCTCGATGATACGGACATACACTTTGATGGTGTCGCCGCTTGAGAAGGAAGGAATGTCGCTGCGGATCTGACGGGCGGTGATTTCTTCGACTAAATTGTTGTTCATCGAATTATCCTCCTTAGATTCTTGGTCTCTTCAGGTACATGCCTATTTTGGCAGCGGGGCCTGCGTATCGTCTTATAGACGCAATGGATATGATAATAAAGTAAACGTGCTTTAGCAAGCATATTTTTTGAGATATTAAATGTTGTAAAGCAAAAATGCTTGACAGACATAAATGACATCTATATCATTTACGAGGCAAATAAAGGAGAAATACCATGTCAGTAAAAATCAGATTAACAAGAATGGGCCGCACACACAGCCCCTACTTCAGAATCGTTGCCGCCGATTCCCGTTTCGCTAGAGATGGCAGATACATCGAGCAAATCGGAACCTATGATCCAGTTAAAGGTGTTGAGACCGGAGCTGAAATCGATGAAGCTTTAGCCTTAAAGTGGTTGCTTCAAGGCGCTACCCCAAGCGACTCTGTCCGCGCTATGTTCACCAAAAAGGGAATCATGGCCAAATTCGTTGCAGAAAAGAAAGGGAAATAAGGATGAACGATTACGAGAAAGTGATCCACGCTCTAATCGATCCACTTGTTGAGCATAAAGACTCAATAATGATCAAAGAGCTTCCAGGATCCACTGAACGCGACATCACCATCCTTATCGTTGCCGAAGATGCAGACACTGCAAGATTAATCGGCAAAAAAGGCAGCGTGGCTAACGCTTTGCGTGAGGCCATCTCTATCAAAGGCAAAGCCGATGATAGCAATATACGAATTCACTTGAAATTCGAAAGCTTTGGAGAAGACGACGCCAACTAATTGGCGTTGTTTTCTTCTTTTAAGAAAAATGAAAGAATACGTAAGATTAGGGCAAATAACAAAAACACGCGGACTCAAGGGCGAGGTCAGATGTTTTTCTTTGACTTCTTTTGCTAAAGAGAGATTCAAGAAAGGCACCACTCTTTCTTTGTTCAACGAAAGGAGCGAAGAAAGAATAGAAATGAACGTTGAGTCATTTTCAAACGCCGGAGATTATTATTTCCTTAAACTAAGCGGAATGAATTCAATAGAGGAAGCGGAAAATTATCTCCATTGGTTCATTGAAATAGATAAAGACAAAGCCCCACTTCCCGAAGGGTATTTCCGTTACGAAGATATCAAAGGATGCAAAATAATCGATGATGCCACAAATAATGTTTTGGGTGTGGCTGTCGGTATTTTGGATAACGCCCCAACCAAAACAGTGAAAGTTCAAAAAGAAGACAAAAAAACCTTCTATTTCCCGCTTGAATTTAAACAATTCGTCGTTTCGATGGATTTAGAAAACAAAGAAATCCGCATCAACGTCATCGAGGGGCTTTTATGAAAATAAGCATTTTGACATTGTTCCCAGAGATGTTTGATGGTTTTTTAACCAATTCGATAATCAAAAGAGCAATCGCCAAAAAAGTTGTTGAAATAGAAATCGTAAACATCAGGGATTTCACGAAAGACAAATATGGAAGAGTCGACACCCCTCCTATTGGAGGAGGCGCAGGGCTTATAATGAAATGCCAGCCTATAATCGATGCGCTAAACAACACCAAAAGTGAATCATCCAAAACAATTCTATTCTCTCCTAGAGGCAAGACTTATGATGAGAATAAGGCAAAAGAGTTAAGCAAAGAAAATCATTTGATTCTCATCTGCGGACATTACGAAGGAATAGACGAAAGAGTTAATAAATATGTCGATGAACAAATTAGCATCGGCGATTATATCCTCACCGGTGGAGAAATTCCCGCGATGGCGGTTTCTGATTCGATCATAAGGCTCCTTGATGGGGCGATTGCCACTGAGTCGTTAGAAAACGAATCATTCAACGATAATTTGCTCGAATATCCCCAATATACGGAGCCGTATTCATTCGAGGGAGATAATGTCCCAGACATCTTATATTCAGGGAATCACAAGGCCATAGAAAAATGGAGAAAAACCAGATCTCTTGTCTTGACCAGGAAATATAGACCTGACCTTTTTGCAAAACTCAGCCTAAGCAAAGAAGAAAAGAAATTACTAGAAGATTACGACAATAACATCACCCCAAAATGGGAATTAGAGGCACTAGAAAAAGGCCATAAATTCATAAAATAGCATACGTTCATAACAAAAGCCCATCCAAAAAAGGATGGGCTTTGCTTGTTTGAATAGAGATGGTATTAGAAGAAAACGCCTTCGCTCTTCTCTTTGATTTCTTGGCTGGCGGTGAATGGGATTCTAGTTGTGTATCCCTCTTTGGCAGCGACATATTTCTTCGCCCAGTGTTGGAATATTTGAGCATTCCAACGGAAGACATCATCGTTGTATAGTTCTCTAGCCGCGGTGATTTCTTGCTGGAGATAATTATTTTGCTGCATTGCTGCGGCGATATCCTGATGGGCTTTCAAATCTGGATATTGTTCGAAAGCGACATTGATAGATTTTTGCACTCCGTCGAGTTTTGCAGCGATTTCGTTTCTATTCTCATCAGTCATTGTTCCACTTCTTAATCTAGCGATTTCAGTAAATGTTTCTTTGTCTAATTGAATCGCTTTATCAAGTAATTTTGCCGTATTCTGGAGAACTGTGACTCTTTGGAGCTGATAGTTATCGATTGTCGAGGCGTCTTTTTGGATTTTTTGCTGGAGCTGCTGGAAATAATTCTTGGCTTTGGTCTTTCTCGCGGCGTACACCAACCCACCTATGATAAATATGAACCAAACCGCGACATTGACAAATTTGTCCATTGGCTCAAGTTTGACCCCCACTTTCTTTTCGATGACGTGGACATCTCTTCCTTCTTTGTTGACGTATGATTCGTCAAGTTCATCTAATTCATTTGGCATATTTTTAGCCTCCTTTTTTATATATTATCATCTATTTCTCTTTAGAGAATAATGAATGAAGCGAATATTTATCGTTTTTGTTATTTATTTCGTTGTCATCATTATAAATAGCAAGCAGTCCTCTTTCATAATAGAGATTGTCTGGATTGAATTTGTCATCAAAGAAACCATTTAATTTCTTTTCATTGAATTCGGCACGGCTTCCTCCAACTGGAGTGAAAGAGGCAACATTATCTTTTTCCACCAAATCGTATCTGATCCAATGAACCGGAACTTCATGCCAATAGCCATCTCCCCCTAATTTGGAGATATAGGTTGTCTGTGGCACTTCAATATAACTAAATGTGTGGAATGAAACATTATCCACCCCATCCGATGTTCTGACTCTGGTTTCTTTGATTAACAAAGGAAGATTCGGAGAAGCACCTTCTGGCTCGAAAATCGCCCTGGGCATAGCGTTCGCCAAAACCTCATGCTCAAACTGGTTTAGGCTTGCGCTTCTTGTCTTGAAAATCTCCTCATGGGGTTTGTGCATCTGATAAAGAGGAATTGATAATAGAGGCGCTAAATCAAAATAAAGATTCTGCATGAATTGGTCGCAATAGGAGACAAAAAGGTTTTTAGCCAAATCGACTGAATAGCTGAAGAAATTCGCTGGATGTCTCAAATAATCGAAACTCTGCGAGTGGGCGGAGCAAACGTAATTCATCATATATTTCTTCTTCATCGAGAAGTCGTCTCCGAAAGGAAATGGATCCTCAATCAATTCGACCATATTCTTCTGGGCAAGCGGGGTGAAAAGCAAACGAAATTCTACTTCGTTATTTCTATCCAACGCCCCGAAGAATACATCAAATTCATCATTTCCCATCGCGGTGAAGGCTTTGCCGTTACCAGAAGCGATATCCTTCTCGCTCTTTTTGATTAATTTCTTCATCTCTTTCGCAACGGTTTTTTCCCTTTCTCTTTCGTTTAAAAGATGGGGTTTTGTAGGGATTCTTGAGAAAGTTAGGTGCGGAGCGGCTTCGTTTCCATAGGCCAAAATCGTTACTTCGCTATAAATTGGAGCGGGCTTAGAAAGGCTTGCAACCAATGTCTGGGTGTGGACTTGGGTGTGGATATTTCCTTTGGAGTCGCTATAGGTCGTTGTCCATGTTATGGTCAAGGAACCTGTATATGTTTTTTGTCCCATCCTATGTTTCAATAGCTTTTGTTCGACAAAAGGGTTGCCTTGAATCGATCCCGAAAGAACACCAAGGACGCTTTCATCCGGATCATCTGGCATAGGCATACCGAATTTATCGACTAGATATGCCAGCCTCTCGTTATTGAAATATTTATCCAAATTGATGATTGGCGTGGCGCTCCTCATGATTTCAGAAGGCATATTCCAATCGTAGATTGAATTGAGCGGAACCATATCAACCCAGCATAATTTTTGAGCGGCTTCAGTTTCTTGCCTGGCGCTGGATGTTGATTCTTTTAATGATTTGACTCTCTTGTTCAAAAATATAACGGAGAGAATTATCCCGGCGATGCCAGAAACGAATAAAAACGCTCCAACACCGATGAAAACCGCAGGAGATGAGACGATCCCCCCTATCCCTATATACAAAAAGATTATTCCAATGACTATGGACACTACCGAGAAAGTTATAAGAACTGCTCTTTTGCCTTTGGCGGAAGATAACTGATTTTCGTATTTGTCTAAAATAGCTCTTTTTTTATTGTAATCGGCAACGTGCTTTCTATTTTCTTCTACATTGATCGACGATTTTGCAACCAAATCATCAAAATATTTCTCGGAGGCATTATGAAATTTATCCTTTAGCTCCTTTGTGTAAAGTTCATTAGGTTTGAAAAGGATTTCTTCCGCCATCCTAGAATCCTCCCATTCCTGGAGGCATCTTTCCGGACTTTTGATAACGTTTCATCTGCTTCATCATCTCTTTGGTCTGGTCGTATTTCCTTATGACGCGATTGATATCCGCATTGGTGGTTCCACTTCCCTTGGCGATGCGGGACTTTTGGGAGAATTTCAATATTTCAGGATGTCTTCTTTCATATGGGGTCATCGAATTTATGACGGCCTCGAATAATTTCATTTCTTTCTCGGCCCTAATTCTTTGCTCGTCAGTTAGACTAGGCATGCCTGGCATCATTTTTGCGATTGCTCCTAGGCTGCCTATTTTTTGGACCATCTTCATTTGTTTTAAAAGATCCTCGAGGGTAAATTCTCCCTCCATCATCTTTTTGGCTTCTTTTTCCGCTTCTTTTTCATCTATTTGCTCTTTGGCTTTTTCTACCAAGGAGACTATATCGCCCATTCCTAGGATACGGTCTGCCATCCTATCTGGATAGAAGACATCCAAGTCATCGATTTTTTCTCCTACGCCTGCGTATTTGATTGGCAAGCCGGTCAGATATTTGATTGATAAGGCAGAGCCACCTTTAGCATCACCATCAAGTTTGGACATGATGATTCCGGTAAGCCTTAAAGCGGCATTGAATGTATTGGCGACATTGACCGCATCTTGTCCAGACATTGCATCCACCAAAAGGAGCACTTCATCAGGGGAGGTCTCTTTGATGATGTTTTTAAGCTCATCCATCAAGGCTTCATCAATTGAAAGACGTCCTGCGGTATCTAAAATCAAGAGGTCTTTTCCTTCTTGGATGGCTTTTTCCTGGGCTTTTTTAGCGACTTCAACAGGATTGACATCAGTGCCCATCTCAAAGAAAGGCACATCGATTTGTTTGGCGATTTGGCCTAATTGATCTATGGCGGCAGGCCTATAGACGTCTAGGCCCGCAAGCATTACTTTCTTGTTGAATTTCTTTTTACAAAGAAGAGCTAATTTGCCTGCGCTTGTGGTTTTTCCAGTTCCTTGCAAACCAACCAAAAGGACTGTGGTCAAACCATGTTTTTGGAAAACGATTCCTTCATTATCACTACCTAGCAATCCGCTGATTTCATCATGGCAGATTTTAATAAGCATCTCGCTAGGAGAGACGGCGGTGTAGACATTTTGCCCAAGGGCTTTTTCTTTAACATCCTGGGTGAATGATTTAACTACCTTGAAATTTACATCGCTTTCTAAAAGAGCAACCCTGATTTCTTTTAGTGCCTCATCCATGTTCTTTTCAGTCAATGTGCTTTGACCGCGCATTTTCTTGAAAATCGATTGGAAGCGTTCGGTTAGTGATTCAAATGCCATATTTCAAATAGTCTCCTAGCTCTTTATACAATTCAAGTTTTGTTTTTTCATCAGATTCATCTATTTTCCCAAGCATTTCGCGGATGGATTTGTTTTTTTCTAGCAAATGGAGCTTGCTTTCGTATTCGTTTAATTTCTTTAATGCTTTGCTTAAAGCGTCGTTTACTGCCGAGCGAGATATTTTCTTTTCTTCTGCTATCTCGCTTAATGACAAATCGAAAAGATAATATGAGGAAAAGAATTCTTGCTGGGTCTTGGTAAGAAGCACCCCATAGCAATCATATAGTTCAATCGCTTTTTCCCTATTATCCAAATCGCTCATCCTACTCTCCTATAAGAAGACCATGCAAATATTTATCAAGGTCAAATTCTTCCAAATCATCCATCTTTTCGCCTAGGCCTATGAAGCGGACTGGAACGCCTAATTCATCTCTAATCGATAAAATAATTCCACCTTTTGAAGTTCCATCCATCTTGGTGATGACGATGCCTGTTAAATCAGTGACATCTTTAAAGGCGGAGGCCTGCGACACCCCATTTTGCCCGGTTGTGGCATCTATTATGAGGAATGTCTCATGTGGGGCGCCTTCTATTTCTCTAGAAATAACGCGTTTTATTTTGGATAGCTCTGCCATAAGATTGGCTTTGTTTTGAAGCCTTCCAGCCGTATCGACTATAACTAAATCTATATTGTTTTCTTTGGCATATTTCATCCCATCATACGCAACAGATGCTGGATCGCCATTCTCTTTCCCAACAACGATCGGACAGGAAAGTCTTTCGGCCCAGATTTGTAATTGCTCTGTGGCGCCTGCTCTAAACGTATCTCCAGCGACAAGCATGACTTTCTTGCCTCTTTTTTGATAACGATAGGCAAGCTTCGCTATAGTCGTGGTTTTTCCAACTCCATTGACGCCTACAACCAATAAAACAGTCGGACCTTCGTTAGAAAAAGATATATCGTTAACGATATTTGAGCCGTTTTCAACATAGGAGACGAACATCAAGTCCACCAATTCCTCATTGATTTTGCTAGGCTCTTTTATCCCTTCTTTTTCGCTTTTGTCTAATAATGATTCCACTAATTCCAAAGTCAAAGAGACTCCAACATCGGCTTCGATTAGTATCTGCTCTAATTCCTCAAAATAATCTTGGTTGACTTCGGAATAGCGTTTGGCGAGATTGTCTAATTTGGAAGCAAAAGCCGCGCGGGATTTCTTCATTCCCTCGTCATATTTAGATGATTTATCATCCTTTTTTGAGAATTTGTTTTTTAGAAAAGATATTAGTCCCATTATTTTTCTCTTTCTGGCAATGCCAATTTGCTTAAAGCGTCTTTTGCGGCAGCCACTTCGGCCTCTTTCTTGCTTTTGCCTTCACCTCTGCCTAATTCCTTTTCCTCAAAATAGACACCTGCTACATAATGGCGGTCGTGGCTAGGCCCTTCTTCAAGCAATATGCGGTAATTGACTGATTCCTTGTAATCCGCTTGCATCGCTTCCTGTAGTTCGCTTTTAGGATTTTCTTCGACGATGATTTTCGCGTTTTTAACATCGTCTTCAAAAATATCTCTAACCGTTTTGTAAGTAAAATCCAGCCCTTGATCGATTAATAGAGCCCCGACAAACGATTCGAAAACATCTTCAAGGACATTTGTTGCTTTGTCGATGTCTTTTTTGAAAGAATTGCCAACAGAGATATATTTCTCAAAGCCGTATTTTTTCGCATATTTCGCTTCTGATTCAGAACGGACAAACTGTGTTTTTAGTACGGATAATTCACCTTGGTCCATATCTGGATGATAGATATAGCAAAGTTCACTTACGACCATCCCGATCACCGAATCACCCAAAAATTCCAACCTTTCATAATCCTGGTGGGATGTCTTAGCGATTCCATTGACCGAAGGATGGGTAAAAGCAAGAACAAAAACATCCTCGTTTTGCGGGGAAAATGAGAATATTTTGTAGATTTCTTGCATTTTATTCACTAGGATTGACTCCTTTTTTGATTTCTTCGACTACATTCGCTTTGATTAATTCATACGCCAAAACAAGGGTGCGGAAGAAAGCAAATCCATCGCTATTGCCATGAGCCTTGACAGCGACTCCATTGACTCCGCATAGCAAAGCTCCTCCGGTTTGTTTCGGATCCATCATTTTTAAGAAACCACCCATCTCTTTTTTGACGCAGAGATATCCTATCTTTGTCTTGAGGTTGCTCTTATATATCTTCTTAAGGTTCTTGCCCATGAATTTAGCAACACCTTCCACCGTCTTAAGGAGGACATTGCCAGTGAATCCGTCGGCGACCAAAACATCAGCCGTGCCATTTAGAACTTCTTTGGACTCGATGTTCCCTTTGAAATTATATAATTTCGTTTCTTTCATCAATTTGTAAGCTTCTTTGCCTACAACTGAGCCTTTTCCTTCTTCGGTTCCGTTAGCGACCAAATACACTTCTGGGTCTTTGGCACCACATATCGCTTCGGCATATAATTTGCCCATAAGTCCGAAACTCACCAATTCTTCTGGGGTGTTTTCAGTTGAAGCTCCACAATCTAATAACACTGTTTTCTTGCCTTCGATAAGAGTTGGGAATTGAGTTACCAAGGCAGGTCTAGTGATACCCGGAATTTTCTTTAATATCAAAGCGCAGCCTGATAAGAAAGCACCCGTTCCTCCTGCGGAAACGACTCCATCTGCCTTCTCTTCATTTACTGCTTGGATTGCTTTATACATCGATGATTCTTTCATCCTTATGACTTGCAAGGCTCCGGCGTTCATTGGGACGACATCATTCGCTTCGATGATTCTGCATCCGGTTCCTTCGCCTATTTCTTCTTTTTTGCCGACTAAAACCAATTCACAGTCTGGATGTTCTTTTTTGAATAAAGTGACACCTTCTAGGGTGGCTTTGCAGCCTAGATCGCTGCCCATCATGTCTACTATAATCTTGCTCATAAATAATTTCCTTTCCTGAATTATACCATCATTAGCCTTTATTTAGGCTAAAGTTATGCAACCCGCTTCTTTTTTCGCTTTCTCAATAATCGGCGCATATATTAATTCATCCTCATGAGCGAGGATATATGAAGCATCGTCTCTGGCACATTCGAATATCTTGAAGTCGTCAATCACGTTAGCGACTGCGAAATCAGGCAAACCGCTTTGTCTAGTCCCAACCACATCGCCAGGGCCTCTCAATTTAAGGTCGGCTTCCGCGATCTCAAAGCCATCATCGGTTTTTAGGAGAACATCGAGTTTCTCTTTTTCATCATCTTCTCCATCAAACGCCAAAAGACATGTCGCATCACTTCCGTCTCTACCGATTCTTCCTCTTAGCTGATGAAGGCTTGATAAAGAGAAATGGCTAGGGCTATAAATGATCATCGTATCCGCTTCTTTCACATCAATTCCCACTTCAATAAGCGATGTCGCCACCAAAATAGGGCAGAGGCCAGTCTTAAATGATAGCAATGCTACTTGCTTATCTTCGTCATCGAGTTTGCCGTGCATTGTCACAACTTTATTGGGGTATCTTTTGTTATATAAAGCGCTGATTTCCTTGACTGAAGTGAATGATTCTCCTTCATCTAATCTCGCTTCAATTTGTGGAGCGACAACATATACTCGATGCTTGGAAGCAATAGATTTATTGATAAGTTCGTCTATTGTTGGCGAGGAAGGCGACTCCATTATTGTTTTGACTTTTCTCTTTCCAGAAGGGAACATCGTCAAAGTTGATACGTCAAGATCGCCAAAAAGAGTAAGAGATAATGTCCTTGGAATCGGGGTGGCGGACATCAAGAGAAGATCAGCATGCTCGCCCTTATCGAGCAATAAAGATCTTTGGTTTACGCCGAATTTATGTTGCTCGTCTATGATCGCTAATCCTAGATAAGCATAATTGACGTCTTTGGAGAATAAAGCGTGTGTCCCCACGACAATGTCTATTGTGCCATCTTCTAAATCCCTTAAAACAGCACCTCTTTCGGAAGAGGAAAGCGAGCCAACTAACAACCCCACCTCCACCGTCGTTCCTTCAAATAATTTCTTCAACGTTTCATAATGTTGCCTCGCTAAAGCATCAGTTGGAGCAAGGATGGCGGTTTGCTCACTGCGGCATCTGTTGGCGTATGCAAGCAGCGCGGCAACTAATGTCTTTCCTGTTCCAACATCACCTTGGAGAAGCCTATACATAACCGAGGGCGAATTCATATCCTTTAAGCATTCATCAAGGACGCTTCTTTGATCGTCTGTTAATGAATAAGGCAAAGTTTTGATAAATTTATATACCATTTCGACGGGGATTTTGCGGCGATAATCCTTCACGAGTGATTTATTCATTCCCCTAACTAGATGCACTTTAAGTTCAAAGGAAAGAGCCTCTTCGTATTTCAAAACCCTCCAGCCTCTGCGGATATCATCCTGGGTCTTTGGGAAATGGATGTATTTTAATGCATCGTAATGAGAGGCAAGCTTATATTTGGATGAAAATCTTGGAGGGACTTTGTTCCCTAATTTGCCTTCAAGCATTTTGAAGCATCTTTTGACAAGGCTTATGAATGTGTGGTTTGCGATAGATGAAGGTAGCTGATATATCGGCTTCAAAGAATCTTCCGCCTCAATCTTTCCTTTTAAAAAATTTATTAATGACAAACAATGCCTTTTCTTATCATAAATACCTGATATGGTGTATAGGTCTTCCATATTGAGGATATTGGTCAAATATCCACGATTCCAGGCTTCAATCTTGAAAACTTCTCCTTCATCCGTCTCAAAAGTGAATGCGACCAATTGACGATGGGAGAATCTATTGACTCGCGGCTGAGATATGACTTTGCCTAAGATTACCAATCTATCTTTGTCTTCATAGACGTATTTTCTCTTAGTATATGTGTAATTCTCATACCTTTTTGGCAAATGATTCAAAACATCTTCTGGGGAAAATATGCCCATAGACGCCAAAGCGATATTCAAATTAGGTGATTTTGATAAAGCCATATGAAAATTGTAGCATGAATTTCTTATTTCTAATGAATAAGAAATCAAAAATGCTATTTATTGTTGATTTTATCTAAATAGGCAACAAATGATTCGTAAGAAGAAGGAAGCGTGGTTTTGGTTCCATCATATAGATAAATGATCTTATCGTATTCTTCTTTGCTTATTCCTCTGCTCCATGCTAAAGAAAGTAGAGCGTTAGGTAGTAGAGTAAAATCCTTCATTTCTTCGCTGAAGCTTTTGGCCACGAGGATTGAAGCGAGGATCGAGTCTTTGGAAAACGAATCATATTTTTCTATCAATTCCTTTTTGCCGACTTCTTTTCCTAATGATGAATAGAATCTACTTATGATTCCATATTCAATATCATCTAAAGTGCCATCTGCCATAGCCACATCAAGAATGATTCTTTCTAGCAAAAATAAAGCGCCATCTACGAAAAAACTCTTATCTTTTGCGTAGTGTTCTTTCAAAATCTCCGCAAAATCGGCATAAAATTGTTTAAGAATATCGACCGCATTGCCAGCGATTTCTTGCTCATTAAGTTTCGAAACAGTCTTCAGTTGTTTTGTTAGATTGAAATGCTTATATTTCTTCATTATTCCTCTACCCCCACTAAGAAAGAATAAACTGGCTGGCCGCCATAACGGCATTCAATATCGTGTTTGGGGAATAATTCTCCTAATTCTACGCTTAAAGATTCGCATTCATCCGCTTTGATATCTTCTCCAGCGTAGAGGGTGACCATAAGTCCATCTTCTCCTTCTAAAAGTGATTTCAATAATTCAACCAAGGCTTCTTTCTTGTCTTTCAAGCAAGTGACGATTGTCTTATCATCCTTCATCGCCATGTAATAATCTTTTGTGATATGGATGCCATCGATATCCGTATCTTTTATGGCGTACGTAACGGAGCCGCATCTAACCGCACTTAAAGCGGCTTTCATGTCCTCGAAATTATCTTCTGGGTCGGCTTCTGGATTGAAGCTCATAATAGAAGTGATTCCCTGTGGTATTGTTTTAGAAGGAATGACTCTTGCGTTTATCCCATCTAATCCATGGACTTCGCAAGCTTGGGATGCTGCCATAACAATGTTGGAATTATTTGGGAAAATAAACACATTTTCAGCGTGTGCCTTCTTTATGGCGTTCAAGAAATCCTCGGTGGACGGATTCATGGTTTGGCCACCGCTTACAATCACGTCGGCGCCCAATTCCTTAAACATCTCATCAAGTCCTTCTCCGCTGGAAACTGCTACGATTCCATAAGGTTTTAATGGGGTGCTATCCTCTTCTTTCTTAGTCCTATTTCTTTCGATATTCGCAGCCATATCGGTCGCCTTATCGCCATGAGATATATTCTCATGCTCTTCGGACATGTTTTCGATGGTGATGCTCACAAATTCGCCATAATTCTGGGCGAAATTAAGCATTTGGCCTGGCTGCAATGTATGAACGTGTACTTTAACGATATCATCATCTCTTACCAAAACGACTGATTTGCCATGGCTAGAAAGATAATTCTGGAATTTCTTTTCGATGAATGGCTTCTTGCCCTCATCTGGATTGCCTAACCTAAGCAAGAATTGGGTGCAATAGCCATATCCTTCTTCATCTTCCGATAATTTGGCGCCGGCGTATTGTCCTTGACCCAAAACGGAAGTTAAAGTGTTGGTCTCATCAAGATTGGAATTCCTTTCGACGAATTCACCTTTCGCGGCCTTGCACATGCCTTCGATGATGATGGCAAGTCCAGCGCCTCCCGAATCAACAACGCCCACTTCTTTCAAAACAGGGAGAAGATCTGGGGTTCTATTTAATGAAGATTTAGCTTCTTGAAGCAAATATTCAAACAATTCCTCAATCGATTTGATATTTCTTTCGTTTTCTTTTAAGGCTTCGCTTGATTCGCGGATGACAGTCAAAATCGTTCCTTCGACTGGCTTCATAACCGCTTTATAAGCGACAACTTTCGCCATCACAAAAGCATCGATCAATTGTTTTATCGAAGCGCTTTTCAATCCTTTCAACCCATCGGCGAAACCATGGAATATCTGGCTTGTAATAACGCCTGAATTACCTCTAGCGCCCGTCAATAAGCCTTTTGAAAAGGATGAAGCGATTGAATATATATCGTCGTCGTTGCGGTTTTGAATCTCTTTGACGCCTGAAGTCATAGTGAGATTCATATTCATCCCCGTATCGCCATCAGGGACAGGGAAAACGTTTAGTTGGTCGACTTCAGGATAATGGTTATAAAGGTTATTGGCCCCAGATATAAATAATTTCTTAAGGTTTTCTCCGTCTAATGTCTTCATTTTTAAACTTCCTTGACGTCTTGGATATAGACATTTATCGCAGCGAAATCCACAGAGAAATTCTTCTCTAGCACGTATTTGACTCTTTTTTGAATCTCTGAAGCGACTTCGGTGATTTTCACCCCATATGCCACAACAACATAAATATCGACTTCATAGCCTTTTTTGCTGGATGTACATTTAACCCCTTTGGTGAATTCTTCTTTCTTTAGCAATTCATAGACGTTGTCTATTAAAGAATTCCTGCTGGCTAAGCCAACTACGCCATAGCATTCGCTTACGGCTTCGCCGGCGACTTGGGCTATCACTTCATTTGAGATGGCAATGCCACCATATTTAGTTTCTCTATTAACTGCCATAACGCTAACGTTATAAATTATCCTATAAAGTTCATCTTATTGCAAATTGTGGCTATGCCACAGTAGATAAAGATAGATAAATATATGTCTCTCCATTAAATGCCCTATCAAGAGGCACATGATTATACTGGATATTATTCTCTCTAGCGTATTTCTTCATTTCGCTTAGAGTAATCTCATAATCTTCTTCAACCAAAGACCTAAGATATTCGCCAGACTTTATTTCGATATCAAACCAGCCTATATGATCCTCTTCTTTGAAAGGCTTATCCACTTCAAATCCGGCGTAATAAAACCCGTCTTTCTCAAATCCAAAGTAAGATAAAGAAACACCATCGCTATATAGGAATTTAGATATTTCACCGACATTGTTCTCCGCGCGGGTCCAAACCTTGTCGATGTAATTCGTTCCTTCTTCGACTTTGATTCTTTTGGCTAAAACTCTATGTCCGCTTTCGTTTATTCGTTCGATCATATAAATGATTATATCTTAAATATGCATAGATTTCGAGCAGGTCTATTATCCAAAATCCCTGCAAATCTTGGCTAAAACATAATTATTTAAATAAAAGAAAAAAGCCCGGCGACGAACTCCAAGGAGCCGCTGCAGTGCTTAACTTCTGTGTTCGGGATGGGAACAGGTGTGCCCACTGCGCTATTGCCACCAGACTTAATTCTTGTTCGATGTTCTTTGAACACTGGATATTATCTTAAACAGTTCTTAATGAGTCAATATATTTGCGTAATCCGACTTGAACTTACTCATTCCTTAAAAAGGAAATTAGTGAAATTAAGTGCTCGAGCTATTAGTATCCGTCTGCTGAACACATTACTGTGCTTACACATCGGACCTATCAACGTCCTAACATTGAACGGCTCTTACTTCTTTCGAATCGGAAATCTAATCTTAGGGAGAGCTTCACGCTTAGATGCTTTCAGCGTTTATCTCGTCCGGGGGTAGCTACTCAGCCATGCCACTGGCGTGACAACTGATAGACCAGTGCCCCGTTAATCCCGGTCCTCTCGTACTAGGGACTAGACCCTTCAAATTTCCTACGCCCACGACAGATAGGGACCAAACTGTCTCACGACGTT
>JAFUHI010000002.1 GCA_017468925.1 Bacilli bacterium | reverse complement strand
GCTTTTGCGTATCAATTCATTGGGTATTTGTTCTCTAAATATAGAAAAATTTCAAAAATATATAATGAAATAGATCAAAATTTATCGATTTACGTTTATGACAAAATATGGTCCAAACTTCCCAACAACGAAAAGGAATATCTAAAGACTTTTAAAAATGAATTTGCTTCGACTGAAAGTATAGTTAATAGTGTTCCATTTGATGAAAAATCAAGTTCCGTTTATCGTGATAGATTAATAAAACGTGGACTTATCGCTGCCGCTGAATACGGCAAAGTTAGACTTGTTTTGCCAAGATTCGAGATATTTATTTCTAAGCAAGATTAAAAAATAATTACTAATTGATCGCATCAATTTTCTTGAGTTCATTAAGCAAACCAATTCTTTGTTCGTCAATCGTTTCTAAATGCATAGCTATCTCCATGAAATACTATTTTTATAAAATCTCATTTTGCTTTTCTCGATATTATAGCTTAATGATAAATAATTAGCCGTTTTGGGGGTGAGCAGCCTACTATTCAAACCTACATATTTGAAATCTTCATAAACATATGCTTTTTGCAGGAAACTATACCCTTCGTAACCTCCGGCATTAAGCAGTCTAGAAATGATATATATTCTATCTTTTCTTAAATCTAAGGTTTTTGGATCAACATCCCAAAAACATTTATAAAGAGATGACGGTATCGATTCAGTCTCAAGGGACTTTTCATATAATTCTTCCATACTCATAGAAAGAGCTTGGGCTAGCGAATGGATAGTTTTGCCAGAACATTGCTCAATGCTTCTTTTTCCGCGATATAATTCATTGATTGCCGTGTAAGAAATATCGCTTTTTTTTGGCGATAGAGTATAGACTCTCTTTCTTTTCTTTGACAATATCTTTGAACATATAAATATTATCTCAATGCGATGGCAGCAAGAGGCGGAATAACGATTTTATTGGATTTGATTTTTTCTTCTTTTCCATCCAAATCGATTAAAATCCCCTCAAATCCCCCCTCTATTTCTATTTCTTCTTCTTTATCATCGTAATTAACGAAGAACTGCAGAGTCGTTTTTCCATCACTAAAGGAAGAAGACAAAACTGATGGGAAGGAGAATTCATAGTCACCCCATTTGAATTTAAAGTGCTTTACACCACATTTGTATTCATGCGGCTTCATCATCTTTCCCAAATGCAAGAAGCCTTCGAAATTCCTCCTCCAGGCATTTAGATTCTTTAATAGTTTCAACGATGATGTTTCATCTATTATCGTATCGTCGCACCAAGCGATATGGGTTTTCCCATCCCCATCTATCACCAGCGTAAACATATCTCCGCATATAAACGAATAAGCGATTCTAAATGGCAAAGAATATGGCTCAGATGATAAGCAATAACAGATTTGGTTACCCATGAAATTGTTCACATATTCGTGATATATGTATGCATACATCGGTATAGCATCGCCGCTATTATGGTTGAGGATGTAGCGGTTATCGGAGAACATAAGATCTTCGATATATGGCTCGCTCGCGGCGCTTTCGCACCCTAATAAGCATTGTTTCTTATCTATCATCTTAAGCAATTTCTTTGTCTCTTCTATTTGCCATTTGCCTGGAGCGGGTATATGCCCATGCTTATCGCTATAGCAGAAATATGGGTTGCCTCCATGGTTCTGGTCCAATATTTGGACATAGTCCACTTCTGCATCAATCATCTTCTTCGCTTCATCGACGAATAGCCTCTTGCTTTCATCTAAAGCAGGGCAAACATCATACCCTAAGCGAATATCGCATACGGTGTATGATTTAGCGGTTCCATCGGAATTCGTGCAGATGATATTTTCATACCCCTTCTCCTCGAATTCTTTCGTTTTGTCATAATCTCTTCTATATGATTTGTTGGTCCAACCAAATCCCGAAGTATATAAACCAAGATAGTTACCTTCTTCATGCAACTTATCGCGGAAAAGATAGAAATCATTTATATCGCCATATGGAGGCCAGACATATGGAGGGGCCCATGGGGCAGTAGACTCCCATTGCATTAGCAATGCCATGATTTTTGAGTCTGTTTCTTTAGCGAACCGCTCAATAATGGGCAAAGCGTTTGTGTATGGGTATAATCCGCCTGGCTTCATTTCCAAATCGGAATCTTTTTTCCCTACAACTGGATACGTGACGATTATAGGAGATTCGTGATACCACTTTGGGAGCTCGTTATATTTATCTTTTATGGTTCGCATCGATGGAGCGATATTTTCATAGAACCAATTTCTATAGATGTCACAGGCGTCATAGAAGTTCCCTTTGAAGAATAACATCAATGAGGGGAAATCCATCTTGTAATCCTCTCCGTAATCGCAGTTGGAGAAAACGCTTAATTCGGTTTTCAAGGCGGAATCTACCACTCTAAAATCAATGTGTTTTGGAGTGAATGATTTATCATGCATCGCTAGATATATCCCTTTTCCGTTTGCGATATATCCCATGAATGGGGAGGATATCATATTCGGGAACATGTGGTAGACACCCATCGAAGGATAATCGACATCGAAATAACGGAAGGCTGAGGCTTCTCTTCTTCTCATCGAAGTGATTCTTTCACCCTCGTTATATGGAACGACAATCTCGCCTTTGCCCCCGTCTTCCTCTAGTTCTGGATGGAGGCCAATCGACATTATTTCGACTTGCTCAATTAGCTCTTTCGTGTGGTTTTTTACGTCAATTCCCCACTCAATTCCGTTTTGAAATTGAGAAATCGACAAATAGACATCAACGTCCTTATGGTGATAAAAAGCTTTATCGTCAACAAATCCCTCAAAGGAAAAATCCTTCGCGTCAATAAAGCGATATGTTGCATCTTTCTTTCTCATCCTGATGCGGAAGAAAGACACATTTCCTTCTATAAGCTCTTCTCCATCAAATACAATCGAGACAATCCTTTTTGAAGCAAAGTCCGCCTCAATTTTGCCATAATAAAATAAATACTGTTTTATCACATTAATATATTAATACTTATCCTAGTGATTTAATTCAGTATTTTAATTTTTCGAAAACAAAAAATAAAAAAATAATAAACAAAAGGATAATCTATGTGTGAAATGGAACAAAAAAATGTTTACTGATTATTGAATTTGCTGGTTACAATCTTTAAAACAAAAAAGCCCGAGGCCAAAAGCCAAGGGCTATTTGATTATCGAAATATTATTTGGATGAGCTTCTGCGACGTTTAACAATAGCGAAGGTGGCTGCACCAATAGCAAATATAGAAATAATGGCTAACACCGTCACTAAAGAATTAACATTTTCTTCATCGCCAAAGAAATTTAACCTAACAAGATTGTGGTTTAATGTGGTGCCATCTAATGTTTGTCCATTTGCGGCGGCCCACGCTACAAATCTAGCTTTTCCAGCGGCAAAATCAGCGCCTTCAACAAAGATCGTTTTTGCGTTGGTGGATAATTCCGACCAGGCCTCTTCAGCAGTCGAATAATAATGATGGGTTGAATCGGCGCACCAGCCTTGTTCGCCATCTGGGTAGTCATCAAGGTGAAGATAGGTATTCATGAATGTCATCGCTTCATCATAATCAGAGATGAAATACCATTTGCTGCCGATGAATCTAAAAGTCGAGGCGGCGACGGTGAATGTGCATCTATCGCTTCCACTCTCTCTTTGGGTGAATTTGCCAGCAAAATAAATCTCATCATTCTCGCCGAATGGCAAAGTTATACCGTTATAGTCCATATTAAGCGCCATCGTTGTTTTGTTAAAGAAAGCCAGTGCCGTGAGGTTTCTAGTGGTGCCATCGCTCCCTTTTTTATAAGTCAAAGTCGATGAGCCGACTGGAGTGAAATGACCCCAGTTACTTGTTTTGTCATATAATGGAGCATTTATCCTGAATTCAAAGAATCTGTAGTCACTGCCAGGCGTAGAGATGGTGGTTGGGATGGCTTCATACCTCTTAACATCCGCATCGGCAAGTTTCAAGTTTGTAAGACCACCACCGCCATAGCTGACATTCATACTAGCTATGCCATTATTAAGCGAATAATCGCTGCTATTCACGAAATCGCCTTCCATATAGAGCGAACCGTTCACTTTGTAATAGCAATATATTTTCTTCGATGTTTCGTAATCAGCGTAATTTATCGCGCCAATCTCGATATCATAGGTAGTTCCCGATACGAATCTACTGGCTCCGCCCCACTCTGCGGCAACCTGCGAACCATAAATGCTCTTATCAGTATCGGTATATCTGACGTGAACGGATTTGTATTGATCATCGGTTTGATAGAAATCGATGCCGTTCCAGGCGCTCGTTCCCCTAAGAATTACATGGAAATCCTTTCCGGTTTGAGTGTATTCGATGGTTTGTTTGAATTTGACCACCACGCTACCGGTCGTATTGGCGGCGCTCATATGATATTTGCTGTTTGAATTGCTAGTCCAATCAACATTGTTCCCATCATAGCTGTCATATGGGGTGAAATCACTAAGCGTTATGGTGTCATAATCGCTCACCAAGTCGCTGGATGAGGGGGTCGCAAACACTGGTTTTGTGTTTTTGAGATTCGAAGCGATGCCCACTAAGGCGGAGACGCCTAGAAGAGTGGCCATCAACAATGATGCTTTAATTACTTTCTTCATATTTTTTATCCTTTCTTATTTATGAAAATCTAAGCCTTGGTTATGAGGATTTCCTTGATGGAATTGATTTGGCTTTCCTCTAAGCCGATGTCTAGTAGGTATTGGTGGACATTCTCTTGCAAAGAAAGAGAAGCATCCTTGTATTTTTTCATCTTGTTTAACAAAGGGTCGAATGAGTTGCGATGCATCTCTGAAGGGCAATTGGTCTCATCCCCAACTGTATAAAACGAGAGATCGTAGTCTTTCTTTAAATCCTCTTCCTTCATCCCTAGAAGGGCGCCAAGCAAGAATGCGACCGTACCGGTTCTATCTCTTCCAATCGCGCAGTGATAGATGATTGGATAATTGTCTTTCGTAGCGAAAACCGACATGATCTCTTTCATCGTTTCTTTTTCTTCTTTATCGAATATGCCTGGGTCACCATACATCGGCGAAGAAATGTTGATGTAATTTTCAAGGAAAGAAGAATAGGCGATCTCAGATGCGGCGCGCAAATCCAGCTCGGTTTTTACCTTTAGCCAATTTAGCACCATCTCGCGGCCTCTATAGTCAGCATCATCAAGGCATCCTGTCCTATAAAGCATCCCTTGCTTCACCATTCCCTTTTTCTCTCCGTTTGTATCGTATACATCCCAGTTACCAGAATCTCTTGAGTTAGTGACACCCGATATCTTGATGGTCCTAATCGATTTCTCGGTGGAGAAGTTTGCAATAGGCGATATCTCCTCGCCTTTTCTGATTCTCCAGTAATATGAAGAATCCGATTCGAAGTTCTCAAGATGGAAATAGTCTGTATCGACTTCAATCTCACGATAATCGGTGAATTCTGGATCTACGCTTAAATCAACATAATCCGGAGTCTCTGAGAAAGAGAATTCGATTAGTTTTGGTTCGTAGACTTCTGCTCCACCATTCACAAAAGAATCGGACGCAGTTGGCGAATAAGGAGCATCAAGGAATTCTTTGAGTCCATCGTTTAATAATGAGATTGCTTTCCCACCCGAAGGATCGATTGCTTTCAGCCCTCCTTTGGCACATGAAAAGAGGGAAGACATCAAGATGCAAACTATAGCAAGAGATTTGTTCCTCATATCATCTAGCCTCCATATTATCTACATAGAAATAAGCATCTTCTTCTCCGACTGTATCGCTTCTTGGGGCAATTCTGATTTTGAATATTTTCGAAGCATGGTCGGCGAAAACACTATTATCCATATCAATTGAGACATGGAACCAGCCTTCTCCTGCTGACTTAGTTATTGCAAATCCACTTCCGCTAACCTCCTCTCCGCATTTCGGATAGATGGCAGGGTTATTGAGGACATAAGAAGAGCCATCGATATATTGGAAATTAATCTCAAAGAACGAATGACGGCAATTGACTTCCTTGTAATCAAAATGCAGCACCTTATGTGACAAGTCGTAGCCAGTAGCATCCACATCAATCGTTGCAATCTGGATATCGATTATGCCAAAAGGATCACCAGTCTCTGGATGATCTTTGGAGATGGTCAAAAATGCACTTCTAACACTATTATCTCCGCAAATCTCATCGTAATCGTAACCAATTGGGGTGTATGAAGATTGGGCGCCAGCATTACTTATCTTGGTGTTGATGAGGTCATTCCCTTCGTTCAAACAATCCTCGAAATGCAGGTTATCGATATAAATCTCGCAGTTATTCAAATCGGGAGAATCTTTGGAACAGGTACCAAAGCCAAGCTTGAATACTTTATCCGAATTAGAAGCCCAACGGATTGGATTGACTCTAACCCTGACCCATTCATTATCAAGGCTCTCAGTCGAATAACCAGCGCCAAATACCTCACCGGTCGGCATAAAATAGACAGCACCTGCCTCAGCATCGGTATGAGGGTCATCAGTAATGGTGTTATATGGATAGATTCCAATATTATTCGAGGCGACATAATTCTCGGTTTTGACATCAAACACAATGTCTTTGTCGGATAAATCTATGCCTTCCCAATGATTCCATTCCGCTACCATTATGAAAGAGAATCTCCAGGAGCCAGAATGGTTGGATAGATGGAGAGAAGAAAAAGAATGATCGCTCACCACCTCGGTCGACCTATCGTAAGCATCATGGTCACCTTTCTGGTAACTCGGGACATTAGTCCAATCATTTAGATAAAGCGAATAATCGGTTGGATGAGATGGATAATCCTCGTTTGGCCTTTCGATTGCGTAAGGCGAAACGGTATCATCGTATGGCTTATCGGTATCCGCTAACGGGAATGGGGTATATCCGTAATCGCTTAGCATTAACGAATCGAAATATGCGTTGGATTCTTTTGTGGGGTCTGCCTCATTATTAAAAACATAGAGATTCATGGTTCTTATGAAAGTAGCAGGCACCAAGAAGGTGAATAAATTTTCAATTGTGGAACAATCGATGGAAATATCATACCAGCCGTTATCCATCCTCTCTGCTTTCCACCCCACCCCTTCTGTCAATGGAGCATCATTGATATAGAAATTGTAATAATTGGTGAATACATTGTAATCAGAGTCGAAAGCAAGCATCAGATGGCGGTCGCAGTTATCGAAATAGACCTTGAAATTTATTTTGGCGTTCGACAAATCGAGAATATGCCATCCGATATGGGAGCCGCTGATGAAGGACTTAAGCATCCCAGAAGGCGATTCATCAACGGAAGTCAAAGGCAATTTGATTGAATATGCCGAGGTGGATTCAGCCACTTTCTCGCGGGAGAACAACTCATTCTTTTGATATTTAGAGCCAGCGATTTGGGCGGTGATATTCTCATCTGTAGTAAAGCCATCCAAGTATTCCTTTTTTTCCTCGGTATCAAGGTCGGGGAATCTCTCTTTAGAATATTTAACTATGTCAATGTTATCGATATAGAAGGAGAATTCATAGTTCTCTGGGTTATCGCCCCTCTTCTTCCCATCATTGACGACTTGGAGGTAAAAATTATCGCTTCCTGCCCATGAATCTCTAGGATTGAAGACGAAATTCTCGTTGATTCCAAGCATGCGTAGAGACAAATCGAAATGGACCCATGATTCAGATGCAACATGGATTCTCATGTCATCTTGAGCATTCCAGAAATTGTAATAAATGGACTGCTCGAGCCCCTCATGGCATTCCTTTTTATAATTGATAACGGGGACTATCGTTATAGCTTCTTGATTAGGGTTATAGACATCAAGGGTAAACACCGCATTGTCCCAACCATCCAAATCGTTTCTCCTTAAAGAGAATCTCTCGTTATTGCTGTAATCGATGAGATTGAGGAAAGAGCATGGAGCATTATTGTTAAAGCGATCGGTGGCGCCAGAGAAAGTTATTTTCAATGATGATCTTGAATCATCACCTTTGATATAAGTCCTATCATAATTGAGAGATTTCTCAATGTAATATTCCTCCATCGGGAAGATGTTATACATCCATTGGTCAATCGCTTCTGGCTTAGCGGCGACCGGGACAATCTTCGTTCCTACTATTGTTTCCGCCCCTTTGGTGGCGCTTATCTCGACAAAGACGTCGGAATAGATCGACTGGATGAAAGTGAATTCGCCAGTCATTTGGACAGGGATATCAATTCCGTAATTGTCGTAATAGGCCTTCATTTGATATGAATAGCCTTCTTCTTTTTCAAAACACGGCTCGAAATCATATTCCTCGCCTAAGAACGCTATAGCGATGTTATCGACGAACTCAATTTCGGTATATTTGTATATATCTGCTGAGCAAGAAGATAAAGAGGCAAAGGAAAAGCACGCAGATAAGAATGGAAGGAGCAATTTAGATCTCATATGTCGCTTTCCTCCTTCATATACCCATCTAGTTCGTCAAATGACGATTCTGGGTCGTTTGTCATTTTTTCTAGAAGAGAAAGAAGTTCGCTGCGGTTACTCTTGAAAGTTGATGCTATATCGTATTGTTCGTCAAAATCCTTAGAAGAATTTGGGATGGTGCCATAGCCAATGGCGTCATAAAAATGCCTGAGTATTTTATCGGACTCATACGATTTCGAGTGGGTTTTGTTGATATTTTCAATCTCTTTTTCGAATAGGAATAGGCATTCGTAATCTTCGCTCCCTTCGCGAATCGATTCGAGTCTCAAGGTTCCGATTGGCTCATCCAATCCATAATCAGCGCCAGGATAAATAAGATACCCATCGCCATTCACTCCCTCGAAGGACTCTGGATCTTCCCATACGTCCCTATCGGTATAGAGACCAGTTGAATAATCAACGCATTTGCGCCAAAAATTAACGCACCAGAAAAGATTGCCGCTGACCCCATAATCTTTCTTCATCCAATGCATTACGCGTGAAGATATGAGGTTATCATCCACTTGATAAGAAGGATAAGGATTTTCAGGGCTCACACAGTTATACCACCAGAAATCTTCGCCGTTGACCCTATTGGGGTTGCTCTTTCTCTCTTCCATGATGTCTTTGAAGCCATCAATGTCGAAGAAATTCACTAACGGACACCATGTTTGCACCCCTCCGGTCTCATCATCGCCGATGAATCCGCTTAGCGTTGGCGAGACTGTGATGACATCTCTAATGGCCACAAAGCTCTTTTTCAATTCGGGATAATCATTTAGTCTTTCTGCCAATTTGGCTTTGGCGTCAACAATGATTTTGTCACATTTCTTAATGCGCAAATGCTCATGCTCATTATCTAACGGCTCATCGGTGGCGCGCCAGGCATAGATGTATAGTTTTCTAAATAAGTCTACATGGTCGCCTTCATCCCACAAGGCGATGTTCTTTTCGATTAGAGCAGCCAAGATTTCTTCTAAATATTCTTTGTCCACTATATTGCCATAGGTTGGATCATTGACATAATTGCACGGCAAATTATATGAAGGGATGATATTGGATTTGGCGTATTTCACAACTTCTTCTGCCCATTGAGAAGCGGAAGGTAACCCTCCGGCGAAACGATAGCAAGACAAAGGCAAATCACCAGGTGTGCATCTCTTTTTGGCCAAGAACCAATAATAGTTCTCATATGTGCTATCGGTCAAAGGGATGTGAATCGCGCGCTTAAAGTAGTCATACCATAAGCCGTAATATGTCATTTGATGCATCTCTTCCGTCATGCTGAGGTCATACACTTTTAACGCAAAAGGGATATCTTTGACTCCTCCGTCGATTTTGACCGTGATGGTGGCTTCATACGTTCCAGGCTTCGCATCGGAAGGGATATTCACATTGAACCAAATTCCTTGGTTCTCGCCTTCATAAAGGGAGTTTTCTTGCTTCTTGACGTATTTCTCGTATGGTATCAAAGCGTCTGGGTAATAGCCTGGGAACATCTCCGCGGTCAAAGGATTCGCGACCGAAGGGACGATTGTTTTGATGTATCTTTCGACCAAAATATCAATGTTTTCTTTATCGATCGTCTCGCCTGATTTCGACTTGAAATCACTGACGGATATGGTGAATCTTTTCGCATCGGCGCCAGGTGTAATCATTAATTGTATAGATTCAACCTCTCCTCTAGTCGCGTCTATCGATAAATCGAGCTCATTCTTCTCGGGGACGATTTGGTCTTGCATGACATTAAGGGTGTTAAAAGCGCTCCAAAAAGAGAAATCCGTGATTTGTTTGACATCTTTCTCGGCGGTTGAGCAAGCTGCCGTGACCAAAGAAAGAAGGACGAGACTGCTTAAAGGAAACAAAGATTTCTTCATTATTTGACCCCTAATTTCCTTTTCATGGCCTGCCACATGGCTTCAGTCCAGTAATTGATATCATCCTCATAATATTTCTCGGCTGTCATACCGGAGCGGAAACTGACTTCAAAATCCGCGGTGGAGTTGGCATTGAGCAAGCTCACTCCCCCTTCTCTAAAAATCCTGAAGTTGTTTGGGATTGGAAGCAATATCGGGGCGTGCACTTCGTTATTGTATAAATCCATCATCATCTTGGACGTATCGTTTAACGACGCGTAAAGTGAAGGGTTCAAATTCTTGATATCGTATTTGAAAAACATGCAAGATCCGCCTGTTTTACGGATATAAATATCATTGGCCTTATCCGTGGCAAGATAGGAAAGGAAGGCTTTAGCCAAATCTTTTTTAGCGCTGACGGTAGGAATCACCGCGGTATGGTAGTTGCCGGTGCTATATAGCATTTGCCTAGCCTCCACCACCGAGGCGAAGTCTTTGTCGCTTACCCCTTCATATGATGTTTTCCCTTCATCGACTGCTTTAATAACTTTCGAAAGAGTCGCATCATCATTTATAGTCTCTAATCTTGAGATTATGGAACTGTGGACTGGAGTCCTCATCATCCTGACATTATGGATTTCTTGCCCAGCGGCTTTGGCTTGCTCAATGAAATTAGCCATCTCATTGTGGTACCAATCTCCACAGGCCATAAAAGCGCCTTTGCCTTGGAAGAATTCTTTCTGGGCGGTCATATATTCCTTGGATTCGGCTGTTTTGACGAGATTGTTGTATTTCGTATCATCGACAGTATAGTCGGCGAAAAGATTTTCCAAAACAGTAAGCGAGGCCAACCTTCCTTGCTGCTTGAAGATATTGATGTCGCTATAATCCTTGGCATCGCTAGAAAGCTTTCCATGCCAGAAGTTTATATATTGCTCATATCCTTCATATTGGGCCCACCAAGTCGGATATAGATATGTCCAGTAGCAGGAATCTGGGGAGGAGCAGCCTTGGATTATCGAATAATGGTCATCCGATTCCAAGGTTATTTTCTTGGCCGCATTCACAAGTTCGTCAGTCGTCACCGGCACATCGATGTTGTAAGAGGATAAGATATCAGGATTATACATTATCCCGTTATAGCCACCAGACCAAGGCAAGGTATAGTAAGAGATATTGCCCGCAGCATCGCTTATTTCATTGGTGGATCTAGCGGAATCAAGCATCTTCTCTTTGAGAGTCGTATCTTCTCCTGGCACCTGAGCGTCATATAAATCGGTAAGGTCTTCCAAAAGGAGTTTTTTGTTCGCCCCCTTCTTGCCGATGTATTTTTGAAGGTTCATCCCGAAATAGATGTCATATTTATTGGAAAGGCCCTCCAATGACGAGGTCGCATAATCATCGCTTGCGTTGATTGTCGCAATTTTAACGGTTACATCTCCGAATTTGTCTTTGATGGTTTCATCCGATTCGAATGATTCGATGATCGATGAAAGCCATTCAGTGCCAAAGCCGCCTTTATAAAGGTATAGGTTCAACTGACTTGATCCGCCTGAATTGCCCCCACCGCAAGAAGCGAGGATTGAGGAGGCTAACGCTAATAGAGCGAGTTTGTTTTTTTCTTTCATGGTCTTTCTCCTTTGTTTTATGTTTATCCTTTTAGCCCTCCGACTGATAAATTGGTCATTATCTTGTCGGAGAAAATCGCAAAAACGGTAATGATTGGTATCATCGATAATATCAGCTGGGCGAAATACACTGGGGCACTTTCCTTGATAAGGTCATCTTTGACAAAATATAAGCCTGCTGAGATAGTCGGGTAATCAGGCAGAAACAAAATTACCGAACTATAATCATTCCAACTGCCTATCGCAGACATTATCGATAAGGTTAATATCGGGGCAGCTGCCATCGGAAGCATCACCCTAAAGAAAGCGGTGAAATGATTGCCTCCATCAATAAAGACAGCCTCGGAATATGCCCATGGTATCGATTTATAGAAAGCATGCAGAATCAAGAAATTGAAGCCAAAACCGCCGGCGCATGACAAAATTGGCTGAAGCGGAGTGTTGTAAATGCCAAGATCATAAGAAAGCTTAAAGCTCGACCCCAACGCACCGACGATTGGGATGGTCATCGAAACAATCGCGATTGAATATATCAAATCCCTTCCACGGAATTTGTATTTGGCAATGACATAACCCGTGCAAGCGGAGAAGAAAACGCCTTCGACAGTTACGATAGCGACATACCATACCGAATTGCCAAGCATTCCGAAGAAAGTATTATCGCCATATTGGAACATGCTGAAAGCTTTTCCATAGTTGTCAAAGAGGAAATTGGTGGGCCAGGAGAATGGTTTAGAGTCTGAGATATTGTCAAGATATTCAAGTCCACCTTTAAAAGAATTGATGAAAAGCCAGACGAAAGGCAGCAAAAGCGCTAAGGCATAGACAACAAAGAGGAAAAAGATCACGACATAGATGATCCTTTCGCCAGTTCCACGCTTGGAAAGGAGTGAAGAACCCATTGGTTTTCTATCGAATCCGCCACTCATATTAATACTCCGCCTCCGAGAATCTGCCCATTATCTTGCGAACACCCAAAATGAGAGGAATAGCTACAGCTGTGAAACATAACCCTGCAGCGGCAACGATTCCATAATCGCCAGTCACCCTGACCGTGTTAAAAATCCAGAAAGATATGGTGATGTCATTATGCATGCCATTGACCAATAAGAGAATTGGTCCAGAGGCTGTGAATAGACCTGTCATAAGCAAGGTTATCTTCGTGGAGACCGTTGGCCAAATCAAAGGGAGAATGATTCTTGTCAGTTCCCTAAATGGTCCAAGCCCATCAAGCCTACCAGCCTCTAGTAGCTCTATAGGGATTCTTGACATTGCGCTGGAAAATATAAGCATATCCCCGCCCAAACCAAAAATAACCGTATAGGCGATAATCGCCGCGGTTTTAATACCTTCTGTGCCTAAGATGCCGTGGTCAGGATAAGATAGATGGAGCCAATCCATGATAACATTCACAACACCTCCGGGATTTACTATCTCGGCGAAGACCGTGGTAAGAACAGAAGCGGGGATGATGCAAGGGAGATAAAAGATGATTCTAAATACCTTATATCCCTTCACCTTCTTGTAAATGAAATATGAGATGAATAGGGAGAGCGGCATGATGATAACAAGGCTTGATAAGAAATACAAAGCAGTGTTCATAAAAGCGATTTTCAAATCACCGCCATCTCTAGTGAGGCTAGACCAAAAAGCGACGAAATTGTCGGTGGTCCATTCCTGCGTATAAGCGTTTTGAAAGGCCAAAAGAATAGAATCGAAGTTGACATAGAGCCAGAACACGAGCCAATTAATAACAGGGATAGCAAGCATCGCGATGATGAAAATTATCTCACCTGCCCGAGATTTGTTCCCCAGTTTGAGGTTTCTGCCGCTCATTGATGGGGTTAATTTCTTCCCATTTAAACTCGCATTCATAATACTTGTGATTTTATTGTAAATGAATTAAAAAAACATAAACAAACAATCCTGCAAATGATATAATTATTCCTGCAATGGAAATTAAAGACTCATATATTAGATATGATACTTCCAGATTCTTCCCTCATGATGGGAGGGCAATTCTCGAATATATCGTTGACACAAAACTTGACCACCACCAAGGATCTGTTTTTAGTCACAACGGCTCCGAAATTACGTATTGTTATTCGGGTGAAGGTGCCTGCACCATCGAAAAGGAAAGGAAGATAATCGGCAGGGATTCTTATTTCATCGTCAATCCCATGGAATTCCATTCTAACGGCACCGAGTCGGAATGCGGCTACTACATACTCGGAATATCTAATGCCGTCTTCGAACTGCCAAAAGACCGCAAAAGCAGATATTACTCTGCCAAAACCCCATATATGAGGCATTTAATCGAGATGATGATTTGGGCCTTGCAGGAAAAAGGTCATGACCAGTCTATCATCATCCAGAAGTCTTTCGAACTGCTCCTTTTGACATTGAAGGATGATCTTAATTCAAACGAAATAATCAAACTCGAGAGGAAGGAAGGCGACACGCTTGATTCCATATGTCGCTACATCGATTCATTTTTTCCCCACAAAATCACCATATCTATGCTAGCGAAAACTTTCAGTCTTTCGGAATCATCGATTATGCACCTCTTCAAAGAGAAATATGGCATATCTGTCATGGAATTTTTAAGGGAAAGAAGGCTCAAAGAAGCGAAATTCCAATTAGAGAAACTTGATGATTCAATCCAAAGGATAGCCTTCATCACCGGCTTTGGCACCACTCCTTATTTCTACAAATATTTTAAGAAAAAAACCGGGATGACCCCGCAAGAATATAGGAAGCACGCCAGAAGCGACAAATAGAAATATCGGTTATTCTTTGTACAATCCTTTGCCAACGTATTGCGGGTAATTGAGAGGATTGACGAACTTGTCGAATATCCTAAATTGGTTGATGGAGACACCAAGGATGCATATCGGCATCAAAAAAACGATAAACAAAGCAAGAATCCCCAATCTCATAAAGGCAAAAGGAATCAAAGAAAGCAAGAGAAAGACCTCAATCGATAGACAGGATAAAATCGTGGAGGGATAGCATTTGAACATGAATATTATCCCGGCTTTAAACGCTGTGCCTAAACTGCTCTTGTATGTGTGTGAAAAGAAAATTGCCCCCAGCATAAATGGGCAAAAGAAAACCAAATAAAGAACCTTGGATATGTAACATAGATACGGCCCACCGATTGTGAAAATAATAACAATCTCGCTCAACCCATATAGAAGGCTCAGCAAAAAAGAGAATAGCAAGAAACGCCACGCATTCTCTTTTATCCCCTCCAACAAATCATGCTTATAGAAAATTGGCTCATTCCAGATTAAACGCTTGAAAATCTTCAAAATCCCCGCCAATCCCAGCGAAAATACCATAGATGTTATGATATTCGTTCCATAAAATAGTATTTCAATCGCGATGATTTTGTTGCCATCATCTCCTGCTCCATGAATCAGCATAACCCTTATGATTGTCAAAACAAAGAAAGGAAGAGAGAATAGCAAGAGAAGAAAACCACATTTTATAAGCTCTTTGTAATTGTTTTTCAGCAAATCGAAAAACTGCTCTTTCCTGGTATGTGGAAGATTTGAGGGGATAAAGTCTTCTTTTGCTTCAACTTTCCTTGCCATAGCTACAAAGCAATCTAGCATAATCAAACGCCAGCTCTTTCTTTCCTTCCCCAAGCGATCCGGTATGATACGAATTTTTCTTGAAAAACATGAAATAATCCTCTTTCTCCACCCCTTCTTTGCTTAATGTCAAAAGACTATCAATCCTGTTATCGATGTCAAAAAGTTTGACACCATAGCTATAGTCATCGACATCGAATGTGCTCGTGTATCCGTATTTCTCGACAACTGAATCAGGCAAAGCGATGCAATATGTCACTAGGTCTTCTTTTTTGATTTTGCTTTCTGGAATGATAATCATGTCTGAATGCTTTAATCCGAATGAATTATAGTAAAGCAAAAAATTGTCATCATCATTCCTGAAAGAATTGATTGTCACTTTCCTCACATAATCCGGCTTGTTTGCTTCGATAACTCCTTTAAATTCATCTATGTTCGATGAATATGATCCAATGAATATCGTGAAAATCTCCTCGCCTTTTGGCATATTAGCGAAATTAAGCGAGAATATTGATAAAAGCGTAGAGAAAACTGCAATCGCGAGATAGATTATCCACTGCTTTTTGATTATTTCCTTGGCTCTACCCATTATTAACGACCTCTTCTATTTCAATCACATAATTCGAGGAATGTTTTATTCGATAGGTCTTGCCTATGGATATATCCACGTTTAGAAACGAGGCCACATATAAGGCTATTGGTCCTTCTTCCGAAGCGATGATTATAGGAGTTGCTTTAATATCCCTTGACATAGTTTTGAGCTTACCGATCTCGGATATGGAGCAGACTTCCTCCTTTTTTTCTCCTTTGATGACTTTATCAATGTGCTTTATCTGATTGTTTTTGCGAATGAAATGGTTGAGCAAAGAGAAAACGAACAAAGATAAAGATAAAGATAAAATTACCGCATCTATCACCTGCCAGGCAATGATAGTCGTATCATTGACAACGAACCATGATGCAATGAGCAAACCAAGAGAAAGCGAAAGAACGATAGATGAGATGATCATCCACCTGTTTCTAGAAACGACAAGGGATTTTACGTGGGTTTCACTATATATTTCCATCAAAAGACGCTCTCCTTAGCCCAGATACAATCTCATTCATCGATTTGTTAATCTCTTCAACACTGCCCTTTTCAACCAATTTGCCTTTATCAAGGACAAATATCTTATCCGCCAATAAATAGGCTTCCCTGATATCATGCGTAACATAAATGACGGTCGCTTTGATTTTTTTCAGATATTCTTTGAGCTGTCTAGCCTCTTCTTCCCTCGCGTTGGCGGCGATATTGCTAAATGGCTCATCGAATAGATATAAAGATGAATCTTTGACTAACGCTCTACAGATTGCAACCTTTTGCTGCTGGCCGCCGGATAAATGCTTTGGTTTGCGAAATAGGCAATGGGTGAGGCCATAATAATTTGCAATCTCGTAAACCCTTTCTATTATTTCTTCTCTTTCGCAACCCTTTATTTTTAACGGCAAAGCAATGTTGTCGAATATGCTTTTGCTTGGATACAAGACATATTCTTGACTGACATAAGATAAGTCCCTGTCCGGTATTTTTATTTTGCTGGCGTTAACACCATCAAAGAATACGTCGCCATAATACGGCAATAAGCCGATTATCGTTTGAATCAACGTTGTTTTACCTGAACCCGATGGCCCTAGAATAACGTTGAAAGAGCCGTTTTCAAACGTTAAAGATAAATTATCTATAGCGACGATACCGTCTTTATTCTTTTTATCGCCATAGATCACAGAAAGTTCTTTTACATCGATTTTAGGCACGGAAATAATATAGCAAAACGAAAAATATATTTAAAGCACGCTCACTGATTGGGTCAACATCAAATTTGATCTAAAAGATTATCCGCCGGCAACCAATAGCATTGGCTTGGCAGATGGATGCGGGATTTGCTCCTCAATGCCACGGCTATCAAGGGATTTGGTTTTCTTGATGAGGATTCTGTTATCGTAGATGCCGCCAAAAGGAACGCCACTCTAATGCGATATTCATTCACCCAACATCTTTTTATAAGTGATGTTATCGACTTCTCATAGTAAGTCGGGAACATTTTTCAGATAATCCTCAGAACTAGCCATTAATAATCTCCCAATAGCCAGTTTTGTTTGATCCATTTCTCTTAATGGCACCAATTTCCAGCAATAGTTTTAAGTCACGAGCAGCTGTTTGCTCTGAAATGTTTAATAATTGCGCTATCTATGTATCACGCCTTTATTATATTTATTGGTGCAAAAGTATTGTTTAGTTTTTAAGTAGATTTAATGGGATAACAAATATACCATCAGGTCTTCTAAACGCCGTGCCATTTGCCACCACAATCGCCATAAATGAAGGCTTAGTATATTTAGGATCTAATTTATCCATGAATTCTTTTAGTTTCTTCGCAGCATCTTCAATTAATTCTTCACCACCAAGTTTTATTTCAATTGGGGCCCATCTACCATCTTCAAGATGGATGACAGAATCACATTCTAGACCATTCTTATCTCGATAGTGTTTAACAGTCCCATCTAATGTTTCAGCATATATTCTTAAATCTCTGACCGCTAAGTCTTCAAAAAATAGCCCAAATGTATTTGCATTAAGCAACAAATCATTAGGAGAAATGCTTAATGCTCTACAGGCGATAGAAGTATCAACAAAATGCCTTGTTGGAGTGGTTCTAATAGTCGTGCTGCTTCTTAAATTTGGACACCAGGCTTCCATGTCTTCAACAATGAACAATTCCTCAGCGATATTCAAATAAGAATCGAATGTCTTAATATCCATAGTACTACGACCATCATTTTGAAGATCTTTTAAAATAGTTGAATAGGCAGCTTCAGTAGAAATGTTGCGCGCATAACTCTTTAATAACATTTTTAAGTAATCTGGATTCTTGTTCTTATATTTTGGATTCTCACTATTTTTAAAATTAAATAGTCCGTTGTAATAGTTTTTTGTGACATCTAAAGATACTTCTCTATTTTTCATAACGGACATAGGCCAACCACCACGGCAAGTTAAAAAAGCCATGTCACTGAGTGAAAAATCATCATTTTGATAAAAGAAAGATAAATCTGGTTTATCAAATAAATCCGCTAGCGAGATAAGGCCTTTTGAATCGCCCGACTCATATAATGACATCGGTCTCATTTTTAAAGGAGCAATTCTTCCAGCACCAGAATGATGAATTTTATCTGTATCAGCAGGGGTTGCACTTCCGGTTAATAAGAATTCACCAAAATCTCCATCGTCATTAACTTGCTTTCTCACTAAATCCCATATTTGAGGAACTGTTTGCCATTCATCAATCAGATGTGGTTTTTCTCCAACTAAAGCAAGTTTTGGATCTGCTCGAACAATATTAATAATATCTTCAGTAATAAGTTCTATTTTGCTTTTTGAAAATAGGCCACAAGTAGTTGTCTTTCCACAAAATTTAGGGCCTTCAACCGCAACAGCGCCTGAAGATTTTAATAATCTTTCAATTCTTTTTTCAATTAATCTTGGCCAATAATCTTTCATAACAATTATCCTCATCTATATGGTATCCCTATTAATAATAGTTTTCAAGCAAATTACCACGATTGTCCAATCTCGTTTCCCATGATTGTCCATAGTAAATTCCTAGAAATGTCAAAGGAAATTGCAATCTTATAAAAGAAAGAATCACTTTATGTAATTCTTCTTTCCATCTAACATGAAACGATTATTTTCTAAATAAGGCTTCAAGTTAATTGTTATCCCTAACAATTTACCATCGCAATAAATATCCGTGTTCGTGTAAAGGGATCGCTTTTGTGATTTTTTGTTGTATCATCAGACAATAATTTTGATACAAAAAATCCTCAATACGAATTGTATCAAGGACTAAGAACTTAGATGGAGCTTCCAGACGGACTCGAACCGCCGGTAGGAGATTTGCAGTCTCCGGCCTTACCACTTGGCTATGGAAGCGCGAAACAAAGTATAACACCTGAAGCAAAATAACACAAACAAAAAAGCCCCCATCATAAGATGAAGGCTAATTTTGCTATTTGCTTTCGCCTTTGCGGGCTTTTCTTTGCTTCTTTATCGCGTATCTTGCGAAGAATGCACTTCCGCCCAAGGCTAAGGCAGCGGCTAATATTATTCCAAATACCACCACGCCCCAGATAGGAAGATTGTTGCTCTTAACGTTCTCCCACATGGTCAAGACGTATTTGTTGTTGGTGCCATAATCTTTCATGATGGCGAGTTTCGGGATTAGATCCTCAGGCGGATATTGGGCGAAGAATTGTCTTCCCGCTTCAATTGTCCTTCCATCATCTTCATATGGGTTTTCGATGGTCTCAGTTACATCATCATAGAATAGATATGGGTTGGTTTCTGGGGTATCGCCCAAAGTGTCAGGCAAATCCTCTTCCAAAGTGCCATCGAACATATAGGTGAGATTGACTGTCTTCCATTCAAGATAATCATCCTCACTTTCGGCGATATTCTCATTGTAGTAAGTCTGGTATTCTTCCCACGATAGAGACACAATCTCTTCGTTTTCGTTAACGATAACCGCTCTTTCATAGGATGAGCCAACTTCTTCTCCATCGATTTCGATGGTTTTGCTCATATCGATGTCGCCATAATCATCTCCATCTTCATGGATTCCAGTCCCGTCTTTCAGGACTCTTTCGCCTTCTTCATCATATACGAAATCGCTATCTTCCCAGGTGCATCCAGGATCATTAGACGCATCGTGATAAACGTACATCTCATAGGAACGAGGATCGTACCAATCTCTAACAAGATCAAGGACATAATCTCCGGCGACGAAGGAGGAATAGCCTACTGCGCTCATATTAGCGGAAGCAATGGCTGGGTTGGATAAGAAATCAACGAATTCCTCAGCCTCTTCTTTATGAAGCGAATCGCTTTTTGGCATGCACCAGCCATCAAACCAGATGTTTCCTCCAGTCTTTGGGATGGCATAGAAAATCTCTTGATTGCCTTCATTATCGCCTCTATCTAGCGAATATACGGCGTCTCCACTCCAGGCTAGATTCATTCCGACCAAGCCTTTGACGATATCGTCTTTTCCAGAGTCAACCTCAAAGCCGAAGACGTTACCTTTTAGTTTTAACAATATATCTTCGACCTTCTTGACGTTCTCCTCATCGCAGCGGTTGAATATCTCGCTTAAAAGAGGATTGTATTTCTCCATTGCCTCATCGAATTTGCCTTCAAGAAGGTTGAAGTCTTCATCAAAACAGCCGGAATCTGCAATGATTTTCCTCAATTCTTCATCGAATAGGCCCATGATTCCGACGGAGTATGTGTCCCTCATGGAATCCTTGATAGACATCTCCCCATGGTATTTTTCATCCCACAAGGAAGTCCATTCAGACATATCCCATTTGACCTCATCTTCGCTTAAGCCTTTATCGGCAGCGACTTTGGCAGGATTATAGAGAACACCTAACGTCCCCCACATATATCCTTTGGCGTATTCGTCGATTGGATGAAGGTCTTCGCTTCCATCTCCTATCGTGGCAGTTATCCCTTCCATTTGACTCTTTAAATATCTAGATACATAAGTGTCATATGTCGGGGTGTTCTCTTTTGAGAAAGGCTCCAACATGCCTGTGCTCATCATCTTTTGGATGGCGTAGTCAGAAGGACAGACTAAATCATATGTAGACTTGCCGGTCTTCAATGAAGAAAGCATTGTCTCATTGGTGTCAAAAGTCTCATAGATTATACGGACTTCTTTGTTATTGACTTCTTTTTCATAGGCCTCGAAAGCGTCTAAGACACTAGAAAAGCCGCTATATTCGCTTTCCCAGAATGGCTCAAGCCCATCTTCGCCCAAATCATCTCCGATATAGTCGTCGCTATTCAAGACACGGAGATATATCACATCTCCTGCGGATGAGCTTTGGCAGCCGCTCATCAAAGGGAGAAGCATCGAAGCCGAAGCTAATAGAATTAAATGTTTGGCGTTTCTTTTCATTATTCTCTCCCCTTTCTTACTTTGTTTTTCTTCGCAGCTTTGTTGTTATAGATAGTGATGCCTAAAACAATCAAGAAAACAGCGATTAAGATGAAGGTGGTTAAGGCTCTCATCTCCGGAGGGATTGGGCCTTTTTTGATCTTGGCTTGGACCAAGGTCGATAATGTCTCGATGGTTTTTTCTCCAGACAATAATCCAGAGCCTCTAGTGAAGGCAGTGACTATGAAGTCATCGAGAGATAAGGTGATTGATAATAAGAATCCGGAGAGGATGCCAGGCATAATCTCTGGCACCACCACTTTGAATAAGGCGCTTCTTTGGGTACAACCCAAATCCAAAGCAGCCTCATATAAAGCTGGATCCATCTGCTGAAGCTTTGGTTTAACGGATAGATAGACAAATGGGAGCGATAATATCACATGACCCGCTAAAAGAGTCCAGAAACTAAAGACATTAGCGCCGCCAAAGAGATAGCTTCCAACGAACACAAACATGACTGTTAATGACATGGCAATAACGATCTCGGCGTTAACGACAGGAATCTGGGTAACCGACTCTATAGCGGTTCTGGTTCTCTTTTTCGAATAGAAAGCGCCAATCGCACCGGTTGTGCCTAATATAACTGAGATAAGAGATGAGGCTAAAGCAAGGAGCAAGGTGTTCCCTAACGCCACCATAATCTCGTTTCCGGTCTTGCTGGTGAATAGTCTAGCGTATAAATCGAAGCTGAACCCAGTCCAGGTTCCGATGTTATCCGCGGTTGTGAAAGAATAGGCGATAAGGACAAGGATGGGGATATACATGACGATGAGGATTGTCCAAATGATGAATTGGGCAATGACCTTATCCCTTTTCCTTTTGAATCTAGCTTTCTTCTCGGAAGGGCTAGTTAGCAATAATTCATTTTCTTGATTTACCATAAATTATTCGCGGAAATGCGCGCCTCCCCTTTATCGAATTTCTTAGAAATAAGCATCGTAATGCCCACCAGTATCAACATGACGAACGCCATAAATGATCCTTCGTTCCATTGCGATTGAGAGAAATTTAAATATATGATGTTGCCAAATAATGTGACTTTTCCTTCCGATAATGTATCCGAGATAACATAGGAAGAAATAGTAGGCATAAATACCATCTCTGCTGCTGAGACAATTCCAGGGATGCTTTGGGGCAAGATGCTTTTCGTGAATGTTTGCACTGGGTTGCATCCTAAGTCTCTAGCCGCTTCAATTTGGCTCTTGTCGAGCTTAAGCATCGTCGTATATAAAGGCAAGATGGTGAATGGAAGGTAGTTATAAACCATACCTATCATTGTTGCGAGATATGGATGGTTGCCTCCGTTGATTCCAAGGAAAGAGAGAACATCTCTAGTCGCACCTGTCCTTAAGACGAAATTAATCCACATCGGCATGACGAATAACATGACCAAGATCTTATTCTTATTGTATTTATTATTCGCGAGCAAATAGGCAAGCGGATAACCAATAAGCAAACATATAAGAGTGTTAAGAATACCAATGAATAAGGAAACAACCAAAACGTTGATTTTGCTTGGTGAAGTAAAGAAAGAGGTCAAAGCCTTGAAGGAGAAAATAAGTGTCCCATCATCCAAGGTGTCTGTGAAAGCGTAGACAAGGATAATGAGAATAGGGACTATGACGAATAACGCCAGAAAGACGCTATAAGGGATAGCAAGGTATTTCCTCTTAAATGAGAAGAAACGCTTGAGCCCTTTTTTCTTAGTCGATTGCATAGTTGTCTAACCCCTTCTTCAAAGTAAGACGCAATGATTCTTTATTGATGTTTATCGATACGACATCGTTCTCCATCCAAGTGTATGGAGTATTGACCACAAAGTCTTCATCATCGTCGGTTCTGATGATGTCTTGATAATGGTCGCCAATCCAGACTGAAGAAACGATTTTTCCAGTTGTTATGCCTTCTTCTAGGTTATCTGAGATGATGATATCATCGAATGAACATTCTACAATTACACCAGCATCTTTTAAGTCGTAACGTTTGCCGGCCTTGCTTGTTAAATATCCATCATCATCGATGAATCCATCTTTCAATAATTTGGTCACATCGGCTTCGAAAACATCATCTCCGATGACGACCTGGTTCTTATCATTTATATAGCAATCAGTCCATTGATTCTCCATCATTTCTTTATGCATGATTTGGAGATTCTCGGGGTCGACGGAGATAGAAACTTTATCGCCGACTTCCCTATTCTTTTTATCGCGGCAGAGGACTTCTGCTTTGCCTACCTTTATGATGAAAGAATAATCTTCGCCTTTGAAGACCTTGCTATCGATCACTCCATCAACGACGCCTTTGCCTTCTGGACCGAGGATGACGTCTTCTGGGCGAATCATGATATCGACTTTCTCATTGAGAGCGAAATCGTCGACGCACTCCCATGTCTTTCCTAGGAAACGCACATGCAGCTTGCTTGACATGGTGCCGCTATAAATGTTGCTTTCACCGATGAAGTCGGCGACATAGGCATTTATTGGCTCGTTATATATCTCTTCTGGGGTGCCGACTTGCTGAATAGCGCCTCTTTTCATGACGACAATCTTATCAGACATCGAAAGAGCTTCTTCTTGGTCGTGAGTGACATAAATGAAGGTGATGCCTAACTTTTTATGCATTTGCTTCAATTCAACTTGCATATCAAGTCTTAATTTGTGGTCTAAAGCGGATAATGGCTCATCTAGAAGCAATACTTCTGGGTCCATTACCAAGGCTCTAGCGATAGCGACACGTTGCTGTTGACCGCCTGATAAGGTGGAGACGTCTCTATCTTCCATCTCATCCATATCGACGATTGCTAAAGCTTTCGCGACCTTCTGGTCAATCTCTTTTGGTGAAAGATGTCTCATCTTTACCACTTCTTCGCCATTCTTATTGGTGGTTTTGACCGGTACTTTCTTGATTTTTAATCCGAATGCTACGTTATCATAGACATCTAAATGCGGGAATAACGCATAACGTTGGAAGACCGTATTAACAGGTCTTTTGTTTGGTGGCAGGTTAGTGATTTCCTCACCGTTGATGAGGATCTGCCCGCTGGTCGGTATATCGAACCCAGCAATCATGCGGAGGGTTGTCGATTTGCCGCAACCCGATGGGCCTAGGATTGTGACGAATTCGCCTTTTTTGATGTCTAAATTAAAAGAATCGACCGCAGTCGCTCCATCTTCAAAGACTTTTGTCACGTTCACCAGACTGATAATAGTGTTAGAAGATTCCATCCCAATAACCTCCAGTTCTTTGCCAGAAATTGAATCAGTAACGAATGTCTCCTCCCGCTTTATTAGAGTCGGAATTTAACGACAAAAATAATCGATTAAAATGAGGTGAAATTCAACAACATTTTTTTGATGAGGTTTTTGAAAGGGCTTTTTGATGGTTAAATATTCTTTACGTTTTATAATTTTATTTATTTATTACGTAGTTTTTTTATTAATTATAAAATTTTGATTTTCATTCGAATTTTTTACGTGTTTTTTCATCGATTTTTTACGTGTTTTTTCTGCACGAAAACTATAAGGCTTTTTAAAAGGATTTTTGTTGTGCTACAATATCCGCATTATGAACAAAAAACACTTCTTATTCCCCTTATTGGTCTCTAGTATGTTGTCTATTGTCTCTTCTTGCGATAATCCAACTAATTCAACCTCTCCAATAACGATTGAATACGGAAGGTTATATGATGAGACATTAGAGAGCGAGAACGCTCACTTTGATTTGATTGATCATGCTGAATTGACTTCTTTAATCTCTAACGAAACTGATTTCGTATTGCTTGTTTATAAAAAGAACGATACGTGTGGCTGTTGGATTAATTCCTTTAGGCCAAATATTCTTTCATATATGAAAAAGAATAATCTTCTTATATATGCGATAAGTTACACTGAATTTGGAGAAGGCGCCTCAAGATTTGGGCTTAATATATCTTCTAGTGACCAAACAATTGGAATATTTGAAAACGGCGCTCTTAAATATAGCAAGACAAGAAACGGCGATGATGACCCTTGGGCAGTTGAATATGAGAAATTCTCCAGCTGGATGGATGAAAGAATAAAACCAGGGAAAACGCTTTATGTAAGCAACACACAACTAAATGCTTTATATGCAGGGAATGAAAAATTCACGATTGGCTGGATGAGAAAAAGCTGCGGCGATTGCTCTTATATCGGCCGCCACTCCTTCAAGGATTGGGCAAAGAAAGACCATGAAGGCGTCTTATATCTATACGATTGCGACGATCCAATATCTCGCCCAGTCGATGAAGATGGGAATCTTAACACCGAGGTGTGGCAAAACTTCAAAGACAAATATGGTTTAAGCAACAAATACAACACCGATTTTGGATTTGATAATGGCTATGTGCCTGCCTTCCATCACGTTGATCCAGGAATCGATAGAGAAATACCTGGCCGCTCAATATTAGATGGAATGGTTGTCTTTAACGATACCATCTCAAAAGGCGAGGATGGTGGTTATTACGTCTCATCAACCTATTTCTCTGACGATAGGCTTGATAAGCTAGCCTTCCTTGAAAATGTCGGGGATGATGTCAAAACAAATTTCGAAAATATGGCTTTAAACTCTTCTGATGTAACGGAATATCCAGAATACGGAAATTATATCTCATGGAATCATGAAAGCGCGGAAAGCTATTACGCACCTCTTCTAAATGCATTCCTTGATTGCTACGTAGGTTAATTTATTCAACTGATTTAAGCGACTCGATCATTTTGACTTTTTCGCTTCTGGTGGCAAGCCACATATTGACCGCTAAAGCGACAACGAAAGTAAGTAAGAAAGAATATACATAAGTGAGTGGTTTAACTGTATATAAATAGTCCACCAATTCGACCTGATTTATATACAAAACCAATCTCATAAAAGGCTTCCCTATAACCAAGCCTATCGCCACCCCGAAAGAAGTCAGCGACATCGTTTCCCAAAGCAAGGAAGAAGCGATCTCAAAGCGGTTAAATCCAAGCACTTTCATCGTAGCGATATCTCTCATTCTATCCTTGAAATTCATCAAGCCTAGATTGTATAAAACGACAATTGCGAGGAGAATTGCAAAGATTTTGACCGCATTTGTCATAATCATGATGCTAGACATGATGTCGCTTACTCTACTTACCCAGTCTTCTTGAGTGTCAGAGGAAGCAACATAATCCAATTCGGATATTTTCTCTTTCGCCTCTTCTCTTAAACCAACATTTTTAGTCTTAATCCACGCACCGGAAAATGATGTTATTTCTGTATTTAGAAGCGAGGAAGATGAATGGATGAAAACACCATTATCAAAGAAAGCGTCAAAGATGTATTGCACCTCTGCTTTGACATCATTTCCACGCACAGAAAATGTTACTTCATCACCAGGGCTTAGATTTAACCTTCTTGCAACTTTGCTTGAAACAATTACTTTATCTTCGTCGAATTCATAGACGAAATAGTCTTTCTTTTCATCGTTTTTCGACTCATAAACTCCATTGACTTGGATGTAGGAGTTATATCCAACGCCTTCGTGATATATCGTTCCAGGAAGCCTAGAATATGGCTGGAATCCGTCGACAATCTCATTGCCATCTTTATCTATGACATATAAATCGTTCCTCAATTTATCCATAGATGTTGCGATGGCTAAAGTCGCAGTCACATCAGCCCCCGAATTAACATAAGGGTCGGTCTCTACACCATAATTTATCGTATCTTCTATTCCGAATCCGCAGACGAGAAGAGCGGTGCAACCCAAAACCCCTATTATCACCATCGAAGATTTGACTAGAGATGTAATGATGTTTCTAAAAGCCATCTTAAGTGATAATAAGTGAGGATTTAGTTTTAATTTACTTGTATTTCTCCCTTTTAATTTGATGGAAGGCGTTGAAGGCCTCATAGATTGAGCAGGCTCCATCGCCACTTCTTTTCTTACAATTAAGAATGTGGTTATGGCAGCAATAGCAAGGAAAGCAAAAAGCGTCAATAATCCCTCTAGTATTGGGAAGGTAAAACCTCTTGCGGGCAGGTTATATAGCAAATCATATTTCGCACCCATTATTCCAGGTATTATTAATGGACCCAATATCTCTCCTATTAACGCCCCAATCGATACAACCGCCATAGTCAATCCCATATAATGGAAATTGATTTCTCTTCTAGATAAGCCAATCGCTTTTAATGTGCCAATCTGGGTTCTCTCTTTGACTATTATCTGGCTCATCGTTGTAAGGATTACTAATATCGCCACTGCGAAGAAAACAAAAGGGAATACATACGTTAGTTGCCTTGCTTGGGTAACGTCTGTATGCATAGTCATCGCAAAGGACATATTGTCTCTGGTCGAGAGATTATATAAATTGTTGTTCTCGCCTTTTTTATCAAAATATGCATTGATTTTTGCACAAAACTCGTCTGCTTTTGATGAATTCACAAGTTTTACAAGATATTGATTTGGTGGAGGGAATAAAGATGGACCACCATCCATCTCAAATAGATTATCGATGATGTAATTCAAAATAGTCGAAGGCAATTCTTTGAAATAAGATGTTAAGTATGATTCAACCGTATCCTTCAATGTATATGTGGATAATATAAAAAGAGAAGTCGAATAAGACGCTCTTTCCACATTCTCTGGGTGTTTCATTATGCCAGTTACTTCAAATTCGAAATCTATTGATCCTCCTCTCAGCGGATTATTCATCCCCTCCTTCACGAAAGGATCCAAAAGCTCGATTGAAGATTGCTCTACTCCATAGGTTGATAAATCGATTGAAACTGTCGCGGTTGAACCGAGTGATAATCCTGCCGCTTCAGCGATATTATCACCGCATAGAACTTCGTCAACAATAAAATAATGGCTTTCATCCATCTTATCTGATTTCTCTATTATTTCCGAGGCTTTAGAAATGGTTGGATATTTAGGGGCGATTCCACAGACGACATTATTGGAATTGAGTTTTACATACGTATAGAATCTGGACTCGACTTGACCGTTATAACCGATGATATCTTTGATGTTTTGCTCATCTTCAGCATCATATTGAATTGGGTTGGTTGTGACAAAAATATCCGCAAGATTTCCATCCTTATACATCGTCTCCACTCTTTGCTCTAAGGATTGTGCATTTGCCTGCAATCCCACAAACAAAGTTACGGCGATGCCACCTATTGCGATAACGGATAAAAATTGAGCCAAAGACCCTTTGATCTCTCTAATCCCTTGCTTAATTAGCAAAGAGAAAAGGGATTTGCCTTCACGTTTCTTTTTAAAGAAGCTCAATAGATTATCTCCTCAGGCCTCTTTGGGTTCTTATTTATTTCGTTTGAGGCGATTTTGCCATCGCTTATTCTGATTAATCTTCCCGCGCATTCCGCAAGCTTCGCATTATGGGTTACGATTATGACTGTTTTCTTGTATTGCTTCGATATTTTGTAAAGCAAAGAAATTATTGATGAGCCGGTTTTTGAATCCAATGCGCCTGTAGGCTCGTCGCATAAAAGAAGTTTCGGGTTTTTAACTATTGCCCTAGCAATCGCAGTTCTTTGTTGCTCTCCTCCAGATAGCTGGGAGGGAAAGTTCGCTGCTCTTTTCTCCAACCCCACTTCTTTCAATATTTCCGCGCTGGAAAAAGCGTTATCGGCGACCGAGGCCGCTAATTCAACATTCTCTAATGCGGTTAGATTAGGCATTAAATTATAGAATTGGAAAACGAATCCTATGTCTTTTCTCCTGAATTTGCCTAATTCGGATGATTTGTATTTGACCACATCATTCCCGCCGACAAGATACGAGCCTTTTGTGGCGAAATCCATGCCGCCTAATATATTTAGCAAGGTGCTTTTCCCCGCACCTGAAGGACCTAGAATTATAACGAATTCGCCTTCATCTAAAGAAAATGAAACATCATCGAGGGCTTTGACTTCGTTGTCGAGCCCTTCGTTATATATTTTTGAAAGATTCTTTATCTCGATTGAGGGCATATTAATCCGCTAAAGTCCCCATTGGATCCCAAGGAGATAGAATCGTGGGCTTTTCAGAAGCCGCTTGCTTCTCTTCCTCAGAAAGATATTTATTGAAGATGACAGCCTGGTATACGAATTTGCTGAACCATGTATCGCTCATGATGTAATAGCCGCTTAATCCGTTTTCTCCGCCCCATGAATTCTCAATCTTCCATTTGGTTGGTTTGCCATCAACTATATCAACGCCTGTTATAACCATCGCGTGATTCATCGCGCTGCTCTTATAATCAAGCATTCCATCTTTCTCAAATTCAGCATCAAAGCCGAAAGAGGAAACGTAATCGAATGCATTATCGTCCCAAGCAAAGCTGTCTCTATCGCGATAGAAACCGACATCGCTTCCAAACCAGACTGGTTCGCCAGCCTCTAATTGGGCGATGATTAATTCCTTGATTCTTTCCATTGGGAGATTAAGGTGATTTATCTCTTTCCCTTCGATGACGTTGCCTAAGAAAGCAATCGTGAAGTTCTTCATGAATGGCTTATCTTTTGTTGGGGAATTGATAAGAGATTGATATTGGTTGATTTCATCTCCAATGTATTTTTCAAAGAACGATTTCGCCGTCATTCCCCTCTCGATTTGGTATTTTCCATCTTTGTCTTCGTATTGGAAATCAAAGGTGGTTGGAGGTACACCAAAGGAATTTAGATACAGGTTATAGAATCTTTGCATGGTTCTATTCTTTAGTGGTCTAATCTCCCCGGTTTTGCCTTCTTCATACAATTTGTGGGCGAGATAAGCAAAATGTCTTATTTCTCTATTGACCAATATATCGGTTTCCCTGGTGTTGTTTGATTGATATGTCTCTGGGAAGGCGTCTTTTGGCATAAGACCATATTTGTTAACGAGATTGACGAACATATCCCATTGGCCTCCATCACCCACTGGATCGGTGAGCAAATGGGCGACAACCCTATCATCATGATCTTTATCCGCCAAAGTGATGAATGATTCCAAAGCGAAGTTTGCTTTCTCTATCTTGTCATATAATGAAATGTAATTCTGGGAGAATTCGAATCTAGATATTCCTAGTTTCTTTGCAACGACCTCTCTTAAAACATTTAATCCTGCGAATATCCAGCAACGGCCACTGGCCTTTTGGTTGCAGACGGATGATGTTTTGACTGAAATGGAGAAATTGTTTGATAAAGGGATAACGCTCCCTGATTCATATACGACAGAAGAAACTGGGTTTCTGCTTAATGAATGTCTCACTAGAGTGTTCTTGCTATCAGCCTCATAATTCTTCCTTAAGGCCTCTAGATTTAATGCGCCGATTGTGTTTTCCATGGTTAGACTCCTTTAACTATCGTGTTTATTCTAGCCAAAATGAATGACTATTCAAGTTTTTAAGTTATACTTATTTGGTGAATATGTTCAAAGGAGAAAAATATGGACAAACTAGTCGAACGTTTCTATTCATATGTAAAAATCGATACCCAAAGCAACGATGAGTCGCTTTCCACCCCATCCGAGGCTAAGGAATTGGATCTCACAAGAAAATTGCTTGAGGACCTAAAAGAATTAGGAATTAATGGGGAAATCGATGAATTCGGAAGATTATACGCAAAAGTCGAAGGCGAGAAAGATTTAGAGCCGATTGGACTAAACGCCCACGTCGATACAGCTTTGGAATTAAGCGGAAAAGACGTCAAACCTCAGCTGATTGAGAACTATGATGGAGGCCCAATCAAATTAAACGAAGAATATTCAATGGGACCAGAGCAGTTCCCAGATTTGAAAAGACATGTTGGAGAAGATTTGATAGTAACATCTGGCGATACATTGCTTGGCGCGGATGATAAAGCGGGGTTAACCATCATCATGGAAGCCTTGAGATATTACAAAGAGAATCCAGAAAAGAAACATAGAACCATCTGCATCCTCTTCACACCGGATGAAGAGATAGGGAGAGGGCCTGAGCATTTCGATGCGAAAAAGTTCGGTGCGGAATGGGCCTACACAATCGATGGGGCATTCCCTCACATCATTGAAACGGAGAACTTCAATGCCTCCCACGCAGAAATAACCGTAAAAGGTTTTGTGGTCCATCCAGGAGAAGCCAAAGGCAAGATGGTAAATGCGATTCATTTAGCCAAAGAATTCGATTCGCTTCTCAATCCTGCTATGAGGCCAGAACACACATCAGGGCATGATGGTTTCTATCACTTGAATAGCATCGTAGGCACAAGCAACGAAACCAAGCTTGGCTATATCATCAGAAACCACGATCTAAAGAAATTGCACGAGCAAGAGGATGCGATGTATAAGGCCGCGGCTTATCTGAACCTCAAATATCCCAAAGGCAGAGTCGAAGTCAAAATCAGACAAGATTATAGGAATATGAAAGAGGTGTTTGATAAAGATCCTCGCGCGGTCGAACACGCCAAAAAGGTCTATAAAGAGTTGGGAATTGATGCGGTTTTTGAGCCAATTAGAGGCGGAACCGATGGAGCGACCTTCTCATTCTTAGGCTGCCCAACACCAAATTTGGGAACAGGCTCCTACAATCATCACGGACGTTATGAATACGCTTCTGTCCAAGAGATGAAAAAGATGGTTGAGATAGTCATCGGATTAACGAAAGCGGAATAAAACAAACAAAAAACTCAGCCTTGTTTCCTTGGCTGAGTTTTCTTTTTATTCGTCTGATTCGTTTTCTAACGCTTCGAATTTGGCTTTAACCGATGGGCTATTTTTCGTTAGCCTTTTGATGGTTACATCTTGTGCCTTGTCGTTAGCAAGTCTTAGGTTACGTTCAGCGCTAGTCAGTCCTTCTTTGACCTTGGTTAGGTGTGTTATTGTTTTATCGATTTCTTCAATTGCATCTTGGAATTTTTTGCTGGCGATATTGTAATTATAGGCAAACTTCTCTTTGAAGTCGTTCAGGTTGTTTTCAAAATTTGTGACATCGACAGATTGGCTTCTTGCAATGACTAATTCGTCTTTATATCTGGCGGCATTAAGTGCGGCGCCTCTAAGTAAAGTGATGATAGGAATGAAGCATTGAGGTCTAACAACATACATCTTCTCGTATTTGTTTGAGACATCAACGATACCAGCGTTATATTCCTCGTTATCGATTTCTAGCGTGGAGACTAGAACCGCGTATTCGCAATTCTTTTCTTTCCTGTCCTTATCAAGTTCCTTGAAGAAATCCTCATTCTTATGTTTGGTTGCGGTCTGGTCCGCCTCATTTTTCATCTCAAACATTATGGAGATTAATTCTGCGCCCTCTTCTGTTGTTTCCCTAAAAATGAAGTCGCCTTTAGAACCGGTTTTAGCATCGTTATCCTTTTCGAAAGTCGCTCTAGGAAGAGTAGGTCTAATGAGTCCATAAGAAGCATAGCAATGCTGCTCGAGAGTTTCTCCAAGCATCTTCGTGGACATTCTAGCTTTGAGATCTCTATAGAATACGATTTCCTGGTCTTTGGTCTTTAATTCGATTTCAAATTTCTCTTTGAGATTCTTGGTGTCGATTTCGTTTTGCTGATCTTTTTGGATGAGTTGGTTCTTCAACGAGGCAATCTCATTTGCCTTATCATTTATTTCCTTCTCGTTTTGGTGCTTTAAGGTCTGTTCCTGAAGTTTTAGTTCCGCTTTCAGTTTATCGACTTCAGATTTAATTTTTAACGTTTCTTCATTCAATTTCGCTACAGATTCCGCTTTAATCTGTGCTAATTCAATATCTTTCTTGTTTAAATCTTCTTTTGCTTTGGCTAGAGCTTTTTCGACTTCCAATTTTGTGGTGCTTTGGTTAGCTTCGATTTGCTTTTGTAGTATTTCTATCTGATGCTTTAGGTCAGAACTTTCTTTGTTTGAAGCTTCTTTTTCTTTTTGGATTCTTAAATCGTATTCGGCTTTGATTGCCGCTTCTTTTAAAGATGTTTGCTCTTTGACTTGGTTGCGAATTTCTTCTTTCTCGATAGCGTTCAATAACGCATCATACGAACCTTTGTCTAGTTGGATGATTTCCCCACAGTTGGGGCATTTGATTTGTGCCATAAATGACCTCCTTGAAATATCTGCTAAAACAATATCAAAAATTTTTTCTCTTTTAATTAAATCATTATTTTATACAGAAAGTTGCATTTTTTCTCAAAAAGAGCTCAGCCAAGTCATTAAATCATATCTTGCTTGACTTAGTTATTGATTTAATGCTGTTTTTGTTGAACAGTTCTTTTTCTCTATTGGCTTCTTGGTTAAGCAAAACTAATCTTTCTCCTTGGCAGATGTTATTCGCTATTAGTTTTGAATTGAGAAACTCAAGATTGCTTAGGATGGCAAGTTCGATGACACTGGCATAGTCCCTGATGTTACCTTCTTTGTCGGGATTTTGATCCCTCCACTCCTTGGCGGTTTTGCCAAACAGAGCGGCATTGAGCAAATCAGCCTCGGTTGCGTAAATATGGCTTTTCTGCTCATCTGATAAATCAACTGAAACCAAATGCTCTTTTACTGCGTCAGTATGGATAAGATAATTTAACTTAGTAAAAAGTCTTTTGCCGTTCCATTCAAGTTGCTCAGATTCTTGTACTTTTAATCTTTGGAACTCTTTAATGATATAGAGTTTAACTTCGGGTGATATCCATGAAGCAAACTCTAAGGCAATATCACGATGGGAAAAAGTGCCACCACCATATTTCCCTGACTTAGTTTTAAAACCTATTGCGTTTGTTTCCCTCACCCATTTCGTTGGAGTCATTACAAAATAATTGTGACCGGATTCAGTTTTAAACTGGTCGAATTCGACCCCTTTAAAATTTGGGTTATTTAGTGTCTCCCATATGCCCAAAAACTCTAATGTGGACCTTAGACGCATCCAGTTTTTGATAACGTCTTTTGGTTCCTTAGGGTTTTTGATTCTAGCTAAATCAGTCAAACTAATATAATCATTGTCACCAGTTCCGGTGACATTAATCGCAACATTCTTAACAGTTATCTTATTCATTCGCTCTCCTTTTCGTTGACTATGGCAAGTTTTGAGCAGCTTATGCCTTTCACCTTCTTATAGTCAATAAATGCGAAGAGTTGCCAGAAATAATAAAAAAAGCCTCAATAGAACATTGAAGCATTTCTTTAATGTGGCTGGGGTGACTGGGATCGGACCAGTGCATCTCGGTTTCAGAGACCGATGCCTTACCGCTTGGCTACACCCCAAGAGCGAGATTAACTCTATACTAGAGAAGGCAAATAATCAAGAGAAAGATATATTGATTAGGCACCATCTATATGATTTTTATAATCATCAGATGAAGCTTTATTGCGTCTACTATCTCTTTCTCTATTGTCCTGGAGCATCGCTATATCTTCTCCAGTCCATAGCATTCTTTTATAACTTCTTCTTTTCTTTGGTTTTTCCATTGTGAGGTAATGATACCATTTTTAGACTTGCTTATCTTGGTTTTTCACCAGAAAAATAATGTATAATCAGTAAATAAAATATTCTGGGAGTCATATATGAAGTTTGATTATACAAACCTTTCTCTAGAAGAAAAAATAAAGCTATTAAGCGGAAGCGAAAACGATGAACAACATACAGAAGGGCTAAACGGAAAAGCCCATAGCTTATCTCTTCAAGATGGTCCGATTGGCCCGCATTACGCAGAACCATTATTATGGATGCCTTCTATCACTTGCCTTGCTTCCAGTTGGAACCAAGATATCGTTGAGCAATATGTCGATGCCATAAGCGATATATGCGTCTTGAATGATGTCGATGTGCTTCTAGGCCCATCAGTAAACATAAAGAGGAATCCATTATGCGGTCGCAACTTTGAATATATTTCTGAAGATCCTCTTCTAACGGGTGAAATTGCTAAAACATATATAAAAACTTTGCAAAACCGCGGTGTATCTTGTTCAATGAAGCATTATCTTGCTAACAATAGAGAATACGCTAGACTCCAATGTTCCAGCGATATGGATGAAAGGACGTTGAGGGAAATATATACGAAAGCGTTTGAGATTGCTATCGAAGCAGACCCCTGGGCAATCATGTGCTCATACAATAGAGTCAATGGTGAATTGGTTTCCCAAAACAAACATGTATTAAAAAAAGTCTTAAGAGATGAATTGCATTATAAGAACCTTATTATGTCTGATTGGGGTGCGGTTCATAATAGACCTCTGGCCTTAAAAGCCTCGCTTGATTTGGAGATGCCTCACCCTGCATGGCACGATACATATGAATTAACTAGAAATGCCTTGAAGGATGGTTCCATCACCGAAAAGGATATCGATGTATCGGTTAAAAGAATAGAAGCATGGACGAATAAGATATTAAGTGCAAAAGAAACTAGGTTCGTTAAATATAACAACGAAGAAAGGCATGAAATTGCTGTCAAAACCCTTCTAGAAGGCGCGGTATTGCTAAAAAACAATGACAATATCCTCCCGCTTAAGAACGGCCAAAGGATTGGAGTTTTTGGCGAGCATTCAGAGATACCAGAACTAGGCGGAGGTGGCTCAAATAATCTTGGTGATAATCCATATGGTGAATTCGATACTAGGTTTAGAATCAAGCAAAAAGGACTTGCGTCTCTATTGAAAGAGAAACTTGATAAATCCCGTATCGAATACCAATGCGGATACCAATATAAGTTTGGCTTTGGAGGCCACTACAACATCTTCTTCTACGATTGTGAAAGAATCGCCAAAGAAAGCGATGTCTCAATAATCGTTGTTGGGACAAATAGATGCCTAGAATGCGAAGGTTATGATAGAGAAACCCTTAAATTAGACTCGATTCAAATCGACGTAATAAAAGAGATTTCTAAGTTCACCAAAAATCTAGTCGTTGTAATTGAATCCGGCGGGGTGATTGATGTATCGGACTTCGTTAACGACGCTAAAGCGATATTATATGTCCCATTTGGTGGAGAGGCCACAAACGAAGGATTGGCCAAACTACTGACTGGCGAAGTTAATCCTTCAGGCAAATTGACCGAATCATTCATTGAGGATACAAACGTCAACCCCTTCCTCCACAAAAGAGATTTGAATCACGATATATATGACGATCGCATATATGTTGGATATCGCTTATACGAGACTAAAGGAATCAAAGTCAATTATCCCTTTGGATATGGGTTAAGTTATACGAAATTCAAATACGATAATCTAAAAATAGATAAAACAAATGATGGATTCGTCGTTTCTTATGACATCACCAATATCGGAGATGTCGCTGGAAAAGAAATATCAGAGGTCTATATAGATGGAAGAAACGCATTCGAAGATAGACCCGCCAAAGAACTAATTGGGTTTCAAAAAACCCTGCTAAACCCCGGTGAAAAGAAAACAATAACGTTATCTTTCAAGAATAAATCTCTAGCCTACTTCGATGACAAGATAAACGCCTGGAGAGTCAATCCAGGAATATATCGAATAATGGTAGGCGCTTCCGCGAGCGATATAAGGCTAGAAGATAACATTAAGATATAACCACTTATCTTATTGCATCTTATTACTTAAATATTTTTATATTTGATAAAATACGTACCAGAGGAAAATTCTATGAGCGAAAAAGAAATAAACGAAAGCAACTGCGATCATGTGTGCGAAGGCTGCTCCGCGAGCAATTGCCCTTCTAGAAATGGCGGCATCCCGAAATTAAAAGCCCACGAGGCAACTAATATCAAACATGTGATTGCCGTTATATCTGGAAAAGGCGGAGTTGGCAAAAGCATGGTGACAAGCTTATTAGCGGTCGCCTTATCCAAAAAAGGATATAAGGTTGGAATACTAGACGCGGACGTTACGGGTCCATCCATCCCAAAGATTTTTGGCGTTAAAGAAAAAGCCAGCGGGAATGATCTTGGCATCTTCCCCTGCATGAGCAAAAAAGGCGAGATAGAAATCATGTCTGCGAATTGCTTATTGGATGATGAAGCCGCGCCTGTCATTTGGAGAGGCCCAATGGTCTCCAGTTTCGTAGGCCAATTATTCACCGAAGTAATTTATGGTGATCTTGATTATTTATTAATCGATATGCCGCCAGGCACAAGCGATGTTCCTTTGACTGTGTTTCAGCAATTGCCAGTCGAGGCTTCAATCGTAGTCACCTCTCCTCAAGACCTAGTCTCTTTGATAGTTGAGAAAAGTGTTAACATGATGATGCAGATGAATATAAGAGTGTTAGGCATCATTGAAAATATGTCTTATCTAATTTGCCCCGACTGCGGAAAGAAGATTTCTGTCTTCGGTGAAGGCAAAAGCGATGAAGCTGCAGCAAAATACGACTTAGAAATAATAGATAGGCTTCCAATCAATCCAAAACTGACTTTTTTAGCGGACTCTGGTGATATAGAAAACGCAGATGTCAGCGAACTAAATAACGCAATCGAAAAGATTTTGGCTATATAAAAAGCCCCCGTTTTGGAGGCTGTTACATATAAGTGTCTTAAAATAATGACTTTTTCTGGCGGGGTTTCTTGACCTTGAGAAGAGGCTTATAGAGATTCTTAGAGACGCTTACGATATCTAACAAGGAGCAATCAAGCTCCTTTTTAAAATAGTCAAAATATAAGCCTGCGATTGAATGAGAACATAATGATATATACATCCTAAAATCGTTATTCTCCAACAAATCATCGTGATATAAATTTAACCATTTCATCAAATTATCATTGACGATATTTTTTATATATTCATAAAAATAAGAACCAGTGACCGACACCAATGATGAAATTTGTTCTTGATCACCTTTGAAGAATACGGATAAATCAAACAATAATGAATCTAGATAATCATCTTCATCATAGTTTTTGTTTTTAAGCTCGTTAGATAGCCTAGAAAGCTTGTTTTCAAGGCAATCGATAAATAATTCATCCAACGACTGATAATGATTATAGAAGGTGGTTCTAGAGATTCCTGCTACCTTACATAATTCTTTAACTTCTAATTCATCATTCTTCTTATTCAAAAGCATCAGCAAGCAGGATTCTCTTATGTTCTTTTTTGTTCGTGCCGATGAAGAATATTGATCTTTAACCATGCCATAATTAAAGAACATTATTTAACACGTGTCAACTTTTTAAATTAAAATATTTTAAATTTTAGAATTTTAAAAATTAATCATGCAAATATTTATTCTCATTTTATTACAAAGTAATAGTTTTTATATTTTTATGATGTGTAAACTTTTAATTTAATAATTTTGACGAAAATTAAATTAGTGAAAATATTTTGTGTAAACTTTTTTATACTGTTTAGAATTGCTTATTCTTCGTAATACTCGTTAATGTATTTAGCGAGCATTTCCGCAATGACTTCCGACCCTTTATCAGTAGGGTGTAAACCATCATATGTATAATCAAATGATTCTTCTGGATATGGATATAAAGTCTCCACGGATGGATCAAAAGGATATTTCAAATATTCTGGATAAGGAATATCTTTTATTTCTCCATTAATCATCCTTCTTTGAAATTTAACACAGTTAGCGGGTGTTATTCCTGATAAGTCATGTAAATTAATAGGAATAATGTTATATCCTCTTACATATTTATATATAGCGTCTGCAATATCTTTAATGGTTCTTCCATTGACTGGATTTGTCGATATCACCGAACGATTGTTATAGAAGTCTGGCTTATATACGAATAAAGCACTTTCAACTGGATTCATAACGAATATAGGATTGTATTTATCAATATCCCTTATTCTGTCAATCAAAACCCCTAAGTTTCCTAATATTGTGTTGGGTTCTCTATTTAAGTAGGAACTTTTATCCCCTACCCTAATATCACTCCCCCACCAATCATTAGTGCCTAAAAGAATGGTATAGAAATCCCCTTTTTGTATAGGTTCTTTTAACCAATCCTTAGTCTGATATCCAGAAACGCTTATATTAATCTTTTTAACATCAAAGGATAACTTATCTATCGTTCTATCAACATAGCCCTTTTTAAGGGCTCCAAAAGTCCATGCTTCAGGATCTTCATTAATCGCTCCAAACGAATCGCCTATAACAACCCATGTTCTTGCTATTTTATTCATACGGAAATTATACCACCATATAAAGAAAACCATCATCATGCGATGATGGTCATTCTTTTAACAATCTTTGATTAGATTGATTTTCTCTTTTTAAGAGTAATCACAGAGAAGGCGGCGATTGTTGCAATGGTGAGAGCACCAATAACACCAATCATTGTTTTGTCTTCTGAAGATTCAATGATACTGACAATTCTGCCTTGGGCAAGCGGTTGTGGTTCACGACCCATAAAATCATAGTTCTCACAATCTTCGCTTTCTAATCTTGTGTTATATTTAGCGGCAACATAGTCGTAGAGAGCAAGGGTTTTTTGAATATCAGTACCAGATGCACTTGCAACACCGGTTCTGAACAGTTCTTTATCCGTGGCGCTTAATTCACCAAAATCAATAGCAAGACAGGCCCATGTAAAACTCAAATCATCTACATCGCTATTGCCATTAGCATCGCAAATTGATCCCAAATCATTTAGGAATTGGGCAGCATAAGCGGCCGCATTGCTAGACTCAACCAGCTTATAGAGTTTGACTGCGCCGGAAGAATAGTATCTAAATCTATTACCAGTAGCACTGAATGATAATTTTCTTCCTGTGCTACTACCAGAAACAGTCACTTCACCATCGGCGAAGGCTAACGTATTTAGCAATGCACTATCACTCACATCCATACCATTGCTATCAGTACCTCTACCAATATATTTGCCAGATTTTCCTTGAATGGAATATCCGTTTGAATAGGAAGCGATTGTCCATTCGTTTTCTTGGCCGGCTTCAATGATGCCAGTAGATTTTTCAGTAACAACTTGGTAGCCACCTTCGACATCTGGATTTGCTAAGCCACCATTCATAGCTACTAAGTTGGAATCGCTATCGGTTGCGACAATTAAGTAGTTTCCAGACCAATCGGCAGGAGCGGATTCTACGAGTTGATATTCTGCAAGAGCATAAACATAGATAGTGATGTCTTCAGCTGTGCTATAAGTTGAATCACCTTCTTTGTATTCAATCCACATATCTGTTGATGGAACATCGGTATCATCGAATGTATAAACACCACTCCTGAATCTTGTTGTGATGCTTGAAGTGACATCTTTAAAGTTTGCTATTGATTCATCTGCGCCATCATAAGCTGTAACAGCCAATCCGGTTGAATCATATACTTCGCCAATGTGATATACAGTTCTTGGCATACCAGTAACCTTAATATGGTCAGTTGTTCCATATGCGGCTTGGGCTTCGATAGAAATATAAATACTCGATAAGTCAACAGAGCAGTTATTTGAGGTACCGGATGCAATACAATTAACACTGAAAGAAGTGTCGTTTAAACTAGCAACACTTAAAGTTGATTTTGTTCCAATTGTTGCAGTATCAAGAGCAGTAATACCGCTTGCGGTTGTGTCGCTACCTTTAAATAAATTTAAAGTTGGTTTATTTGAACTTCTTTGAGTAAATGTGACGGTGACATCTTTAATCTTGTATCCTGTTTCGGTTAATGTGAAAACAATCATATTGTCAACTGTCGTATTTTTAGCCGCGGCCAAAGTAGGAATAGTTCCTGAGGCTTGTTTATTTGCACGACCTAAAACTATTGTTGCGGAATAGTTCCCTCCAACGTCTGTGGTTCCAGCTAAAGTTTTAGAACCATATGTTGTATTCCATGTTGAGGCATACGTAGAGAAATTAGTAGCAAAATCATAAGTAGTATCTAGTGGTTTGACTTCAAAATTAACCACTACTGACGTACTAGCACTCAAAGTGATGACATCTCCTGGATCTTTATCAACGCCATTTACTGTGTAATTTACAAAGCGGTATCCGCTATTAGCAGAAACGCCTGTCAAACTTGCAAAGTCCAACAAAGTGTAGGAACCTGCTGGTTGCGTAGCGTGAGCATAGGAGCCACTACCATTTGTACCAGCTGTATAAGTGACAGTATAGGCATCTACCCATTGGGCATAAAACGTGACATTTGCTGAAACGGTGTAAGAATCACCAGCGGCAATTAAATCTCCAGCATTATTGGCCTTCCAGCCAGCAAATGCTTTATTGGCTGGTGCTGTAAATCCGTTATCTGGTAATATATAACTTCCTTTGACATCAGAGACATCACTCATTGAGCCGCTTCCACCATTTGCATTAAATGAAACGGTATAAGTTTCAGATGAAGGTTCGATGTAATAATATTCAAGTTTTGATACTGTAACCAATCCGTTTGAAGAACCAGAAGCACAATCGAACTCAACCTTGTAATAAAGGTTTTGCGTAGGTGTAGTTAGTGCAACGCTCTTTGTACCTGTAGCAGCGGTATAGGTTCCAACGGATGACCAAGATGAACCATTTGGCGAAGTATAAAGTTTAATTGAATTTACCTTTGATGCAGTAATTGCGTCAATTGTAACATCGACTTTAGTAATTGCTTCATCAATAGCTGCTGATGTAGTAATCGTTCCAACAGAAGCATTATTCTTTCTTCCACATTTTACATAATCCCAGCCTTTACCATTGTTGTTAAAGTTGGTAAGACTAACAGCAATTCCGGTATCGCCTGTTGTTGTATTGGTCCAAGTGCTAGTGTAGCCACTGACGGAACTGCCCATAGTTGAAGAACTAAAAGTTACTTCTTTATAGACAACTTCATCACCGGCAGCAGCGTGTACCGGCGCTGCTTCTTTTACAGCAGCAACGCCAATAGCGACACCAACTCCAGCAGCCATGCTGAATGCAGCAAAGGCTCCTAGGATTCTTGTTAACATTTTACTTTTCATACTCAATCCTCCATTAACTTAAGATTTTGTATGCCAGGTAGATCGTTACGATTCTATTCACTGGCGTTTAGGCATACTTCGCCTAAATCAATAATATAATAAAAGAAAAATATTATTTTTCCATACACATATGCTCACGCATAAGAAAGTTTATAAAAAATTGTAAACGAATTTAATACCTAAAATCTTCGCAGAAATTGCGTTAATTAATATTTTTGTATGAAATATTGAATTTTTATTGAAAACGGTTACAGAATGATTTCTTTAGTCTATGGATACGGAGCTGTCTCTTTCATTATCCATGATGTTATCAATCGCGATGATTAAAGCGATAGCGAATGAAGTCTCTTCATCTTTTGAGTCTAGGATGAAAGAATCAGTGATATCGAATTTCCTTCTGATTGTGGCGATGACTTTTCCATCCTTTACTATGCTATAGTTCCATCCGATTACATCACCGTCGATTTTATAATCGGAGGATGTTCCAACAATCTCGAATTTGGATTTCAAAGATAGTTTTCTGGTCACTTGGCAGATTTTCTCGCCTTTGTCGTCGAATATATAAGCGCTGTGGAGGAAGAAATTCCAAAACCTATTTCTTACCTGATATATTGTTTTGCCTTCTAAGTCTTTGATGTATTTCCTCTTCCTAAAGCTGAAGAATCTTCCCTCCACTTTCAGATAAGGCTTATCATCCATCGTCTTGACCGTGGATGAGCCTCTCGGGTTGAATAATTTATTTCTAACCTTCAATTGCATTGTCTTTATCCTCCTTTTCTCTATCAATTAAGATGAAACCGATGATGCCTCCGACAACATTGACAATAACATCGCTCAATATGCCAAATACTATATTTGCGACCATAAGCGATTTACTATTGCTATTCATTGCCTTAAACGAAAGAATCGCATTGATGATGCCAAACACGCTTACGATAACGAAAACAAGACCAATCGATAGATAAACACCTAAGAAAATATCTGCGGCTTGCTGGTCAGTCTCTGCCATATAGGCTCCGATGGTGGGTCCTAAAACCACGAATACAAGCCCTACGATGAAGAATGATGCCGCCATCACGATCGATAGAATGCCACCCACCAAAAATAGAATTCTTTTAACTCTTTTCATTTTTCAATCCTTTCAATAATTTATCTCTTAAATATAGATATCTCTCCTCTTTTTCTTTTGTAGAGAAATGCTCTTCCCTATTTTGGATAACTCTATTCTCATAATCTAAAACTACGTCTCCAAATTGCTCACTAGCCAAATCGAAGAGGGTTTTGCCAACGATATTGAAACAATGATAGCTTCCATCATCTAGCTTTATCCCCCACACTTCTCCCCCGAAAATATCTTGGGCGAGGAAGGCGGTTATGGAGCATTGGCCTAGTGTCTTATTGTTTATCGACCAATCTTTCCTTAATCTAGGCGCGCAGCTATATTCGCACCAAATATCTCCCAATAAATCATAAAGATGCTTGGGGTTCTTTATAGAAGAGAATAAAGGATTGATTGGTTTGATATCACAATCGTCATTATGATAAAAACGATAAACTTTCTGCATATTCTTATTATATCAAACAATAAAACTAGTGAGAGCCTTTATAGCCCACTCCATACGTGTCGGTATAATAATCAACCCTCTCATTGTTATTGAAGATGGGAGGATAGATATTATCTTTCGGATCGCTCCCAGATAGAATTGATACTGCTTCATGGCATCTTTTCATAAGATCGATCTCCTGCTCATTCCTATCTAGTTCCTTGTTTCTAAATATAGGCTCACCGATATTCAAGGTGAAAGTCGCTTCTTGATGAAATATCTTTCTTCTAATCCAGCTAGGTTTTCTATAAGAGATAGCCAAAGGGATGACTGGCTTATCATATTTAATCGCATAATAAGCGAATCCCTTCTTGAATGGGCGAATGGGCTTATAGTATTCCCACATGCTGCCTTCTGGATATATATGGAGCCATCCTCCTTTGGATAGATAATCCCCTATCGCCTCATTGAACGCCATGGTGGCCTTAAAGGAAGAATCAGGGACAGGAATGCCTCCAACAAGCCTGATTATGGTTTTATTCTCTCCTCTTAGATTAGGCGCCCAGACAACGACATTAGACACAAATGGCCTAATCCCATGCATGATGCATAGATAATCCCAAAGATGGATGTGATTGCAGATAGAAACCACCCCATTCTTTAATAGATCCTTATTCTTTTTGATATTCTCCCTGCCTTTTATTCTTAAGCCCAATCTAACGTAGACGACTGGAATAACAATCGCTTTGATGAAGAGCCTAAACCACGTTCTTTTGCGATTAAAAGATTTCGAATGGTCAATATAAGGAAAATCCTCATCGAAAACAGTCCCATCATTTTTCTTCACTATCAAATAATGCTGGTCAGTTATCTTTGTGTAAGGAAACTTAATTGTCTTTGGGTCATATGTTTCATTCATACCCAATCATTCTATCTTAAATGCGTTAAAACAAAAACATAGGATAATAAAATCAAGTAGTGTTTTACATGTCTAAATCACCGTTTGTTAATATTTCTTCAATTAATGGTTTGTATAATTCTTTTTCTTCTATTTTGTTGATTGTGGTTATTCTTTTTCCGGCATCTTTGCAGGAGGCGCCGCAATGGTAAATCGATTTAGATTCGATGTATGGATTTGTATTTAATAAAAAGTTATTAGATTCAATAATATAATCTTTCATCTGTTGGAAGGCTTTTATTAAGGATATGCTTTGCTTGGTGGCTAATTCCCCTTTTAATACGGCCATCAGCATATAAATGCCTTGTTCAGTAAAAGCATATGGAAGATATCTTCTTCCGCCTTCGTTAGAATGTCCCCAACTTCGTGAGGTGAATTTTTTGCACCTCACCAAATTTTCAATTTCATTCTTTGTCAGTTTAACACCAACACCCAATTCCCTTGAATATATTGTCGGTGTCACTTTATATGATTTAATGCCGCCTGCAGCGGTTTTACTCAAATGAAAAAGTTCAGTTAGTTTTGCATTGAATAAATTTAAACCGAATCAAAACGTTATTCTTTTTTATCTTCGATTCTTTTGGCTTCTAAAAGTATTTCAATTGCCTTCTTGGGGAATTTCCCATTTGGCATCGGGCCGACATTAAGAAGATAGTTGATGTTTCTTTCGTTCAGGTGTTTTTTGATAGAGACTATTTCTTCCGGGCTCTTCCAATTATCATCGTAATATTTATATCCCCAGGTATCGTTCAGCGTCGCTGGGGTCTCGAAAAGCATCTCCACGTTCTTGAATTCCTCAGGGATCTCATTATCCCCAAAAGATGTGTAATCAAATTTAATACCTGGAAACATCCCGATCCTAGAATTAACTAGGCAATCAGGCTGGTATTTCTTCACAAGGTTATATAGTTCTAGAGATTGTTTTTCACTTATTGTCCAAGGGGTATCGAACCAGATGGAAAAGATATCGCCATAATTGGTCAAAAGCTCTTTAACCTGTGGTTTTATCTTCCTTTCAAAAACTTCGGAGAAATCTTTTTTGGAATTATCAGGATAATCCCAGTCATTCCCCCAATGCATTCCTTCGACATTCAATTCGCTTGCATCCCATCCCCCGGCGTTTTCTTCATGCCAATCAAGGGCTTGGGAATAATAGATGCCAAACTTCAATCCTCTTTTATGGCAGGCATCTGATAATTCTTTGATGATGTCTCTGCCAAATGGCGAAGCGTCCACTACGTTGAAACTATCCACTTCGCTTTTGAAAAGGGCAAAGCCTTCATGATGTTTGGTGGTCACCACCATATATTTCATCCCCGCTTTGGTGGCGATATCGACCCATTCATCCGCGTCAAATTCACTGGGATAGAATTTTGAGGCGAGTTTTGCATAGATTTTGTTAGGAATTCTAAAATATGACTGAATCCATTCACCGATGGTTTTCCCCATTCTTTTGCCTTCGTATTCGCCGGCCAAAATAGAATAAAGGCCAAAATGGATCATCATCCCATATTTGGCTTCTTTGAAGAATTTCTTATTATCCATGGTTACGCTTTTCTTTTGAGAACGATTAGAAGTATATCAACCGCGACTAATGCAATTGCGGCTACCCCTATAATGACCACGGCTATCACCATACCAGCGGTCATATTAGGCTCGACATTGATAACAATTGAAGGATTCTCAACCCAGGTAGCGGTCAATACAATATCTCTTTTGATTCGATTATCGATATTGAAATGATTGCCGTTTTCATCGACCCAGCCTTGGAATACATGCCCATTCTTTTGAGGTATTAGATAAGGCGCCATCTCCTCTATGGTGGTGAGCCTAGTTCCATCCTCTACCCATAATGAATATTCATTATCTATTCCCTTCAATGTGACGTAATACGAATAGGCATATTTGCCGAAATATTCTCTTCCAGAGGTTATTTTTAAATACCCTGCGGCCTCGTCTCCATTTTCGTCCATCCAATAAAGGAATTTTTTGGCATTGGTGGTTTCTCCTGGCGGGACAAGTTCAAAATCAAATGTTGAAGCGTTGCTGACTTTGATAGGATTCGCTCCATCAAACCACAATGTCCAAGTGATTTTGCTATCTTCTATAAATGAATCGCCATTTCTGGTGTATGAACGAGATGAAAGAACGTAATAAGAGACATATCCTCCATATATTTCCATCGTCTTTTTAGAGGCGACCAATGATGGGACTGAGGCTCCTCTTTGAATAATGATTTCATTTATGTCTTCTAATGCAATAGGAACAATGATTGAAATCGTTTCTTCCGCCCCATCAAGGTTAGCGTATGCTTTCAATTGATTGATATTAAATGAATAATAAAGCGAACGTCCATTTAGATAAATAAACCTGGTCAATTTTTCACCCAAAGTGATTATTTCCATATCGGATACGCCTTCATAATTCGATTCGCTTAATTTGAAATCAATAGCGGTTCCTTCTATATCAATTCCATCTTTATGCAGGGCAATATTCCTTGCAGATCCCGTTTCGATTTCAATATTAGCGGCATTAAATGCATATGTGACGGTTGTGCACCATAATGCTTTTTTATAAGGGCTAAAATCAACGGTGATATCATCAATTTGCTCATATCTATATTCCTTCATCCCAAAAGCGTTGGTGAATTCATATGATGGGAATTGGGCACCCCTCAATATTGTTAAAGACACAAAATCGGTCGCACAATAAGAATGTGCTTCTGGGGCATATTTATTGCCTATATCAAACGATATGCAGCCGTACTCTCCCCAAGCGTCGTATATCGGTAGACCTTTTTCGAATGGATCAGCGACTTGTAGAAGCGACAAAGATTCTCCATCAACTGTGTGAAGCAATATTTTGCTATATAATGTTTTCAAATAGCTTGTTTCGGAATTTGGAGATAAATCAAATCTATCACTCCTAACCCTAGTGTTGCTTGCAAGCCCTCTATATTTCGCATTGTAATCATTTTCACCAAAGAATATCGTTAGACGGCAACTTCCATCATCGACTGACAAAGCACTCTCATCATATTCCCCATTAATCTCACCTCTAATGTGCAGCTTATAATCGGGCGATGTTCTAGTCATCGCCGCAATAGGGATTATCTCTATCCCTTCATCGATTTCTCCATCGTCGCCGCCTTGTTCGCTATAGGTTGTTTTAGTCCAGTTGAATGATTCGACAATATCTCTGTCGCTATAATTGTGGTAATGATTGAATTTAAATGTTAGCGTCTCTTTTATCGCATATTTTGTGGAATAATTCCCATCAGGATATGGAAGAATAAAGCCCTCTGAAAAGACGATTTTATATATATTTACTGCCTCTAAAGCGCCTGGGCTGATGAAGATAGAAACATTTTCTGAAGCGTCTTGCCAAACATTGAACGCAACGCTGCTCATTAGGGAAGATAATGTCGAATATTGAGTCTCGCTGGTATAAACCCTTACCAAATCGAAATTGGTGCTAGATAAATCATTTTCACTTGCCGCTTTACCCATCTCAATTCCAGAATAAATGTGACGATTTGGGAAAAGCATCAATGCGGTGTTTCTATATGAAATGGAATAATTAAGACCATTGAATGCGTCATGGTAATTAGGCGAATCATAATTCGCTACGCCAGGGCCTAAATCAACATATTCGGTTGAGGAAGAAGCTTTGATTTCATTTGATGAAGCGCCAATAGAAGCAAATGAAGCTCCAAAAAGTCCTAATAGAGAAAAAGCGATAATGAATTTGTGTCTCGTTTTCATACTTTCAACCCCACCATTGCGATGCCTTCAGTAAGCTCTTTTTGGAAGAAGCCGAATAAAATCGTTGTCGGCACCATCATAACAACGCCGGCCGCCATCTGGCCATTCAAAAGCAAAGGATTTCTGGAATCCTGGAACGATTCGAATATAAGAAGCGCTAAAGTCTTCGGCGAAGAAGCACTAGTCAAATAAAGCAATGGTCCACTATAGTCATTCCAAGAGCTAATAAAGGTAGTTACAGCTAAATAAAGCAATATCGGCCTAAGCAAAGGAACGATGATGGAGATAAGTATCTGGAATGAATTCGCCCCATCTATTTGAGCGGATTCATGCAAGCTCTTGGGTATGCCTCTCATGAATTGCCTGACAAGGAAGATATTCATCGCGCCTCCGCCAAACCAAATAGGCACCCACAAAGGAAGCAAGGTATTAAGCCACCCTATCTTGATATAAATGGTATACAAAGGGATGGATGTGACGGTGCCAGGCAAGAAAACAGTGGCCAAAATTAGCAAGAACATGAATTTCTGCCCTTTGAAATAAACCTTGGTCAAGCCATAGGCGCAGAACGTCGCCCCAGTCAAAATACCCAAAATGCTCAAAATGCAGACCAATAATGTATTCCCTATACCTTCCATGAAGGCCATATTCGAGAAGAAAGCCTCATATCCAGACACCGAGAAATCGGAAATCGAAGGGAGGATGTTCTTAGGCGCATCCGCGGCGGCATCGCTCATAAAAGAGGTCAATATGAGGTAGATAACGGGGAACATGAAGAAAAGAGCGATTAGAGAAAGAATGGTGTATCTACCAGCCAAGCCAGCGTTATAAATCGCTTTCTCTTTCCTGCTTTTGCTTGAGACATCAATGCGCTTACCCATCTTAGTTCTCCTCCGCATAATAGACCCATTTGTTGGATGTCTTCATAACGATGAATGTCAGCACCCCAATCACTAAGAATAATATCCAGCTTAAAGCGCTAGCATATGAGATGTCGTAGTCTTTATAGGCCGAGATATAAATGAGAAGCCCAACGAACTTCAAATCATCAGGCTGATTGAATTCCAAATACGCCGCATATGATGAGAAAGTTTGTAGATTTCCAATAATACTCATTATGAGGTTATAGAAAATCATCGAGGTGGATAATGGGATTGTTATATGGAAAAGCTGGGAGAAATATCCCGCTCCCGCGAGTTTTGCGTCCTCATATAAATCGTTAGGTATGTTCTTGAATTGGGCAAGCCACATGATCATTCCGCCTGAGAATCCCCATCCGGATAAAAGCAATTGGGTAAGGAAAACCGTGCTATTATCCGAATAGAATGAATATGGCTCCAAGCCAATCTTGGTCAGAATCAAATTGAAATAGCCTGTTTCTTTTGTTAAGCCGTTCCACAATAAAGAGGAGGCGATCGCAGGGATTAAGCATGGGGTGTAATACAAAATCCTAAAGGTCTTCATGCCTCTTATTTTCTGGTTCAGCAATAAGGCGACAATGTAGGAGCCGACAAAAGAAATACCCCCGACCACAATCGTGAATCTGAAAGTGACATAATAAGCATGAATCATCTCCTTGAAACCACTGCCCGAGAATGCGTTTTGATAATTCTCCAAAGTGAATGTGGTAGTGTCGGAAGATGGATCGAGAAGATTCATCTTGATGAAACTGTAATATAAAGACACGCCCATCGGCAAAAAAGTAAAAATGAAAATTCCAGCCAAAACAGGGATCATATAGACCAGGTTAGCGTAGTTTTCCTTAAAACTGCGTTTTCTATCCTTGCTGGAATCTCTTGCTTTTAAAACCGAAGCGAGTTTTTTCATTTTTTATTCGGCTAATCCTTCGTTTAATTCGTTGACTGTCCTATTGAGGATATCGGTGTAGTCTTTCTTGTCTGGCGAGAAAAGCTGGGCGAAGAAAGAAGCGACCGAGTCTCTCATTGTCGATCTTGCTTTAGGCGAAGCAAAAGTAAAGGAGTCTAGTCTTAATTCCTTGCCAGTGCAGAAAGCGGTCTGGTTGATTTTGCCTTCATAAGAATCAAGCCAATCACCAGTCTCGGCAAGTTCTTTGAGAACTGGTTGGATATAGCCTTCTTTTCCGGCTAGATTCTGCCCCTCTTTTGAGATTGTGTATTTGATGAAATCCCAGCAAAGGTCAACTGTTTTGGCACTTTCTCCAGATTTTATTGTCTGAATTCCATCTCCTCTTCCATTGGCTTTATCGGTAAGGATAGCGTACCCTCCACAACCTGCTCCAACATATTCCGTTGGGAATGGGACGGCATCCAATTCATAATTCAATCGTTTGAAAGTTTCGTAATAGTTACCAACTTCTGGATAGCTCACTACAGCGCAGAAGATTTTTCGGCTTCCGAATTCTTTGGCACCGTTCGCGGTGATGTTGATGTATTTTGTTTCATTCTTGCCTTTGGCGAAATCATCGAGGATTCCATCAAAAACTGCGGTGTTCGCGCTGCTTTGCAAATTGACTTCCCATTCGTCTCTTGAATTGAGTTTGAATAAGCCATCTCCTCCAAGTTCTTTCATGAAGCTTGTGTAGGTCGGCTCCCAGCTGCAGTTCAAGAAGGCGCTTCTATAAGAGAAATAAGTCGTATCTTTTTCCACATCTACTTTTTGGTAAATGAAAGAGGCGATGTTTTGGAGAGCTTTGACGAATGTGTTCCAATTCCACTCATCGCTTTCGCCTAATCTCTTAAACAGCTTAAGCATCGATTCCTTGTTCCAATTGGCTTTCTCTTCCTCGGTAGCAAAATGCTCTTTGAACAAAGTGACGTTGCATAATAATGCAGGCATGTTGTATTCGCGTGGGGCAAAATATACCCCATACTGCGGGTCATCGCTTTTCTCGCCTTCATATGCACCAGTATATGATGTTGTCGGGCGGAATTCGCCATAGAAGGAAGTCGTATCAAGCATCGTCGAATAATAGTTCGTATAATCGGTTGAGGCTTCGGCTTCATAATATGGCCTAAGATCAACGAGATTCTTAAGTTGGGCGATATAAGCGGTAGTATCATCGGTTGTGTAGATTATATTTGTCATAGAACTACGATCCAACGCGTGATTCATGATATAGGCTTCGGATGTGCCTTCATCTCCCCAACCCTCGACTATGACATCGACATTTGGATGGGTGGCTTCATAGCCTTTCTCCCATATATTTAGCATTTCTTTCTCGGAAGTGAATTTTCTAGCGGAAATCGAAATCTCAAATTTCTCTTTGGCTCCTCCCGCTCCTCCGCATGAAGCAGCGGCGACCCCTACCATTCCTAGCAAAGATGCAGTCGCAAGAGTTTTAATTTTCTTATTCATAAATATCTCCTTTTATATTTGATTAGAGTTATATCTATAGTTAAGCCTGCCAATTGGCGCGCTATCGCCATCTAGATAGAAATTCATGATGTCGCTAGAATCGCTTATTCCATCAGCAATCTTAAAATCGACGGTAAAATCCCCCTCTTTTATTCCCAAAGACTCTAGAGGGATAGACATTGACAAGACGTTTTTATCCATGACGAATGGGCATTCGCCAGCAGATGCGAAGTCAAATTCTCCATCCTTTGATACTTTTTCTAAAGATGAAGTCCCCTCTCCATTCTTTAACCCAGAGCGGTTTAGAACAAATTGGTGGTTATCGAATGATGGGGCAGACGATCCTTTTATTCCGAGCCAGACGTTGAGATTATTGTCTTTCTCTTCATCAATTATGATGTTGTCTGCGGTCTTTATCTGGAGATATAGATTCTTATCATCGTGGGCCATCTTGGTTTCAACGATATCGTTTCTGTTGGTGTCGTTGATGTATTTCTCCTTGTGATCCGCTCTATCAAAATCTCTTCCTATCGCATCCCCTTCAAAATCAAGGTATGTCCTGGCGTTTTGCCAATCGAATGATTTGATATCTTGGGTGGCGTATGCGCCAGCGTACGTTATGGATGAGCCAAATTTGAATTGTCTTGTCAGTCTCATGTTTTGGAGATAGAAATTGTCGCCATAGGATCCTTTTGTCATCTCCAAATCCCTTGAGAATTCATCGTTGCATGTATCGCAGAAAGTGACGTAATCCAAATATTCGCCATAGATATCATCATCGTTTGGATGGAGCATGGACAAAGGATATTTGTAGGCTATCCACTCATTCCAGCCGGTGACGAAAACCTCATCGATTGTCTTCTCGCTATTTAAAGCGTTCTGCCATTGGGTCTCCAGATTAGTTCCTTTAAAGGCGTTTTCTGGGACATTTTTATTTAATTCATAGTCCCATCCGCGACCGCGGTTGCTATCGTATAATGTCTCTCCGCCCGTGTCGAATGTATTGTGTTTCTTGGCATAATCGGTTCTAAGATTCCTCACATCTTTTAGATATGGGTTTACCGAGTCGCCAAATGCGCCTGCAACATGCTGGGCAACCGAGACTGGCATATAATTGCCATCGCTATTCTCATAAACCCTTTGAGGATATTCCCAATCCATCCAAGAGGCGTCATCAAATTGGGTTGCCCTTTTATCGTATGGCCAAATAGTGTTCCTGATGGTCAGGTTGGCCGTGACGATAGGATCCAATTTGGAATAATATGACACTCTATCAACTTCTATGATTGGTTTGCCGGTATTTTCGTCCCTGAACCAAAGGGAATCATATCGAGAATCGGCGTAGAATGTATTATAGAATTGCAGGACTCTGCCAGGATGATTCAAAGAGACATCCGTTCCAGTGATAAACGATGTTACTAGAGGAACTTTCCATCCTTCGTTTTGGAATTCTAGGAGCTTTTCTAGCACCGCTCTGGTGTTTTTCTCATATATTGAAATATTGGTTAAATCTAAAGAGATATAGTCGATGCCGCTCATGGTGAGCAATTCGATGTGCTTAGTCAATACATAAGGGTCATCACTGCAGTAATATCCATATAAAGGCTCATCGAAATAATAGAATTCATAAGTTTTGGCGATGGTGCTATTGACATCCCAAAGCTCTTTGTTGCCTTCTTCGGTGGACATGAATTTGGTGACGTCGTTGATTCCATTATTGACATGTTCGCCATGCCAGATGAAATAGAACATCCCGACCCTTCTGTCGCTAGAAGCGACATCGCCTTCGCCGAAGCTTCTCCCATATATATCAGTGGATACGATTGAATTTATGGTCGCGTTATATGGGTCTTTATCCGCTTTTAAAACGCCATATTCCTTAACGATTTCCTGCGTTTTGGTATTGGCGCACCCAGTAGAAGCGAACGACAAAACAAGTAAAGCGCCACCGATTACTGTTTTTTTAACAAAATAATGTCTATTCATATCTCTTATTTTATATCTTTTATTTTATAAACATCATAACTCTTGGCAATATTATTATTTAAATAAGCATGCCCAAAAATTGAAATGAAAAATCATTCATTTCCTTCTTCTCCCCCTTTATACATCCCTTTATCCACCAAATGCGGGAATCTTTGGATATTGATATGAATGTCAAATATCCTCATCTCATTCAATTGAATGGCCAAAAAGATAAATGGAACCAAAAATATGATATAGACAAGCAAAACCCCGTATTTTGTGAGCAAGGCAATGATGTTGGTCATGATGAATGCTGTATAGACTTTCGGGGCGATCAATGGCAATAGACATAGGAATGTGGATATGATGTGCTTCAAATAGAAGAAACATCCTAATTTGAAGTTAACTCCATATTTATTCGTGTAGATGAAATTAATGAAAATGACATGAAGGACAACAGGTAGAATAAAAGCAATCCCCACGCCAAAAGGAATAGCCATAAGCCAGCCTGAAGGAGAGAATAGATAAGCAAAATCGAAGGCGACTATGTTAAGCGATAAAATAAACATGCTTTTCAAAGTCGGGACGATATTCTCTTTGATGCCTTCTTTGAAGTCATTAAGGAAAAACACGGGCTCTAGCCAGGCATATTCGTGGTATATCTTCCCAAACCCTGCGATAGGGATAGAAAGAATCATAACGCCTATAAATTCCAATGCGGTACATATAATAAGCACCATAGAATTGCTCACATCATTCTCGGATGCGACGATATAGCTATAGTCCTTTATGAAATGGAGAGAGAGCAAAGGCAAAGAGAAAAAGAAAAATATCAATCCCATTTTCACAAAGGAGAAGAAATGCATCTTGAAAACATCGAAGAATACCTCTCTTCTGTTTTTAGGAAGGAGTTTCTTTGAAAATTCTGAAGACGAATACAAACCTCTTTTATTCATATTCAAGCAATGCCTTTGTAAACTTTAGCGCCGTATCGAACTTCGAATCGTTCAAGCCGGATATATGGAGTGAATTGACTCTATAAAAAATATAATAATTTTCGTCATCGTATTTTTCATTCTTAACGCTTATTAAAGGATGGTCCTCTTCATCTTTTTTATGGAATAAGATTCCTTTGCCGCTTGAATCAGTTTCATAAGAAAAATATCCATTCACGATGTCACTTTTTAATGGAGCGAACTGATCGTTGATAAGCTTTTCAAAAAGATATCCTTCTCTTAGTATGAAAATATCGGCCTGATTCAATCCTTTGTTGACCATGTAATAATCAAAATCCGCGGACATGGGATCAATGCAGAATAAATTGATTTCGCGTAAGTATTGCGGGGATTTTGCCTTCAAATACGAATGAATTTCGCTTGAATTCTTGCCATATGTCGACACAAATAGGGAAATCGTTTCCTCGTTTCGGGGGAGGTTTATCAAGTCGCAATAATAAATGCTTCCAGCGACTGATATGGCAATTGCAGTCGCGTAGACATACCAATATTTGAGGGTCTTCTTAAATGTCTTATTCATTATCAACCCTCTTTTCCCCGATGATGAAATTCATCGCTAGAATCACTTTGTATGTTCTGCCTATCTCCAAATCGTTTTCGACATTCGATTCAAGATAACAGTTTATTCTTTTGCCTTCTTCATCCACCGCTTCAATTTCATATGCCTCGATTCCTTTTCTGACAAGATATGGGCTATGGATATCAATGATTTTAATCTCTCCTTCATATCTATCGACAGTGAGTAACCTATAAAGGAGATCCGCTCTTCTTTTTGCGGGCCAAAACCCTTCTATGAAAAAGAAGCAAGCGGTCAACGTGGACAAAGATACCACAAGCGAATCGACCAATTTGACGATATTGACACTACTAGGATTGATAAATAAAGCGGATAGCCCCAAAAACGCCAATCCAAAGACCAAAATAACAATGGAAATCGTAAGGTAATTAACCTTTTTCTTCTTTATCCTCAAATACGATATTTTCGAATAATTATCATTTTCCATAATCATCCGCTTTCACTAATGATGCTATTTCTGGCATAGACGATTTGACCAGTTCGAAAGGCGTGCCCTCAAAGATGAATTTGCCTTTATCCATCACGAATATCTTATCCCCCATCGCCGTGGCTTCTTTTATCGAATGGGTGACATAGATTGCACTCGCATGATATTTTTTGACCGTCTCAGTAATAAGTTTTCTTCCTTCATCCCTATTGGTTTGGTCAAGGTTTGAGAATGGTTCATCGAAGAAATAAAACGAGGCGTTTTTGATTAACGCTCTAGCAATCGCCACCCTTTGGGCTTGGCCTAAAGATATGTGCTTTGGCTTTCTTGAAAGGCATTCCTCAATATTGAGGTCCTTGGCTAAAGCAAAGACTTTCTCAACAATTGTTTTCTTATCCACTCCTCTAATTTTCAAAGGATAGGCGATGTTATCGAATATCGTGACATGGGGTTGAAGGACTATCTCCTGCGATACATAGGCAAAATTCCTTTCACCAATCGTGTAATCGTATAGATTTACTCCATCTAACCTTGCCTCACCTTGATAAGGGATAAGACCCAAAAGAGATTTAAGCAAGGTGCTTTTGCCACATCCTGAAGCACCGATGATAATGGAGAATTCTCCATCTTTGAATGTGGCGTTCAATCCATCCACGGCCTTAAAAACCTTCTTTTTGGGAAGAGAATATGAAACTGCAAGGTTTTTAAGACTTATTTCTGGCATCTATTATTTTCTTTTCCTTAGAAGAATAAAGATCAAAGAGACGATGCCGCCAAGCAAGATGAATGAGGCCACCACTATAGCGATTACCAAACCGACATTCACATTGTTATTGGTCGAAGGGGCAGGATCAACGCTAGAAGGCGTAGATGATGAAGAAGGATCAACTTTCCATTTGGCCACCAAAGTGATGTCTTCTTCTATTGGGGTGGAGAAATCAAAGTCGTTGCCGTTAAGGGTCCAACCATCGAATATATATCCCGCTTTGGTCGGGGTAACCGGAGTAGAAATTGTATTTCCTTTGCCTACTATAACATCCTCGACTGAAGATCCTCCATTCGTATCGAAATGGACTGTGCATTTGATAAGCCAAGATGCATATAAGACCAAATCTTTGGTTACGATATCACCTTCTACGAATTGTTTTGTTAAGGTCTCGTCTTCATACCATCCAGCGAAGAAATATCCTTCTTTTTCTGGGATTGGTAGGGTTTCTGCAGGGTTATTGTATATTATTTCTATTGGTTCTATTTCATTTCCGCCATTGCTTACGAAGGTGATTGTGCATATTGCATCTTCATAGTAAGCGGTAGCGACTTTGTTCTCATCATAGTTCCAAATATCGCCTTCTTTTATTACTTCATTATCCACCATCCACATCCCCGTTTTTCCAGTGACTAAAGGAATAGAAGGCAATGAAGGAATTGCATCTCCGATTTGAATGGCGATAGGCTCTACTTCAACTCCTTCAAAAGAAAGGTAATATGTCCTTTTCGCATAGCTCATCTTTATCTTGATGATGGTCGGATTATTAGGGATGGTTAAAGTGTTATTCATAATGGTTAATCCCACTGGTTCCACCACAACCCAAGTCCCATCATATCCACGTTTGGAGATTGGTCCAGGTAGAGTGTATGTTTTTCCACATTCCGCCTCCTCGCTCAACGATTCGATCATCGTATCGTTCTCGTCATAGAATTCGATTAGGCAGGAAGGCAAAGACCATTCATTTATCGAATCTTGGGTATGGGCATGACCGCTTTTGATTATGAAATCGTAATCATTGTCCAAGGAATAATAGCCATAAGTATCGCTTTGGACATTGCCCATATAGTAAGCGTAAGATGGGAAAATCAAACCTGCTTTTAATTCAATTCTTCTAGCCGCGGCTAGCCCTTCAATCATGATGCTTATCGAATTTGTCTTGCCATACCAGGTGAAATAAACATCTAATATTTTGTTTTGGGCGGTTGGGATGATGGAATCATTTTCATCATAGGCTATAAAATGGGTGGCGGTGTTGGTGAATAAAGGATATTTATTGCTATCCCATTTCAAAACCGGAACGGAAGCAAAGTCGGTTGGAGTTGAAAACTGGAAGATGGCGAATTCATTTGCATTGTCGTCAGCATATGGATGCTGGGTGAATAAATTGTCCATGGAGACAACACCGATTTCTTGGATTTCATCATTCTCCCAAACTAGAATCGATGCCTGAGTGTGCTCTACGGAATCGTCCAATTTGACGCTTAGCGAATTGGTGGTCGTATATCCATCATATAGAGCGCTTGAAGTGTCGTTATTGTATTTGGCATAGGAAGGCAAGATCAATCCATCTTCGATTGTTATCTTTCTAGCTTGCGGCAATAAATCCAAACCCACAGAAATCGTTGGGTATCTAGTCCACAAATCGATGGTTAATAAATTCGCGAAATCATAAGAAAGAGGGTTGCCACTTCCATCATATAGTTTTACTTTTTCTTTGAAATTCGGCAGCAACGTCGAAACATTATCCATTGAGAAATGGAAATTGCCTACACCGGATTGCATTGGGTAATCGATTTCTGGTCCCGACAAGGTGAATGTCAAAAACTCGTTAGCGTTATCGACATATGATTCGACTTTCTCGATTTTGGCCGCGCCCGGGACAAACTCACTTACCTCCCAGTCATTGAATTCCTGATGGACTCTGGAGTTGCCTGTTCTAGTAAGCAGATAATCTTTATCCGCCTCGTAATACGAAGGAGTCCCGCCCTTGATGTATGAATATGAAGGAATTCTAAATCCTTTTCTCATGACTAGATTGGAATGATTGGCGTTCCCTTCCGGCATCAAGGTGAAAACCGGATGCCTTTGCCACATATTCAAATACACTTCGCTGGTGATGATGTTAGGAGTAGCGCCGTCCATCAATAAATGGGTGGAGAAATTGCACACCTCATTCAATATTGAAGCGGGTATTTTCTGTTGGTCGCAGGCTTCCCCATCCACGTCTGGATAATCTGTTCCACTTACCCAGAAAAACACCATATGGTTCGGGTTAGTTGGGTCATTAAATACATCGACCGACTTGACTGAGCTTAGGCTAAATTCCCCTAAAGAAGCGGAATCCGCATGGGTTTCGCTTATCTTTTCGAAAGAGATGACACCGATGGAAGATAATCCAATCGCCAAGGCACCTAACATAGTCATCATTAATTTCTTAATCTTCATATACATACTCCTTACTTTAATATATAGTTCATTCGTTTTCGATTTGCTTTTTGACGCGGTAATAAGTTGATGGGCTAGAAAAACCGCATTGATATAGGACTTCGGACTGGGAAAGATTCAAAGATTTATCGGAAAGAAGCTCTTTTGCTTTTCTAATCCTTAATGAATTTATGTAATACCTAAATCCACATGGGATGCATTTTTTAAGAATCTTTGAACAATATTCCGGGCTGAATCCAAGTTCTTTGGATATGGAGACCAAAGAGATGTCCTCCAAATAATGGAGATGGATGTAACGGAGAAGGGTTTTCTCCAAGACCTCTCCTTCATATTCGTGTCTGGGTATCATCTTATATTTCTTTATTAAAGAGGCGAACAATAGATTTGTCTCGCCATAATTCAATATTTTGGTGTTGCTGCCTTTCTTTAACCATTCTTTCATCAAATCAAACAATTCCTTATTGGCCTCTTTGTTGGTCAAATAAGTATCAAAGGTAAGATTTGGATACAATTCTCTGAATGTCTGAATATATTCTCTAGATAAAACAAGGACGATCGCGGATATATCGCTATCTATCGCCTCATAATAATGCGTCTCATAACTCTCAACGAAAAATATGTCGAGAGAACTTAAATCTTTCTCTTTTTGCTCCAAATGGGCTTTTACTCTGCCGTTCGTTATGAAAACGAACTCAATCGAATCGTGGAAATGCGGATCATCGCTTAAAGCAGGATCTTCCTTGAGGTAGATATGCGACACCGCATCCGCATCTGACAAATAATATCTGGATTTTTTGTTCATATGTCAAATTTTGAACAGACTAATACCACTATTATAGATAATCCGTGGTTTTTGTAAAATCGTATAAATGCTAAAAATTAACTTAATTATTGAACAAAATATAATATATTGCAGTTAAAATACACGATAATTATTATTAAATAAAAAGAAAAGAGGAACGCGTATGAGCGAAAAAATTAGAATTCAGGACGATTTATATCAATCAGTCAACGGAGAATGGCTTGAGAAGGCTGTTATACCAGAAGATAGACCCACCACAGGCGGATTTGCCGAACTCGATGAAGGCGTAGAAAAATTATTGATGGAAGATTTTGCCAAACTTGCCTCAGGAGAAAAGGAAATCCCTGACATCCTTGGCTTTGAGGACGCTATAAAACTATATCGCCAAGCAAAGGATGAAAAGAGAAGGAACGAAGAAGGCATAAAGCCAGTTCTTCCACTTCTTGAAGAAATAAAAAACATCAAAACCGTTGAGGAATTGAACGAGAAATCGTATGAATTGCTTCTAAAAAGAGCAGAACTGCCAATCCAATGCGCTGTCCAACCAGATATGCAGGATGCTTTGAAAAACTCCTTCATCATCGTTGGACCAGATATCATTTTGCCAGATACCACTTATTACGCTGAAGGCAATCCAGCGGGACCCGCTTTGCTAAATATCTATTCTCAGATGGTTAAGGCAGTTCTTTCTTTCACCCCGCTTAGCGAAGAGGAAAAAGAGCAATTTGCCGCCGATACATTGGCGTTCGACGCTTTGGTGGCAAAGCAAGTCAAAAGCCAAGTCGAGTGGGCGGATTATGTCGCCACTTACAACCCAATGGATTTGGATGAAGTTGAAAAATACCTTGCTCCATTCTCATTGAAGAATCTACTGAAGCAGATTTATGGCGATAAGGCTCCAAAGACAATAATCGTCTACGATCCTAAGGCCATCAAGAATTTCTCTTCCTATTTTTCAAAAGAAACCTTCCCATTATTCATCCATTGGTGCTATGTGAAAACATTACTAAGCGCCTCTGGCTCTTTAAGCGTTGATTTAGCTTCGTTAGGAAGAATATACCGTAGAGCCTTGACTGGTGTGGAGAAAGATCCGACTATCGAAAAACAAGCCTATCAAATCGCTTCTGGGCTCTATTCAGATCCAATAGGAGTCTATTATGGCCGCACCTACTTTGGCGAGGAAGCCAAAAAAGATGTTGTTGAGATGGTCAAGAAAATCATCGAGACATACAAAACTAGAGTTAGGAAAAACACCTTCCTTTCAGAAGAGACCAAAGAGAAAGCCATCTTGAAATTATCGACCATCAAAATAAAGATGGGCTATCCAGATGAAGTGAAGGACTTCTATAAGCAACTAACTTTAGATGAAAGCAAATCATTCTACGATTCTAGATTGAAAGTCTATCAATGCACTCTAATAGATAATCTTAATAGGTTACACAAGCCAGTCGATCGCAGTGAATGGGGCATGCCAGGACATATGGTCAATGCATCATATAATCCTAACTCCAATGACATCACCTTCCCTGCCGCCATTCTCCAGAAGCCATTCTATTCCTTAAATCAATCTCTTTCTGAGAATTTAGGCGGGATTGGCGCGGTTATTGGCCATGAAATCTCACACGCTTTCGATAATAACGGTGCCAAATTCGATGAGAATGGCAACCTTGCCAATTGGTGGAAAGAAAGCGACTTCAAAGCTTTTGAGAAACTAACAAAGGATATGATTGAGCAATTCGATGGCATTGAATATCACGGCGGCAAAGTCAACGGAGAATTGGTCGTCTCCGAAAACATCGCCGATAACGGAGGCATGGCGGTAACTCTAGAAATCATGAGCACCTTAAAAGACCCAGACTACAAATCCTATTTCATCAACTGGGCTAAAGTCTGGTGTCAAAAAGCCAAAGAGCAAATAATCCAATTGCTCCTCGCTAGCGACGTCCATTCCCCTGCCGAATTAAGAGCGAATATGCAGCCTCGCAATTTCAAAGAATGGTATGAGGCGTTCGGTGTCACCAAAGACGATAGAATGTATATACCGGAAGAGAAGCGCATTATCATTTGGTAAAAAATATTTAACATCGCTATAGTTATTATTTGTTCAAGCGTACAAGAAATAGATGATTAAGCAACCGAGGAATGCTCGGTAGTTCAAACCGAAGACAAGAAAACTGCCCATTTTATCCTGGGCAGTTATCGTTTTTTCGCGTTAGTCTCCGCAAATAATTAATGTAATTTCCTAGCGTCGGTCTTATAGATGGTTTTGAAGTCATCCTTCATGGAGATGACATGATACCCATCTTCTTTCCATTCCTCGCCTAATTTAATTGCCTTTTCCGGTGTGGCGTAGTCTCTAACATTATCGTCTGCGATAAGCATAAAGGCCGCGCTTCTATAGTCCGGATTAGATAAAGCATAATTATGCATCGAAGCGTCACCACCACTATTGCCAAAGGAAAGGACTGGCTGGATTCCGATTTCCTGGGCGATTTGCTTGACCTTATTCATCTTTAGGTTCTTGATGAGAAGGTTATCGGTTCTGATGATGTCATCGTTTTTTGCATCATATAGATAGCTTAATGGGGCGGTATCGCCTTGGTTTTTGGCTTTTAGCTCGACATCCATCCCTATTACTCTATTTGGTGCGATTCCTAATGCATCGCACACCAAAGAACGACAGATGAATCTATCAGATCCAGTGACGACGTAATAGGTGAAATCATTCTCTTCTAGATAATCGAATACCTCTAGCATTGGCTGATAGAACGCCTCTCCATAAGTCATGTTCTCAAATCCCCAGGCGGGTTTGGAAAGATAATTCTTACAATATTCATCGAATTCCTTTAGGCTCATGTCCGCATAAGCGGTTGCCGCCGCTCTAGCGTGGATCATATCGAATCCGCTTGGCAAAGCGGTGCCATTTTCGATGAAATCCTTAATGGCTTGCCCCGCTTCCTTGACTGAATCTGGAGCGGTGTATGTCTCATCTTCCAACGCTCTATATTCAAGCATTCTGTATTCTAGATAAGCTTGGCCATGATATTCACAGAATAATTCGCCATAAAAAGTGCCATCCATATCGAATGTGGCAATTCTTTTCTCTTTTGGAATGAAATTTTCTGATGAGGAATTTGTAACATCTTCCACATATTCCTTCAAAGCGGATAAGGAATCACATTCATTCCAATATTTGAATTCGGTGGCTTTGGTTTCAACTTTGTTACAGGCCGATAAGGCTAGCAAAGGCAATAAGAGCAACACCGTTTTAATTTTCATAATCCATTTTCCTCCACAATATTTAATTGCGGGTTTATTTTAAAGTAAATGGTGAAGGTTTGCTATAAATCGCGAAAACGCATGTTTTTTTCTTCGTTCTTATATTTGTCCTTACTGTATGCCTTAAATGCATTGAAAAATCATAAATCCACATTGATAAAAGCTTTCGCGCCCAATTTATAGCCTAGATAGGAAAATAAGACGAATAAACCTGCCCCAATAACCAAAGTGGATGCCTGAGCGATAATACCAATCACGTCATATTCTCTTAAAGCAGGGGCAAAAGCGATCACAACGCTACCAATTGCTAAAATAATCACGCATATGAGTAATGAGATTAAATTTGGACCCGCTAGTCTTTTATATGGATTACGATAATATAATCCAACCAAAACAGCGTTCATTATTCCGAAAGATAAAAAGGCAAATCCTAATAATGAAATGCTTGGTCTAACTGCCATAAAATATTGTAGTTCATCAGGTTTAGTAGGTTCTTTAAAAAAGAAAAATCTAATAATGCCTCCTATAGTGGCCAAAATAATCACCACAATTTCAATTAGACATAAATAAAGCATTTTACCTTTGACGATATCGGTTTTTCTAACTGGTAACAATGAAGTATATTCAATATCTTTATTGGCTAATCCTCTAGGAAACAAGGACATAAGTCCGCTTAATGGATATACGAATGCTACAGCTGGCGGCCAAGAAGGAATTAAAACAAATAGAGCAAAAACCGCAAAAAGAATAATTTGTATATTTGTGCATAACATTACTTCTTTATAAAGCAACTTTTTCATTGTTTTCTCCCCTTTCAAAAGCCACCATTATCTCTTCCATCGTTGCATTTCTTTTTTCAATTTTGCTTTCATCTATATCTAAGTTAAATTCTTTTTTAATAATTCCTTCGAATTTTCCTAATCTATCGCGATAGAAAATGAATTTATCTTTATGATTGGCGAACAGCTTGCTTTCGCCTGCATAACGCAAATAATTTGCTTCAAAATTAGTGACATCGTCATTAACAATAATTTCACCATTTTTTATATAGATAATTTGATCAGCGCACTTTTCTAAATCAGAGATCACGTGTGTAGAAAATAAAATCGCGTGTTCTTTATCGCTCACCAAATCAATAAAGATATCCATTAGTTCATCCCTGCTAACTGGATCTAGACCAGATGTTGGTTCATCAAGGAGCAATATTTTTGCACCTCTAGACAAAGCTAACGCAAGGCCATATTTTACTTTCATGCCGCTTGAGAGAGCTTTGATTTGCTTATTTTCGTCGATGCCAAATTCTTTTAAATAAATATGGTACTTATTATCATCCCAATTCTTATAAAACCTTTTAGTAACGCTAGTTAAAGCTTTGACAGTTTTGGTGTTGTAATAATCCATTTCGCCGATAAGCATTGCAACATCTTGCTTATAATCAGCTTCAATATCAGTGATGGATTTACCATCATATAAAACTTCACCGCTTGTTGGTTTCACCAAATTATAGATGCATTTTAAAGTTGTTGTCTTACCAGCCCCATTTCGACCGATAAAGCCAACTATTTTGCCAGGTTCAATAGCAAAGGAGACATCTTTCAAATTAAATGTTGGATAATGTTTGCAGATATTTTTGATTTCTAGCGTTTTCATTTTTTGCTTAACCCATCCATCATTTGATAAAAAGCATCATCTTTAATAAGGGCGATTCCTTTATTTTTATCGCCCATGACCATGATGGTGTCCCCTTCTTTAATATTGAACATTTCTCTAGCTTGAACGGGTATTGTGATTTGCCCTTTTGGTCCAACTCTAACACTAACAATAAAGCGATCTTCTTGAATGTTTTTCATAACGCTATTCCTTTTTTTCTTATTCGTTGCTATTTCAAGTTAATCGTCCAATCATTGTTTGGACACCCGTATAGCAATTCTTTCTTTTCTTACATTTCTTATTTTATCTTATAATCACTGGTGTGACAATGTTTTGATAGAACAAAATGCAAAAACAAGAAATGCCCATTTTTTGGATGGAACGATATTTTTATGGTACTTGTACTCGTTTGAATCCGTAAATGTATCTATAGATACCCAAATGGGTAAAAGTAAATACCCGTTGAGATATACCAATATAAATTATTAAATAAATAATGATGAAAAAGTTACCTATTTTTCTTGGATTGATATTAATTGGTTCATCTTTTGCTTTTCTAAATACTGGATGTAGTAAAAGCGATTCAATAGTTCCTCAAAAGGTCGGTATCATTGTTAATTCGGCTGATGATTTTAAGCAAGCTATTGCCTCGGGAGCAAAATCCATTATTGCGGATGATTTAGATTTCAATCATGAAACTATTACCATTAATCACGATGTCTCTCTTGATTCGTTAAATTCTCAATCATCCCTTAAAAATGTTTATTTTAATATCGTCGGTCCTACAGTGGTTGGCGAAAAAATAGATGTTTCTTTTTCAAACATTGTTTTTGATGACACATTCGATACATCGGCAATTAATTTTGAAACAGAAGAATCTTTTGAAGATAAATTTGGATCCCCTAGAGAAAATAATGTTTGCATCCAAGGTAATGGTGGTTACTTTTCTTTGTCTTTAGATAATTGCGTTATAAGGAATTATGCCTCAGAAGTAGCACCCGCTATTCAGGTTCTTAATGTTAATTATGACGATAATAAAACAGTAATCCTTAATAACTGCAAGTTTTACAACAATTATTCAATGTGGGACACCGTTCAATTATCCCATGTTAAATTACGCGCTACTTTAACTAATTGTGAGTTTTATTCCAATTATGCTTATAAAGCGGCTGGGTTCTCTATCGCAAATGGAAGCGCAACAATTGATAAAGTCAATGTTCATGATAATTATTTTGTTAGATATGATGTGAACACTAACAATCCTCAACTTTGTGGTGGCGGTGTTTTCCTTGGCGGTAATGACTTAAAAATCACAAATTCCTATATTGTCAACAATAAAACTACGTATGGAGGAGGCTTAGGTTTATCTAGCGCTTATTCCGGAAATAAAAATATCGTTCTTGAAAATCTTGTTATAGAAGATAATGAAGCAACTTATGGTGGAGGTATCGCCGTCCATTCTTTGTCGGGTCAACCTGTGACATTTATTAATTGTAAAGTCTTAAATAATAAAGCTATAAATGGCGGCCCTCTTTACACAGAAGTATATGGAAGGTGGGTAGAAGAAAATAATGGCGGTCTTGTTCAATTTTTCTTTTCCACATTTGGATTAAATAAAGCCGAAGATAACGCTTCTTTCAAGTTTTATCAGAAAGATCAAACTAAAGGCCAATTAGGAAATATTGTCTTAAAAGGATGCTTTGCTATTGGTAGTGATACATATGATTCCTCTCCTAATGATTACAATTATGTCGCCACTAAAGAACAGGCTCTTCTTGATGGAGCCATCGATGAAGATTCAATTAGTGATGTTTCTAATGGTCTTTATCCAATCAAAGGTTCTAAAGCGGATATAAAAGTATCTAGCGATATTTATCATTCTTGGTCTGAAACTCTTTCTAGTTATTCTGGTGATCGTTATATCGGTGCATCAAACCCTAATAGAAATGAAAACAAGAATCCTACAACTTTAATTATTGTTCTTTCTATTTCTAGTGCTGTTTTAATCGCGATTTTAGCTGCTTTAGTGATTGTTTTTGTTAAAAAAAGAAAGAAGAGAAATGCCGTTCAAGATAATCAAGTTGAAGAAAAAGACATGAGATCTGAATACATTTCTGGTCTATCTATAAGAGAAAAACAAGTAGTCCAGTTAATAATTGCTGGCAAAAAAAGAAAAGACATCGCTTCTGAGTTAAATTTCTCAGAAAACACTATAAAACGTGATTTAACTGTCATATATTCTAAATTGCATGTCACTGATAAATTCGAATTAATTCTCAAATATAAGGATTTGTTTTAATAGTCGTTTTATATAATTAGCCAAATGGGTATTACGAATTAGCCGTTTTTTCTTTTGCGCATGTGCTTAAATGTGTGTGAAAAAGAAAGGAAGAACTTTTATGAGAAAAATAACTAAGCTAATTTTCGCTGGTCTTTTGGCGTTGGCAATAACTCCTACTGCAGTATTGTCTTTGGCGTCAACGGAAAAACCTATGCAAGTAAACGCGGAAGAAGATTTTGAATTAGTCGACACTTATCAAGATTTTGAAGCGTGTATCATTAGAGGTAAAAATATAAAACTAGCTTCTGATGTTAGCGCTAAGTATACAGCGCAAAAAAAGATTTTTACTGGCGGGAACATTATCATTGATTTAAACGGATTTAACTACTATGGGAATCTAGTTATAGCTACTGATTATGATTTTACTGTTTTGTCAAGCAACAATGGTGTTGGATCTTTAAATGCAAGACTAAGTTTTAATGTCGGTGATTCTATTACGTTGGATATAAAAAACGGAACAAAGATTCAGAGCCTCCGACCTTATTGCCAATTTCAAAATGAAAGACTTAGCATCAATGCTAATGTCAAACTAAATGGTTATCTTGGCGATGTGAGATTAGATGTTACTGAGTATTATCCTTTAGGTCATCCAGAAGAAGAAACCGATTTAGCCAATGCTCTGTTAAATCTTATTACTACGACTAACTCAAATTCTTTGATGGTAAATGGTAAGGAAATTAAAAATGCGACCGATTTATTCCCTAATGGTGTAAATAATGCTTTTAATAGTGTTTATACAATAGATTATCCTGGTAGAACTTCGTACGACGGAACAGGAAGCGTAATTGTAAATAAAGTTTATTGTTTAAGTAAACCTACTGATTTGCCAAGTGATAGTTTAAATATTGAAGTTACAAAAACTCCGACAGAAAACTCAAACGGAGAGTTAACTATCACCAATGTATTTTCGTCGAATGATGTTTATAACAATTATTTTGGAAATATTGAAACAACGTGGTATCGCTCTGTCGATGGTGCTGGCTTCGTAGAACTTAAAAGGCCTACATTTTACGCTACATACTCAACGTTGATAGATAAGACTATTGTTTTAGGCGCTAAAAATTATACTTATTATGCTGTACTTAAGAGTTACAATAACGCATATTCTTCTTCATATACTACAGCAAAATACACCTATTATTCGAATCCGTATGCTCCGTCGACCGCCGGAATTAATGGACAAAACAATGCTGTTTTAAGCCAAGATATCACATTTACCGGTGTATATAATGGCAATCAAAATAATATTGGTGGAAATATTTATAAATATGAATATAAGTGGCAAAAATACAATAGTGAATCTTCATCATGGCAAGATATTAGCGGTGCTACAAAATTAACTTATAAACCTTCCACATCATCCCCTTCATCATCCCAATATAGATTTTTGGTTCGCGCTGTTGCCAAACAAGAGCATTATTCAGAATGGAAAGCAAGCGAATCATATTTATTTGTGGTCGGTGATTATAATTCTCCATCTGTATCTCTTACAACGGCAGAAAGCATTGAAGAAGTAGTCGGTTATGATGTTAATGTGTCTGCTACAGTTACAAACGCAGGATATTTTGACAATATTGAGTATCAATGGTATTACCTAAATACTCAAGGTCTTTATTTAAGAGTTAAAGATGGCGAGCATGCATCATGGGGCTATACTTTCGCTGGTGCCACAACTTCTACATTAACTATCAAACGTTCAACAGTTTCTAGCGATCCATTAGTAGTGCGTTTACAAGCAACCGGCATCAAAAATGGTTATAAACGAATCGGAAATAGTGTTGATTCATCTATTAATTTTGTCAATTTACCTGTTCCAACAATCACGATTCAACCTCAAAGTGCTAACTTGTCAATGAGTGGCGCATCACACGCGCTTTCGGTTACTGCGAAAACACTTCGTGGGACTTTGTCTTATCAATGGCAAAAATCTGAAGACGATTTAAACTGGGAAAACATTAATGGTGAAACCCAATGGAATTATCAAATAAGTCGATCAATTGCAACTGAAGGAACCTATTATAGATGTAAAGTATCTAACTCGGCTGGTGATGTGTATTCGAATTCTGCTTTAATCATAATTAAAGATGGCACAGTTTTAAACGCTTCCCTTGTCAGTGGGTTATCCGCGCAATTTGTTGATGGTAACGCCGGATATGAAATCGATAATGAAAATAGAACATTGAAATGTCATTTAGGTGATTCTATTTTAATTGGATTCGAAGTTTCCGAAGGTAATGCTACTACATCTGAAAAGAGTATTGGTACTGACTGGAGAAACGAAACTGGTCTTACAAGTAATGGAATGGGCAAATATTACATTGATACCAGCATGATTGGAACATTCGAATATTATGGAAGATTCTATGCTGAATATGACAACGTTGGTAATTTCCAATCTGTTTGTTACGATAGAACAAACACCGACAGTCTTAGATATATGGTTACAGTTTTAGGTAGAGAAGATGAAACCGAAATTGAACCAGTCAGCGTTAATTTAGGCGATACTGTTACAATTTATCCTGCAGATTATGCATCATTATTCAATAATGGTGTATCAACATCTTCCCATGCTAATATGTATGGAAACAACTGGGCATCTAGTGTTTATGATTTTGCTAGGGGATATCGCTTATTCTTAGGAGTTCCAAACGAACAAGAAGAAATAGAATATATCTGTGTTGCTAAAACTGGCTTCTACGGACAAGCAGATCCTATTAGTTACCATTATAACAATGAACCATTAGAATTTAGCACGACCGAATCTGCTCTTTTAGAATTAGGCATTACCACTCAATTAAGTGGCGCATATGACGCTTATATAGTTTTAGATTATTTAACAATAGTTAATGAAAATGATGGGGGTCAGTTTATTACAAAGACCAATTCTTATGAAGGGCATCATTTTTCAATCACATTTAATGCTCCGTGTACCCATGAACACACAACAACAACTTATACATTCGATTATTCGAATCCAGCCGAACCAGAAATTTTCTGGAACGAAACCTGCGACGAATGTGGCGAAGTAATTGATAATGGATTCATCCGTATTTATGAAGAGGGCGCCAATGGATTACCAATCATTGAACAAGCGGCCACTTGTTCTGAAGATGGTATGAAACCACACAAGCATTTCACTGAAGGCGAATATGATATTTATTATGTCCAAGATGGAAGTGGCAACTGGGTTGTTTGTGATGATCCAACTACATTAATTATTAAAGCAAAACACACTTACACATTTGTCCCTGAAGTTCCTGCTACAAAGACCACTGATGGTTGTAGAGCCCATTATGTTTGCAACGAGTGCGGTGGATTGTTTATTCTTGAAGACGATGTCTATTATGAAGTCACCGAAGAACAATTAATTATTAAAGCAGAGGGCTATATCGTAACTTTTGATGCAAATGGTGGAAGCGGCGATATGGAAACTGCTTATGGCATCTTTGGTGATTATATTTTGCCAACATGCGATTTCAATGCTCCAGACGGAAAGATGTTTGACGCTTGGGAAGTAAATGGTCAAAGAAAACTCCCTAATGAAACAATCTCTATTGAATCAAATATGTCGATTAAGGCATTATGGAAGGATATTCCTGCTGAAACATTTACTGTTAGTTTCTCCGCTAATGGCGGAACAGGCACAATGAATCCAGTTTCTGATATTGCTGGCGAATATGCCTTACCACAATGTACATTTACAGCCCCTGAAGGTAAAGAATTTGCTGGATGGAAAGTAAATGGGCAAGGTAACTTATTACAAGCAGGTGAAAAAATCAATGTCACATCAAATGTTGATTTGGTAGCCCAGTGGAAAGATAAAGGCGGAGATACTCCGGCAACTCCTGACGAGCCAGTAACCCCAGAAGAACCAAGTAAGAGTGCTGGCTTACCAGCTGGCGCTATAGTCGGAATCGTCATCGGTTCAGTTTTAGTAGTAGGCATTGGAGGATTTGCTCTAGTTTGGTTTGTTATCAAAAAGAAAACTTGGGCAGACTTCTTAGCCTTATTCAAAAAGAAATAATCGATAAATAATAATGGTACGCTCACATAGAAATATGTGGGCGTTTTAGTTCTTTTTCTCAAAAAAATTATTTTAGGTTCGGTGTTAATACAACCCGAATTCGAATCAAATACACGAAAAGCTCTGTCATATGCTTCACTAACAAAATGTGCTTTCATGACTTTGATGTTCTTTTCAAAGGCACGTTTAATGTAACTGTCATAAGCAATGATCTCATCAAGCTCTTCTACAGTTAGCCCTTCATGTGCAGCGATATCATAGTTCTAAAAAGAAAACCCTATT
>JAFUHI010000013.1 GCA_017468925.1 Bacilli bacterium | reverse complement strand
CTAGTAAATCCATCTACCGGAAATATCTTTGAAACTAAATTCCAAATAGCAAGCCATCTATTTGAAGACGCTTATTTTTCATATCATTAGGCTCTGGAATATTATGGTTTAGCTAATCAATCTTTTGTTTCTTATTTCACTTATCTAACGCAGGTATATGTTGATGATGTGGTTTTTGAAGACGTAATATATCATTCAAAAAAGAGTGGATATGATTTAGAAATACTTAACCATATAAAAGAAGAGGATATTCGTGTTGTTTCTTTAGAGCGCGCAATAGTGGATTCGATAGATTCTCCTTCTCTTGCGGGCGGTCTTGAAGAAATAGAATACGCTCTTAGTAATTGTCGTAGACTTAAAATAGATAAGATCGAGATGCTATTAAAGCATTATGATAAATCATTCTTATATCAGAAAGTCGGATACTTATTTGAAAAACACTTTGGCGAAGAAATACCGGAATCGTTTTATAAATTATGTTTATCTAATATAGGTAACAAGATCAATTATTTTGAATCTAAGGTTGGTCATTCTAAATTAATACTTAAGTGGAAATTAATGGTGCCATTAGAAAGGAGCATGCCAGATGAATTATTCTAGAAAATATATTGAAGCGTTAAACAAAGATAACAATTTCATACAAAATAATCTTGAAAAAGTAGTTAGGCTTTTAGACGTTCTTAAATTTATATCCACTGAATTAGATCCATATGGGGATAAACTTGTTCTTAAAGGCGGTACCGCTATTAATTTGATGTATACCAATCTAGCGAGGTTAAGCGTCGATATCGATTTAGATTATATTGGTTCGCTTGATAAAGAAAAAGCTAGCCAAGAAAGAGACAAAATCATGGACGCTTTGGATAATTATATGCTTGGTGAAGACTACGAGATTTCCTCTAAATCTAGAGGAAGTGTTATTTTAGCCAGTAGAACATATATATTTACCAATGCTTCTCATAATAGAGACAATATTAAAGTTGAGATCAATTTTATTGATAGAATTCACATCGGTCCAAGCGTTAGAAAGAAAATTAATTACTTTGAAAAAGAAGTAATGGTGCAAACTCTTCTTTTAGAAGAAGTATTTGGAATGAAAATATGTGCTTTAATCGATAGAAGCAAACCAAGGGATCTATTCGATGTTAACAAATTAAAAAAGAACATAATGTTCATTGAAGAAGACAAATTACGAAAGATGACGGTGTTTTATATGTCTTTAGATGGCATCTTTGACATTAACGAACATACATTTGACTCAATTAGAGAAATTGGCCAAGAAGACATAAAAAAAGAATTACTCCCAGTATTAGCCAAAAACTCGAAATTTGATTTAATTGAAACCAAGGAAGAAGTTATTTCTTTCTTAATCGAATTGCTCACGCTCACTGATAACGAAAAGAAATATCTAATAGAATTCTCAAAAGGAAACTTTGACCCATATCTTTTGTTTGAACCAAGCGATGCAGAAAGAGCTGCTAAACATCCGATGGCTAAGTGGAGAGCGGCTAATCTTAAAAAGTAGCAGGCAAAGACACCGCCAGAAGAGATAGAAAGAAAGAAGAGTTGTGCAAAAAGCACGGCATCAAGCTCATTAGAATCGCCAATAGCCAAGTCAAAGACTACGAATTAATAATCAACACCTTTGAAGCGGAAGTTAACAAGATTCATCTAGATGAAGTCATGGTGCAAGGAAGCTTATTTGAATAAAGATTAAAAGCCATCAACCGCATAGAAAAACTATTACGAATCGTCAGTTTCGTGGGAAACACATGCTTTTTGCCATTCAGTTTCGTGGGAAACCCACATTATATATCTGTCAGTTTCGTGGGAAAAGCAACCGTAAAGAATTTACTCGGTTTATTCCGAGTCGGTTTTTTCCGAGCAACTTTAATTCTTGGATTTAACTGTCTTTTTCGACATATTGGATGCGGTGTGCTACCATATGGGGAATGAATAAGAAATCGACGGGATTATTGATATTGCTTCTGGTCTATATTGTCGCATCTGTAATTGGGGTGCTTTCCTATATGGGGTGTAGCCATTTAGGAATGAATGATTATCTATCTGTCTTAATAGGGGATGTTCTTGCGACCGTATTCGTATATATCATGGGGGTGATATTCAAAACCGCTTCGATGTATGATCCATATTGGTCACTACAGACGTTTGTGATATATCTAGGGTTATTATGCAAATACAATAACTGGAATATAGGCACTATATTATTGCTTATTGTTATATCCCTATATTCCTTTAGGTTGACCTTCAATTTCATCTTAGGCTTTGATTCCCTTTCCTATATCGATTGGAGATATAGGATGCTTAAAGATAGAAGTGGGAGATTCTTCCAATTAGTTAATCTATTTGGGATATGCCTATTCCCCACTTTAGTGGTATATGCATGTTCCTTGCCTTCTATTGTGTACGCTTCAATAGGCTCATTCTCTTATCTAGATATAATCGGATTATCTTTGCTAGTGATAGGCATATTATTAGAGCTTATATCAGATATGGAGATGAAGAAGTTCATAAAGATAAGAAAAGATAGAAGCGAAGTCATCTCATTTGGCTTATGGAAATATTCCAGGCACCCTAATTACTTAGGGGAGATATTAATATGGTTTGGGATGGCGCTTACCCTAATAATATCCACCCCTCAATATTGGTATCTGATATTCGGAAGCGTCGCGAATCTATTGATGTTCATATTCATCTCCATACCAATGGAGGAGAAGCATATGAAGCAGTATAAAAAGGGATATGATATATATCTAAAAACAACCTCGCCTTTATTGCTTCTTCCTAAAAGGAAGATAAAGGATAAATATCCTCCTTTATCTCTTTGAGAGTAAACGTCTCTTGTTTAATCATTAAATATATCCTTCATCGACTTTGGCGCTAATTCTTTCAATCTTTCTGAAGCGTGCCTTCTTTTCGCGTAATTATTTAACGTATCATATCTTACTTTATAGTTTGATAATACATCCTCGACGATGTTATGTAGTTCCGCCCCTTCATAAAAGCAGTTAAGAACGGTGGAACAAATCATATCCACGGTTATTTTTTCTATAGTTGTTTTTTTATTCTTTCTATCGATTGGGGCTTTGCTAACTAGAGGCATTAGAATAATAGAATCATCTTCCACATATCTGAATACATCTTCTTTATCTGGGTTAAACAAGATGTTTCTAAAACCAGCCTCTTTTAAGGTGTTAAATACATGTTCTAAAAAGAATTTGTTGGTTTCTAAAATGATCACGTTTCTATTTATTAAATGATTTAAGAACTGATTCAAGGTGGAAACTGTTTCATAAATTACATATTCAAAATCAGATGAATATCTATTCTTTATTAGCTTATTTACTCTTTTGGCGGTATTGCTATTCAATTCATAGTTAAAAACCTTGCGGTCTCCAAAGATATATTGGTTCCTACCAACCCTAGTAATCTTTCCATTGTTTTCCATCTCGTCTATTTTGTTATACAAGGAAGATGATTTGTAAGAAGTGCCGCTACTAAGGATTAATTTGTTTAAGTCTTTTGTGTTGTAAATGAATTTGCTGTTCACCATCATATGAATATTATATATAGTTTTTGGAATTCGACCACTTTTTTATTTTTTTGGTTCAATTCCAATAATGTATTATACACTAAATATTGCTGCCGCTTCTAAAGTGACATACCCATTACCTCCTTTATCTCTTGGGGGATATATCCCTCTATTCTCTTATGCAGTTTTTCTTCCTTGTTTTTCCTTTCTGCGTAAGAAAAAAGAGTTTTGTAGTTTATTACATAGTTGTTGCAAAGCATTTCTATTGCCATATCAATATCCTGTTTGGAATAAAGATAATGGATGTTTTTGTCGAACATTAAGTCGAAAATAAGCTTTTCAATCGGCATCGTTCCATCGTTTCTATTTGGTGATCTTGAGAATAAATCCGTCACATATATTGCGTTTGGTTTCCAATAATTAACTATTTCCTCGTTGTTTGGTTTCAAGAGGACGATGTTGTTGAATCTATTTTTCAGTATTTCGAATACAGTCTTGGCATATCCTTTTTCTATTTCGACAATATAAGTGGTATTGCTAATCAGTTGGTTAATACAGAAGTTTAGAGATGCCGAAGAGAATATAACTCGTTTAGGCGGAACAGGAAATTCATCAAGTATTCTATTTATCTCTTGCATCGTATTGTCGTTTTCTAGGTGAAGTACGCGAGGATTATCGACATAAAATCCATAGCCAAAATTACCTAGTTTTTCTTTTTTCACCAGTCTTGACACCGCCATATTGTTCAACCCTTTTTGGCGGAGAGAATTAATATGAATTAATCTTTCCATGCTTAAATAATATGTTATAAATGCCAAAAAATAAATATATTGGTAAAAATAACACATTTGACAGCGTTGTTATCTGTCATAAAAGTTTGAGATGAAGGAAAAAGCAAGAAGATATTACTAAAATTAAATTTTTGCTACTGATTCTTGACATATAAAGCATAAAGGCAATATTTATATTGCAAGGGAAGATATTTGCATGGGAAAAGCGACGTTTAATGTAATAATGGATGAAACCTTAAAAATTCAGTTCGAAACATGGTGCAATTATTTTGGGATGGATATGTCTACGGCAATTAATATCTTTGCCAGAGCTGTCGTCCAAGAACAAAAAATGCCTTTTGAGTTTTCCTCATTCGATCTTTTTAATCCCACATATGCGACTAAGATGTTCGATGACGCAAGAAAACAAGCATTAGAAAATGGTGTTGCGAACATGACCATGGAAGAAATTGATGAAGAGATATCTAGAGCTAGAAAAGGAATCGGAGAATAAAAATAAGTAACCGAAAAACACTCCAATTGATACAGTTCTTATTTATGGATTTATAGCCATTTTATTCTTTTTGATTTTTGGTAGATATGGTCATCATTGCTTTTTGGAATTCGACCACTTTTTTATTTTTTTGGCTCAATTCCAAAAAATTTTACAACGTGGTGTTATCTAAAAAACACCGACAACTTAAGACATTATTGATTTTTTGTCTTACAATATATGTGCACGATGAACAAATATTATATCTTTTTAGCCTCCGCGCCTATCGACCATAAGTACTTCGAGGAATCCTTGGATTCTTTGGAAATACCATATCATATCGAATATCTATCAAAGGATAGGGGATATATAATCGCTGATGAGAATTTCTTCATCAGGCTTGATGGAATCATCAACCCCATGTATGAAGATATGGGCGTATCTATGGCGATACTCATATCCCACAAATACGGGGATCTAGAAAGGAAATTGCTCATAGATGAGATGAATTATTTCCCCAACCAGATATTATTCGTAGAAGAGCTGATATTAAAAGAATTCTCCTTCGGGGATTATACTTCTCTTCCCTTATTGACCGCTTTATTCAAGGAAGTCAGCAGGGAATTGCTTCAGACCGCTTTCGTTTTCTTAAGATGTGGATTAAATGCCACTTTAGCCTCGGAGAAGCTAATAATACACCGCAACACATTCAATTACCGTCTAGCGAAATTCATCGATAAGACGGGCTTGGATATTAGAGACTATCATAACGCCGCCTTATTAGAGACCTATTTCCATTTTGGCAACTACAAGCCAAGGAATTATTAATCGCTTTTTTTATTTCCAAAAACCAAAGTTCGCTTGGAAAAACTCGCACTTCTAGCAAAAGTTCGCTTGGAAAAACTCGCATAACGCAATTTTTGAATACAAAAAAGATCATGAATGTGGAATATGATGCTCCTCCATTCATGGGTTGGACTGCCTCCACCCATCAAATATTTGCTAATATCGAAAAGGATTTGCCTTTCTTTTATATAATTTTGTCTTAAAAATCGATTATATGATTTGCAGATGTTTGTCAATTATTCACCATTTTTTTCGGATTTTTTGACACGTATAAGCCGTTTTTAGGGGTATTCGTGTCAATTATTCCGTATTTTTTGTTGATTTTTTGACACTTATGTAAGACATCAACATTTGGATATAAATATGGATCTCTCATACGTTATGCAACCTCATTATGGCAAATTCAGCCGTCTCAAAATCAATGAGACCATCATCATATAGTTTCATTATTTGTTTGGCTTTTTCGCATAAATCAGCATTGTCTTTATATTCATTGACTTAACAAAGTGATTAATATGATTTTTCTTTAGAAAATTTGCGTATTTTTTCCGTTTCTTTTGTTGATTTTTGCCTTAAAAAATGCCTTAATTATTATTCTCCAATCGCAACAAAACGGACTAAATATCCAATCATAATATTTTTATGTAATCGCTAACATCTAGTAAAATTGTTTCATAGCCAAATAAACAAGGGTTTTGCCAATGATAAAAATTCCTCATTCAACTTCCTTCATTCAAACCGGTTTTTTAAACCGTAGAATAATGAGAGAAGAAATGGCTATAAGCATTGGCTTTGCCCTAGATATGTTAAAATCATCTTATAAACAGGGCTTATCCATTTTCAAAGGAGAACGCTATGAGAAACATTAAATTCGCTTTGGTTGGATTGTTGGCATTTTTGACTATAGGCGCAGGCATTCAATTACAAAAGCAATCTGTATCCGTCAAAGCGGAAGGCGAGACATATGTTACCGCCTCGAATTTGAAACTAGATAAAGACTCCGGCACCAAAGGATTGAATTTTAGTGGAGATCGAATCAATGGTGTTTATTTCACAGCTGAAGCAAATGACGCCCCATTTGATGGGTGGAACATAGAATACGATATGACCGAGGATAATAACATTTCTATCCTCAAAGCTGATGGCACATATATAGAAGAAGCCACAAAAGGATTAAGAAACAGCGCTATAATCGTCAAATTCAGCGAGACAAAGCATTACATCAAAATCGAGCCTTGGACCATCGGCTCATATTCAATAGAAGAAGGCGATACATTAACAATACGCGGAGTGTTCAAACAACATGGTGGTGGTTCCTGCGTTTATACCATGCCAGAGACATCATTCTATATCTCCACTGAAGATCAACCTATTGTTATCCCAGATACGGTGAATAAAATTAATCCGACTGCGGTATCCGCTCCAGAATATAATGACCAGAAGTGGCATTTCCAATTTCTTGCTAAAGGAATAAATGAAACAACAATGCCTTTCACTTCTGGCAGCACCGATGATTCTTTTTCCTATGTCGCTACCTCCAATAAAAACATTTATTTAAACGAAAACCCAATAGGCAAAGTCAACAAGAACGCTTTAAGAAGAAGGGATAGCTGGCTCACTAAAGACGCTTTGATATATGTCTGCAACCAGAATGAAAGCGATAGCCAAGTGGTTGGAGGACATGATATTTATCCGGAAATCGGCGATATCGTCACATTCGATGGCATTTTCGTCCACAACAACCCCGAGATAGATGTCGCTATCGAATTCGATAATCTATCCTTAATCAAAGTCGGAACCGGTGTAGCGGACTATGAATCAGTTGATTTAAAAGAACATCTAATCACCGATTTGAACGATAATTACAATCCTTCTATCTATAACGATGAGGATGTCGCTTCCATCACTTCCTTGTTATCCCAAGCCGAAGAAGCGATTGAGGGGGAAGAAGAAGTCTCTGCAATCTATGAAGTTTATAATTCCTACAAAACCCAGTTGGATGCCTATGATTACAACCCAGATAAAGCCTCGCAATATCTTGCTTCAATAAAAGAAGCCGCGATCAACGAAATCAACCAATATGCCAATCTTGATTTATATTTCGAAAACGAAAGAAACGAGATTTTATCTTTGATTGCAACATATACAACCTCCATCAATAACGCTTCAAAGAAGAGCGAGATCGATGGATATGTTTCTACCTTCAAAGCTGCGGTGGATAACATCGCTACCGATGTGGAGGTTATGCAAGATGCTATCCTTAACGAAAGAGAAGGATATGAGCAATATCTAAAACAATATGACCGCGTTTCTTTGAATTCGTTGAATCTCAATACCTTGACATATCATGGCGATTCCGAGCTAAGACAAAATAGCGATCTGAATACAAATTCTCTCCCAGCTGGACTCAATAACCTATTCGTCCCATCTAGAGGAAATGAAGATGGCAATGTCGCTTTCCGCTTCGCCTATACGCCTGATGCTATCCCAAATGCTGGAGCAAATATCATGGTGGTCCTAAGAGGGATAACCGCCTGCGGATATAAATTCGCGATTGATACCCCAACCCGCGGATTATATCTAGAAATGGTCAATGAAGCAGGGCAAGGCAATTGGATAGGCGGAACTGGCAACATATTCACCAAGAGCAAGACTTATAGCGTTGAAATCGGTGCGATTGATTTGATCAATGAAGTTAATCTCACCTACCTATATGTCAAAGTGGACGGTGCTATCGTTTACAAAACCATCCAGAATTCCTTCTCATTCTGCCACAATCCGCGCGTATCTATCTCTCCTAACGACAACTGGGGGGAGACAATCGATGGGACATTCTATCCTAACGATTACGAAGGAGAGGTTGTAATTTCCTCTTTGAATGAAGGTGTAGAGCAAACAAGCTCAACTTATCTAGGCTCATTCAAGGCGGATACCGATCCTCATAGCGATTCGAAGAACACAATCTATGCGAAAATGAGGGAGAATAGCCTAAAAGTAGGTGAAACCTTCTATCCTCTTGCTCCAGAAAACGTCACCTTGGTTAGAGGTTCTTCATCTAGGGCGATCGCTAACCCATCTTTATCATTCATCACAAAATACAACGATGATAGCTATTCTCTTAATGTGAAAAGCTTGATTGATCCTTCTAATATCGGAGAAAGCATCCAAGATGGCGATGAGATAATCGTCCAAGGCGTTTTCGCGGGATTCGATGAGGAGATAGAAGCCAAATATTCCTTCTCAGTAAGCAAAACCACCTTCATATATCGTTCTTCCTCCAATAGCTGGGAAGTGGTCTTGACTTTGGAAGATGCGAAGATCAATGCGATAAATGAACTTAATAACTACGCTGATTTATCGCTATATGATGAAGCGGAAAGAACGCAAATCCAAAATATAATCGATACCAAAACCACGGAAATAAACAATGCTACATCAGTTGATGAAGTAAATGCCTTGCTTTCCTCCGCCTTGAATGACATCGATAATATCCTCACCACCTTAGGCAAAGCCAAGAATAGAGCGATAGAAGAGGTCAATCTCTATAAAGCTGATCAGATGGACAATTATAGGGCTGATGAAAGGAGCGATATCGAAACATTAAGGAAAGAAGCTATCGTAGAAATAGGCAACGCTTCCTCGCAAGAAGAGATAAATAAAATCGTCATCGATTTCAAAATTAAGGTTGATGCTTTGAAAACCAAAGCCGAATACGAGAAAGAAGAGCTTGATGAAGCGAAGAACGAAGCCTCTCAAGAGATAAGAAACCGCTACGCCGCTCTAGTTAATAGCGACAAATACAAAGATGCGGATCTTGAGGCCTTGAACCAAGCGACATTAAAAGCCATCCAAGATATAGAATCCGCCTCATCAATCGAAGAAGTGAATGATGTACTCTCTTCTTATCTATCAACCTATCCAATAGAAGATCCAATAGAAGAGAATGAAAACCCGAATAACGGCAATGCCTGGCTTATCCCAGTAGTGGTTGCTTCTTCTGTAGTCGTATTAGCAGGCGCAGCCTTAGTCACAATCTTGCTTTTGAAGAAAAATAAAAAGAAAAAAGGAGAATAAACATGAAAAGAAAACTATTAGTGTTATTAGCGGTTCCTCTATTAACCCCCGTTCTAGCGGGATGCGGAGGAGAGAAAGCAGGGGAGGATGATGACCCTAACAAAGCCAATCTTCATATCGGCACCTTGGATAAAGGTATAGGCACCACCTGGCTTACTGAAGCCGCCTCGATGTTTGAGGAATTATATAAAGATTCCGAAGATTTCCAAAAAGGAAGGAAAGGCGTGAAGGTCCATGTGACTGGCTCCACCCAATATGATGGAGACTATATCGCCCGTTCGACCTTGAATAAGGACATCTATTTCACCGAAGGCATCCCTTATATCGAAGTCGCTAAAAAAGGAAAGTTCTTGCCTCTAACCGAGACAATGAATGAGGTCTTATCCTCTTATGGTGAGACTCGCTCCATAAAAGATAAGATCGATCCAGCATTCTTAGACTATATCAACGTCGATGGGGAATTATATGCGATTCCTTTCTATGATTCATTCTACGGCTTGGTATATGACGTCAACCTTTTCAATGAGAAATCACTATATATCGACGCGGATGGAGGATTCACCAATAAGGAAGGCAATCTAAGTCTTGGCGCGGATAATGTCGCAGGCACTTTAGATGATGGTCTTCCTTCCACATTCGAGGAATTCGAAGAATTGATGTATGAAATGAGAAATAGCAACATCACCCCATTTATCACTTCGACCGCCGGAATCGAATACACCGCAAACTACTTATATAATTTCGTCGCCAATCTAGAAGGGCGTGAGCAAATGATGCTAAATATGACATTAAACGGCACCGCCACAGATTTGATCGATGTCGATAATGAAGGAAAGGTCACTCCTTTGGCGGCTACCCAAATCAGCGATGACAATGGCTATATGCTAACTAAGCAGCAAGGCAAATATCATGCGCTTAAATTTGTCGAGGATGTCCTTTTATCGAAAGCGGAGAACCGCGTTAACGATCCTTCTCACACCGTTGCCCAGCAAACATTCGTCAACAGCAAACAGATTTCCGAAAAGCCAATCGCGATGATCGTGGAGGGCTCCTGGTGGGAGAATGAGGCAAGAAATGCCATCTCCAATTATGAGAAAGTCTATAAGGAGAAGACGAACTTCGCCATCATGCCTCTTCCTTTCATCGATAAGGATTTCGCTGCCGCAAGAAATTACAAGCAGACCTGTCTATCCCTATCTCAATCATTCGGCGTTGTCTCCAAAAACACCCAGCAAGAGAAACTTGCTCGCGAATTCATGAAATTCTTGCATACCGACAAGATGATGTCCAAATTCACCGCCGATACATCTATCACCAGACCGCTTAACTACGAAATCTCCGAAGAAGACCAGGCTAATTTATCAACCTACGCCCGCTCTCTAATCGATCTGAAGAAGAATTCCGATATCGTCTATCCATATAGCTCCAATACCATCGTCAATAACAACCTCGATGTATTCAACGCTTATCACTTCATCTGGAATACGAGAATCGGAGGCACGAACGGCAATGTCTATAAGCATCCATTCATGTATTTCGGCAGCTCTAAGATCTCCGATCCCAGCGCAGAAGATTACTTCAATGGCCAATACGAATATATCTCCAGCCGTTGGAAAGGCCTTGTCAAATAAAGAAACAAGCAAATGAAGAAGAACGTCAAAAGAAAGATAAATAGGATGAATCGCACTCCTTTGAAAAAGGGGGATGTGATTTTCTACATCGTTCTTTTGATAATCCCTTTATTGCAGATCGGCGTATTCTATTTCGGCGTCAATTTCCAATCGATTTTGATGGCCTTCCAGAAATCAGTCGATGGTGTCTTCATATTCGACATCATGCCTAACTGGAATAAATTTATGGCCGATATCGTCACTAGAGAATTCTGGGTGATGGTAAAGAATTCGGTCTTGGTCTATATTTTCACCTCTTTGACCGGGACTGTTTTGGCGACTATATTCTCCTATTACATCTACAAACGGAGGACATTATCCAATTTCTTCAAATTCGTCTTGTTTGTCCCTTCGATATTGCCAGGGATATTGCTGGTAGTCATGTTCTCAATGTTCATTTCCAGCGGACTTCCAGCCTACGCAGATCTCTTATTTGGGGCTAAGATGCCCGATTATCTATCCACTGACTATGCCACAAGCGATATCCGTTTCATATTAGTGACTATTTTCACCATTTGGATGTCATTTGGAAGCCAAGTTTTGGTCTATACAGCGGCGATGGATCAGATACCGCATGAAATTATTGAAGCAGGGAAGCTTGATGGGACCACATCGTTGACGGAATTCATCCATATCATCCTTCCTTCGATTTTGGGGACGGTCAGCACTTTCTTGATCGTGGGGATCGCTTCGATTTTCACAAACCAGAACAATTTGTTCTCATTTTTCAGGCCAAAGGATATGCAATATACCGAATATACCTTTGGATATTATCTATTCTCAATCGTTTATTCCGGCGGAGCGGGATCCTCAGGATATTGCTATGCGGCTTTCTTGGGCTTATTAGTCACCTCGATTGTCGCCCCGTTAACTCTATTAGCCAGAAAATTGCTTTCTAAGGTGGGTGCATGATGAAAAAGATCAGATTAGAGACAGAGCCAAGCCATCTTAAGGAAAAAGCCTCGGTTGCGACCATCTTTATTTTCGTTTTGCTTATTGTCTATGTTTTAGGTCTAACTATCCCAATTGTCTGGGCCGTAGTGGTCTCCTTCATGGATAAAAACGATTATGCGAACTATTTCGGCATATTGCGTGCCTTTGACCAAGGGGTGAAGTACACATTCGACAACTATAAATTCTCCTGGGAGAACCTGAAGGTATTGACGATTACGACCGAAGAGAAATACGGCATCCCTAATTTGCTTTTGAATTCGTTATTCTATTCTTTAGGAAGCGCCTTCGCTTTCACTTTATGCCCAGTCATCGTCGCTTATTTATCCGCTAGATTCAAATACGCATTCTCGAAGATTCTCTATTCATTCGTTTTAATAACCATGACTTTGCCGATTGTGGGCAGTATGGCTAGTGAAATCACGATGCTTCATAATCTAGGGCTATATGACACCTTGCCTGCGGTATTCATCCTTCGTTTCAATTTCTTAAGCATCTATTTCCTTATTTTGCACGCTCAATTCTCTTCGATTCCGCAGGAATACACCGAGGCGGCGAAAGTGGATGGGGCCAGCAATTTCAGGATCATGTTCCAGGTAGTAATCCCTCAATCATTTAATACGATCGTGACGGTCTTTATCTTGTCATTTATCTCCTATTGGAATGATTATCAGGTTCCTTTATTGTATTTTCCTTCCTATCCTACCGCGGCATTTGGCATCTACGATTTCGTCCAAAATGCCTCACCAGAAGGGAATTTTATCCCAATCCAGTTGGCAGCCACTTTGATTATGGCTTTACCAATCGTCATCGTATTCATCATCTTCAATAAAAAACTTCGAGTGTCCGTCGCAATGGGAGGTATCAAAGGCTAATCATGAAAAACAAATTTAGAATCGCATTATTCATCTCTTCCTTATTCTTCGCTTCATCTTCGCTTTTGCCTTCTTATAATCCCACCCTCACTAGAGGAGAAGAAGATTCTTCGATTATCCACCTAGGCGATGTTATAGAAGTCCCTTCCCGCACCTTAATACATGGAAGTGACTACAAAGAAGTGAATGGAAGAATTATCTTCCCATCCGGCGCAAGCTTCATCGGCAAGCAATTCACCGCGAAGGAGCACGGAATCTATAAAGTCGTCTATGAGCATTATTTCGGAAGAGAGAAAGTCGTAGAAGAAGAAAGATATCTCTGCGAAAGACTGACTCAAGATTATTTCACAGTCGACGAAAACACCAAAATAAGCTTTGGCGATTTCCGTTATAATGATCGCAACAACAACCATAAAGGCGTTATTTTCGATGTGGTTAATGGAAGTTCCATCACTTTCAATGAGCCTTTGGATATGAAGGATTTCTTAAAGAGTCAGCCTGATAATCCTGACCCTAAGAAAACATATCGCGACCCAACATATGGGGACGCAGTAGCCCAATCGATATTAGATTTCATCGTTGATCCCTCGGTTCAAAGAGAGATGGATTTCGGTGGCCTATTATTCAAATTGACTGACGTTAATGACATTAGCAATTATATTGAGATTAGAATCAGCCAGCATATTGATGCTTCTGACCCGCGCGCTCCAGCCGTGAGCTGGGTAAGAGTAGGAGCCTCCTGCAATTTCTCGGCAGGCTGGGAATTCGGCTGGACCGGAAGCGATGGGGTGGAGCATCCTGGTAGATACCATACAGGCTCTTCGGGAACTGGAATCGCTATGTCTTTTAAAGCGGCAAGCGACCCGATGTATGGAAACGGGATAATCCATTCCGGACAGATATTATTCGACTACAACAATTATTCTTTCTATAACTATCCAGGCTCACTAACCCATAACGGGGCTTTCTTCATCAATGATTTGGATAATTTCGAGCTATATCGTGGGAATGAATGGGGTGGATTTAGCGAAGGAAAATGCTATTTGACCATCACTCCATTCGATTTCTATAAAAGCACAGGAAGGTTAATCATTAAATCTGTAGGCACCCACGATTTGACTGAAAATAGGATAATCGACGAAGAAGCGCCTAAAATCAATATCGACTATAAAGGGCATAGCGTTTCCTCCCTCCCTAAGGCTAAATTAGGGACATCATATCCGATATTCCCCTGTTCGGTTACTGATAATTTGGATTTGGATTTGAAGGCCAAAGTCTCGGTGGTTTATAAAGACACCACAAACAACAAAGACATCAATGTCGATATCGTCGATAACAAATTCCTCGTGAAGAAAGAGGGGAGATACGCCTTAAAATACGAGGCTAGCGATTATAGCGGTAATGTTGCAACCCCAATAACTTTATTAATCGATACATCAAATAGTCTTGATAACATTGTATTAAGTTCCGATACGACATCCGTTTCCGGTGTGGTTTTCGATGAAATAACTTTACCTTCAATTGAATCGATAACTGCAACAGGAGGAAGCGGAAATATCAGCATTTCCTCTAAATTATTCGATCCAAACAATGAAGAAGTTGAATATAGGAACAATTCCTTCAGGCCAGAGCTTATCGGAAGATATACTTTGCGCTTTATCGGGGTGGACTATCTAGGCAATGTAGGTCAACTAGATATCCCAGTCAATGTCGAAGGATTGGATAAGCCAATCTTCATGGAAGATATAACTTTGCCTCCTGTATTCATAAAAGGATTCACCTATAATCTACCCAAAATCAAAACCATCGAAAGCGTCGGTTCATCCAACGTCGAATCAATCGCAGAAATATATGCGAACGGAAATAAGATAGAAGGTGAGTTCATCCCTGGCGAAGGCCCGATAAATATTAGATATGTCGCCAAAGGGCAAGAAGAAGACACCGTAAAAGAATTTAATATCGACGTCATCGATCCAAAAGATGCGAATAATAAGCTTGATGAGGCTAATTTCCTATATGGCAATATCACCGATAAAGTCGTCAATAAAGACGATATAACCCTCTCATTCAGCGAAGAATCTTATTTCACTTTCGCAAATATCCTCAATTCCGAGAGCCTGATCGCTGGATTTGAACTCGTGGACGATATGAATAATTTCTCCACGATGGAATTCAAGATAAGCGATGCCTCAAATTATAAAAACACCCTAACTTTGTCACTAAATATGGATGAGAAGAAGATTTCTCTACCGTATTTAGAATCATCATTCGCATTCGTTGGCAAAGAAGTCATATTCGAATACAACGACTCGACTTTTGCGATTTTGGACACCAACAAAGACCAAGTGGCAGTCCCAACCGTCAATGATTTAGGCGAATCTTTTGTCGGATTCAAGAATGGAGCATATCTTACCATCACTTTCAAAGATGTTAGAGGCGCCTCACAAATCAAATTGACCAAAATCAATAATCAGCCGATTGGATTCAAAAACAATTCGGGCGATAAGATTGGTCCTTCGATTAGACTTGATTCTTCCTTTGTCTCCAGACAATATTTCGGAGATACATTCGTCTATCCATCGTTTAAAGCCTACGATGTTTTCTCGCAAATCAAGGAATCAAGCATCAGAATCACCAAGCCGAATGATGAGATAATCTTCATCGATCCCGCTAACAAAGAAGAATTCGAGATTGAGATGTATGGAACCTATATGACGATGTATAGCGCGACCGATTCTAACGGCAACACCTCTAGAATCTCTTTGGCGACTTTCGTCTATGATGATGTGAAGCCGACATTAGAGGTCGATAAGTTACTCATTAATAAATATCATGTAGGGGATGTTTTCTCGATACCTAAATACAAGGCATCCGACAATATGGGGGATATCTTCGTAGATGTGATTCTAATTATGCCTACGAACGAGATGAGATTATTGACCCACGATGAAAATGGGCAAATAACGTATGCTTTGACTGATGCTAGTATTTATAACAGCTCATTCATCTTCAATGAGAATTCATTCCGTTTAGAAATGAGAGGAAAGCACACATTAAGGTATGTTGCCTACGATAACGAATTCAACAAAGAAGTTATCGAATATGTGTTCTATGTCTATTAATAAGAGGAGGAAATAACGATGAAAATTAAAAATTTGCTTCTATTGCTTAGCGTCTCTTCCTTCATAATCACCGGATGCAATGTGACGGGTGAAGATTTCGTTGAGGACTCTAAGGAGCAGACCGAATTCTTCGATAACCGCTTCATCGTCGAAGACAATATGTCGACGTATTATGTGGTGACTAGCAATAATCCTCTTAAAAAAGAGGAGACGGCCGCCCAAGAATTCGTCTATTTCATGAAAGAGGCCACCAATGTCGATTTTGAGGTCATCAAAGCTAAGGAAGTCAAAAACAGCTATAAATACATTTCCTTAGGCGCAACACCTCAATTTTTAGAGGCTTTCCCCGATTTTGACACAAGCGATTTCGATAAATCCTTATCCAATTATTTCATCTCCACCAAAAACGATAACATCTATATATATTCTGGCCAGAATTACAGTGGTTATGGTGTTTTATATGGAGTGTACGATTTATTAAGCGATTTGATCAGTTACACCTATTATCACGATACTGAGATATATTACGAGAAGCTCGATACGGTCAAGCTCCCGAATTACAAAAATAAGACCGTGATTCCTTCATTTGACGCTAGAAGCATCTCGACTCTATATACAATGAGCCACGATGTCCATGGCCAAAGACTAAGATTGATCAATAACTCCCGTGGAGTTGAATGGAATCGTGCCTTATATGGGCATAACCATATTCAATATATCTTAGGTCCATGGGATTATGATGAAGAAAATAACACAAATTACGGAACATCCCATCCAGATTGGTTTATCTATCCTGGGCAAGAAAGACCGAGCGGGAACATCAGAAACACCCAGATTTTCAATGGATTCTGCTACACCGCGGTGGAAACAGGGTTGCATCATGTTGTCGCCGAGAAGATGATCAAAGACATCATGGCGGAGCCGGAATCAATCTACGTCATGTGCGCCCAAGAAGATATCACTTTCGGCTGCTCTTGTGAAAGATGCAAAAAAGCGATGCAAGAATGGGGAGGAACGCAGGCGGGTCTTCAAATCGATTTCATGAACCACGTCATAGAAGATATTGAAGCCTATTTGGCAGATCATGCCCCAGGAAGAGAGATCCAATATCTAACATTCTCTTATCTTTCTACAATCGACCCACCCATCAAAGTGGATTCAGAAGATAGACCGATAAAGGATGAAAATGGCGATTATATCCCATATTCTTCTAGGGTTTTGCCCCATGAGAAATTAAGGATATATCTTGCCCCAATCACCGCGAATTACGCCTATACTTTCTCTTCGCCTATAAACGCTGATACGAAAGTCGTGCTTGATGGATGGAAAGCGGTCGCGAAAAACCAGATAATCATGTATTTATATGATTTGAATTACCGTATCTATTTCGTCAATTTCAATAACTTCGGAACGGTCGCGGGAATGTATCAAGAATGCAAAGATGCCGGAGCGACCTATATGCTTACCCAAGGCGTTAGTGATAGCAACACCACCTGCTTTGATGAGATGAGAAGCTATGTTGAAGCGAATCTTATGTGGGATTTATCTAGATCTTATGAAGAGCTCGCCGATGATTTCTTGCATCATTTCTATAAAGATGCCTACGAATATATGAAGGACATATATGAATCGGTGAGGAATAGATATGCCTATTATCAAACGTTAGTCCAGCCATCAACCGGGGATACTACAGGAGATTTAAGGAATTCCAATCTATATCCTTTCTCCCTTGTTAGGCAATTAGATATGGATATCCAAAAAGCTTTAGATTCCATCGAATATCTTCAAATAGAGAATTATTCCCTTTATGTGACTTTAAGAAATAGGATCATGAAGGAATATCTAAGTGTCATCTATCTAAAGATAACCTTGTATTCTTCCAATTACACAAGGGAAGAAATCGATGAGATGCTATCGATCTGGGATTTATATGTCCAATTATTCGGCATCACTCATTCAGGGGAAGGCGTCGATATCGCTTCGGTATTTGGGGTATAGTTATGAGAAAAAGAAATTTATTGCCATTGCTATTATTATCATTCCTATCTTTCGGAGTGGGAGGATGCACCAATACGAACGACACGAGGGATAGCAAATCCGAAGAGACTCAATCACTAATAAAAATATCTGATAGCTCCCTATATCTAAGCGAAGAGAAAACTTTTCAATTAAGCGTTGAAGTCGATGAATCACTTAAAAATAATGTGGTTTTCTGGATGAGCAGAAATCCTGATATTGCCTCGGTTTCTTCTAATGGATTAGTCACCGCGAATAAAGAAGGCAACACCATCATAAGCGTCCAGGTAGGCGTATATGTAGCTAGATGCGCGGTCAATGTCTTGCCATATGAGCCGGATTCATATTTAAGCGTCAATCTTGAGAATAGCAACATCAATCTAAATGTCGATGATGAATATCACCTTGTTCTCGATGTTAGATATGGATATGAAAAAGTGGAGGATTATACATTAGTTGGTGACGTTAATGATCCTTCAATCGCTTCTTTTGAAGATGGGAAAATAGGAGCGAAAGCAAAAGGTCAAACCGATATAATTTTGACTATCACTTATAATTCCATCTCCATAAATGAGCTCATTTATGTTAATGTTTTTTAATGGACATCACTTTTAAAAACGTTTCTGTATTATACGAGAATAAAAAGAGAGATATCATCACTGCGATCGATGATATTTCTTTTTCGTTTACATCTGAAAAAATCAATGTTTTGGTGGGTCCTTCTGGATGTGGTAAAACTTCGCTTGCTAGATGTTTAACAGGAGAAATAATCTACGAAGGGGAGATAATGTATGGGGAAAAGGACCTAGAGAAGATAGAGACAAAAGATAGAAATATCTCTTACGTCAATGAAAATTACACCCTTTTGCCCAATGTGAATGTATATGATAACATCGCTTTCCCTTTAAGATTAAACAAGGTTGATCATGATGAAGCTGACCAAATAATCAAAGAGGTGACGAAATATCTCGACATCGATTTTCTATTGACTAGAAAAACAAAGTATCTTTCTCTAGGTCAGATATCCAGGGTGAAACTCGCTAAATGTTTTGTTAAGGATAGCGATCTCTACATATTCGACGAATCAAATAGGAACTTAGATGAAGAGAACCGCAACAAGATTAATAGATATATAAAGGATAGGCTAAAAGGGAAAACGATAATCTTCATAACTCATAATATTTCTGAAGCCTTATCAATCGCGGATTATATCTACGTTATGAATGAAGGGAAATATAGAGGGAGATACACTCCGATAGAATTTTTAGAATCAAATGATGAAGTGGTACAAAACCTATTGAGCGAAATAAAAAATGAGAAAAAGAAATTATTCTAACGTTGATTATTCCTATTCTTCTTTGCCTTCGACTAGGAAAGAGGCTTTTAAGGATGTCTATCGCCATAATTTCATGACCATCTTCAAAAGCGGGGTCTTTTTGCTTCTATCCTTCTTGCCTCTTATCGCCTTCATGATAGTGATGGAAATAAACAAGATGTTCCTCACGCTTGATAATTATTCCGAATCGGATTTGTTTGGCGTTTTATTTGTTTGGGATCTAATCGTCCATATTGGATTTGTTATCCTATTCACTCTTGTTGTTCTCTCTTTAAGTGGGGTGTTTAGAATCATCAAGCTTCTGGTGTTCCAGGAAGGCATAGATTTTTTCTATGATTTCAAGAAGGGGATAAAAGAGAATTTCAAACCTTTTATCATCTCATATTTCATTTATATAACCATCTATCTATTGACGTATTTATTGCAGTTATTTTTCCTCAATCAATTCGTGGGTATAATGACGTTGGTTCTCTTTCATATAGTGTTCACTCCCGCATTCATCTGGGGGTTATTCTCAATTAATATCTATGATGCAAAACTAATAAAACATATCAAGAATTCCTATTTCTTTTATATGAAGACATTGGGATTCTCGTTGCTCTATGTATTTATGATGGATTTGCCTATATTAATCTCATTCATCTTTTATGAGAATATCTTCGGCTTTGGGGTGAATTTCATATTCATCATCATCAAAAATGTATTGCTGGTGTTGGCGTTATTATTCTTTTATCCGTTTTTGTTGGTCGTGGGAAGCCTATATTCGAATAGCAAATTCGATCTATTCATCAATAAATTACATTATCCAGAAATTTATCAAAAAGGATTATACAAATCTAAATAGAACTTTTTTAAAAAAGTTCATCTAATTTTTATCAAAATAAAATATCAATAAAACGCAATAAAAAGGCAAAATATTAACAATATTAAATATATCCAACAGAGCACCTCTAAAATAAAATTTTAAGTGTATTGGAGAAAAATATGAAAAAGAGAAAAATTTTACTTTTTGGAGCATGCTCTGCCGTTTGTTTAGGCGTTGCTGCTTTCGCTGCCTCCTCAACCCCATTCCTTGGCAGATTATTGAACGCTGATGGAAATGGCGGTGTTTGGCATCACTATTCCGCCCAAAACTCTACACCTGTGGAATTCGGGACCAAAGAATATTGGGTTCAATGCGGTGGCGGATATCAATTCACTGCCCCGGAAGGAGTGACCATCATCGATAAAGAAGGCGCCCCAGACACCAGCGGTTTCGTTGAAAACGATGATAGATGGAATCAAACTTTAGCGGACTATAACCTAGGTGGAGGAACTGACGCTGATTTAGTCGGAGCATATTTCACCAATGGAGATGTAACATACGATAAAGTTAGCAGCCATTTCCTGTCAGGAACAGATGTAGGATATACTCACACCATTTTGGAATATAACCCATATGACACCTTTACATGGGAATTGGGATTGCCAAGATTCAACTTTGCCGTCAGAAACACCTTGATGAAAATCAGCTTCAAGACCATCAACTGGGCAGGGCAAGGAAGATATGCATTGACCGAAGCTGGACTAGAGGATGATTATGTGGTCGATAATGGCATCACCGGTCAGATTTACGCCAAATTAGTCGATGGAGTCTTGAAAGTCTCATTTGTTTCAGGCGGTAACATCTTAACCAAATCCATTACCGATTCCGATGTAATAAACGGCAAAGCGTCCATCACTTTATATGCAAGAAACAATAGTAACGGCAACGCATATTTTGGTGTAACAGCTATCGATGCTAACTGCGATGAATCCGAATTGATCGTCGGCAAGAATTTAGTGGAAGCGACTGCAACCGTCACCGGAAGCAGGCAAGATGTTAACATCCTAACCGGCGAAAATGTCGGCGAGCCATATGACTATTATCTTGAAGTTGGCTATCTCTGGTTCAATGATTGCTCTTCATGGTGTGGTAGATTCATTGTTCAATTATCTATCGACCAGGGATTTGCAGCAGGTACCCACCTGAAACCAGCGGACGGATCGAATATCTATCTCGTTAGAGGCGAAACAACCTATACATATGATTTGAGTAGATATAGCAAAGACTTGATGTCATATGACAGCGGAAATAAACAATTCACCTTCAATGATGACTGGTTCAAATATGGCGTCTTTGGAACGACTAGCTGGAATGGAGATCCAGGACTAGAAGATGGCGATGTGCTCTATTTCCAAGGAACATTCGTCGCGGTCGATAACTCCGGTTCACCAATCGGCGGTGGATTCACGATGAAGAAGACCGGTGTCAGGTTCGAATATAAAGATTCAAAATATTACGAAACTGCCTTCCATGACTAATAAAAACTTAGATGTAATAAACTTAGGTGATGTTAAAACGCATCACCTTTGTTTTTTATATTTTTGTTCCTATATATTGCTAAAGTTTTGAATTAATTCAAAAAATCTATTAATTTAACGTTGTTTCAATTAACATTAATTCATGAATAAAACCAAATCAGTTTTATTGGTATCTTCGTTATTATTCCTATTATCCGCCTGTAATCTTGTTGGTCACCGCCACAATTTTGTATATGTTTCTGCCCTCAGGCCGACATTAGATACCGTTGGATATTCCAAAGGTTTTTATCATTGTAAAGCCTGCAACAAATATTATTTAAATGAGAATGATGAAGAAGAGGTCAATATAAACGATTACCTAATCGAAAAGAAAAGCGAGAAGGTGGAAATCGAAAAAGGTAATTATTCCGATATTTCTTATGTAAGGGCTACAGCTTCGTATATCGATCAAGTCGATTGGAAACAATATACATATGGGGTGGGCGATGCCTCCTATCAATTTTATAACATCGATGATAAGAACGCTTTAAGGGTGTCGACCGAGCAGATGGATGAATTCCAGAAGATGCTTAGAAACAATGATGGAGAAGGTTATTCAATCATCAATTTCTCCAAAAACGTTGATACCAGATACGTCACATTCGATTACAAATATTATGACCTTAACGATGAATTAGATTCATCAAAAAGACATGTTAGATTCGACTATAACGATAAAACAAAGACAGTTAATCTTATCGGTGATAATAAGTGGCATAGCGTCTCCATTGATTTAGAGATGGTAGAAAGTCTAGAGGATGTAAGCCTATCGATATATCGTTTCGATGGAGAGCTATATATCGCTGATATGTTGCTATCTAGAGAAGTGGATGTCGATGCCTCTAATGCCTATGAGATAAATAACATCACCGAGGGTAATTTCAAGGCCACTTTTGGACTAGACAACAATGTTCTTGCTCAAGGCGAATATCAGATAAAGCAAGAAGGAGAATATAAGAAAAGCGTTTATCTATTGAGGAAAGAACTCAAATATTACATCGGCGATCAAGTCACTCTCAATAAGATAAATGAGAACAAATATGAATTGATGTACAACGATATTCAAGAAGGAGACATAATCACGATGGATTCTTCATTTATCGGCACTTTTAATGGGATAGAATATCATCTAAATAACCTCAAAGTCACATTCTTTTTCTTCCGCGTAGGCGCTGAATATTATCATTACGTCAATCGTAATACAGATGTCATTTCTTTCATGGAGATTTCTAATAAAAGCGACTTATCTATAGAAGCGCCTGGGAAGAATATAGATGATAGTTATTATTACCCAACTTCATCGAACAATATTTTGATTGATGGGATGTATCTCGCCAATAGCGCTCTCATTGGTTTAAAAATCACAAACAGAAACACTTTGAATATCTTATTTGATGAGCAAGAGATATCTTCATTCATCCGCACAAATTCTATCGTGTCTTTAAGTGGTTTCTTCCAAAACAAAGATGATAATCTCCACGGCATTTATATTTATAAATACACCTTCCAATACGATGGATATGAATGGAAGATCGTGGATAACGACACGCCTATCACCCCATATAAAGAATTGGATGGATTAAACATCGGATTCTGGAATGGCAATTGCCATTTCCAAAGCGATGCCTCACTAGAAACCATCGCTAAATTGGGGGTTGATGTGATTGTGGGGGTCAATCCTATTTGGCACAATAATTTCTCCCATGTGCTTGATAAAGCCTTATCTTTAGGCATCAAATTCATCGTCGATCCTCGTGGCTGGGATAGTGTTAATGGTGTATATCTTCCATGGGATGGTACTTGCCCAAGCTATGCTAACCATGAAGCGGTACTTGGCTTCTTCATGTATGATGAGCCGCAGACTCCAAAATATCCTGACCTTAAGGCGATGAAGGCGTTATATGACCAAGTGATGCCACAAGATAAATTATTCTTCATCAATATGTTCCCCAGTGCCTGTGGATTATCTGGATTATATGGCGATGATTACGATGCGACTGCGGAAGATTATGAAGAATACTATGTAAATCCATATATTGAGCAAATTAATCCTCCTGCCTATGCTTGGGATACATATCCTTTGTTCAATGATGGGACTGTTAGAAAAGCCTATTATTGCGATTTCGATGTCTGGAGCCATAAAGGCAAAGAGAACAACGCCCCTCTATGGTATTCATTGCTAACTTGCTCCCATGGTTCAGGAGATGGAGGAAAAGCGTATATCATGCCAACACATAATGAATTAAGATGGCAGATATCGGTGGGCTTATCGTATGGGGTGAAGAATTATCTCCATTATATCTACGCATCCAATTCTTCGGATTATGATGTCATCGCCGATCCCAATGGCAATATCGTCAATCAGAATCTATATGATGACACCCAGGTTGTTGATTATGAGATGAGATACTTATCAACCATCTATTCTTCATATAATTATGAAGGCACGGCTATAGTGGATATAGATGAAGAGAACATGATGTTCCAGAATCTTAAGCACAGCGTTTCCTATTCTTCAACTCTACAAGAAATCAATTCCTCCGAGGATTTGCTTATCGGATTATTCTCTAAGGAAGAAGGGGAGGCTTTAATGATAACTAATGCCGGAAGCGCCCCATCAACATCTTATAAATCAATCACTTCATATAATTTCAATCTGCCATTCTATATGAATGATGCGGAAATAAGCCTCAAAACCAAGAAAAATCATTCCGGCGCATATATCTATAACCGCGGAATGAGACGATATATAAGCATGAATGGGTCAAATTCTTTGTCTATGACCATCAATTCTTTTGACAGCGCATTCATTGTCTTTATAGACTAAAAGGAGAAGAGCTATGGCAAACCTATTATTCAAAAACATCAACAAGATCTATCCAAACAACGTTCAAGCGGTCTTTGATTTCAATTTGGAGGTCAAAGACAAGGAATTCATCGTCTTTGTCGGTCCTTCAGGATGCGGAAAATCCACAACTTTAAGAATGATTGCAGGACTTGAAGATATCACCAGCGGTCAACTTTTCATCGATGGGGCTTTCATCAATAACACCGCGCCGAAGGATCGAGATATCGCCATGGTCTTCCAAAGCTATGCTTTATATCCCCATATGAGTGTCTATCGCAATATGGCTTTCGCTCTAAAATTAAGAAAAATCAAATTTCCTCTATATGAGCCAAATGAAGAAATCAATAAAATCAGGGAAAACAATTACGAGCTTTTCCGCCTAATAAAGCAAATCAACCGCAGAATAAAGAAACATAACGAATCGGAAGAGCTTTTGCTCCAACGTGATGAGCTATATGAGGAGATATTTGCCGCAGAGGAGAAAATCAAATCTTTATCGAAACCGATCGTAGGAATCAACTATCTAGAGATTGAGCAAGGCGAAAAGAAATTGGCAAAGCTAAAAGAAAGGCTCGCGAAAAACAAAAAAGAATGCGATTCATACATAAGCGAACTGGAAAAAGCGAATGCCATTTTGCCATCTTTAGAAGAAGGGCAAAAGAAAGAAAAAGAAGAGGAATATATCTCCCAGCTCAATCTCGCCATAAAGATTTTCCAAAACGGAATCGAGCAGAAAGAGCAGCAAATCAAGTCACTAGAAGATGAAATTGAATATTATAGAAACAATGAAGTGCCCCTAACTGTCTATAGAAAACATAACGCCTATGAAATAGATTTAGAGGTATACAAAGCCAGCAAAATATTGGATCTAGGCCGATATCTCTTTAGAAAACCTGCAGCCTTATCCGGTGGCCAAAGGCAGCGTGTCGCCTTAGGTAGAGCGATTGTAAGAAAGCCTAAAGTCTTCTTGATGGATGAGCCTTTATCGAATTTGGACGCCAAATTAAGGGTCCAGACCAGAGAAGAGATAAGCAAGATCCATGAAAGGGTGGGGGCCACGACAATCTATGTCACCCATGACCAAACCGAGGCGCTTACTATGGCGGATCGCATCGTCATCATGAAAGACGGATATGTCCAGCAAATCGGCACCCCAAATGAGGTATACAACAACCCAGTCAATATGTTCGTCGCCGGCTTTATCGGCTCCCCGAGCATGAATTTCTTAAAGGGCCATTACAAAGATGGGTATTTCGTTCTTGATGGGGAAGAGGATATCAAAATAAAATTGAACGCTACCCATCAGAAATTGTTAAAAGGCCACGAAGAGAATATCGTTTTGGGCGTCAGGCCAGAAAACGTCACCCTCAAAGGCGACCTCACCAACGAAGAGCCTTCATCCGACTTAAAAGGAAAATGCGATTACGCCGAATTGCTCGGCTATGAACTAGTCATCTACACCTATGTTAATGGTCAGAAAATCCTTTTGAAAGCCCCGGCTAAAACCAATATTGAAGCGGGGAATAGTATAACATTCAACCTCGATGAGAAAGTGCTATATTTCTTCGATGGAAACACGAGTGAACGTATAAAATAACGCTATGACAAACGGCAATTTGGATAAAAGAATAAAATTATGCGCATCGCGCTTATTATCGGATATTTATGATTATCCAATCGTCTTAGAGAAAAAAGACGAATGGCCTGGGGATTATCCCGGGAGAACTTTCCTTGCGTTAACTTCTCTTTTTTTATCTTTAGATGAATCGGATTTAAAAACAAAGATAAAAGAAAGAATCGATATCATATATTCCAATCTAGAAAAATATTTAAACAAGGATTGTTTCTTTGGCCCCGTATTTAACCCGAAAAAAATAAATGAGCAGCAGCTATCTGGCAATTCCTGGTATATAAGGGGATTATGCAGATATTATGAGATCAATAAAGACCCCAAAGTTATTGAAATGCTATATAGCATTGTTACGAGATTATTGATTCCATTATCTAGATATTACGAAACATATCCAATATATAGTCGAGAGGAGTCTGGAGAAGTCTCTGGCCATTTGATAAAAGGAAATTCATCATCCTGGGTCTTATCTAGCGATGTCGGATGTGCGTTCATTCTTTTGGATGGTTATGTTTCTACCTATGAGATATTAAGAGACAAAAGATTAGAGGAAGCGATAAAAAACATCATCAAATCATTTGAGAAAATTGATTTCTTATCGCTAATGTGCCAAACACACGCGACTTTAACCGCCACAAGAGCAATCCTAAGATTCTATTCATTAACGAAAGATGAATATTATTTGAATCTTGTTATAAAAATCTTTGATTTATATCTAAAAGAAGGCATGTCAGATGACTATGAGAACATCAATTGGTTTAGGAAAGATGGTGGTTTTACCTGGACTGAGCCTTGCTGCGTCATCGATAGCATCATACTATCCAAACATCTTTATCTATTAACAAAAGACAACAAATATCTTAGACTGCTCAATAAAATATATGTGAATGGGGTTAGAACCTTCCAAAGAGATAATGGAGGGGCGGGCTGCACTTCCATAATTAGGCAGGGAATTGGTGAGATGAAGGCGTGGATGTATGAAGCTTATTTCTGCTGCACCTTAAGAGAAGGAGAAGGGTTCTACGAATTATCGAATTCTTTCTTGAAGAAAGACAATAAATACACATTCTTGATTGATGAAGGGATAGAAGATAGTAACGTGACCGCTCAAATCGATCTATACGATAAAAAGATCATAAAATTTTATTTCAAAAACGACGCGGAAATATCTTTGTATGTGCCTTCGGGATTTATTTCTTCCTTTGAAACAAAAGATAATTTCATAAAAATAGTGGGCAAAAAAGGAGAAACGATCTCTATCGATTTTGATTTGGAGATAACTAAAGACGGTCTCCGTTATCTATATGGCGATATGCTTTTAACGAAAAAAGATAAGCATTTTGGAGAGATATTTAAAATTAACGGAGAAGAATATTCTCTTCTATATGATTCTTCTAAATTCGATGAAGAAACATTGTCCACCCTTGTCCAAAAGATATAGCCTCCTATATATTGAATCGTGTTTAATTGGTTTTGTGGAAGTCTTTAATACTTCCTATAAAGTAAAATAAAGGAAACAAAGGTATAATTGACATCATGAAATTCAACAAAAAATGGGGATATGGAGAGCTATTTGGTTTCTCCGCGATTGATGGGCCGTCCCGTTATTACGAAGATATGATTCTTATGACCATGAAGGAGAGATTCACCTTCCGTTTCGAATTCCCTAAGCACTGGGTCAAATTATCTTTCCCGCATAAATCCCCGTTAAAAATATCTTGCTTGATGAGTGATTTCGCTTTCGCTTCCAATAAAGAAGGCGAATTCATTTTGACTTTCTTGGATAATGACACATTAATAGGAGTTTCTCCATCTTTGCCTGTATTAAAAGGAGAGATAAAACTAAATGAAACGATTAATAGAGGAATCCCAATCTATTCGATAGACAACCATTATTTCGCTATAAAACATAAAGAAGAAAATGGAATGAATAAATTTATCATCCATCATTCTTTTTCTGAGTCTGAAGCTAGAGCAGGTGTCTTGTATTATCTAGATAACACCGACGTTTATTCGATTATCGAGGAAAAGAAACAATATTATAGGGACATGCCTAAATGTCTTGATAAGAAATATGAATCTTTGTATTACAAATCCTTGAGCGTCAATAAAGTCAATGTCCGTTCCCCGGAAGGGAAGATCGATTCTTATTGGACCACCCCAGACCGCGTTCCTCACCGCCACATGTGGATGTGGGATAGCGCCTTCCATTCGATGGCGATGGTGACTTATAACCCTTCTTTAGCGAAGGTCATTCTTCTAGCGATGCTAAAGCAGATGAGGGAAGATGGGTTTATGCCCCATATGGCTAATCCGACCGATTCTAGCGACATCACCCAGCCCTGCGTTATGTCCTTCGCGGCCAATTTCATCTATAAAAGAACTGGTGATAAGGAATTCTTGAAGAAATGTGTAACATATTTAGACAAATATCTCACCTATGACATGCTAAATAGAGATAAGAATCATAATGGCTTGCTTGAATGGAAAACCGAGCCAGATTATGAGGGATGCAAATGCGGGGAATCGGGATTAGACAATTCCCCCAGATTCGATTTCGATGAGGAGATGGACTGTATAGATTTCTCCTCATTCTTCGCCTTGGACACAGAGAATCTTTCTTTGATTTACAAAGAACTTGGAGATGAAGCGAATTCCAAGAAATGGGAGGAGATATCTTATAACACGAAAAAACAAATCCAAAAGATGATGTGGGATGAAGAAGATGGGGTTTATTACGATTGCCTCTTTTCTTCCAAGTTAACCAAGGTTCTGACTCCATCTAGCTTCTTGCCATTGCTCGCTAAAATACCAAGTGAAGAGCAGGCTAAGAGAATGGTGGATATTTTAACCGATAAATCATTGCTTTGGAGCGAAGCCCCTCTTGCCTCAATCTCCCAAAAAGACCCGCGTTTCTCTAATGATATGTGGAGAGGCGGAATGTGGATAAACATCAATTATCTGACGATCCTTGGATTGCTCAATTATGGATATATAGACACCGCGGAAGAACTAAGGACAAAGACCCTTGATGTTTTAGATAAATGGTATAAAAAGACAGGCTGTATCTTCGAATTCTTCGATCCAAGAAATGAGATTTCTCCATTTTTCTGTTATAGAAAAGGTAAGCCGCTTAAAAGACCGGATTATAGAAAACACGTCCATAGCATCTCAGATTACAATTGGTCCGCCTGCTTTGCGATTCTATTAATCCAAAGAGAGTTTTAATTTATAAATAACATTTATATGTAAGATTTGTGCATCGTGCACAAGACAAATATATTTTATATGGCATAATTACATTAACACCACTACGAAAGGAACATATTAAACATGGCAATGTTTGGAAAAAAGAAAAAAGCTGAGACCGAAAATTCCCAGCAAACCGTCACCCGTGAAGACGTTCTTGAAAGAAGAAGAGAGCTTCAAGAGGAGAAAGAAGCTTTAGGCGGAGTCCCACAAGATCTTTCTTACGTCTCCCTTCGCCACGTCGATAAGGTCTATGAGAATGGCATTCAAGCCGTTTACGACTTCAATATCGACATCGAGAAACACGAATTCATCGTCTTCGTTGGTCCTTCAGGATGCGGAAAATCAACCACCCTCCGTATGATCGCTGGTCTAGAAGACATCACGAACGGTGACCTCTATATCGATGGGGAATATTCAAATGACCGCTCGCCAAAGGATAGAGATATCGCTATGGTCTTCCAGAGCTACGCTTTGTATCCGCATATGACAGTCTATAACAACATGGCGTTCGGATTAAAAATCCGTCACCTCCCGAAAGCCGAGATTGACCAAAGAGTCCATGATGCGGCTAAAATCCTTCAAATCGAAGAATATCTCGATAGAAAGCCAAAAGCTTTATCAGGTGGACAAAGGCAGCGTGTCGCCTTAGGTAGAGCAATCGTTAGAAACGCCAAAGTATTCTTGATGGACGAGCCTTTATCGAACTTGGACGCCAAACTCCGTGTTCAGATGAGAAGTGAGATCATTAAGCTCACCCAGGCAATCGGCGCGACTACAATCTACGTCACCCACGACCAGACCGAAGCTATGACGATGGCTTCTAGAATCGTCGTTATGAAATTAGGCAGAGTCCAGCAAATCGGCTCCCCAATCGAAATCTATAACCACCCCGCCAACATTTTCGTCGCCGGATTCATCGGCTCACCCGCTATGAACTTCATGAAAGGCACATATGAAAAAGGCGAAATCACCTTAACCGGAGGCGCAAAAATCAAATTGAGCAAGGAAGAAGTCAAAGGGCATGATGAATTCTATAAAGCTCAAGTTGCGACCTATGAAGAAGAAGTCGCCAAATTGCACTCCAAATACGATCCGACCCCTGAGGTACAGGAACAAATCAACGCCTTGAATAGCGAAATCTTCGAATTAGCGAAAGCCGAAGAAGGAGATGAAGAGGCTAAGAAGCGTCTTGCGGAGAAACAGAAGGAATTGAGAGGATTGATGTCCAAGACCGCCTTGACTCCAGAAATCGAGAAGCGCATAAGCGAAGCCGAAGAGAAATTATCCGCCTCCAAGGCTGCTTTGGAAGGAAGCCACCCAGTCGTCTACGGCTTACGTCCGGAAGATATCCACGAAGGAGATGAGGATCACGTCAAGAAATATGGCGGAACCCCATTTGATATCACCGTCTCAGTCGCCGAGCTTCTAGGACATGAATATTATGTCCACACCGACTTCGCCGGAACCGACATGATCGCTAAGATCCCTCTAGTTCATGAGATCAAGATCGGTGATAAGATGAAAATCTTATTCGACCAGAAAAAGCATCACGTCTTCGATGCGATATCAACCAATAGGATATTCTAATCACTATGACAAATTAGAGCCGAGAAATCGGCTCTTTTTTATGCTAGGTGAATTTACCGTTCAAGTGCAACACTTCTAGACAAAAATAAAGGCTCATATCAATCCTGGTGTAAGATATAGTTGCGACACTTATCCACAGGAGGTTCTTTATGAGCTATTCACATTTTACCATAGAAGAAAGAATT
>JAFUHI010000012.1 GCA_017468925.1 Bacilli bacterium | reverse complement strand
TTTCTTTCGATTTCGAAAATAGGAACATTTTCATAGATATGAAGTTTTACCAGCCGAAGTTTTTCTTCTAGAGTTGTTTTCATATAAAAAATCCTCCATTTCATCTTACCCTATTTGGGCAAAATTTTGGGGGATATTTCATCGATGATGTCTCCAATTGTCGATGAATGAATACATTTCAAAGTCCAATTGTCGATTAATGAATTTATTGTTATAAAAAAGAAGTTGTTGTCAACTTAGTCAAATAGGATTGATACAGTGGCGGGCCTTTTCATGTATTCGTTAAGCGAAATCATAATGCGCTCATTCCCTTGGAAATCAAATTGGCGACAAGCTTAACCACATCATCTTTTGCCATGATCTTTCTTTGCCTAACCCATTCTCGATATGCAGAAACACAAGTCATATGGTAAAACTGCTCAATGATATTTTGGGTGAGGATATCGTGATGTCTGATGCCCTTTAGATTGTCGTTTTCATCTAAAGCCTTAACCGTTCTAGAACGCATCATCTCCCTTAGGTAATCCTGCGCGGGAGAAAGCAATATCTTCTCATATATCGGATTAGAATCATGTAGATCAAAGAAAGCTCTAACGACAGGTTCCAATTCTTTGACATGGTCATATTGTTTCGTTGCTTCATAGAATTCTTTAGTGAAATCATCTTCAATTTCTAACAAAACATCATCGATATATTCGTAGTGGAGATAAAAAGTGCGTCTAGATAATTCAGCCTTATCGCATAATTCTTTGACGGATATATCCATGTAATCATCATGCTCCATCATCAATTCTTTTAATGCTTCTTTAAACATTTTCTTTGTTCTTTTGACTCTAGGATCCATATATTTATTTCTCACTTTCATTAAATGTGTGCATAAGTTCACAAAACGAATGGATGTGTTATGCAAGATATTTATCTTCTTTATTATACTATACACGACAAAACTAAGTAACAGTTGTGAATAAAAGGAGGATCAACATGAAAAACCTAGTCATCTATTTCTCAATATTTGGCAGCACTAAGCAATTCGCGGAAATGGTGCATGACAAAGTCGGAGGGGAAATCAAAGAATTAAAGCCTATTAGACCATATGAAAAGGAATATAAACCTCTTTTAGCGTTCTCGAAACAAGAAGTTGATAATGGAATATTAACTCCTTTTGAAGAATTAAATATTGATATTCGTGATTATGACAATATCTTTGTCGGCTATCCGATGTGGTGGTATACATATCCACCTATCTTAAAAAATTTCTTTAAGAAATATGATATGACAGGAAAAACCATCATCCCATTCAATACCCATGAAGGCAGTGGAACTGGTGGAACATATCAGATGATTAGAAACGATGTTCCGGAAGCTAAAGTGTTAGATGGACTTGCTATCAGAGGCGGTTCAATGAATGAAAAACAAAGAAGCAATGTCTATAAATGGTTAGAAAATTTAGGATTTTAGGAGGGAAAGAAGATGGTTATTAAAAAAGTAAAATTCTTAAACAAAGCATTGAATCTAAATATGGTTGGTGTCCTTAGACTACCGGAAGGTTTTGACGAATCTAAAAAATATAACGCGGTGGTAGTTACAGGACCAATGCTATCGATTAAAGAACAAGCCCAAAGCATATACGCAGAAAGGCTAACTGAATTAGGCTATGTCACATTAGTGTTTGATGGGACTTATTTTGGAGAAAGCGAAGGGTGTCCGAGATATCAGGAGTTGCCCGAAGTAAAAGAACTAGACATCGAATCTGCGGTTGATTATCTTGATTCATTACCATTTGTCAATAATATCGGTGGTTTAGGAATCTGCGGAAGCGGTTCATATATGTCAGTTGCAGGCGTTAAGGAGAATAGACTTAAAGCTATTGCTGCGATTGTTCCTGCGATCAGTAATATCGCTACTTCTCCAATGATGGGTTTCTTTAGACCCGAAGAAGAAGTAAAAAAAGAAAAAGAATCATTCGATAAAGGTGAAGGGCCTATTACTTATCTAAATTTTATGCCAAGAGCGTTCGATGAAGGCGCTGCATATTATTATTCATCTAGAGGCAATAGAAAAGGATGGACTAATCAAGTTGCATCATGGAGCCAATTAGAACTGATAAAATATAACGTTACTGAGATCATGAAAGGCATGAAAAAACCATATTTAGTAATAAGTGGCGAAAACGCATGGAGCAAGCCATCAAGCGAAGAAATATTTAGTGCTGTGCCCCATAACAATAAAAAAATGGTGGTTATTCCCGAAGCAAGTCATTTCGATATGTATGATTTAGATCCGTTTGTCAGTGAAGCTTTCAAGGAAATCAAACCATTCTTCGAAAACAATCTATAGGAGGAAAAAACATGTTATATAAGGAATTAAGAAACGGCGTAAAAATGCCGATGATTGGATTTGGGGTATACCAAATTCCACTTGAAGACACGAAAAGATGCGTATTGGACGCGATTAAAGCGGGATACCGCCATATCGATACCGCTCAAAGTTATTTCAACGAAGAGGCTGTAGGTGATGCTATAGTTGAATGCGGCTTACCTAGAGAAGAATTATTCATCACATCCAAGGTTTGGATAGAGCATTATGGCTATGAAGAAACAAAAGCCTC
>JAFUHI010000011.1 GCA_017468925.1 Bacilli bacterium | reverse complement strand
TGGATTAATGAAAAAAGAAATGTTTTTTGATCATCAATTTGAGTTTGATAATTATGAGCAATTTAAGAAAGCTATAGATAGATATATCTATTGGTATAACAACAAACGAATTAAAACCAAATTAAAAGGACTGAGTCCAGTCCAATATCGGATTCAGTCCCTTCAACAGTCTGTTTAGAAGTGATATGATTGTTGAAACATTTCAGTCCAACATAATGGGTTCACTTCATGGGCGGCCGCTTTTTATATTGAATTGATATATTTCTTTGCAAAAGCCGCGTCTTTTTCCATCTGGGCTTCTAATTCTTCTAAGGAATCGAATTTAATTTCATCCCTTATTTTCTTTAAGAAAGCGACATACATTGTTTCCCCATATATCTCTTTGGAGAATGAGAATAAATGTGTCTCGACTATATCTTTATTTAGTATTCCTATCGTGGGGTTATTCCCAACATTCGTGACTCCGTAATGCGGGATGCCTCTAATATAAGAGATGGTTATATAAACACCAGGGCAAGGCAAGACGTATTGGAATGATAAAGATAAATTCGCAGTAGGGAAGCCTATCTTCTTTCCGTTCCCAAGTCCTTCTTCGATTACCCCTTTTATTTCATAAGGGCGGCCTAGCATCTTATTCGCCTCTTCCATCTTTCCTTCTTTTATTGAAGCGATAATCGATTCGCTTGATATCTTTTTCCCGGATAAGTTCAACAAAGGAAGATTTACGACTTTGAAATGCTTCTTTAGATAATCGACATCCCCTTCTCCGTTTCTTCCGAATCTAAAATCATCCCCCACTATCAGACAATGCGGATTGATTTTCTTTAGAACCCCATCAATGAATTCATCTTTGCGGACTCTTAATGTTGAGTAATCCGTTTCTAAGATATAAAAGACATCTACCCCAAGATTGGAGAATAATCTAATCCTATCATCCAATGATGAGATGGCTCTTCTCTCATCTTTGTCCAATAAAGAATGGATGTCTTTGGAGAAAAGCAAAACCCCGATTCTTTTCGCATCGCTTTTCTTTGCCTCATCCACTAAAGATGCATGACCTAAATGCACCCCATCGAAATTACCCAAAAGCAAGGCAATATCACTATTTTTAACTATGTTATCCCCTATTTTGAATCTTATTATCTCCATTAGAATAGACCCCTTTCGGAAACATAGATTGTTTTGCCTTCTTTCTTGTGATTCTTTTTATACACCGCAATTGCTTTATCTTCGTAGCAAAGAAGAATCATCTCTCCATGATCGATATTTGAGGCGTACGACATCCCGTTTTTTATTTTCTCAACTTCATCCTCTTTAACGTTTATGTGCTTTAAAGTATTGATGAATGGGGTAGGCTCCAAAATATCATCTTCGCTTATTTCATCTATTTTTTTAGCGTTCCCCACATGGAAAGAAGATATCTTCATCCTCCTTAAGTTATCAAGGTATCCAACCGTGCCTAATTTCTCCGCGATATCTTCGCCTAGAACCCTTATATATGTCCCTTTGGATACGGTGCAGGAAAATAGCAAATTATCTTCATGAAAAGAAAGCAAATCCAAAGAAAATACCTCAATTCTGCGGGGTTTTCTTTCTATTTCTTCGCCTTTATGGGCTCTTTTGTATAGAGGAACACCATCGATTTTTATCGCACTAGTCATAGGAGGTGTCTGGTAGCTTTCCCCAATAAAAGAAGCAAAGCATTTCTTTATCATTTCTTCATCAATAGGAGGAATTTCTTTTCTTATGACCTCTTCCCCATCTCTATCACCAGTCGATGTTTTTACCCCCAATTTCAAAGAGGCGATATATGTTTTTGACGAATCATCGATATAAGGGAGAAATTTAGTTCCTTTGTTGATGGCTAAAAATAGTAGGCCAGTCGCAAAAGGATCTAAGGTACCTAAATGCCCGATCTTTCTAGTCCCAAACTTCTTCCCAATAGCGTTGTCGACTGCTCTAGAAGTCATTCCCTCTTCTTTATCTATTAAGATTATTCCGTCTTTCATACCGCCATTATTATATCTTTTTATCGATTGCCTTTGGCAAATATAACCTGAATTAATTATACTATCTTCGTGAATTACATAAGGACAATACTTGCTAACCTAAGGAAAGCGGATAAGGACTTCTCCTTAATCGATGAAGGAGATAAGATTCTTGTCGGTGTTTCCGGCGGCAAAGATAGCCTTGCTTTGATTAGAGCCTTGTCGATTTATAGCAAATTCGCTAAAAAGAATTTCATTGTCCAGCCAGTTTTCCTTGATTTAGGATTTGGAAACGCTGATCTAGAAGGTATCAAAACATTCATAAAAGGCCTCGGTTTAGAACTATATGTCGAAGATTCAAGATTTGTCTATGACGTATTGAAAACGCATCAAAAACCAGGAGGCCACCTCCCCTGCAGCATCTGCTCAAGAATGAAGAAAGCGGCGATGAATAACGTCGCCAAAAGGCTTCATTTCAACAAAGTCGCCTTCGCCCACCACAACGATGATGCAATAGAGACCCTATTCATGAATATGATCCACGGGGGAAGAGTCGCGACCTTTGAGCCAAAGATGTATCTAGAAAGAAGCAAAATAACTTTCATTAGGCCTTTGATTTATTGCAAAGAATCTGATTTATCTAACCTATGCGAAGAAGAGAATATCCCTGTTCTTAAATCAAGCTGCCCCGCTGATAAACATACCGACCGCGAAGAGATGAAAAACATGCTTAGAAGCGTCTATAAGAAATATCCCGAATCCTATGAAAACTTCAGGAATATGCTTACAAATTACGAAAAAGCCCATCTCTATTTCCCGAATCTAGAATATGAATGCGAGGATAATAACATTTACACATTAAAACCCGTTATTTTCGCCGATGAGATGAGGACTTCTTCTTTTGCCTCCAAAAAGAAAAAAGAAGGCGAAAAGAATTATCTGATTCTAAAAAACCACCTAAAGGTAGGAGAGATTTCATTTAGACCCCTATCCTCCCACAAAGTCGCTTTCTTTGGGTTAAAAGGAGAGAAAGAAGGAAAAATCGCTGCAGTTAACCAACTTATCTTAATGATATCGAAGAAGATAAACCCGGTTACTTTTTTCATCTATGGCGATAAATCCACCGCTGAAAAATGCGGATTCAATAAGAAAATAGACCCAACGACATCAAAATCAAATTACACGAAGAAAATAGAAAAATAGACGCCCATCTCTAGGCATCTATCCCTCTAATTTCTTTTTTATTTTTCTTTTCTTCTAATCGCAACGAAGATTAGTCCGCTTAAGGCGATGGCGGAGACAATGGCGGTTGTCGCTACAATCGATCCACCGCATCCTCCATGTGTTTGAGCGCCCGAAGAAGATGATGTTCCGCCTTCTTTTTCGACAGCGTTCACCTGGGTTTTGCAGTTCTCGATGATGGCATTTAATCCATCGGTGACATCTTGGCTATCAATAGCTTCTTTGCCCGCTTTGATGATGGCACTTATTCTAGCCTGGTTGCCAGCGGAATATTCATTCATATCTAGCGAAGATAAGAAGGCATCAAGAGCGGCTTTCGCATCTTCTTTTCCTTTATTCAAGGCGGCAGCGAAGGCTGCTTCAGCATCGGTCAATATCTTCAAGGTTTCTGCATCGACATATTGCTTATAGCTGGCGTCAAGATTATCATAGGCTGTCCTTGCTGCGGTTATCTTAGCTTTTGAAGCGGCAGATCCATCGACTGTTCCGATAGCGTTTATCGCTTCAACCACACTTGCGACGTATTCTTTGTTCTTCAATTCCTGATAGAGGGCTTCCGCTTCTTCCAAGATTCTTAAATCGTCTGCGGATACCATGGATTTTCCGTTGTCTGTTAAGGCATTATAAGCGATTCTGGCGGAATTTATCCTTTGCCCGCATTCATATGAGGCATCGACCGTTCCGATTGCCCTGATTAATCGAGTGACTTCTGCCGCCTCTTCCACATCGGCTAAGGCTTGGTATGTTGCTTCGGCCGCTTCCAATATGGCCAATTTCTCAGCAGTTATGCGCTCTTTATATTCACCTAAAGCTTCGTATGCGTTTCTGGCGGCGATGATTCTGTTATGGCATTCTTCCGTATATGTGACTTCGCCTATGGCGTCAATCAAATTATTGACGTTTTCGACCATTTCCGAGATTTTGACTTCTTCATATCTTTCTTGGGCGGAAGTCAATATCGACAATTCCTCATCCAATATCAAAGCTTTTTGTTTGGCATCCAAGGCATTGTAGGCTTCTTTAGCGGCGTCGATTCTATTTTTTCATTCAGCACTTCCATCGACTGTTCCGATACCATTAATTAGAGATAAAACTTCTTCAACACCCTCAATCTCACTTTCATCCACCCATGGATCAGTCTTATCGAGTGAAGCGGCGTAATAGACAGTGACTTTAAGTTTTATGGTGTATATGGTGTTTTCTTGGGCGATCTTGGCAGCGGTGTTGACTTCTACTTTGTCTCTGGTCTTGAAATCATGGTTGTTGTCCCACCAGATGTTGAATTCAATGCAATAGATATTGTCGCTGCATTTGACGACAACTGAATTGAGGAATGTGACACTTCCATCGACCGAAGTGACTTTGATATCGTTCTCGCCATGGGCTTGTGGAGACCAGACATTTTCCTCGAGGCCATCCTCTGGGAGGAATTCGCCTACATTCACATAAAAGGCTTTTCCGTTAGGCTCCAGTTGACCAGTTTCTGGGTTGTAATTGTAATTCGATTGGCCGTAAGCGAAATTCGTGCTGGATGTATAATCCAACGTTATTTTCGTAGGAACATGGCCTTCTAGGAAAGCTGCCCCACCTTCTTCAAAATAGATAGTAATGTCATAATCCAAGAGAATATCGTATGAATCAGTCAATCTGCGCGTGCCTTTTATTTTTAATCGATCACCATCTTGGAAATCACGATAATTATCGCACCAGTTAGTGAAAACAAAGGCGCCCCTATCCACACTCAACCTCACAAAATTGATGGCGATAGTGGTTTCTACGCCAGTTGATGAGATATATTTTCCTTCGGTAAAATCGAATCCTTTGTTGTGATTATAATCCCAAGCCCCATTTATGGTTATGTGGCCAAAATCATTTTTTGTGAATTCAAGATAAACAGATGTGCTATCGTGCGTGCAATTTGTGGCATCGAATACGATGTTATCATTTGTGAATTCAACCGTTTCTTGATTGGTGCCGTTGACGAAATATCCATCCGCTGTCCTTGTGAAAGAGACAGGATTTTCAAAGACTATCGAATCACCATTGTCCCTTAGATATGTTCCAGCGTTGAAAGTGATGGTATCGCCGATATTGACGGTGAAATTATCGCCTGCCCAGTCATCAAATTGAAGGTAATATCTTTCATAATATTGAATGAGAGAGCTGTTGACGCCTGTTTGTTTGGCGATATTGGCGTGATGGGAGCTAACAACCCCGCTTGATGTAGTCAAGGTTATCAAATCTGCCCCTTTATATCTAGCATCCCCCGCTTCCGTTATCTCAAGGTTATTCGGTAACATTCCGAAATAGAAAAATGAGTCGTTGGTACTCATTAGTTGAGGTATGTTGCCTGCAATCATATCTTCTGCGCCTTTTACGGTTGCGCTTTTAGAGGCATCTGCCTTGACGGAAGCGAATGGCGATGAAGCCAAGGCTCCAAGAGATGCGCCAAAAGACAAAGTCCCAAGCAAGGCAAAACAAATAAATCTGTTCTTCTTATTCATAAACGTTCTCCATTCATGGTATTTGTTATATTTTTATTATAAAAATAAAACATAGATAAAACAACGGCTCAATCCTTTTTATACAGCCCTTTTTTGTAAAACGATGGAAATTGGCTTTGATTTATTAGTTCATCGAAAATCGCTGCATTCGCTTCATGCCCTATAAGAATAGATAGAGGCAAAAGGAATATGACGAAGAAAATAAGCAATGCGTATTTGACGTAAATAAGGCTTATATATTGGAAGAAAATCATCCCAAAGGACAAAACATATCCAAGAAGCTCAAGCGGGAATCTCCTTAAATATAAAGCGAAAGACGTCTTTAGATTGACCATGAAGCCATTTGAATAATAAGTCGATAAGAAAGTAGATACATAGCAAAGGGGGAAGATTAAAGCAAAATTGAAGGCAAATGGGATTATTTGGATGTAAACATTATCAAAAAGAAGCGAAATCAATATCTCTGCAACATAAAATAGGCCAACAAATGAAGAAATAACCAAAAAAGGTTTGATATTCTCTTTTATCCCATGGATAAAATCCTCTTTCAAGAATATTGGATCGCCATAAATCAGTTCTTTGTATATTTTGGAAAAGCCCGATTGGCCGATAAAAAAGATAATGAGCGAAACAAATATAGCGACACAATATATAACGTTAACGGCGAATTGCCTCGAAGGAACATCATCGTAATTTCCATTTTGGATGATTATCAAGAAAGCGTCTTTGACCATTACCGAAAGAAGTAAAGGCAAAAAGAACAAAGCCATGAGGAGTCCTAATTTAAGAATCAGGCTGTAGCGATGGGTGATGATGTCGAAAAATTGCTTTCTCCTGGTAGACGGGAGCTGGCTTTCGAGAAAATCATGTTTGGCCATCTTATTCTTCTTGGCCATTTTTTTCACCCCTTATGATATTGATAAAAGAAAAAGCAGTCGTGTATTCGCTGTCGCTCATTTCGCCTATATGGAGCGAGCCATTCACGAAGAATGCGTAATAATCTTCGTCAAATCCTTCGCTTTTGTATTCGATTAAGCCATTATCCTCGCCTTTCGAATGGATTTTCACCCCATAATCAAGTCCGTTTTTTTCTAACCTGTACGTCGAAAGGCCATCGATATAATCATTTAGATAATCGAAGGAGAAAGGCGAATAATGATTGAAAACGACATCTTCTTCTATTTTGCTTTCCGGCAATATCACGACATCGGAATTCGCTTTGCCATATACGTCGAAATATGTCGAGAATTCATTTGATTCCCTTCTAACCCCATATATATTTATTTCCCTTAGATAATTAGGTTTATTGTCTTCCAATTTCTCTTTCAATTCTTTTAAATCATTGCCTTCTGAAACGACGAATAACGTAATGGTTTCCTCGTTTCTAGGCTTATTGATGACATTGAAGGCATAATCTATTAGCAAAATGCCCGCCACCGTGACAATAACATACACATACCAGATTCTCGCTAATGAGGAGACGAATCTTTTCATTCTTCCACCCCCACTATCAATGAATCCCTTATAAGCAAAATGTATTTTTCCCCTTCTTTCATCTCAAATTCCGATTTTTCTTCGCTCAATATCAATATCCTTCTTTTATCTTCGCCACTAATCTCAATTTCTTTTCCTCTGAAACCTTTGGTGATTGTCCTAGTTTCGCCAATTGAAACGATAATTCCTTCTATTTTTTCCTCTTGGGACAAAAAGGAAGATTCAAGCGTTTTCTTTTTTGAGGAATAGGCGGGGAAAGGCGATGAGAATATGAAAATCGTAACCCAAGAAGAAATGATCAAAGAAATAGAAGAGACGATTTTGAAAACCAATATTTTCGAATCGTCCACCAAACAGGCAAAAGGGATGAATAGAGATAGGAAAATCAGCCAAAACAAGACATCTATGACAATGCACCAAACCATCTTTGATTTCATTTTCTTGATGTCTTTTTCACTATAGAAAACCATGTTCCTTACCTATCGAAACTGTTGATTATCCCTAAAGAAAGCAATTCATTCGGCTCTCCATAGGCTTTTATTTCCCCATCGGAGATGACCAATATCTTATCGCCCAATTGGATTGCTTCCTTCATATCATGCGTTACGTAAATCGAAGTTGCTTTTCTCTTCTTTATCTCATCTTTGATGAGGTTTCTAGCCTCTTCCCTCGAATCAACAGAAATATTGCTTAATGGCTCATCAAATAAATACAATGATGGTTTTTTGACCAAGGCCCTTGCTAACGCCACCCTCTGCTGCTGGCCACCTGATAATTCCGATGGTTTTCTATTCATTAAGTGGCTAATGCCCAAAGCTTCAGAGACTTCATATACTTCCTTTATGATTTCTTCTTTTGGAGCCCTTTTGGCTTTTAGAGGGAAAGCGATGTTATCAAAAATAGTTAAATGGGGATATAAAGCATATTCCTGGCTAACATAAGATATATTCCTATCGCTTGGATGGATCTTGCTTATATCTTTATTGTTAATCAATATCTTCCCATGGCTTGGGTAAATGCCTGTTATCGCCCTAAGCAAAGACGTTTTTCCAGAGCCAGATGGCCCCACCACGACCAAAAAAGTCCCTTCTTCAAGCGAAAAAGAGACGTTTTTCAAGGCTAAAACTTCAGGATTGTGCCTGGTTTTTGGATATTTCAAAGATAAATCTTTGATTTCAATCATGCATTATAATTCTATGACCTCGACCTTGATTTGTTTATTCATCGATGTGTCAAAGGCTTCCATATGGACTGATAGATAAGCGGTTCCTTCTTTCACTCCATCGATTCTGATTTTGCTTTCTTTTTTTGAATAAGTGACCACATCAAGTGGCGAAGAGGAAGCGAAACTCACTTCAAACGGGACGTCATACCTGATGTTTTTATAAATAGCATATGCATCAACTTCAAAATAATCACCTCTGCCAATAATTATTTCTTCATGACTTAGATGCAACATGGCAGCTTGACTTGGGGCGATAACATCAAGAGCGCAGGAACTAATTAAATCCCCGGCGTGAACACTGATTGTCGCTCTCCCCAAGGAAAGAGCTTTGACCAATCCATCTTCCACCGTCGCCACTTCTTCGTTATCAATCGTCCAATAGACGAAATCAGACGACCCTTTCAAAGTGTATGTCAATTGATATGAATCATATTTTTCTAGCGTCAAAGATACTTCGCTTATTTTTAAAGTCGCCGCATTTGGAGAGGAAGATGTATTTTCAACCGGATCATTCGAGCAGGAAAATAGCATCATCGAGGAGGAAAGAAGCGTTATAAATGGCAATATTTTCATCGTTTTATTTTTCATTTCCTTACCTCCACCCCGCAAAGCGGTCATATATCGAGTTGCCCTCGTTATAATTTTTGACGTTTAAAGTTCTGCAATCAGCTTCTAACGCATCAAGTGTTGATTTGAATTCATCAGTTGTCATTTTGCCTGAATGGAATTCGCATAAAGCGTAGCGAGGGAAGAGAGATTCAAGGATGATGTTTTTGCGAAGAATGTTATATAAAGCCGAATCGGAATTCTTATAAACATCAATTCTAGTGAGGGCCTCATTGCATAATTCAACCCAGTCATCGAGGATTTTCTTCGGCCAGAAACGGCTTTGGGCGATTATCTGGTAGATGCCTCCTCCGACATCAGATGGGTATTTCTGACGGAGATAGGCCATATGCTCCTGAATCTCGAAAATCATCTTTCTCATCGGCTCATCAGCCTCACGGAAATAATTTTTGAAGAAATCATCCACTATCGTCATGTAATCGAGATTGACATTGAATTGGGAGACTGAATCAAGATAATCCTTGAATCTGCCGAAAGCGGTTATAGCGGGCTGGTTATGTTGCCCTTCGTTATAGATGAGATCCACTCCTTTATCGACGCAATAACGATATGTCTCTATCACCGTCGAATAGCTGTTGAATGGATACATATAAGCGGTGAAATTCGTTTCATATATCCATAAATGCATGTTTTTGGACAAAGCCTGCCACCCTTCAAACGTCTCCTGAAGCGTCCTATTTTCTTCATGGTAGAAAGAATCGACATAATCGGCGTTTATAGGAGCCAAGAAAGGAATGACGTTAGGATGGCAGACAACATCTTCTGAATTGGGGACGAATTTGCCTGTCGAATCTTTATGAGCACAAGGCGCTTCAGCGCGATTATAGGCAAAGAAAGATAGATTCACCACTCTTTTCGGGGTATTAGTTGCATCCGCTATCTCTTGCAGATAATTTTGGACCAAATCGTCGACTTTATTCATGAAAACGACAATCGATCCGGATTCCGCCCCATATTTGGCGGAGGCTTCCACGCAAGATGGGCACATGCACATATTGTTGTTATCCATAATGGTGAAGGAGAAAGTCGAGACTTCTTTATCGGTATCAAGGCAAATTTTGATTCTTTCGAACAATTCATTCACCAACGCCTGATATTCCTCTTCATCGCCATGGGCCGTATAGCAAATCTGGTTAGCGTTTTGCTGATATGGGGATGTATTGACTGGGCTCATATACCATAGTGGATGGCTTTCATAATAGACATCGGCGGGCAAATATAAGCAGGAACTGTGGTAATTATTGACAAATCCTTTCATATATATGGCTTCAGATGGAATGAGGAAACCCATCTCAAAAGTGGTGTCAATATCCATGAAATTGCTAGCGATTCTATATGTGAAATCTGATTCTTCCAAAATGTGCATATTAGGCAAAGTCGCACCATCTTTTTCATAGACCACGATGTCTTTTGAATATCTTTGGTAGCCAATCGTATGTTTTAAGAAAGATTGAGCGGCGTAAATAAAGCCATAATTCGATTTGCAATTGATGAAAACAGCGTTGCCTTTCGTTTCGATTTGGTATGCCGATTCCCCTAATTCCCTATCTGGGAAGGAGATGTTTTCCGAATCCAATATTTCCTCAACATCTAAACAAATGATTTTCATGCTGGAATCGTATGTTCCTTCATCATATTCTTTGATTTGGAGATAGGCTTTCGTCGCCCTTTGGATATGATCTGCAATGAAAAGGGCGGTTTTTTGGGCTTTTCCGTTATTTTTTGGATATATTAACGTATAATCCGTCTCTCCATTTTCGATGAATTTGATAGAGCTTTCGCTTACATTTACATCATGCAACGTCCCTTCGATATGGTGCGCTTCCAAATCTTGGGTGGCGACACCTTTAGGGTCTGGATAATGATCGCCAGTTCCGGATGAGCATCCTGTTACGACAGGAATAAGCAACGCAAGCAAAGACAATATGTTCTTCTTTTTCATATTTATTTGCCCTCCTTCTCATTCACCATGACTTCGTATTCGAACACCGCTTTATTTCCTTCCCCATCCATCGCATGGATTTTTACGACATATTCGCCGGGTGTTTTAGGAACGAAGGAATTGCTTCCTTGATTCAAAACGATGATGGAGCCATTTGGTGTTTGAATGGAACAATAAATTGATTGATCAGCGCTTGATTCTGGGAAAACAACCTCGTAATCAGGCAAAATTATTGTTTCACCCAGATTTATTTCGGTTTTATATGATGAAGTGATATTGATTTTCGGGTTGGTGTTTTGAACTACAGTCAAATTAATCCCATTTGTCCTTGTGTTTCCACTGGAATCGGTGGCCATATAATTTATGCCGTATGAGCCATATTGGTCCAAAACTATTTCGTATGACCTATCAGCGCTTATTTCCGATAGCGGATTGCCATCAAGCGAAGTGACTATATTCCCATCTGGGCCTGTAACCTTTAGTTTCAATTCGACAGATGGGTCGAGGACATCGAAGGCAATAGCCGGGGAAATGGTGAATGTTTCGCCTTTTTCTTTTCTTCCTCCGGTGCTGGCGCCCAATAATGAAATGATAGGCTCAATCGGATCGAAAGCGATGTCGCAAATGGTTTGGTTATCAATCTTGGATAAACGATATTTCGCCCCATTAGAGGCACCTTCCATCATTGAAGATAAATAGATAAATGAGGAAGAGAATCCTTCAAACAACCTTCCATCATCATATTTATCGACATTGATGGAGACGCTATTGATTGTGAAGACTCCATTCGAATATGAGATGGTCGCCGCTTTGGTGGAAGTAAATGAAAGATCAGTCTTCACCATTGAGGAGCCTCCTTTCGCATAAATGGAGCCATCGGTGCGTTTTTCAAGCCTCAACGTTATTTTTTCAGTCTCATCATAAGCATCGACAAAAGAGAAATTAAGCGAGGAAAAACGCGATTCAGAAGCGATGGAAGAGAATTCGATTGTCGTCCCGTTAGCAAACAAAGGATTGGCGAATTCCCAGGAGCAATCGCCTTCTTTTGCCGATATGACCTCGGAATATAGGTCAAAGGCAGTATTCAATTCAATTCCGTCTTTGATGAAATATTTATCCATTTTCATCTGGATTCCGCTATAAACGGGGATGCAAGGAATCTCAAAGCGTTTTTGGGCTTCTTTGTATTTGTATACAATGATGATATTGCCTTCATTTTCATTGTTATTAGGAATGAAATATGAGCCGCTTTTCATCGTTGTTGTATTTCCGCCCATCGTCACATCAACCTCACATGGGACCAAAGCCTCATTAGCCCCAAAATCGGTCGCATAGATCAAAGGCAGCTCGTATTGATAAGTCTCTAAAAAATATTTCGGGAGCTTTGGATCGTCATATATAACCACCCCATTATTTTCATTCACGTTCAATTCGTATTGGTAAATCTCCTTTTGACCAATCATATCGGAAACCACAAATCTTATTGTGTATTTGCCTACTTCTTTGGGGATAAAGCTGTTTTTTCTTTGCTCGACCAAAATCCCGTTGTGGGTGACTTGGAATTCATTTGAAAGAATGCCACTTCCGCCTTCTACCCTAAACGAAGGGAATTCATAGACCTCGCCCCTTTTGCAGATAGAAACAGGAGAAGAAACAGGGACAATGTTAATGGGCATTGGGTATTCGACTGAAGAAATAGAGATGGTTTTGGTGGCGATATTGCCCACTGCATCTTTTGCTTCATAGACGATATCGTATTGCCCTTTTCTATTCGTGATAAATTTATTATCTTTCACGTTCACCATCACAGTCTTCTCGCCGTCATAATGGTATAAGACATATGATTTGACATCGACCGCACCGCTTATTTCATCTTTGGCGGAAGCATTGAAAACAGGATATTCAAATCCTTTCAAAGCTTTTGGAAGATTGCTTTCGCTATAAGGAGAAGGGATATCGACCGTTATCTCCGGTGGAGTCGTATCTTCTATTATTTTTTGGGTTAAATTGATTCCCTTAGCACTTTTTATAAGAAAGTACGCCTTTTCCGATACATATGATCCGGCGCTTATCGACAAATTGACTTTGCCTGATGGGAAGCCAGCCCAGGGCGAAGCAAAGAATTTCGGATCATCAAAATCGCAGATTGGGTAGACGGCTTCTGGAGCGGCGTATAAGGCTTTGCTTTCTGCTTCATAATACAATTTGACTGATTGTGTGCCAGCCGAATCAGTTTTATATATAGGGTAATCGCCATAGAAAGAATGGATGATTGGATAGCCGAATTCGTTGTTGGAATGATATATTATCCTGCCGTTATGCTCCTGCAATCCGGCATAGGGAGCACCGTCTGGAGAGCCAGCCAAATATGAATAATCGTGGTTGTCATTTGATTGAATGATTCTAACTGAGAAATTGGATGAAGGCACCTCAGCGTCGGAAAAGGTAAGATAAAGAACCTGGAAATCCGCTCTCCTTTCGTTTAAAGGAGCGACGAATAAATCAATTAGCATATCGTTTTTGCTTGAAGAGGATAGATCAATCGTGGACGAAAAATTCATCGTTTCGCCTTCTTGCAATGCGACATAGAGCCCTTCTTTCCCATAAGTCCTTTCGCTATTTTCATAACTCGCAAAAGATTTGGGTCCAGAAAATGAATATGCTTGGTTTTTGACGATGAATGAATATGATTCGGAATAATATTTGCCTTCTTTTTCACCGGAATAATGGATTTTATAGGTGCCTGATTGATTGAGCGTCACCATAACCTCGTGGGTGGCACTTCCATCAGGGAATTCCAAAACGGAAGTATATTCAATCCCGTCTTTCGTTAGATTTGGGACAATAAAATATTCCCCGAATTGATATTCGTTTTCGATTTGCAGGGTTTTTTCGCTATTTAATAAAGCTGCTTTCGCTTCGCTTGCCACGCTTATCGAGACGAAAGATGATATGCATATTAACGGAAGCAAGATGATTTTCTTCATTTTTATCCCCCTTATCCTTTGATGCCGCCCATCGTAAGATTGCCAAGCAATTTCTTATGGAAGGCCAAAAATAACACAAGAACCGGCACAAGCATCAGCATTGCAGCGGCGATTTTCGAAGGTATGTTCCTCATCGATTGAGGATAGGCTGAATCTTTTATAGTCGCCATGGCTACAGCGATGGTAGGATGGCCAGGCAGATAAATTAGAGGGACCTGATAATCGTTCCAGAATGAGATGAAATTTATTAGCATTACGGTGAAGAATAAAGGCATCGCCATCGGGAGCATGATTTGGACCATTGTCCTGAAATTCGATGAACCATCGATTTTGGCCGCTTCAATATATGCATCCGGTTGCGAGCGGAAGAAATTGTAGAAAACGATGAAATATATACCCAAGAAATTGGCTTTCATTATCCACATTCCCCATATCTGATCATATAAATTAAGCGATTTCGCCATCGCAATCTCTGCTGGCAAATTGCCTACGATTGGGACAATCATCGTAACTATAACAATCAAATAAATAAGCTTAGAAAATTTAAATTGGAATTTGGCGGTTACATAGCCAACAAGGCACGGAATGAGGGTGGCGGCGAAAGCGCAGCCGAAAGCATATAGGAAGCCATATAAGAATAGCATCGGCATGCCAAAAATAGCCGTAGTACCATCACTTACGGGGGCTTCGACATAGAATTCGTTATATGCCGTCAGATAATTATCGAAAATCCATTCTTTCGGCAATCCGACTTTGTTTATTTCAAAATCAAGCAATGGGTTTTTGAATGAAGCGATTATGGCCCAAGAAAAAAGGATGACCAAGGTCAAGCAATAAAGCAATAAAAGGGCTACGATTATTATCGAAAAGACGGATGTTTCCTTTCTCTTCTTGTGTTCAATCCCTTTCAATACATTCTTTCTCATCTTTTTTAATCCTCAGAAGGCCCGTATTTCTCCAATAGATATTTGGTCAATAAAGTAAGCGGGATGGCCACGGATGAAATAATAAGGCCCATCGCGCATAAAACAGGATATTCCGGTTCCTTGTTGGCGGACGCTAATGTCCTAACATAAAGGAAATATCCTAAAGTCCTTGTTTCAACTGGGGCGCTATTGCCGTATATGGCGAATAAAGATATCTGGTTGGTGAATATCGCCGCAACCGAAGTTATAGCGAAAGTCGTAATTGTTGGGAAAATGGAAGGTAGCATAATATGGAAGAATTCCCCGAATTGGCCGCACCCATCGATTTTAGCGGCTTCCACTATTTCCGTCGAAACTCCGCTCATCGCGTTGGAATACATTAATACCGATGTTCCAAAGCTAATCAAGATATGATAGAAAATTACAACACCATATCTGGTGGCTTTATCGGCTAACATGCTAGTCACAGTCTCATGGAACCATTCATTTTGCATTGCAGGAATGGCTTCATCGACGAAGAAGCGGAATATGGTTGCCATTACTATGGCGGAAAGAATCGAAGGAAGGAATAAAAATACCTTGAACATCGACCCCAAAGGCAATTTCTTATAGATGAAATAAGAGAAGAAAAGCGCCAATGAAGTCCCAATGAAATAAGTTAAAAGGAAGGAAACAATCGACATAAGGAGCATCTGGAGGCTCTCTGATGTCGTGAGATCTTCGAAAGCGTCTACCAAAGGCTGAATCGAATAAGTGACGCGCCTAGATAAAATACCGCCTTCTTGGACGATTTCTATATTTTGAAATGCATAAAGGAAGCTTCTTCCGTTGACGCCTATATAAAAGAGGCAGAATTGGGCGATAGGAAAAGCAAGCATCACAACATAGAATATGACGTCTTTTGCGTGTATCTTCTGCTGGCGCATACCAATAGCCTTCTTCGCTTAATTAATGGAAATCAGCCCAATTGTTTTGCCTATAGGTTCCAATGCCGGTGAAATATTTTTCGGCGCTTAGATTCTGATCATGGATTCCATCCCATGCATATTGGACCGTCTTCCCCTTGCTAGGTTCGGTGAAGAAAAATTCGTTATAATGGAATTTGGAAGCATTGTTGATATAAATTGATGAGCTGTTGCCTGGATAAAGGACATCGGATTCTTTCTTTAATTGAACCAATGTTTTTCCATAATATGTCATTTTGGCTTCATCTTCTGCAGTCAGTTCGTAATTGAATGCTTTGGTGGTGTTGGTTTTGACGGTGAAATCCCTAAGCGATTCATCGGTGTGGGCGAATCTGAGGAATTTTTTAATCAATGGTTTTTTCCATTCAGCGATCCCGCTTTTCATGAAAACGAGTGAGAATAGATGGTCAAATAAGGTGTTTTTGTGGCTTTGGGCATATCTTTCTTCGGTGGCTTTCGGGAATGGGAGGAAAGCGAAACGGCGGTTCTCTCTCCTATATTCCTCGCCATATTGGTCTGCCAAAATCGAGGAATTCTCGGAAGTCTCTGCTTCCCACCAGATGCCTTCTGATATCATGCCGATTGGCTTTGTGCCTGAACTTGGGTTCTTCTCGTTGAAGATTCTTGATCTAAGGAAATCATTTTGCGATGCTTCGGCGCTATATCCGCTGGTGGCAGTAAGATTTGGATGATGGTAATTAGGATTGTCATGGAGAGTCTTCAAGAATTTCAAAGCGTGATATTGGCCAAGCATCTTATATGCCATATATCCGTTCTCCTTTGTCAATTCGGTAGCGGGCAATTTGGTGATGTTCCCGCTATCATCTACTTCACCTAAATCGGTCATGGTGCCGGAATTCTTGAATTTGTTGAACATCTGCTCCATGCCTTCGTGGTCGGTGGCCATGGAATTGACAAGAAGATTCATATAACCGAACGCTTCTTTGCTGCTGGCCACCCAAGGAATGCATCCCTTGAACACCATGTAATCGCATAATTGATAGAATTGGTCATACGTTTTTGGAAGACCATCGTCCCAATCGCCCAAAATGCCGTTTGGGCCAGATGATTTGACTGCGTTTCTAGTGGTGATAAATTGACCGTTTGTACCAGAAAGAGGTGTTTCGGCGAAATAGAATCCGTATTTGTCGAATAAGTCGACATCGTAATTGAATCCGAAGAAGCCATTGTAATGCGGCAAGGCGTAATAACGTGGGGTAGCCCCTCCTTTGACGCCATAGAAATCTTTTTGCTCATCGGTCAATTTGTCTTCAATCGATCTGGTTTCGTTATATTCGGTCAAAGGCTCGGTGACCACATCAGTGATGTCTTCTAAAAGGTTCACGCCGTTATATGTTTGGAAATCGAAATAATATGATTGCTCGGTGAAATAAACTTCGTCTCTGTTTCCTAGGATGCTTCCCATCCTGCTATCGGCAGGGCTTCCGATATTGCTGACGATTATCTGGACCCCTGTCTTCCCTTCTTCATAGGATATGTCTTTGTTCGCTTCTTCGAATCTCCTGCATAGAGAATCAAGCCACTCGCTTCCGAATCCGCGGCGGAAATTGTTGACGTAAATCTGGGTTTTGGATGCATCTGTTGGGGTCGTTTGCTTCCCTCCGCATCCTGAAAGTGATGAAATTGTCGCTAAAGGCATCAAAAGAATAATAGGTAATTTAGTTTTCATATCTCCTCCGAAAAATGACACAAAGTCAATCAAAAACCAATATTTTATGTCTATATAATAATTTTTTTATTAAATAATGCAAATTATTTATTGAAAAAAGGGAGGTTTATTTCCCCCCGTTTTTGGCTTTTTCTAAGTCCTCAGCCTCTTTTTTAAGCACTTTGTTCATTCTTTCTTCTTTTTCGAACGTGTCGTCATATATGAATTCGATGTCCGGGACTTTGTATAGGTCCATTTTCTTAGCCAAAGAGCTTCTTACAAACCCCTTCAATTTCGATAATTCATCGAAGCTTTGATGCGGATGCTTCGCCCCTAGGAAAGAGACATAGACCCTCGCTAAAGAATTGTCGCTATTGAGGATCACTTGATTGACGGAAACCATGCCGATTTTGGGGTTTTTAACCTCAAAAAGAAGGATGTCTCTAATATTCCTATCGACCAAAGCCCTGATTCTAAGATGCCTATCCGCCATCAGTTTTTCTCCACTAATTCGTAGGCTTCTATGATGTCGCCTTCTTTAATGTCGTTATAGCCATTGATGGTGAAGCCACATTCATATCCTTGCTTGACTTCTTTGACATCGTCTTTGAATCTTTTCAAAGAGCCTAACGCCCCTTCATAAATTATGACGCCATCTCTTAATAGACGGACTTTGCTATCGTTTTTGATAAGGCCATCGGTGACATAGCTTCCTGCTACCGTGCCCACATGGGTGATTTTATAGATATGTCTAATCTCCGCTTGGCCCAAGACATTTTCGACCATCTCGGCTTTGTATAAGCCTTTGATGACGTCTTCCATCTCCTCCAACAATTCATAGATGATTCGATGGAGCCTGATATCGATATGGGCTTCTTCGGCTTTCTGGCGAATTCTAGCATCCGGCCTTACGTTGAAGCCATATATCAAAGCGGAGGATGCACTTGCAAGCAATACGTCGGAATCGCTTATGGCCCCTGCTTCAGCGGAAAGAACTTTGATTCTGACCTGCTCATTGGATAATTTCTCCAAAGAGGCTTTTAAGGCTTTGGCAGAGCCATCGGTGTCAGCCTTGACGATGACATTGATATCCTGGATTTTCCCGGCATTCACGAGGTTATTCAAATCGGATAAGGACATTGCTGCGGAATTGCCTCTAGAGGCCTCAACCGCGGCCATCTTCCTCTTCTCGGCGATATCTTTGACTTCTTTCTCGCTTGGGAAGGCCATAAATCTATCGCCTGCGGCAGGGACTTCGGCTAAGCCGATGACGGAGACTGGGGTGGAAGGCAAAGCCATTTTGACCACTTGGCCATATTCATTTGTCATCCTCCTGATTTTGCCATAGGTGTTGCCCACTACGACATAATCGCCTGAATTCAAGGTGCCATTTTGGACCAAGAAGGTGGCTTTAGGCCCCTCTCCTTTATCTAGATTTGATTCCAAAACCGTGCCAATCGCATAACGATTTGGGTTGGCTTTGAGTTCCATCATCTCGGCTTTTAATAATATTACTTCAAGCAAATCTTCGATGCCTGCGCCGGTTTTGGCAGAAATCTCCACGCTCATGATATCGCCGCCATATTTCTCGACGATGATATCGTGCTGCATCAGTTGCTCTAGGACTCTTTCCGGTCTAACGCCTGGCTTGTCCATTTTATTGACTGCGACTATTATTTCCGCTCCAGCGGCTTTCGCGTGGTTGATGGCTTCTATCGTCTGAGGCATGACTCCATCATCTGCAGCAACGACCAACACGACTATATCGGTGACTGAGGCGCCTCTAGCCCTCATCGCGGTGAAAGCGGCGTGCCCCGGGGTGTCGATTATGGTGACTTTCTGGCCTTTGACTTCCTTTTGGTAAGCGCCTATCGCTTGGGAGATGCCTCCCGCTTCTTTAGCGGCGACATTGCTATTTCTAATGGAATCGATAAGGGTGGTCTTACCATGGTCTACGTGTCCCATGACCGTGACCACTGGAGGTCTAGGGAGAAGATCTTTAGGATCGTCTTTGATTTCAATATCCTCGAAATGCAAGGCATCCACTACTTTTTCTTTCTCGAAGTCGTAGCCGAATTCCAAGCAGATTGTCCCAATCATCTCATCGTCTAGCATCTGGTTGATGGTGACGGCCTTCCCTTGCATGAAAAGGTATTTGATGATGGAGGTTGCAGGAACATCGATTGCTTTGCTAAGCTCAGCGACACTTACGGGTTTGCTATAGACGAAAACCCCGCCATTGACTTTGGCTTTCTCTTCCCTTCTATTGTTTTGCCTATCGAAATTTGATACGCGATTCGGGGAGGAATCTCTTCTTTTGAAATTCTGGTTGTTTTTCTTCATATTGTGCCTCCTTGCTTGCTTATTAAGGCGGAGATCAATTTCTCCGCTGAACGTTTATCGATTATCGATATATATGCCACTTCTTCATAGCCAAGTGCGCTACCAAGAGTTTCTTTCGCATACACTTCAAGAAGCGGGAAATGATGATGGTTTTTGGCGTTTTGTATCATCTTCTTGGTCCCATCTTTTGCATCTTTCGCCAAAAGGACCAATTTGGCTTTTGATAGAGAAGAATAAGCTTCTTCCCCAATCAAGGCTTTCCTAGCCACATAGAGGATGCCGAGGAAGCCTAAGCAATTATCATTCATAATTTTTCTTTGTCCTCCTCGTATATTTTCTCTAGGTCCAGAGGGTTTATCTGGCGACGCAGCGCTTTAGAAAATAGATTCTTCTTTTTCGCTAGCGAGAAGGATTCCTCCCCTTTTCGGAGATAGACGCCTCTTCCCCCTAGATTATTGTCTTTATCAAAGAGGAGATGGGAGGAAAGGTAGACGAAACGATTTAATTCCTCTACCGGGAATATCTTTCCGCTTAATATGTCCTTTCTCCCATTCTTCCTTTGCATCGATTTTAGTTCTCGTCGTCGTAGTATTCGTCGTAATCATCGAGATCCATATCATCGTATTCATCATATGGATTTTCTTCTTCTGATTCGATCTCGGCGAGCTCCTCCTCTGAATAGATAGGCATAGCGTTGACCGCTGGAGTGATTGGGGTAACTGGCTTAACCTCTTCTTCGACTTTCTTCTCTTTCTTTTTAGCTTTCGGGGCAGCGGCTTTCTTTTGTTTTTCCGCGGCAAGCTCAGCCTCAAGATTCTCAAGGGTAGTCGAAGTCTTGACTTGGATAGGCTCAGCGACTTTAACTTCTTCTTTCTTCGTCTCCTCTACTGGAGTTTCCACTGGGGCTGGGGTTGGTTCAGTAGCTTTTGGAGCGGAGACCACAGGTTCTTCTTTTGGAGCCTGTTTCTCTTCTTGGATACGGCGAAGCGCCTCGGCTTGGCTCTTTCTAGCGTATTCTTCTTTCTCTCTTCTGGCTTTCTCTTCTTCAGCCTGGGCGACCAAGGTGGCGTATGGGGTATAGATGATGCCGTCTCTAGTCGCTTCAGAAAGCGGGATGATTTGGATATCCCATCCAGTCAAGCGGTTGGCTAATCTAGCATTCGCCCCTTTCTTGCCGATGGCCAAAGACAATTTCTCATCTTCGATGATGACTGAGGCTTTTCTTTCCTCTTCATCAATTATCTCCACACCTACGACATCAGAAGGACGCATAGAGTTGGCAATAAATAGACCGATATTTGGCGAATAGACGATGACGTCGATTTTCTCTTTGTCTTTGCTGTTTCCTAATTGGGCAACGATGGATTGGATGCGGTTTCCGCCTTGTCCAATGCAAGCGCCCTGTGGATCGATATCATCATGGTTGCTATAGACGGCGACTTTGCTTCTGATGCCGGCTTCTCTAGCGATATTCTTGATGATGACGGTGCCTTCATATACTTCTTGGATCTCTTCTTCGAAAAGTCTCTTGAGGAAGCCTTCGCTGGCCCTGGTGACTTCGATTTGGTTGCCGCGGCGTTTGGCGTTTGGATTGGAGGATCTAACTTCTTGGATGTATAGTTTGACGACATCGCCTTGGTGATAATCTTCATCACCGATCATATCTTTTCTGCCTAATTCGACGACGGTTCTTCCGATATTGACGGTCATGCCATGATCATCGCATTTCTCAACTGTTCCGGTGATGATTTCGCCAATACGGTCTTTATAGGCTTCGTATAGAGCCTCTCTTTCGTATTCGCGGAGGTTGCTTCTTAAAATGTTTTGGACCGCCATAGCGACGCTCTTCTTCATTTCCGAGGCTTCGGCGAATTCGGTGAATTCATCACCCGCCTTGTATTTGGCTTTCTTTAACCCTTTGTTGGCGTCATCAATGGAAATCTCCAAATAATCATCGGTGATATCGTCTTCCTTCATGACGGTTCTAGTGTAAGCGATGGTGATTTTTAGTGGCTCTTCTTCGATTATGACATCGACTTTGGCGTCATCTCCGCCTTGTAGCACCTGCTTTATATAGGCGCGGCGAATCGCATCTTTAAGCGCTAAAAGGACAGCATCTCTAGAGACTGAGTTGCTTTGGGCGACTTGGTCCACTAAGACGCTAAATGGTTCTCTTTGTTCTTCGACTTTCTTCTTTGGCATGGTTTTTTCTCCTGATTTATTTAGAATTTGATGGCTAATCTAGCCTTGTCTACGTTTTTTCTTTCGAAGGAGGCAGAAGTCTTTCTTCCTTTCACGAAGTAAGTGATTACGACTTCCTCATCGACCTTTTCCAAGGTCCCTTCGATGATGTTAAGCCCTTTATAAGGGTGAAGCAGATGAAGATTCACATACTGCCCGACGTATTTGTCTAATTTCTCTAGGGCGATAGGCTTTTCCGCGCCTAAAGAGGAGACATCGAGCGTATATGGGCCTTTTATCGGATCGGCTTCATCTAGCAAGGGGTTGATGAGATTGGAGACGCTTACGATATCATCCATCGATATCGGGGTGTCTTTATCGACCACCAAGGCTAAAGTCAGCCCATCTTTGTTTTTCGAAAGCTTGACGCTTACAAGCGTATAGCCTTCTTTGGCTAGAGGCTTTTCTAGCACTTCTTTGACTTTTGAAATTTCCTCCACTGCTACCTCCAAAAATAAAGAGTGGAACAAGTCCACTCATCATAGCTTTCTTGACAGAGCCTCTTCCGAGGGTCATCCGCAGTTAGTAATATATCAAAAAGATATAAGGGTTGCAACAAAATTATTTTACTGGGTGATCGCCATCATTTAATAAGAGAACACCTAAAGTATTAGGGCCGCAGTGGCTAGATATGGTGCCGCAGGCATAAGCTTCATGGATATTCCTAAAACCACGCTTCACTAAAATATCTCTTATTTCTGACATCAATTCTTCTGGGGCGGTGGTCCTGGTGATATAGACATGCTCCAAATCGGGATTGGAATAATCTTTCATGATGTCGTTGACGTAATCGAGGACGGCTTTCTCCCATTTTCCACGGTATTTCTTTCCGACCGTCATCGCGCCTCCTGGCATGATGATCTCTGGCTTCAATTTGAGGAGATTTGCCCCAAACATAGCGAGTTTGCTGCATCTTCCGCCTTTATATAGATATTCGAGGGAATCGATGACAAAGGTGGTTTTGTTGAATTCTCTTCTTTCTTCCACCGCTTTAACAATCTCTTCTGGGCTTTTTCCTGCATCCGCTAAGGCTTTGGCGTATAGCACTAGCAATGCCACTCCACTAGATAGAGACAAAGAGTCGATGACATAGACATTCTCCATCTCACTAGCGACCGCAATCGCGCTATCGCAGGCGGAGGATATTTTGCTAGATAAAGCGATATGAACTACCGCATCATATTCCTTCCTCAAGGCCTCAAAGTGGTTCTTGTAGTCTTCACGATTAATCGCTGAAGTCCTGGGGAGTTTCCCGCTTTTCTCATAGAATTCAAAGAGTTCGGATGGTTTCTTCACCCCATCTTTGAAGACCTCTTCCCCTAAGATGATGGAGAAAGGCAAGGTCTTTATATCATATTGCTTGGTGACTTCTTCATTTAAGTCTGCGGTGGTTTCAGTGCTGATGGCTATTCTCATTTTTATTTACCTCAATGGGTATTATACAATCCTAAAAATGATAGACAACTCAAATAAATTTTAGAAATTTTTTTCGATTTTGATTAAAATCAAGAGGAAAGAAGGAAAAAGAAATGGAAACATTTGAGGCCATAAAAACTAGAGCGAGCATCAGGAAATTCTTGCCGCATAAAATGAGCAAAGAGGAGATAGAGAAGATACTAGATGCCGGATTCTCCGCCCCAAGCGCGATGAATAGAAGGCCTTATGAATTATTAGTGAACACCGATAATGAGGTGTATATGAATTTCGTCGAAGAAAAGCCCACCTGTGCGATCATAAAAGATTCTTCTTTAAGCATTTTGATCATAGGCGATAGCAATAAAAACCCCACCAACGAATTTATGGTGGAGGATTGCTCCTGCATCGCCCAGAATATGATGCTAGAGGCTACCGAATTAGGGTATGGGAGCCTCTGGGCTGGCATCAAATACGATAGCCCTTTCCAAAAGAAATTAGTGGAGTTCTTCTCCTTGCCAGATGGTTTAATCCCTGTAGCCTTGATTGCAATAGGCAAACCAGGAGAAAGAAAAATCCAGCCTAAAAGATACGATCCTAAAAAGGTCCATTTCAAGAAATATTAATTAGAGAAAGCGTTATAAATCTCTTCTTTTTGCTCTTTGGAATATCTCATCATGAAATAGAGATAAACTCCAATAGAAACGATAGCGACTGGCATCAAAACAAAACCTATGATAATAAACCTATCATTGCTTCTTTTTTCATACGCATAATAGTCCTCATAGGTGATGAAATCTCCTTTGGAGGTGGATAAAAGATAAGCGTTCTTATAACCTAGTTTGCCTTGATAATGTGTTGTCGCAGTCGTATTCGATGAAGTAGAGGCATATAAAGTAACGTCGTCATTAGAGACAAATGACGAAGTGAAATATTCGTATTTATCATTAGAAAAATAATCGAGACTGATTCTATATTCGTAGTCATTTCCTTCGACATTTAAAGTCAAATAATCATCGAAGGCGCCTTCGTAAACACTCACTAATTTCCCTTCTACTTTTTGCATCTCCTCCTGCTTCAATATAGGAGAGAAATACCCTAACAAGAATGAGCCAACCCCAAGGGATCCAAAGACAAGAAAAAATATGATGAAGGCAATGGTCGCGCTTCTTTTTCTTCTTTGTGCAGAGCCTTTTACTTTAGTGGATTGATTATATTTCGCTACACCAAGCTGCTTATCGCTCCAATTGGCTTCATTTCTCTCTCTTCTATTGAATGCAAGAATTGAGATAACAGGGCCTAAAACAATGAAAGGCGAGACAAGGAAGGCCATAATCTGGCTGCCTAAAATGAATAATAACGCTCCAGCGATTATGACTGCAAAAGAGATGATAAGGCCTATGAAAATCGCACTTCTTCTGCGTTTATTTTTATTTAATCGATACTCTTTGCCTATATTTTCAAATATCGGAGATGAATCGACGACCTCATCGGATATCGCCAAGCCTTTTACGACTCTTCCATTCCTCCCATAGCCCTCGACCACTTTGAAGTTCTTGCTTAGAATCTCATTCTTCTCAACCAATGTTGAGACAAATTGATCGATGTTCGCGCTCATTGATGCGATGGAGAAAAGCTTCTTCCCATCTTTATCCAAGAAATAAATCCCGACATTTATGGGAGATATCTGGGCGATAGAAGAAATGGGGATGATTTTGTTCTTGAATTTTCTTATCACCACCTCATCCCCTTTTATCGCCTCGTATTGGAAAGTGATCAAAGATAAAGCGCCTAAAGATAAAAGCGAGAATAACCCCCCAAGAAGGATGAATATCCAACAGAAATCAATCGGGAATTCGCTGGAGAATTGGAGGAAAAACGCCACCCAAAGCAAAACGAGTCCTAGCCAGAAAATTATCGAAAACAAAATGGAATATCTTCTCCCTGGCCCAGTCTTGACTTTATATTCGGGATGTGGCTTCTTTTTGAAATAGGAGATCAAAGCGAAACCAATTATAAAAACGAAGATCAAAGGCAATGCGACCGCGCTTAAAGCCACATTCATCTATCGATTACCTCGTTGGTCTCCACTTCTTTTATCGTCTTCTTATCATTTGAGATGAATATGGTTTTGAATTCAAGCGGACCAAATTCCATATCGAAAGAAACATCCAAGAACGATAAGTCAAAATGACATTTGGTTTTCTTGCCTGTCGTTTCATTTGCCCTAATGATGTATCCAAGTCCATCTTCTTGCTTCTTTATCGCCTCGATGATTATGTTGTTCTCGCTTACTTCTAACCCTTTGTAGGTTGTAGGCAGATATCCTTTATGATGGGTCTCTTTATAAAATAAAGGAGGGTAGGAAAGCATATAGGCTTCTTTGATGACTTCTTCAAAGCTTCCATGGGGGATTATCGAATAAAGGAATTCGTTTTCCCCTTGGTCCATATATCTCATGCTTTCATCGCGATGCTCCTTGCCAAAATGGTCGAGATAGGCTGCGCTTCTAGCGATTATCATCCTGAATTCGTTATCGCAAAATGAGCCAGAATATTTGTTTTCGTTTATGATACCTAGACCCATTCCATCCTTTCCGTACAAATCGACGTAACGGTGCATTATCTCTTCTTCCCCGCTCGCCTCCTTCTCGATATAGCCATATGGGCTGCTATAACGGATTTTCGCGGGGAAAGATAATGGGAAGCATAATTTCGTTATCTTATGTTTCTCATGGAAATCAATATTGCATCTTACATCAATCGCTTTCTCCCCTTTCCTTAGATAGAAATATTGGGTAATCGTGGATGAATTGAGATGGGTGGAGACTTTAAAGCAGGCTCTAAGAGGTCCTTTTTCGATTATCTCAAACGATGGGGAAGCGAATTCCCCAACCTTTTTATCAAAGATAAAGACATTATGGGCCCAAGTGTCATTATCGATATCGTCTATCAATATCCCTTTTGCGAAACCATTTCTAACCAATTCCACCTTCTTTTTTTATCGAAAAGGCTAGAAATGGAGCCATCTTCTTTGGAGAAGACGACTTTGATTTTCGAATTCTCAATCCAGTTCTCCCCGAATCCGAATTCATTTTCTTCTTCGATTTGGCTTTCTTCTTCTCCAAAGAGAAAGAATGTTTTATATCCATAGGCGGGGATTTCACATTCGAAAAGATAATCGTTGTAGAATGGTCCATCGGTGTAATCCGCGCGGGTCTTTTGAAGAGGGTAATTCACCCCATCTTCATCGATGATTTTACTTAAGACCGTGCAGTCGATTTTTATAAGCCTCTTGATAGGGAAAGAAAGTGGATTGAATATCACCAAAGGGCTGCCTTCCCCCTTCTTCACCCACATCCTATCTTTCATCTCGCTTTCGCCAGTTGAGAAATATTTGCTCGTATCGATAGCAAAAGAAATCTTCTCGTTAGCGAATGTCGTTATTTTGCTTGCGATATGCGAAGAATATCCAAACCCTTCATAGGCATCTTGATAGGCTGGATATATAGCGCAGCCCGCAAGAATATCGTGGAATTGGTTGAACATGATGCTCTTCCACGCTTCTTTTATCTCTTTTTCGTGGGTTTTAGCTCCAGTCAAAATAGAAGATAAAACATCCATTTTCTCGGCTTGGATGATATCTTTCTCGGCTTTGGCGTTCAAAGCTTTGATCTTGCTATTGGCGCTATAGCATCCGCTCGCGTGGTGCTGCAAATCGCCTTTTTGGACATCTAGGGAAGATAAATTTGTTTCTTTTCTTGCGTTGGAGAAATAATTATCGACCGTGCTATATAGGTAATAGCCTGGATTCTCTTTCCTTAGCCTTTCCACCTCTTTTAGCATCGCGATTGTTGGGCCTCCCCCATGGTTGCCTACCCCATAGAAGAATAAGCCTGGGTATTTATCGCTTTCGATTAGTTTAAGCCTATCGATGTTGACTAACCCCGTATAAGCGTCAGGTATATGCGAGCAAAGGACCTTGCTCCCATCATTCCCTTCCCAGATATGGAGTCTTTCTTTAGTCATCTTTAAATTCTCTGTTTCAGAGCTTGGTCTTAGATAGACATAATTCTCCATCCCGCTTTTGCGCAATATCTGAGGCAAGGAGGCGTTATGCCCAAAGGAATCGACGTTATATCCGCTTGTGGGGAAGAAAGAGAAATTCTCCAGGAAAAACCTCTCGGAATAAAGCATATGACGGCAGAAGCTTTCGCCTGTGGGGATATTGCAATCGGGTTGGACCCACATGTTTCCACTTAACCCCCATCTTCCTTCTTTGACTAGTTTCTTAATTGTCTCAAACATCTCCGGCTCCGACTCTTTTATCCATTCATAATAGGAGGCGCAGGCGGAAGTAAAGACATAGGAAGGGAATTCTTCCATCCTATTTATGGCCGAAAGAAAAGTCGATTTGATTAAGGATAACCCCTCATCGTATTTCCATTGCCACACCGGATCGATGTGGGCGTTCCCAATAAGATATTTCTTGTTCATATTAAGCAAATAGAATGGCGATTAAGCACATCATCTCCCGATGGGATAAGAATCCATCGATCTCATATAAGTAAGAGCCAGCGAATTCGCGGATACGATTGCCATCGACTTCGGCGATATAATTTCCTGCGAATCTTCTAATCCTTCTCCCGTCGAACTGGAGGACGATAGGGCCTCCAAACTCGCGGATATTATCGCCATTTATCTCATATAAGATGTTGCCTCCGAATCTTCTAAGATATTTCCCGTCGAATTGATATAGAATACTTCCTCCGAATTCTCTGATGTAATTGCCATCGAATTGCAGAAAATAATTCCCAGCGAATCTTCTAATCCTTGTCATTTTATCTCCCTTTCATGTTGTATTTCTCTTTGAGACCCTTCTTATTGATATACATCTCTTTGTCCGCTCTTTGGAGGACGTCTTGATATCTATCACCTTCTTGGTAGAAGGAATATCCTCTAGCGACCGAGAATATCAAATCAACCCCTTCGTATTGGACGATGGAATAAAGCATGGCGCTATCATATCTTCGCATCGTGTCTACGAAATCCGCATAGTCATCGCCTCTAACAATCGCCAAGAATTCATCGCCTCCGATATGGAATATTTTCGAAGAAAAGAAAATTGTAGGCAATGTATGTCCGCATCTCACCACAAGCGAGCAGCCATAACGATGGCCATAGGCATCATTCGTGGCCTTGAGGTTATTGACATCCATCAAAATGACCGCGAAACCCTTTTCTTTCCCTTCGCTTATGGCTTTGTTTATCCTCTCAATCTCTTCCAAATATGACCTTTCATTCAATAATCCGGTCAATTCATCGTAATAGGTCAATGTGTGGAGCTTCTCCATCGCTTTATGCTCCCTGGTCGTGACGGTGTAGTGACGAAGACAGACCAAAGACACCAAAACCGCGAATATTGAGAAATTGATTATATCTTCAGTCAAAACCTCGATTGAGGATTTATCCGAGAAAAACTCATAATTAAAAACGATGCCAGAGACTAGAATGCTGAGAAAGGAGACGACAACCGTCCCGATAAAAAACCTAGGCTCCGTCACAAATAATCCCGCGACGGCGACGCAGGCTAGCAAATAGATGAAAGGCGATAAACCGATGCTTAAATCAAGGATGCATAATACGGTTGATAAGGCTATGAGCTCAAAAGAATAAATATGGGTGGCATAGGCCAAGGTCTTGAATTTGACCTTCGAAGAATATTTATCTAATAGCAAAACTATCACCATCGATAAAGATGAGGCAAGGAAAAGCACATGGGCGACCATATAGATATTGTCTCCAACCTCCCCTGCCGATAGCTCATCGTAATTCCAATAGATGATCATGCCGATAGAGGCAATTGCGACCAAAATCGAAAAGACTATCATGATGGTCCTATATTTCCTCACATGATTATCGACGATCGACATGAACGACAGCTTCTCTTTATCGCTGATTCTTTTCATATTCATCCCTCGATTTTTATCCATTTTATCGCATAGCCTTCCAATGTCATTTCTTTTTCTTTTCCTTCTATGTCATAAAAGATTGTCTTTTGTGTCGTAGAAACATTATTTAGCAACGCATAAGCGTTCTTTTTCTCGTAATAATAACAGTCGACAACAGGGTTCGAAGACAAGGCTTTTTTATATTCTCCTTCTTTTCCTGCTGCCCATAATAACATCTTGTATACGAGCCTAAAAGCCTCGTGGGAATCAAAGAGGCCAGAACAATAAATCGAGCGACCTTTCCCATATTCGTTGACCGCTAAAAAGGTGTTGCCGCCCTGGACGGTGTTTTGGGTAGGATCATTCGCGTTTATCGAGCAATACAAAACAGTTGCCCCTTGAGGATATATTGTCCCTGGGCGAGGGGAAAATCTAACCCTGCTCATATCTAACCCGTCGGTTATCCAGTGAACTGGGTTAATGTTATCGAAGAATTTGTTCTTGCTATAGGTGAAGCCGTTCTCTTTTTCAACGCCTAATATATCCCCGAGTTGGAAATATTTCCCTTGGAAAAGATAGCCGCTTGGATCGCCTATTCCCACGAACCCTCCTCCATTTCTCACATATTCTCTGATTTTTGTTAGGAGTATCTCGTTCTTCCAATAATAATCTCCTTGGAAGGAAGTGCCAGATAGACCGGTGTTTATAAGCACATCGAATGAATTTAGTAAGATTTTATTCGATATGACATCATCGAAAGAGATGAAAGAGACATCGACTGGCTCCGCGCATATCGCATTGAATAAGGTGCCATAACCTGCGGTCTCTGGCTTGGTGTCATCGGTGAAATTGCCATTGAACATCCAGGAATTCTGTTTGCCCCAATAGCTTATTATCGCCACTTTGACGAAATTGAAAGAGCCGGATTCATCGACATTTTCTCTTATCTCCCTGAATTCATCGCAGACTTCTTTTATCAATTTGCAGAAAGAGGGATATGTATCCGCGAGCTTTAAATATCCTCCGAACCCAATCCTATCTATTGGTTTCTTTAGCAAGGCTCTTCTTTCACTTTGGTAATTGTTTTTTAGATATTGCACGCCTAATTCGTCAGATGGGCATTCATTCGGGAAGAAATAAGGATTAAGTCTCCCCTCTTTGTATTTTATCCCCGTCATATCGCTTAGTAGGCGGATATAAGGGCCACTATGCGGGGCGCCGACCACCGCATCTAATCCAATCGAAGGAAAATAAGGATTGTATGGCTCAGTCCCGATTCTATGATCCCCATCAAACATCATGGCCTTCTTGCCATATTTATGGACGATGTCGACGAACATTTTAGCCCAGGCGCAGCATTTCCTTTGGACCATATCGATGTATTTCCTAGTCGTTTCGCTAGGAATTTCGAATCTTGAAGCGTAGGTCCCAGCGGTGACTATATCTTCTAGAGTTACCTCATATCCGAATTCTTTTTTGAATTCGTCAAACATCTTTGGGGAAGCGCTCATTGCATAGGTATGCCAATCCCAATGTGATTGGGTTTTCCCATTTTTATAAATGATGAAGAAATTGTAGAAGAATGTGGTGAACCTAACCACCGTGATATCTGGGTTATCTATGCACCACTTCTCCATCCTCTCCAACATATGATTTAAAGCTTCTTCGTATATCGGGTCGATATCCAAATCGTGCGGGACATCCTTCCAATCATTGGAGAAATAATTGTATACCTGAACTGGGTCCCAAATGTTTCTTGCGAAGAAATTGACCGTGTATTCATGGTAAGGAATCGTATTTCTTATTCTTACGATATTATTCCCTAGATATTCCCAATCTTTGACTTCAATGCCTAAGGTCCTATCATATACCTGCCAGAAATGCTCTTTTCTCTCTAGATTCACTTCAAGTGATTCTTTGAATATATCCTCGAACAAGTCGATGTCCAGGGTGGAAGATAACGCGAGTTTCCTTTCGGTGGTCACCGCGACGTTTTGAAAATATTCTGGATGTTTTTTGGCGTATTCCCTATCTTCTCTTACGATGAAATAGGCTTTATAGACATCGCATCCGAAAATGTCTTTCGCCCCTTTTGGAAGAGACACTCCATCACAATCTCTTATGGCGTCCGCCCCCCACATCTTTATATATTTCTTTGTCCCATCGATGAAAGTGGCATCAGTCGGGATAGTTACACGCCCTTTATATTTATCGCTCATAATTTCTCCTTAAGGAAAATTATAGCAAATCAAAATATTCGGTGAATATGTTTTGAAAACAAATATCATCAAATGGGTTTAAAGTCCGCCACGAAACTGTTTTTTTGTGCTTTCGTGGCAGAGTTTTTACCTTTCAAAAAGTTCATCTAACGTTTTAACGTTAGTGAAATCAGAGGAATATCCTCCATTCTTTATTCCGAATGTCGTAATCAACACATGGTTTACGTGTTTGCTTTTTTTATCAAATCCAAGAAATCATCTTCTCGATCCATCAAAGTCAAGTGATCATCTTTGTCCATTGAGACAGGGGAATTGCTCTTCCTAGAAAAGCCAGTCCTAAGGGATGATAAATACCTTTACTATCAAGTCGATTAATCAAAAAAACTATTTATCTTCTATTGGTTTATCTTTTTTCGTCAGCAATTTGAAGATATAGAAAGCGCCAAATAACAAGGATAGGGAACCTCCTATAATTACCGCGGTGGAATAAGGGATGAATCGGCCTAAAGCGAACTGAGGCTCCGCTAAAATATAGGTGATGACGACCGCGCTCATGAATTGGGCGGGAATCGCCGTAAACAAAGATAGCCACTTGTTTTTCGCTGATAAATATAGATAGCCTGTCGCCACCCATAAGGCGATTGCAGCGAGGACTTGGTTTGACCAAGCAAACCATCGCCACAAGATATTGAAGTTATTGGGATCCAAGAAATTCCATATGCTTATGCCTACGACGCAGGCGAATAGAGGCAAAGTTAAAATAATTCGATTTACTATCTTCTTTTGGTCTAATTTGAATACTTCCCCTACGATAAGTCGGCAACTTCGCAAAGCTGTATCGCCGCTGGTGATTGGGCATATTACCACCCCTATTATCGCCAAAACTGTCCCTACTGGGCCTAATAGCCCTTTGCATATCTCCATGACTGTCGTGGAGTTTCCGCCTATCGAATTAAGCAATTCCCATCCTTCGCTTCCATCGACTTTGAAGAACGCCATCGCTGCGGCAGCCCATATCAAAGCGATTATACCTTCCGCCACCATCGCGCCATAGAATATCTGTCTTCCATCTTTCTCGCTTTTGATGACTTTTGCCACCATCGGTGATTGGGTCGCGTGGAATCCGCTTACCGCCCCACAAGCAACGGTAGTCATCATAAATGGCCACCAAGGGAGACCGCCGTTGGATTCTGAGAAATCACGGAGATTTCCGATTAATTCTATCATCGGATATTCACTAGGCTGTGCCATAACCCCGATTATGACTGCGAATGCCATTGCGATAAGAATGATGCCGAATACTGGGTATATTTTTCCAATTACTTTATCGATTGGGACAATCGTGCTTAAGAAATAATAGCCCAAAATGATTATCATCCATATCCAGGCTTTGACATTCCCGCTTGTCAAAGATTCCAACAAAGTCGAAGGCGAGACAACGAAAACCGCGGTGACTAATATTAGCAAGACGATGGAGAATATCCTCATGATTATCTCCACTACTTTTCCTGAATATTTACCCGCTAATTTAACGATGGAATCACCGTTGTTTCTTGAAGAAATCATGCCGGAGAAATAATCGTGGACCGCTCCGCCAAGAATGCAGCCAAATACAATCCAAAGAAAAACTATTGGACCAAATAAAGCGCCGCTTATAGCCCCGAATATCGGGCCGGTCCCAGCGATATTTAGTAATTCAATCAAAAACGCCTTCCATTTGGGAAGAGGGGCGATATCAACCCCATCTGGGTTAGCGATCGCTGGTGTCTTTCTATCATCGATTGCGAAAACCTTTTCTGATACCCTGCTATAAATAAGATATCCGCCGATTAGAAGCGCCAAAGCGATGAAAAACGTGACCATGACTTTTTAATAATAGACCTTTTTGCGTATTTGCATAGCAAAAAAGGGACTCATCTCATCGGCGTAGAGTCCCCTAGTTAATTAGACTGTGTTTAGTCTTCTTTCTTTTCTTTGACGTTGCTGATGACCTTTTGGCCAAAATAGCCTAGAAGCAATGACTTGAGATCGATGCCTAGTGTCTTATTTAGACCTTCGAAAATCTGATCGCCATGTTGCTGGATTTCCTCCACCAATTTGGCTTCATTTCCTGTTCCATACATCGTGATGCCATCGATTTGAGATAGAGCTGCTGCGATTGGCTCAGCATAGGCTCTAACGGTCTCTGGCAAGACATTTGATTCAAGAATCAATTTAAGCGTGGCGGCATCATTATAAGACTTCATAGCGTCGGCTTTGGCTTTGATGGCGTCCGCTTCAGCTTGGCCTTTGGCTTCGATTCCCCTAGCTTCGGCAAGAGCAGCCTCTTTATTGGCATCCGCTTCAATCTTCACTGCGGTAGCGGCTTGCTCACGGGCATTTCTTTCCGCTTCGGCAGCGACTTTCTTGATTTCGGCTTTCCTTTGGGCTTCCACTAGTTCAGCATCGGCAGCCGCTTTCCTTTTGAATAGCTCTGCTTCTGCGGCTTTCTCCGTTGCGTACTTCTCAGCGTCCGCCTTCTTGTTGATGGTCGCGGCTAGCTTCTTCTCAGCGAGTTCGACTTCCTTGTTTCCAAGTTCGACCTCTCTTTCTCTCTTGGAGATTTCAGCGTTGGTGGTAGCGACATTAATTTCCTCTTGCCTCTTCTGCTCCTGGATCTTATAGGCTGCATCGGCATCGGCTTTGGCGGTGTCGGTTTGAATCTTCAAAGCGGCTTCCTTTAAAGCATATTCGGTATTCTTCTGGACGATGATGGTCTTGGAATTAACCTCCGCTTCGTTCGCTTCTTGAGCGGCTTTCGCTCTAGCGATAGAGACGTCTCTTTCGGCATTTGCTTTGGCGATCGCAGCCTCTTTAGAGATCTGAGAGATGTTATCGATACCGAGATTCTCGATAACGTTATTCCTATCAGAGAAGTTCTGGATATTGAAGTTCACCAATTCAATGCCAAGTTTCCCCATGTCTGGGATGACATTCTCTTGGACTTTGGTGGCCACTCCTTTTCTATCCTGGACCAACTCACGGATACCGACTGTGCCTACGATTTCTCTCATATTGCCTTCAAGGACTTGCTTGACTTGTTCAATGAGGTCCTCTTGGTTCATGCCTAGAGTGGCTTCGAAGGCTCTTTCAAGCAATTCTGGGTCACTCGATATCTTCAAGTTAGCGACTCCATCGACATTGATATTGATGAATTCGTGGGTGGGGATTGGCTCGCGGGTTTTGATATCGACTTGGAACACTTTTAGAGATAGCCTGTCTTTCCTTTGAAGGAAGGGAATCCTCCAACCAGCCTTTCCTCTTAGGATCTTCCTTTTGCCTAAGCCGGAGATCATGATGGCTTCATCTGGCCCTGCTTTGGTGTACGAGCAGGCGATGAAGATGATTAATAGAACTAGCAGCACCACCGCGATAAGAATCCAAATCCATAGATATTGCATAATTATTTCCTCCTATTCTTTAGATTTCTTTCTCTCTATTTTTGAGGGGTGAAATAGAGAAACCTCTTGTGATTGCTTTTTCCAAAATCTACTTAGGCCCTCCTTTCACCAAAATCGTCAATATGTTTTGCTCACTATCCCAAGATGTCCCATATTGGATGGCGTTCTTGGATAGCGAGACACCAATTATTTCGCTTATCTGTTTCATCAAAGAGACGGATGAGATTCTAGCGAACGATTTGTGTTTCTCTAATTTAAGAAGGCAGCTTTCATCTAGCTCGCCTTTTTCTACGACCGCTTTGCTTAGTGGCTGGATCACTATATTCCCTTCTTCATCCAATCCCACCTGCACTGTATCGAATATCTCGAAGGGATACATCGCTGTGGTGTTGAGGGTGATGTTATTGGAATATAGAGACGCCACTCCGTTCTTCGCCTTAACATTGAACCATTTAATCATTTGAATACTCCTTTTGACAATATTATACATAATTATACATACGAATACAAATAAAATCGTAAAAATAGGATATTAAGCAGGATTCATAACAAATTATATATAATATAACTGCTTAAATATTATGTTTAAAATGCACTTATTTGATTATTTTTAAAGATTTATATCAATCAAATCAAAACCTTAATAAATAATAAATAAGGTAAATAAATGTATGTTTTGTATACCTTTTGAGACAAAAAATAAAACGCCCCGAATGCTAATCAGAGCGTTTATCAATTATTTAAGTTCCTATCAATCAATTGCAAGGATTTCAGTTTGGTCGCTTGCAATGATATTTCTAAGCGAAACACCATCTATCTTGCCATTATCAAGCAAGTCGTTCACGTCGTCAAAAATGCCTAAATACATGTCCAAATCTTTTCCCTCGGCATTTGGATATTCGTTAACGGGTATTTCGAATAGTTGAATATATGCTTTGTCTGATTTATTGAATTTAATGCGGATTTCTTTTTCGTGTCCAATAGTGTCTCTTGTAACTCTAAAGATCCTATTCTTATACTGGAATTCCATTCCCCATATTACACCATCATAATTGTAATTTTCAGGAGTAGGACCATTCCTAGTGAACCCTTCAATAAACTCTTCAATGTTTTTAAATTCTTTATTTGCCATATTTAACTCCTTATTTTTTATATCGAATTCTTAATATTGCCTTTTTACTGTATTACATAAATCTTTATATTTTTGAGGCATTTTATTCCAATGAGTGATGACACTATCTTTTTTCTGGAAGTATCGAATTTATGGTTGCGTTGATAGATGACTTTTTGTTAAGCATCATTGCTATGGCAGACTTTTATTCCATAGTATCCACCACAATCGTCACACACCAATACTCCTTTATGATGGAATATCACCATTAGGATTATCGATTGAATAAGCAATATTGGTTAAGTGGTCACCTATTCTTTCTAGTTCAGTTAAAACAGTTAGGTAGGCAGAGGTAAGTTCTTGAGAACATGCGTTTGTTCTGATTCTAGCAAAATGCATATCAGCCAGTTCCTTTTTCAAGTTATCGGTTTCATCTTCTAATTCATGAATTTTCATTAATTTTGATGCATCGTTATTCTCAAAAACACTACTTGTTTCATTAAACATTTCATCTAACACTGTATTAAAGTGACCTAATTCACTTTTTGCAACTTCACTAAAGAAGAGTTCTTTTGAATCTAGATCGTTTTTTTGTTCGTAGAAATTATAGGCATGGTCACCAATTCTTTCGATATCATTAATAACGTGAAAATATGCACCCACTTCTCTCTCATGACTCAAACTAACTTTTGTGGATAATTTAATAAGAAAGTCAGTAATTCTTTGATTTAGGTAATCAATTTGCTCTTCTTTCATTACGATCTGTTTATCCAAAGAATTATTATTTAAAAGCATTTTTTTCATGCTATCAAGATAGTTTTCTTTAGAAAGCGTAAACATATTAATGATTTCTTTTTTAACTTGAGAAAGTGCGACACTTGGAACACTAAGGAGCTTATCATCAATAAAGTGAACAACATTTATCATGTTTTCTTCTTTCTTGTTCTTGATTACTTTATAGCCAAGTTTAATCGCAGGTTTAAGTAGAGGAATTAAAAGAGGCATAAAAACTACGTTATAGAAAACAGTAAATAACGCAATCGGAAATTCATCACTGCCATTAATGGCGAAGAAATGCATTGCATCTGCAATTGGTTGACGCAAAAAAGTCAAAATCAAAACCATCACTAGTGAAGAAAGTAATCTAAGGAAGAACATGATAATTGATGCTCTTTTTCCTTCAATTGATCCATTTAGTGAGATGATAACTGTGGTAATGACTGTACCAAGAGTGGCACCTAAAGCAATGAATAATCCGCTAGACAAATCTAAAGCTCCGCTACCAACCATAGCAATAACAATAGAAGTCACTGCACTGCTTGATTGAATTAACCCGGTGATAATTACGCCAATTAAAAACAATAATGGCCCAAAATTAATCGAAGAGAATAAAGATTGACATGCGCTAGTGATATCTGGGTTTTTAAAAGCGTCTTTCATAACCGCTAAGCCAAAGAATAATAAACCTAGACCGCAGATAATCTCACCGATATTGACCACCTTTTCGTTATTAAAAAACATCATTACTATTCCAATAAAGCAGAAAAGCAAGAAATAAACAGAAATTGGTAAGGATGAAAAAGAGGCAACGATTCCAGTAATTGTTGTGCCAATATAAGCACCAAGCATAATTGCTAAGCCTTGATAAAGAGTCATGGCGCCAGCATTAATAAAGCCCACCACCATTGCATTTGATGCATCACTAGATTGGATTGCCATTGTAGCTACTGCACCTATACCCATGTTTGCAATCGGCTTATTTTCTGTTCTTTTGAAAAAGTTTTTAACTTTGACGGAAATGGTTTTTTTCATCCCGCTTGACATCATTCTCATACCTACTAATAAGACTGTTACACCGACTAGTAGATAGATTATCGATTTAATTAATTCATTCATTTTTTTGCCTCATCCTCAGTAATTATTGTTGTTTTTAATATATAAGTAAATTAATATATATTTATGTTTAGTATAAGGATTTAATTATATGTCTATTAGACACTTAAAAACATTCATTCTTGTATGCGATTTAGGATCAATTAGTAAAGCTAGTGAGCAACTTCATGTCGCCCAGCCAGCAGTAAGTCAAACCATTTCAGATTTAGAGAATTACTATGGAATCACGCTTTTTGATCGAATTAATAGGAAATTAATACTCACAAAAGAAGGCCAAACTCTTTATAAAAAAGCCAATGAAGTCATCAAATCTTACGATGAATTTGAAGAAATGGCTAAAAACAAATGTACTCACCCATCTTTAAAAATTGGTGTCTCTTTAACAGTCGCATCAATTTTTCTTCCCACAATAATTAAAGAATTGAAACAAAAAACACCAAACGTCAAATTCGCAGTACAAATTAACAATGCCTCAGAAATTGAAAGCGAGATAATTAACGGGGAAATAGACTACGCAATCATTGAAGGTTTGCCATCAAATCTAAAATTAGCATATGAAGTTCTTGCGGAAAATGAACTCATTATTGTCGCAAGCAAAAATTACAAAATACCAAAAAAAATATCTTTAAGGGATTTAGATTCTTATCCACTACTTCTTAGAGAAGTAGGTAGTTATTCCAGAAACTATTTATTTAATAGGTTAAATATTTCTGTCTCTCCTTTCATTGAAGCAAATAGTAATCAAACAATTATTAACAATTGTATAGAAGGAAACGGCATTGCAATTCTCCCAAAAATCTTAGTGGATAAATACATTTATGAAGGTTCCTTAAAAGAAGTCAAATTGAACAATAACAAACTAGAAGCAGAAACCTCACTTATTTGGCATAAAAATAAAATCTTCTCAAAAGACATAGAGAAAACAATAAAGATTTGTAAAAATATAATCAAATAAAAATAATATTGCATAGAAATATAAAAATTCTGACACTTTTGATCGTATCAGAATTATCTTATTGTGTGAGTCCCTTGTCCAATTCGAACACAATGCAGGTGATTAGTATTTTTGTAACACCATTTTGCAGGTGGCTCTTTCAATTTGCAGGCGGTTAATGATTGAACAGGTTCTTGTAAATAGGATATCATACTTTGACGGTTCTTCCACAATAGAATTTAAAACTTATTGTTTTATCTTTGTGAATAACTGCAGGTTCCATCATAGCCATCCATGCACATTCATTAAATTAACTTATTGTAAATGAAAAGTACCCCTTTCCTAATGTTTAGGATTTGGGGTACCTTTCATAATAGGCGTTTTTTATGTTTATTAACACTGAATTACAGTTTAATGGTAATAGCGGGGCGGACACTAACGTATGTAAGGTTTGTATCAGCTTTATTAAAACCGCCACCATAACCAACGTAGCAAGCACGGAAGTTGCTTTCGCTATCAGGAGAGCGGGTCCAATAGTAGCCATTATTTTGATATGAATCGGTACTTACTCGACTATAAGCACCTCTTGCTCTTGCCCAGTCAGTGGTTTTAGAACATCTAACATCCTTTGCTCCAGTTTCAATAGAGAACCCATAAGAACTATTTAGATAGTCTTGATAACTTAATAAGAAGACTTTGTCTTCGGTGTTACCGCTTTCATAGGTATTATTTGTGTTATCTGTTGTTTTAGCGGAGTTATCTATTTCTGTAGTTTGGATATACTCTTTATTAAGCGCAAACGCAGAAGCGTAAAAATTAGTATTTAGCCATGAACGAACATCGCTATGTTCATAGTTGTTTTTATAATAATTCACACCATCAATCGTATTGTACGTCGACCCTGACTCACAATATCGTTTGGCATCTAGTAAAACGCTTGAAACGACACAATATTCATTGTCATTATTGCTTAGCACATTCCACGAAATTGGCTCGCATTTAAACCAATATGTTTCACCACTAGATATCGCTGTTCCATTATCAAAGAAATAATCTGTTTCTTTTGGTGTGGCGCTGACTTTTGCATAATATGTATCTTCATAAAGATACCAGCCGTTTGTTTCAGTTTTAGTCAAACTATTTAACGCAGCAAGCAAACTAGAATCATTCACATTTGTTTGTGGATAAAGACCATAAGTAATTGTTTTTCCATCAGCACTTAGAGATGGCTTTTGTGCATATGAATCCTTAGCAATACTAGTGTCATGAGTTTGTGTTTCAAAGCCAGGATTAGTAAATGTGACTGTGTATCGTCCCAACCCATCTGCGTACGCTGTTGAAGGAGTAATTATTTCATACGTTGAATCGTTTGTTTCACTTTCTTTGTGTTCAGCGTTATCCAAGCACACTCTTGTGGCGGTACAACTAGAATAATCTTCTGCCCAAGCGTAAGTCGGTTTACCCCAAGTATGCTCATGGGTAAGCGAAGATGATTCCGATGATTCTGGTATGCTACTCTCTTGAATCGATTCAGTATTTTCTCCATTAGCGCAAGAAGAAATAAGCAAACCCGATGTCAATAGAGACATTAATAATAGACTTTTGAATTTCATATTATGTTCCCCTTTTATCACTAAAATCATTTTAATTGTTTGCTTTTATTCTTTGAATATTTCCGCTAAACATTAGGGCAAATATTTGAAATGCTATATGTATGAGTATTAATTACATATTTATTTATTGTAATATTATTAGATTTTATCTAATAAAATAAAGAAAACACGGCATTGCCGTGTATCAAATGTAGATTGGAAAGGTTTACCTTATTTGATACAACGCGTACCATTAGGCAAATTTGCGTACCCCTTATTATTGGGGTAAAAATAGCCAAAATGTGTTAAACACTATAATTATCATCCTATTGAAGAATTGTTTTGAGCTCTTTTTTAACATAATCGATATCGCCATTAGAAAGAATTGGAATAAGCTTTTGTATTTGTTTTTCGGATTTATTCCACCATTCGAGCTTTTCTAACAATTCAATTGTTTCATCATCAAATCTTTTTCTTACGACTTTAGCTGGATTACCAACAACCACTGAATAAGGAGGAATATCAGAACCTACGACAGAGTTAGCACCAATAATGCAGCCATCACCAATATGAACACCCGGAAGAATAACAGCATTTTGGCCAATCCAAACATCGTTTCCCACTACTGTGTCTCCTTTAAATGGTAGATCGTTCATTTTTGGAGGGTTTTGTTCCCAACCTTTAAAAATATAAAAAGGATAAGTGGAAACACTATTCATTTGATGATTAGCCCCATTCATAACAAATTCTACATTATGACCAATTTGGCAAAATTTACCGATAATGAGCTTATCGCCTAAAAAGTCATAGTGATGAGTTACTCTGCTAGCAAAGTTTTGACCATCATAATATGAATATTTACCGACTTCGATATTTCTAGTAGATGCAATTAATGTTGGTTTTATATAAATAACACTTTCATCTATAGATTTAAGTGGATATATCTTTCGCCAATCTGGTTTGTCAGCGTCATGTGCCATATCCATTAATTTATTGGTCTCAGCATCACTTAAATCCAAGAATTCAGCAGCATTTACATTAAAT
>JAFUHI010000001.1 GCA_017468925.1 Bacilli bacterium | reverse complement strand
TACGGTTAAGTATTTCTAAATCATATCCACTCTTTTTTGAATGATATATTACGTCTTCAAAAACCACATCATCAACATATACATGCGTTAGATAAGTGAAATAAGAAACAAAAGATTGATTAGCTAAACCATAATATTCCAGAGCCTCATGATATGAAAAATAAGCGTCATCAAATAGATGGCTTGCTATTTGGAATTTAGTTGCAAAGATATTTCCGGTAGATGGATTTACTAGTGCATATATCCCTCTTTTTATTTGTTTTATCTCTCCACGCTTTGAAGCGCGATCAACAAAAGCATAAAAGGCTGCTACATTTGGATAAAATTACTTTATATCATGATATTTAAAGATTATTGGTAGAGTTTTCATACCATAATTTAAGCACAACTAAACACATATGTAAAGTTATACTTATAAGTTGGTATATTTTATATTTGGCTGACAATTAGGTATTTTCAGCAAATCAGCTCAATAGTTCTCTCATTCTTATAGATTACACCTATAAAAGGAGTCCCTAAAATAGACTAGAAACAATAAGAGTACACGGTACGGGTTGGATCGTACATCGAAGCGGTTTTGAATATCACCCCCATGATATATACGAATTAATTTCATCAGTTTGATTGCGATGATGAAACAAATGACAATCGATAAAGGCTAGTTAAGCATTGGGAAATTTATTTGACAGGAGAGTAGGCTTTATAGTCTTCAATTATTTTGGTTGTATCCGCATGTTTTTGGCCATTGTATTCATAATAGACATTGCCAGTGGTCTTGGAGATTTCTTTGGGGGAACCATACCATTCCTCAGTCTCTGGGTCGACAGATGAAATGCTATTCGAGAAAATATGGCCGTTTGTTATTCTAAAATTAAGCGATATCTCATAGCACTCTTGCCGATTGTACTCAGATACTCTTTCTTTGGTTTCGTTTCCGAATGAAATATAACTAACTTTTCTGCTTTTATAAGAATTAATGGAATAGTAACAATTTGAGGTTTTATATATTGTCTGTGTGTAATAGAAAACACTCGATTTAATTAGTTCTGATGCCGTTGGAGCGACATAACTAGATTCAGATCCGGTTTTATATTCATGTTCACCCTTAATCGCATCGTAGCTATGAACCAATATACCTTTATAAATATCTGCGTTTAAATTCCATGATTCCGTAGTTTCATCGCTTTCTCGATTAAACGTGATTCCATTACTAGAACTTCTAGACTTTTCGATTGTTCTAAAACTAGTCATATTTGTATAAAAGTTATATATACGGTCGGTTTTAGATTCATTTTGCGACATGGTATAAGTTCCAGCTGTGGTAGTGTGTCGTTCAATGCGGTTGATTTTCTCCGCTTCTTTCAATACCTTTGTTTTGAAATTATCCAGCTCTTCGTCGCGCAAAACCTCAGCGTTGTTTAATTCGTATTCCTTGAATGTGGCATCGTAGTTATTAGTTCCACAGGATGATAGAAGAGTTAATGGTAGTATGGCTAAAAGGATATTTCTTTTCATAGATCAACCTCCATTTAATGTTGTTCAAAACTCGTTCCAAAAACAATCTTTGTTTTGGAAGGAATTGTCGAACTATTCTCGATTGAATTCCATTCGCTTTCGCTTCCTTCAAAGTATATAGCATCAAGATTGGTGCATTTATCGAAATTACCAATATAAATGCGTTTAAGTTTCTTTGGGAAATATATCTTCGTTATCGCCGGGTCTGTTATGGCATAGTTACTTATATAGACGGGGCCATTAGGGCTATTGTCTACATAGATAACACCATCTGAATATACATGGTTAACGCCTTGTACCCATAAAGAGCCATCCCCTGGCTCGTACTTGGTTTTTAAAGCGGATTTGTCACTTCCGTATAGGACGATTTCCTCATTGATAACTTTGGTATTTGTCACTTCCGTTCCATCAACATCCTTCCAGGTGTCGCAATAATATATGTGATTGGGATTCTCATATACATATAGATCACCTATCTGACGACCTCTTTTGACACTGGTCTTATAGACTTCTTCTTCATCAATCATATACGTCACAGGGATGTCTTCCCTCAATTCATCAGGAGTTTCATATAAATGAACACTGTACTCGAGTTTATTGATCGAAACAGAAAACATATATCTTTCTTCTTCCGAAGATGTTGGGATTCTCGATTCGAAACTGACTGTTTCAGTAATAAGACTATCGACATCTTTGTCAAAGAACAAATACGAAACGGTATATTCTGTGTTTGCATCTTCATTAATCAGTTTAGGAGAATCTATTGATAATCTTTGTTTTTCCGTTGAAATGTTCTTTAGTTTTAATGAAACAGAGAATCTATAGTTTTCTGACATTAGATTGCTTGAGTAGACATTTCCTATATCCACTTCAAAATCACTAAGAGTTGTCTTTGGCTCATCCAAATAGAATGTGGTCTTAGATGAATCAGATTCATTGGAGTTGTTTGATGGGTTAGGATTGCCTCCGCAAGAGAATAATAATGGCAATACGAATAACAAAGATTTCTTATAAAAATTAGTCATAATCAAATTATACTCGAATAAATTAATGGGATATATCGCAAATATGAAGAATACTTCTATTTTTCATCTTATTTCCGTATTGGAAATCATATTTATATCCCAAGTACTTCATGATTATTGCTTCGAATAAAGGTGTCTTTATTTCCTTGTTGATGATCGGAAATATAACTCGGCGTTTTTTATATTCTTTTAGAGCAACTTGAGAGGTGGTTTCTCTAGATGGAGATGATGCAATCAGTTTATCGATTGTGTATGAGATGTCTTTCGCAACTCTTTCCAAACTATGTGTTTCATCGTCCGCCATCATAAAGCGATCCGAAATTATTGTTAAAAAACCGATGTTACGAATGGTTTTAGTGACATTGGCTGGACGCATATTTGGATACACCAACTTAACTTTATCGATGTCTATAATTACCCCTTGCTCCAACGCCGATTTGATAATATATGCATTGTCTTGACGTGGATATGGTATCCATACATATAGCCAATTATGATAATGATAATCACGCAGATAAACATCAAAGCTACATTTAAAAACGAATAAATTATTGACGCCTTCGGTGCCTAATTCTTCTTTGAAACGATTAAATAACTCTTGATATTTAAAGTATTTATTCGGATCCTCTATTGTCGCATCAGCGATGAATAGAAACATTTTTCTCAATAATGAGTCGCTTATTTTTACTACTTTGGGCCTGCGATATGCATCTAGTTCAATATCGTAAGCATAATTTAAACGTATATATCGCCAAAGAGCATCAAAACTTATCTTTATCCATGTTGAATCGCTTTTAATGAATTTTAACAACCTTCTATATCCTTTTTCTTTGCTGATATAAAAGATTGGCTCCTCTTCTTTAATCAAAGAGAACATTTCGCTTATAACGATATCCCTATAGCCTTTGATGATGATCTTCTTTGAAAAATAATCTTGCCGCATACAAAACAAACCGGAAGCAGAAACAAAATAGAAATCGTTAATGGGCATTGCAAGAACATCACCAATAGCGATAATGTCCGGCAAAGATTTAAGTTTACGTTTCATCAATCTTTCTAGTGTAGTGTTGTTGTAATACACATAGAAACACTTGTATTTTTCATTATAACAAACGTATCCAGGTTCCTTATTATTCCCAAAAATGTTACGCAGAAAGATTATGAATTCAACGTCTAAATAATCACAAAGAACCATTTCCATGACAAAACCATCTTTGTGAGTCAAATACTCAAAAAGAGTGTTTAAGTCTGGTGTTTTCTTAAATAATATTGGTGGTTCGTCGTTTATTAAATGCATATCAATTTGTGAATTACCTCGTTTTACAAGTGGTGTCACTACTGAAGGAACAATATGAAGCATATTTAACAGCTTGACGAACAACAGATTTCCCACTATCGTCTCTTTTGTTTTCTATGACGACGAGATTCCCTTCTTTGCCTAAAGCAAGTAAATCAAACCTTTCCTGTGTACCATCGAAATCGGCGAATTCCTTTGTGATTACCAACAGATCTTCTTCTAATATTTTAGGATTGTTGATAATCCATTCTTGGATATCTTTTCTTTCAAAAAAAGCCAAGATCCTTAAATTCGGCTTCTTTTACTTCTTCGATAGTATTTGTATTTTTATTTAACTTAAACATAATGGCACCTCTAGTGATTTAACTAACTATATTTTAAGCTGTCTATTTCTTTATATAATTTCTCCAAATCTTGGTTAATCAACGAATTAACTAGTTGCGACAGTGGGGCTCTTTAATAGCTTCTTATAAAAATTGACCTGTTCCCTTGCGTCCTTAAACGAAAACTCTTTTGCCATTTTAGTTCACACTTGCTTTCTTGTGTTTTAGAACCACTTGGCCGTATAAGTGATGACGCTATCTTGCCCTAACATAGTAAAACTATGTCTTTCGAGAGATGATTCGGTTAAATCTAGTCTTAGTGTTGCATAGTCATAATAAATATAATCCATCTGATAATAGTTATTTTTAGCGCATGAAAAAGCTTCTTTGTTGTTTGAAGTAGCTCCGTCAGGAGGGGTCACAGGATCATTTTGGTATTTATATTCAGACCATTTGGTTTCAGAGTCTATGGTTCTTGCGCCTAAATCCAAATAGTAATTGTTTTCTCTTAATAAGAACCCTACAAATCTTGAATAAGTATATTCCACATAATCATTGGTATATCTATCAGGGTAAGCCCTTAAAATAGAGTCAACTGTTATATAAGAACCGCCATCATATTTTTGATAAATCATATGGCTACTCGTATATATTTTCTTACCACTCGCATCTTTGTATTCGAAAACGGATGCATAACCGGATGAATAGTTCCCTGTGAAAACAGTGCTTCCGCCTTCCGTGACTCTGACAGAATAACAATCCACTTTGCCGTTGGTTCCGCCAGCAGCGCTGTTCTTTGAACAACCGACCAGACCTAAGGTCGCTATTAATAAAACAAATAATTTACTCTTCATATCCTATTCTCCTTTAATACTTTGTGTTAATTCATTTTCTATGACGCATAACAAGGATTATTTCTATTTAATTTTTCTTCAATTTCTATTCATCAAAAACCGATGAATAAACCAATGGCACCACAACGCCACTCCAACCTTCGAAAAGTGACATTATATCAATACGTTTCTTATATTCTGGATTGTTCAATATTATTGTTAACAATCCTTTCAAAGCCAATACATAATCCTTTAGGTGGCCTGTTAGTATCTCTCTGGATTTTATCATGAACTCTTGTTTGAATTCATATCCACTATATATGTCATTAAGCTGCCTACAGATAAAATTTACAGCACCACCGATGCCCGGCGCCTCATTTGCATTAGCTTTTTTATTTCTTGGTTCGGCAGCGATTTTGATATGTAATAAGAAATGTTCTAGCAGATTACAATAAACAAGCCTATCCGCTTTTTGGTAGTTAAATGGATTATTTATGGCGTATTTATCGTTTGCTAGCATTATGGCCTTATCTTCATCAATATGATGAACAATTAGACCTTCTCCACCTCTCATGATGCTGTGATTTTTGCTTTTGCAGCTTTCATTTAAGAAATAGTCTCCTTTAACCGGTCCATATTTCTTCAAAAGGAGCTTGACCAACTCTTGATACGAGCAATCATATAGCATTTCGTAATACGTTGTGGATATATCAAAATCCTTCTCAACTGTTTCTTTTTTCCCAACAACTAAGAAATCGAATGGTCTTTCAAGTTCGTAGATAACTATTCCATATTTCTTGATATTTTTCCCGCATTCTTCCTTGAGTTCTTGAATGATTTCATCTTCCTTTTCATCTCCACTAATTAATCCAAGTTCTTCAGCAGTAAAATATTCAAGTGCATCTTCAATATTGTGTGATACGTATGTTTTGAGAACATCGAATTCGATTTTTTGTTTTGGTTTTTCTTCATTGACAATGATTATCTTGTCTTCGGGCAACATGTAGCTTTCATTTTTGGAGTCATTGATGCAAAAAAGACATCTGACACTGCCTTTTGAAAAACCCACAAATCTTTCAGCGTCTACTTTAGATTCAACTGAATAATATTCATCCTTGTCATTTCTTTTTATAGTCTTCATATTACCTTTTATTTTAATAAAAATAACCACAATGTTAATCATTTTTGGCCAATGTGCAAAAAGATGCACTTTTGATTGATCGTTTTATTTCTTCTTAGAACGATGACTTAATTGTTATCACTATTCGCGATATCTATGATTTCGCATGCAGCGTCTTCTACTTCATCAACTAGGTTACTTTTGATTTTACGTTCGCGCCCACCATCATCATAATAGATGACTACCTTCCCAAATCTAGTGTGGTAAACATGAAGGGTATGCATCGAACCGATTATTTTGAAAACAATCCAAAAAGCAATGAATAATGTCTATTCGTTAATTTCCCCTCTAACGAAAAATTTAAGTTTTCTGCTTAAGGATGCATTGATATCCATTATGTCTTTTTCTTCCAGGCAAATGACAGTGACTTTGAGTTTCCTGTATGTCTTGATCTTATAATTCTTGGATTCGGTATATTTGATGTTGCTTTCGTTATATCCCCAATATTCGATATAAAGATCTTGACTTGGCAAATAGAAATCAGGATGTAGATCATGGTTTTCATCAGCGTCTATTGGAAGTTTCTTTTCATAAGCGTGGGGTATTCCATGCTCAAAAAGCCAATTATCTATTATCATCTCCGATTTGGATTTCACTATGTGGCCATCAGTGCAAGTGAATTTGCCTTCATAGGAGTCATCTAGTATCGTGATGTCCTTGCAATTGGTAATCTCCACCAAAAGTTTCTTATCAGCGTATTTCTTATAGCATCCACCACAGAAAAGAAATCCTGGCTTCGTCTCTTTCCCACAAGCGATGCATTTAGCAACCCCGCCGGTTTTATGTTCTTCTTTCTTGGGCTCATGGTGGTTTACATTAAGGACTTTGTTCGTCTTCTTGTCGATGAAAAGCCCTTTCTCATCGACAATTATTAAACCCGCTTTCAATTCATCAGCGTGTTTGGCGCATAGCAAGTCCTTTCTGGCCTTGCCCATATATACTCTAGTGGGCTGACCGCATATCGGACAAATCAATTTCTCATCCATAATGTATATCCTTATTCTTATATTTTATATTCTAATTATAGAATTTGAATTTCCGATTCTTTTTATTTGGATTGTCTTTGTTGATTTCATCAGTTTGATTGCGATAATGCAAAGGGGATGGGAAGAATCGAAGCCTATTTGACGCTCCAAACGCATATCCATTCTGGTTTCTCACAACCATACAATTCGCAGGATTTCCCATTGAAGGAGAATTGGTCGCTCGAGAAATAGCCAAACACCTTCCCATATTTGTACCTTTGCTCGGTTGGGTCTCTTCCGATTTTGATGAACTTTCCTGTTTTGGCATTCTTGAAAATTGCGATCTTATAATTGTTTTCCCTCCACAGGGTGAAAACCGATTTGCTTATTGGGTTACTAAACGTGGGCAGATCGATGATGTGCCTTCCTTCTCCGTCCTCATACGCTATTTGCGACACGAAACCGTCGTCGGTCCTTTTTAAGACCTCGACTTGGGTATTGCCCGATAGCCCCAAATCCAAGAACCTTTTCTTGCACATTGGCCCGTAGCCATTGTCGTGCGTCGAAAACTGGCATTCCATGCAAGGGTAGACTTCATCGTATTTTTCTTTGGGCGTATCGATGTTGCTATCCCCGCACAAATGAGTAGAGCTCCGAGGGCAACCAAAGTAATAGGTCGTGTGGCTCTGGCTATACATTTCCACAAGCCGGTCGGCCAGTTCGCCTAAAGCAATGGTTTTCTCTTTTGCCTCGTTGCTTTCCACGAATCTATGGACGATGTCATTTTCGCCATAAACGAACCCATCGGTGGCGAATCTTTCGAAGCCATCATCGGGAGCCCACGTCACCTTCACCAACTCGATTTCATCGTCTTTGTGGTCTTCGTAGTAAAGCCTTTGATCTTGGAAATGAATCTCGTATCCCGCCTCCAAAGATGACTTGAGATGTTGGATCATCTCATTCTCGTCGGCCGACAATTGAATTTGGAAGTACAATTCCACATTCGGATTATCTTTAGGCACAAAATGGTTAAAGGTCTTCTTCGACCTTGTCCACTTATACAAATCTCTTTTGTAATTCTCTATCGAGCCGTTTTCATACTGATCGGTCAAATCGAATATCCAAATCACCTTATAGCAGAGAGAATTGTAAAAGGCATTTCTATCATCGAACTCCTCGGGGCTTAACGGGCTATGCTGAAACTCATACACCACCTTCTTGTCTTCCAAAAGTACATCCGCCCTGTGCTTCTGCCCGTCTTTGACTTTCACAATCTCCTGAGTTTCCAAAGGAAAACGGGCTTGCCAACGCATGTGCCAGTCCGACATATCGTAATGCCATGAATCAGTGCATTGCGAGTGGGATGGGTGCGCGAAATGGTGCATCCTTATCTCACCTTTTTTCAAGACAAGCTTCTCGCCGCATTCGGGGCAGAAATAGTCTTGCTTCACATGCGTTTGCTCTATATACACTCTTTTGCCATCTTTATCCAAAGCGAAGCGCATCGGCATTATCCTCCCTTTTTGCAACGCGGGCACTTATAGCCCTGCCTGTCTTTGAAATGGTCTGGTCTTGTGGACCATTCGTATCCGCAAACAGTGCATCTATAATCGGCCTTTTCGGTCGACCCTCGATATGTTTCCACCACCACTTTGCCGCCGGTTTCCGAAGTGATTAACGCTTTGTATTTATCATCACGAATCTTAATCTTTTCCTCCTCAGACAAGACTGGCTTTATTACTTTTGGCTTAGGTTCACGTACAATTCGTGGTTTAGGTTCGACAACAGGTTGAGGCATAGAATCAGGATCAATAATTCCCGATACAATCAACTTTCCATTTTCCTCGGATGCATCGGCTACGATGGCATCGTTCCAAAGTCTGACAATGTTGTATTTGGTTGTGAATTGTAATCCTTTTAGGATTCTCGACACTTTATACATTTCGGTGCTATCAACATATTCCCTATTCTTTGTGATAGGCAAGTTTTTGTTATATAGCACAAGGGCATTTTGTTCGCTTTCCCGACCAATCATTTTTTCATAGTTGGCGAATAATTTAGGACATTGGGATTTTAATAAGCTAGGAAGATTGTCATAAACATATTTATCAACCATTGAGTATGCGAAATAGGGAGTAATTGTTCCGTCCAAAGGATTGAGATAGAGATGGTTATAGAAGTCGATATCCACTATGCTTCCGTGGATTCTACCATCTCCGCCGATTCGCTTTACCTCATTGGAAACCTGTTTTTGGAACTTGTCATATTTAGAAAGGAACAAACTCACGGATGCAGAGTATTTGACAAGATTCTCATAAAAGTATTCAAGAGAATGATTTCCAGCTCTTCTAATCGAACCGCCGTTTAAAATAAGCATACTTCCTTTGGAGGTTTGCATAAGGAACATATAGGTTTCCTCACGCTTAATCATGAAAAGCTTTTCGTGTTGCCTATTGAAGGTAAGTCCTTCTCCAACACCTCGATAAAAATTCTCGTAATCTTCTTTCGTTATTTCATAAATGCCGTCTTTATAATCAGCAAACCAATCGTAATTAAAATCAACGGCCACCTGTTTAAATGACAGTCTTCTGCCCCTATATCCAACTTGATTGTCGGCATAGATTCGTTTTTTTCCATCATCATAGAAATAGTTGCGATGGCTATGGCCATTCACATAAACTATTCCTTCTTTTGCGTGCATATCTCCACCACCCCAATCTCTCATTGGCATATGTGTAAATACAAGAAGATTTTTTCCCTTGAGGGCGGAAGTGACTTTTTCATAAAGGGCAAGGAATTTGGTGCTTTCAGCAAACTCTCCTTCCCTATCCAAAACATCCATATAGATGCCATTGTCCGCATTGAATTCATCATTCATTCCAGCGAATCCAACACCACCGAAGATTATGACCCTAGCGCCTCTCATTTTTGCTCTAAGATCATCTAAAGAGATTCGAGACAGCTCTTCTTCGGTTATTTCTTTCCATTCGCCATCGGCATAAAAGATGTTGTTTTGTATCAAATGCATCCTTCCTTGGCCTTTTTCTTCTAAAACGGTTTTGTATTTATCAACTATCGAATCAAGGCTTTCTCCGTTTAAACCCCATAATTCGTGGTTGCCCAATGCGAAGAAGAAATCTCCTCTTTTCCTATATGCGGCAAGGTTGCTTATAAACATCTTAAATATATCGAAATCGCTTGAGGTATCTCCCCCGATTAGATTTACCCCTGTGGCTTGCTCTCCCAATGTTTTCGCTATTGTCCTGATGACATAGTTTACATCTTCAGGAGTTTTGCATTTATAGGCGTCAAACCTATGCAAAAGATGAATATCGGTGATGTATGACACTCTTCCCGAATAGTCATCGTCTTCAGGATGCTCAATCAAAAGATTCTCTATAGTCTCGAGCTCATATTTGTCAGTCGATTCAAAACTTTTAATTTCGAACCTGTCTTTTGGCAACAATCTCAACGGCAAACCAAGTTTTTCGGCAATCTCGCTCCTGACTTTTATTCCTTCTAATTTAAGATTTCTAATCTTACTTATGTTTTCTATACCATCACAAAGAAGCAAGTCTGCATCGGATAAATCTCCATTTAAAAAATGTACGAAATCAAAAAATCGTGTGAATGTATGCTCTTTCCCAAGGATAGTAATGCCATCTGCATCAATCCATTTTTGTTCAACAACAAATTCCTCATCGACATACTTTTTTCTCACTTCGTAGGCATCATATATTTTTGATAATGGGAGCTTGGTTTTTTCGTTGGTTTTATATTTGCCAATATCTTTTCTAGACACTGGTGCTTTAGACAAATCCGCATCGGATAAATCTCCTTTGACAAAGGATGCAAATCCCAAAAAATCCCCAAAGAATTCATTGTTGGTTAGTGGGTAGTTTTTGTTGTTATAATACCTGTCCCTTACATAGTAAAGTTGCAACGATTCATCAAAGCCTAATCTTCTTTGCAGCACAAAAGTACCACTATCATATCCCGCTAAAGCATCTTTAAAGTTTCTTATTCTTTTTCTTTGTGTTGTGTAACTACAAAAACCATCAAAGTTATCAATAACATACAACGCTGATTCTCTTCCGTATGCAAGGAGAATAGAATCAAATGTGATTCCATCGTAAACACCGTGTTTGCACAAAAACTCTATAACCGCTTCTTTGACAAGGTTTTTATCTTTCCTAAGAAGCATTGAGAAAAAGACATGCTTGGCATCCCAAAAGTCAAATCTTTGGACAAACTGTTTGTACTTAGTTTCCAAGTCTTTGAGCGTTGTTATAGGTTTAGACCTTTCAAACCATTCGATAATGGCTTTTGATCCATCAGCATTGACCACTATATCCTCTTTTCTCATATCATTGATAGATTCAAAGGTATAGTCATCAATGGTTTCACTAATAAGGGAACTAAAATTCAAAGATTCAATATTTATTGAAAACTCATTAATCTCTTCTGCCGAAAAACCATATCCATAAAAGCAAGAATTTTCGTAAATATCACCTCGGACATAATTGAAGAAATCGCTAAATGTATCAAACTCTCTCTTTTCTTTATCGATACCAAACATTGAGTCTTCTCTTGGCAAATATTCAATCGTGAAAAATTTGCCAGACAAAATGTCATACCACTTGCATCCAAAGACCTTTATGTCGATGTTGTGAGATTGAATATAATCGAGAACCCCTCTTTGCTCATTGTGTTCGAGTTCAAAAAAAGTGACCTTGCGCTTAATTTTTCTTTTAATTACATCGGGCAAAGAAAGTTTTGAATAATCGGTTGCCTGTTTTTCTTTCTTAGCCATATTACTTACACATCCTTTTCTTTATCTCAGCAAGTTTCCTCTGCACTTTAAAGGTGGGAGTTGCCATTCTCATATTTATTGACCGATGCGAAAGAGATGCCTAAAAGCTCTGCGAACTCATTTTGGGTCATCATCATCTTCGATTGAACATGATAAAGCGCACAGTTGGTATTTTTCAAGCTTAGAATATGCCCGTAAAAATCAGCAAATTCATTTTCAAAAAAATTAATATCCGGCTCTTTGCTTTTGAAATAATCTTTGTAACTTGTTTTTAAACCACAATGTAAATCAAAACCATTTCCAATTACTAATTTCACATTTTTAAGGTTATGAATATATTCTCGTTTCTCCATGTTTCTTGTTTGTTTTGCGTTGCTTTAGCCATTTATCCTCAAGGCTTGTATCAGACAAAAATGATGTCGATCAAACGCCTGTTATTAGTCTATTTAATATATAAAATCTGATTGTTTCAATCATTTTTGGCCGATGTGCAAAAAGATGTATTTTTTATTTTCGATAGATTTAGTGCTATTTTTCACCATATCCATTATTTAAAAATACCGTTTTCTGTGTTGCCTCCTTTAATGATTGCTTTGTTAGCTTTAACTGTTGAGAAGCGGCCATCCTTCTTCTTTCTCCATTTTGGAGATTATGGAACTATAGCCTCCCTTTCCCTCGACACTATGCGGGCAAGAGCCAATTATCACATCGGATTATTTAAAGGAATTACGAAGTCTATCCCAGTTATATCTTCCAGCTTCATCATACCTTAGAATCTTATCTACCCTATCTAAAGGTATTCCATAAGCTTTAAGTATGCCATCAGCATCTTTATCTTTAACTTCACATTCGCCTATGATAAGGATTTTGACTCTATTGATGTCGTAAAGGCATTCTTCGCTTTTATCATATTGAATGCTATGTTTGCGAAGAAAATCGAATATAGTCCCATTTTTTTCGCTATAATGAAAAGGCTAGATAAGGATGATTTAAAAAACGACAAAAAACCTCATCCAAGAGTTGTTTTCTCAAGGGTGAGGTGATTTTATTGTTTAGTTAATATAGAACCAATAACGGGGACAATAATACTTGCAACTTGTATTCCTTGTTCGGCTATCCACTTTAAAATATCTTTTGCTTTTTTCCATTTAGAACCTTTAGATTCATTAGATTTATTGAGTTCTTCAATTTCAGATAGTTTTGTCATTACCTCTTTATATTGCGTATCGCTTAAACCAAGTTCATCAATTTTTTCTCTAGCATCTTCAATTTTTATATCTATAGACACATTAACTGAATTATTATTTTGATTGTAAATATTAATATAATTGCTATCATCCCTAGATGTTTCTTTCTTATCAAGCAATCCAGAAGCGTAATTTTTTAATTTGCCTAAAACTCCTTCTAGCATTCCATCATCACCTAATGCTCCGAGTGGTCTGTTTTTTGAATTACATTTTTTTACCATTTCATCAATTGATGAATCAAAAACAATCTTTCCAGCAAACATATGATAAACCTTCAAGATGAAAGTTTCGGTTTTATTTTTTAAACCTTTGTATGACTCGCCTTCTTCAATTAAATCCATTATTGATTCTATTGTCGATATGCGATTATCTGATGAAAGCTGTTTATCTAAAAATGAAGAAATAGCCGCTGAATCATTATCGTTATATATTTCTGTATAAGAATCAATGGTGTTATGCACGTAAACCTTTAAAACGCAATCAAATTCACTACCAAAAAAAGCCTTTAATTCATTAGCGAATGAATCCATAGCAATAAAGCCTCTAATGGTAGGTAATGTTTTTTGAAAATGCCTTATTCTTTCAATTTTTTTATAAGTAATCATTGTTTCGCCTCCTATAATTTGCTTTTAAATTTCTATTATTTCATTTTATTATTAATAGAAAAGTAATATTTGAAGGGAATAAATTATAACGAATTATTCTTTTTTCAATAACGTTTTTAAATATTTAGTTCCGTCAACTAATGTTTAAATTGCTCCAGAATTTAAATCTTCAAGGTTATACAAGTTATCTAGCACATCAAACGTTTCTTCTAAGTTATGTCTGGCTGTATTCCATCCCACTCCATCAGTAAACCATACAAATTCAAAATTGTTAATGCCTTTTGCCTCTAAAGTAAGAGTTTTATAGCTTCTAGCTGTTTCGTTCAATTTTGAACCACCTCCACTATAAAAATTACATTCACATGCGGAAATTGTACCTAATGCTCCAACAAATACGAAGTCAAACCTTTTTTCTGCTCTACCATCATTGCTAAGACTTGATAAATTTAAACCAAATTTCTTTTCAACTTCTGGTGCATACATTTCTTTAAAATAGGTCTTATCTTTAATCAATCCAAACTCACATAATTGGTCATTCTTTACCCATCCTTTGCTGACAAAATGTTGGTAATAGGCTAAATACTTCTTTTATTTTTTGCTATTGTGCCATTGCCTAGAAATATATTCCATTCTATCTAACTCAATACCGTGCATTTCAAAACCAGGATTATACAGTTGAGGAGCAAGAATTAGATAATAAGCTGAACATATATTTTTCAACGCATTTTGAACTCTTTTCATATTAATAAACGACAAGCTTCTCAAGAATTCGTCTTCGGCATTGAAATCCATATGAGCGATTACCTTGTCTCTAAAAACTTTGAGATCTTGGCAAATTGGCTCTAAATCTTTAAATATTTCTTTAATGCTCATAATTGTTTTGTCTAAATCGATTATTGGCACTATTTCGTCACAAATAGCTTCTCGGTTATTATTTGCAGCAATAAAGTGAACTTTCTGGGTAAGAAGATTTTTCTTATTGTTTTCGACAACATTTAACAGTGTATGGCACTTTTTTACCAATTCGACAAGTCTCATAACAATAAAATACAAGGTTGAATTATCTAAGTAATATTTTAAATTTCCACCATCATTCCAAAACGAATATTTCACACTATGGAATGATTCAAGAATCTCAAAATTTCCATCTACATCAACAGTCAATTGTCTCCAAAGAATCGGTAATTCAGCTCCATGTCTTTTAATATCCTTTGCTTGGTTTTCTACCCCATAGCCAAAGTTGTACTGTCGATTCTGAAGCATATCCTTCTTTTTATTAACAGATTCCATGATTCCAGATTCATATTCATCAACAAATGACTGCAACTTTTCTATATTAGCGCAAAAAGGGCATTTTGAAGGTCCTTGAATTGCCAGAATATCTAAATCATTAGGCTCATCAAAAATATATCCACAAATGTCGCATTTCTTTTTATGGGTTCCTTTTCTTCCAAAACCATAGGTTTCGTCGATTAATTCCTTTCCCTTTTTTATTATTTCGCCATCTACTTTTCCCATACTATAACTTGTTATACTTGTTTGCTTTACCTTTGGCCTTATCTACTGGATACTTAATCTCGTTTTTAGACATTTTTTCATTCACTATTTCATCTTCATCTAAGCCAAGTTTATCCAACATGTTTCTGCAGTAAACTAACACGTCAGCCAGTTCTTCTTTTACTTCTTTTAAATCAAAGTTGTTTTCATCCCATTGAAAGCATTCTAAAAGTTCATTAGCCTCGATAGAAATTGATTTAGCTAAATTAGCAGGTGAGTGGAATCGCTCCCAATCTCTATCTGTTGTGAATTTTCTTATACGTTCAATAGTTTCTTGCTTCATATCAATTAATATCTTCCTTCTTAACAACTAATAAGCTCTCAATGAATTCTCTAAGATTTTTATCTACTGCATAAAAATATGTTCCCTCAATTCCTCTAGTTAACAAAACTAGGTACTGATTCAAGACGTTTCGTTTAGTTGCTTCATAATCACCTTTGATTTTCATTTTTTTGTCTTTCACATAATTAAGGTCTACTTCAATGCTTCTTGTTTTTTTATCGTAATAAATATCCGGTCCTAAAATAACTCCTGCATAATTAAGGTCATAACCCTGACACGCAAATACAGAAACTATCTTTTCAATATTCTTATCGTCAATAACAGCACTGCTATCGTTATATTTAGGATTCCAATCATATACATATTTTCCGTCGCCATTAACATCGACATCAGAACCAGTTTTAGTAATTCGCTTCTTTCTGACATTGTTGTTAAATTTATAAGCAAAACCAGCCAATACCCTGCAAAGGCCACGCGTTTCCGCGTTCTTTTGTTTAATTATATTCATCAATTCTTCGGGATTATTAACCGGCTCAAAAACATATTTTTCTGGCGTATATGTAATTGGTTTATTTGAAAACAACGACTTAATGAATTTCACATAATCATTTCCGCCCTTTAGTCTGAGCTGTGATGTTAATTGATGCTTATATATTGAATTATCGTTAATCAATTCAGCAAACTCTTCTGGATCAACATCACTTTTTCTTATCGTTTGGAGTGGATCATAAAACAATACAGTTAAAGGTCTGCTTTCCGCCATAACCATCGATAGTTCGGAAGCTTTTTCGTCAATTCCTAACGCTTTATTAGCTTGTTTGTGAAAACCATGTTGTTGAGTACCTTCATAATTTTTTAATCTGTGTGCTTCGTCGACAATAATAATGTCATATTTTTCTTTCCATATATCAACAGGTGAGATAACCATTTTAGGAGAAAGACCAGGAGTAAGCTTAAATATCCTTTGAACTGTTTTCTTAAAGGATGGTGTTGGTATTACATATCCTATTTTAATGTCTTTATGTTCCTGTATAGTTTTAACTAGTTCAATAGACTCCAATATCTCGGAACCTTCAGGAAGTACCGTGTCCAAGTCTTCAAAGTTTGTATTCTTATTTATCAAATCAACAAGACACTTTATAAAATAAATGGCCAAGACAGTTTTACCTGTTCCCGCACCGCCCTCTACAATTAGTTTTTCTTTATTGTTGTTTGATAAGGAACGTCCGGTTAGTCTGAGCAGCAATTCAACACATTCGAATTGTTCTTCGGTAAGCTCTTTATATGGCGAATATTTAAATATTTCACTATTTCTGATTGCATAAAGATTATGCTTAGCTAATCCAAGCTCGATTAATTTCTTCCAAATTTCTTGAAAGGTCTGCTCGTATACCTCTTTTTGGTAGTAATTGTTTTTAACTGATTGACCAGCGTTTTCGTTTTGAAGCACAAAGACTCTATCGGCGTGCATGTGTTGGATGAGTTTGTTTTCAATATCTAATGTCGCTGACTTATTAAATTTGTCCCCTAAAATAATTGAGACACGTTTCATCGAGTTTCGCTTTTCGTTTTTAAGATGCTGTCCTATTCTTCGATATGCATTATTCGTTTCACCAACATAAGCGTATTTAGAGCCATTTAAAATATAAACAACAGGCCAGTTTTCGCCTTTACTAAGACGTCTGACTTTCTCGGCGCCACCACCAGTGAATTTAAATTGTTCAATTACTGTTTCAAATATTTCCGCCATAGCTCTATTTACCGCCTTTGATAATCTTGTTTATTCTTTTGATCATAATCGCACATTCTCGCATTGATTCTAACTCAGCATCAAAATCTTCTATTGGAAGTTGATTTAAAGCTTTAATTTCTTGTTCGTGCTTTTCAAAGCATCTCTCTGCTTGATAAATCATATCGGCACAGAACTTAGTAACATTTGTCGTTATATCTCCTTCACCAAGCATATCGCAATATATGTCCCACGCTTTTCTTTCTTCAATTCTGAGAACAATTTTGTTTAGATTGAAATCTTCGTATCTTCCATAGACATCAATGGATCCTTCAGAAAATAACTTTTCTTTTAGATTCCAGAGTATTTCTCCTGTTAAATATGAAATGCCTATACTGTCAGGGCCTCTATCTGCACACGGCAAATAGTCATTGCACCACTTGATATATCTCTCTTTCGCATCTTTAATTTCAGAACATTCGACTTGAGAACATATTGCCGGCACAATTAATGAAGTAGAAAAAGCGGCTAAATAAATCTTAGAGTCGAGGCATCTATTAATATCATTCACCAATCTGATTAAGGTTATTCCCTGTGGTTTCTTTCTTGTGCTTGGTTTGTATTTGTAGTCTTTATCAACCACAACATCAAACGTATCCTCAGATTCTTTCATGAAATAAACTGGAATACCTCTGTTTTCCGCCAATCTATAAAGATGATCTAATTCATCACCTGCTGTTTTGCAGCCAATATAGATAGCGGTCGGATATCCAATATTCAAAACATAACGTCTGCCGTCATATTCAGCATTGTCCGGAAGCTTTGTTTTAGAATACAGACATCTGACTTCTTCTTCATAAGACCAATCGGTTGATTTAACAAAAAATGGATCTAGCGTTTCTTTTAGATGCGATGTTATTTCGTCATCCGTTTCCTTTTTGCCGAGAATATCTAATGCTATAGCATATGACACAGCTTTATACATTTTGATATATGGCCGATCCTGTTGATAAATAACATCTTTAAAGTCAATCGAGTCTGGCCTTTCATATTCAATGCAGACCCCTTTGTGAGAATTTGCATAATGCGACCACATCAAAATAGAATTGTTACGTTTGCTAAAGCAAGATATCAATGCAGTTTCTTTTGCGTTTGCAACTGCTTCATCTATCTTTCCCTGAAACTCTTGTTTAGCTTTAGCCACTAATGTATCCAAATCTTTAGACTTAGAACCTATCATTTTAGCAATCATGTTAAAACCTGGAATCCTATCGAAATACGGGTGCTTCTCTAACAGCCACTTCATAGCGTCTATTTCTTTTTGGAGTCCAGTTAAAATTGCCTTACTTGATTTGTTAAGCTTTAACTTATTTAAAGAGACTAATTCAGAAACAACCTTATAAGTGAAATAATCTGTTATAAGTTTTTCTATTTTTTGTTTATCTTTCTTGTCTTGTACGAAAGAACAATCATTTGGATCATTAAAATCTTTAGGATTGCTCAGAGCAACGCCACCGCTCTTAAGAATAGAAACCGCAGATTCAAGAGAAGTATATTTATAGATTTTCATAAATTACATTCTCTTCTCAATTTCAAGTATTAAAGCTTGTATCTCTTCACTATTAAATAAATCTTTGAAGTTCAATTCTTCCAATAAAAGAACTTGTCTCGTAAAATATCCGTTTTGTGAAATAAATAATAGTAGTTCTCTAATATATTTAATTTGCATATCGTTGAATCCTTTATCGATAAAGATTTGAGCAAATTCATCAACTGCTTTAGGATTCAGTTCTAAGTTCTTTCTTATGAATATAACCAAGTCATTATCTTCTTTGAAAATATCGTTATATTCTTCAGCGGTTTTTGCAATGTTAACAACTTCAGATTTGAACTTTTTAATAGCTTGTTTTGTAGGCTTAATAATGTTTTGAACTTCTTTAACTAGAGGTTCTTCTGGGTGCTCTTGAATATAGAATAAAGTCTTTTCACTAAGAGTCTTAAAATCTTCAATTGTAACTTTGAAATCAACCTCTTCTTCAACAGCATCGCCAGTTGAGTTGATGATATCTCTAAAGTCAGTGATGATTGGATCAAAGGCTTTAGGATCAATAAATCTCATCAAGTCTCTTAGTTCCGCCCTAATAGCATCAACTTTAGCAACGTTAGATTCATTAATAAACTCGTCTGATGCTACATAATCTAAAGATTCATGGTGAGCAGACACTTCTGAGATGTGTGATTTATTTGTAACTAAATAAGTTGATAATAGATAGATTGCCTTAGCAGCTTTCTTAAAGTCTTTACCATGATAGAATCTTGCCGCAGCAAACTTATAACATAAGTAGTCAAAAGCACGAGCAGATTCTAAATCAATCTCACCAGTAATATTTGGAGCAATATATTTCTTAACTTCTGCAAATTCAGTTTGGGCAAAATTTACCCATCCTGATAATTCGGAGTATCTATGAACATATTTAAGATTGGAGCGAACACCAATATAGTTTTGGTTCATTCCTTTTACTTCTGCGATTAACTCATTTCTAATCTTTTCGCAGAATTTTTTATCCTCAATATCAAGACCAGCGTAATGTGCTAACATTGCTTTATATAAAGCAACTTTCTCTAAGAAAACCTTTTGATAGAGTGATAAAACTGCGTCAGATCTATCAGTTCTTCCATCAGGATTCATCTTAAAGAACGGGAAGACATTACAAATATCAAAGATTAAGAATCCTTGTTTGTTTTGATAGAGTTGTCTGGATTTATCATTTGTCATTCTTTCAAAATAAGCTTTGGAAGGAGACATGACTTTTAAATCAGGGCAAAGTCTAGTGCCACGACCAATCATTTGCCAGAACTTAATCTTAGACAAAACTCTCTTAAAGAATACTAGGTTCACCACTTCTGGAATATCGACACCGGTATCCATCATATCGACGGAAATAACGATTCTAATGGTTTGCTTTTCTTTAAATTCTCTTTGGAGAACTTCGTTGTATCTAATTTGATTATCAATAACAACACAGTAATCAACTCCATTAGGATTGTTCTTTAAGCATTTGTCTGGGAACATCTTCCTAAACTCATCTTGAATCAAAATAGCGTGATTATGATCGCGAGCAAAAATAATCGTTTTTCCTAGCACGTCCCCATTATTTACATAAAGCCCTTCTTCCATTAAATCTTGGAGAACTTTTCTAATGGTATCCTTGTTAGTAATTGTGCTATAGAATTCTTTGCCTTCAATTTTATCGATTGGTTGACCGGTTTCATCGTCAGTAAAGAGGTCTTCGTATTCTTCTTGCTCTTCATGTGTGAGTTTATCATATTCAACACCATTCTTAAGAATGTCTGGAGTTCTATCTAAAGCACGATAATAGGTCAAATAACCATCTTTAACGCCTTTCACTACATCATATTCATAGTTAGGCATTTCGCTGTCTAAATTGAATACTTTGTAAGTTGATTTATGAATGTCATTTCTTGGTGTGGCAGTTAAGCCAATCATCAGAGCGTCAAAGTATGTGAAAATCTCAGCATATTTATTAAATAAACTTCTATGTGCTTCGTCGACGATAATTAAATCAAAGTGACCAATGCCGTATGGACATGTAGATGAATCTTTAATGATCGAAAGCATTGATTGATATGTCGAGAAGACAATTCTAGCTTTACTTTCATCGCCTTCTTTTTGTCCTTCCACGATTACCATCATCGGCACTTGGGGGAGGAATTTTTCAAATGTTTCTTCTTTAGCTTGCTTAACTAGATTCTTTCTATCAGCAAGAAATAGAATTCTTTTTACATAGTTATTTCTGATAAATATTTCACTTAATGCACAAGAGACACGAGTTTTTCCGGTTCCTGTAGCTAATACGATTAATGAACGAGAATGTTGTGATTTGAAGTGTTTCACAACTTCATCTATTGCGTCAACCTGATAATATCTGCCACATATATCTAAGTCTGGATTTACATCCTCCAATTTGAAATTGCGCTTTTGGATTATGTATTCAAGCTCTTCTTTTTTATGAAATCCAAATACCTGCCTATCTATATATAAGCCATCAATTATTCTTATAGAATAACCATTAGTGTAATAAATAACCGGTCTAACGCCATATTGTTTTTCTAAGGCGTCAGCATATAGACATGCTTGAACACGACCATTATCTTCGTTGACCAAAGACTTCTTAGCTTCAATCAATGCGAGGGGTTTACCATCATCTCCAAAAAGAACATAGTCAACAAAACCATTACCAGATGGGTTTTCGCTAGTCTTAGGCATGCCAACTACAGGTGTCTCAATACAAGCCTTTCCGCTAGCAATAATATGTTTGTCGCTTAAAACATCCCAACCAGCTTGTCTAAGAGCGGGATCTATAAGTTCTATTCTTGTTTCCTTTTCATTTTTTGGCATTATCATCATCCTCAAAATAATCATTCATTCGTCTAATAAGCAATTCAGAAATATATTTTTTTCTGGTCTTTATTTTATTTTTCAATGCAACAACGTCGTTAATAATCCCTTCAAATTCAATTTGTTTTTTCATTGAAGGAACAATTACTTCTAGATTTTCAAGAATATCAACATTGAGATTCTTTCTAGCGGCTTCTGGAGCATTTTCTTCCAAAATCGGTTGAAGGAAATGGAACCAATATAAAAGATATAAATTTGTAATTTCCCCATTTGTTTTAAAGCCAACAACACTGTCAGGAAAGCAAGCGTCAAAATTCAAAATTGCGGTTTGAGCAATATTAGCAGCTATTGTAATGCACAGCGTTCCTTTTGGCCACATTTTGCTCTGAGAAAGTCCAAGTTCGCTGTATGTTGAATGATATTCTGTTATATAAATATCAGCCTGAGCAACATCGCCAGTTTGAATTAATGGATATGGTCCGCCAAGCAAAGAAAGATCGTTTCGCGGTCTGTGGCGAGATGTTCCTCTCTTTAAGAGACCAAGCTTGGATAAAGGCTTAGTAGGCAAATCCATGCTATTAAAAACAGGATCACCAAATAATCTTACAAATTGGGACTCTAAATATTCATCAATCAATGTTAAAAGAGACTCGTTTTTTTCTTGTAAAGATCTTATGTTTTCCATTTCTAAAACAGCTGCTTTTTGTTCATTTGATGAAGGAACATTTATAGTTTCTTCAAAGAGGGAAACAATATCGACTTTTTTTCCTTGTCGTGCACTTGCAATCAAATATTTTTCTGAAAGAACATCGTTGTAAACTTCGAAATATAGTTTTAAATACTCCGGATTAACCTTATTAGCATCAATCTTAAATGTAAAATATGCCGGCGAAACAGAATAAAAAGCGTCTTCGGTCAAAACACCGACATCAATTTGAGAGGTTCCCAATCCAATTACTAAGGTATTTTTAAATATAACCTTATTTTTAGAATAGTCTGAGGCAAGTTCTTTTTTATATATTTCGTTTCTTTTTCTAATTCCGTATTTTCCGATTGAAACAGGCTCATAATTGTTTTCGCCATTCTTCAAGCTATATGGAATAAGTAAATCACCTAGTTTGTAATATGGCATACCTATTATTTAAGTCCTTTAATCCCGTCTTCAATTTCTTTATTAATATTATTAATATCAAACAATATTTCTTCTGATTGACGATATACTATTTGTTTCTTTTCGACCTTTCGATATTTTTTGAAAGTTAAGTCATACTTATTCTTTCTTATCTCATCGACTGGAACAAAGAACGAACAATCGGTACGAACTCTAGTCTTTTCATTTTGGATGTTGTTCCATCTACTGATAACATCAGGTATATCCGACCCTGGTATCTCTTTTCGTTTAGCATCAAGAGTGAAGCCATCGTTTTGCATATTATAAAACCAAACATTATCAGTTCCGCCCTTGTTAGTTTTTTCAAATATTAAAAATGAAGTTTTAACTGTAGCACCTTTACTAGCGGATCCTTTTTTGGTTGGAGCACTAAAAATACCTTGTGGCATAGAGACAACGGCAATAAGCCTTTGCTTTTCAATTAACTCCGATCGAAGTTGAATAAACGCTTTCCCACTCTTGCTAGAAGCGCCATTAGACAAAACTCCATCTGGAACTATTGTCATACACCTTCCGCCTGGTTTTAAAAGCATGTCCATCAATGCAACAAATAATAATTCTGTCTTTTTTGTTTTTGTAATCGATAATATTTTGCCATTAATTGCAGATTCAACTAGTTTCCCAGAAAAGGGAGGATTTGCTAATACTAGATCAAATTTTCCCAAATAATCCTTGGCGTTTTCACTTTCAAGCAAAGAATCAATGCTTATATTGGGATCTTTTATACCATGCAAAATACAATTCATGTATCCGATTCTTGCCATGTTCGTATCATTGTCACACCCGAAAAACATAGAATCTGAAAACACTTTTGCGTTTTGAACATTCAAAAGGTCGGCTTTTTGATGCTCTTTAATATATTTAGCAGCTTCGATTAAGAAACCTGCAGTGCCCATCGCTGGGTCAATAATCTTTTCGCCAAGTCTTGGCTTCATCATTTCGACTGCCATATCAATAATGTGACGTGGGGTTCTAAATTGACCTGAAATGCCACTACCACACATATATTCATAAACATCACCCATTAAATCAGTATTATCAAAATTAAGTTCAGGATCAGATAATTTATCGACGACTGAAGTAAGTAGCCTTTCTTTATCATCAAAACCAAAAGAATATTTTTTGGCATACAAACAAAACTTACCAACCGCCTCGTTATCTGGGTCTTTAATAAATGGAACGACATAATTCTTAATTCTTCTAGCCAAATCCATTGAATTAAGATTTTTAAAGTTCTTCCATCTCAGTTCTTCATATGGGATTTCAAACTTAAGAGTTTTTTCGCCATTAATGATTTCGTAATTTCTATAATTACCGGATTTAAAAACAAGATCTTTTTCAACTGGCTTAATGCCAATAATAGATGCTTGTGCCTCTATAGCGTTTTGCTTGTCATCAAGCATCTTAATAAACATCAAAGTAGTCAACTGATTAACAATATCAGAGACTTGAGCCATGTTCTCATTGAAAAAATCTTGCCAAATCGCATCGATTTTGTTTTTTAAACTTCCTGTAATCATATTCCAAGCCCAATATACCCTTATATCCTATCGGCTTTTCTATAGTAAAAGCCATATCTTATATACGATGATACCACATCTGATGTTTCTTAACTATTTATATTTAAGAAAGGATTTGGCCTATTACCCTCTTGATTTCGCGATCTTTTTGCCTGAAACCCCACGCCGATGTCCATCTATACAGTGGTAGAGATATTGACCGCCCCTACCATTCCCGGTCCATAGAAAACACGAAAACCTGAAATTCTTGGGCCGCGTATTTCTAGGGTGGAGCGCATCGGTACTTTTAAATAGTCGATTATTCAATAGGGGGATGGGATCATTAGGTATCAATGAGAGGTCGGAGACGTCAGTTCATAACTTTTTAAAGCTAAAAATAAAGAAAAGGTTTGGTGTGTTATTTCATTGACCACTACTTCCTATATGGATAGACCCTATTAAAATCTTCCTTATGCGAGTTGTAGTTATAAACCTAACCTTAGTTAACTTAGAAAGTCATCTTCAACACCTAATTCATTATCAGTAAGCAATCGAATGCCATGATAGATACAGAAAGGAGGTTCTTTTCTGACACTAGTTTATTCAAAATGTCTCTCGTGAACTTCTTTAATGGTTTCAGCAAAAAGTGCTCTCGATTTTTTATTTAGATCATTGTTTTTGCATTTCTTTTCTAAATAGATTTTTCTCACTTCTTGCCAGTATCCATGCTCTTTTATATCGGCAATTCTTTCATTTAAGAGATAATAGCCATCTGGTTGCTCTTGCCATTCATAGGTGCTTTGAGACTTATTAAAATGAATATATTCTTGGCATTCATATCCATTATCATCTATGTAGTCATTTACCACAGCGAAATCACAGCCATGAAGTATTTTAGAGTTTCTTTTATCTTTGACCTTAATTGTTAAAACTCTTTTGCTGTCTTCGGCATTATCGTATGAAAATAGCTTACCGTGTTTATCAAAAGCAGTTTTAAGGATATTTCTAATCTTTTTAGCTGTGTATTTATTGTCAGGGTCATTAACTCTAATATTGACGTCAAAGTCATAGCCAACGTTTCCGCCAACTTCTCTGGTGATCATGTTTCTAGATGCGCTACCAATAAAATCATACCTAAAGGTAAAATGTTCTCTGACGTCATCTTGGACCATTTTAATCAAGCTAATTAATTCTTCCTTAACTGGCCCAAATTCCTTTTTTGTTACATACTCGAAATGTTTCATGAAAAATACCTCCAAAAAAATAGATATTCCCCTAACCGACCATCTAAAGAGTTTCTTTAAATCGAATTAGAATATATCAACATTATCCGTTTTGCAAGATTGTTTGATAAAAATTAAATTATATTATTTTTACCCTATCAACTCGGCAATAGCACTATCGTTATAAAAGTATTCGTAATCAAGTGTTTTATTTGGTTTTAATCCAGATTCAATTCCATAAAACATAAGTTTATCGTCTTCTTCTACGACATATCTTATTGAATTATTAGAACTAATGCTTATTCCAGTTCCATCCGCCAAAACGATGCTCATGACAGAACACATTCCGCCACCGCTTCTTTGGCCAATTACAGTAGCCAAGTTTTGTTCAAGAACATTGCTTGTGAATGCATTGGCTGCACTGAATGTGTTTTCCCCCACCAATACATTCCAATTATATTGATCGTAAGCATCATTATCGTAGAAACCATCTCCATCTGTGTCGATTTTATATTTTGAAATATAGTATTCACCGGTGAGCATATCATGAGTTGAATAGTTTATGATCTTATCAGTTAAGAAACCCAAGACCCTAATCATCGCACCTATATTCCCACCGCCATTAAGCGATAAATCTATAACTACATCTTTTATTTCACTATGATATGAAATCTCTTCCATGCAGTGCCTCATAAAGAAATATGAGTCTTGCTTCCAAGCATCGCTTTTTATCGAGCCATCATATTCATATATCGATGAGGATGGAGCGGTCACAAAACTATTAAAAGTAATTATGGCGGTATCGCCGTAATATCTTACAGGAGGAACTCCGTTAGGAAAGGCGTTTTGTCTTAATTCTCTTTGAGTGTAATACCTATCGTAATATCTACTAGTCCTGCTTCCACGATTGATGTCAACATTTATGTCTCTTGATGCGTACATCGAAGGGATATTCACCCTAGAATGCAATTCATCAAGTTGATTATAGATAATGTCGCAGAATGCTTGATGGGTTATTGTTGGGTCGGTTGACCAAAGATTGCTTAGGTTTTTGTCATAGATATAATTCTTGAATTTATCAATATCCTTTTGTTCTTTCAGCCCGTAGAAATAATCCATCGCAAAAAGGAAAGAATTTACAGTCGCTTTCTTAACATCATTCGGAATATCTTTCCCATTTAGGGATGAATTCCTAATCATTTCATATTCGGCATCATAACTGGATATTTCACCATAATATCCATATAGCTTGTCGCCATTATAAAAGACATTGTAATGGTTTTGTGAACAAAACAATATATTAGCGATTACCAAAGGTATCAAACATTTATCTTCCAAAACTAGGATATCGAAGTAATATGAGTCCAGATTGTATGTGCATTGGCTGGAACCATAATAATAATGATCAACATTTTTGATGAAAGACGAATAATTTGTTTGCCATGTGCTTTTTAGAACGCCAGAACAACAATAATTGCTTCCTGATATCACATTATTCTTCCAATCAAATTTAATCGATGCATAAGAGTCTTCGCTGTAATACCTATGCAACTCCATGCAGTTCGAAAAATAGTTGAATTTGTATCTGAATACAGATGTATCTATCACTCCATCTAAATTGGATAGGAAAGCATTAACAGAGACATATGGAACATTTCCATTATTTTGGAAATACAATCTCATTGAAGTCGTGTCACACACGAATTCATCTGATAAATTGGTGAATTCAACTTTCTTATAAGTTATGCCTTCATCATATTTGGTGAATTGTTTGCAGCCCGTAGTGAATGAGACACAAACACCAGCGAGCAAACCCACTATAAGGGTTCTTTTTATGTTGATTATTTTTGACATAAACAATTTTATTTTGCGCTTTGACAAAAATTCACGCAACTAACAAAGCGTTTTATAAAATTAAATCCAATAAATGACTTTGCCTTTTGCGTTTGTTATCTCTAAATAGTGTCCGCTTACACTTCCCCTTCCAGCAGCATTCAGGCTAACATCCTCGATATGTTCTGAATATTTTGATTTCGACTCCGAATCATAGTAACTTACAGTGATTACAACATTATCGTAAAAAGCATAATCCAGGCATCCTTCAAAGTTGGCTGAACGCCAGTTGGCAAACGATGGATGTGTCGACCATGAATAAGTTATATTCAGATAAGTTTTATAATTATCTATGCTGAGAACAACTTCATATTTGGTCATTGTGTTGTCGTTGCTAGTTGAAGCCAACCGACCACAACCTGTGACTGCAATTAGCTGCATTGCCAAAAAAACTATCTTTAATCTGTTTTTCTTAAGCATATTTAATCGAAATACTCATCTACCTTGTATAGTATGTCGTTCATCTTCCTTTTTATATGGGAATTATGGATTTCGATTTTTGTTTTTTGATTGCTTTTGACTACCAAATAGATGATTCCAGGGATGATGAATATCAAGAATAGGATTATGGCAACAAGAGGACTGGCAGAATTATATTCCCTCAACTGGCCTTTTAGATAGAAATATTCATTCTCTAAACGCACTATCTCAGAATAGTGCGGCATAGAGGTATCTCTAGATAAAACGCTGGCGTTATAATGGTGGCCTTTGCCTCCTCTTTTTCTTACATCTTCAGTGTACTCCCAGCCAAAGTCTAGATAGTCATCAATATCTCCTTTTACAATTATTCTTTCAACGCTCATTGTGTCTCCTCCTTATTTAATCTTGACAATATTTTTGCTATTTAAGTTTAATTGATAGAAATGGGCGTCTCCTAACACTAATTTTGGAATATAGTTAAGGAAATATAAATAACCGGTATCGGAAATCGAAAGGCTTGTAGCGTAATATTTTGATTCATAACCCGCTAAAAGCTCTTGGGTGCCATCAGATGTAGCCTGTTTGCTTACGCGATAGAATCCTGCGTTACTCGGCGAAGTCGAAGCGTAAGAATAATAATAAACATAGTTTCCGCTCAAAATAATCTCACTTGGATTGGTTTTCGAGCTGGCTATTTCCGTCCCTGCCCCTAGCGAAGAGAAATCGGTTCTTCTTACGGAATTATTTGTTAGGCCGTTATAAATATAGAAAATGTTATTTCCATCAAAGGCAAATTGTTTAACGTTCTTGATGTTGCTAGATAGCCTTGTCCCCGCTAACCCTTCTGTTGTTGGAGTTATATCACTCAAAGAGACATATTCGATATATCCGTTATCCTGAGCGTTGCCACAGTTTATGTAATATAGTTTTCCATCTCTTGTTGAGAAGTTCTTTGCACCGTTTACTTCAGAGAACTTAACATACTCACTGCCATCCAATTTCATCCTGGAGATGCCCCCAGACACTCCCGCCCAGTTATAGTGCGTGGCGTATATATATTCGCCATCGATATACATATTTCTAACGTCATTCGTGTTAATCTTTTCCGCTTCTCCTCCAGTCAGGATTCTAACAGCGTACAAATCATTGTTCGTCAGAAGCGTGACTTGGTTGAAATACAAGATGTCATCATATATACAGAAATCCTCTACTTTATTGGAGGTAAGCTGTTGTGATTTTCTTGACGACTCGTCATAGACACATAATGTTTTCCCCGCATACATATCCAAATAATATGTTTTGCTTCCATAAGATATCGTTTTCCCGCCTAGATTTAATGGGGTTGATTCTGGCGCAACAAAACCTTGAAGCAAATCAGTAGCCCTGTTGTTTGTCGTATTATATCTATACAAATGCAAATCAGTTGAATCGATATAGAGAAGCGAAGATGATGATTCCACATCAAATCCATTGACGCCTTCATTGGCGACCAATTGCTCTGGGGTTCCCCCATTGACGCTTATTCTCCAGATTCCTTTAAGAGAAGAGTCGATGACAGAGAACAAATCTGTGTAATTGTAGTAAAGATAGCCGTTCTTTATTTTCAAATATTCGCCGGATGCGTTGGTCAATTTATCAACTTCATAGGTACTTGACGATAAATTGATTGAGCCTATATAGTCATTCAATGTTCCATTGATCGTGCAATAAAGCTTGTTTCCGCTTATGATCATTTCGTGGACTTTTTCCTCCGCCACAAGTGATGTTGAGTAAGTGGATAGGTTCATTTTGTAGATGTAATTATGGTCATTCCCGTTTGTGAAATACAGTTCGTTACCATATAAAGTCAAATTGTCACTTTTACCTTCGAATATTTTCGTGACAACAGGCTCGTTTTCGGTGTCAGTCGCATCGACTTTGAATATGCCAGAGCTTGATGACCTAAGTGAGTTTTTGGAGAAATAATATATGGTGTCGCTAAATTTCACGAAATCGTCTATATTACTTTCGGTATATAAAGAATTGGTGCTTCCTTCGCCCACTTCTTTAACAGTGTTCAGAATCGTTGTGCCTGCGATGAATATGGCTTTTGATGAGCTATATTTATAGAATTCTTTCGGCGTCGAATAATCAATCAGTTTAAATTCTGACGATGAATTCAATGAATAGATATATCTATCATGCAAGCCGTTCGCAAAATAAATAGTTCCATCATTTGCAACGAAAACCGGCATTGATGTTTTATCCGCCACAATTGTTAATGTGGCCTCCAAAGTCATAGTAGTGTAATTGCTATTGGTAACAACACATGTATAGTTATAAGTCCCAACTTCTATCGCGCTTGTCACAACTCTGCCATTTGAATCTTTTACAGTCTCGCTTGTATTGGTTCCGGCGGGCAAAACACCGACAAGCTGGATATCATCGATATGATCGTTTCCGTCGTATCTAACGGTTTTGTTTTCATAGCTATAATCTTCAAAAGTCGCTCGGTTGATTGTTAGTGTAGCTGTCAATACCTTGTCGTTATAACCCTCTTTTTGAAGTGTAGCAGTCGCTTCATACGTGCCGACATTGATATATTCATTTCTTCCAGAGTAGGTTATCGTTGTGCCACTAGGAGCACCAGTAACTTCTCCAAGAATATGCGGGCTGCCATCATATGTGAATGACGCATTTTGAAAATAAACCCCGGTGAAATCTTTTTTTGGTTCACTGCTTTCGCTTGTTTGTGTCCCACTTTGGGAGGTTATGTCCTTGCTAGCGGAATCGCTGCTGGGAGGGTTATCACCGCCGCAAGAGACTAGGAATAGACTCAAGGCAACAGGGATCAACAAAACTTTCTTCTTCATAATATTTCCTCCTTAGAAAGCATCTTCATATCCGGTGCGGATGTTGTGCATAAGAATAAATGGGAATGAGAATGCGCTTAGAAGCATTGATAAACCCAACCCGAACAAAAACAAAAACGCGCCAATCAAAAATCCTAATATGGCGAATAATATCTTCATTGCGATAAGCCACATAAAACCATCGAGACTCCAGCTGAAAATGAGGATAGGGAATTTTATGGTCCTAGTCGCAGTCCAAGTGAATACATCGCATATATATGAGCCCGAGAGAATGCAATATAGCAAGGCAAACATCCCGTAAGAGATTAATAACGAATAAAGAATAGATAATCCTGGGGCTATATTCTCTTTGCATTCAGGCACTAAGAAAAATATAAGCATTGAGACAATCAAAGCCACAGAGCCTGCGGCGATTCCCCAACCAAATGTTATTTTCTTGCCGTGGACTTCAGTCTCGCTTCTTTCTTTAGAAACGGATTCATATTTATCGTGTGATACCTTTTTGGTTTTAGGTTCTACTATTTCGTTTTCATCTTCCTCAGGTATAGCCACCACATGCGTATCGCGCACCTCTTCTTTCTCATCTATTAGACAATCAACTGTCGTTTCAAAGATCCTGGATAGTTCTTTTAGGGTGGCGATATCCGGTTCGTTTTTGTCCATCTCCCATTTGCTGACCGTTTGGAAAGTCACATTCATCTTTTCGGCCAAATCTTTTTGGGTGAGACCTTTTTCTTCTCTTAATTTTCTAATTTTTTGCCCAAGCGTCATAAGTGAGTACCTCTTTCAACAAAAATACTCACCTTTTCGGCGAAATATTGAAATAACTGAAAAGGCGAATTGACTCGCCGAAAAATAGAACTGATGGTTCTTTTATTTTTAATAAAGGGATTAGAGAGAGTGAGAGAGAGAAGAGAGTGCCATTTTCATCTTTTGTTTCATTTCGCGAAAAATCCAATCTGCTTCATCTTTGCTAAATAAAATGATAAATGTCTTTTCGTCTCAAGACAAGACGTCGCAAAACTATCATGGCTTCAATCTGTTTATTGATTAACTTTCCAATAACCTGTCTTTTTAGAACCGACCCTTTCGATAAACCCATGTTTCTTTAAAAATGAGATGATATTATCAACTGAAGTTTTTCCCAAATCGCATTTGATTATCAATTCGGCTTTAGTGATATTTGGGTTATTTCTAATTTCTGCCAACACTTTAATTTCAGAATTATTAAGTGATTTATTACCCACTTTATTACCCACTTTATTACCCACTTTATTACCCACTTTATCACCCACCTGGTTGATTCTATTGAATGGGATTGTTACAACAATCGTTCCATCCGAAATGTCGATTACGTCAGCACCATATATCGATATAATAGTTGGAATGCCTCTTCCAGTTTTCTCACTGATATGAAGTTGCAAGAACATTTCTGACAATTTTTCATTAACAGGAATTGAATGCCCTTTGTAGAACCCATTTAAAGTTTGAAGAGGGGCTAATTCGCCTCTTGATAGTATTTCTATCCTATCGTTATAAACGGTGATCATTGGTTCGTTTAAATCAACCCATTTATTGTGGACGAACGCATTAATGACGGCTTCTCTATAGGCATCATAATTAAAGAGCATGACCTCTTTTCTTTCCATGATTCGACCTTCTTCGTCGGCCTGAGGGATATTCAATATTTCCCCGTAATTTAGAACTTCATATAAAGAATTCAACAGACATTTATAACCGAATTCTTTAACCGAATACATTTTGCTGGCTTTGGTTTTGCCATCGAAAATAGCCACCCTAATTGGCACATGAGAATTATCCGATAGAAGCTGCGCCATAATGTTGTATTTGCCATCGTCAGTAAGCAAGTGGAGATTTGTTTTGAAATTGTTCTTGTTCAATTCAATTCCTTTAGATGAATAATATGTAAACAGTTGATTAAAAGTTAAATCTTGGTATTCGGAAGCTTTATTATTAATGGTTGGCAAACCGAATGTTAAAATTGAGAACAAAAAAGCTTCTCTTTCTGGATATTTTTTTAGATTCTCTTTGCTTGAGCCGATTCTAATATATCTAACACCTTGATAATCGGTAGGGACGATTTTGGCAGCAGGAATAGTCAACACCACTACTCTTTTATCTTCATATTTTGTTTCATCAAAATAGAAAGCGAGGCTTGGTGATAATTTTCTTGCCAAATAATGTTGAATGGGTTCATTGTTAATCTCTTTGTTGTAATTAATGTTTGTGCCGATAATTTTGTGAGTATCATTTTCTATTCCCCAAATCATATAGGCGTTTGGCTTTCCTAAAATAGCAGCGCTATTGGACAATGCGGAAATATATTCGCCAACTTCATCAATATTAAAAATATTCGCCTTGAATTCTACCCATTCAAGTTCATCTTCATAGCCTAAGCATTCTTTAATTAAATCATTCAATTTGCTCATATTTATCACCCATATTTTTATTATTCAATTTTACTACATTGTGGGTAATAAATCAATTCTCGTCATATTTTATTTCCTTGATATATACCCAATCAGAAGTGTCATGGCCCGTATCGAACGCTCTGATAAATGGGGTTTTCTCATCACCGATGGTTTCTGTCCATACTTTTATATTTAATTTATTAGACATATAAAGAGATACGTACTTCATCGCGTATTCAAATTTCAAAAACTCAGAAAGAACTCTATCTCCACGAGTGACTACGTATTTCGCTTTTTCTAGTGAATATTTGTCAACATAATGAGGTGTAAATACATCATCAAAAGGCCTTTCGACAATATCATAGGAAGAAAAATCGATTAATTCATGACACTGATTGTAGTGATCGTAATTAAGATTAATTGCCGCTTTTAGTTTGTCTAGATTAAGGTGAGGGGAATATTTTTCAATGCCTAAGCAAACATCTTTGCAAGAATCTCTCCAAGTAGAGGCATCCCATTTTTCCCATCTTTCATTTTCTAGTGGCTCGTAAAATCTATTCTTTTTTAATTTGCCATGATAATGAAGATAAACCACTGCATCTTTATTTAAATGATTGTCCGTCAATGAGCGACGGAAAGCGACATCGCTAACGTCTTTTAAAGAATAATAATAACCTTTATAGCCCTCATAATACCATTCAGGCAAATCTTCCACTTTGGCGTTTAATCGTCGAAGTGTTTTTCTATTGTGCAAATATCCATCATCATCCGAATATAAATATGGGAAATTGATTTTCTTTTTCCCTTTATCTATCGCAGGTATTTCTAAAATATCACCATAGAAACAGCGATATTTACTCCATTTCTTGTTTTCGTGATAATGGCCAAAATACCAATATTTAAATTCAATTTGAGACTGGAATCTCGCCAATATCTCTGTGTTGCCATCCATTTGATAATTAAACATCTTTCTTACCACAAAAGAAGGCGCGGCATGGCTTAAGACGTAATCAACACGATAATTATATTTATCGAGGTTGTTTAAGCCGTTAAGAATGTCTTTATTTGATATATTCTCTTCTTCCCACCAAGAAATGCGATTTAGTCTTTGGGCTTTATCAATCGAAGTTGCGCCGCCCATGCAAAAGAACGATAGGCCATTGATATTTATTATTTCGCCACGCATGATGTGGTAAATATTGTGATATAGCCTATGACATTTCGCCCCTTTATAAGTCACAATCGGAAATTTATTTAGCAATTCAAAATTTTCATGATTTCCATCGATAAATAACACGGTTAAACCAAGCATGGCATAATCCCAAATATAACAATCTTCTTCACTCCACACCATCCCAGCGTCACCTAAAATAATCAGGTAATCTTTTTTAGTAACGTACCTATTTGAAAAATATTTCTTTAGTTTTGCGAAATCAATATTTCCGTGTGTATCACCAGTTATATAAATCATTGTCTGTTATCCTCCACTATTTCATATATCGCTTTTCCCATAAAGAATTCTTTTTTGCCTTCAAAACTTTCACAAATAACCGATATCTCTTTAGATAGATATTCTTCTTCGATGATGAAATACCGTCTTAATAAAGCTAAAAAAGAGTTGGGGTTAAAACTATTTTCAATGGTGTGATAAAAGTAAATAGCTTCGTTAAATAACACTTCAATTTCTTCATTAAAATGGACTGTGTATATTTCAAAATCATCACTGTGTTCAATAAGAAAGGATGGCTTATTTTTTGTTAACGAGTCTAGTTCCCAACTCGGAATGCCTTCTTCTTTTCTTCCGACTTGTGCGGTAGTAATAGCAATATTAGTGGTGATCATCCAATCTTTAAATCCATCAATAAGCTTTCGGCAGTAATCTGTGCGCGGACACGTCATTAGTTTTTCAATGAATAAGTCATACCAAGAGTCATAAATGAATTCTGAAGCACATTTGCTTCTCTTTTCCTTATCTTTATATTTGCTAACAATTGGAAAACGCCATTCAAATTTGAGCGTCAATCCGAAATAATAAACAATATCTTGAAACAAGAAGAAATTATGCTCTCCGTTTATTTTTATAATGGTTTCTTTTTTGTTCATTGTCTAATCGCCCTCCTTTTCTTCTATTCCGTTTACTTCCAACAATTCTTTTCGCTTATAATTTCATTTTTTATAGACCTTCGATAACCATATTTCCATAAGAAAAAAGATGAGTCAATAGACCCACTAAAGTTACCTTTATTAATAATATTAATACCGGGAATATCTATAGATATATTTATAAGTTAATATTATTAGATAAAGGTAAATTTTTTTCTTATTGAGAAGTTCTGGCCTTAAACAAGCCAATCTTTATTCAATTAATTTGTTTTGATTTTGATTGTATAAATTAGTATACTATTGACGGAAGGAACATATATATGTTTGTTTCTAGAGTCAAAGAAAACTTTAAACCAGGCGGACCTGTCTATACAGAAGACATCATTTCTTTATTTCCGGAATTCACCAAAGCATATATTTTCAGACTCTTGAAACAAGCCGAAGAAAAAGGAGACATTATTAAATTCTCCAGAGGTGTATATTGCCTTCCGAAGAAAACTTTTTTTGGAAAAGCAACCATGACTTCTTCGATGGTTGCCAACAATAAATATGTTACCAATGGTGAAACAGTGTATGGTGTTTATTCCGGTTTAGCGTTACTAAATCAATTCGGCATCACTTCTCAAGTTCCTAATGTATTAGAGATAGTCACCAATAATGAGGCCACAAGAAAAAGAGTCGTAAGCATCGATGGGATAAAATTTATTGTAAGAAAATCTAGATTTGAGATAACAAAAGAAAATTACAGATACTACACGATAATCCAGCTATTTTTAGATCTTGGCATCAATCCTCAATTGAATGATTTTGCTAAGAGAAGAATCATTCAATACATAAAAGACAACAATATTGACCCAAAAACATTAATCAAATTAGCAACGAGATTTCCGGCGCAAGCGTTAAAGAATCTTGTGGAAAGTGAGGTTTTAAATGGAATTATATAAAAATAAAGAGGCTTTCATGGATGCTATTGTTGAAACCTCGAGGTCGTATAAGATAAACGAGGCTTTAATCGAGAAAGATTATTTCGTAATGCTCATTCTATCTGAATTGAATAAAGCGATACCTGGGTTGTTATTCAAAGGCGGAACGTGCTGCAGCCACGCTTATAAGGCAATCGATCGTTTTTCCGAAGATATCGATCTAAGTTTAAATAACGAACATTTTGGAAGAAGCCACAACACCAAAGCAAATAAAACGGTCATTGAGGTGTGCGACAGGCTCGGCTTTAAAATTCTCAACAGGGATGAAGTTATAAAGCACTCGCACGGAAGTTTCAATCGCTATTACATTGAATATCCAATTTCGTTTTCCTCTTCTTCTGTCAAACCATTCGTGCAAGTCGAAATGGCTTTCTATCAAAAAGCTTATCCAGAGGAAGTTAGGCCGGTAAACTCAATCATAGGCGATTGGCTAATCGAAAACGGCAATGAGGACGCTGCAAAAGAATTTAATCTATTGCCATTTAGCATAAGCGTCCAAAAATTGGAAAGAACATTCGTGGATAAAGTGTTTGCAATTTGTGATTATTTCGAGAGAAAAGAAAGCGAAAGAAATTCTCGTCATATATATGATTTATTCAAAATTACTAGCATCATCGATTTAAATGATTCGAATTTAAAAGAGCTAATTAAATCTGTTAGAAAAGATAGAACACGTAACGACAGGTGTATATCCGCCAAAGAAGGATACGATATTAACGAAACATTAAAGAAAATTATAGAATCGAGCTATTTCAAATCGGATTATGAAAATGTCACAAAACTATTACTGACAAAAAATGTTGAGTATGAAGACGCCATTAATGTGCTTAATAGAATCATAGATTCAAAATTATTCTTGAATACCAAATTATTAGATTTATATAAAGGTTTTGAGGGCGAACCAGGATATTTCTTTGCTGCGGAAGATAACGAAAGCAATTGTTATTACTACATCAGAACGTGTTTATGTTATGTTGATGATATTATAGATAAACCACATCAAGTGGATAATAATCTGGTTGGTTTAACAAAATTATATTGCGATATCGATTTCGGCAGTTTTAGCCACGGACTAGACAATTTTTACAAAGTTGAAGATAAAAAAGAATTTTTAGACGATCTTCTTTGGTATAAAAATAATCGCAATTTAGAAGGCGAAGCATCGACACTTCTAAATGCGCTGATAGAACTTTCACAATACGCAATAAAAAATAACTTAAATATATTAGTCGCTGCGGATGAGGATTAATAAATATGGTCGCATAAACATCAAAAAGATGTTTATCCCATCATTTTTAAAGCATCAACGATATTAACCTCAAGGAATAAAAATTCCGTTATTTGGCGTTTAAGGATACTTTTTTGTTATTTTTCATTTTTCATCCCCTCAAACCCGCATTTAAGAAAAATCTATTCTCGATTACGATGACACCAAAAATGACACCAAAAATGACACCAAAATAATGATTTGTTAAAAATGCCGAATATAACTTTCAAAAGTTCTGCAAACTCTTTTGTTTCAAAAGATTTTTCATCATCCCGACATGAGAACCTGAGATGACGAATTGATATTTGAACAATATATGCCCAAGATAGTTTGAAATCATAAGCCCACATTGTTTTTGATTTTTTTATTGTATAGATATGAGATTCGCCCACCGAAACAATGGAGCATATATTTTTGATGAATTTATTTTCACTGAATTATTTTTCATCTAAATTGAATACATATTTGTTTTATGTTCAAGCAGTGTTTCCTCACTTGCCAATCTAAAAACGCAAAATCAAAGCGAAATGAAAACATCAATATATCTAACAAGATGTCGTTTTTTATTGAACACAAAGAAAACTAGTTATATTCATCAAATGAAGAAGGATAGACAATTGGGCTTTCACCAATGAAAGATAAGTCTAGATCCGCTTTAAAGTATGTGGTGTACACCGGGGTGGTATCCTCCTCTTCTTCATAATGACGGTATACTAGATCCGCATCCAATGAAGAAGTGACAAACCTTAGGTCGGTGTATCTTAGATTAAATGAAAGATGATTGATGGTGAATGCTTTATTAATCCTTGTTAAAGCGTCCACTTCATCATTATCGTCCAAGAAGGAAGATAAAGCCTTCGCATCCAAATCAAAGTTTATTGTGAGCTGTCCCTTGGGGTTCCTATAAAATGTCGCGATGGATTTGATTTTATCTTCGTTTTCATTAACGAAAGAATCGATTTTCTCCACCGCAGAATGATAAAAGCCATCATTGTTATCTATTAGGTGACTTATCCCCTTGTATTGGGAGATATTTGGGTAGGCTTTCTTCGATGGGGTGCCTTTAGAGGAAAAAGAAGAATATGAAGATATATCTATATAAGCGGTATCTTCTTTTAGATAGGCTTCTGAAAAGAAAGAAGATATATCTTCATTCACTTCTTTATCCAAGAAAGACGATAAAAAAGATAAATCGATATCTAATTTATCTAGGATTGGGGATAGGCCCCCTAATTCATCTCTATCGCCTTTGTATTTTAGAGAAGAGAATTTGACATTCGCATATCCTTCTACTTCTTCTATATTGGAGGAAGGGAATATCTTTAAGGTGGAGTCTAGTGAAGAGATAGAGAAGGATGATTCTACATTCTCTCCAGAAAAAAGCTTTCTGCAGGATATAGAGCCATCTAGGTTATAGCCGAAGAAATCCTTCTCTTTCTTCTCAAAGCCAATCGCGTTTAATAAAGAGGGGAAAGCCTCCTCCGCGTCCACTTTCCTCCCTAGTTCCGCATGCATTGAGGCGCAAGAAAATAACAAGGGGAATGATATAAGAAAATAGAGAGCCTTTTTCTGCATAAGGCAATTATATTGAAAAGATGAACTCTTTCAATATTAATAATTGGTGTCTTGCCTTTTGTAATTGACGCCTAATTTCTTATGATAGGCCTCTATCACTTCTTCTGGGGAGGCGGATATCGCTTCCGATATATTTAAGAAAGAGCCAAAAGCTTCTAAATATGTTTTTGTGTCGAATGTCTCTAATAATTTGGATGATTTATGATAGGTGTCTAATATCATCTCTGTCAGGTCGTATGGCTCTTTTATCTCGTGGATATATTCTTTTACACCCAATACGATTCCTAAGGAAAGAAGAAAATGCAATCCATCCGCATATTCGTCTAACACGATTTCTTTTGGGGAGGGGCCTTTGGATGACCAGAATTTGAAGCACCTAGTCTCATTGGCGAATTCCCCTAATTCCACAAGAAGAGCGAGTATTCTTTTATGGACTGTTTCTTCATAGGTGACTTTATGCTCACTCTGGATTCTTCTATCCAGTGCTTCCTGCAAAGGAAAAAGGGATGATACATCTATTTTATTCATCTTCGTTAAGCCTTTCTAAATGCCATATGTCGCGGTTATATTCTTCGATGGTGCGGTCGCTTGAGAAGAAGCCTGATTGGGCGATGTTTTTGATAACCGAATTGCCCCAGGCTTTCTTATCTAGATAGAAAGCTTCCGCTCTACTACAAGCATCGCAGTATGAAGAGAAATCGGCGAGGATATAGAATTGGTCTCCCCTATTCATAACCTCATCGAATATCATTTTGAATCCATCTCTTGTCTTTAACGCCCACGGGCCGGAGAAAAGAGAATCGATGACCGCTTTAACGCGAGGATCGCTATTATATATATCCCAAGGGGAATATAATCCTTCCTCGCTTTTCTTCTGGACCTCTTCTGCGCTCATACCGAATATTATTTCATTTTCTTTGCCTGCAAGCTCTGCGATCTCGATATTGGCCCCATCTAATGTCCCTAAGGTCAAGGCCCCATTCATCATTAGTTTCATATTGCTCGTGCCACTAGCCTCTTTTCCAGCGGTAGATATCTGCTCAGATATATCCGCGGCAGGAATGATCCTTTCCGCTAAAGAGACACCATAATTCTCGACGAAGACAATCTTTACGTATTTGGAGAAATCAGGATCATTGTTGATGACTTCTGCGACTGAATTGATGAGGTATATTATGCTTTTTGCATAATAATACGATGGCGCGGCTTTCGCCCCGAATATATAGGTATGAGGCACCATCTTGAAGGATGATGGGTCATTCTTGAACGTTAGATATAGATGCATTATGTGGAAAAGATTTAATAATTGCCTCTTATAAGCGTGCAACCTCTTTATCTGGACGTCGAATATCGAGTCTGTATCTATTTCTATCCCGTAGGTTTTTAAAACAAATGCGGCGAAATCCTCTTTGTTCTTCTTCTTTATCTCATAAAGCTTATCGATTGTTTTCTCATCGTCTATGTATTTCTCGAATTCGACAAGCTTCTCTGGATGTCTTATCCATCCTTCACCGATTTTGGAGGTGATGAATTTCGCTAAACGGGGGTTGCTATATAATAGCCATCTCCTATGGGTTACCCCATTGGTCTTGGAATTGAATTTGGAGGGGAATAATTCATAGAAATTCTTGAAGGTATAATTCTTCAAGATATTCGTGTGTATCCTAGCCACTCCATTGACGGAGAATGAAGCGTATATCGCCATATTGGTCATATGGATCTGCCCATCTTTTATTATCTGCATCTGGTAACGCTTATCATCGGGGATGGCTTGCTCAATCAAAAATTGATTGAATCGTCTATTTATCTCCTCGATTATCATATAGACGCGAGGCAATAATATCTGGACATAAGATACAGGCCATTTCTCCAAGGCTTCTGGCATGACCGGGTGGTTGGTGTAGGCAAAAGACTTCTTGACGGTGTCCCAGGCTTTATCCCAGCCATATCCATATTCATCCATCATCAGCCTCATTAATTCAGGGATGGCTAGGATTGGATGGGTATCATTAAGTTGGAAACAATAATAGGAAGAGAAATCATCGAGGTTATGATATCTTCTCACATGGCCTCTCATGCAAGATTGCAGCCCGGCGGAGACAAGGAAATATTGCTGGCGGAGACGCAGCATCCTGCCTTTTTCCGTCGAATCATCGGGATATAAGCCAAATGATAGTTCCTGGAGGTCGCGTAGATAATCGGTGAAGGAGATATCGTCTGGGAGATTGTCTTCGCTTGGCTCGGCGCTCCAAAGCCTTAAGGAATTGGCGACCCCATTCCTATATCCTACGACCGATACATCGTATGGCACCGCTTTAACTGCTCTAGCGTTCACTAATCTCATAGCATATGAGCCATCAGGCCTCATATATGTTTCAGCGTTCCCAAAGAATTTGACTTCGACTGAATGCTTCTCTTTTCTCACTTCGAAAGGGAAACCGTTGCGTAGCCATTGGTCTGGTAATTCTATCTGCTTGTTATCGATGAATTTCTGACGGAAGAAGCCATATTGGTAACGGATGGTGTTGCCATGCACTGGATAGCCTAAGGAGGCGGAGGAATCTAAGAAACAGGCGGCCAGTCTACCTAATCCACCATTCCCTAATCCAGCGTCTGGCTCCCTATCTTCTAATTCATTTATGTCGATGCCTAATTCGGCTAATCCATCTTTAGCGATCTTATAGATGCCTAGATTCTGCATGTTGTTTAATAAAAGCCTTCCAATGAGGAATTCCATCGAGAAATAGATGACTTGCTTCTTGTTGTGGGAGAGAATGTCTTCTCTAGAATTTCTCCAGTAGTAACCGCTGTAATCGCGGACCATCTCCCCTAATATGTCATATCTTTCGGTGATATGGCTATCGGGCACCGATTTGCCATATTTCTCGCTTAATCTTTTCTCGAATTCCTGTTTGAATTCCATCTTGTTCTGAAACATATATGCTATCTCCTATTTGCGGCTTTTCTTTTTCTTCTTGAATATCATTGCAGCAAAGCTGCCTAGCTTTATCTTGATGTGGTATGGCCTATTCTCTGGCCCGCCTTTGTATGCGGTTAACGGAAGTCCATTATATTGGTCATCCCCTCCATATACGGCTTTATCGCTATTGAAGATTTCTTCGTATACGCTTTTTTCTTCAACTCCAACATCATATTCTTCATAGAATACCGGTGTCATATTATATACGAAAAGCAGTGTCTCATCTTGGTTCTTTCTTATGAAAGCGAATACACTTTGGGAAGCGTTATCCACCATAGTCCAGGAAAAAGATGAAGGATTGTATTCGTCTAGATACATTGTTTTTTCATGCCTATATATGAGATTGAGGTCTCTAACCATCCTCTTATATCCTTGGTGGAGGGGGTAGTTAAGCACCTCCCAGGGGAGGCTCTTCTTCTCGTTCCATTCATCGAATGAGGCTATCTCATTCCCCATGAATGATAGTTTCTTGCCAGGGTGGCCATATTGATAGGCGATTAGATTCCTAAGCAAAGCGAATTTCTCTTCATAAGTGCCATGCATCTTATTGATGAGAGATCCTTTTAAATGGACCACTTCATCATGGGATAAAGGCAATAAGAAGTTCTCATTATAGAAATAGGCCATTGAGAAAGTGAGCTTATTATGGTCCCACTTCTTATATATAGGGTCTAAGGAATAATACTTCAAAGTATCATTCATCCAGCCCAGATCCCATTTGTAATCGAACCCTAGTCCTCCATATTCTAGAGGCTTGGTGACACCATAGAAGGAGGAAGAATCTTCAGCGATCATCATAAGGCTAGAATGCCTATTATGGAGCAAGGAATTCATTCGTTTGGTGAATTCTATCGCCCCTTGGTTTATCCCTTTGGAGGAATCGCCATCGGGATAGATGATATTGGAGACGGCATCCACCCTGATGCCATCGATATGGAAATAGGTGGCAAAATAATTCATCGCGCTGATTAAGAATGACCTTACGGGGTCTTTCCCCAAATCGAATTGGCGGCTGCCCCAGGAGGATATCCTCATCTTGGGGTTGCTATATTCATATAGAGGGCTGCCATCATAATTCTTTAAAGCGTAGTTATCGGATGCGAAATGGACTGGGGCGAAATCTACTATTACCCCGATATTCTCTTGATGCATCCTGTTGACGAAAGACATTAGTTGCTTTGGGTTACCATATCTAGAATCAGCGGAATAGAAGCCTGTAGCCTGATATCCCCAGGAGCCATCGAATGGATGTTGGACGATGGGGAGTAATTCTATATGGGTATAACCCATTTCTTTTAGATAGGGAATGAGGGAATCCGCCATCTCCTCGTAAGAGAAGAATCTTTCCCCATCCTTTCCCTTAAAGCTTCCTAAATGGCATTCATATATCGCCATCGGGGAGGAGAAATTCCTATCCCTTTTGTTCATATAGAAATAATCATCCCAAGGGAATCCTTCGATATCGAATGTCCTAGAACAAGATTGTGGCCTTAATTCCGAAAAGAAGGCGAAAGGATCTATCTTATCGACATATTTGCCTTTCGCGTTTTTAAAATGGAATTTATATGATTGATATTCGTTAACGCCTGGAATGAATAATTCATATAGCCCAGCCTCATCAATCTTGTTCATTTTAGAGGCGTATATATTCCAGGAATTGAAATCACCGATGACGGATACATCTTCCGCCAGAGGAGCGTATAATCTAAAGACCACTCCTTTAACCCCATCTCTTGTTTCAAAGTGATGGCCTAGATATTTGAATGCGTCGATGCAGTAGCCGTTTAGATAATCATAGAAGAGTCCGTACGCCATAGGTATATTATCCTTCAATCGCGATTGTTTTTCATTAAGGAAAACAAAAGATAGTCTATACTCCTACGAACCATTAAATTTCTTATTTCAAAGATGCCTAGTGATATGTAGCAAAGAAGGTCATCTTTTTGCCCATTTCACCGTTTTTTTGCTCGAAATGGGCGAACGCTTATTTATTTTTGCATCGAAATTATAAGATTTTATTGAAAATAAGTTTTAATTTTTATACATTATAATTGTATTCGCCCATTTCACCGATTTTTTTGCCGAAATGGGCATGAGGTGTTTTTATGGGAAAAATTATAGGGCGTGAAAAACAGCAAAAAGAACTCAAAAAATTGTATGAGAAGCAAGATCCGGTTTTTCTTGCAGTATATGGAAGAAGGAGAGTTGGTAAGACATATTTAATCAACGAATACTTCAAAAACAAATTTACTTTTAAACACACTGGTGTATCCAGCACTGAATTCAAAAACAAGACCAACGAAGAGATGCTTGAAATAGAATTAGGTTTCTTTGCTGATTCTCTTAGGAAATACGGTTCTAAGTTAGATAGAAAGCTGACATCTTGGAGAGATGCTTTCAATGAATTAGAAAAACTAATAACCGAGTCGAAATCAGAAGAAAGAAAAGTAGTGTTCATCGATGAAATGCCTTGGCTTGATACAAAGGGATCTCTATTCATTTCTTCCTTTGCTCATTTCTGGAATGATTTTGGTTGCACTAGAGACGACCTCTTCCTCATCATATGCGGCAGCGCGGCCACATGGGTGAATAATAAGTTATTAAAAAATAAAGCGGATTTATATAAGCGTGTCAGCCACGAGATTAGGTTGGAGCCATTCAACTTAAAAGAATGCGAAGAGCTTCTAAATAAAAACGGAATCAAATGGAGAAGGTATCAAATAACCCAAACCTATATGATACTTGGGGGGATACCTTTCTATTTGAAGTATTTGGACGAAGATCTCACTTTGGAAGAAAACATCGATGAATTGTTTTTTACAAAAGACGCGAAATTAAGAACGGAATTCGAGGAACTATTCAAGTCCACATTCGATAGCCCAGAAACCATCATGAAAATCGTCAAAATGCTTTCTATGAATAAAATCGGGCTTTCTAGAACCGAAATATGTAACGGATTAAAAAAATCCAGTGGAAATAACATAACTATGGCGCTTAACGCCTTAATAGAAAGTGGCTTTGTTTTGAAATATAAGTCGTTCAAGACCGAAGAAAGATCTTGGCAATACAAGCTAGTGGATCCCTTCTGCCTCTTCTATTTGAAATTCGTCGAGAACCATCAATCAATAGATGAATATTTCTGGAGCAAGAATTTTCTAAGCCCAAGCATCAAAGCATGGCAGGGAAATAATTTTGAAAACATTTGTTTCAACCACATTCAACAGATTAAGAAAAAAATAGGGATTGAAGGGTTATCGTCAAACGAATCCTTATGGTTCTCTAGAGGAAAGGATGGGGAAAAAGGCTCACAGATCGATTTGATAATCGAAAGAAAAGACAATATCGTCGATATGTGCGAGGCTAAATTCTATAGTAGCGAGTATTCAATCGATAAAGACGACTATGATAAGTTGGTACGTCATGAAAATGCTTTGGCGAATAGTTTAAGCAAACGTTCAATCATCCACCACGTCTTAATTACGACTTTCGGGCTCAATAAGAATATTTATAGCGATATTTATAAAAACGTAATAGTTTTGGACGACTTATTCGAATAAAGTTCTTTGGCTTTTTGAAAGAGCGCATTTATTTGAAGTAAATATAGATTAGATATAAAATCTAGCAGTTAGAAAAAGAGGTTATTAATTATGTCAAAATGCATGGCGGTAAACGCAGGTTCATCATCATTAAAATACAAGCTTTTCGAAATGCCTGGGGAGAAAGTCATTTGCTCTGGCTTAGTCGATAGAATCGGGCATGATGATGGAATATTCAAAATCAAATATGATGGCAAGACTCATCAAGAGATTCTTCCTATATATTCCCATACCCAAGGGGCGAAAATCGTCCTCGATGCCTTAACGAATTTCGGCATCGTCAAATCGTTAGAAGAAATAGTCTGCGTTGGGCATAGAGTGGTCCAAGGAGGCAAATACTTCTCCCATTCAGTCGAATTCAATGAAGATACAGAGGAAAAGATAAGGATATTGACTCCCCTTGATCCTTTGCATGCGCCTGCTCATTTGATTGGCTACCACGCGTTCAAGGACGCTTTGCCTTCCGCTAAAGCGATCGCGGTATTCGATACTGCTTTCCACCAGACGATGGAACCAGAAGATTATCTCTTCCCAATTCCTTATGAAATGAGTGAAAAACACGATTGCAGAAGGTATGGAGCTCATGGAACTAGCCACCTCTACTTATCCTTAAAAGGAAATCATGATTATTTAGAGGATAAAAATGACACAAGGATAATAACCTGCCACTTAGGATCTGGAGCCTCATTATGCGCGATAAAGAATGGCAAATGCGTTGCAACATCCATGGGATTAACCCCATTAGGTGGCGTTATGATGGGCACAAGATCAGGAGATTTAGATCCTTCAGTTCTCTATTATCTATGCGATGTTGAACACAAAAGCGTCGAAGAGATGTATGACATCCTCAATAAGCAAAGCGGATTCTTAGGCGTTTCTGGCGTTTCTAACGACACCAGAGACGTATATGACGCAATATTAAAGGGCGATAAGAGAAGCATGCTCGCCGCCAAATTATGGGCTAGAAGAGTCGCTGATTATATCGGTTCTTACTTTGTAAGACTTGGCGGAGCGGATTTAATCATCTTCTCTGGCGGTATAGGCGAGAATGCTGCATATTATCGTTCTTTAGTATTAGATAACGTCAAAGAGGCTTTAGGCATCGTGGTCGATGAAGAAAAGAACGAGAAAGCCGTTGGTGTTCAATATCTAATCTCCAAACCAGAAAGCAAAATCAAGGTATGCGTAATCCCGACTGATGAAGAAGTCATGATCGCAAGGGATTGCGAGGCATTCCTAGAAGGGAAACTCAAATAATGCTATCTCCAGTTGTAAAAGAATACGCTAGAAGACAAAGATTTGAATATAAGCAACTCCTTTCCCTAATCAAGAAATATGATAGGATTGCTATTTTCCGTCACATAAAGCCTGATTATGACGCGCTAGGTTCTCAATATGGTTTATCGACATTCATCAAAGATAATTTTCCCAATAAAGAAGTGAAGTGTTTTGGTGATAATCACGTAACATTCACACCACGATTATTCCCTGAATCTGACAGGGAAAATGACTCTTGGTTCGACAAACCATTTCTATCGATAGTGGTCGATGTAGGTGATGAGCCAAGAATCGCAGATCCGCGTTTTGCAAAAGGGTCTTATATCGTTAAAATTGATCACCATCCATGCAAGAAAGATATCGCAAATTTATCGTTTCTAGATACGTCATTATCCGCTGCTGCAGAATATGTTGCCTCCATTCTATTAAGCTTCAAGAAATACAAGATTTCAAAAGAATGTGCCTCATATCTCTATATTGGTATCGTAGGTGACTCAGGCAGGTTTATGTATTCGTCAACCTCAAAGCATACCTTCGCCATCGCTGAAGCACTTCTTGATTGCGATATCAAGATCAGTGATATCTATCTAAATATGTATGAGAAGAAATTAGATGATTTGAAAGTCACTGCCTATATTTTAAACAACTTCTCAGTCTCTCCTCATGGAGTTGCCTATTACGTGATTCCAGAAGATTTGCAGACTAAACTCAACATAACATCTGAAAGAGTCAAAGAAAACGTCAATCTATTCTCAAATATCGAAGGCGTAAATGCTTGGTGCTCTTTCGCGGAAGACAATAACCCCAAGGACTATTGCTGGAGGATATCGATCAGAAGCAAAAAGAAAGATATCTCTGGAGTGGCCCAGAAATGGGAGGGCGGAGGACACGCTCAAGCGTCTGGCGCGAAAATCAAGAGCCTAGACGATCTCCCCTCCTTCATCAAAGATTTAGATGATTTATTCGCCTGATAATTAAAATCAGGCGATTTTTATTATTTGTTTCGATACCTTTAGGTATAATAGAGAAGTGAATTCCTTTACTCCACTTCATATATATTCTGGTTATTCTTATCTCAAATCCGGCTTAATTTTGAATAAGATCCCTTCAATCGCCAAAACTAAGGGGTTTTCATCCGTTGGTTTATGCGATATTGGAACAATGAATGGGTACGCTCCATTCTTCCATGAATGCAAAAGAATTGGAGTAAATCCCGTATTTGGATTTGATATCGAATTCGAAGAAGGCATTTTAAGCTTCTTTGTTTTGAACGAAGAAGGATATAGGAACGCTTTAAAGATTGTTTATGAGTCTTCCAAAAAGACCTTGAACAAGGAAGAGCTAAAGAAATACATTGGTGGGTTAAAGATAATTTGCCCAATGGATAGCATTAACTTTGATTATCAAAACGATGATTTTGTTTCTTTGCTAACATCCTTTCTAAGAGGGTTAGGTGATGTCTATTTGGGGATACCATACCTCCCAGATGATAAAGAGTACATTTCCTTTATTAGGGAATTCGCTTCTTCCCATTCTTATAAAACCATCGCTTTCCCAAAAATCGCTTATAAAGATAAAGACGACGCCATAACTTTGGAGATAGCCAAAGCGATTGAAGAAAAGAACAATCTCGACATCCTAGACAAAAAAGGAAATGAATATTTCTTAGATCTGGAAACGGTTGAAAGTTATTACACCAGGGAAGAGATTGACGCCACTTCTTTTGCTTCTTCTTTCGAATTGATTAAGAAAAGAGGAAGCCTTTTGATCTATCCAAATAATGAAGGGAAAAGCAGCGATATCTACCTAAAAGAGGTGGCTTTTGCAGGGATAAATAGCAAAATCCCTAATCCAAACGACGAATATATATCAAGACTCAATTACGAATTAGACGTCATTATCAAGATGGGATACGCCGACTACTTCTTGTTGGTCAAGGATTATATTGACTACGCTAGAAGTCACTCTATAAGCGTAGGCCCAGGAAGAGGATCGGCAGGAGGGAGCTTAGTCGCTTATGCTTTAGGAATAATTGAAGCGGACCCACTAAAATACGGCCTTCTTTTTGAAAGATTCCTCAATCCAGAGAGACAATCGATGCCTGATATCGATGTTGACTTTGCCGATAGCGATAGAGACATGGTTGTTGATTATTTAATCAAGAAATACGGCGAAAATAGGGTATCTCATATCATCACTTCTCAAACCATTATGGCTAAAGAAGCTTTAAGAGATATCGCTAGAGTGTATAAATACCCAGAAAGAACTGTGGATTTATTAATCTCTTCTTTGAAGGATGATAGAAAAACCTTAAGAGACAACTATCGCATCTCCAAAGAATTCCGCAATCTCGTTGATAGTGATTCTTATTATCTGAATTATGTTAGATTAGCATCGAAAATCGAAGGACTTCCTCGACAATCCGGCTTACACGCGGCAGGTATCGTCATCAATAACGAGTCTCTTGAAGATGTTCTTCCAATCATTTATCAAGAAGGGATAGGCACCGTAGCCTGCTTAGAGAAAGATTATCTAGAAGAGCAAGGATTCCTTAAGTTCGATATCTTATCTTTATCCAATTTGACTACGATTGATAGATGCCTTGCTTCCATAAAGAAGAATCAAGGTAAAGACATAAAGCAAAGTGAGATACCGTTTGATGATAAAGGAGCGATAGAAATAATCGCGAAAGGATATACCGCTGGATTATTCCAAGTCGAGCAAAGGACTTCTTCTTGGGCAATACCTCAGATAAAACCCTCTTCTTTATCAGATATGATCGCTTTGATTTCTTTGATTAGGCCTGGTCCGTCTGATAATATCCCCACCTTCAGCCGCAGGAAGAATGGAGAGGAAAGAATCACCTATCTCTGCCCTGAATTAGAGCCAATATTGAAAGAGACATATGGCATCATAGTCTATCAGGAGCAAATCATGCAGATTGTGCGATCTTTAGCAGGTTTCTCCTATGGCCAAGCTGATTTGTTTAGACGCGCTATATCGAAAAAAGACAGCAATAAATTAGCTTCACTTCACGATTCCTTCATCAAAGGCTGCGTTAATAACGGCAAAAGCGAATCTCTAGGTGAAGAGATTTACCAATTGATCTTCAAATTCGCTGAATACGGATTCAATAAGAGCCATGCTTTATGCTATGCGATAATCACCTGCCGCATGGCTTATTTAAAACGTTATTATCCTTCAGAGTTCTTCGCCGCAATATTAGACACAACCTCTCCAGGCGATAGCAAATATAACGTCATAAGAAAAGAAATGAGGAGATTTGGAATCAACCTCAAAAACCCCTCAGTTAATGAAAGTGAAGCGAATCATAAGTCAAAAGGCAAGGATATTTATATGCCTTTATCTTCAATTAATGGGGTAAATCAATCGCTTTCTGCAGGGATAATCGATGAAAGAACGTTAAATGGTCCTTTTGTGGATTATGAGGATTTCATCAAAAGGATGTATCCAAATGGGCTTAATAAAAAGAACCTCTTGCCTCTAATCGATGGAGGGGCTCTTGATGGTCTATCTTATTCTAGAACCACCATGAGAGATTCTTTGGAGCAGATGCTAGACTACGTATCTTTGCTATATTCAAAAGATGGCAAAAGCATTGTGATTGATGAGAATCTAGTCTTTAAGCCATATATCGAAAAGAAGGAAGATGACTTGGTTGAAAATCTAGCTAAAGAGAAAGCTGTCTTAAAGATATCTATAAGCGGCTCTCCACTAGAAAAATATTCTTCATACCTCAAGAGCAAAAAAGCTTATTCCCTAATTTCAATCGATGAAGTGAAAGAAAACTATTTCTTGGTCGCGGGATTAATCAAAGAAATCAAAGAAATAACCACCAAAAAAGGAGAGACGATGGCTTTTGTCTCCATATATGACAACGATAATGAGGTGGAGTTCACTTTATTCAGCGATAAATATAAGGAATATTCTTCTTTATTAAAAGAAAACAGCCCTGTATTGATCGGTGCAAGAATCGATAGAAACATGAGAAAAAGATACATAATCGACACAATGGAAAATTTGGAGGAAGAACGATGAAAAAGAAGATATGCATAATCGATGGCAATAGTCTCCTTTTTAGAGCCTATTACGCGACCGCCTATGGAGACCCCTCCTCCATCATGAGGACAAAAAGCGGAATCCCCACAAATGCGATATTTGCTTTCGCCAATATGCTATGCAAAATCATCTCCTCTTTTAAGGAGGGAGAATCGATTTTCATTGGGTTTGACGCGGATAAAGACACTTTTAGGAAAGAAGAATTCGATGCCTATAAGGCTAATAGGAAACCATGTCCAGAGGAACTAAAGACCCAATTCCCAATATCGAGAGATTTAGTTAAAGCCTTAGGCATAGTCTCTTTTGAATTGCATGGGGTTGAGGCAGATGATCTATGCGGCACAGTCGCAAAGAAAGCCTCTAAAGCAGGATATGAGGTAATGATATATACATCCGATAAAGATTACCTTCAATTGATAGATGAAAACACCAAAGTCTCCTTATTAAAGACTGGCTTATCCAATATGAACGTGATGGATGAAGCAAAAATGATCGAAGAATTTGGCTTCACCCCTCTACAGATAATCGACTACAAAGGATTAAGAGGAGATTCTAGCGATAACCTACCTGGAATCCCTGGGGTAGGAGAAAAAACCGCGGTCAAATTAATTCAGGAATATGGGAGTTTAGAGAAAATAATCGAAGCCGCTCAAACCATGAAAAGCAAGGTCGGCGAATCGATACGGACAAACGCCGAGCAAGGAAGAATCTGCTATCGTCTTGCCACCATCAAAACCGATGTGGAATTGCCATTTACCTTAGATGAATTGGTCTATACAGGCTACGAATTCAAGGAAATAAGCGACTTTGCAACTAAATATGAATTGAAGCAATTCTTATATCGTTTACCTCCTTCCTGGAAAAAGAGCAACACATCCCAAAAAGAAATAAAAATAGAAACCATTACTTCTTTTGAAAACAAAGAAATCACCTCTCCAATTGGTTTAGCCTTGGATATCGATTATTCCAAATACCATGAGGATCAATTAAAAGGAATTGCTATTTCTAGCAAGGACAAAGTCTATTACGAAGCAATTGACGATATCAGAAAAGATAACGCTTTGAAAAACATTTTAGAGAACGGTGAAATCAAGAAAAACGTATATGATGGGAAAGCCTCTATATACGCTTTAAACGATGTTGGAATTAAATTAGAAGGAATCGAAAACGATATGCTTCTTATTTCATATCTGCTCGATTCTTCCATCTCTAGCGATCCTCTTGTCGTCTTCTCTTCCTTCGGGGTTGATATTGGAAGCAATAATGATTTATCGCTTCTAGATTCTTCCGATTACGAAAAGATTGGCAAGATGGCGTATTTCTCCTCCTCTTTAGTGGAAAAAGGCGAAAGTGCGTTAAAGAACGCTGAAGCATATTCTTTATATAGAGAAATCGAAATGCCTTTGATGAAAGTCTTATCGAAGATGGAGATTGAAGGATTCCCAGTCCACCAAGAGATATTAAAGCAATATGGCGAGGTCTTTGAGAAGAAAAAAGAGATGCTTGAGAAAGAAATTTACGCCCTTTCAGGAAGCAAATTCAACATCAACTCCCCTAGCCAAATCGCCAAGGTTTTATATGATGATTTAAAAATACCATCTCCTAAAAACCGTTCGACTTCTGTGGAGATTTTGGACAAATTGAAAGATGAATATCCTATCGTTTCTTTGATTTTGGAATATAGGAAATACGCGAAATTAATAGGCACATATGTCGAGGGGCTTATCCCCCATATCAAGGAAGATAACAAGATCCATTCTTATTTCAACCAAGCCCAAACTACGACCGGAAGATTATCCAGCTCCTGCCCAAATCTTCAAAACATATCGGCTAGAGACGAGGAAGGGAAACAAATAAGGAAAGCCTTCTATTATGATGATCCCAATATCTCTTTGCTTTCTTTCGATTATGGCCAAATCGAATTGAGGATTTTAGCGGCCTTATCTAACTGCAAAGCCTATATTGATGTCTTTAATTCAGGCGAAGACGTTCATACAGAAACCGCTAAAAAGATATTCAAGACCGATGCCCCCACCTCATTAATGAGAAGAAAAGCCAAAGCGGTCAATTTCGCAATAATATATGGCTCCACAATCTGGGGGTTATCAGAACAGATTGGCACTTCCCCTGCTGAAGCCGGGGCGATAATCGATGCGTTCTATGAACATTATCCGGAAGTAGGAGAATTATCTAGAAAGATAATCGATGATGCGATCACAAAAGGATATGTCACAACGATGTTCGGGAGAAGGCGTTATCTTAGAGACGTCAACGATCCAAATTACATCAAAAGGGAAGCGGCTAGACGCGCCGCTTTAAACGCTCCAGTCCAAGGATCTGCTGCGGATCTAATCAAAATCGCTATGGTAAAGATTGATGAATTCCTCTCCAAAGGAAAATATAAAACCAAGATGGTTCTTCAAATTCACGACGAACTTATTTTCGCCGTGCCAAGCGAAGAAAAAGAAATAATGAAGAAAGAAATCGAGAAAATCATGACTTCGGCAGTCTCTATGCCAGTCGCCTTGACCGCGGAGCCTAACGAAGGAAAGACATGGTACGATGCAAAGGACTAATTTATGCCAGAATTACCAGAAGTAGAAACAATCAAAACGATATTGGATGACATCGTTAAAAACAAAACGATCAAATCCATAAAGATATTAAGAGATAAGAATATCCTTAATGATCCTGGATTTTTCGTTTCCTCTTTAGTGGGGCAAACATTTTTAAATGTTTCTAGAATCGGCAAATTCCTTATTTTCCACCTCACTTCTTCTTTGGTGATAATCTCTCATCTAAGGATGGAAGGGAAATATTTTGAAGGAAAAGTAGGCGATCCAGTAGAGAAGCATGATATATGCATCTATGAATTCACCGACGGAACAACTTTAAGATATAACGATGTTAGAAAATTCGGCATCATCAAATTATCAAAAGAGGATACTTATTTAAACGAACCTCCAATTGATAATGTTGGGCCAGAACCATTCTCGATAACAAAAGAAGAATTATATGAAGGGTTGAAAAAGAAATCCGGACCGATAAAAGAAGCTTTGTTAGATCAAAGTCTAATCGCTGGACTTGGGAACATCTACGATGATGAAGTGCTTTTCGCCACAAAAATCAATCCAAAGATGGAGGCGAATAAAGTCACATTGGAGCAATGTCAAGCCATCATTGATGAATCAATTAGAATACTAAATATTGCGATAAAAAATGGTGGCAGCACCATAAAAAGCTATCATCCCAAGGAAGGCGTAAATGGCTTGATGCAAAATAACCTTCTTGCTTATGGACACGGGAATGAGCCTTGCTCCCGTTGCTCTTTCCCTTTAAGAAAGATATTCATTGGAGGAAGAGGAACTGTCTATTGCCCTAGATGCCAGAAGGAAGAAGGCAAACCATTAATCATTGGAATTACAGGTCCTATAGCATCAGGCAAAAGCACCATCTCTTCTTATTTGAAAGACAAGGGATATGAGGTGATAGATGCGGACAAAATCGTTGATTCGATTTATAAAAATAATGATTTCGGCCAAGATTTGCAGGTATTTTTAGGCGATATTTACGAAAACAACCAAATCAACCGCACAAAACTATTAGATAAAATGATTGAGGATGCTTCCTTCAAAAAAGACTTTGAGACGAGAATCCATAATAGAGTTTTCTCCATCATTAAAGATAAAATTAGCAAATCAAAAAGCGACAAAATCGTTTTAGATGTTCCTCTGCTTGTCCCTTCCCCTATCGAAGAATTGTGCGACCTAATCATTATGGCGGACGCCAAAGAGGAAGTCAGAAAAAATAGACTTATCGAAAGAGGAAAAGACCCCGAAAAAGCATTTAAATTAAATAAAACATTCCAAAGAGGAAAAACCATCGCTCATAGTGGTCTAGTTATAGATACAAATGGTACAAAAAAAGAGCTTATTGCTAAGCTCGATTCTTTGAATTTGTTTTAGAGCTTCTGCTCAACGCCTTTTTGCACCACAACCTCTTCATTAAGTGCGCTTTTGATTAGGCTTATTACTTGTTTGCCTCTAACTTTAGCGCTTTGCGTGTCACCAAAGGTGAAGGCGACATCACTTAATGAATAATCGCTTGATATGACGGTGAATTTCTTATTTTTTGCGCGATATGCGATTAATGGGTATAAAACATTTGCAATCGTGTATTCGCTTAAATACCAATTTCCAAATTCATCTAAAATCAGCAAATCACATTCACATAAAACTTTAATCGCTCTTTCAAATTGGGCTTTATCGCTTATTGTCATGCTTTTTAGCTCATCGATTCTTGTGTTGCAATCCATGAATGCCGCGGTTCTTCCGCTTTGGATGAATGTATTCGCATAAGCCGAAAGAAGATATGTTCTTCCGCTTCCTAATTGTCCATGGACATAAAGGAATGGTTTGGTTTCGTTTTGCCTGGTATCCGCTAAAGATTTGAATAGAGACATTACTCTTTTTGTTTTGGTTAAACTAGATGCGACGACGTTGGAGAATTCTTCTGGATAATCCCTTAGCAAAAACAAGGAATCAACCTTTAGCTTTTCTCTATATGGGGTGCAATACCCGACTTTTCTAGTCAATTCTCCATCTTTCTTTTCTAATGTGGCTTGGATATATTGATCAGCCTTTGGACACATAGATAACCCTGGACATCTATCGCAAACTTTTTTATCCAAAAGATAGGATTCAATCAGGTTGTAGTATTTGATGACCTCTTCTTTCGATAAGTCATGTTCTTGCATTAAAGTTTGGATATCGTAAGAAGAGAAATCAATCAAAGATTCGATATCTTTGTCTACATTTGCAGCATTTATATCTCTGGTGCTTTTCATTTGGCGATATCCTCCATCATTTTCTTAAATTCCTCATCGCTCATCTCTTCTTCTTTTCCTTCATTCTTTATATAAGAGGGGGCGATGTCTCGTTTATCTTTATTCTTATAATTATTAGTCTTCTTTGAAGCGATTGTCTTCTTGCGGTTCTTCAAATAATTAATCGTGTCGATTGATGAAGATATTTTCGCTCGGACGAGCTCTGCCCCAAGCATCTCGCATAAACCTTTCGCAAGGATATTGTTATTGTTTTGGAGGACATAGCTGATTAAAGCATTTATCGCAGGTTCGGCTAGCCCGATATCGTTTTTAAGCATCATGATTATCCTTAAATCATAGCTGGATGGTTTATGATTTCCCTGCAATTTGCAAAGATATTGGACTGGTCTAATAGTTTCCATGTCCTTTAAGAACAAAGCGTTTCTGCTATCTCCAAGCTCATTGACATTAAGGTCGCTTATCGATGGAGTAGATAAAGAAGGTATTTTGTTTTTTGATAAAAGCGATGAGGAGAATGTATTAACGTCAAGTCTCGCCCCTATCCTTTTATCAAAATCAAATGAATCGGTTATAGCAAAGGCAACATCCTCGTATGAGACGCCAAATAATGAGGCGGATGAAGAGATTTTAAGAAGCTCCTCTTCAGAGAACGATTCTCTCATAAACCTGTGGTCGATTTTATGCAGTTCGGCGAGTAGTTTATTGAAGTCAATCATCTCCCCTATTTCTCTCGTCTTTTTAGTGCCGCTTACTAAATCAAGAACCGAACGAGGCAAAGTTGAAGTGCTATCTGGGTTGAAATATTCTTTGAATGATGTGCTTATCCTTTTATATCCAGCGGGAGGAACATCATCCAAATCGTATTTTTTCGCTAGAGACCTAATCCCTTCTTCCCCAACCATCGAAAGAAGCAATTGCAATAAGAAAGGATTCTTCAGGAACTCATTTGGCATTTTTGGCGAATAGAGGCAGAAAATGTAATAGGACACTCCGTCTTTTTCGCTTAAATACGAATCCACTAACCCAAGCGCTTCCAAAGATGAAAAAGAATCGCTTATTTCTTTTATCGTCATCGCGGTCCTATTAAGCAATTTATCGAATGAGTTTATGGATTTTCTTCTTAAATCCAAAAGAAAGGTATATAAGGCGAAAGAGCGCATCCCAATTATTGGAGCGTAGAAATCCATCAATATCTGCTTGTCTAGTTCTGAAACAAGCGACATTTGTCTTATTTCGAATATATCTGAGGGGGATATGGTTTTATTCATGAGAAGAATTGTAGCACATTAATTTGCGGATTTGTTAAAAAAGTTTCGGTAATTTCTAGCTTTTTTGATTTTTTAACATCTACGTTTGTTTCAATTATTAACCTTATTTCCTACTCTTTTTCAAGTTTTCCACATTCATAAAGATAGTTTTCCACATTTAAAAATATATTTAATTTGCTCTTTTTTTACTTTTTAGATTTCTTTATCCTTTATTAAGGATATTCAAAAGGGATATAATTTAGACGAGTATCGGAGAAAATCATGATCAAACGAATTGGAATACTAACAAGCGGCGGCGATTCGCCTGGAATGAATTGCGCGATTAGAGCGGTTGTAAGAGCTGCTTTAAGCTATGGATTGGAAGTCTATGGAATATATGATGGCTATAAGGGATTGGTTGAAGGAAACATCTTTAAGATGGATCGTTCGTCGGTTTCCCATATCGTCAATCGCGGCGGGACTATATTAAGAACCGCTAGACTCATAGAATTCAAAGAAGAAGAAACAAGGAAAAAAGGTGTTGAGCAATTAAAGAAATTCGGAATCGAAGCGCTTGTCGTCATCGGCGGAGATGGCTCTTTCATGGGCGCGAAGAAGCTAACCGAGATGGGTATCAATTGCATTGGTTTGCCTGGCACTATCGATAACGATATAGCTTCTACCGATTACACAATCGGATTCGATACATGCTTAAACACCATCATCGAATGCGTCGATAAGATTAGAGACACCACCGAATCCCACTCCCGCTGCTCAATAATCGAGGTCATGGGTAATCACTGCGGTGACTTAGCTTTATATAGCGGAATCGCCGAAGGTGCTGATATGATAATCACCCCAGACTACCCAATACCGGAAAAAGAAATTTTCAAAACCTTGAAGAAAATGCGTGAAGAAAACGAGAACAAGAGAGCTATCGTTATCGTCAGCGAAAAACTATATCCAGATATCGCCGCATTCGGCAAAAGAATCCAGGAAGAGACGGGCTTTGATACAAGAACTAATGTTCTAGGCCATGTCCAAAGAGGCGGCGCACCTAACGCTTTCGACCGCGTTTTAGCGGCAAGAATGGGTGTATACGCAGTCGATTGCCTTATCGAAGGGAAAGGTGGAGTTTGTGTAGGCTTAGTCAATAACAAACTTGTGTCCTACGACATCTATGACGCCTTAAAGCTTCCTCGCGACAAGCATGTCAGCATGCTTAGAATCATCGACATCCTAAAATAAAAGAGAGAAACCATGGAATTACACATTCAAAAGAAAACAAAAATCATCGCGACAATCGGCCCCGCCTCCGATAACGAGGAAATGGTTTATAAACTTTACAAAGAAGGGATGAATGTCATGCGTATCAATTTTTCGCATGGCACTCACGAAGAACAGTTGCAGAAAATCAAAATCGCACGTGATTTTGAAAAGAAATACGGAATCTACATCCCTGTTGCTATAGACACCAAAGGCCCAGAAATCAGAACGGGTTATATGGAAAATGGCAAAGTCGATATCAAGACCGGTGATAAAATCAGAATCACTTCCGAAAAGATACTTGGCACCAAAGAGAAATTCTATTGCACATACAAAGGTCTATATGATGATATCAAAGTCAATGAGATCATCCTTATTGATGACGGCAATCTTGAATTGAAGGTGGTCGAGAAAGATTCAAAGAATCGTGAATTGGTCTGTGTTGCCCAAAACGACCACTACATCAAAGACCAAAAAGGGATGAATGTCCCTCTTTCTAGATTAACGATGGATTTCATTTCCCCACAAGATGAACTCGATATCAAATTCGGCTGCGAGCAAGATATCGATTGCGTATTTGCTTCTTTTGTAAGAAGGCCGCAAGACGTAATCGATTTAAAAGAAATCTGCAAAAAATATGGCAAACCTGATATGCCTATTTTCGCCAAAATCGAAAACCCCGAAGGATTAAGCAATATTGAAGAGATTATTTCTCTTGCTGATGGAGTCATGGTCGCTAGAGGTGATTTGGGCGATGAGATTCCTCCTCAAGATGTCCCACACGTCCAAAAACAAATCTGTGATTTATGCAGAAAGGTTGGTAAACCAGTCATCGTCGCTACCCAGATGCTTGATTCGATGTGCACCCATCCTCGCCCCACTAGAGCGGAGGTCGGTGATGTTGCCACGGCGATTAATGAAAGCTGCGACTGCGTTATGCTTTCTGGCGAATCGGCTTCAGGAAAATATCCAGTTGAATCAGTTAGGATGCAATCCGCTATCGCTAGCACCGCCGAAAAATATCTCCATTATGATGAATTGGCTAGAGAAGCTTATGAAACATCTGAAAGAGAAAACAATGATGCGATCGCTAATGCGGTTGCCACTACCGCTTTATTAATCGGCGCTAAATTGATTGTCAATTTCACCGAAACCGGCAAATCGACAAACCGCATCTCCAAAGCTAGACCCTGCTGCCCAATAATCTCCGTCACCAATAGGAGAAAAAGCGCTTTGAATTCTGGATGGATGTGGGGTGTTTATAGTGTTCTTATCAAAACCACGATGCCTGACTTCGTTGAGGAAATGGAAGTCTTAGCAATTAAAATTGCTAGAGATTTAGGCATGAAAGTCGGTGATTATATCGTTCTATCTGGCGGCACCCCAACAGGATCTGGGAAGACCAATTTCATGAGAATATTAACAGTCAACCCAATCGAAGATTTGGAATAATGTTGCTTGACTATATATTTCATTAGATTATTATTAATACGCTATGAAGGAGACATGCTCAAATGGCTATAGCCATATGGAGTACCACTCCGGAGCTCTTGGCGATGAGTCAAGCGTAACTCAGCCGCGTTAAGGCGAGAAAGAGCGGAATTATATTCCGAAATAAGGTGGTACCACGCGGAAGCGTCCTTATATGGGGCGTTTCTTTATTTTTTAGGAGGTTAATTATGAAAATCATCTATCAAGGAAAGCCAAGGGAAATCGAAGAAAATGCGAATGGTTTTGTCGCAGCGAAAACTCTAGAGCCAGAAAACAAAAACAAAATCATCGCTTATAAGGTTGGCGAAAAGACATTCGACATGAGAAGAGTTCTTCTGGAGAATGAAGAAATAGTCTTTATCCACACAAGCGATAAAGAGGCATTCGAGATACTAAACCACTCCACCTCCCATCTTATGGCCCAGGCGATAAAGAGGCTTCATCCACAGGCCAAATTCGGTTATGGACCTGCAATTGAAGAGGGATTCTATTACGATGTAGATTTCGGAGATGAATCACTTACGGAGAATGATTTTGCCGCGATTGAGGCGGAAATGGCAAGGATTTCGAAGGAAAATGTTCCTTTTATTAGAAAAGATGTCGATGCAAAAGAGGCCAAAAAAGTCTTTGTAGACAATCCATACAAACTCGAATTGATTGAAGGCATTGAAGACAATATATCTTTATATGAACAGGGTGAATTTGTTGATCTATGCCGCGGACCTCACGTCCCCTCAACCGGATTCATAAAGAATTTCAAATTGCTTTCTTTAGCGGGTGCCTATTGGAGAGGCGATAGCAAAAACAAACAATTAACAAGAATCTATGGCACCTCATGGTGGAGCAAGGAAGAGCTTGCCTCTTATTTAGAGATATTAGAGAAGAGAAAAGCGAATGACCACCGCAAACTCGGAAGAGATTTAGGTTTGTTCATGATTTCCGATTATGGTCCTGGCTTCCCCTTCTTCTTGCCAAATGGAATGCTTTTGAAGAACGCTTTATTAGATTATTGGAGAAAAGTGCATCTAAGAAATGGCTATGTCCAGGTCGAGACTCCGACCATGCTTTCCCGTGATTTGTGGGAGACTTCAGGACATTGGGATCATTATAGAGACAATATGTACACTACTAAGATTGATGAGAAAGATTTCGCCATTAAACCTATGAATTGCCCAGGCGCAATATTGGTTTATAAAAACGACATCCACTCCTATAGGGAATTGCCTTTAAGGTTTGCAGAGTTAGGCCACGTTCATAGACACGAAGCATCTGGCGCCTTAAATGGTTTATTTAGAGTTAGGGCCTTTACCCAAGACGACGCCCACACCTTCATTAGACCTGACCAAGTCGAAAGCGAGGTCAAAGCCATTATGCGAGTGATGGATGAGGTATATAACGTATTTGGCTTAAGCTATCGCATCGTTCTTTCAACCATGCCAGAAGATCATATCGGAAGCGAAGAATTCTGGAAGAGAAGCGAAGCGGCTTTAGCCCAAGCGTGTATCGATTCAGGACATGAATATTCCATCAATGAAGGCGATGGAGCCTTCTATGGTCCTAAACTAGATTTCAAGCTAAAAGACTCTATGGGCCGTACTTGGCAATGTGGAACGATTCAACTCGATGTTAATCTCCCACACAGGTTCGGCTGCTTCTACATCGATGAGAATGGAGAAAAGAAAGAACCATATTTACTTCACCGCGTAGTCTTTGGTTCGGTCGAAAGATTCATCGGCATTATCACTGAGAACTATGGAGGGGCTTTCCCAACATGGATCGCACCAATCCAATGTGCGATATTGCCTGTCTCTTCCGCGCAGAATGAATATGCTAAAGAAGTGTATGATTCCCTCGTTTCAGTGGGGATTCGCTGCAAAATCGACGATTCAAATGAGAAACTTGGCTACAGAATGAGAAACGCTCAAGTCAATAAAATCCCCTTCACTTTGGTCTTGGGAGACAAGGAGAGGGATTCCAAATCCGTCACCTATCGTGTCTTTGGAGAAAAAGAACAGATAAGCGTCTCCTTAGAAGAGTTCAAGAAACTCATAACGAAGTCGGTTGAAGAGAAATTGCGTTATCTATAACAAAAAAAGAATCTGGCGGTTAACCCCTGCCAGATTTTTTTATTTCCTCAATGTTTCTCTTTCTATTTCTAGAAGCTTTTCTTTTTTATCAAGGCTATCGACGTATCCTACTAGATCACCATCTTTTCCGATTACTCGGTGGCATGGGATGATGATTGGTATTGGGTTCTTGTTTAAGGCGACTGCAACAGCGCGCGCAGAATTCGGTTCGCCTATCGCCACTGCGACATCTTGATAGCTTCTTGTTTCGCCATAAGGAATGCTCATGACGTATTCATAGACCTTTTTCTCGAATTCAGTACCGGATAATTCCACTTTGATGGTGAAATTCTTCAATTGGCCATAGCAGAAACGATTGACTTCTACGATTGTGTCCAATAAAAGGGTGTTCTCGCCGAATGTCTGATTCTCTGGATCGTTGGAGCCATATAAAAGACCCACGACTGCTTTTTCTTTCGCAGAGATTGTCACATCGCCAAGTTTAGTATCATAAATCGAATAAAGAATCTCATCCATATTATTAATACCGTTTGTTGATTATATTTTAACTCTTTTATCAAAAAAACAAAGAGTACTTAAATAATGTTGTGTTAGCAAATGGGTTTACTTCAAATCTTTACGATTGAATGTAAATATGCCTAAGAATGTCCAAAGGCCACCCCATAAGGTGTATTCAAGAACGGCTTTGGTGATGATTGAAGGCATTTGATCAAGCGAATAAGTGTTGCCAAAAAGTGCCATAGACGCTTCGCCTAGATTATCAAAATCACACATCGCTCTAAAATAGGATAGCTGATAGGTTGGTATGAGTTCGTTTATCTTGGTCCATGTTTCTAAATATTTCACTCTTTCCGCTTCATCACCAGGGACGTGCAATCCTTGGATAAGATTCATGATGGTGAATCCGACATAGATCAAGAGGAATGAGCCATAGAATATCCAATAGGCTGGGCCACCCCTTCCCATCATAAAGGTGATGGAAACGACAAAGCATACGCACGATAAACCGAATAATAATATCAAAGCCGCGCCGAGAAAGAATTTAGCGTAGTCAGTGGTTTCTGCAAATAAAGGTACGGAGAAGATAACAGACGTTAATGAAGCAATGACAAAAGGAATCAAAAAGAAAACTAAAGTGATTATCGCAGTCATCAATAGAACCGACACATAAAGCTCAATCCTCTTCTTTCCTGCTAAAAATATGTTTCTTATAGTGCCGAAATTAAATTCACGGGCAAAGAAATTGGTGGAGAAAAGCAAACCTAACATTAGTATCATGATTAAGCCTATCGAGCCCGAAGCCATTATCTGGCACCAAACGAAATAATAGGAGAAGTCCGCCCCGGAATTGTTATTCAAATCGGATGATATTGCGCCTATCACGATAAAGAAAATAGCAGAGACCACCACATCAATACCTAGCAATACGTATAAAGATGAGTCTCTCCACATTCTGAATAAGAACATCTTGAATAAATCCTTCATATGAGAGAAGGAGGAACGTGATTCAATTGATTTGATATTGTTTTCCATTATTGTAGCTCCTCCAACAAATCGACAAAGAATTGTTCGAGATCGGAAGATTCTTCTTTGAATGAGACGAATTCGATTCCCGCTTTCGCCATTTTGTTTATCGCCTCGGCGACATTATTAACGTTAGAGATGATGATTGTGTCATCTTTTTCTACATGCTCATATTTCAAATCCGTCAAGGCTTTGCAGGCTTTTTTATTGTCTTTTGCGGTGATTTTGATTATTTTGCCACCGTTGGATTCTAGTTCTTGCTCAGTTGCTTCTTTGATTTTTTCGCCTTGATCCAAGAAAACATATGAGGTGGCAAATTTGCCTAATTCAGAAAGAATATGGCTGGATACGATAATGGTTGCCCCTTGCTCTTTGTTTATCTTTTGGAGCAATTCGCGGATTTGTTTAATCCCTTCTGGATCTAATCCATTGGTTGGCTCGTCCAAAATAAGAAGTTTGGGATCGCCAGTAAGCGCCATAGCAATTCCGATTCTTTGCCTCATTCCAAGCGAGAAATCTTTAACCTTCTTGCTTGATTTATAATAATCCCCTAAACCGACATATTCGAGGCGGTCTTTTATGTATTGTTCTAGGCCCGCTTTAGGCATATTCTCCAAGATGCATCTAGTCATCAAATTGTCGTGAGCGTTCATGTTCAAATAGAGGGCGGGTGTTTCCACCATCGCTGCAATTCCCCCTCTCATTCTCGTCAATTTGCTTTTGTCGTTCTCTCCAAATAATGACATCGTGCCACTAGTTGGTTCTATTAAGCCCGCTATTAGTCTAATAAGCGTGGTTTTGCCCGCCCCGTTTTTACCAACAAGGCCAACAATCTCCCCTTCTTTGATGCTCAAATCCAAATCTTTAAGAGCATAGAAATTACCGTATTGCTTCGATAATCCCCTTACTTCCACTATTGTTTTTCTTTCGATATTTTCCATTGCCCACAATTATATCAAATTATTTATATATGCGTGTGCGCAAAATATTGTTGACGAAATGAAAAATACGTGGATAATAATTGACGTCGATAGATAGAAAGCAGTTCGCACGAACTCGCCAGATCGCTTAGGGTGATTGGCAAAGGCTACCAAAAGATTAAAATATCTTGAGAGTCAGTGGTGCGGAATTGCCGCACTATTTTTTATCGAAATAGGAGGAAACGAACCATAGCAAATTTCAATCCAAGAGACAATCGTCGTCCAGAAAAGAAAAACGACCCCATCAATGAGAACATCCGTTATCCGGAAGTTCTTGTAATCGGCCCTGAAGGTGAGCAATTGGGCAAAATGAGTTCTAAAGCCGCTAACGAATTAGCAGCGCGTTACGATCTCGACCTCTTCTGCGTCGCCCCAAACGCTAATCCACCAGTGTGCAAAATCCTTAACTACGGCAAATACCGCTTCGAAAAGCAGAAAGCCGAAAAGGAAAAGAGAAAAAGCCAGCACAACGCCGAACTAAAGCAAGTTCAATTGACCCCGCAAATCGGACAGCATGATTTGGAAACAAAAGCACGTCACGCCAGAGGGTTCTTAGAGCATGGAGATCGAGTTCAGGTCTGCGTCGTCTTCCGCGGAAGACAGATGTCACACCAGGAATTGGGCGAGGAATTAATGCAAAGATTCGTTAACTTGCTTGCTGATATATCACAAGTCGACAAACCGCCTTATTGGGAAGGCAAATGGTATAACAGCATACTGGCACCAAAAAAGAAGAAGCAATAGGAGGAAGCATCATGCCAAAGATGAAATCAAGTCGCACTTTGATGAAGCGTATCAAAGTCACTGGTTCTGGAAGAATCAAAAGAAAACACGCTTATATGGGACATTTGGCCCCAAACAAAACACGCAAACAAAAGAAGCATCTCGCTCAATACGGTTGGGTTGACAAGACCGATTACAAGCGTATCCGCGATATGATCGACTTCAACGCTAAATAAGGAGGACACGAGCAATGGCAAGAGTTAAAGGTGGAACAGTCACCAGAAAATCACGTAAGAAGATATTAAAAGCAGCCGAAGGTTATTTTGGCTCAAAGCATCTTCTCTTCAAGACCGCTAAAGAGCAGGTTCTCCATTCTTATCAATATGCTTACATCAGCCGCAGAGATCGCAAATCCGATTTCCGCAAATTATGGATTAAGCGTATCAATGCCGGATGCAGATTAAACGGTATCTCCTATTCAAAATTCATGAATGGGTTAAAGAAAGCCGGTGTCATCGGACCGAACGGAGAGGGTTTGAATAGAAAAATGCTTTCCGAAATGGCAATAAACGATGAAAAAGCCTTCACAGAGCTTTGCGAAATCGCTAAAAAAGCTTAAGGAAATCTAACCAATCAAACAGGTCGAAAGGCCTGTTTTTTATTCGACTTTTTCTCCAGATTTGAATTGAATGGTCTCGATGTTTTCAACGCATTCATTCACAAACGTTTCATAATCAAAACGCTTCTCATAATAGAGACATTCTTCTTCTTTTGGTTTGGTTTTGGGTTTTTTAGGCGCGAAGATCGTGCAGCAATCCTCATGCGGCCTTATGGATATGTCATAAGTCCCAATTTGCTTAGAGATTTTTATGATATCTAATTTATCTAAGGTGCACAAAGGTCTAAGTATCGGGAAATTGGTCACAGAATTAATAACTTGTATCGAATTCAATGTTTGGCTGGCGACTTGGCCTACGCTTTCGCCGGTCGCTATTGCTAAACAGTTGGTCTTTTTTGCATATATTGAAGCGATTCTAACCATCATTCTTCTCATTATCGTTATGCAATAAGGCTCATCCACATGGTTATATATCTCTTCTTGGAGCTTTGTGAATGGAACAATGTGGAGTTTAATGTCCTCTTGATAATACGAAAGCTTTCCGATTATATCCTCTAACTTGTCTATCACCGCGGTGGATGTATAAGGAGGAGAAGCAAAATGGAGACATTCTATTTTGATGCCTCTTCTTAATAGAAGGTATGACGCTACAGGGGAATCAATCCCTCCCGATAATAGCATCAAGACCTTACCATTCATCCCCAAAGGGTAACCCCCTGCCCCACTAACCGTATTTAGATAAACGTATGAAGCGTCGTTTCTCATTTGGACGAACACTTTGATATCCGGATTATGGACATCCACTTTGAATGAAGTGTTTTTTAAAATGATTGAGGCAATAGCCCTTTCGATTTCTGGAGAAGAAAGAGGATAGGTTTTATCTGTTCTTTTCGCTTCAACCTTAAATGTTTTGCCCTCAGCTTCTTTTATCAATTCAAGAGATTTTTGTTTTAAGATTTCCAAATCTCTAGGGAGTTTATAGACAAGTGATATTCTTTGAATGCCAGAAACATCTTTCAAGCGAGATATTATTGGTTCCGCCTCACCAGAAAAATCCACGAAAGTATGGTCATGGTCATAAGTCACATTCACATCGAAATTCTTCAAGGCGTGACGGATGTTTTTGTTTAATTGGGCCACAAAGGCTTTTTTGTTATTTCCCTTTGTGCCAAGTTCGCCATAGTGGATCATTATATATCTATCGTTCATCTGTCTTTCACCTCTACGATTATTTGTTTTAACGCATTGACGAATTCATTAACCTCTTCTTCACTTGATTCAGGAGAAAAAGAAACTCTAATTGTATTCGCGGATATTTCTTTGTCGTTAGTCAAAGCATAGACAACATAAGAAAATGGTTCTTTCTTGCTGTTGCATGCAGAAACACTTGATACATATATCTCTTTATTGGAAAGAGCCTCAACCACAACACTGGCTTTCTTTTTCAAAGTCGAGAAAGAGAAGATATATGGATTAGAATTGAGTGGTGAATTAACTGCAAATTGCGGATTATTTTCCAAAAATCCCCGCAAAAGAAGGTTTAATTTTGAAATCTTAGATAGATTATCATCCAAATTTGAGAGCGATTTTTTCAAAGCGACTTCCATGGCTTTGATACCTGCTACATTCACTGTGCCTGGTCTAAACCCATATTCTTGCTCGCCGCCATTTTCAATCGGTTCAAAGGAAATATTCTTTTTGAAAACAAGGCCACCAGTTCCCTTTACTCCACCAAATTTATGGGAGCTGAATGATAATAAGTCGCAGCAGCCATAATCCATTTTAATTTTGCCTAGTGACTGGGTGATATCGCTATGGAAGAAGCATTTAGGATATTTCTTGATTATCTTTGAATATTCATCTAAAGGAGATATTGAACCTATCTCATTATTCGAAGACATTATCGAAACAAGTATCGTTTTATCATCAATCGCTTTTTCTAAATCCTTTGGATCGACATATCCTAGGGCATTAATCGGAAGATAGATAACTTCAAATCCTTCTTCTTTTAATTTTTCTAGAGTGTTTATAACGGATGAATGCTCAGCGATAGAAGAAATGATTTTATTGCCTCTGTTTTTATATTTCTTAGCAATTCCTTTGATGGCGATGTTGTTGCTTTCGCTGGCGCCAGATGTGAAAAGCAAATTAAAAGACGAGCTTAAAGAAAGTAAATTAAGCATCGATTCTCTTGATTTTTCTAATATTCTTTCAGCTTTGCGACCATATCCATGATTTGATATGGGATTGCCGAAATTATTCTTATTGACATCAACAAAAGCCTCAACCGCTTCTACATATGGTTTTGATGTGGCGGCGTTATCAAAGTAGATCATTGTTTCTGGCTTGCTCTATGGCGCTTGAGGAGGCGGCTTTGGCTTCTTCGTATGACCCTTCTTCAAAGAAGTTTTCGGCTTGCTCTAAAATTGTTCTCACTACAGAGGATTGGCTTCTTACTCGATTGGCTAAAAGGATATTCTCCTCTGCTTCTTTTTTGTCTTCGTATAATTTATCAATTAAGGTAAAGGTTTCGTTTGCCGTTTCTTCTAGGCTTTGTGTTAGAGTTGCACAGGCTCTTATATCGATTGGAGTAATCTTTGTTTTGGCACTTAATTCATCAATTGTTTCATAGATTTCTTTAAAAGCCTCATCGAACCCAGCGATGACTTTATCATTGCCGATTGAATTGATTTTTGATTCATAATCTCTTGCTTTGGCGTAGTAGAAAGCCACTGCTTTATAAGATTTCTCGGCAGATTCCTTGAATGAAGCAACATGCTTTTTCAAATTATCTATGGCTTGACCAGAGGCTTTGATTTCCTCTTCTAGCTCATGCACTTTCTTAATAACAACGGAATATGGCTGGAGACTAGTTTGATTGATTGAAGTCTCAACTTCTCTTTTCAATCTGGCGCATTTTGCAACATGAACAGTTATGGCGCTTATCAAGGCTTGGTCATCAGGGGTGAAGGAATATATCTTTTTAAGATCAGGCATATTGTGATTCAAATTGATTTGCTCTCTTTGGAGTTCCGCTTCAATTTTGAACACCTCATCCTTTTTCTTTTCGAATTCATGCCGTGCCTCTACTTCTTCTTCAAATCTCGCCGATAAGAAATCAATCGTGTTGGATATCTTATCAATTTCCTCTTGGACACCAACTAAATTAAGAACTTTGACTTTGTTTGAAATATCGCTTAATTGAGATTCAATAACCAAAATATCGTCAGCGACCATAATGTGTTTTAACACATAATTAGCGGCGATCATCTCATTATATTTTTGAGACAATTGTTCGAGTTTTTTTGGGATGAGAGTTTGAATCAAAACACATATTTTTGGCAAAGGAATCAAGTCTTTTGTCATCTCAACCAAAGGTGGCTCAACTTCATCGCTTAATATATTTAATGCAGTATCGTAATGGCCATTAGCTATTTCTCTATCAGCATTCTGCAACTTGTTTTCTAGTTTGTTAAATAAAGAGGTGAAAGTGGCGTTTACCAAAGATAAATCGTTTTGTTTGGAATAAAAATCACTCTTCATCGCCCTAAAAGCCGCTTTGATTTCGTGGACCTTTTCATTGGCGTCGGTCTCTGGTTTGAATACGAGTTTCAAGCCTTGATCAAGTTTGTTCAATTCATCTTCGTATCTATCGGCAGCCTTCTTAACATCAGGGAGAATCGCTTTCAATTCTTTCCATTTTTTATCCGCCAAAAGATCCTTGGCTTCATTTATATACCTGATGCAATCGGCATCGATTAGTCCCTGTATCTCATCGAAATTCTTTCTCCATTTAGGAAGGACGTTGGCGTACATTATGTTGGTGCCAGATATCAATTCCAATTTCTTGATGAGTTGATAATCGCTTCCGATTAAAGTGGAATGCATGTTCTCATATCTGCCCGCTAAATCATTGACCTTCCTCTTATATGAGTTTTTCCTAATAAAAAGAAGATATAGAGCGATAAAAAGTGCCAAAAGAACCACTGCTGAAGCAGCAATGATAATGATTATGTGTGGAGGCAATGAATCAAGTGTGGTGATGAGAGGATATCTAAGCATATGAATAATGATAACACGATTATATGCGATTTGATTATAATCAAAAAAATATTTTTCTTATTTATCATGAAAAACAGGCAAAATTCTAATAATTTTGAGTGAATAAAACGCGAATTAAAGGAAATTTCATCTAAGAAATGAAAATAGTTTGACTGTATCCATAAAATAATGTATATTCTTACTCGCGTAAATAAGGCAGCAGGCAATTACGCATTCGACTGACGTCAGCAACTGAATAATTCAAGTAAGTCTTCAGCTACAAGACCGAAATCGCTGACACCCGGAATGTGGGAATGGCCCCGGACTTTGTTTAGGCAAAGAAAGGAAGGAAACATATGTCAAGGTACACTGGATCAAAATGGAAGCAATCGCGCCGTTTTAATTTTTCTCTTTTAGAGACAGGTGATGAAACCAAGAAAAGGCCTTATGGTCCTGGTCAACATGGTCAGGATCGTAAGAGAAAACCATCTGAGTACGGCTCACAGCTCATTGAAAAGCAGAAACTAAGAGAGCTTTATGGTGTTAATGAAAGACAATTCAGACGTCTATTCATAATCGCCAAAAAAGATACCACCACAGTTACTGGTACCGCCTTCTTCCGCTTGCTCGAATCCCGTTTGGACAATCTTGTCTACAGAATGGGATTTGCTAGGACTCGTGCCCAAGCTAGACAACTCGTCAATCACGGACACTTCACAGTCAATGGCAAGAAGGTTGATATCCCATCTTATCTCTGCAAAGTTAATGACGTCATTGCTTTGAAAGCCGATTCACCTTTGAAGGTCATCAAAGAATCTCTTGAAGGCAAGCCAAACATCCCAGCCTACGTCACCGTCGATGTTGAAAAATATCAAGGAACATTCCAACGTATGCCGGAAAGAAACGAGCTTCCAAAAGATATCGACGAAGCCCAGATTATTGAATACTACAACAGAAAGCTCTAATCTAAGGCTGAACATAGTAGCTAAGCCAGGTGTGACGAACACCTGGTTTTTGTTTTAAAAACCCCGCAAAAATAAATCTTTTTTGTTAAATTTTTTATCTACTGTGACACAAACTTTCTTTACATTTATAAAATTTAACATTGGTTTCATCGAATAAAACAAATTCTACTAACTCGAGAGTCAAATTCTACGATACGCATATATAAGAGTAGAGTGCCTTTTGTTTGCCAAATAAATATATTATTTGTTGGGAAAATAGAGAAAATGAAAGAACCCACAAAGAAAACAACAATAATAACCCTATCAATAATCGGCTCGGTATGCATCGGGCTAGGAATCGGGGCAGGACTTACCATTCACGGCTTGGGCTTATTCAAAAAAGACGTCGGCGATGATGCGTATGCCAATTTAGCAAGCGTTGAAATGACTGACTCTGATTCTCTTTTTGATAGATATAAAGCAATAAAGGACAAAACGGATGACTTCACCACCGTTTTCTCCGAGCAAGAACTTGCAAACCTTTCTCTATATCTTTTTGACTTACATGAGAATTCTAGAGTCACTTCTCTTGGTTTGAGCGTTGCCACAATTGGTGTCAGACAAAACATCTGGGCGATGTCCATAAGAGAGGGAGCTAGATTTTTCGAAGAATCTAAGTCGAAGAGTAGCGTTGTCGCAATCCATGATCGTATGTACCAAGAAGGCGATTCCACCACATACTATTTCACTGGCACACCTTATGAAGGAAATCCATCCGAGGGCGACTTCGCAAATTCAAAGGGCGTCACCATCTCCAATGAAGAATATGCCGAATTCCTTGGCAGAAACGTCTCCAATCCCTGCATTTACTATATAAATGAAAACACCGTTATCAAAGATGGTGCGTTGAATAGGAAAAACAAAAACAGCGGCATCCCCACTTCAATGACCAAGGTCGAAGATGGCTATAAAGTTGAGCTAGAGTTAGACAATCTTTATGGCGTTAAGAATTACGTCAAACAGATGAAGGGTATATCGAACCTATATCAATACCCTATTTTTGAATATGTTCATCTCACATTCGAACTTGATTCCTCTTTGGAAATCAAATTCATGCATGTAAAAGAAAAATATTACGCAAAGACTTCTGCGGTTCTTGGAAGCGATTTGGAAGCGACAATGTCTATTAAATTTGAGACTGATGGCGACTTCAAAATTCCTGAGCTAAACGATGTCATCGAATATCCAGAATCTTTTTAAGGAGAATTATTATGTTAAAAAATAAGTTTGCTAGAAGATTAACATACGTAGGCGTAGGAGCCTTCACTTTTGTAGGAAGTGCTATTTCCACTTTAGCGTTAATACCAAGTGAAACGATAAATTCGGATTTTCCTTCCAAACCATCTACTTCCACTTCAAAAACCAGCACTTATGAGGAACCACCTATTATTGATAATGAAATGACTTTGACCGATAAATTCATTTTGAAAATGCAAAATGATATCACAACCGGTCTAACCGCTTCATTTAATGACGCTGATTTCAAAATCCATAGCAAAAACAATGAAGACGCTTTAAACATCATCTCTCTTGATGGAGGCTCTTTGAATCTTATCGTCAATTCATTGGATGATATTTCCATCGGTCTTAATTTGCCATTGAATTACAACGGAAAAGAAAAAGAATTGAACTTATCTTGGGTCGATAACATGATTTATTTTGACGTTAACGACTCTACTTCTGCTTGGGATTTGAAATATAAGATCGATTTATCTCCATATGATGTGACCGATGAAGATGGAGAAATCCTAGGCAGAGCCGAGCAAGGTGATTTAGATTTTATTTATGAAGATATAGTCCAAGCCATTGGGCATGATATCAATATCGATTTCGGTGGAATCGCTGGAGGCGATACACTAGACAAAATGCAAGAAGCATTGGGCAATATGGTCTCAAAAGAGAAGGAAAACGGCTATGATTTCTTCCTTGAATTGCCTATTAAGGACGTAGTTTTGCCAATCTGCCTTTCTAGTGATAAAGATTTCACATTGAACAATGTTAGATTCCCAGCCTGGCAGGATGGCAAAGATACCCCATTCGTATTGAACGATATGATTGAGATATCGCTTGATGTCTCTATAGATATCGGGCCTGTTAATATCGTAAAACCAGCGAATGAGGAAGCGTATTCTCCTCTAGTCAATTCTTTAGGGATATTCAATAACATCTATCCTTATGTCGATTCGCCAAAATTCGGATTCGAAATGGATGCTTCTTTAACACACGATGAAGAAGCAAGAATCAATAGCGATGGCACCATCAGTAAAGAAGCTGTCCACGAAACGGCCTTAATTGATTTAAGAGCAGATCTTGATGTCTCAAACATGCAAGAAATCATCGCTTCGATGGAATTAGGCGTTTCTGCATATGATGACAACGAAACACTCTTTAGACAGAAACTAGGCCTCTCCTATTTTGGAGAAAATTATGAAGAGACAACGGACGGAAAAGCTTTCATCAACATCTCTGATATCGCCAAGATGAGAACAAGCAAGCTCACAATGGATTCGCTCATCGGCAAGCTCAAAGCCAATTTGGAAAGCGATAAAGATGACGCCTCTACAATCGATCAAATAACAAATATCCTTGCATTTCTTAAGGATTCCACCCTTTTGAACGCGATAAAGCGTGGAACTTATGAACCTGTTGTAGATATGATTGCTTATCTAAAGAACAGCGACAATAAGCTTATCGTTGGCGTTTCTTTAGCCCCACTTAATATCGAAGGCACGATCGAAATCGTCATCGACGGTGCGGATAATCATTCATCTGGTTCTTTGCTAACCATCGATTTCCAGGAAATAAAACTATCTTCATTCACATTCGATGGAACTTTGAAACTAGCGAGTTATATCGAGCCAGCCTATCCAGATTTGGAAGAATACGCGGAGATGAGCCATCTTCCAGGTGTCTTTGATCAGGTCTCTGAAATAGTTGCATCCAAACAGGCTGCAATGAGCATTAACGGAAGCATCATGAGTGTAGGCGAAATGAACGCGAACAAAACGCACCAAATCGGGTTTGAATTTGCCGGAAACCTCGCCTTCGATTTAACGAAAAAAGGCGGAACAGGACATATAAGCTTTGTCGATTACAAAGAGGATTACACCCAAGAACACAGTGTCACGATTGACATCCAAGGACCAGAAAACGAAGTCGAGGATGAAAGTAACGCCAATAGCATGCTTTTCACTTATGAGTCGGGCTCAAGCAGCGGCAAGAAGCTAAAAGGAAGAGCAAGCATCAGTGCTTTAAACGACATCATCGATTTGGTCAAAGGATTAATCGGTTCGAATGATAAGCGTTTCGCCAGGTATCGCGAGCAAATCAATTCGATGGCTGCTGGGGCTTTATTAAAATCACTAACCAGCGGTAAATACACAAGTTTAATCGCTTCTTCTCTTCTCGATAGCGTCACCATAAACGAAAACAAGAACACCTTTGTTATAAGCAAAGACGCTTTAGGCACAAGCGAGCCTGTTGTTATTGATATCAATTTCGCAAACGGAAGATTATCCACCATCGACCTCGCTTTAACGATGGATGGCTTATTCTCGAAAGATGGACCAGCCAAGGAGATTAGATTGTCAATCGGTTTAAACAAGACTTCGTTAAATGATGATGAATTACTCTCATTATCAGATCAGAATCTAAATAGCTACACCGATTTCACCTCAATCGGAAAGCTTCTAGATATGGTTGTAGGCTCCGCCTTGCTTGGCTCAAGCGAGACAAATTCTTTATCCACTTACCACCTAACCGGTTCTATATCAATCTCCACCAACCTTCTATTAAAGTTAGACGACACGATTAAGTTTGATTTCTATGTTGCGGTGGATGGTCGCTCAGTCGATTTATATGGCGTTATCACAATGCCGGTGATCGTCGGATTAAACGGAAGTTATGCAACATTATTATCAAGTAAGAGAACTACTACTCTTTATTATCAAACAAGCAATGATAATCTCGATGGAACTGTTTGGATCACCCGCGATGCCGACTATTTAGGCTGGAGCCACGATAACACTGAGAAGAACGCCCCGAAGAAAGTCCGTGGATCTGATTTCAGAAACAATCTACTTTCCTGGGTCGGCGGCTATATGATGGGATTTAACAACAACTCCTCCATCAAAGAATTGCTTGAAGGCACAGCAAAGAAAGATGAAGCCGCGCAGCCAATCCACTTCGAAGATTGCTTGAATACATTCTCTTTCGATCCATCCACATATGTTTGGACGATTGGATTAAATGTTGGTGAACTCGCTCATAACGATACATTAAAAGATGCAAATGTGACTTTGAAAGCAAACAAAGACATGAGGACATTAAGCGAATTAAGCGCCACATTAAATCTTGAATTGATTAATGTAATCAAATTAGAAGCCGCAATCGATGCAACTCTCGACAACATCAAGAACAACGTTTACACAGATTGCTGGACCAATTCTAGCGCAAAAACAGCGTACACAAATTACATTACCTCTCACGCCAATGATGAGTGGTCACCTGCCTCTGCTGCTTTCGATAAATAAAGATTATTTAACAATATTTTGCCAAAAGTTTATTATTTTCTTTTGTGGTAATATATATCTATGGCAAACATCAACCAGATAGTAGGTAATAACCTTACTGCCTTAAGAAAAGCAAAAAAATTAACTCAGCAAGAAGTCGGTTTTGCTTTAAGCTACAGCGATAAATCCATTTCCAAATGGGAGCTTGGTAACGCCTTGCCTTCGGTCGATATATTAAAAGAATTAGCGGATTTTTATGGCGTCTCTGTCGATTATCTCCTAACTGAAGGAAACGAGTCGAAGGCGGAAGAAACAGTGAAAAAGAATCAAAACCCCGCAACGAAAAGCAATAAATTAACAATATTTGCAATGTCTATCACTTTCGTATGGCTTGTGATGGCTAGCGTTTACGTTTCCACGGTGATGCAGAATGGTCTACCAGGACTATGGATTATCTTCATTTGGGCTTTAGCAGCTTCTTTCTTTGTCGCTTGGATCGCTCAAAGAGTCTTGTGGGGGGTAAATGTTTGGACACCAATCTTGCTAAGTTTATTCTTCGCAAGCATCATTACCGCCTTTGTTTTGCAGTTCTGGTTCCAAGACCGTTTTATCGACGGAGCGAAATCAGAAAACGTCGCCTATATATACACCGTCTTGGTGCCTCTAGAAGTCGTCATTGCCTTAATATATTCAATGAAAATTAGGAAATAAAAAACGTGCGTTTTCCTAAAAATAAGCGGGATTTGCACGTTTTTTTATTTTAAAAGCAGCCTAGGAAATAATTCTTCTTGCCTCTTCTAACGATGAGGTATTTTCCATATAAGGCGTCGGATTTTGAATATGATTTTGTTAAATCTAAGGCCTTCTCTCCGTTGATTGTGACGGAATTCTGTACAACGAATGTCTTAGCCTGTGTTTTACTTTGGGCAGCGCCTACCTTGACCAAAAGATCAAGGATATTCATCTCTCCATCCAATTGGACTTTTAATGAGCCAAGCACTTCTTCGATTCCCTTTTCATCAAGCGAAGCAACCTCACCGGTGAATAAGACATTGGACATTGATAAAGCGCGCTCCGCTTCATCTTGTCCATGGATTGTTTTGGTGACTTCATAGGCCAATTTCTTTTGGGCGATTCTGCTGCCTGGATTTGCGAAATGCTCTTTTGCCACTTCTTCAATCTCATCTGGAGTCAAAAAAGTGAATATTTTAAGGTATTTGACCGCATCTTCATCGGTGGTGTTGATGAAATACTGGTAAAGCTTATAAGGTGAAGTTAGATTTGGGTCTAGGAATAAAGCCCCATCTTCAGATTTGCCGAATTTCTTGCCATCCGCTCTTTTGATGAGCTTACCGGTCATGCATTCGGCTTCGGCTTTCTCGCCTTCGATTTTACGAATGAGTTCAAGTCCGCCTGTGAGGTTTCCCCACTGGTCGTTGCCTCCGATTTGGATTTTGCATCCGTAATTCTTCCATAGGTGATGGAAATCGTAGGCTTGAAGGGTTTGATAGGTGAATTCAGTGAAAGAAATGCCATTTTCTAATCTAGAAGCGACGATTTCTTTTTTTATCATCACATTTATTTGAAAGTATTTGCCTACATCTCTAAGGTAATCGAGCAATGAGATGCTAGAAAGCCAATCATAATTGTTCAATATGATTCCTTTTTCCGGATCGCTTAAATCCAAAAATCTTTCGAGTTGGTTCTTAATAAGTTCTGTGTTTTTGGCGACTTGCTCAGCAGTTTGAAGGTTTCTTTCTTTGCTTTTACCGCTTGGATCGCCAATCATGCCGGTGCCTCCACCGACTACTGCGATTATCCTATGCCCCGCTCTTTGGAGTCTCATCAATGTAGAAATCATTACGAAATTGCCTATATGCATTGATGAAGCGCTTGGATCAAAGCCACAATAAATGGTTTGTTTGGATGAGAAAAGCTTTCTCAAATTCTCTTCATCTGAGTATTGTTCAATCAATCCTCTGTAATTAAGCTCGTCGATAATGTTCATATTTGACCCCTTTGGCTTTAGTATTTTACACCATAGATAGAATAAAGTAATCAAAACAATGGACCTATAAGTCCATAGGTTGAGTTTGGATTAATATTCGGTTGAGTTTCTCTTAACGAATTGCGCCTCGAATTTATAGCTCTTGTTCTCGAGACTTTCATTAATCAAATCAATTAGCATATACATGCTGCGCTTACCCACTTCCTGCATATCTATTTGCATGGAGGAAAGGGTTGGCCTCACTATGTGGGCGTATTTGGTTCCAACTAATGACAATACTTCTACATCTTGAGGCACTTTTAATCCAACGTCTGTGGCGGCGTTTTCTATAGCCGCGGCAATTGAATCGCGGTAAGCGATGAAATATCCGTTCTTATTGGTTTTGAAATGCTCCACAAAATCATTGTATGTCCTCGTATAGCTATCATCACAGTTGATTATGTGATATGGCCTACCTATTTCTTTATGGGTTTCAACGAATTTCTTCTCGCATTTCGTTAATAATCTTCCGGAATCGTGGACGTGGATGAAAGTCATTTCCCTCTTCCCGCCTTGCTCATAATAATTCTTGATCGTTTTCTCCAAAACGTTTCTATAGGAGAAAATGATTGAGCCGACTCTTTCTCCGGATACATTCGAATTTACTACGATTGTTGGCACTGAATATGAATTGATTTTCGCAACGTCTTCTTCATCCAACTCATCATCGAAAATGATTGCCCCATCAACATGTGTAGTGATGACTTTTTCTATCGCTAGTAGCGCTTCATCACGGCTATGAGCGGTCGTGAAAAGAGTCAAAACAAAGCCTTTTTTATTTGCAACTTCGTTAATGCCATTGAGCATGTTTGCGATATAGACATAGTTGGCGTTAGGGATGACAACCCCGATGTTCGTGGATTTGTTCGTCGCTAAAGCTTGGGCCAAGGCCGATGGCTTATACCCAAGCCTCTTGATGGTCTCCTCAACCTTTAATCTGGTTTCTTCCGCGACATTGCTCTTTTTGCTGATTACTCTAGAAACAGTAGCAATGCTATAGCCTGATGCTTTGGATACTTGATAAATAGTGACTCTATTCTTTAGATTTTCCATAAGTGCCTCCACCATAATAAAAACACCTGTGAAAGATTTTTCAATCTTTTTCACAAAATTTGCATGAATTTTACAAAAATTTTACAAAAAAATATATCAATAAATAGGATATTTGACTTCTTTTAGTCTGGTGCTAGGAATATCGCTTCTGCCTTCTTTTGCTTCGTTTTTGCCATCCAAAACCACAAGATCACCCGTGAAGCCTACCGTGTCATTGACCACTAAAGCGGAGCCAACTCCATACATATCGACTGGCACTCCTTCTTTCACCCATTCACGGATCTTTTCGGCGGTAAATCCACTGGAAACGGTGATTTTAACGAAATCAAATCCAGCTTTATCCAATTCGCTTCTTAAGGCGTAAATCAATTCTTTGCAGACGCCATGTGGGTCGAAACCACTGGTGTCTTTGTCGTCGAAATAATGGTCGATGAGGGATTTGGAGGTATCGACTCTCACGCCATTCAATTTCCTGCCAAGTTCTTTGGCAACAAGGAGCGAATCTCTTACGACATTATTGTGGTAATCGATTAGGCAAGTCACTTTTTCTTCTGGGAATGTATTCAAATACATTTTGGCGGCTTTGACTATGTCTCCTCCACATATCTGTATCAATGCATGAGGCATTGTTCCCATTCCTTTGACCCCAACCCATTGGCCTTGGGCATCGGTAGAATATTTCTTAATGCCTGCAACGTATGTAGCATATCCATCCCCTGCTTGGGTTAGATAATCATCTTGCCTATCCGCCATCGAGAATGTTGCGGTCCCATTAAGCGCTTCAACCACTTCATGGACATTGGTGGCGACCGAGGTTCTTCTGGCCAAAATCCCATCGATTAACGACTCAAGATAGCCAAAATCCTCGTATTTCCCCGTTACTTTTAAAACTGGCTCGTTTGCGTTTATGATGTCTCCATCATTGAGCGCTTCGATTTTTAAAGAGGCTGGATTGGTGGCGAATTCATGCAAAATGGCAATTGATTCATCGATGCCGCATAGCATTGCCCCGTCTTTTCTTTGAAACCATTGCTCGGTTACGATATGTCCTGGGGCGTTCTCCAAAACTATCTTTCTGCTTTTGAGAAAATAATTGGCGCTATAGAAGCCATCTTTGATTCGGGGATCGAATTTGAATGTCTTGTTGGTGAGGCGGGAGATTTTCCCTTCTTCCTTGAGCTTTATTTCTAATTCTTCCATTCTATTTTCCTCCATAGAAGAAATCGTCTCCTGGGACATATCCTTCTCCGACTTCAAACGCTCCAGCGGATTCGACGTTGATTCTTAGTTCTTTCGCTTCTAAGATGCTGCATTCACTTGGGATGTTGCGGCTTACGAAAGAATGGAAAACACTTCCATCGTATAGAATCGTTCCTTCTAAAGCCACGACCACAAGCATTCCTTCTTTCAGGTTCTTGTAATAAGAGACTGTTGTTAATTCCTTATCACCTAGCGAAATGGTGACGATATGGGCTTTTTCGTTTATCGGATGTTCTTCGAGCTTTGTTATTTTGCCTACCTTATAGCCACTTTCTCTAGCGTATGGTAATTTTTCCATCCCTGCGTTTAGTAGAATCGAATTGATTAGGTCAATCAAGGAATCTTCTGGGGTCGCGATCATGCCATTGGCTTTGATTTTGGCGATTGGGAGAAGATTGAAGATGTTAATGCCAACTAATTTATCTTCGCTATATAAGGCGACAACATCGCCTTTTCTTTCTTTTCTTGTGACTTCTTTTTCTGGATCAATCAAGACGAATAAAACATCGCCTGATATTTTGTAGTTGTAGAATAACCTATACATAATGCTGGCCTCCTCTTATTTTCCCAAAACAAGCTTATGGATGGCAAGACCCTTATCTCTTGCCTTTCTTTCGTATTCGCTCATAGCGTCCTCTTTTTCATCAAAGACATAAACATCATATCTTTCAAGAATTTTGAATTTTGACGATTCGATATTCTCTAATGTAGATTCGTATAAAATGTCGCTGTCAGTTTTGAAATATAATTTGCCTTCATCAAGTAAAAGAGAATAAAACTTATCTAGCCTAGATGAAGCGGTCAATCTCCTTTTCCCTTGTTTTTTCTTGGGCCAAGGATCAGAAAAATTTAGATATATCGCATCAAATCTAAGGGAGATATCCTCCGAAAAGACATTATCGAAATCATCATTAATTATTCTGATATTCGTTTCTTTGTTCTCTAGTCTTCTTGCCATGGTTCCGGCGATTGAAACATCTCTTTCGATGGCTAGATATGAGCCACCTAATCTTTCGCTCATCGCAATAGCGAAGTCACCTTTCCCCGCGCCAACTTCTAAAACTAGAGGGCGAGATAAGAAAAACTTATCCTGAGCGTCGATTTTTTCGATTACGATCTCTTTATGCGCTTCTAGATATGGGGCAGCCCACTTCTTGCGACGACTTCTCACTAATTATTTCCTCTTCTTAGCCATTTCGCCAAGCATATAAATCGCTCTAGCGTATATCTCTATATCGTCGTAGAAATTCTTTAGAATTATATATTCATCAGGTGAGTGCATGTTGCATTCATCTCCATCAATGCAAGCACCAAAGGCAACTGTATTTTTTGCCTCTTTTGCGTATGTTCCTCCCCCAATTGCAAGGGGTTTTGCAAAGAATTTGTGGGTGGATTTCTTATATGACTTCATCAAAGTTGCCACTAGAGGGCTCCTCAAATCATAGAGCAAATGTTGATGCTCGCTTCTCTTCACCAATTCTAAAGGCAAAGCTTTTGCAAGATTAGCAATCATCTTTTCGCCATCGCATTCTTCTCCGAATCTAAAATCGATTGTGAAGCTCAAAACGCCATTCGCGTAATTGAAGATTCCGAAATTATATGTTGTTTTGCCAAGAACTTTTGATTCATTGAAACCATTAAAGTTTCTACCATTGCAATCGCTTAAGGTGTCAGCGAGCTTTAATAGGCTCTCTTTCTTGTAGAATTTGCCAAGAATCTTGAAGGCTTTTAATGCTGCGTTATCACCTTTTTCTGGGGTGCTGCCGTGGGCGGTCTTTCCTTTGAAGGCAATCATAGTGAAAAGGGAGGAAGAAAGATTCTCGACATCCGCTTCTTTGCCCAATCCCTCGATGAATTTCTCGAATTCTGGGTCTTTCTTGATGGTGACCAAAAGCCTATCGCAGACAGCGTTCGCGACGACTCCTCCATCCATTGCGATAATCGGCGATAAATCATCTTTTAATACGGCGTTATATCCAAGCATCCCTTTTTCGGCGAAAATAAGAGGGAAATCCGCATCTGGAGTGAAGCCAAAATCGCAATCCTCTTTCTTGAGAGTATGGAAATAATATTTAAGGCAGCTTGAGCCTCTTTCTTCATCTCCTCCAGAGACCACTCTAATGCGATATCCTTTGACTAATCCATTATCTTTTAATAATTTAGCGCCATATAACGCGGCGATTAATGGTCCTTTATCATCGATCGCCCCTCTTCCGATCAATTTCCCATCTTTGATGGTTGCGCCGAAAGGAGGGACGCTCCATTTCCCGCTGACTGGAACGACATCGCTATGTCCATATATACCAATGATTGGTCCTTCTTCTCCGATTGTTATCTCAGTGCAATATCCGTTGCATTTATCGACTTTATAGCCAAAATCCGTGCCGAGTTTAGCAAAATAATCCAAAGCTTTCTTTACACCTGCTCCGTATGGCTGATTCTCTTTGATGGTAGTCGCATCGTAATGTGAATCTATACGGACAAATTGCTGTAAAGCGACGGTCGCATTGTTTTCATAATTCTTAGCTAGTTTCTTGAAATTAGGCATGTTGTCTCCTCTTCTTAGTTGCAAATGATCTTGTTGCTTTGCCAATTAGTGGGATTAATATGGCGCTTAATACGCTTTCTCCTGCCGCGCCAACTAATATCACTCCCGCTACTGTTCCTACTATCGCCCCGCTTATCTCACTCGCCATCATTTCACTGATGGAGGAATAGTAGAATATATATAGGCAAGCAAACACCAATATTGTATGGAGCAATGTTAGCAATAAGGATAACGCCCCTATTGCGAGATTGCTCTTATATATCTTATTGTTTTTCTTCACGATAGTGAAGACCAACCCTGCAATAAAAGCAAAAATTAATCTTGGCAGAACCGATACCCAAGGAACGATGAAGAAGAAATTAAAGCCTACTGGGTTGATATTGGCCTGAATCCAGGAAGTGATTCCAAAAGCCGCCCCATAGATAAGCCCTCTTTTTGGTCCATATAGGTAACACCCCAATAAAACAGGTATATGAATAAGAGTTAATGACACTCCTGGGGCAACGGTGATATATCCAAAATTAGGAATGAATGACATGGCGATTATTATGGCGATAAAAGCCGCATCGACAGTCATCCTTCTGATGATGGAATTGTTCTCTTCCTTTTTATCTCCTCCACTAGATAAAAATAAAGCGAAAAGGCCTAAGGCTATTGCGATAACCCAAAATATAATCATCCGCCAATCCATATTATTTTCTCCTATTCTTCACCAAGGTAGCGATTTCAAATAATCCGTCTAAGACTAGATTTGGATCATAGGTAAATCCATCTATATGATCTTTGATTTTGGAGGAATTGCCGCCTGTGATTATTGGTTTAAGTTTTGTTCCTGTCTGCTTCTCGAACGCTTCCAAGAATCCTTTTATCTCGTAGATTGTGCCATTCAATACGCCGGAATTGATGCATTCCGCAGTGTTTTTGCCTATGACTTTCTCTGGCATTATCAAAGATGTCTCCATTAGTGAAGCGGCTTTGCTGGTCAAAGCCTCGTAGGAAATCATCATGCCTGGGGAGATAACCAAACCGGAGAAGGCTCCATCCTTATCTATATAAATATATTTATTAGCGGTTCCTAAATCCGCGACAAAAAGCGAATTGCCATATTTCTTTCTTGCACCCACTGCTGCTGCGATTATATCGCTTCCAACCGTCTTTGGCTCATCTACCTTTAATTGCAATCCAGTTTTTAAACCAGGAGAAAGAATCAAAGGCCTCAAAGAGAAAACGCTGAAGGCGATGCTTCGATAATGGGATGTCAAAGAAGGGACAACGCTGGAGATGATTATCTGGTCAATCAGAAAATTATCCCTTTTGATGGAATTGTAGTAAAAAGTGAATAATACCTTTACTTCATCAAGGCTTTTGCTGGTTGAACTTTCCATTTTGAATGATTCAACCAAGCCTTTGTCGTCATAGATGGCAAAATTAGTCAAAGTGTTGCCAATGTCAATTGCTAGGAGCATATTTTTCCTCCGCTTCCTTCTTGCCAACGCAAGTGAGGAGCGAATAAATTATAAAACAAAATGAAAACAGTTCCACTAAACAATATTTATATTTGTTTACTAGATGATGAAATTGATGATTTTGCCTTTGACGAATATGGTTTTTCTTAATGGGTGATCACCGATGAAGGCGGCGACTTTCGGTGAAGATAAAGCAATCTTGCTAACCTCTTCTTCGCTGGCGTCTTTCGAAACTGATATAACGTCTCTAGTCTTTCCATTTATCGCAACGGCGATATTGACGCTTTCCAAAACCAATTTTGATTCATCGAATGTCGGCCAGGAGGAATAAGCGATTGATTCGTTGTGGCCTAGTTTCTCCCACATCTCTTCGCCAACGAACGGGCAAATGCATGAGAATATTTGGACGAAGCCTTCGATATATGGTTTGTATAGCGATTTTGCTTTATAGCAATCATTGATGAAGACCATCATCTGGGCGATTGTGGTATTAAAAGAAAGGTTATCGAAATCTTCATTAGCTTTCTTGACTAAAGCGTTATAAGAATAATCAAGCTCGCCGCTATTAGTGGTAGATATACGAGAGAAATATGTCTCCTCATCCACTAAGCGATAACATCTTTCAATGAAGCGGTGAGATCCATTTATCCCAGTGTCGCTCCATGGCTTGGATTCATTCAAAGGACCAGCGAACATCTCGAATAAGCGGAGAGAATCGGCACCATAATCCCTAACGATATCATCAGGATTTACGACATTTCCCCTCGATTTGCTCATCTTTTCGCCATTGGCGCCCAATATCATGCCTTGATGATAAAGCCTCTTGAATGGCTCCAAGCAATCAACAACCCCCAAATCATAAAGGAATTTATGCCAGAAACGGGCGTAAAGCAAATGCAATACGGCATGCTCTTGCCCACCGATATATAAATCGACTGGGAGCCAATGCTTCAATAAAGCAGGATCAGCGAGTTCTTTATCGTTATTTGGGTCGATGTATCTTAGATAATACCAGCTTGATCCCGCCCACTGAGGCATGGTGTTGGTTTCTCTAGTGTATTTCTTTCCATCTTTTTCGACTTCAAGCCAGCTCTTAGGTGCTTTGGCTAATGGAGGTTTGCCATCTTTTGAAGGAGAATATTCATCCATTTCGGGCAAAACGACTGGGAGCAAAGACAAATCTTCTGCTCTTGGTTTACCTTCTTCATCAAGCAAAATTGGGATGGGCTCACCCCAATAACGTTGGCGGGAGAAAATCCAATCCCTCAATTTATAATTGGTGACGACTTTTCCTTTTCCGATTGAAATAAGTCTATCGGTGATGGCTTTTTTCGCTTCGGAAATATTCATTCCGTTTGCGAAATCACTATTGATGTGTTTCCCATCATCCACGAATGCTTTTTCGCTTACATCTCCTTCTAGGACTTGAATCATCGGGATGTTGTGCTTTTTGGCGAATTCATAATCTCTTTCGTCATGGCAAGGCACTGCCATAACCGCACCAGAGCCATAGGAGCCAAGAACATAGTCTCCTACATATACAGGAATTTCCTTGCCGTTTATTGGGTTAATGGCGAAAATCCCCAGCGGAACGCCTGTCTTTTCTTTGGCTAAAGCGGTTCTTAATAGGTCACTTTTCTTGCTTGATTCCTCTATATATTTCTCTATTTCTTTTCTTTGGCCTTCGCTTACTAGTTTCTTCACAAGAGGATGTTCCGGGGCTAAAACACAGTAAGTGCAGCCGAATAAGGTATCAACTCTAGTTGTGAATACTTTGAAGCTTTCTTTATGACCCACTATATCGAAGGTAATCTCTACGCCGGAAGAGGCGCCAATCCAATTCTTTTGCATCTCGATTGTGGATTTTGGCCAATCTAGACCATCGAGATCTTTTTCAAGCCTATCGGCGTAGGCGGTAATCTTTAATACCCATTGCCTCATTGGCATTCTGATAACCGGGAATCCACCTCTTTCCGATTTGCCATCAATCACTTCTTCATTGGCCAAAACCGTTCCTAGCTCTGGGCAATAATTAACAGGGATGTTATCGACATACGCCAAATCGTTTTCAAACATCTTGGCGAAAATCCATTGGGTCCATTTGTAATATGAAGGATCGATTGTGGCGAATTCTTTGCTCCAATCATAAGACAAACCTAATGATTGGATTTGATCCTTGAAATGGGCGATGTTAGCGCGGGTGAAGCCTTCTGGATGAGTGTTATTTGCAATTGCGAATTGCTCGGCTGGCAAACCGAAAGCGTCCCAGCCCATCGGGTGCAAAACGTTATACCCCTGCATCCTTTTCATTCTTGAGACGATATCGGTCGCGGTATAACCTTCTGGGTGTCCTACATGGAGCCCTTGTCCTGAAGGATATGGAAACATATCCATCACATAATATTTTGGTTTGGAGAAATCGTGGGTGTCGCAATAGAAAGTTTTATGGTCTTCCCAATATTTCCTCCACTTTTGTTCAATTCTTTGGTAGTCGTACATAATTTTATTTTCCAGTTAATTCGCGATACATCCCTAGATATAATTCGGATGTCGCTTTCCAGCTATGGTCAGCGGCCATAGCATTGGCGATTATTTTATAATATAGTTCCTCGTTTGCGTAGATGTTTCTTGAAACCTCGATGCCGTAATCTAAGCCTTGCTCATCATAATTGATGAATCCGACTCCATCGGCGGTATCTTCGTTATCGTAATTATAGCCATTGACCGTGTCTTTCAAACCGCCTGTGTATCTAACTATTGGGAGGCAACCATATCTCTTTGATATAAGTTGGGATATTCCGCATGGCTCGAATAGGCTAGGCATCAAGAAGAAATCGCATCCAGCATAGATTTCATGGGCCAATAGGTCGCTGTAGCCGATATAGATAGCGCAGGTATCCGGGAATTCTCTTCTCAAATCCTCAAAAGCAGCTTCGTATTTGTATTCGCCAGAGCCTAGGATTATTAGATTTGCCCCTCTTTCTAGAGCTTTTCTTCCGCTTCTTAGAACTAGGTCGATTCCCTTTTGCCAGGTGAGTCTAGAGACAAGGCCATATACCGGGCCGCCTTTAAAGACGATGCCTAATTTCTTTAGAAGGGCTTCTTGGTTGGCTTTCCTTCCTTCTCTTATGGTCTCTGCCGTATAGGTTTTTGCAATCTTCTTATCGGTTGCAGGATTCCATTCATCATAGTCGATTCCATTCAAAAACCCTGCAAAATCCATCTCTCTTAATCTGAGGATGTCTTGCAGACCGTGCCCCGAATCGCTTTCTAGAAGCTCATTTCTATGCGATGGGGAAACAGTTGTTATTTTATCAGCGTATATTATTCCGCTTTTCAAGGTGGAGAAAGCTCCTTCGAATCTTAGTTTGCCAGAATCATATAAGGAGTCGTCTAGTCCAAAATAATCGGAGACGAAGAATCTATCGAGCAATCCTTTGAAGGCAGGATTATGAATGGTGAGGACGAATTTAGCATCGCGATAGATTGGATTCGCCATATCTTTCTCTTTGATTAGTACTGGAATCATCGCAGCCTGATGATCATGGACGTGGATGATATCCGCTTTAAAAGAGATGAAAGGCAATAAGGCGCGGCATGATAAATCAAAGAAAGCGAATCTTTCGCCATCATCGTTATAGCCATAGACTCTGTCTCTTCCGAAATAGAAATCATTGCCAATCAAATAAAAGGTAATCTTGCCTATTTTGCCCCTGTAGATATTCGCGATTTGCCTTCTCCAAGACATAGAGACAGTGAAACTTCCGATCTTAGAGAAAGATTTCTTATATTCGGGTTTTATGGTTTTGTAGTATGGCAAAGCGATTACGACTTCATTGCCTTTTTCCGCTAATTCTTCGCTCAAAGAAAAGATGACGTCCGCCAAGCCTCCGGTCTTTACCAAAGGATTGGATTCGGATGCAAACATAGCTATTTTCATATTTTTCCTCCTTGTGGGACATAAAGGACATCGTCTTCTTTCCCTTCTAATGTCCTATTTGGATGAATTGTCGCATATTTATCGATGATGACATAATTGAGGTTAACTGAATCGGAGACGGTGACGTTAGAAAGGACGATGCTATTTTTGATAACACTCTTTTTGCCGATTTTGACGTTGCGGCATAATATGGAGTCCTCTACTCTTCCTTCGACTATGCAACCATTTGATACAAATGAATTCTTGACCGTGGCTTTTTCGCCATATAAGGCTGGGGTGGTATCATGGGTGCAAGTGTAGATTGGCCAATCGGTGTTGAATAATTCCAAGGCCTTTTTGTGATCTAGCATCTCGAAAGAATAATCGACGTATTTGTTGAGTGAGTTGAAGCATCTAGCAAAGCCGGTGAATTCATGGGCTTTGACTTTATAGATGTTGTTATCTAATAGATAGGCAATCATTTCTTTCATGCCAAATGATGCATCCACTCTTCCGTGGTATACATTGACTATGTCGCTTAACACTTTGCGGCTTATGATCCAGGTCGATAGAGAAGCATTAGCAATTTTCTTCTTTCCTTTGTTCTTGTAAATCTTTTTAACGTAACCATCTTTTCCGATATCAAATAGATTCTCGCCTTCGAACGATTCGTCGGCGTTCTCTATCTTCTTATAAACGACAGTTATGTCTTCTCCATTCAGGATGTGTTCTTCTAAAATAGGTCTTAAATCTATTCTCATGATAATGTGGACTGGCATAAAGACTAGATAATCCGCATCGGTGTCATAGATCACCCAGTCGTTTTGCTTAATGTTATTGATATCGCTGTTGTAGGCAGGGTTCAAAATGCCTTTTTCGTTATAGAAAATCGTCTCATGTCCGATTTTGGTGTTCTCGACCCAGCTCATCATGTTCCCTAAATGCTTTAGGATTGATCTCTGGTGGTTTTTGACCAAAATACCGACGTTGTCGATATCGCTATTGCAATAATTGCTCAAAGCGAAATCAATAAAAGCATATCTTCCCAAGAATGATGAGGAGGCCAAAGGCCTATCATTAGTTAAAACACCCAATTCAGGGGAGATATGACAATCAATAAAACCAATTACGCCTTTCATTTTTTCGCCGCCTTTCCGTTAACAAACAAAACAATATCTTTCTTATCTTTGTTAATGACCATGTCTTTACCAACTAGAGTATCAACTCCGACAATCGCATCGTATACCTTCGCGCCTTTTTCAATGATCGCTCCATTCATGACAACGGAATTCACGACCACCGCACCTTCTTCTATCAAGGTTCCGCCAGAGATGACGGAATGTTTTACTTCTCCTAGAACAGTTGCCCCTTGGTTAATCAAAGAATCAGAGACCTTGGCTTTCTTACCGATATATTGCGGGGCTGAATGAGCATCCTCTGAATATATTTTGTTTCCCGCTAAAACCGTGTAGATGTTTTCGTCAGGATTCCCCGACATCAATAAATCCATATTGGCAGTGTGCAAGCTTGCAACGGTGCCTACATCCTTCCAATATCCTTTGTAATTGTAGGCGACCATCCTCCTTTTCTCTTTTAGCATGGTCGGGATGATATTTTTGCCGAAATCGTGATCGCTTTTCGGGTCAGCGTGGTCCTTTATCAAAGCGGACCTTAATCTCTTATAGGAGAAAATATAGATGCCCATTGAGGCGAGATTGCTTATCGGGTTCTTAGGCTTTTCGACGAAATCGGTGATGATACCTTTATTATCGGTGACTAGAATTCCAAATCTTGAGGCCTCTTCAATTGGTACTTCATACACTGAAATCGTGCAATCAGCATCGGTGTCGATATGGCGCTTAAGCATCGCGTTATATGTGCAGGAATAAATATGGTCGCCAGATAAAATCAAAACGTGAGTAGGATTCACCCTATCAAGCCAGTCAAGGTTTTGATATATGGCATCCGCGGTGCCTAAATACCAGTTACTTCCTTCTTCAGTTTGTTTTGGAGTCAATACAGAAGTAAGAGACCTTACCCCATTTAGTCCCCATTTCTCTCCGTTGCCGACATATGAATTTAGTTCACTTGATTCATATTGTGTCAAAACGCCAACGTTATTTATTCCACTATTCGCGCAATTGGACAAAGGGAAATCAATAATACGATATTTCCCGCCATAACTTACAGCTGGCTTGGCGACTCTTCTTGTTAAATCAAGAAGCCTTGTTCCTTTGCCGCCAGCCAAAATCATTGCAGCTAATTTAACACCCATCAAGAAGCCCTCCGCTAACTACATAATTTTATCTTTAAGATAATTTTATCACAACACAAAGAAATGCTTGCATCATTTCTATTTTTTATTTCATATAATTATTTCTTTGTCATATGGCTTACTTTATGTTATATTCATTATCGCGTTTTCTAGCGAAAGAGGTGATAACAATGTCAAAAGTATGCCCAATCACAAACAAAGGACCATTAAGCGGCAATAATCGCAGCCACTCAATGAGAGCCACCCGCACAAGATGGAATGTCAATTTGCAAAAATACACCGTCGTCATCAATGGTAAAAAATGCACCATCAGAATGTCGGCCAGAGCCCATCGTGCCTTGATGAAATCCGAAAAGAAAGCGGACTAATTGTTTTTTGAATTATGAAAGAGCCCTTTTTGGGGCTTTTTTCTTTACAAAAGAAATATTAAGATGAACGCCAATATCTCAATAACGGTTTTATAGACGATAAGAATCCATTCGTGCATCGCCAAAAACAAAACCTTAGGTCTAAGATAATGGATGGTACCTTGCTCATCTTCTTCTTTCTCTAACTTATCCCAGTTTTTAAGTTTTGGGTTGAATAAAAATATCAAATTCAACACAGATAAAACATAGAGGATCATAGAGAATGCGAATGCCATATCGGGATTCGCCACCATCGCCCCATGTTTAGAGATAAGTAAAGCGAAAACGACGCATTCAATGCTTATCGAGCCAGCGAGAAGCAAAAACAAGAAGATGAATGTTTTGTAGTATTTCGGCTTAATGATCGTTATGAGCAAATAAGAGATCGAAGATAAAGTTAAAGCGAATGCAAGAAGGATAGAAAATGTATTGTAGGTTATGCTGCCCATTGATAGATAAGCGATAAGATAAGAAGCCATCGCCAAAGGGGAAAGCAAAGAAACAATATGAATAGCCCTCAAAATAATATTTTGTTTGCCCGAAACCTCAAATAGCTCATACGGGAAAAACGAAGCAAAACTGAATTCTTCTTTGTTGTTTTTCTTAATAAAAATCCCTGCAAAACCAAGACAAACAATGGAAACTGCAGAGATTATTATGTAGGAGATTAGTAAGCTAATTTCCATTTATTAAGCCTTTTGCTCTTTCCACAAAATCCTCATGGCCGAATAAATAGCTTCCTGCCACAAGTATATCTGCGCCGTTATTTAGCGCTTTCGGGGCGGTCTCATTATTGATGCCCCCATCGACTTCGATAAGCGCCTTGCTTTTGTTGTCTCTTATCATCTTTCTAATCGATTCCATTCTTTCCAAAGATGATTCGATGAATTTCTGCCCGCCTTTGCCAGGTTCCACGCTCATGAGCAAGACAATATCGACAAGATTGATGAATGGCAAAAGGACTTCGACTGGGGTATTTGGCTTTATGGAGATGCCGCATAATACGTTGTTTTTGTGAATCAAGTCTATAAGACCTAATATCTCTTCTTTAGTTGAGCAAGCTTCATAATGGAATGTGATTATATCCGCGCCATTTTTAACTAAGCCTTCAACCCAGTTAATAGGATCCGCCACCATTATATGGACGTCGCTTATCATATTGTGTTTTGGTTTAATGTCGCCAACAAATTTTATTGACAAGGAAACGTTTGGGACGAAAATGCCATCCATTATATCAATATGGATAAATGGTGCTTCGGCTTTCATAGCGATGCTTAATTCTTCATCCATCCTATCTTTTGAAGCAGATAGAAGAGATGGGGAAATGGCAGGGTATTTAATTTTGCTTAAATCTATCATTTGAATCCGAAAATCCTTGCTAAAAACGACTTCTTTTCTTTAAAGTCCTCATTGTTGCTTAAAGCGGCAACTATATCATCATGCATCTCTTTGGCGCTTTTATATCTTTCATTCTGCCTTTTGCGGCAGGCAGTGATTATTATCCTATCAAGCGCCTTGGGGATGCCTGGTTGGATTCTACTAGGCTCAGGGAAATGGGATTTGATATGAGCCACTGCCACATCTTGCGCATTTTTGCCTTCAAAAGGAACGCGGCCGGTCAATATCTCAAAAAAGACGATGCCCATTGAATATATGTCGCTTTGGGGGGTGGCTTGCCCACCCATTAATATTTCTGGGGCGGTGTAATATACGGTTCCCGCAATCGCATCTCCTGTCTCTTTTTCATCAGTGGATGAAGAGATTCCGAAGTCTGCGATTTTTATCGAACCATCAGGAAGATAGAAAAGATTATCCGGTTTTATATCGCGATGGACGATGCCATGCTCATGGACGTATTGGATACCACTAGTTAGTTGCTCCATCACTTCACAGGCTTCGCGCGGCGAAAGACGATGGATTGAGGTGAAATTCAATTTGTCTCTTAGTGTCTGGCCTTTCACATATTCGTTTACCATGTACGGCCTGCCATCAATTTCTCCATTATCGTAGACTTTGACGATATGAGGGTTGTTTAAAGAAGCAGCCGCAAAGCATTCTTTGGAGAATCTCGATACATTATCTTTATTATCAAGCATATCCTCGCGCATTATTTTTAATGCGACAGTCTTTCTTGAGACAAGATCAATCGCTTCATAGATATCGGCCATGCCTCCATGGGCGATTCTAGAAGTTATATGGTATCTGCCATCGATTTTATCGCCTATCCTAATCATCGATATCAGCCTCCCAAAGGACAATTCCAACGTTGTCGCTTCCTCCATTCATCTCCGCTTCTTTAATTAAAGCGTTGACTTTCTGTTCGCTTCTTTCGTTGGTGAACATGTGGGCGTGGATATCTTCAAGCGATACCTGGTTATAAAGCCCATCAGTGCATAGAAGAATCTTTTCCCCGTTATATTTGAAGACTTGGAAATCAAGCGAGACAGAAGGGTAGATCCCCAACGCGTTATTTAAAACATGTCTATCTGGATGGACAAGCGCTTCTTCTTCGCTTATTTTTCCAGTCGAAACCAGGAATCTTACAAGTGTTTGGTCTTCGCTTATCTGCTTTATGTTATCTTTTGTGGCCATATAGGCTCTAGAGTCGCCCATATTGGTGAGCAAAAGCTTTTCTCCGCTTATAATGGCCGCTAAAAAAGTTGTGCCCATTCCTTTGAAGGCTGCATCTTTTTCTCCTTTTGAATAGATGGATGAATTGATTTTCTTGATGATTCTAGATACCCAAATCTTATCGGAACTGACCAATTTGTATTTTCTCTTGTGCTTAAAAGCTTCAACAAAATAATCTATCGCGAATTTGGAGGCATAATCTCCTTTGTTTTGCCCTCCCATCCCATCGCATACGATAAGAAGGATCTCCCCTTCTCCATTCAAGAGAGCGCAGGCTTGGTCTTCGTTATCTTGTCTTACTAGACCCTTGTCTGTATCATAGGCAAACGAACCGGAAAATGATTTCATTTCTCTTTGCCTCCATATTTGACTCTCAATTGACCACACGCCGCATCGATATCCGTGCCGAATTCCTTTCTAATCGTGCAATTGATGCCTCTTTTCATAAGCCTATCAGCGAAGGCTTTTGTGGTGGATTGAGGCGATCTTTCGTATGGTTTTTCTTTGACTGGGTTATAGGGGATTAGATTCACATAGGCCAAAGTGCCCCTAATCAAGTCGCTCAATTGGTCAGCGCAAGACAAACTATCATTGATCCCTTTAAGCATTATGTATTCGAATGTGACTCTTCTGCCAGCTTTCTCTTCGTATATCTTCACCGCTTCCATTAATTTATCCAAAGGATAGGCGGAGGCGATTGGCATTATTTTCTTTCTTATTTCATCATTTGGAGCGTGCAAAGATATAGCGAGATTTATTTGGATGCCTTCATCCCCGTATTTAATTATTCCTGGAACTAGGCCGCATGTTGATACGGTTATATGCCTTGCGCCAATCGATAGGCCTTTTTGGTCATTAATAATATGAACGAAATTCAATACGTTATCGTAATTATCAAATGGCTCGCCGGTTCCCATCACAACGACATGGCTTACTCTTTCGCATTCTTCTCTTAAGAGGCGATTCATAATCAAAACTTCGCCAACCATTTCGCTGGAGGTCAGGTTTCTTTCTTTTTTTAGCAAGCCTGAAGCACAGAAAGCGCAGCCCATATTGCAGCCGATTTGACTTGAGACGCAGATTACATTGCCGTAGTCATATCTCATTAACACCGCTTCGACTTTGCCATGGTCTTCATATTCAAGAAGTAGTTTGATTGTTCCGTCTTTCGCCCTTTGCTCTTTGATGATTTTTGGCAAATCGACGGAATAGTTTTCATTCAAAAATTCCCTGAAATCCTTACTAAGGTCGCTCATTTTTGAGATATCGTACTCATTTTTGACATAAAGCCATTGGTAAATCTGCCTCGCTCTATACGGTTTGTGCCCAAGGGATTCCATCTCCTTCTCTAGGGCAGGCAACGTGAAAGAGAAAAGGCTCTTCTTCATTAATTATTCCCCTTGTTTCGCCCCCATGTTGGCACTTTGCAAGATGTTTTGTGACTGCACTTCGTTTAGGGGCATACCAGCTTTCGCTAAAGGAGTCTCTTTTTTCAAAATGGCATAGAACATCGAGGTGTCGTATTTATCAAATGGGAAGCGTTGCTCCATCTTAACCAATTTGAATTCGTTGTGGTTGGCCAAGAAATCTTTGATTGTGTTCTCCCCTTCTTTCTTCGATATCGTGTAAATCAAATATACCAAGGTGCCGCCTTCCGCAACGAAAGAAGCGCTATTTTCAAGGACATCTTTCTCTTGTTTGAATAAAGCGTCCATCTTCTCTTTTTTGAAATGGAGGAGGTAATCTGGTTTTTCTCTTATCAAATCGAAGTTGGTGCTATTAGGCACAGCGAAGACAAAATCCTGTGGCTTAGATATATAAGCGTTCATCGAGTCTGGATTGGCGTTGAACACATTAATATTCGAATAGCATCCAGCTTTAACGAATTTCTTAAGCGATAGATGCTCATCGATGACCGCTTCTTCTTTGACGTTCTCTGGTTTCTCAACTAGAGGCAAGCCGATATTAATCGCGACATCTCTCCCAAATCTTTCGATTAGTTCCAAAACCACCGAATCGTCTTTGTTTCCGCAATAGCAGAATATTTGGTCAGGATCATGGATGGAGAAATTATCGAGAAGATTCTTGGTTCCGCATTTCTCCAAGAAGATCTTTCCGCTTTTGAATTCCTCGAGTTTCCTTAGTGGTTCTTTCCCGCCATAAACCAATATGGAATCGACTGGGGTTTTGGCGAAGGCCTGGTTCTTATCAAGAAGCTCTTCAACGCTGATTTGCGAGGTTCTTACACGGATTGAAGGAGTCAATTGCTTGCTGTTCTTCTTTAGTATTTTATAAGTGACGCCATGTTCGAAATGGAACCAGATTTTAAGAACCCATTCAGGGGTATTGAAGCGCAAAGAAAGATAATTTGATGCGGTTTTGGTGAAATGCTCTGGGATTAGATTCTTGCAATCGCCTCCATCTTTAAAAAGATGCTCCGATACCAAATTGAATTTCTCATCGCCTAGCCTATTTTTTACATATGCAAGCATCTCTTCGCTATTGAAACGCTTGTAGAAATAGTAATTTGACATGCAGAGTGTCAGGAGTCTTTTTTCTTCTTTGCTAAGCTGCTCATCGCTAAAAGCGTTAACCAAATAATTGAATAGCAAATGATGCCTTAGTTCACAGCCAACCAAGCCCGAGACGATAGGTCTAAAAGGCCTTAAATCAGCTTGTTTCAGGAATACTTTCCTCAAAGCATCCGAAAAATCGGCATCGTTCACGACAATGTCTTCAAGAATCAATTCAGCGATTTTGATTTCCTGTTCCATACATTTTACCTCTAAAGACAATTATTTATTTTTTGCTTTTTTAATCGCCTCGATTTTCTCATCGAGTCCTTCGAATGTATCTCCGAGATAGATTTGGTTCTCGTCGTTATAATCTAGTTCGGCATGGTCGCGAGGGTCGCAATCACAGTCATCATCTTCTTCGCCATAATCTGGCTCAACCACATTTTCAAAGGTGATAAAACGCGGATAAGTCTCGTTATATTTCTCGTATCTTGTCCCCTCATCATAATATTCGAATTCCACCGAGCAATTGATTGAGAATGGATTATCATCAGGAGATATTGTTCTTAATAAATAAGAAGCAACTTTGTTTTCGAATGGTTTGAATTGATGAGGCGCTTTGACGATGACAATCGTATTCCAACTCGTCTGCTCCACCCCATTATGGAATACCATGGCGTTTGGAGCGTAGAAACTGATGTTGTCGTCAGTTGTCTCAAATAAGGAAGCAAGGTTAGCTGTGTGTTCCTTGCTGTAGCGACCAACGATGTATTGGTCAAGTCCAAGAACTGAAATTGTAATCATATATTAAAATATATCCTCGATTATTTAGTATATCACAAATTTAATAATCCATAGGATCAACATCTAAAGAAATTTCAATTCCGGATTTGCCGTTGTATCTTTCCACTAGATTTTTAACAAATAAATCTAGACCTTCTCTCTTTTTGTATTTGATGAGAAGCACTCTTTTGTATTTGCCATTTATCAAGGAATAAAACGGAATTATCGGGCCTACGATTGACACATTTTCGAAGTTCTCTGTTTTGATTAAATCCTTGAATTCGTATGCCACTTTGACAAGACGTTCTTCATTGCTGCAGGAGAATTCCAAAACAAACATATAGACGTATGGAGGATATTGGGCCGCACGCCTTTGTTGCATCTCTCTTAAATAGAATTGCTCATAGTCTTGTTTGGCGCCTAAAGCGATCGAATAATGGTCTGGGTTGTATGTTTGTATCATTGCTACCCCAGTCTTGTGGCTTCTTCCGCTTCTTCCTACAGTCTGAGCGATAAGCTGAAATGTTCTTTCGCTTGCTCTAAATGTAGGCATGTTGAGTCCAATGTCGGCTAGAACAACGCACGCAAGAGTCACATTTGGAAAATCATGGCCTTTCGCAATCATCTCTGTTCCAACCAAAACATCATATTTTCCATCATGAAATTCCTTCAAAACCTTGTCCATTTTGGTTGAAACCTTGGTTACATCAGAGTCAAGCCTTGCCACTCTTATGCCTGGGAAAATATCATTTAATTCTTTTTCTATCCTCTCAGTTCCATATCCTGTCCTAGAGAGATTTTTCGAATGGCATTCGGGACACTCATGAGGATAATGATCAACGAACCCGCAATGGTGGCATTTAAGCATTTGGTCTTCTTTGTGGTATGTCAAAGAACCGCCGCAGCAAGGGCATTTGAATATATGACCGCATTGAGGGCAAATAATGGTTGTCCAATAGCCCCTTCTGTTAATGAGGAGCAGAGTTTGCTCACCGTTATCTAGATTGTTTTTTATCGCTTCAAGCAATTGCCTGGATAGCTTTTCGGATTTCTTTGTGTAGTTTTTTCTATCTCTTAAATCGATTATTGAGGTATTTGGCAAGGCTTTTTCATTGACGCGATGAGGAAGTGAGGCAAATCCATATATCCCCTTATTGGCGCGCGCCTTTGTTTCTAAAGATGGGGTAGCCGAACCAAGGATTACTTTGCATCCTTCTTTCTCTCCTCTCATGATGGCGACGTTTCTAGCATGATAATAAGGAGAATTCTCTTGTTTGTAGCTTTCGACATGCTCTTCATCGAGAATTATTAACCCGATATTCGATAACGGGGCGAAGACAGCGCTTCTAGCACCCACCACGATTTTAGCCTCGCCTTTGGCGATACGGCGGTATTCATCATATTTCTCGCCAGGCGATAATTCACTATGAATAACCGCTACTTTCGGCCCGAATCGTCTTATGAAATATTCAACCATCGCTGGGGTTAAATTGATTTCAGGGACCAACATCAAAACGGTCTTGCCATTATTCAAAATCTTTTCGCTTAGCCTTAGATAGACTTCTGTTTTGCCTGAGCCAGTGACACCTTGAAGTAAAATGACTTTCTTATCAGTCGATAAAATATAGTCATAAGCGTTTCTTTGCTCCACCGTCATCTCATGGCCTTTTTCGATTTCTTCCTCCGGTATCTGGAATCTTCTTCTTTCTTTTGAAACCAGCCTGACTAGATTTCTTTCTATGAGTTTGTTTAAAACCGTAGGCGAACCTAAGTCTTTCTTCAACACTGGGCCAGAAGAAGCGATAAGGCGAAGCATTTCTATTTGTTTTGGGGTCAAATCAGTCTCATCATTCCTCAACAATTCGACCCATTTCTCATATGCGATTTTCGGCCCTTTTAGCGATGATAGCTTAGGCGATAAAGTCTTAGGGAGCATTGCTTGCAATACACTGATGAGAGGAGCCATGTAGTAAGAAGAGACCTCTGTAGCAAGTTCCATTAACGAATCGTTTAATAAAGGCTCAACGTCAATCACATCCACGATTTCTTTGATTTTATAGCCATTAATTTCTTCCAATTCCTCGATTGATGAATTGGTATCACTCACTTTCATTACGAAACCGACGATGTTTTTCCCATTGAAATCAATCAAAACACGGAAGCGTTCTTCTACTCTCTTATTACCTGAATATGTATATGAAAAAGCACGGTCCAAAGACCTCGTGCCGTATTGTGTCAAAACAGATAACAATTTCATATACCCTAATTATAGGGCAAATTAAGAGGAATACTTAATTTCATTTTCGATTATTTCGTGAATTTGTCTAACCGTCTCGTCCAACTTGTCGTTGACGACAACGTATTTGTAATTGTCTTTCTCTTTTATTTCTTTGCGAGCCCTGTTAAGCCTTTCTTCTATTGCCTTTTCGGTCTCGGTGGATCTACCACGGATTCTATCTTCCAATTCCTTTAAGCTAGGTGGCATCAAGAATATGGAAACAGGAAGGTCGTGGCCAAGCTTTTCAAATACTTGCATCGCTCCATTCACATCTATTTCTAGCAAGACATTCTTGCCTTGTTCCATCAATTCAAAGACTTTGTCTTTTGGAGTTCCGTAGGAATTTCCGACGAAAGTATTATGTTCTAGAAGATTGCCGTTTTTGACGTTTCTTTCAAATTCCTCTTTTGAGACGAAGAAATAATCTTTTCCATCAACTTCTCCAGGCCTTTTTTCGCGGGTTGTCATTGAAATTGAATAAAAAAGCTTGAGATCATTGTTTGCCATGATCTTTTCTCTGGTGGCACCTTTGCCAACACCGCTTGGGCCTGAAAGAATAATAAGCAATCCTTTTTTCATTAAAAAAAGTATAGACAATTAGAAGAAAAAATCAACATTATGCAAGCGCTTTTACAAGAGAATTTTCATGATTTTTCACGATTTTTCATAATCTTTTTAAATAATGCAAAATATACTGTGCTATATTTTTAATATGAAATACTCTGAGTTGAAGGATTATATAGAGCAGCTAAGACCCTTTCTTATCGGCAAGCGCATAAGCCGTCTTCTTTCCTTCTCCAAGAATTCATTCTTCTATCATTTAAGCGGCGAATTCGACCAGTTATCTTTCATATTAGATGAAAATCCCAGAATCTACATTTCGAATTCTGAAATGAAATACAAGAACGTCGAAACTAATTTCTTTAACCAATTCAAAAAAGAAATAGGTTCTGGGGAGATAAAAGATGTTTCGCTTCTTGAAAATGAACGCATTGTCAAATTAGATGTGGAAACGATAAATCAAACCTTCCAGGAAGAAAAGAAATCAATCATTCTCGAACTGATACCGAATAAATCAAATGTCATCATCACGAACGAAAATGGGGTTATTTTAACTGCGTTGAATATGACGACCTTGGACGTGAAAAGAGCTATATATAAAGGCATAGAATACGTTCCTCCAAAGAATAAAATCTCTTTCACTACCACAAAGGAAGAAAAACCTTTGGAAAACTATTTAGCGGAATTCATATCCCTAGAGAAAGAGTTCGGCCAAAGAAAAAAGATGAATGATTTTTCTGCCTATCACAAAAGGATGAAGAGCAAGAAAACATCATTGCAAAAAAAGATAACATTACTAGAAAAAGAGCTAGATTCTGCAGAGATAAATCAGAATTATCAGGAATTTGGAAACTTTATCTTAACCAATATCGATTCAATACAAGAAGGTCAAAAAGAGATTGAATATTATGATGGCACTCTCATCGAATTGGATGAGAATCTAAGCCCTGCGAAAAATGCCGAGCGATATTTTTTAAAAAGCAAAAAAGCAAAGTCAAAAATCATTCACGCGAAAGAGGAGATTGCAAACGCCGAAAATGACCTTGAAGCAATCAATTCACTTCTAGACGCCTTCGAGAAAGCCACATATGAAGAAGCAGAAAAAATGGCTGGTGGCGTAAAAACAAAAAACAAACAAATCGAACCACTTGCTAGTCAACCATATTTCATAAACTTCGGAGGGACGAAAATATTATTCGGACTTAATTCTACCCAGAACGATTATTTAACTTTCTCTTTAGACACCTCAAGAAATCATCTTTTCCTGCATATAAATGGAATATCTGGATCACACGTCATAATCAAGAAAGACAATCCAAGTGAAAAAGAAATCGAAATAGCATCGGAATTAGTGCTTCTCCTTTCGAAAAAGAAAGACTGCGAAGTGATGATTGCCTTCCATCGTGACATTAGAAAAGGGAAAAACCCTGGCCAAGTCATTTTCAAGAATCACAAAATAAAAAGAGTCAATCACATTAGTGACGAGACAAGACAATTATTTGAGAAAAAACAGCGTTATTCAGATTGATTATTTTTGTTCTTGATGAATTTAATCAAAAAGAATATTCCTAGCATTATCGAACCTCCGATAATATAGCCTAAGACATCTATTCCTACATCTCCCCAAGAACCAAAACGGCTCGGGATAAAGTGTTGGATCAATTCGCTTGCCATCGCCACAATTGCCCCTACTCCACTTGATATCCCTAACGAGAGCAGTAATTTTTCTTTATCAAAGAAGAAATAGAAGAATAAAGAGCCAAATATCGAAGTCACCAAAAACAGAGTAAAGTGACCAAGCGATTTCCTGATGAAAGAATGCACATCATCGATATTCGACTCGTTTATCGCCCCGCGCGCTTTGATATTGAATGATATATCTTTCTTCAATTCCGGATTGGCAACGCTTGTTATGGTCAAATCCAATTTCCCTTCTTTGAGGAAAGACACGGAAATCACATTTGTATTTTGACCAGTGATAGAAACAATCTCTTCATCATATTCACTTGCGTATAAACTTAGATTTGATGCGTTTGAAGGGAACGGATCGCTAACCATAATCTCTAATCTTTGACCAGCCTCAACTTCCGTTAAATCTTTAACACTAAGATTGAGTTCTTCTAGAATCGCTTCTTCAGATTTTAATGTGATGCTTTTTGGTGCGATATTTCTATCCCTAGGCATGACGTTGATTTTGACTTCTCCGCTTTTCCTATACCCTTGCACAAATGCCATCGGATTTCCGTTTTCATCTTTCTGCACCTTGACGATCCTAGCAATCATTTCGTCTTCGGATTCGAAAATTACATCGCGATTTGTAGGGATTTTGCCACCAAAATCAACTGAAATGATTGTTCCATAGAATTCTGTTGGATCTGCTTCTTCGAAAGAATAATCCCCTTCTTCCGAAAAATCATAATCCCTTAGGTGAATGGTGTTCTCGCTGGCTTTGATATTGAAAATGGTCGAGGAATCCGCTTCAACTAGTCCGTCGTTCGATGTCACTTCTAGCGGAAATGTGTATTTCCCATATTTGATTTCGTAATTGCCAACCTCATAACAATCAATCATCCCGCTTGGATCGATAGATACGTTAGATGAGTTAGAGCGTGTTTCGATTTTATTTTGGTCGAAAACCCTTCTTAGATATTTGTCGTTTCTGCCTTGTTCTCTTGTGTCGATAAGCCTCACATCAAGCTGATAGCTTTCTCCACATTTGACGCTTGTAGGGATGTTATTGACGACATATGATTCTGGCGCGGGCCTATCGACAATGGAGAAATCCAGTGTGCTTTTGATTTCCCCACCGCATTCTATATTCAAAGAATAATCTCCAATTTCTTCGGCGGTGATTCTTATATGCCCTAATACTGATTCGCTTTGTTTGCTGGTCGTGACAGTCAAAGAATATCCATCGCTTTCATTTTCTTTTGAAACGATGAATTTCGAATCATAGATATCAACCCCTCTTTTCTCAGGAAATGAGAAAGTGTATGTAAGCAAAGATGTAGTGCCACAGGCCAATTGAGGTTTGCCATCTTTTTCACCCAAATATGAAGAATCATAAGTAAGTTCTATCCCAGTTGGTTCAATAATCTTCGCTTCTTCTTTTGGCTCAAAGAAATTGACAATGCTTGCGAAGAAGTTCGTTATTGGTCCCGATTGGGCGGAAGAAACTCCGCCTGGCATCGATGATTCGGCAATTATTAAAGCGCAGGAAAAAATAAATAATGATAAAAATATATAAACGACAGGCTTCCTATTTTTGATTGTCGGGGAATTTTTCATCATAAGCCGCGATGTCACTCTTGATTGCTTCTATAGCAGCTTCCCTACCTTTTATTTCGTGAACGGATGTTACTTTCCCCAACTCAAGTTCTTTGTAGACTGTGAAGAAATGACGGATTTCTTCGTGAACATGGGCAGGCAATTCACTGATATCGTGATAGCCTCTATATATAGGATCGTGCGCGGCTACGGCAATTATCTTCTCATCATTGAATCCATTATCTTCCATCTCCAAAACGCCTATCGGATAGGCTTTGACTAGGGCTAGAGGAACTATAGACTCCGAGCAGATAACCAAGACGTCCAATGGATCCCCGTCTTGAGACAAGGTTCTAGGAATGAATCCGTAGTTATGCGGATAATGGGTTGAGGTGTATAAGACTCTATCTAAAATCAACGCGCCGCTCTCTTTATCCAATTCATATTTCGCAGACGAACGGGCGGGTATCTCAATACAGGCATAAAAAGACTCGGGTTTAATGCGTTTTTTGCTTACAGAATGCCAAATGTTCATAAATTTCTCCTTCTATTATTTATTACATAAATTAAACTTTTTTACAATAAAGTCATAAAAAACAACTATATTATTAATATGCGTCTCCATGGATTTCTATCATTTGCAATGATCTTGCTATCTCTAGCAGGATGTTCATCAACGGGTGAAAAATCACTCGTGGATTTAAATGGCGACATCTCCAAAGCAGTAAGATATTCAGATATAACCGTGGTCAATGATTTGGAAACGATTTATAGCCGCATCGAAAACGGGGAAAAAATCGCCTTATTAATAGAATCGGCTTCCTGTAGCCATTGTCTTGAGATGGAAGACGCTTTCGTTGAAGCGATCAAAGAGACAAAAATAGAAATTAATTCAATTCATTACGATGGTGTTGAGGAACACTTCGCAGAATATGTTGGGAAGATAAACGCCTTACAAAGAAAATATGGCAAAGAGGAAAAGGATGGAGGCATATCTGGCGCCACCCCTAGCCTTTATATCCTAGACGATACCAAAGCCAAATTCATAAGCGACGTCAATTCCAAATGCGATGCGAAAAAAATAATGAATATATTAAAAAGGGAATTCGAATATTCTCCGATTGTCCATTTTTCTAAATTTGATAATTTCGCTGCGTTTTGCGCTGATTTTGATGGTCTTTCTTACTTAAACCCATCTAATTCTTATTCTTCTTTTTATTACGAAAGCATACGTGAAAAGATAATAGGTTCGGATAAACAATTCGCTTGCTTTGACTACTATAAGGCTAGTGAAGAAGATAAAGCCAAAGCCATCTCATATTTTGAGTTAGAGGAAGCGAAAGAAGCATTAAAGAAAGAAGCGACAATCACCATTGAAGGCAAAGAAAAAGAGGCAAGCAAATTGATTGCCTCTATCTATCAGATATCATAGTCTTTCGACCGCTTTTTCTATATAAGTTTCCTCTTCTTCAAGTAGAGGTTCTCTTTCGCCTTCTAATATCTTTGATGCTTCTTCTAACGATGAAGCTTTTTTGCATTCTTCAACGAGTAGCATCGTATCGCCTCCGGCTTTAGTTTCCATAGTGCCACCATAGACGACAAAATATTTTATTTTGGAAGAACCATCCTCTTTGAAATTCAAAATCCCTTTGTCTTTCAAAATAGCGATATAAGGCGTATGGCCATTCAAAATGCCGATTGGCCCGCTTTCCAAAGGAATGTTGATTTCGTTTACCTCTCCTTCATAGGCTAAGCCTTTAGGACAGATAATTCGCAAGGAAAAGCTCATTTCTTATTCTCCATGTCTCTGGCTTTTTGTACGACATCTTCTATCGTTCCGCAATATAAGAAGGCGGATTCTGGATAGCTATCGTATTTGCCGGATAGAATTTCCTTGAAGCTTCTCACGGTTTCTTTTAATGGAACATAAACGCCAGGGAATCCGTTGAAGCTTTCGGCGACGTGGAAAGGCTGGGAAAGGAAATTCCTTATTCTTCTGGCTCTAGCGACAGTCGCTTTATCTTCATCTGACAATTCATCAATACCTAGAATTGCGATTATATCCTGCAATTCCTTATATCTTTGAAGAATTTTTTGGACGCCTCTAGCCACCTCATAATGCTCTTTCCCAATGATTTGGGGATCCATGATGTTCGATGAGCTTTCTAATGGATCAACCGCAGGGTATATGCCTAAAGCCGCGGTGTTTCTATCCAATAAGGTTTTCGCATCTAGATGGGAGAATGTGGTCGCAGGTGCGGGGTCGGTAAAATCATCCGCAGGAACATAAACCGCTTGGACGGAGGTGATAGAACCAGCTTTAGTCGAAGTGATTCTTTCTTGAAGTTGGCCCATTTCGGTTGCCAAAGTCGGCTGATAGCCTACTGCGGAAGGCATACGGCCAAGCAAAGCAGAGACCTCACTTCCTGCTTGGGTGAAACGGAATATGTTATCGATGAAAAGCAAGACATCTTGATGTTCTTCATCGCGGAAATATTCAGCCATGGTAAGTGCGCTTAAAGCCACTCTCATTCTAGCGCCTGGCGGCTCATTCATCTGCCCGAAACATAGAGCCGTATGGGATAAGACGCCTGATTCTTTCATTTCGAAATATAAATCATTCCCTTCACGACTTCTTTCCCCAACACCACCGAATACCGAAGTTCCGTGGTGTTCTGTGGCGATATTTGATATTAATTCCTGAATAAGGACTGTTTTTCCTACGCCTGCTCCACCAAACAAACCGATCTTTCCACCTTTGACATATGGGCAAAGCAAATCGATTACTTTGATGCCAGTCTCTAAAATATCGGTCGAGACTTTTTGCTCTTCAAATGATGGGGCTTGGCGGTGAATTGGCATCCTTTTGGCTTTTTCTAGCTCTTCAGAAGGCAAATCATCGATTGGCTCACCTAAGACATTGAACATTCTTCCTAAAGTCTCTTTCCCTACAGGGACAGAGATTGGAGCGCCTGTATCGATTACTTCATTTCCTCTTTCCACCCCATCTGTTGCGCCCATCGCTACGCATCTAACGACATCATCGCCGATATGTTGCATAACTTCGACGCATAGTTCTTGTCCAGAGCTGAATTTGACGATTAATGCGGTCAACAAAGAAGGAAGATGTTTGTCTAAAAACCTGACATCGATGACCGGTCCTACCGCTTCAACGACTTTTCCTTTGGCTAATTCTTTTTTCTCCATCTTTTTTCCTCCTTTAGGTGGCGTTGGCTCCACCCACCACTTCAGTTATTTCCTGGGTTATGGCGTTTTGTCTTGCCTTGTTATATTCAATCGTGAGTTTCTCAAGCAATTCATCCGCGTTATCATTCGCGTTTTGCATCGCGTTTCTTCTAGATGCTTGCTCGCTTAGTTGGCTTTCTATCATTCGGTCATAGAACATGCTGGTCAAATAATATGGCATCAGCCGATGAATCATCGACCTAGGCGATTCGTCGAAATCAGGCGGATTGGATTCATCATTCTTCGTCTTGCTGTAATTGAGTTGAATCGGCAAGAGTTGGAACGATGAAGGGACAAAATTCAACGAATTGACGTATCTTGTATAGACGATGACAATGTTTTTGTATTTCTTCTCATTGAAAGAATTCTTCAATTCCAAGCATGCCTCGTGCAACTCGCCTATATCATCGCTTAAAGTCAAAGACGAAAGTTCATCGCTTATTTTGCAGCCAAGTGAAGAGAAATGATGCATGGCTTTATTCCCAATTGGAGCGATGACATCGTTTTCTTTCATTTGTCTTTCGACGTATTTGAATAGGGCGCTATTATATGAGCCACATAGGCCTAGATTGCTGGAAATAACGATGTAAAGCGTTGGGAGATCCCCTTCATTGGTTCTCCCATAATGGGAGATGATTTCTTTATCGAAAGAAAACAATTTGGACATCAGAACCTCGAATTCTTTTGAATAGACGCTTTCTCTATCAAAGGCATCTCTAAAGCGCTTGAGTTTGACCGTGGCGATCATCTCCATCGCTTTGGTGGTCTTCTCAGTGCCTTTGATCGAAGCGATCCTTCTTTTGGTTTTGTTTAGCCCAAGCGACATCCTTTATTTACCTCTTTTGGCTAGATATACCTTCTTGAATTGAGCGATGCCTTCTTTTAATTCATCGCTTAACCCATCATCGAATTTCTTGTTTTCGCTTAATTTGTCTATCGCGTCTTTTTTGGAAGTATTGAGCCATTCCCACATCTCATCGAGGAATGGGTTGACCTCTTCTATCTCCAAATCATCCAAATAGCCATATTTCAAAGCAAATAAAATCACAACTTCCTCAATCATTGGAATTGGGGAGAAGTTTGGCTGTTTTAAGGCTTCAGTCACTATCGCTCCGTGAGTTAGAATCTTCTTTGTTTCAGAATCAAGGTCACTACCGAATTGAGCAAAGGAAAGATTTTCGCGATAATTGGCCAATTCTATCTTCAAGCTGGAAGCGACTTGCTTCATAGCTTTGATTTGGGCGGAGGAGCCTACACGGGAGACTGAGAAACCGCTATCGACTGCCGGCCTTTGTCCTTCGGTGAATAGATCAGTGACAAGGAAAATCTGTCCATCGGTAATGGAAATAACGTTAGTAGGAATATAGGCGGATATGTCGCCAGCCTGAGTTTCGATAATCGGCAAGGCGGTGATAGAACCGCCACCGTATTTTGGCGATAATTTGCAGGCTCTTTCTAGCAATCTAGAATGCAAATAGAAAATATCTCCTGGATATGCTTCTCTGCCTGGCGATCTCTTCAGAAGAAGAGAAAGGGCCCTATAGCTTACGGCATGTTTGCTTAAATCATCAAAGACAATAAGCACATCTTCGCCTTTTTCCATCCATTCTTCGGCGATTGCCATGCCAGAGAAAGGAGCGATATATAAAAGTGGGGCGGATTCAGATGCGTTAGCGTTCACGACGGTGACGTAATCCATGCACCCTTTTTCTTTAAGTCTACCGACAATCGAGGCAACGGAGGAATTCTTTTGACCGATTGCAACGTAGACGCATTTAACGCCCTTGCCTTTTTGGTTGATTATGGTGTCGATGGCAATGGAGGTTTTGCCAGTCTGTCTATCACCGATGATAAGCTCACGCTGACCACGGCCGATAGGAATCATTGAATCGATTGATTTGATTCCGGTTTCCAAAGGCGTATCGACTGATTTTCTAGTCATAACGCCAGGGGCGATTCTTTCAATTGGGCGGGTTTTTGCATAGGATATTGGGCCTAAACCATCTAATGGTTGGCCCAAAGAAGTGACAACTCTACCAATCAATCCATCACCTACTGGAACCTCTACGACCTTATGGGTTCTTTTGACCGTGTCGCCTTCTTTAATAAGAGTGTCTCTACCAAGAAGAACAACACCGACATCGTCGCGGTTGAGGTTCATGACCATGCCATAAACATCATTTGGGAAAATGAGCAATTCGGATAACATGGCGTTTTCTAATCCATAAACCGTTGCCACTCCATCTCCTACCGAGATTACAGTGCCGACGTCATTGCTTTCTATCTCTCCTGAGAAATTTTTGATTTGCTCTTTTATGAGTGCGGATATCTCGCCTGGGTTTATATTCATTTGGCACCTCCTAATAATGTTTTGCGAAGAGTCTCGATTTTGTTTGCAATCGTGCCATCATACACTTTGCCATCGATTGCGACTTTGACCCCTCCTATGAGTGATGGTTCAACTTTGTTGTCTAAATATATTTTGCAGCCGACCTTCTTTTCCAAGGTTTTCTCTAATTCCTTTATCTCCTTCTCGCTTAAGGGGAATGCACTGAAGGCAAGTCCTTCTTTGATTCCAAGTTCCTCATTGGCGAGTCGATAATATTCCCTAGCGATTTTATCGAATTTCGAATAGAGATGATCTCTGGCTAGGATTTTAAGGAATGGCAATAGGCTTTTTGGAGCATTTTTGATGATTTTATCTAGCAATAGGCATTTGCTTTCATAAGGCAAAGAGAATGAATTCATTGCTTTATAGAAATCATCATTAGTTTTAAGCAAGGAAGAAATATCATGGAGACAGCTGCTATATTTCTCCACGGCGTTTTCTTCTTTGGCAAGTGAAAATAATGCCGAAGAATATGCGTTATATATCTCTTGCTTATTGCTCATCTTTCTCCTTATTCATCCCTTCGACGAAATCATTGACAAGCTCCTTGTTGTCTTTTTCGTTAACTTCACGCTTCAACACCTGCTTGGAGGCATCTAACGCCAAATTGACAATCTCATCATGCATCTCTTGCCTTGATTTTTCTTCCGCTTGCTTGATGGCGATATCGGCATCTTGCTGGCGTTTGGCGGCCAAAGCAATTGCCTCTTGCTCAATTTCCTCAGCTTTTTTATTCGCGTCGGCTTTGGCTTTTTCGATTATCTCATCCGCTTTGATAGACGCATCTTCAATGAGTTTGTCGGCTTCCTTGGCTTTGCGTTCCGAAATACTCTTGGCTTGCTCTGAGTCCCTTAAATTCCTCTCGACATAATCTTTGCGTTTGTTGACCAATTTCTTTAAAGGCTTATAGGCCACGAAATAGACAACAACGAAAAGGACGATTAATGCGATGAAATTAATGAGAAAACTCCAGACGTTAGGGAAGAGTTTATTCAAGAAATCTTCAGGTGAGAAAGGCGAGGCTTCGCCCGCTACCCCACTAAAGATCAGCCAAGGAGAAAACATCGATATTCTCCTATTAAGCGGCTGGGCCAGATCCCATGATGAAGATCAATAGAATCGCGGTGATCAAGGCGTAAATAGCAGTCGATTCGTCCAAAGCGACCGCAATAATCATGGTGCTTTGCAATTTGCTCTGCATCTCTGGTTGACGGACCATGCCATCAATCGCGTGGCAGCAAATCAAAGCTTCGCCGATGGATGATAAGCATCCAAAACCCACAGCAATGCCTGCGCCGATGGCGACCAAGCCCAATTCCGTGAAAACTGTGAACATAATAATTCCTCCTATGTTAAATGTTTTCTTTTACAATAACTCCCTCTTGCCCAGGAACATCCAATTCCGCAGGTTTTTCCGCTGCAATCCATAGTGCATTCAGATAGCAGAAAACCGTGGTTTGTATGAAGCCTGAGAACAAGCTGAAGTATAGATTAAGTATGCCGGAAGGTATTCCAGCGATCCAAATTCCAGCCGAGCCTGGGAAAACTGATTGAGCGGCTTCTGGATGGAAGATGAGTGTGCCTAAAGGCCCACTTCCGTAATATGGCATAAATGCGAATATTGATGAGGAAGCTTTGGCAAGCGACCATTGAATTAGTCCGATGACTATCGTGCCTGAAAGACAATTTCCAAACATACGCATCGTTGTTGAAATAATTGGCGACCACATAGATATCAAATTCATTGGAAGAAATAAAGGGAAAGGATCGGTGTAGCGTCTAAAATATCTTAATTTTTGGTATCTTATCGCAGTTATATGAATGAAAACGAACATTATTATTGCAAGCGATAAAGGAGCGGCGAGCCAATCGATAAAGGAAGGAAGTCCGGTCAATCCCCAGTTAAATCCGAGGAATAGATAGACCATTAAAACCATGAAATATCCGGTGAACGCTTCAAATGTCTCGCCCATGTTCCCAACCGTGAAGCGATGGCAGAATTCATAAAACCATTCGGCCAATAGGAGCAACCCTTTTGGTTTTTCTAAATGCGAGGCTCTTCTAGCTTTGATCCCAACGATTATCGCCAAAATCAAAACGATAAGCATGCAGATAAGGGAGGAATATAGCTGAGGATCCATATTCCAATCAAGCATATGGGCAATCTTGTCTTTATATGTCATGGCCTCGAGCACACTGTTCATTCGTTATTATCCGATAGGTCATCGGCCCTCAGTTTCTCCGTCTTTTTCTTGTTGAATATAAGCCCGGTGATCAATAAAACGATTGGAAGAGGCATATATGAAGCGAATACCGCCCAGAAATTGAAATAATCAAAGCCACCAAACCATTCAGCGGATTTGAAAGTGCATAAGGCCCCTATCACTAACCCTGCGGCGTATAGCAAAATGCGGAGGAAATACCATAATATCGATAAGCCCGCTACCGCTGCATTCCCACCTTTTGCAACCTTAGCCATAGATGAGGAAGATTTCAAAATCGTAACAAAGCAAATGATTTCGATAAGAGAACCTAGGAGCCAGCCCAAGACAACATCTAAATGTGAGAAAAAGATAAATGGAATAAGTCCTAGAGCCACAACCAAAGCAACGATAACAAGAATCAAGAGCTGAATCATTGATTTGTCTAGTTTCTTAATGCTTTTTCCCATAATAAAATCTCAATAATGTAATGTTAAATTTTAACATAGTTAAAGTCAATAAAATTAAGACTTGTGTTTGTTTAATTTTGAATTCTTGATGATGCCATTTTCATATTCGATTCCCTTGGCTTCATCGATGATGTTGGCGAAATACTCGACTAGCGACGGGTCGATTTCATCGTAGTCTTTCAAAAGAATAGGATCTATTTTTCTTACGTTATTGGCGATAAGCGAGGCTTTAGAAAGGCTTAGATATATCTGCTTATCTTTTTCTTTGACAGAAACCATCATGCCATTTTCGCCTTTTAAAGCGGAATTTAACGCTAATTTCCCTGCAGAAACGGCATATTTTCTATCTACCTCACTCATCATTGGGGAGAATGATCTCATCAATAAAGATAGAGGGATGAACCTTGTGCTAAGCTTCAATTCCTTCTCGATGATACGACACAAAGAGAGGCCGGAACCTTCCATTGATTTATGCCCGAAATTATCATCCTCGATTGAATTGATGTGCGGGAGATCGATCCCCTCCCCTATCATCACTATCGCATACTTCTTTTTCTCATAGACCTCTTTTAATTTTTCTATGAAATGTGAGATGTCCAATTTCATCTCAGGTACTATGAGCAAATCAGGCCTATAATCTTTTTCATTCACCATCGACGAAGCGGCTAGCCAACCCGTATCTCTTCCCATCGATTCGATGACGGTTACTTTCCCTTTTCTATAAGAAGAAGCGTCTATTATTAGTGATTTGACTGCGTTTGCCACGAATCTTGCAGCGCTAGGAAACCCTAAAGAGAAATAATTTTCTGGCAAATCATTATCAATTGTCTTTGGAATGCCGACAACTTTCACATCGCTGCCATTTTTTTCAAAATAATGGAAAAGTTTATCACACGTATCCATCGTATCGTTCCCGCCATTGGGGAGAATATAGCCGATATTATATTTCTTTACTGTTTTAGCGATCTTTTCAAATTCAATGCAGCCTTCTTCTAGTTTGTGGCGGCTGGATCCTAAAAACGCTCCTGGGGTTTGAAGAAGCAATTCAATTTCTTCTTCCTTCAATTCGCTCAGATCGACGAGTTCATCGTTTATTAGGCCTTCCACCCCATACAAAGAGCCATATAATTTGCATTCAATTTTATTTTCCTTGAATGCCTTTATAACCCCATAAAGCGAGGAATTAATGACAGTTGTCGGGCCACCGCCTTGGAAATAAACGATATTCTTCATGCATTTAATTTTAAGGTTATATTTATAAAAGTCTCAATATAAATTGAAAAAGATATTTATCATGGTATTTTATGTAAGCGGTTGCATAACCTGTTTTTTTAACTTAAAATACCATTTCTATATTTGCAAGGAGGCTTAATATGGGATTCACTGTCAAAATCAATGATAAAGAAATGAAATACGAAAAAAGAGTGTCACTACTAACTCTTTTGAATGAATTGCCAGAAGAAGATAAAAAGAAATACATCTGTGCGAAGGTCAATAACCGAGTAAGAGAACTCAACTACGAAGTTTATTACGATTGTGAAGTTGAATTTTTAACCTTAAACAACCACAGCGCGATGAAAATCTATGAGGCTTCGTTGCGTTACGTCGTCGCGATGGCCTTCCGCAACTGCTATCCGGATTTAAGAATCAAATTCGCCTATAACGTTTCTAGAAGCATCTCCGTCCATCTATTAAGCACCGCCTATAAAGCCGATATGGCGATGTATATCAAAATCAAACACGAGATCGATAGGATCATCGCCGCAGATTATCCTTTGGAAAGAGAGATTGTCTCCACCGAAGAAGCTGCAAAAATCTACGAATCCAGCGGTTTCTATGACAAAAAAGCCATCTTAAACTATAGGCCGGAGAAAACCGTCCACTTCTACAAATGCGATGACTATAGGAATTATATGTATAGCCATCTAGTCCCATCTACAGGCTATATAACAAGCTATAGATTCAAATTATATTCACCAGGATTCCTCATCCAATACCCCCGCAGCGAATGCGTTGGTGATATCCCTCCTTTCGTCGATGCGCCTACATACGGAAGAACTTTAAAAGAGTCGCACGACTGGGCGAAAATCGTCGGGGTTGATACGGTCGCTAGAATCAATGAAGAGATTGAAACGGCGGGCACTGTCGAATTCATCAACATCTGCGAAGACCGCCACAACAGAATGCTTGTGGAGTTAGGACAACTCATAGAAGATGACATCGACCGCATCAGATTAATCTGCGTTGCCGGCCCTTCATCCAGCGGCAAAACCACCTTTGCCAACCGCCTTAGAATCGAGCTCCTTTCTAGAGGCATCAGGCCGATCCGTATCTCAATAGACGATTATTATAAACCGTCAAAAGAAATACCTCTTGGAGAAGATGGAGAAAGGGATTTGGAGTCGATTGATGCTTTGGATGTCGACTTCTTCCAGCAAAATATGCTCGACCTCATCAATGGGGTTGAAACCGAGTTGCCGAAGTTTGATTTCAAAGTCGGACATCGAGTCCCGGGAAGAAAAATCAAAATCGATAAAGACGTCCCTATCATTATCGAAGGCATACACGCGTTGAATGATGAACTCTCAAGCGCCATACCAAAGTCTGCCAAATTCAAGATATTCATCTCGCCGCAGGCCCAGATAAATCTTGATGATCATAACCCGATTTCCCTTACAGATCTCCGCTTAATCAGAAGAATGGTGAGGGATAAGAAATTTAGAAATGCCCCCGCGGAAGAGACTCTTTCAATGTGGTCAAAGGTCCGCGCTGGCGAATTCAAATGGATATACCCATATCAAGAAGGATGCGATTATGTTTTCAATTCCTTCATGCCATATGAGTTGCCTGTACTAAAGAAATACGCGATGCCTCTTCTTTCCTCGATTGAAAAAGAGTCGCCTTATTTCCCTGACGCCGAAAGATTATTGAGGTTATTGAAGTTCTTTGTTGATATGCCTGATAATTGGGTTCCGAACAATTCGCTCATGCGCGAATTCATCGGCGGTAGCTGCTACGCTGACGTATAATCAGTTTTCCTTTTTCTCGCTTCTATTCAAAGATGCGAATCTTTTCCTTTCAAGCGTATATGCTGCCATAAGCTCGCCGAAATAAAGATTTCGCATGGAAATATATCTTTTCTGTTCCTCTTCCGGGACGGTGGATAAATATAAGCTTGAGAATATTTTCTCTAGCCTGAAGAAGCTTTCATATAGATTTATCATCGCGATAAGATGGAAATACGTCTTTCTTGAATAAATAAGCAATGGGGATGAATGGGCGATTTCGCTAGACATCTCATATATCTTTGAATAATCTTTTAGCCCTGCGCATCTTTCTACCCCATCGCGGAAATTGAATTTGAAATCAGGGACATTCATGACGTCTTTTATGCCTAGGAGCCATCCATATTCTATATATCGCTTCATATCCTTGCTCTTTAGCCCCACTTCTTTCATTCCTTCTTTGATTTCAAGGAATACCTTATCGGTCTCTTCTTTCGATTGGATTCCACCTCTAAAGGCAACTGCATAACGCAGATGCTTCAAATATCTTTCGATCACTGGCTGGCCATATTTCACAATGACATGCAAAATGCATTCATTCTCGTGCAGCGTTCTCCAAGTTGAGAAGGCTTCGGTCTCAAATCCATCGGTAAGCAAATCGGTGATGCATTTCGCCATCAAAAATCCTTTTTGCATGACATCGACCACCAAAGTCTCTTTCGGATCGCCTTGCTTATATCTGGAAAGCATCCCGAGGATGAAATTCAAATATAGCGTTATCGTCGATATTTCAGGATTATATTTGGAGGCGTAGGTACCGTTTTGGAATGAAAGATGCTCATTCGTGTAATATTTATCTAAAGATAAAGATACGATCAGTTGTTCATATTTCTCATCTTTTATTAATTCATCTAATTTCGCTTCTGGATGGCTTTGGAGATAAAAGGAATGCTCAGAGACTAGATAAATGGCAAGCTGCACTTGGTTGATTGGCAAAGAGGCGATTATAGGCGAAGACCCAACCAGATCCCTCGCCCCTTCTATCGAATCGGAAAAGCATTCGAAAAGAAAGTCGTAATTGAGGGAGGTAGGCACCTTCAATTGCTTTAATAGATTTAGAAATTGCTCTTTGCTATATTCTGCCATATTAGTCCTTTATCTTATACACCCTAGTGGCTTCTACCGCTTTATCCCAGCCTTTGCAGAGTTTTTTGGCTTCTTTGGGATCCATCTTGGTCCAGAAAACCTGAGAGGTCGCGTGGCAAGATTCTATATCATCGATGTTCTTCCAGAATCCCGAGCCTAGACCTGCTAAATAACCTGCACCTAAAGCCGTTGTCTCAACGCAGCGAGGCAATCTGACTTCGCATTGGAGGATGTCGGATTGGAATTGCATAAGCATTTTGTTAGCGGATGCCCCTCCATCTACTTTCAGTACCGGCAAAGGCATCTTGGCTTCTTTTATCATCGTGTCGATGACGTCTTTTGATTGGTAAGCGATGGAATAAAGCGCCGCTCTGGTGATGTTATGGCGGTCAGCCCCTCTAGTCAAACCGAAGATGGCGCCTCTAGCATCATCATCCCAGTATGGTGTGCCCATACCAACAAAGGACGGGACAAAATACACTCCAGCGGTGTCTGGCTTCTTCGCCGCGTATATCTCAGAGTCATATGAATCCTCTATCCATCTTGTTTGGTCTCTAAGCCATTGGATGACTGCGCCTCCAATGAAGACTGAGCCTTCTAATGCATAGGTCGTTTTGCCTTTGATCCTCCAGGCAACGGTAGTCAATAATCCAGATTTGGATAAAACCGGCTTGCTTCCGATGTTCATAAGCATGAAGCATCCGGTTCCATATGTGTTTTTGCTTTCGCCTTCTCTGAAGCAGCATTGTCCGAATAGAGCGGATTGCTGATCGCCTACAACCCCTCTAATATGAACGTCTTTGCCAAAGAATGACGCCTCGCCGAAATCATCAGTGTTATCAACGACTTTTGGAAGCATTTTCGATGGTATTTTCCATAAGGAAAGCAATTCCTCGTCCCACTTCATATCGAATATGTTGAATAGCATGGTTCTAGAAGCGTTGGATGGGTCGGTGGCATGCGAAGCGCCTTTTGTCATCTTATAGATAATCCAGGTGTCAACCGTGCCGAAAAGAAGTTCGCCCTCTTCTGCTCTTTTTTGGGCACCTTTGACTTTGTCCAAAATGAATCTTATTTTCGAGGCGGAGAAATAAGGGTTAAGCCTCAATCCGGTCTTCTTGGCGATAAGATTCTTCTTGCTTTCAAATCTATCACATATTTTTTGCGTTTGTTTGGATTGCCAAACGATTGCGTTGTGGATAGGCTGCCCCGTCTTTTTATCCCACACGATTGTTGTTTCACGTTGATTGGTGATGCCGATGGAAGAGATCTCATCCCACTTCACCCCTGAGACGATTAAAAGCTCATTAATCACATCAACGACGCTGATCCATATTTGATTGGCGTCTTGTTCCACCCATCCTGGGTTTGGGTAAAGGCAGTCCAAAGGTCTTTGGGCCTGGAAAAGCTTCTCTCCTTTTTGAGAAATGAGAATAGCGCGGGTCGACGTAGTGCCCTGGTCAATAGATAAAATGTATTTTTTCATAGCTCTAATTATAAATTAGAATTGCTAGTAATGATAGTTTTATCTGCCGTAGGTAAGCAAATTCTCGATTTCGTGCGGTTCTTTTATGATATCGGCGGTTAAGACTTCACATCCATCATTGGTGATGAGGAGATCGTCTTCGATTCTTATTCCGATGCCTTTATCCGCCATATAAAGACCAGGCTCATTTGAGATGACCATGCCTGGCTCCAAAGCCATTTTGCGGTATTCTTTGCTGTTTGGATCATCTAGTGGGTCATGGGTATCGAGTCCGATTAGATGGGAAACACCATGGAAATAGTATTTCTCAATGTCTTCTTTTTTCTCTAATAACCCCGCTAAAACACATTCTCTAGCCAAAAATTCCTTGGTCGCAGTTTGTAATTCATCAATGGTTACGCCAGGTTTAGCCATATTGGCCACCATTTTGTTGCAAGAAAGAACGATGTTGTACGCTTTTAATTGCAAAGGGGTGAAACGTCCATTTGCTGGCACAGTTCTAGAGACATCGGCGCAATAATATGAGCATCTTGCACCCAAATCTAGAAGAAGGAGATCTCCATCTTCTATTTTCGCCAAAGGTGTCGGGTAATGAAGGATTGTGGCGTGTATTCCGCTGGCAGCGATGGTTGGGAACGCAAGTCCTTGATAGCCGGAACTATCATTGACCGCCCTTAAGAATTCGTCGGCAATCTCATATTCATAGACTCCGGGCTTTAATTTCGCCCAAGCCGCCAACAAGCCATCTCTAGTAGCCCTTATCGCATATCTAAGCTCGTTGATCTCGCGGTTGGATTTGTGCAACCTTAATCTAGTGATTAGAGGATAGACATTGATGAATTCAATCTCTTGATAGGCTGCGGATAAGGTGTTTTTGACATCATTTGTGGAGGTTGATGGAGCGACTTTTAGCTCCTTTTCCAAATCGATATACAAGCATTTGGTGTCAGAGAATTCATCCAACGAGCCGCTTAAGAAAGTATGAAGTTGGCTTTCAAAGCTTTTGGTGGTCAAAACATTTGAGACGCCAGATATATGAGAGGCTTCGCTTAAAGTGAGCTTTTTCCCATACCACTTCTCTTTCTTCTCATCGTATGGAGAAACGAAAAGATATTCTTTCAATTCCCCTTTGCTTTTAAGCAATATGAGCCTTGAATCTTCTTGGTCAATCCCGGTTAGATAATAGAAATTCCTATTTACTTCGAATGGGTATGTCTCGTCTGCGCTTTTATTCTTTGGGACTCCGGCATAAAGGACCGCTACGGAGTCCTCCTCCATCATTTCTAGTAATTTCTTTCTTCTGTTGCTTAATTCGGTCGCTGGTATCATTATCTTTCTCTCCTTACAAATTCCACGTTATTTTTGATTTCGCATTTGGCTTCATAAGGCAAGGAAGACACAAATGTATCTATAATTTTATCATCAACGAGGCAAGTTAGTTTAACTAAAGAGGAAAATTCTTTCTCTTTTATATCAATCCCCATCACATCCATTTTCTTTTTTAAAGAATCAAAGAGGGAATATGGCAACTCTATCTCGACTTCTTTCCCGAAAATATATTCCCCATATATTCCCTGACTAATTGAAGATGACGCGACCAAGGCATAGGTTCTTTCTAGCCTTCCTGCGCCTAATTTCGTGCCTCCAAAGTATCTTACTATGATAAGCAACGTATTCGTAGTTTCGTTCTTTTCCAAAATGTTTAGCATTGGTTTTCCCGCCGTTCCGTTAGGCTCTCCATCATCGGAGAATTTCTTATTGTTTCCGATGATATAGGCGTAGCAATAATGTGTCGCCTTGGGATACTCTTTTTTCGTCTTTTCCATCAAATTTTCAAAATCCAAAGGGGTTTTGCAGGGAAAAAGAAGACCAATGAATTTTGATCCAAGTATTTTATATTCGAATATGGTTGACTCAATTGGGGTTTTCACTTTTTTATTATGGCTTTAAAATATGTCGATAGCCATATAATTAATACAAAAGAATTATGAAATTGATGTTCAGAAAACAAAAATGTCCCAATTGCAAAAGGGAGTATGATCCAGCAAGAGACAAATGCCCTTATTGCCATTGCCAAAGCGAATTTTTGGAAGATCCAAGGCTAAAAGAGTTCAAGAACACCACTCCACTCAATTTCATAAAAGAGATCATTATATTTCTCGTTGGAAGTTTAGGCCTAAGCGTCTTTGTTTTCATTGTTGAATTCATCGCTGCTTTCTTCATCGGCTTCCAATATGGAATGGATGGAGGGACAAGAGGGAGAGAAGCAAGCGAACTCGCGGAAGAGTTTTTCGCTTCTACCGATGGGTTGGCCTTGGTGGAATTCGTCGCCTATTCCTTATTATTCGTAACACTTCTATTCATTTTATGGAAAGACATCAAGAGGCTTTTGCTCACATTCAAAAATAAGAAAGTTTTCTTGGGCTTTGCTTTTGGCGCGGCTTTGATGGGGATATCTATGGTCTACAATATGATAATCCAGGCGGCTTTTGGTAACATCGATACCACGAACGCCAATCAAACTGCTGTGAATAGTTTGGTCAGTTCTTATCCAGTTGCATCTTTGCTTCTACTAGGGTTAGTTGGTCCTTTATGCGAAGAGATAACTTATAGAGTCGGATTATTTGGTTTCTTGAAACGTATCGCTACATGGTTTGCTTATGTTGCAGTGGCGTTGATATTCGGCTTCATCCATTTTGATTTCAATTGTTTGGTGAGCGGAGATTCCACTTATATCGCCATCGAATTTGCCTCACTTCCGAATTACATTATAGCGGGCGTAGGTTTATCATTTGTTTATGATAGATTTGGCTTTGGCGCAGCGTGGATTGCCCATGCCACGAACAATTTCGTAGGAATATTGCTTTCAATAATCGGCAATAATATACCAGAATAATGAGAGAGAAAGTTCAGATATTGACATCGTTTTGGCTCAAGATAATCGCCTTTTCTTTCATGGCTTTGGACCATGTTGGGACAATGCTTTTGGACTATTATTCGACTTCTGGCACCCCATTTGAACCCGGGACACCGCTCAATTACCCCCAAAGCATGGTGGGATACATCTTCAAATTGATCGGAAGAATAGCCTTCCCTTTGTTCATCCTTCTTCTCGCAGATGGGATGAGGTATAGCAAGAATAGAGGCAAATACATAACTAGGCTTGCAACCATCGAGGCGATCATATTAGTCGCGGATTTGGTTTTATATCTAACAAGCAGATTCGGAAAAGGCTTAGGCTTCACCCCGGAGCAATCCGCTTTCTCTGACTTATTGGCCTTTGCCTTATTTATATATCTAATAGAAAAGAAAGGTTGGCTGAAATATCTTTCCATTTTGCCGGTGGGCTATATAGTCATCTCTTTCTTGATTGATATTCCGGCGTTGGGCTCTTATTTCGATCCGTTATTCTCTTATGCGCCATATTTCTTGTTCGGCGATTATTCCTTATATGGCTTCTTGATGTTCTTGGGCTTCTATTATGCGCCTAAGCTCGCTTCAAAATTCAATGATTCGATAACGAAGAATGGAGGCGCGCCCCTGAACGAGAAACAAATCCAATCATTTGTAAACGCATCGAGGGTTACTTCCATCATAATCATCAACGTCGTTTTCTGGGGGATTAGCAAGATAAATAACGGATATTTCGATTCTTATGTGATGCAAATCCAGACATATGCGATGCTTGCAGTACTCCCCGTCTTCTTGCATAATGGGAAAAAGGGATATGACTCAAAATGGTGGAGATATTTTGAATATCTTTTCTATCCAGTGCATTTGGCTTTGATAGGACTTGTTTTTGCGTTAATATTTATGTGATTAATGGAGGTGCAACATGATTCAATACATCAGCAACAAAGAAGATTTGGAGAATCTAATCAAAAGCTGCCCGAAAGTCATCATTGATTTCTACGCCGATTGGTGCGGACCTTGCCAAGCCGTCGCCCCAATCCTCAAAGCGATTGGCGAAGAGAGGAACGACCTCGCAATAGCCAAAATCAATGTCGATGAGGCGGGTGAGCTCGCTAGCGAATATGGCGTAACAGCCATCCCACTTCTTCTCCTTTATGAAAATGGCGAGAGGACCAATGAGCATATGGGTTGGATTGCCGAGAAATCATTAAGGACCTGGGCGCATTTAGACTAAGGATAGGATTATGAAAGACGTGAGAAATCACGTTTTTCTTTTCTTTTTAGTTTGATACTCGCTTAAAGGTGTGTTATATTACTCTTCGCTACGTTGGATCATTGGTGTAGCGGTCTAACATGCCTCCCTGTCACGGAGGAGATCACGAGTTCGAATCTCGTATGGTCCGCCAACCTAGCGCAGGATTAGTTCAGTGGTAGAACATCAGCCTTCCAAGCTGACTATGCGAGTTCGATTCTCGTATCCTGCTCCAGAAGAGATTAAAATGCCCTGAAAATGGGCATTTTTTCTTTTAAACTCGCATAGTCAGTCTTAATTATTTGCTTTTATATTTGATATATCATATTATACCCATGGGGGTATTTTATGGAGACTTGTGAATGCTGCCGCTATAGAGAAGGGCCAAAGGATGAAAAGAAGGCCAAATCAATACAAAATAGAATCTCTAGAATCATTGGCCAACTCAATGGAATAAATAACATGATCGAAGAAAACCGTTACTGCGGAGATGTTTTGATTCAATTATCCGCGATAGAAAAGGCTCTGGATTCAGTTGGATATGAGATTTTAAGAAACCATATGTCAACTTGCCTAGCGAAGGATTTAAAAGAAGGAGATGAAAAATCCATCGATGAGGCGATTGATTTGATGAAGAGGCTTAAATAATGATAAAAGAGAAATACGATGTCAGAGGAATGTCTTGCGCGGCGTGTGTTGCTAGAGTGGAGAAGGCTGCGAAAAAGGTCGATGGCGTAAAAGATGTAAGCGTCAATCTTTTGACCAATTCGATGGTGGTTGAAAAAGAAGAATCCACTTCTTCCTCCTCCATAATCAAATCAGTTCAGGACGCTGGATACGACGCATCTTTGTCGGGTAAGGAAAAAGAAAAGACAAACAAAGAAGATAAGTTGGAAGATAAAGAGACCCCTAAATTGATCAGAAGATTAATAATATCCGTTATCCTATTAATTCCTCTTTTCTATATATCTATGGCGTTTATGAACGGATGGCCTTTGGGAGAATATGGCAATAATCCATGGCATATCGCCCTCACCTTACTTCTTCTTTCTTTGTCGATAATGATTGTGAATTATCCTTTCTTCACGAGAGGATTCAAATCATTGTTTAAATTATCGCCAAATATGGATTCTTTGGTGGCCTTGGGCTCATCAATCGCTTTCATCTATTCAATCGCGATTATGTTTATGATGGGGGCAGCAAAAGAGATGAATGAACTTCATCGTCTAGCGATGGGACTGTCTTTTGAAACGGCAGGAATGGTTCCAACTTTGATAACGATTGGCAAAACATTGGAAAGCTATTCCAAAGGTAAGACCACTTCTTCTTTGAAATCCTTGATGGATTTATCGCCGAAAAGTGCGACATTAATCAAAGACAATGAAGAAATAGTAATCTCAGCAGACCAACTGAAGAAAGGCGATGTGGTCGCCATAAAACCAGGTGAAAAGGTACCGAGCGATGGAAGGATAATAGAAGGCTCTTCTTCTCTTGATGAATCTTTAATCACGGGCGAATCAATCCCAGTCGATAAAACAATCGGGGATTCAGTCTATGAAGCCACAATCAATACAAACGGATATCTCAAAGTGGAAATACTTGCCTCCAGAGAAGAAAGCACGGTCCATAAAATAATCGAGATGGTCGAAAGTGCTTCTTCTAGCAAAGCCAAAGCCCAGGCAATCGCCGATAAGGTCGCAGGCATCTTTGTCCCAATAGTGTTAGGCATATCCTTAATCGTATTCATCGCTTGGATGATCTTCGGGAAAGATTATGTCGCTTCAATTGGGGACGAGTCGATTACCTTAACCTCTTATTCAATAGAAAGGGCTATTTCCATTCTGGTTATATCTTGCCCATGCGCCTTAGGACTTGCCACTCCAGTTGCCATAATGGTGGGGACAGGCATCGGGGCGAAGAATGGGATATTATTCAAGACCGCTTCGATTCTGGAAGAAACGGGCAAAGTGGATTTTGTCGTCTTGGATAAAACGGGAACGATAACCAAAGGGCAACCTGAGGTCGAATCAATAATCGGAGACAAAGAAAGAATTCTAAGACTAGCTTACGCTTTAGAAAGCAAAAGCGAGCATCCGTTGGCCAAGGCCATCATCAACGAAGCCAAAAGAAGAAACATCCCTCTACAAGAAATCGAAACCTTTGAATCGCTCCCTGGATTCGGTCTTAAAGGGAAGATTGATAACAAAGAGATAATTGCAGGAAATAAATCGATATTGGAGCAAAACAAAATCAAAATAGATATCGATTCACCAAAAGGCAAAACCGCGGTTTATGTAGCGTTTGATGGGGTTTTGCTAGGGATAATACTTATTTCTGACCAAATAAAAGATGATTCAAAAGAGGCAATAAGCGCCTTCAATAAATTGGGTGTCACCCCAATAATGCTCACAGGCGATAATGAGAGCACCGCAAGCGAAATCGCGAAAGAATGCGGCATCGAATACCATATATCCAACGTGAAACCAGGTGAGAAAGCCAATATCGTCAAAGCATTAAAAAATAGCGGCAAAGTCATGATGATAGGCGATGGGATAAATGATTCGGTCGCTTTAAGCGAGGCAGATGTCGGGGTCGCAATCGGCAAAGGCGCGGATGTTGCAATCGATTCCGCCGAAGTGGTATTGATGCACTCCTCCTTGATGGATGCGGTTAAAGCCATCAATCTATCAAGAAAAGTTCTAATTAACATCAAAGAAAACCTCTTCTGGGCCTTTATATATAACCTTATTATGATACCCATTGCCGCTGGGGCATTATCATTTATGGGCATCAGCAAATTGAAGCCATGGTACGGGGCGGCGGCGATGAGTTTATCCAGCGTCACTGTGGTATTGAACGCATTAAGACTTAACCTATGCAATATAAACAAGATACATACGAAAAAGAAAATTAAACCAGTGCCAGAAGATATTTTATCTATAAACAAAAAGGAGGTCTTGAACATGAAAAAGACATTGAAAATCGAAGGGATGATGTGCATGCACTGCGTCGCCCACGTCAAAGCGGCGTTAGAGAAACTTGAAGGAGTAAGCAACGTTGATGTGAATCTAAACGAAGGAAACGCCACCATCGAAACCACTGGCCAAGTGAAAGATGATGCGTTAAAACAAGCCATCACCGATGCCGGTTACGAATTAAGCGAAATCAAATAATTCCCTTTGTGGTAAAATCCAACTATGAATAAAGAGATAGTTTTAGCCACCGGCAACAAACATAAGGTCGAAGAATATCGAAAGATGCTTGCCCCTTTAGGGTATGTCATTTATTCCACGAAAGATTTGAATATCGACGTTGATCCAGAAGAGACTGGGAATACCTACAAAGAAAACGCCTATATTAAAGCGAAATCCCTGCGAAAGCTCGTCAAATGGCCTGTGATCGCGGACGATTCCGGCATTGAAATAGAAGCCTTGGATAATTTCCCTGGCATCCATTCTTCTAGATTCGCTGAGTCTTTTGGCAATGACTACAAAAAGACCGCGGAAGCCGTGCTAGAGAAATTAAAAGATAAGACGAATCGAAAAGCCAGCTTCCACTGCTGCATATGTTTGCTAGAGGAAGAAAATAGCAAACCGTTATATTTTGAAGGGATTTGTCCAGGCGAGATTCTAGAAGAGATTAAAGGGACAAATGGTTTCGGGTATGATCCGATATTCCATTCTTATGAGAACAATCTAGATTTCGGAACCTGCTCCTCAGAAGAAAAAAACGAAGTGAGTCATAGGAAAAAGGCGATAGTGAAACTCGCTACCTATCTATCCATTTAAAATCGTCAAAACCAAACCGGTCACAATACAGGCCTGAGCCGATAAATAAGTAAGCATTACGATGAAATTTCTCTTCTTCATCGTTTTCTTATTGAACATGCCGTATACAAGATATGAATCCGAGATAATGAATAATAGAGCGCCTATAGCAACCAAGGCAAAATAGTGTTGTAGCCCACAAAACGACGCATAGATAGAAAAGGCCAAATAAAGCATTATAGTCGTGCCATATATCGAGCCCATCATAGAAAACATTTTCTTTTTCCCGGTTAGGAAAAGCATATATGGGATGAATGCCAGCAGCGATATGACAACGAATACCGGTGCATACCAATTCGTGGTTGAAGTCAACAATCCTTTGCTTCCTAACAAGACGAGAATCTGTGCAAGATAGGACACATGACCCAGGAAGAAAAACATCGCCCCAATCAAAACACATTTTTTATTGCTTTTGAACAAATAAACAACATCTCCTATTAGTCCACATATGGCGCCCACATAAATCAACCAGTTCGTTGGCAACGCTAAAATGGAAGATAGCGCAAGGAATGACATGCAAAAAGGCTTGCTTATCGCCCTGGCCTTAAGCATGTTCAAAAACGAGAAGACGATATTCGAAATCGATGCAAGCAAAAAGAAAGCGAAGAATACGATAGAAGCGATACCGTTAGGCGTCGTTAAGAGTTTTTCCATGATTTGACTTGTTTATTCTATCATTTTGTGCCTCATATCCAAAGAGCGAGCAAAAAATCTAACCTAGATGTATAATTTTTGCATGAACAAAACTAAACTTGGGTGGAAATTTTATGTTTCCATCATTATGGTCGGATTCATCGGCCAACTAGCCTGGGCGATAGAAAACAATTACATCAACCTTTGGGTCTATTCCCAAACGCAGAACATCGATGCGATCACATGGATGACATACGCTAGCGCGGTAGCCGCCACTTTGACTACATTCTTAATCGGCGCCTTATCGGATAGAATCGGCAAAAGGAAATTGTTCATATCCTGGGGCTATATCATCTGGGGCGTAAGCGTTGCGATTTTCGGTTTATTAAGCCGCGACAATATGGAAAAGCTTCTTGGAGTCGATTATGCGATTCTAGGAGTTGGGCTCGGCATGACACTAGCAGACGTCATCATGACTTTCTTTGGCTCAAGCGCGAACGATGCCTGTTTCAATGCTTTTGTCACCGACCAAACAAATGAAAGCAATCGCGGGAAGATAGAATCAATACTTGCAGTTTTGCCTTTAATTGCAAATATAGCAATGATTCTATTGGGCACGCTTTTCGGGGCTGGCGCGGTACCTAGTGAAAGCCATCCAGAATGGAGCGCTGCCGAGACCGCCTCTTATTTAGCCAAGCCATGGCTCTACTTCTTCTTGGTCTGCGGTGCTTTAACAACGATTGTCGGTGTCATTTCTCTTTTCTTGCTTCCGAAAGATAATTGCGAAAAGAAAAAAGATGGAAATTATTGGGCCAGTTTAATATATGGATTCAGGCCAAAGGTCGTGAAAGAGAATCCTGACCTTTATATATCTTTGCTATCTTTTATGTGTTTCAACTGCGCGATAAATTCATTCATGCCTTACTATATGGTTTATTTTCAAGCCGGGAATGGCGGAGATTTTGCTGGATTAGGAAGCGGGATGGATTTCATGATTGTTATGGGGGTCATCCTAATCGTCTCATCCATAATCGCCGTTGTTGCAGGCTTATTCATGGATAAGATTGGTTTATTTAAGTTATTGCCATTTGGCCTAGCAAGCTGCGCTGCAGGTCTACTTGCCTTGTATTTCTCAAGAGAGAATTGGGCACTTATTGTAAGCGGAATCGTAATGATGTCAGGATATTTGGTATGCACTGCGGCGTTGGGTGCCTCAATCAGAAACGAGACACCCAAGAATGAAGTTGGTTTATTCCAAGGTGTAAGAATGATATTCGTTGTCCTCATCCCAATGTTAATCGGACCCGCGGTAGGCAGTTCGACATTTGTCGCGGTTTCTAGCATCGATCCATCTAACCCGACACTTGAGAAAACACCGAATGCGAATATGTTTCTTTTCGCTCTTATGTTCATCGTTATATCTCTAATTCCTATCATTTGGCTGATGATTCGAAAAAAGAAAATTGCAAAAACGGACAAACTCAAATAAAATTTGAAAGATTGCTGAATTCATAAAGCAAGAGTATGATAAACAAGTTATCAAAAGTTAGGATTTGGAAAATATGAAAAAATCACGTCTTATCATTAGCATCTTAATCGCCATATTTGGCATCATCTCAGCCTTCGTTTTGATGGCAGAGCCGTTTGGAAAGAGCTATGAGCTCGGTTCAGGATTCTTGGTCATCTTCGGAGAAGATAATTGGAATTACAATGTTGTGGCTCCTCTAATGATTGCATTCTTTGTTGAAATGGTTTGTGTTTTGTTGCCATTCGCCTCTATATTCCTCAGCAAAAAACTAGCGAAAATAATTTATGGCGCCGGGGCTGTACTTGACATCGTATGCGGTGTTTTGATGTTACTTGCCCTTCAATTATTCGTTGCTGCTAACTCTGGCAAAACCCCAGATGTTGAATTCTATAGCGGACTAGGTCCAGCATTCATCTCTAATGCGGTTATGGTCTTCATTGCCGCGGCAATTGGCCTTGTCGGCGTGCTTCTTGTCAATAGAGAAGACTAACTAAAACAAAGAAAAAAGTCCTTAGGTTCGTCTAAGGATTTTTCTTTTTAGCGATCAATTCTGGAATGGGAGAAGGTTGCCACCCCTTCTTCTTTAAAGCTTTCAGGATTATTTCGACGCATTTATCAAGTTCTTTATCGATTTCTCCGCCCCAGAATCTTATTACGGTGTAGCCTTCTTTTTCTAGCCTCTCATTAACTTCTTTATCTCTAGCGATATTCCTTTCAATTTTTGGGATCCAATAATCCAGGTTGGAATGAATTTTCTTTTTCGCTTCGTCGAAGTTATATCCATGCCAGAATTCCGAGTCGCAGAAAATCGCGATTTTATATGTTTGAGAAGAGATATCAGGATGTCCAAAAACATATTTAGTGTTCTTTCTATAACGAAAACCTTTCTCGTATAACGCTTTCCTTAACTTTATTTCGATGCCTGTGTTTTTCCCTTTGATTCTAGACATCGTGTAAGAGATGGTTTCTTTTGAACGTTCTTTCATATTTAGTTGAATTGCGAGGAATACATCTTATGATAGAAGCCTTTCTTCTCTAGGAGTTCTTTATGGGTTCCTGACTCCACAATCTCGCCATCTTTCATGACCAGGATCAAATCGCTATTTACGATTGTGGATAAACGATGGGCCACAACAAATGATGTTTTGCCTTTCATTAGTTCGTCAAAGCTTTTAGCGAGCAAGAATTCGGTTCTGATATCAATGTTTGATGTAGCTTCATCAAGGATGACTATCTCTGGGCTTAATAGGATTATGCGGGTAACCGAGATCAATTGTTTTTCGCCTAAGGAAAGGCCAGATGAATCGCTTATATATGTGTCGATTCCCTGAGGGAGCCTTTGGATAAAGCCATAAGCTTGGGCTTTTTTTGCCGCTTCAATGACTTCTTCTTTGCTCGCATCTTTTTTCGCATAGGCGATGTTCTCATAGACTGTCCCTGAGAAAATCCACGGCTCTTGCAAAACCATGCCTATTATCTCTCGATAATCTTTCTTTGAGATGGTCGCTAAATCTTCATTGTTTATTTCTATTTTTCCGTCATCCAATTCATAGAAGCGCATAAGGATTGATAGCACGGTTGTCTTGCCACATCCAGTTGGACCTACTAGAGCAATCTTCTTACCTCTAGAGGCAACAAAGGAATAATTGCTGATTATCTTCTTTCCTGGGACATAAGAGAAAGAGATGTTATTTGCTTTAATCGTATCTATTGTTTCTGGAACGAGGTTGCCACTATCTACATCTTCTTTTTCGATGTTTATAGCTTCGGAGATTCTAGACAATGATGCGAAGGCATAATTAATCTCCGCGAGCACATCGCTTATTTCGTTAAATGGCTGCATGAAATTCGCGGAATATGTCAAAAACGACGACAAATCCCCCACCAAAAAGACAATCCCTAGCTTCCAATCCTGGATGATAATTAATGCGCCTACAATGATGACAATCGCATTTATAAACGCATTCACCAACCTTGTGGAAGGGTTGATGATTGAAGCGCCCATATTGGCCTTGAAATTATCTGCGTGATACTTTTCGTTTAGTTCATTGAACTCCTTGTTCTTGCTCTCTTTTAAGTCATATATGGTTATGGTCTCGCTGTTAACAAGAGTTTCGTTAACAAAACCATTAATTGTCCCTGCATCTTTTGCCTGGGATTTAAAGTGCTTGGAATTGAATTTGGAGATGAATCTAGATACAACGATGGAGATTGGGGTAAGGATGATGACGATTAAGGCTAATACCCAATTCAAAACAAACATGAAGACGATGGTCATTAATATCGTCACGATGCCATCGTAGAAGGCGGCGAAACCAGATACCAGCCCTGTTTGCACATTCTCGACATCATTGACTAGCCTTAGGACAAGGTCGCCATTCTCTTCTGATTTGATGTCTTTGACCAAGCCATGCATATAAGAGGAAAATACATCATCTCTTATCTTCTTGACTGTCTTCGCCCCAATATATCCGGTTAGATAATCAAAGAGATATCTAAATATCGTTCCGATGGCGACGAGCGAGAACATCAAAATCATTGCGACTTCTACGTCAATCACTTCTTCAGATGAAACAAATTGATTGATTACTTTTCCCGCCAAAAGAGGGATGGCCAATTTGGAGCCTATGGCGATAAAAGCGCACACCAAAGAAAGAATTATAAGTGAGATAGATCCCTTGAGGTATGGTCTAATGATTCTTAATTTCTTCATCTTGTGGCCACCTGCATGTCATATATCTCTTTATAGATAGAGGAGGAACGCATCAATTCATCGTGCTTGCCTCTTCCAACAATCTTCCCTTCATCGATTACCAAAATCATGTCGCAATCCTTCAATGATGTAACTCTTTGGGAAATGATGATCTTGGTCAAATCTTTATAGGAGGAAATAGCATCTCTTACCTTTTTATCGCTTATGTAATCTAAGGCGCTGGTCGAATCATCAAGGATAAGTATTTGGCTTTTATGATATAAGGCTCTAGCGATGAGGATTCTTTGCCTTTGGCCACCGGAAAGATTGCTTCCACCTTCTTCTATAAGATGATCTATGCCTTCGTCGAACTTATCTATGAATTCTTTTGAAAGAGAATCAATGATTGCCTTGTTCAATTTCTCTTCATCCGCCTCTTTGGAAAGAATGATATTTTCTTTGACGCTTCCTTTGAATAAAGATGGTTTCTGCGGGGAAATTGAGATCATTTTCCTCAATTCTCTAATATCGTAGTCTTTGATGTTTTTCCCGTCTATTAGGATGTCTCCTTGGTCGACATCATATATTCTTGATAGCAAAGAAACGATGGTGGATTTGCCACTTCCCGTCCCTCCTATTATCCCTAGAGTTTGTCCTTTTTCGACTTCGAAAGAAATCGATTCGACGGTTTTCTTTTCCGCGCTTTTCGAATAGGAGAAAGAGACATTATCAAATTTGATGAATGGCGCTGCTATCTTTGTGTCTTTTGGATTGTTTTCTATAGACGACTCATAGGCGAGAAATTCATCAATCCTTTTGCGGCTCGCAAGAGCCTTATTGACGCTAACAATCATTCTTGAAAACATGACCAAAGCCGCTAAAGATGTGACCAAATAAGAAATAAGAGACACGAGTTTTCCTATTGAGAAGTCAGGGTCGCTTAAGGAGATTTGGCCGATATAGACAACAAGCACCATCGCTAAGTTAACAAAGCAGAATGTTAGAGGGTTGATGAATGAATTCAAAGTAATAACCGAAACTGATTTGTTTTTGTATTGCTTCGAAACATCTTTGAATTTATCAATCTGCTCTTCTTCTTTCCCAAACGCTTTGATAGGTTTAATCCCATTTATCGAGTCGCTAGAGATGGTGACTATGTTATCCATCTCATTTTGGATTTTGGAATAGAACTTAGGAGATTTGAACATCACAAAGAGCAATACGACCGCTGATAAGATGATGGTTGAAACGAATATGATTCCCGCTCTCCAATCAATTATGAAAGAGAAAACGCTTGCGCCCAAAAGCAGAAAAGGAGGACGGAATATTAGTCTCATAAACATCATCACGCCTGTCTGCAAATACATCGAGTCGTTGCTTATGAGATTGAGTATCTTTCCCTTGCCAATTTTATTTAACTGTTCTTCGCTTAGTGAAGTGGCTTTTTCAAACAATTTCGCTCGCAAATCACGCCCGAAATCACTGCTAACCCTTGCGGCGAGATATTGAGCAATCATAGTAATTCCAAAGCCGACAAAAGCTATGGCGATCATTATTCCGCCATATATAAGAGTTAGATCTATGTTTGATCCATTTATGCCTTCATCAAGTATGTACCTGATTAAAAAAGGCATGAAAAGCTCGGTCGCCACCTCTATCAGTTTTAATAAGGGCGCCAAGATGACTTTAAAGGAATATTTTCTTAATTCATTAAGCGCTGTGTTTTGTTTTTTCATGCTGCAAATGAACCGTTATCTTTTTTTGGCGGTTCTTTTTTGAAGAACTCAACGCTTGCGACATTTGCCTGGCCATGCGGGCCATGAGCGTAAAATGTCCATCCTTTGGCGGGATTCCCTTTTACAGTATCAAAAACAACGTTTTTCCCGATTGAGGCGCTTTTGACATCGACGAATTCCCAAGTGATAGTGCCAGGCACAAAACCGCAGAATAAATTCGTGATATCGATGATGAGAGGCGCAAGAGGGTAAGAGATATCAAAGGAGGCTAGATTATTCTCCTTGTCTCTTTCGATTAAAGTTATGGTCTTCGGGACGCCTGATAAGAAAGCACATTCATCCGGATCGTATTGGGAATCAGTGAATGTATCATTATCAAAAATCGGTTCATTTGGAGATAAATCATAGGCACTTGCTATTTGACCGATGCATTGAACACAGTCATCGTATTCAGCAACCAATTCACCTTCTAAACCATTATTGGATTTTATTTGCTCGTATCCAAGCTGGGCCATTAAGAAATATTTGGCCGCAAAGAATGGATTCTGCTCCACTCCTCTTCCATCCAGATACATCTTTCCTAATCTATATGCCAATTCGGCAAATATCGAATCGTCTTTTCCGTTTGTTAATACAAATCTTTGGTATATCTCAGGCCAAGAGGAATCGGCAACTTCAAAGGCGAAATCATCGTCTTTGTTGACGTTGGTGCCGTTGCTATAGCAATCAATGAATTTGACCAGGCCATTCAAAGAGCCTAAGGCCATCGATTTTGAGAAACATTCATAGGCGGCTTTTCCATCCGGTTCGCCAAAAGCGCCTCTTAACGCCAAAACACCAAGTCTGCATATTGCATCACCATCGTTTTTTAATGGGCGCATTGCATAATATGCAAAAGCGGTTTTTAAATTTGGCTCAGTAAATTCGGTGCCGAATTCATAAATTCTTCCCAAATCAAAAGCGGCTTGAGCCGACTTAGAATTATCAAGGCTAGCAAGCAATGATAGATATTGGATATAAAGAGATTCGTTGGCTTTTTTATGGGTTATTTTTCCATCTTGGTAACGTTTGACATATTTTGCTGCGGCATTGGGATGTTTCTCCATATAATCCTCGCCATAATATGCTAGGTTCATCTCTTTTAAAGTAGCTTTATCGAATTCAATGCCACAGGCATCGCCTATGACTGCATCCATTCCACATTCTGGGCATATAGCGGTTACCCCACGCTTATCAGATATCCAATCATTCACTTCTCTAGCGTTATATGTTTGTCTGCAGAAAAAGCACGAGCATTTATTGCTTTGAAGGATTTCTATCTCATTATTCGTGCAGTGCTTGTGCAATTCTACTATTACAGGGTTTTTCGCCATAAGCATATATTAGCACAAAAACCACTATGTGCGAATCTTTTACTCTTGAGTAAAACCAAAATGTTTAATATCCTATAAAATATGAGGATTTTAAGAAAAGAGTTCGCAGGCATTAAGGTCTATTGGATAATTATCGTTTTGGTCTTATCCATATTCGCCATAACGATGGGTTCAAAGTTTGATAGAGAGCTAGCCCATGCATTGTTCCAGGAAAATTCAAAATTCAGCAATATTTTCGCGATTTTGGGAAAAGCACCTGCCTATTCTCTTTTTGGTTTTAGCGGTGTTTTGTATTTCATTTCAGAAAAGAATTGCCCTAAATCTTGGCGAAAAATCCTTGCATATGTTGCTTGCTTTTTGATTCCGATCGGTTTTGGAGCCTTATATGGATATGATGATTTTATAGGGGCGATGGATAACAAGATCCTTGCAATCTTCTTAGGTATTCTAACGGTCGCTTTGGTCGATGTTGGTTTATTCTTCTTATTCAAAGATGTTAAATACGACATCGCTTTGAAAGCGGCTTTGTTCATCTTCTTCACTGGCGTTGTTCTCTTCCTTGCTTTCTTTGGTTTGAAATATGCTGGATTAAGACCAAGATTCAAATACATAGTGTCAATGGATGTTGACTATTATAAGAATTGGTGGGATTTCGACCGTTCATTGCTTGAATCATTCACATATGAAGATTTATCTTCACTACCAAGTGGACACGCCGGCTTTGCAGCCGCTTCAATCATGTTTGCCTTATTATCGACATTTAACGAAAAGACCAAGAAATTTAGTTGGATATTCGCTTTAGTATCTTTAGTATTCACGCTTGTTGTTGGATTCTCAAGGATGCTAGATGGTTCGCATTATCTAAGCGACGTTGGCTGGGGGATGACAATCTCATACATCATCGTCTTCGTTTTTGCCGTGTGTTTCTATTCGTCAAAAGAGAATGAAGGAGAGAGCGAAGACGCTATCGAAAATGAAAAAGAATAATATCTTTCACGCTCTTCCACCTAGAGTAAGCAAAAACAAAGAAAGAATATTCGAAATCGATTATCTCCGCGGATTCTCGGTCATTTTGATGGTTTTATATCATTTCTGCTTTGATTTGCATGCTTTATTTAGGGATTTCTTCACTTTCCCTGATTGCGCAACAGTGCCTGAATTTATATACAAACTAAATGAATTGGGCACCGCAATTTGGACAGGTCAAGAATATAACGATCTTTTTATTTTCTTGCAGCATTTCTTTAGCGGTCTGTTCATGTTCATATGCGGCATCTCTTGCTGCTTCTCGAAGAACAACTTCAAGCGTGGAATTCAACTAACCTATGTAAGCGTCATTATGACGATCCTTTTGGATGCTGTTTCTGTCATCGCCCAAACCCAGTTGGGAATAGATGTCAATATCCATATTTATTTAGGAATATTGCATTCTTTAGCGATAGGCATATTGATTTATGCTTTGGTTAGCCACTTCTCCGACTCATATTATGTGACGTTTATTGCATCTATCGCTCTATTCATAATGACAATAACGATAACGGACTTTGATATGCCGACGATTTATTCATTAACCGGCAGCCCTCAAGACTATTTCACTTATAAACAGCCTTCTATTGTGATCCCTAACTTCCATCTTCTGCTACTAGGTAGAGCATGGGATGGAGATGATTATTTCTTCCCTTTGCACACCGCCACTTTGGTCATGATGGGCGCAACATTTGGCAAAATAGTTTATGCGAAAAGAAAGCAGCTCTGGCCGAAAAAACTTATCTCTCCAGTAGGAAAGGGAATTGCCTTTCTTGGCAGACACGCGCTTGAATCGTATGTCGTTCATCAAGTCGCGGCCTTCTTGATATTGTATTTGATTGTCGCTCCATTTGGCGCCGAGTTAGGCGGAAATGGCAATCTTAGATGCTCAAGTTGAGCCCTTTTAGCATTATCTCTAACAATTTATCGAAATCGGTTGAAAGAGGGTAATTAGGAACCTCTTCTTTTTTTATGAAGAAGACATTACCTTCTTTTGACGATTTCAATTCGCCTTCAAATTTATTTGTTCTGAATAAAATACAAAGATGCCTTTCTTTCTTATCTAATAGATTCCATTCAAAAGAACCTACATTTTCTAGTTCGGAAATCTTTAATCCGGTCTCTTCTTCTATCTCTCTTATCGCCGAATCCTCGATGGATTCATTTTCTTCAACGTGACCACCTGGGAAATTCAATCCAGGCCAATCGTTCTTCACTCTATTTTGGACTAGAAAAGTTCCATCATCTTTGTACACCATCGTCATTGTAGTAAGAATAATTTTTCCCATGATTTAATAAGTTAATGCCATCACAAAAACGTGTCAATGAAAATTTGTTTTTCATTCAAATAATGATGTTTAATCATTTTTCATTTATGAAAAAACAATTCATTTATGTTGAAAAAAATTGTCTTAAATTGTATAAACAATATGAACTTGGAGGTTCATATATGTTAGTAAATGCAACAAGAATGCTTCAAAAAGCCAAAGAGGGACACTACGCTGTTGGACAATTCAACATCAACAACCTCGAATGGACAAAAGCGATTCTTCTTACCGCCCAGGAATTGAATTCACCGGTTATCTTGGGTGTATCATGCGGTGCCGCGAAATATATGTGCGGTTATAGGACTGTTGTTGAAATGGTCAAAGAGATGGATAAGTATCTGGGGATCACCGTTCCAGTCGCTCTTCATCTTGACCATGGAACATACGAAGCAGCAAAGGAATGCATTGAGGCAGGTTTCACATCAATTATGTTTGATGGAAGCCACTTCGAATTAGAAGAAAACCTTGCAAAAACCAAAGAATTGGTTGCTTTAGCCCACGATAAAGGATTATCAATCGAGGCGGAGGTTGGTGCTATCGGAGGAACCGAGGATGGTGTTACAGCCGATGGTGAAGTCGCTGATCCAGAAGAATGCAAGCAAATAGCTGATTTGGGTGTTGATTTCTTAGCAGCAGGCATTGGAAATATCCATGGCATTTATCCAGAAGATTGGACGGGGTTGCACATCGATGCTTTGGAGAAGATCAACGAGGCCACAAATAGAATTCCACTTGTTTTACACGGTGGAACTGGCATCCCAGATGAACAAATCAAAGACGCAATCGAGCATGGTGTGAGCAAAATCAACGTCAATACTGACTGCCAATTGGTATTTGCGGAAGCAACAATCAAATATTGTGCCGAAGGTAAAGCCAGCCCAACAGCCGACAACGTCGACAAAGGCTATGATCCACGTAAATTGTTAAAGCCTGGCTTCAAAGCTATCCAAGACAAAGTCAAAGAGAAAATGATTCTATTTGGCTCGGTCGGAAAAGCCGCTGAATAATTCATTCTAAAATTGGCTCAATTAACATTGGGCCTTTTTTTGTTACCTGCATTATACTTAACATATGGAATTCAATCCCAAATTAACCAAATCATTATCAAAATATTTGCAAAAACTGGATGAAAATATTTATTTCAGTGATTTTTGCAATCAATTCCTCAATAAAAAAATAGACCTTTTAGATGGTCAAGATCCAAAGGAAGAACTTCTAAAAGAAATAAAGAAATCGTTGCCTGATGATGAATTCAATTTCTTAAATGAAAAACTTACTTTATCAATTCAAAAACAAGATCCAAAAATATACGCATCAAACTGGTTCATTACAGCGTTAAATAAAAAAGAATGTTTTATAGGTGATTGTGAATTAGGAAGCGAAACAATTTCAAGAGGAGAAATGTTTCTTTGCGATGATATCCACTCCTCCCCTTCCAAATACTATGAGGAAGGAATCTCAATCGGTTATTTCGACAAAGATGTTGAATATCCTTCAATTAGACAAAATGGCAAGAAATGGATGTCAATCGTGCCTCATGAAATCGCGTCAATGGAAAGACCAATCAAAGAGGCGAATGGAAATGTATTGGTTTTGGGTTTGGGGATAGGCTATTACGCCTTATCCGTTGCTAAGAAAAGCAACGTCAAATCTGTAACGGTTATTGAATGGAGCCAATCCATCATAGACATATTTAATAAATTTATCGCGCCTTGTTTCAGGGAATCAAACAAAATTAAGATTATTAAAGGTGACGCTTTTAAGTCGTACGAAACAATGCAAGAATCTTTCGACTATTGTTTTGCAGATATTTGGTTTAACGAATCAGATGGCCTTATGGCCTATTCAAGGCTGAAAAGAAATGAAAAAATCCCCACTTCTTATTGGATGGAGGCGGGAATATTGGCTTTCTTAAGAAGAATAACACTCATTTGCATCGATTCGATATTGAATGACTATACCGCTAATTTCGATGAGTCGTTGAATGAAATAGTTAGCCAAATCCTCAGAAAACTATCTAAAAAGAAAACAATTGATGAATCCGATTTAGAAAAACTGCTTTCTGATGAAGGATTGAAGGAATTGTTAATAGATTAACGCTTCTGGATTTTGCCTTTATTTGTGCCTTTGGAAGCATGGAAAGCAACGCTGGCGCCTTGGTTTTCGGCCATCTTATCAGTATAGGCCAAAGCTTCTTCTTTTGTCTTGAATGTCTTGATCACTTTGTCGCCGTTTGCGAATTTAACGGTCCATAGTCCGTCTTCTTTTCTTTTCGCAACGTGGTAGACCTTCTTGGCATCTGCTTTTGGTTCTGGCTTTTTCGCAGGTGCAGCCTTCGTGACTGGAGCGGGTTTCTTAGCTGGTGCAGCTTTCTTTTCAACTTTCTTTGCCATATGTAATGACTCCTTAATATCTAAAATATTCTAACACCATATAAAAGAGTTTCGATTAAAAGTTTTTCATCATTCTTTAGATTTGAAACAGATACAAGGTTAATTCTCTTCTTTAATGCCTCTTTTAAATCATTAGATAGCTTAAAGAAACGCAAACCAGATGCTTTTGTGGAAATGATAATTGTTATGGTTGACGATCCTTTTGCCTTGTTTTTTGCATATTCACCGGCGATAAAAGCAAAGTCTGTTTCATAGTCTTTAAGAATTGGTTTGGAGATCGCTTTAATTGAATCGATTTTATAAACACCAAAATTCTCAGTTATTACACCATACTTTGAAAGCTTATCAATCATGTATTTATACTTGATGGAATTCTGTTTTTTCGGGTCCTCTTCATAGCTCTGATAAGTGCGATATGGAACCTCCAAAAATGACGCGGCTTCAACCTGCGTTATCTTTTTTGATTTTCTTAATTGCTTTAATTCGATGCCCACGAAACAATTTTAAACTATTTGCGTGTTTTTGCAAATACTTTTTCACATTTTTTGCGTTATATATAAAAATAATAAACGTAATTATTGCGTTATATTTTGCAAATAATAATGCACAAAAATATATTTATGTGACAAAAACTCCGTAACTATAGAAATCCTGCATCAATGCCATTCGTTAGTTTACTTGGTTTTATCCATTCTATTCATCTAACATAGACATTTGCTTAATAGCAGAGCATAGATAATAAAAATTGCTTTAAATCAATTTGACGAGATTTAAAATTGACAAATTATTTATCAGTTTTTAAATCATTTAAATTTTATAGATTGCATTGTCATTTTTGTTTCTTCGAGACTCATTTTCACTTAATTATCCCGATTTTCAAAATAAAGATTATTCGATTGTGGCTTATGTTTTGATTGTTTTGTCTTTCTAAAAACCCTTATTTATTTCTTTTTAAGTCGGTATTTACTCATAAGCATATGCTTTTAAATATTTTTTTATTTATGTTTTAATATTGTTAAGAGGTTTAAATGCCACTATACGAATCAGCTGAAGATTATTTGGAAAGAATATTGATGCTTGAGGAAACCCTCGGTGTCAATAAAGTTCATAGCATTGACATTGCTAATTCTTTTTCTTATTCAAAAGCCTCTGTTTCCGTTGCAATGAAACACCTTAGAGAACAGTCTTTAATTACGTTTTCTAAAACCGGTGAAATTTCCCTTACACCTAAAGGCAGAGAAATAGCTGCGAACATTTATGAAAGGCATCAAGTTTTAACAAAATGGATTATGTCTTTAGGCGTATCTAAAGAAATCGCTGAAAAAGATGCATGCAAGGTTGAGCATGATTTGTCTCAAGAAACCTATGATGCCGTAAAAAAGATTTGTCATTAACGATGCATTCTTCACTTTAAAGTAGTTCTTGTATCATATTCACTTACACCTTTAATCGAAATAATCAAAGGAGAATGCCTGAAAGATAAATTAGTCAGAGAAGCTGATGAATTTGCTGGTGATGAAGATCTCAAAGAAAATACATCAAGCCATCAGAAAGCATATAAATCTCCGAGAAAGAGCTCATTTGTTTATCATATCCAAAAGATATAAAAAATCCTCCATTTTATCTAGCCATATTATGGCAGAATGATGGAGGAATTTTCATTTGTTTGGCGGAGACGAAGGGATTTGAACCCTTGCTGGACTTACGCCCACTAACGGTTTAGCAAACCGTCCCCTTCGGCCTCTTGGGTACGTCTCCACGTAAGCGATACTATACACCAATTTTACATATTTATCATCATAAAATTTATTAAAACTACAGTTTTATTGTTTCGCTTGTCAAAACAAAGTCTGACAAATCTGGCTTTGTCCACTTTGCGACATTCCATTCATACGATACTTTTGTGCTCGCATAATCCTCAGTTCCTTCACTGACTTTTTTCTCAATCAATGTGACTTTGTTCCCATCGAACTGATAGTTTTCGTTCTTTTTAATATCGTTTTCGGTGAATCTTAAATCTGCGGAAAGCTGACCGGTCCCTCTAGAAAAATAGTTCTCATAAGTTATTTCAACGCTTTCTCTAGCCTCTGGTCCGATTATATCCAGAAGATCATCAGGCGTCCTATTGATATCGACAGTCTCATACGAAAGGTAATTGGCAATCGCTCCTTTGAACGTTGAAGCGGCGTCGAGATTGGAATCAATTTTGTAAACGGAGCCATTGGAATCTTTTTTCGCAGTTATGAAATCATCGCCTTCGACATAGAACCACACAGTGGTGGTTTCTCCATATAAATTCCCCGATTGTATTCTTTGAAAATATAAAGAATTGTTGTTTATAAACGCTATTTCTTGGCTGTTTTTACTTTTGTCGTAAAACTCACTTTCATATTCTCTAGTAAATAACATCGGGAGCTGAAATGACTCCTTTTTTATGTTTTCTTTTATGCCATTGAGTCTGCTTAATGCTTTGTCTTTATCCACAAAGACGCCTCTACAGGATGTGACTAGAGGCAATAGGGACAGAAAAACAAGCGATTTGTACTTCATACAAATATGTTAAAATATCAAAATACATAACTCAAATATTTATGAAAAAAGCTAAAAAAATAAAAACCTCGTTGGTAATAGTCGCTTCATTTTTCACTTTATCACTCACCGCAATTACAGGATTAAGCGCTTATGCCCTTATGGCAGGAAGCCAAAACAATTATTCTTGCTCTTTGCCGGAAGGATATAGCGAGATAAAAGAAGCAATCGATGTTGCATCTCGATTAAATGCCTCACGTGGCAGCGAAACGACATCGATGAAAATTAGAGGAACTGTCACTAGGGTCTGCGGCAATTCAGCCTATATCCAAAGAGTCAACCAGCAAACAAACGAGATCGATGCGATTCAGCTTTATAATATCTCAAATCACGACGATATAACCGAGGGCTCCGTCATTGATCTAGATGGCGGAACGATAATCAATTACTATGGCGTACCTGAATGGAATCTAGCATCATATTCTATTTCATATGATAAAAATCCCTACGGATTCGGCCCAAAAGAGTTCTATTCTTTGAATTCTTTTAACGAAAATGCCTTCAAAAACCAAATGAATGATCAGATGTATTCCATAAACAGATTGGTCAAGGTTCATGGGGTAAGAGTTGAAAACGAAATAACCGCAGATGACGTATCTTTGGATTATTATTCAATTAGAGGCGCGACTTTCACAGACGGGATCGATGGCACCAACGTTTCAATCAATACAGGTAACGCGACAGATACGAATAACATCAAACTTCTATTAAACCAATATCATGAATCAAACACCGCTTTAGATGTAACTGGTATATTAGGTTACGAAGGAAACGCTCGCGTATTTAAAATCGTTTCTGCAAGCGATATTGAACTGCATACGCAAGATATAGCCTGCGAAAGCGTAAAAGTTTCTCCATCTACATTAAGGTTAAAAATTGGAGATTCATCAACGTTAAGCGTTGAAACAAACCCAGTTGGTTTGACAGTCAGCTATTCTTCATCGAATCCAGAGGTCGCATCAGTAAATGATAGAGGAACGGTAACCGCATTAGCATCAGGCGAAGCAACGATCACCGCCTCATGTTTGGATAAGAGCGACACATGCAAAGTATTCGTAAATGAAAGCGGCAGCGTCTCAACTGAATTGACTTTCCTTGCTATCAACGATTTCCATGGAGCCATAATTCCACAAAGCAACCATGCTGGAATTGTCTCAGTCGCCGGTATCATGCGTTCATATGGCCAAGATAATACTTTGTTAATCAATTCAGGCGATATGTTCCAAGGCAGCATTGAGAGCAATTATAACTATGGCGAATTGTTGTCCAAGATAATCGACAAACTTGATTTCTCTGCCTCAATTCTAGGTAACCATGAATTTGATTGGGGTGATACGTATATCAAAAGAAATGCAGTTCACCAAGGAAGAGCGTTCTTAGGCGCGAATATATATAAGTACGACATCAGCACAAAAACAACTTTGGATTACGCTTCAGATATCGCCGCAAAATACAATATTGTGGTCAAAAACGGCGTAAAAGTCGGCTTAATTGGGACAATTGGCTCGGATCAGATAACTAGCATTTGCTCTCAATTCGTCGACGGGTATTCGTTCGAGAACCCCATCCCTATCATCAAAACATTAAGCGATGAACTTAGGACTGAACACGGATGCGATGTTGTAGTTTTATCTCACCATGGCTCACAAGATGAGCTGCTTGGGCAAGGGATTACTTCAATTTCTCCAGTTTCCTCATCTCGCTACATCGATGCCGCATTCTGCGCTCACACACATGTTGACGAAAGCGCGACTGAAAACGGAGTTTCCTTTATCCAAACAAGCGGATATGGAACAAAGATTGGCAAAACCGTCTTAACCATTACTGAGGGGCAAACAACGACAAAGGAATATAGATATAACCTTTCTTCTTTTGGGGGATATGATGCCGAAATAGAAACCTTGGTTAATGAATATAAAGCGATTTCCGATGTCGCCGGAAAAGAGGTTTTGACTTCGATTACCGATACATATCGACTAAGCCAAGCGCAAATCTCTAATCTATATAATCAGGCGGTATATGAGGCTGCAAAGAGAGTAGATCCAAACATCGTCTTAGCCTTAGGAAATAACGCTAGAACCTCTTTAAAAACCGATGGAACCGATTCTAATGGATATTATAAAGTTACTTATGCAACGCTATATGAATCACTGCCATTTGATAACCAAATAATAATTGGAGACGTCAAGGGAAGCGACATCATAAAAGAGGCAAAATATGATTCAATTTATATTTATAAATATGATTCAACTGGCGTTTACCCAACCTTAGATAGCAATACGTATTACCGAATCGCGGTCTTGGATTATGTAGGCACTCATAGAAATGCGAGCAGGAATTACAATTATTTCCCTTCACTAATTCAAACTGACATAATGGATGATACGAATTATCGTAACATCACCGCAGAATTCCTTAGAGGAAAAACGCACATAACATCAACAGATTTTGATTCAAATTTATCATTTTTCAACAAAACAACGCTCTATTGATGTGCAAGTGATATAATGAAGTACGGCATATAAGCCACTTGGAGGCCATAAAAATGAGAGATGATGCCGTATTATTCTCTTTATCCGCTAACCAAGAATTAGCGGAATCAATCGCTAGAAAACTCAAGGTCAAATTGAGCCCAAGAAGCATCAGGCGATTCCCATCAGGTGAAATCATTGTTGAACCAGAAGAATCCGTCAGGGGAAAGCAAGTTTTCATCATTCAATCAACTTGCCCTCCCGTCAATGACAATTTGATGGAAGTCTTGATCTTTGTCGACGCATTACGCAGGAGTTCTGCGAAGGAAATCAACCTAATTGTTCCTTATTTCGGATATGCTAGACAAGATAGAAAAGCCAAACCAAGGCAACCAATAACCGCATCTTTAGTCGCCAAGCTCCTTGACGTCGCTGGGGTCGATAGAGTGGTTACGGTTAATATACACGCCGCCCAGATACAAGGGTTCTTCTCTTGCCTCGTTGATGATTTGACCGCAGTTCCTCTGCTTGGAAATACTGTCAAAGCCGAAGTCAGCGATCCTAACGAAATCGTCGTCGTCTCTCCAGACCATGGAGGCGTCAAACGCGCTAGAGATTTAGCTATGCAACTAGGCAACTGCCCAATCGCCATAATCGATAAACGTAGAAAAAATACGCTTGAGCCAGAAGTCATGAGCATCATCGGTGATGTAAAAGATAAGAACTGTTATATGGTCGATGATATGATTGACACGGGTCGTAGCGCAGTAATCGGTGCCAAAGCCTTAAAGGATGCAGGCGCAAAATCCGTCAAAATCCTTGCAGTTCACCCCGCTTTCTCAGATCCTTGTTTTGATTTGCTAAAAGAATGTCACTTCGATGAAGTAATTGTGACTGATTCAATTCCTTTAGCAGATAGATTCAAATCACTCCCCTGCATCAAAGTCATCTCCTTAGCCAGCATGCTTGCAGAATGCATCGATAGAATAACAAAGAATGCGCCTCTATCGGCGGTATACGAAGCATACGCCATACCAGAAAACATCAAATAATAGAAATCCCTCGAGTTCAGGCTCGGGGGATTTTTCTATCTAATCTTTTCAGGCAATTCGTCGATGACGCCTTTTTTCTTAAGTCTCTTGAATATCGCTCTAGCTTTTCTACGATCTTTCTTACGCGGGAGAACAGTAGGAAGATCTTTCTCTGTTTCGTGGTCCTCTATCGCTTCTTTTAGCATCTCTTCGAACATATCCACCATCTTTGGAAGATAGAATCTAGAAGAGTTATTGATGTATCTTTCGGATAATTCCTTGCATTTATCCGGATGTTCGATGAAATAATCGATGTGATCTCTTAATGACTTATAAGAGCCATGCTTGAATATGCATTTTCTTGAAAGCGAGAAATTATTTGTCGCGGATAATTTCGAATCTGATATTACTGGAACGGCTCCACAGGCGAACGCTTCTATTGCTGAAATGCCTTCGATTTCAAAATCTGAAGCATGAACGTATATATCGGAATAGTTGAGAATGTTCCTTAACTCTTCTTGATCGCAGAATTTTATCTCCATATCCACGGCTTTTTTCTCTGCCAGTTTGATATATCTGTTTTTGTTCGGCCCTTGTCCACAGAGCAATATTTTTATTCTGTCTTTGTATTTAGAGCAGGCAACCGCTTTAATAATCAAATCCTGGCGTTTTTCGCTTGCAAGCCTTCCAGACATCGTCACGATTATTTTGTCTTTGATCTCTTCTGGCTTGCTTACTTCTATCGGGTGGAAATAGTCATTAACACCATTGGATATGACGTGATATTTATTCCTTTTGTAATTGTGCTCAGCTAGTTGGTTTGCAATCATTTGCGAAGGGCAATGAACGTGTCTTGTGTAATTGAACATGTATTTCTTAAACGAATAATAGAGAATGTCATTTATTAATCTAATTTTGCCGATGTGGATGGCGCTCGTGATATTTTGCGGCTGCAAATGGAAAGCGCTGGTAACAGGTATATTCAAAGCCTGAGCCATGATTCTTGCCTTATTTTCTAACTTGAAAGGCAAAAAGACATGAACCAAATCCACGTCCTTGATGGCTTTATACATCTTCTCATCATCGCATTTGACGAAATTGAATCCTTCTTTTTCGATTAATCCCTGGAAAACTGGGAAGTTATAATGGGGCAAAGCCGTATAGCCTTCTGGCTTATCTTTCGGATCATCGAAATCGTGACCGATGAATGTTATCTCATATCCTCTTTGCTGGAGTTGTTTGGCAAATCTTAGGCAAGTGGCACCAGTACCATTGGTTATCTTATTGGCGCACTCTAATACAAATAATACCTTCATAACAGTGGTGTTATTTTATCAAATAAAAGCGTAATTGCCAAGAAACCCAATTAGGCATAGAGATTCGCTCAACAATATTCAACTTTCCTTATCATACAAACGCTAGTTTTGTTATCATTATTTTTATGGAAGAAATCGCCAAACTCACAAATGAATGCTTATCTTGTTTAAACCCTAGATGCAAAAGCGGGTGCCCATGCTCTAATTCCATTAATTTAATAATCTCCGCCTTAAAAAATGGAGATGAAGATTTAGCGGCCGCAATTTTATATGAAACGAATCCTTTGCCAGAATACACTTCTTTCTTATGCGATTCTTATAAGCAGTGCCAAGGCCATTGCATCAAAGGAATTAGAGGCAACGCCGTTTCAATACAGCAAATAGAAAGATATATCGCTTCAAAGCATTCATACCAGATAAAGCCAGGAAAACCGAATGGAAAAAAAGTCGCTATCATAGGCGCTGGGATTGCTTCAATTTCTGCCGCGATTCGCTTAATCGAAGCGGGTTTTGCAGTGGATATTTATGAAAAATCCAACAAAATCGGAGGAGCGATTTTAACAGGAATACCAGATTTTAGATTTGATAAATCGAAATTAGACAATACTTATTCTTCGTTAGAAAAAGCGGGAGCGAAATTCCACTTTGGAATCGAAGTCGGCAAAGATATTGATTTTGATGATATCCATTCCTCCTACGATAAAGCCATTGTCGCTATCGGAGCCCAAAAAGAAAACCTTGGGGGATTTGAGACTAAAGTTGGATATATAGGCGGCCTAACGCTTCTTAACGATCTAAACATCTTAGGCAAAGCAAACAAATATAAGAACAAATATCATAAAGCGCTTGTCTGGGGTGGAGGTAATGTTGCTTTAGATTGTGCCAGGTCTTTAAAAAGAATAATGGGTGATGTGACAATCGTGTATAGACGCGGAAGAAATGAAATGCCAGCCTCAGATAAAGAAATCGAATCAGCATTAAACGAAGGTGTTAAATTCTCATTGTTAACAAATATCAAAGACGTTTTATACGATGACTCGGGCAAAGTCATCGGAGCGAAATTAATCAAAATGGAACTCGGTGAAAAAGACGAATCGGGAAGAGCGTCATTTAAAGAAATAGACGGTTCTTCCTACGATGAGGATTGCGATCTAATCATCGCAGCAATTGGACAGAAAGTTGACTTCAATTTAATTAAGCAAGGTTTAGAAAAATTAGACAATCACCTATCCTCCATTCCTAATGTATATATAGCTGGCGATGCGTATTTAGGACCTAAAACCGTTGCAGCGTGTATAAGAGATGGCATAGAAGTCGCAAAAGAAATAATAAAAGATCATCAATAATAAATTTCAAACTTAAATTATTTAATCTTCGTTGTTCAACATCTCTTCAATCAATGACTTATATAATTCTTTTTCCTCTATTTTTGTTATCGTCGTAATTCTTTTCCCGGCATCTTTACTGGAAGCGCCACAATGATATATTGACTCGGTTTCGGTTTTAAAGTCTATGATAATGTATCTATCATGAAATCGATTTTTATTTCTTTTAAACCGTACATCAAAACAAGTTTCAGTCTTGAAATCATTTAAAAAAGTTTTGTTCAATTCGTTTTTCCCTTTGTTATCAGTGAATATGACAATATTGACGCTCTTATCGCAGCACATTAGTAATTGTAATGTCTTTACGCTTATATAATCGTCAATTACATAAACGGAATGTTTTGCTTTTGAATAGATTTCCTGATAAGCGACTATGGCTTCTATTTTTTTTACCATCTAAAATTAAATAGTGTTTTCGTGCTGCGGGGTCTACGAAATTTTCCATAATTATTTCTAGTTTGTTCTCGACAACATCAAGCCTTTCCGAATGATTATTAACTAAGTTTGTAAGTTTAATTATTTCGTTTGTGCTAAGTAATTCGCTGTGTTCAACAATAAAATCCTTCATTGTTTTAAACGTTTTTATTAAAATTTTGCTTTGTTTCACTGCTAGATCGCCCTTTAAGACTGTCATTAGCATATATATGCCTTGTTCAGTGAAAGCATATGGACATGTTCTTCTTTTTAAAAGATTTTTTGCGGTGGATTTTTTCCACATCAAAATCTCTTTCCATTCTTCCTTGCTAAGTTGAAATCTAAAATCGCTATCAAAACGTTCGATATTATGTTTAACCTGATTATTAAAATCGCGGGTGTCATACCCATAAATATATGCCAATTCAAAATCAAGCATCACCCTTTCTCCGCGGATGAAATATATCATCGATTCAATAGTTTCATAATCCAGTTTGGGCGCAATTGTATCGATTTCAGCCATTCTTTTATCCTCCTAAATATTCGAACATAAAACTTCTATTAAAATTATAGGGAAAAACAACTGTTTCTTACCTTGAAGGACAGAATAAGCAAAAATATGCATTTTTATCTAAAGATAAAAGATAGAAAATTTATTATTTTATTAATATGCTCTAGCAAAATAAACGACGTGCTTGGCTTTTTTGCCACATATTGGGCATTTATCATCAAAGACTACCTGTTCGAAAGGCATGCATCTTGAGGTTGCCCCATTGGTGAGTTCTTTGACTTTTAGCTCGCATTCTTCATCCCCGCACCAAACCGCTTTGGCGTATCCGCCTTTCTCTATCGCTGCTTTGAGTTCTTCGATAGAATGGACTTCGGTTATATGATGCTCAAGGAAGTCTACCGCTTTCTTATACATATCTATATGTATTTCTTCTAGAAGCGAAGGAATTCTCTTGACTATGTCCTCTATCTTCTCGGTTGTCTTGCTTCCATCGACGCGTTTGGCTAATGTGGCTACACCTAATGAGAGGTCCTTTGGACCTAATTCAATTCTTAGAGGTACCCCTTTCATCTCGTATTGGCTGAATTTCCATCCAGGAGTTTTGTTATCGTCATCGTCCAATTCAACTCTTACGCCTTCTGCTTTTAATTTCTCATAGATGTCTTTGCAGGCTTCTAATACACCTGGTTCTTGCATCTTGATTGGGATGATGACCACTTGGATTGGGGCCACTGCAGGAGGCAAAACAAGACCATTATCATCTCCATGGACCATGATAATTGCGCCTAATAATCTAGTGGATACACCCCAAGAAGTCTGATATGGGATCTCTAATTTCCCTTGTCTCCCTTGGAAGGAGATTCCAAATGCTTCGGCAAAACCTTGCCCCAAATCATGGGTGGTACCGCTTTGTAAAGCCTGGCCATCATGCATCAATGCTTCGATTGAATAGGTTGCGTTCGCGCCTGCGAATTTCTCCCTTTCGGTCTTTCTTCCTTTGACGAATGGGACTGCTAAAACATCTCTTCCCAAATCGTCATATATCTCAAGCACTTTTAAGGCATTCTCTTCCGCCTCTTCCTGGGTTTCGAATAAGCAATGACCTTCTTGCCAGAGGAATTCGCTTCCTCTAAGGAATGGTCTGGTAGTCTTTTCCCATCTAACGACTGAGCACCACTGATTGAATACTTTTGGGAGGTCTCTATAGCTAGAAATCATCCTTTTATACATATCAGAGAATAAAATCTCTGAAGTAGGACGGATGATTAATGGCTCCTCTAATTCCTTGCCTCCTCCATATGTGGCGACCAAAGTCTCTGGGGCGAATCCTTCGACATGCTCTTTCTCTTTGTTGAAAAGGCTCTCTGGGATAACCATCGGGAGATAGACGTTATGTGAGCCAACTTCTTTGAATCTTTTATTCAAATATTTTTGAATCTCTTCCCAAATCGCATAGCCATAGGGGAGATAATTGATGAAACCTTTGACGGATGAATAATCCATCAATTCCGCTTTTTTGCAGACGTCTGTGTACCATTGGGCGAAATTCTCGTCCCTCTTGGTTATCGAATTGTTTTTGAACTGGCTTGCCATCTTTTATCCTCCTAGTTCTTCTTGATGCTTGTTATACGCCCCATCCTTCTTTCCGATAGAGGCTTGAACATTGTATCGTAAGGCAATATTGGATCAGCGGAGACAATCTCAATGCCGCTGCTGACCACTAATTCTATCGCATTCCATGAATTAAGGTTACTTGCAATTATCTGTTTTTTATAAATAAGGAGCTTGCTGACCAAATTGTAGATGTCGCTGCGGGTTTTGGTATCGATCACCACCCCGCTGTTGTTTCCGAAATCCACGACAAACGATGAGGCTTTGGAAAGTATGCGTTTATCAATGTTGAGGCTCCTATTGTTGAATTCTATGGAGAAACCAATCTTCATTTCCTTGAGTTTGTTCATGAATTCAATCATCTCATCGACCCCATTGTGTGAGCAGAACGAAGAGACATCTTTATCGGAATAGACGAAATTTAACTTAATGCTTTTGCCTTGTTCTACAGTTTTGAAGAACTCAAGCGCTAAATCTTTTTCCTGCGTCCTCATTGGGTAATATAGAGTCAAAGCTTTCTTGCTTATTTCTTTGCTTTCCCTTTTGAATTTGGAAACAATTATTCTAGACATCGCATTGAATAAGGTCCCGCTATCATTGGCCCTTAAGGCATAGTTTTGTAGTTCCTCTATTTTCCCAAATGTTGTATTTAATGGGGTTATTTTCCCAAAATAGCCAATAATTGCGGCGTTTTCTGTTTTCACTATTGGACGATATGAAGCAACAAGGCGGTTATTGGTGACAATTCTTTCAACCTCAGTTTTATAAGAGCTTTCTTCTGCAGCGGATAGAGACGATGAATTGCGGTTATAGAAATTGACAGACGCTTTATTTATATAAGCGTTTTCCGCGGTCTTCCTGACTTCCGTAATGATAATATCGACATTGCCGTTCAATTCTTTGTTGGATACGACTCCTGCTTTGACTTCATATATAGGAGTTCCTCTCCTTTTGGCATTGGCTTCCTTAGAAGCTTTGTAATTCAATTGGAGAGCGTAGGCCATAGCCTGCGAATATTCCCTCATATCGAAATTAGCGACTATTATCTCGGTCTTACTTGCTTTTAAAACAAGCTGATTTCCCGTTACATTCCTTAATATTTCCTTTACGAAACGGTCGCAGGCCAAATGATCCATCTCTGGCCTAACGCCTTCCTTCTTCGGGAACAAAGAGAAGCAGAAAGTCATGCCGGTCTCATATCCGTTTCTTTCGATGGCGAATCCTAATTCATCGACAGTGGAGAAGTTTTTCTCAAACGATGTGGTTGGCCCATCATAATGGATTATGTGGCTTTCCACATGCAATTTGTTTGTGGTTTTGTCTAATTTGGTCACTCTTAAAAATGATTTTAGTGTCCTTTTCTCTCCATGAACTAGAATCTCTGTAGGGAGGAAATAAGGAGTTCCTTCTTTCCCTTCTAGATGCGAATCAATCCAATCCCTGACTTTTGGAGCCTCGTATAGAGGCAAGGAGGAATAGAATCCTTCAAATGTCGTGGTCTTGACTCTAGAGATAGAGGAAAGATTGAAATATTTGACTTCATTTTTATATTGATCGAAGCAATATACCCTGGTTGAGGCGGTCTTATCCACCATGCTAGATCTCCATTTCCTATTCCTTCTTTTTGCCACAAGGAAGGTGATTAATAGAACCAGAAGCAAAACAAACAATATCGAAATTGTTGCGATATAACCAATGGTTTTGTAGTCGATATCGATACAAATGATGTTTTGAGCGAATTTTAAAACATGGAACATAGATAAGCTCATGGCAATTATTTTATCACAATAAAAGCGTTAACGCTTTATTCAACTATAATGTAGCCAATTATTTTTATTGGTGGTATGATATAGCCCGCTGGTTGGAGACGTATCGAAGCGGTCATAACGAGCTTGACTCGAAATCAAGTTGTCCCATCTGGGGCACGTGGGTTCGAATCCCACCGTCTCCGCCAAAAACAAACAAAAACCTTGAAATCCCTGCAAATTCAGGGTTTTTTTATAAAATGTGGCGTAAATATATTTTTCTATTTGAAAAGTTTTAGACCACAAATAAACTATAATCATGAAAAAAGATATTAGAAAACTCATTGACATTGAAAACGAATTCTTTGAAATCGATAAAGAAAACAAAATCATCAAAATGGAACTGGATTACGACAAGCCTGACGACATATTCGATTCCAATACGAAAACCAAAACACCAATGTTAAGCGACGAATTCATCGAGTGGTTGAATGCCGCTTTTGAATATGCACCAAGGAAATATAGGATCGATTTAATCGTAAAATTTGATGATTTAAATGGATATACTGAAGCACAGCTTGAGAAGATTTTCGCGAGGAATATCGGGCTGGAATTCAAAAGAACTAATAGAAAGACCGGCATGAGAAACAAAATAGCTTTTGGATTGATTGCCATCGGATTGTTGTTTTTGCTGTCATTGATTCTTATCACCAATTTATGGAAAGATGAAAGTGTCGCAAGAGAAGCGTTCATTTATGTTTTTGATATTGCGACCACTGTAACCATTTGGGAGGCGATGACAATTTTGATTGTTGAAAATGCAGAGCGGAACAACTATATGCGAAGCCTTGCAAAGCGATTCAAAAAAATCGAATTTTTGAAAAAATAAAAGCTTTAAACCTAGAAAAATTATTTTATTGGCTTCATGAAGAAGCGACCGACAACGGAATTAAGCGCGGTAATCTGAATGAATGAAGTAGGATCTTGCTCTTTTATGACTTTTGTGATGGTTTTGACTTCATAGCTGGAGACGACCATTGTAATGATGAATTTCTCTTTTCCAGTGTATACCCCAGTCCCTTTTAAGATGGTCGCGCCATGAGGGACAGTGGAAATGAGAACTTCGCCTAGGCTTTCATTATCCGTTACGACCTCAATCTTAAGTTTCTTATTTCTTACATTAATCCTATCTATAACCAACATAGAGGTGAAGAAATAGATGATTGAATGGAGGGCGCTGGCGAATTGAACAGAGGCTACCGCAACTGGATCGGAAGACGATGAGATAGATGTTGCGATAGGCACCGCAGTCGCACTTCCGCTATTTTCAACAATCGACAAAGTCGCAGTCCAGGAGGAAACCTCATTGCCGTCGAGCGGCAAGCCGAGCTGATCATATTGGATGGCTTTGATGGTTGTGAAGAGAACGAACACCACCAAATTCAAAGCGTTTATAACAACGGAATATTTTCCAACCAAGGTCCCCTTCTTTAGGGCTATGTAATATGAAATTACATCGATTCCGCCGGCGGATATATCCACTTTGAAACATAAAGCGCTTGATAATCCAGTCATTATACCTGCGAATAATGCACGTCCCAATAAGCCTGCGTTGGTGGATGTGAAAATAGCAATTTGCTTGAACACCTCAACGCTGCTGGCGGGCATAATTCTAGTGAAAATAGAAACTTCTGCGACATTTATCAAAGTGAAAACAGCGAATCTTTTCCCGATACCAAAGAAGGCTAATATAACTAAAGGAATATTCAATACGAAATAAAGAACGGAATAAGCAGTCTGGGTGTCTATATCTCTCCAGCCACAAATCTGGAAGAATAAAGTTATGACTTGGCTGACACCAGATAGACCGCCGGAAACAAATTTCCCGCCACTTACCTCAGCGACATCAGGCGAGATGAAAGTCACAAAGCCAAAGGCGAATATCATCGCGGATATCGTAGAGACGATAAAAGTGAAAGTCCAATCCAACCCCGTCTTCATGTAATGATGGTCATAAAGCCATTCATTAATTCTAGTCAAGATGGTGTTATGGTGGTTTTTTGCACTCATATGAGTGAAATTATAAGCACGCATCAAGAAAGATACAATTCAAATATAATATTTGCATCACAAAAGTAAGTTGTTGAATAGATTTGTTTAGAGTGTTAGAATTAACCCGCTGTTTATAAAAACAGGTCTCTTTTCGTGGAGGTTAATTAGATGTTTATCTTAAAAGCCATCGGATCATTATTTGTAAAATTATGGCGTTGGATCAAAGAAACCGCTTGGGTCCAGCCGCTTCTTATTGTCGGAGCCATCTTCGCTCTCATCTTCTCTATTCCATCCATCACAAGCTGGGTTGGAAGCTGGGATTTCTCAACAGAGAATTCTTATTATCTCTCTAAGAAATTAACGCTTGAATCAGAAGGCGATGATGATACTTCCTCTTCCGCAGCCGACGTATTCACCAATTCGCTTTATAAAAATACCTTAGCCGCCTACGAAGGCAGGTATGATGACATTGATTTGGGCGACCAGGAGCAAGAGAAATATTTCCTTCTCTTTGTCGGTGAGAATTGCGACCCATGCAAGAAAGCCGAGGAAGGATTCAAAGAACTCGATGAGAATTGGGGCAGCATCTATAGGCCAAGCGACGGAAACAAATTAGCCATCCACACCATCTTCTCCGATGAAGAATCATCCACCGATAGCAAATACAGCAACACCACAGGCGACACCGCTTTCCAAAGATATCTATTGATCCATTCACTTTTCTTCAACGAGACATCCGAATGGCTTTCAACAAATACACCTTATAAAGGCAACAATGGAGTTTCCGATGATAGCTATATGAACTATGGCGCGCCAAACACCGAAGACTTTACAGTCCCAGCCGTCTTGCTTGTCGATTACACCAAAGAAGCCCAAGAACAAGGTAGAGCTGGCGTTAGCGAAATCATCTTCTCCGTCAGCGGAGATAGCAAGCAGGCTAAAGCCAATAACCTTCTAAATATGTGGAACCACACCGATACCGGTGCGGCTGGCATCAAAAATCCATTCTGCTTGAATTACATGAAATAAGTCTTGCAGGCTTAACACCAATCACAGATTAAAGGTCAATCTCAAAATGGGATTGGCTTTTTTTCAAACATTCGTGCATAAATAGTGAATAATATAGTTAATTAAATGCAGATAACATTTGAATAAAACGCAAATTAAATGCAAAATGCTTTTAAATAGCGTTATTTTGTCTATAATAATACATGTGAGGTATATAAAATGAGCAGTATTTCCAATGTCAGTTTCCGTATCGACTCCGATTTAAAGAAGCAAGCCGATACCTTGTTTCAGTCACTTGGCCTAAACATGACCACCGCTTTCAATATGTTCCTTCGCCAATCAGTCCGCGAAGGCAGAATACCTTTTGAAGCAACAATCAATGTTCCAAATAGCGAAACCATTGTAGCAATGTTAGAAGCGATGCAACTTGCAAATGATCCCTCAGTTAAGACCTATAGCGTTGAGGACGCATTAAAAGAATTGAAGTCATGAGCAAGCAAGTAACTTGGACAAATCAATTCAAAAAAGATTATAAGCTCGCGATGAAACGTGGGTTGCCAATCGATGAACTCGATAATGTCATTAGGATGCTTGCGGAAGGCGATTCACTTCCTGAGAAATACAAAGATCATGAATCATCTGGCAACTGGAAGGGTTTTAGAGAATGCCACGTCCAGCCAAATTGGCTACTTATCTATCATATCTATGACAATAATCTGATTCTTTCTTTGGTAAGAACTGGGACACATAGCGATTTATTTTGAATAAAATACATCAAAACTTCCTCATTATGAGCTAATTCAAAGCCGCTTCTTGCGGTTTTTTATTTCCTTTTGTAGGCTTCTAAAACGCATGGAGGGACAAGAGGAGATATGTCCACCCCATTCTCATACATTTGGTCTATAGCACTCGAAGAGATGAACATCTCATCTTTTCTTGCCATGAAGAACACCATATCCACTTCTGGATTGCAGAATTCATTTGCGGCGGCTAATTGGAATTCGTATTCGAAGTCGGTTACCGCTCTTAAGCCCCTAATGATGCTGGTTGAATTATGCTTGATGCAATAATCAACAGTCAGTCCGTCTGTGAAATCAACTTCTGCATCTTTCAAATCCTTAACGGCCTCTTTCATCATGCTTAGTCTTTCATCAATGGAAAAATGGCTCTTCTTGGACGGGTTCACCGCCAAAAGAAGGATGACTTTATCAAATACTTTGAGTGATCTTTTCAATACATCCAAATGACCGTTGGTTATTGGGTCAAAACTGCCTGGATAAACCCCTATTTTCATAATTACCTCCACAAAATAGCCACCTTGGTGCGGCCGTATGTATATTCCTTATATTTATTAAATAAATTAATAGGCAAACCCAATTCGCCTTCGAATTCGGCGACGATGCATCCACCTTTATTGACCATCTCGTTGGCGAGGAGATAGCCAATCGACTCCAGATACGCTTCTTTCATCGCATAAGGCGGGTCAAGGAAAACAATATCGAATGTCTTTCCTTCGTTCTTAAGGGTGAACAAAGCGTCTTTAAATTTGGCGTTATGGATTCTTGCTTTCTCTTCTTTCAAAGAATCGAGGTTCTTTTTGATGATTTCACAGGCCTTTTCATCAATGTCGACAAAATGACAAAATGAGGCACCTCTAGACAAGGCCTCAATCCCTAAGGCCCCCGATCCCGCGAAAAGATCCAGGACATATGCACCTCTTACTATGTTATTAGTCGCATTGGAAAGAGCAGTCCTCACAATCGATTTGGTGGGGACGGTGGTCGAAGGAGGCACTTCAATGTTTCTAGAACGATATTTACCCGCGGAAATCCTTATCATTTCATTTCACCTCGATATCCAATATCTTTTTCTGGAAAGGCGAGAAAATGATATCGTTTATCTCCATTATTATATTCTTAACTATTTTGTATTGTTCGTTATATTCCTTCACCAAAGGGTGCAAATCGAGCTGCAACTTGGCTTGATGGAGCTTCTTCTCTATAGAAATAACTTCAGGATCATCTTTTTTCTTATAAGAAAGGATTGAGGAATATTCCATTAGAATCGCTTCTTTTTTGGTAATCAAAGATACGACTTCCTCATCTTTTAAAGCCTTTTCCTCTTTTTCTTTAAGAAGGATGAACCTAGGATCGCTTTCCATCGCTTTCTTCAATTCTAAGCACGAGGAGAAAATAATATTTTCCATAAGCACATTTTAATTATTTTTCTTTCTTCGTGCTACAATGATGATATGTTCACGATTGTCAAAGATAACAAACCATCCCTCAGGGAAAGATGCAAAGAGGTTGAAATGCCTCTAAAAGAAGAATTGAAGGCCACATTGGATGAAATGCTTCAATATTTGAAGGATTCCCAAGATGAGGAATTCTTGAAAAAACATCCTAATGTTAGATCCGGAGTGGGGATAGCCGCCCCGCAGATAGGGTTAAATCTAAGGATGCTAGCCATATATTACGTGGATGAGGAAGGAAATGAAGTCATCCACCAATTAGTCAATCCGAAAATAATCGTTTCTTCTTTGAAGAAATGCTACTTATATAGTGGAGAAGGCTGTTTATCAGTCGATAGTGAGCACCATGGAAGGGTCTACCGTGACTTTAGAATCACAGTCAAAGCCTTTGATTGCAGGAAAGGCGAAGAAACGACATTCAAAGCCAAAGGCTATGAAGCGATTGTCCTCCAACATGAAATAGATCACCTAAACGGAATACTATTCTACGACCACATAGACAAAAATAACCCCGACAAAGAAATACCAGGGGCGATTGCAATATAAAATATTGTTAGCGGTTTCAATGACTTTTATGTTTATTGAAAACATTTTTCATGTTATATTTTCTCTAGAAAATGAGTCGTTACATATTGTTCACGCCATTTTATGAAAGTTTTTAGAGGAAATTTATTATGATGAGAAGCGAAAACCCCGTAAATATATTCGCTTTGGGCGGTCTTTCCGAAGTAGGCAAAAACACCTACTGCATCGAAAGCGACAAATCCATAATCCTTCTTGACGCTGGGGTGCGCTTCCCAGAAGCGACTTTGCCAGGCGTTGATTACGTGATACCCGATTACACTTATTTGAAAAACAACCGCAACAAAATCAAAGCGTTATTCATAACCCACGGCCACGAAGACCATATTGGAGGCATCCCATTCCTAGCCAGGATGATAAATATCCCTGTGGTATACGCCCCAAGGCTTGCCGCAGCTTTGATAAGAAACAAATTGGAAGAAGCCAGAATCAAAGAGCCAGTCAAGATCGTAGAGTACGATAGCGACACCATCGTCAATGTAGGCGAAGATTTCCGCGTCTCTTTCTTTAGAGTAACCCACTCCATCCCCGATTCGTTCGGGATTTGCGTGGATACTAAGCAAGGAAGGATTGTCGATACGGGCGACTTTAAGATAGATTTGACTCCAGTTGGCCCAGATTTTGAGATCGCAAAAGTCGCAAAGATGGGGCAAGAAGGAGTCGATTTGCTTTTAGCCGATTCCACCAACGCCGAAATAGAAGGATATACCCCAAGCGAAACGGCGGTTAGAGCCGGGGTCGAAGATATATTCGAGAAAGCCCAAGGGAGAATCATCGTCTCCACCTTCTCCAGCAACATCAACCGTATTCAGCAAGTCGTTGAGGTCGCTGTAGCCCACAAAAGGAAGATTTGCATCTTAGGAAGAAGCATGGAGAATGTTTTTTCCATTGCTAGATCCTATGGATACATCAAGATTCCTGATGCAAGTTTAATCGCCGACGACCAAGTGAGGAATTTCAAATTAAGCGAGATTTGCATCCTTTGCACCGGTTCGCAAGGGGAAAGTATGGCGGCTTTATCTAGGATCGCAAACGGTAGCCATAAGAATATCAGAATCCTTCCTGGCGACACCATCATCTTCTCATCAAACCCAATTCCAGGGAATGGAGCCTTAGTCGATAGGCTGGTCAATGATTTAGTTAAGCAAGGCGCAGATGTCAAAACCAACGGCTTAGCCTTCTCTTTGCATTCATCGGGCCACCCATCAAGGCAAGAATTGAGGCTGATGCTTAAGCTAATGAATCCAAAGCACTTCATGCCGGCCCACGGCGAATATAGGATGCTTGTGCTCCATGGCCAATTAGCGGAGGAATTAGGCATTCCAAAAGATAATATTTTCATCTGCAATAATGGCGATATGCTGACTTTATACAAGCACAAAGTAACTAGAGGCGGCCATATCCAAGCGGCTGATGTCTATATCGACGGAAACGATTTGGATGGGGTTTCGGGCGCGATGCTTAGAGATAGAGAAAATATGAAAAACGATGGTTTGGTCATCATCATTTTGGCTTTGGACAACAAAAGAAACACCATCGTCAAGCCTTTGGTATACGCGCGTGGCTTCAATACCGGAGCGGAAACCCATGTCATTAGACACGCCCAGATGCACGCTCAAGAAGCTTTGGAAGCCTGCTTAGCCAAAAGAGAAAGCGTCTTTGATATCAAAAACAACATCAAGCACGAGGTGAGCAAATACATCCACCGCAAAACCGAAAGAAACCCGATGGTGGTCGTCGCTTTGATGGATGAGGCCAAATAAAAGATGTTCATCTTGGCTTCTGCCTCCCCAAGAAGGAAGCAATTATTAAAGAAGTTTATCCAAGACTTTGAAATAATAGTCGCCAATGTCGACGAAAGGGTTTTAGATTCTTGTATCTCCCCTTCTATGTTGGCTTTGGAAGAAAGCAAACTAAAAGCCTATTCCGTTTATTCTCTTCATCCAGATGATGAGGTTTTAGCGGTCGACACGATTGTTCTTCTTAACGGAAAAGTCTTGGGCAAACCTAAAGACGAGGAAGACGCTTTTAGAATGCTAAAAGAGCAATCTGGAAAAAAACAGGAAGTCATCTCTGGATATACATATATCTCAAAAGATAGAGAAATTAATAGATCTGTCACCACCGTGGTGTATTTCTCCTCTTTAAGCGATGAAGAAATATGGAATTACATAAGGAAATATAAACCGCTTGATAAAGCAGGTGCCTATGGCATCCAGGATGAAGCGGGATTAATAGAAAAAATAGAAGGATCCTATGATAATGTCATGGGGCTTCCGACCGAAGATATAAAAGAACATCTATTCGCTAAAAATTAATTTATAGACTTCTTCTGCTTTGTCTTTGATGACAAGAGTCAATTTGTCGCTCATGAGGATAAAACCGGTGACACCGATTTTTTCTAGTTCTTCTTTCTTAACCAAAGAATAATCCTTTAAAACAAGCACGATTCTTGATTTATCAAGCCTCTTGTCCAGGATGTTTTCTTTTCCACCCAAGGCCTCAAGATAAGAGGATGCGACTATCTCCGGCTTAGGAGATTCACTTCTCTTCTTTTTATTCCTTTTGATCAAAAAATCAACGAGATAAAAAATACCTGCGATTAGTAGGACCGCGATCGCTGCAATCCACCAGAGATTGCTTATAAGAAAATCATCATAAACGATAAATAACATGTTATTATATTACCACACGGAGAAAGATTATGAGCAATGCGATTGAAATAGAAGCGAAAGCCTTGGTAAGCGAGGAAGATTTCGCCAAATTCGTCAATGAATTCAAAGGATACCCATCATACACCCAAACCAACTATTATTTGGATAACAATGAAGGGATTATGGCGAGGGAGGGGTTCGCCCTCCGCATAAGAGAAAAAGGCGAATATTATGAGATGACTTTGAAAACCCCCTTATCACAAGGCTTATTAGAGAAGAATTGCACCTGGGATTCTAAAACCTTTTATGATTTCACTGACAAACACATCTTCCCACAAGGTGACATCCACCGCTTCTTGGACATGCTCGAAATAAATCCAGAATCCTTGCAAATCAAAGCCAAATTGACCACAAAACGTATTGATATCCCCTATTTAGGCGGGAAATTGTCACTAGACGAAAATACTTATTACGATAAAAAAGACTACGAGATAGAACTCGAATACAACAATATCGGGGACGCCACAAGGCTATTGGAAGAATTGTTCGATAAATTAGGAGTCCCTTTCGCCATCAGCAAAAAATCTAAGGTTCGCAGAGCCAGAGAAGAAGCCAATAGAATCGGCAAATAATTATTTATTCAGTTTGATTTTGCCTTCTTGATCCAAAGAAGAGAGGCATGAGCCATAATTCGGGCAATCTTTTGGATTGCATACGCTTTCGGCGAAGCGTCTGGCTTTCGGGATGAAAGTGCTAATTTCTTCGCTATTGTATCCAACTTGTATCCTATGATCATCAACGATGATAGGCCTTCTTAAAATAGAAGGATTCTTTTTTATGAAGTCGATTAATTGAGAAATAGTCATTTCCTCGAAATCGATGTTATTCTCCATCACAATCTTGGAACGGGGGGATATTATATCATCGGTCCCATTCTCGCATTTATGGATAACTTCCATGATATCCGCATTGGTTAGCTCACCTGAAAATATATCCTTTGATTCATAAGGTATCTTTTGATCATCGAACCATTTTTTGACTTTGCGGCAGCTTGAGCAGCTTGCGGAATAATAAATTTTAATCACGTTATGATTGTATCATAGAAAAAGAAATTCTCTCTACAAATACTTAAATACTTATATTTTATTTTTATGCGTTATAATTCTAGCGAGGTAAATATATGGATCGCATTTTATCAGGCATCAAGCCAACAGGACAACTAACTCTAGGAAACTATTTAGGAGCCTTAAAACATTTTAAAGATTTCCAGGACCAAAGTGAGGTTTTTATCTTCATCGCGGATTTGCACGCTTTAACATTGCCTATAGATCCAGAAGTCCTAAGAAATAACTCCATCGATATCGCTTCATTTTATCTCGCCAGCGGATTAGACCCAAAGAAATGCACCATATTCCTCCAATCCAGCGTGTCCGCTCACGCAGAGCTGAACGCCATAATGCAGAATTATCTTTTCATGGGTGAATTGAAACGCATGACCCAATTCAAAGACAAATGCTCTAAGATGAATGATTCTCAGATTGGCTTAGGAATATTTGCCTATCCTGTCTTAATGGCCTCTGACATTATCTTATATGATGCGAATATCGTCCCTGTGGGCGAAGACCAAATACAGCATGTTGAAATAACTAGAGACTTAGTCCACCGCTTCAACACCAAATATGGCGATATTCTAATAATGCCTAAAGCTCAAATAAGAAAAGTCGGAGCGAGAATCATGTCTTTATCCGATCCGACAAAGAAAATGAGCAAGAGCGATCCTAAAGGCGACATCTTCTTGAAAGATGATATGAAAACCATCCGCAAGAAAATTATGAGTGCAGTCACCGATTCCGGAACAGAAGTCAAATATGATCCAGAAAATAAGCCAGGCATCTCAAATCTATTAACCATCTACGCTTCATGCAAAGACATAAGCATCGAGGAAGCGGAAAAAACATTTAATGGCTTCCGTTATGGAGATTTCAAAAAAGCCGTTGCTGATGCGGTTGAGGAAGAACTAACCCCATTCAAGCAGAGATATGAAGAGATAATCGCTTCCAAAGCCTATGTGAAAGTACTTAAGGAAGGCGCGGAAAAAGCCAGCAAAGTCGCTTCAAAGACATTAAAAAGAGTCCAAAAGGCGGTCGGATTGCTAACCATAGACTAATGAAGAAATTAATCGCCATCGATATCGATGGGACTTTGATAGATGATAATTTGAGATTGGGGGCATTGACCGCCACAATTTTGAAAGATCTCTCTAAGAAAGGCCATATCATAGTTTTGGCTACCGGAAGGCCTCTTCGTTCTTTGATACCTTATTATAAGTTGTTAGGTTTGAAATCGCCCGCTATCGCATATAATGGGGCGCTTCTATGCAATCCAAGTGATGCTAGTTTCAAAGAGATTCATCATCTTTTCCCGATGGACGCCATAAAAGATATTGCGATTAGAGGCAAAGATATAATCACCTCATTCCACTGTGAAGGGAAAAACACGATTTATCGCAATAGGTATGATAGATACTTAGACCACTACTTCCCCTATGAAGGAATGGAAGAAAAAGAAGGAAAAATAAACGAGATACTTAAAGAAGACTGCTATGCGGTTTTATTTAGGACTGTCCACAAAAACGACAAAGCCTTAGAGGATATCGTCTCATCTTATGAAGGCATATCTTTTAGACATTGGTCCTCTTCTTTTTATAGCGAGCTGCATCTTCCCAATATAGGAAAGGGATCTGCTTTAAAAGAGATTGCTTCAAAACTCAAGATAGAGAAAGAGGATATAATCGCTTTTGGGGACGCTGATAACGATTATGAGATGCTAAAAGAAGCAAAATACGGTTTTGCTATGAAAGGGTGCAAAAGCCCTCTTCTATCCTCTTCATTTGAAGAAACACTAGACACATCATCAAAAGATGGGGTTGGAAAAACCCTGCAGAACCTAATAGAAAAGGGAATAATAGATTAATTGTTTTCTCTTAATTTAGTAAGGCAGCCGCTTTTATCTTTTGGCATGGAGGCAACAAACGTCTTATCGCTAAGCGAGGAAAGCACTCCATCGATTTTCCCGAAAGACATTGATTTAGCGTGGAGAAACTGATGTTCAATGCCAAATTTCGTTTTGAATTCTCTATTGAAAGAGAAATCACCATATTTGCCATCGCCCACCAAAGGACGTCCAATATACGCCATATGGGCTCTGATTTGATGGGTTCTTCCGGTTATTAGTTCGCATTCGACCAACGTGCAAGAAGAGAAATGCTCAATTGGCTTATATTTGGTTAAGGCGGTTTTGCCACCGTTTTCTATCGATACCACTTTGACAAAGCCACTTGATTCATCCTTCTTTAAAGGGGCGTTAATCTCGCCTTCTTCTTTGATTATCCCTTTAACCAATGCCAAATACATCTTTTTAATTGACGTTCTTTCTTTGAATAGTTCCTCTAGCTGTTTTAACGCCGCATCGTTTTTCCCAAATATGACTAAGCCTGATGTATTTCTATCCAACCTATGGGCAGGGCTTGGGACAAAAGCACCTGAATTGGGATCGTATTCCCCTTTGAAATAAAGGTAATTCAAAACATTATTCGCCAGTGTGTTCCTCTTCTCTTTTGCGTCTCCGTAGACCAAGATGCCCGAAGGCTTATTCACTATAAGGACGTTTTCATCTTCATATATGATAGGGAATTTCAGTTCAATCTTCTCTGGCGCTTTGGGTTTGCGGAAATCCTCTAATTGCTGGTCAGTGACATAAATCCTAACGACATCCCCTTCTTTCAACACATGGTCTTTATGAACCCAGTGGCCATTGACTTTGATATCTTTTTTGCGGAATGCTTTGTATATGAAAGATAGTGGGGCGTCGCTTAAATATCTTCTAACGAACTTCTCAATTCTTGCCCCATCATCAGTCTTTGCTATCGTAATTTCCAACATGCGAACAATTATACAACAAAGTTGATTGAAAAAACGAACGAGTACACGTATAATCTTTCTTACGGCTGGAGGAATACCCAAGTGGCTGAAGGGGCGGGCTTGGAAAGCTCGTAGACTCTTAACCGGGTGCCAGGGTTCAAATCCCTGTTCCTCCGCCATCATCGATTGTCGAGACACGTACATAAAAATACGTGTTTTTTATTGCTTTTTTGAAGATTTTTAACATATTGACTATTTCTAGGACAACTGGTTGAGCGTCATATAGGGTTACTCTTTAAACCCCTTATAAAAACTGGACAGACACGAGGGTTAAACCCTCTTAACCAGTTTGAAACAAAAAAAGATGATGCATTTGCATCACCCTTTTCATTGATTGACTGAAGTCTTTTTTATGCTTTCGGGATTAATTATTTCATTAGCTGAATCTAATAAATCACCTATATCCATAAATACTTGTTCAGCCTTCAATACCTCTCTTTCAAATACAAGTATTTGTTTTCTCAGCTCTTTGTTCAGAATTGCATATGAATCCTCATCTAATTCCTCATCATCGGCAAATTCTAAATTTGGTTGTTTTGGTGATACTACTTCATCGGTTTTAGTTACTTGTATCAACTCGTTTTTTATTTCAAATGGAAGCAGAACATTAATAAGCCATGAAACAAAATCACTCAGCACATTATTTTTGGCATAAAATAGTAATCTCAAAACATTTCTAACGCTAATAAAAGTTGGGCTGCTTTTTGAACTTCCTCTATATATTTCTTTTTCATCTAAATAGGGTTTAGCCCCATGTGGATTTCCTATTCCTATAGCGTGGCCAATATCCATTAATGAATAATAAGTCGCACCATTTACAACAGTTGTTCTCATTTTTCCTTTCGGATTTTTGGCAATAACAAATAAACCAGCACTTCCATTACCCATTATTCATCACCACCTTCTAAAAATACGGAATCAACAACTGCCCTTATTTCTCCAATTTTCTTATATAAAAGCATAAGTTTGTTAGCTACTTTTGCATGTCTTTTTTTGAGCGCTATATTTAATGCTTTACCAGATGAATCACTAACTAGATCTAGCTTCTTGGATGGCACTATTGTTTTTGGCCCAAATGAATTAATAGCAGGCTCATTTGTTTTTGGAAGCCTATAAGGCTTAATTTCCATTTGATATAACTCACTAAATTTTTGAGCGATAACATCGGTTAGAGGTACAACTTTCCTTTCTATCTTCTTATAATGTCCAGGTGTTATTCCTATTAATTCAGCAACATCATCTATGCTCATCCCATTTTTTTCGCGTATAGCTTTAAAATCAAATAAAAACGGATCTTCTTCAGCTGTGTTGGTTTCTGGTAATTCAGCATTATTTTCTTCTTCTAAATATTCATTTTCGTATTCTTCCATACTAATCACCTCTACCAAAGAGTAGCTCATTGTGTTCTACCCTATGAGCTTTTTTAAGGTCGAAATAAATGATGTTTGCTTCCTCATAATAATGACCGGGAATTCTATATCTATATGTGTGGTCCCAACCTTCTATATCAAAAATTTTTCTAACCAAATTACATGAATATATCATCATTCCTCTATTGGTTTTAAGTTTGTCATATCTGACCATCAAAGCCGCATTATCGGTTTTAGCACTTGGAAGAAAACTGAGCTGGTCACAACTTTCGTTAACCATAATGGTTACATACTCTGGATTACCTAATAGCCTTAAGCTTTCTATAGATATTCTTACCATGCCATTTGAATATTGAAGCGATGTCGTTATTCTTTTACTGCCCGCCATTTCTATCCCCTCCGTTTAGATCAAATATCGAGGTATGGCCTTCTTTCTTGAGTTTGACATTTCTGCGTTGCGTATATTCAAGTCTTTGGTAGCCTTCTAACATATTCAAAACCATTGATTCAGAATGTTCGTTAACTGGAAGTCCAAAGGAATTCTTCCAATCTTCTGGATAAAAAGGCATGCTCTTATTTTTGTTACCATTTTCATCAACCGATATAGGAGCGTAAGTTTCCGTGCTTTTTAAATCAAAACTTATCATTGTTGTATTTTGATATTTTGCCTTGTTTCCTTGGATTTTATATTTGTATTTTGGCTCCCATTTAAATTTGTCATAAAACATGAGAGCAGCCATTCTGCACAATATCCTTCTTGGAACCTTCTTGCCCGTCGATTTTTGAATGCGGCACCATTTAATAGCGTCTTTTGCATCTTCATCACATTCTTTAATAATCATTTTCTTTGTTTCTGGATTTACCAGTATTTGAATGTAAAGTGAGTCTAACTTATTGATACACGCGGTATTGAATGTGATGCTATCGATTCTGAAGCTCACAGCTGGATCGTGTATATGCGCGTAAAACTCCCTTCTTACAACTTGATATCCTGAATATTCAAATTCATCAATCTCTTCGACGTCATCATCGTATTCGACATCAGTTGATTTAATTTTTAAATCATCTGCCATATTATCCCTCCATAAGTTTAGCTAAATGTTTATTGACCAATTCCTTTGCTTTTACGAGCCATTCGTCTGGTTCAGTAACAGGAATTAATTCAGCATCTAAATTCCACTTCTTAAGTAGATCCATGAGGTATAACCTCATAGAATAGACATCTTGATAATAATCATTACCAAAATGATCGATTAAATATTCATCTAAATACGTTGTTGTCTTAATTGTTAATTCATCCGATGAATCATTTATTATTTCTTCGCGATGAATCTTTTCTGCGGTGTTTAAATCAAAAAGTACTATAGAGTCTTTTCCTCTAGTTCTTCTTACACCAATTAATCTATATCTATCTTTAGGGTCCCAATTTAGGCATTTATATAAAATTGAAGAAAATCCAGTGCTGGCTTTAATTAAAGGTAGCATTTTTCCATCTTTATTCTTTCCCCATTTAATGGCGTATGGATTATCTTCATCGCAACTTCTAATCGCCAAAAGCATTTCTGTTGGTTCAAATAAAAGTTCTACACATTCAGAATCCATCATTTTTTCAATACATGCCTTACTGAAAAATAGTTGTCTTTCTTTAAACCATAAAGTCGGCATGCCATTTCTTGAAATAAGCTGAGAATCTAATTTTTCAAAACCGGTAAAATCAACAATTCCAAGATCTCTTTTATCTAATGTTTTATAAGAATCACGAATAGCGTTTCCATCTCTATCTTTTGCATAAGCAAAATCACTAGCAAATTTATAGTTTTCATAGGTAAAACCTGTATATCTAATGCAAACAGGAACGAATCCTTTTAAGGCACCACTTTTTATAACCGATAAAGGAGGTACAACATCAAAATATCTTTGTTTCCTTAGCTGTTTTATTCTTAAGGCTTCCTCATATAGTTCTTTAGCGACTATTCCCTCGTGATGATCATCAAGCTTATATTTATTTCTTTGATTAACGTTTATGCGCTTTTCATGAGTAGTAAAATCAACCGTATATGTCTTTCTAGCGATAATCATTCCACATCTTCTTTCGTTAGATATAATGTTGTTCACAACATTTGCATTCCATTTTTTATCGCCTCGGACATTTGAGATATAGCCAAGTTTAGTCATTGTTTCCGCTATCTCGTTTGGAGAATATCCAGTGATATACATTGAATAAACGAGTCTAACAATTTCAGCTTCTTCTTCTACGATTATGTATCTATCTGGTTTATCTGGATCTACCTTATAGCCAAATAAACGAGGAGTTAAAAAATTACCTCTAGCGAATCTATTATCGATAGACCAATTCATTATTTCGCTTTTAGTGTGAGATTCTTCCTGAGCAAAAATGGCCAAGATATTAAGCATTACGTCAGAAGAACTATCGCCAGTATCAATTCCTTCGCTTTCAAAAAATACTCTTACTGGAGGTTTTAAACTTTTAAGTTCCCTGACTGTTTCAACACAAACCACAACATTTCTAGAAAATCTAGAAACTGATTTGGTAACTATTAAATCAATTTTCCCTAAGCGGCAATCATTAATCATGCGAATGAATTCATCGCGATGTTTTAAAGATGTACCAGATATACCTTCATCAGCGTATATCCCCACCATCTCCCAGTTTTCATGATCGCCGATATATTCTTCGTAATATAACTTTTGCAGTTCAAAAGAAGAGGTTTGTTCTATGTTGTCTGTAGATACACGACAATAAGCGGCAACTCTTAATTTTGTACTTGTATCGCGAATGGATACTGGTTCAGCTGCTTTAATAACAACAATTTCATCAGCTCTATAACCCCTTTGCCTATCACGTACTTTTTGCTTCTCTTCTTCTGCTGCCATCGATATTCTCTTTCCAAATAAAAGTTCTTGTAAAAAGATTCTAAAACAAAAAGCAAGACCACTATTAGGCGATTATTTCATACGAATTAGTCTAATTTTCCGACTAATTACTTGATAACCCTTCTTTATGTATTGATACATACATACAAAGGAGGAAAGAAATGATCGATGTAAAGGCCAAGATTAATTATTTAATGGAAACAAATAAATGGACCGAATATGAGCTTAGTAGAAGATCTGGAGTCCATCGTTCCACTATTGCTAGCATAGCTAGAGGCAAAAATAGTCCTAGGGTAGATACGCTAAACGATATTTGTGAAGCATTTGGTATTTCAATATCAGAATTTTTCAAAGAAGAATCTACTGACGTCGATAGTATAGTTAGTAGATATCGCCATTTAGACGAGAGACAAAAGCTCTTGATTAGAAATATATTTGAGCTGTTAGATAATTAAAAAAGAAGTACAGATGGCATGTTCCCTCTGTACTTTTCATTTACATCTTAAACCAAACAAATGAATACGTTAATAATTGCTATTATGAGAAGATAGACAAAAATGAACCAGTAAAACTTGAAGATTCGCCTTTTGATATACCTGGAAGTTGGACTTGGATAAGACAATCTAGCTTGTGTTGGTTAGAAAACGGAGAAAAAACTTATGGTAAAAAATTACCTTATCTTGAAGCAAAGGTAATTAGGGGCTTAAAAGAACCAGACTATGTTAATTCAGGCATCATTGTTGACCAAACGAATAAAGTGATTCTTGTAGATGGTGAAAATTCCGGAGAAATAATGACTCCTCCATTCAAAGGATATTTAGGCTCCACATTTAAAATATTTGCCGCAAACGCGTCATTCAACTACGATTATTTGTTGCTAATTTTTCTCTTAAATAAAGAAATGTATAGAAATTCAAAAGTTGGCGCTGCAATTCCACACCTTAATAAAGAATTGTTTAGAAATTCATTGATTGCAGTGCCTCCACTAGAAGAGCAAGAACGTATAGTTGATAGAATAAATATGCTCGAACCATTGCTTCAGGAATATGATACGTATGAAAAGAAATTATCTAAGTTAGAAGAAGAATTTCCTGAAAAACTAAAGAAATCAATCTTGCAGTATGCTATTGAAGGAAAGTTAGTAAAACAAGATCCAAATGATGAACCG
>JAFUHI010000010.1 GCA_017468925.1 Bacilli bacterium | reverse complement strand
GAATATTTACCGACTTCGATATTTCTAGTAGATGCAATTAATGTTGGTTTTATATAAATAACACTTTCATCTCTAGATTTAAGTGGATATATCTTTCGCCAATCTGGTTTGTCAGCGTCATGTGCCATATCCATTAATTTATTGGTCTCAGCATCACTTAAATCCAAGAATTCAGCAGCATTTACATTAAATGTAAGGATTAACGCTATAACTTTATCAAAAGACATTTCGGTTAATCCTGTTTCAATCTTATTCACCATTGATTTATGGGCGTAGCCTAATGCCTCCGCAAATTCTTGCTGAGTCATATTGTTTTCTAAACGAATCTTTTTGATTCTATCTCCTAATACTTTGTATGCTGGCATTTTTACCATCCTCCTAATCCTTAATATGCTGTAGCATATAGTAAACTTGAGGTTCCAAAATGGAACCACAAAAAGTCATTTTAAATTAATTCTTTTCTATTCTCTTAATTGGTTTCTCGTAGTTTCTATTAAACAATTCTTTTTCTTTATTAGCTTCTTTATTAAGAATAATTAATCTCTCTTTTGGTGAAATTTTATTTGGTATCAATTGAGCATTCATAAATTCCAGATTACTTAAAATTGCTAATTCAATTGTGTTAGCATAATCTCTGATATTGCCTTCTTTATCTGGATTTAATTCTCTCCATTCTTTGGCTGTTTTACCAAATAAAGCAACATTTAAAAGATCTGCTTCGTTTGCATAAATATAGCTCTTTTGTTCATAAGAGAGTTCGACAGGGACAAGGTGTTCTTTAACTGCATCGGTTTGAATTAAATAATTAAGCTTTGTTAGCATCCTTTTACCGTGCCACTCAAGTTGTTCAGATTCTTGGACTTTAAGTCTTTGGAATTCTTTTATAATATAAAGTTTTATTTCAGGCGAAATCCATGATGCAAATTCCAATGCAATATCATGGTGGGCAAACGTTCCACTTCCGTATCTTCCAGACTTGACTTTAATGCCAATTCCGTTGGTCAATTCAATCCATTTTTTTGGAGAAAGAGTAAAAGCATTTTCTCCAGGCTTACTTCTAAACCCCTCGAAATCGGTGGGTTTAAAATTGTTATTATTGAGTTGTTCCCACAGTTTTAGAAAAGAAATAGTGTCAACTCTTCTCATCCAATTAGCAATAACAGCATTGGGGTCTTCAGAATTCTTAAACCTAGCTAAATCAGTTAAACTAATAAAATCATTATCACTAATTCCAGTTACATTAATTTCAATATTTTTAATAGTAATTTTATTCATTAAACGATTCTCCTTTTATTAATTATATTCTACCATAAGATAGAGTATTGTTCTACCTAAATTAATAAAAACAGTGACCTTGTATTGTCACTGTAATTTTTTATCTGGTGCCCCTTCGCAGAGTCGAACTACGCATTGGTCCTTACCATGGACCTGTTATACCGATTAACTAAAGGGGCAGGAGCCTAAAGAATAACTTTAAGCGAAGTAGATTATAGAATAATGATTTAACGTTAGCAACCTTTTTATGACACTTCTTCTCCCATTAGGTCATATATGAAGGCTGAGGTTATCTTCACTTTGACGATATCGCCTTCTTTTAGGCATCTTGATGAAGTGAATTCGATTCTCCCATCAATGTCGTCAGGCGCATTCCAATAAGATCTTAGATTATACCTATGGGTGAATGGGTCATAGCCAGTAACAATCCCCTCCATCACTTTTCCTATCTGTTTCTTGTTATTTGAATAGGATATCTTCTTCTGGAGTCTTAATATCTCATCCCTTCTTTTCTCTTTTATCTCTTCTGGGACTTGGTTCTTATATTTATAAGAAGCGGTACCTTTTTCTCTAGAGTAGATGAAATCACCCAGATGATCGAATCTAATCTCATTCATCATCTCGATGATCTCTTTCTGGTCATCATCATTTTCATCTGGGAATCCAGATATTAGTGTGGTGCGTAGAATCGCTTCCGGCATCATCGCTTTTATCTTTTTGAATAGGGCAATCGTCTCTTCTTTGGTGCAATGTCTATTCATCTTCTTTAGTAGATGATTTGAACCGCATTGGATTGGAATATCAAAATAATGAGCGATTGATTTTGAATCTTTTATTAGATTAAGCAATTCATCGCTTATTTCGCCTGGATATAGGTATAGGAGCCTAATCGAATAGAAACCCATATCATCCAATTCTTTTAACAAATCCACGATGTTTGGGTGCTTAGAAGGGAAATCAACCCCATACATCGTCGTGTCTTGGGAGATGATGGATATTTCTTTTATCCCTTCTTCTTTTAAGGTTTTAGCCTCTTTAATTATCTCTTCATAGGGTCTAGAGACGAATCTCCCACGGATATAGGGTATCGCGCAGAATGAGCAGAAATTGTTGCAGCCATCGCTTATGCGAAGATACGCCGAATACGATGGGGTGGATACCACTCGTCTTAATGGATCCATCTGGACGATATCATCTCTATCTAGCATCGCTTTGACTTTCTCATGCAAAGAAGGATATTCGCTTATGGGGCTATAGCAATCGACTTCTGGCATCTCTACCTCTAATTCTTTTTGATATCTAGTTACTAAGCAACCTGTCACCAGAAGCTTTTTATGATATCTCTCCATCTCCAAAATCGTCTCAATTGCTTCTTTTTTAGCACTTTCGATGAAGCCGCATGTATTGATGATTATCAAATCAGCCTCTTCGGGTGATGAGGTGAATATATAGTCCCCGTCTTTGAACATCCCTAGCATCATTTCGCTGTCGATGAGGTTCTTCGCGCAGCCAAGGGAGACAATGCCTATCTTTTTCATCTTTGATACCTCTTATTTAGTTCGTTGCAGTACTTGATTTTCTCTTCAAATGGAGAGAAAGAAGCCATTCTCCAGGCCCAATTGGAAGCATTGATTAATCCTGGGGTATTAAGCCTACTTTCTTCGCCTAATCCCAGTATATCTTGCATGCATATAATCGCATAGGAGGCCTTCAAAGAGAAAAGGTAATGGAGGAAGGCATCGTTTGGGGAAATGAATTCTATCCCCTTATTCTTTATAGCCTCACTCCATCTATATTTATCATAATCGCTTAATTTATCGAAGAAAGATAAGAAAGGATCGTTATCATGCGTGCCTAGATAAGCGACCATGTTTTCTTTATCTATCTTGCTTTTATGCTCTACCTCTTCATCAACAAAGGTGAATTCCACCACATTCATCCCGGGGAAAGAATAAAAATCCCTAAGCTTATATACCTCTGGCCTTAATTCCCCTAAGTCCTCGGCGATTATATTGATCCTAGGATATTTCTTCTTGAGGGTATTGAATAATTTATATCCTGGGCCTAATACCCATTTGCCATCTTCCGCGGTGGGACAGGATGCTTTGATTTTCCAATAGGTATCGAAGGCTCTAAAGTGGTCTAAACGAACGATGTCATATATCTTCGCGCTGTGAAAAACTCTATCGATGATGAACGAATAACTTTCTTTCTTAATTTCTTTGAAATTATAGATAGGATTTCCCCATCTTTGACCAGTCTTAGAGAAGTAGTCAGGCGGCACGCCTGCGATGAAGGAGGGCTCCTTGCTTTTTTTATTCAAAAGGAACTTATCTTGATTCGCGTATACGTCGCAAGAATCATATCCGACATAGAAAGGCAAATCCCCTATTACCTTTATACCTAGGCTTCTTAGATGCTTATGCAGTCTATCCCATTGGGAATACAAGACTTGTTGAAGCCATATCTCATATAAGCATTCTTCTTTATTATCTAAGAAGAACTTCCTTTTGTGGGATAGAGATTCTTTGTCTTCTTCTTTCCATTCATTCCAGCATTTGAGGTCGTTTTTCTTCTTGTTGACCATGAATATAGCCCAATCTCTCACCCATTTATGACGCTTAATGAAAGAAGAGACGTCTATTTGATTCTTTTCCCTTAGGGAGTGATATATCTTTTTAAGATATATGGTTTTATATTCCCTGACCGCTTCATAATCCACTTTGGGCGAATGCTCGTTAAAAGAAGGAATATCGTATTCAAGGGCATCCAAATCGATATATATCTCATCGAAAGCGTATGAAGAAAATGGCTGGTATGGCGAATGGCCATAGCCTAATGGATTTAGAGGCAATATTTGCCATAGGCTAAATCCCCCTTCTTTTAATAAAGAGGCGAAACGATAGGCTGATAAGCCGAAATCCCCCACGCCAAAGCGGGAAGGCAACGCACTTATCGGCAGCAAAACGCCTGAACATCGTTTCATCTTCATTTCTCTATTTTGTGGGCGCCTAAAGGCGGTATATTCACCTCAACTGTAGATTTCTTGCCGTATTTCTCCATCATCTTTGCTTTGAATGTTTCTACATCTTTCCCATTCACAAAGCAGATGATGCTTCCGGCGAAGCCTCCGCCCATCGATCTGGCTGCACCTCTTCCGATATAATTTGAGGCGTAATCCAATGCTTCTTGCGGAGAATATTCAAAACTACCTTCAACATATGTGTTCTTGAGCAATTCTTTGCAGGATTTAGCAGTCTCTTTTACCAAAGAGAGGAATGTCTCTTTGTCCTTGTTTTGGATGGCTTCTTTTGCTAGAAGCACTCTTCTATTTTCTCCAAAATAATGTCTCGCTCTATTCTTTTGGAGCAAGGTTAGTTCTTTATGTTCATCAAGAGTTGGGAGAACTTCGTTTTCATCAAGTTCTCTTAAGACATTTTTGCCATATGAAGACGCCACCGCTTTCATATCAAGCGGGATGGAAGCATATAGGTGCGATAATTTGGCGTGGCTTAATCCTGGATTAACCAATACGATATGGAGATCCCATTCTTCTGGCCACACCATATTCTCTACGATTGGTTTCTCTACGTCTTTAAAATCAAGGAAGGTTATTCCCCCTAAGGCAGAGCCCATCTGGTCCAATAAGCCACAAGGTTTCCCGAAATAGACGTTTTCGGCATATTGGCCGATTTTCGCTAATTCGATGCGGCTTATTTTATTATCGTTATATAGATAATTGATGATGGCGCCTATCAATATCTCATAGCAGGCACTGCTAGAGACCCCTGCGCCTTGGAATATATCGCTAGTCAAGGCAGCGGAGAATCCTCCTACTTTATATCCAAGCTCTTTTATCTTTGATACCACCCCTTTTGTTAAGGCAATCGAAGTGAATTTCTCTTTTTCTAAAGGAGAGATATCATCCAGAGCAAAAGAGAAGCAATCATATCCATCGCTTTTGATTGAGATGATTTTATCATCTCTTTTCTTGATGGCGGCCTTTATCCCCATCGAGGCGGTTGACACCAAACATAACCCATTATTGTGGTCGGTATGGTTACCCAATATCTCAAGCCTTCCATAGGAAACGAAAAGGCAATCTTCTTTTTGCTTATAAAATGCGCGGAAAAGAGCGCTTGGTCCTATCTTCTTATTCATCTAAAACAGCCTCTATGAATCTATCTAGTCCTTTGTTGCCTTTGCTATCGTCTTTGAATACGGCAACGTTCTTCAAGATGTTCTTGCATACATCATTGATGTATTCTCTAGATGTCCAATTATTATTTTTCATTAACGTTATCATTCTTTCGAAGTCGATTAAGTCTGGATATTTCTCTAGATATTCCTCTTTGCCCATATTGAGTGCTTCTTCAACTTCTTTGCATTGTCTTACTAATCTAGGTGGGAGGATAAATAGGCCTGCCGCTTCGATTAACCCGATTCCTTCATGCTTGATATGGTGATATTCCTTATGCGCGTGGAAGATGCCATCTGGATGGGCTTCATTGCACCTATTGTTTCTTAAAATAAGGAACAATTGATAAACATCATTCTCTTTCCTTATTATCGCCGTGGTGGTCGAATGTCTTTCCCCATCGCTTTCGTGGATTATCTCGTTTTCTAAATCATCATACGTCTTCCATTTGTTGATTATCTTTTCGCCCAAATCCAGGATTTCGTTTCTTTTCTTTCCTTCGATTTTTAAGCAAGTGTCATAGAAATCAACCTTGCTTAAGGTGAGTCCTTCTTTTTCAAAGAAGACTTTCTTGGATTTCGCTTTTAATAGAGGCAATAGATGCGCACCACCTTGGAAATGCTCATGATTGAGGATGGATCCTCCTACGATTGGGAGATCGCTGTTGCTTCCAATGAAGAAATGAGGAAAAGCATCAACGAAATCGCATAAGCAATTCAAGATGTGTCGATTGACTGCCATCGGGATATGGTCCTTATGGAAAACGATGCAATGCCTATCGTAATAAACATATGGCGAATATTGCATGAACCATCTTTCTCCGTCTAGTGTCAAGGGGATGAATCTAAGATTCTCTCTAGCGGGATGCTTCTCATGTCCTGCAAAGCCAATATTCTGCTCGCAGAGAACGCATTTAGGATAGCCGGTGCTCGCCTTGGCTTTGACTAATTTAGCGATGTCTTTGTTATTCTTCTCCGGTTTGGATAGATTGATTGATATCTCTAGAGGCGAGCCATCTTCGTAATAAGCATCCCAAATGATGTTCTTATCGACTTTGGATTTGGCGATATAGTTGTTTTTGATTGATAAATCGTATAAATACGATGTGGCGGATTCTGGTTTGTTCTCATATAAAGAAGAGAAGACCATATCGACTTCGGAAGGTCTGGGGCTAAGAAGGCCGATTAGATAAACACATTCGCGTTCAGCCTCTCCTTCTTCTAAGCCTTTTTCCTTCATAAGATATTCTTTGATTGGTTCAAGGATTTCATCTGGATAGGGAAGAGAGGCTAGATGATCTGTATCAACTTCCCCTTCATAGGGCTTTTCTAAACCAAAATATTTGAGGAGAAGGTTTGTGAAATAAATCTCATCTTCCTCGCATAAATATAAATGTATTTTGGCGTATTCCACCAATTCCTTGATTTTCTTTTCAATCTCCATATTAGCCAATCCTCTCAAATTCGTATTTGATATACATTTTAGACCAAACTTCCTTTTTTGACTTCATTAAACAGAAGTCATTTGGATAAATAAAGGGCTCTAAGGCAAGAGATAATCCCCTTGAGTCTAGTTTGTTGCCGCTCATAAGAAGATTATCGACTGGGTAATTGTTGCTATAGACCTGTATGCATGGGCGATCACTCGTGAGGGTTAACCTAAATCTTTTGCTTTGCAAAGAAATAGCCTTTTCTTCTGGCAAATAGCAATGATCTATCCCTCTAGCTCTGCTTTTCTTTAGTTCATCTTTATCCATTGATTCCCCTATTTCTTTTGGGTTAGAGAAATCCATATAATCCGGAACATCAACAAAGCCAGTTGGTATCAATTCATTATCGTAACTAGAGACTTTTGAGGATTTTAGGCATAGAAGATGATTCTTTATATCTTTCTCGCCTAAATTGAAATATGTATGGATTGTAGGATTAAGCAATGTATCCTCATCGCTTTTCCATCTCAATTCAATGTTTAATATCGTGTTTTTAATCGTATATTCGACTTCTAATTTAACATTTCCTGGCAAGCCTTGGTCAAACGCGGATGAAACTAAAGTAAAGACAATTGAATCTTCCTTTATTCGATAATCGAATCTTTTAAATGAAAAGCCTTCTTTCCCTCCGTGAAGGGAATTATTGCCTTCATTTATAGGAAGGTTATATTTTTTGCCTTCAAAATCCACTTCCGCATTCTTTGTTCTGCCGGATAATCTTCCAATCGTTTTACCCCAATAACCATTCTCAACGAAATAATCCTTATCCATCGGCGATGATGTTAAAGATATTCCATCAAGCTTAATTTCGTAGATTGAGGCACCGACATCGCAGAAGGTAACCTCAAAACCTTCTTCATTAGAGAAATGAATGAACGTTCCTTTTTCTCTCTTCTCTATCTCGTATTTCATAAACAAAATGATTTCTACACAAATATAAAATATTTATATTCATTTCTCAACAAAACCAAAAGCAACGGAAAACGTATATTTGTTCTCTTAAAGAAACAAAACCGAGGGGTTTTAAAACAATAAAGCCTTAATTATTTGGCCAATAAGTCCGACAAATTCTAAGCAATTCTGTATTTTGTCGAGAATAAAAAAACAGGATTCAAGCGAACCCTGTTTATAAAAGACATGAATTTATTTCTTTTTGTTTCCGACGAAATCGAAGGCTGCCGGAAGAATGGCAAATGCACCGGCGACGATTGAAAGAATTCCACCGACAATCACATTTCCAGTCAAAACAGCTGAATCAGGAACATCCATATCATTGGCGGCATACCAAGCGCCTTTTCCGAAGAAGAACAAAACACCGGCTGTGACAAAGCAACCAACGGCGACCAAGTTCAAAACTCCGGCAAACTTCTCCAAAGCATTCACTTTCAACAATGGGAGAACAATGCCAAGGATGACGATGACAAGCCCAACCAAAAGCAAAATCCAACCAATTAATGAAGTTGCGGCTGGCTTATAGGTACCATTATCTAATATGCCTTCGTGTTTGCTTCCGAAAATCAACCCAGCAGCTGTCTCGACATCAACAGTGACACCATCACCTTTGAGTTGAATTCCAACGCCAACCATCACAAGGATGAAAGCAACGATGGCAAACAAGGCTGCGCAGATTCCTGAATACTTTAAGTATTTTTTCATGTTATATTTCTCCTTTCCGTGAAGAATTTTATCACACTAGAAGGAATTGAGAATAATAAAATGCATCATTTAATATGGCCGGAACAGTATTGGATTTTTCTTTCGTTTCTTTCTGCAGCGATGACTTCCAGTAGTCCTTTTGAGCAATTGATGCCTTCTTCTGTCACTTCAATCGCCTTTAGCAAAGTGAATCCATATTTTTCTAGAAGTTTCTTCGCCACTAGCATTGTTAACATAGCATCATCTACCGATCTATGTTCGTATATACCATCCATCTCTCCAATTGTTAGATAATCTTCTGCGGCTTTGCCTAGGCTAATGAGTTTCCCTCCATTTGGATTGAGATATGCAAGGAATTTTTGGATATCAAAGGCGAAATAATCAAGCTGTTCTAATTCGTAGCTCCATATGTCTGTTGCAAGCATTCTGACATCATTATCCACGGCGAATCCCATCACAAATGCAGATTTGTCTTCTAAGATTTCTTTTATTTTTTGATAGAAATCTGGGAACGGTTTTTGCATGTAATAATATTTTTCAGAGTAGGCCAACTCGATGCCTTTTTTATCATCGAATGAGCTTCTTAGATTGAATATATCTTCTGGGTTGATGACATAGAAGATTTTCTCTAGAACATTAAAGTTCTTATCCGTTACGACCGCGCCGAACTCGCATATTTTAGCAATGCCATCCAATTCATTTGCAGCCTCCAAATCAAAGAAAACGTATTTATCTATTTTTTCTAAATCTAAAGACTTTTTGGCGTTTATATTATTCAACTCGTATTCTTCTTTTCTTTTGAATCTTTTGGTAGCATCGCTTAATTTATAGAAGCACATAGACATGATTTTTGTATCTTTGGAGATATCAACGTCTAGATGCCTAGCAAAACAAGCAAACAAATGAAAAAGCATCTCATTTGGAGTCTCGCTTCCATATTCGTATTGCCTATCGAAATAGGAAATGCATCTATCGATCTTTCTGCTCCTTCCACAGAAACGACGGAACAATGAACTCAAATCAAGGTATTCGAAATCAAATGCTTTATCTTGATATAGTTTGCTTAGCTTATATAGGACAACGGGCTTTTCAAACATCACAATAAGTGAGTCATCCCTAGTGATAAAACGATTAAATTCTTCTAATATTTTTTCGTCAACGGAAGAAAGAATAAAATTCTTGTTTTCTATTTCTTCTAAATTAGAGTTCACCACTCTACAATTCACTTCTATTTGCTCTAAACTTTGACTATCGTCCAAATCAACAAGAATGTAATTCATAACGTTACCTCCGCTATTATACACGCGAATAAAACCTTTTGAGTTTCCTAATTGTTTTATTTTGAGAGAAGCATCAGGGATAATTATGTTTCATTTTCTATGCAATTCTCTTTTTTAAGTTGCGATTTGCAGGGATTTTCTATTATCATATAGACATGAAAATCGTATCTTTTAACGTAAATGGGATTAGAGCCATCCTTAAAAAAGGGCTTGAGGATTCATTCAAAGAACTAAACGCTGACATCTTTATAATCCAAGAGACAAAGCTTTCTGAAGAGTCTCATGATTCTTTTCCTTATGAGCCTGATGGGTATGAGGCTTATTGGACAGTAAGCAAAGAAAGAAAAGGATATTCTGGTGTTGCGATATTAACCAAAATCAAACCTATATCTATCCATTATGGGATGGAGAATGGTGAGTACGATGAAGAGGGAAGAATCATTACCCTGGAATTCAATGACTTCTATTTAGTAGGCGCCTATGTCCCTAATTCCGGAGAAGAATTAAAGCGACTTGATTATAGAATGATATTTGAAGAAAAGATGAGGAAATATCTAAAGAATCTTGATGCGAAGAAACCTGTTATCTATACTGGTGATCTCAATGTTGCCCACAAGGAAATAGACATCAAAAATCCGAAAGCAAATGAAAGAAACGCCGGATTCACAATCGAGGAAAGAACAAAGTTCAGCAAACTTCTAGATGAAGGTTTCATTGATACGTTTAGGTATCTTTATCCAAATGAAGTCAAATACTCTTGGTGGAGTTATAGATTCCACGCCAGAGAGAATAACGCTGGTTGGAGAATTGATTATTTCCTAGTTTCTTCTCGTATCAAAGATAGGATCATCGATTCCAAAATCCACAACGAAATATATGGCTCTGACCACTGCCCAATTGAATTAGATATATTATTTTGAATCTAGACCAACGAAATCGCTATCGACGATTATATTGAAATTATAATCTGGGTATTTCTTAGAAATTCTTTCTCTTATATCGAAGACTGTTTCTTCTGGATTCTTTGATTTAAAATCGAGAACCAAGTCAAATGAAATGTTCTTATTTTTTTCGTCAACGTAAAAGCCGTGAATTTGAAGAATGTCTTTCTTTTCCCTAATTATCGCAAAGAGGTCTTCTTTGATTTGAGCGTATCTCACATCTTCTGTATTTGATGCATATATTCCCACCGTCAAAATAATGCCATATTGCATAAATACTTTCTCAGTTATTTGTCTAGTGATTCTATGGATATCAGTAGCTTTCAAGGAATCATCAACCTCAATATGCACAGAGGCGATTGTTCGGTTGGGACCGTAGTCATGCATAATGACGTCATATACGCCTTTGACTTCTGGCGTTTCCCGAATTAATTTATAGATTGATTGAACTAGATCCGCATCCCCTTTTGTGCCAATAAGGGTGGCGACTGATTCTCTTAAGACCCCTACCCCAGACCTTATGATGAACAATCCAATAGTGATTGATAGATAGTTTTCAATTGATACTCCCCAGAAATAGCTGACTATGGCGCCCACCAATGTTGAGAAGGTCAGAATAGAATCGAGCAAAGCATCTAATCCACTCGCGCTTAATGAGGCTGAATTGACTTTCTTTCCCATTATCCTGAAGAAGATTCCAAGCAATATTTTTATCAAAATCGCTGCAGAAACCACTATAAATGACCATAAATCATATTTCGCATCGCTTGGATTGATGAATCCTTCAATCGCTTCTCTTATGGCGCTTACACCAGCTACTATAATGATGACGCCAATAATAAAAGAAGTTATGTATTCAACTCTTCCATGGCCAAATGGATGTTTGGCATCTGGTTTTTTGTTGGATAATTTGGTTCCTATAATTGTAATGATGCTAGATAAAGCATCGGTTAAATTGTTTATAGCGTCACTTATAAAAGAAAGTGATCCGGCAATGACACCAAACACCATCTTAAGCGCGACCAATACGATATTTGCGGCGATCCCGACAAACGATGTCCTAATAATAACCTTTTCTCGATTCATATTATTTCTTCCTTTTTTTCTCTTTGTATTCGGTGAACCTTAAATCGAAATCAACAACGAATGAGCTTCTCATCGGTGCTTCTAATTTGATTAGTGAAACTAGACCTGTTGGTTCCAAAATCTTATATGCAGTCATGAAGTCATTATTTTCTTCGCTTTGGCCAGGGATATCTATTTGGTTTGGCGAGCCGATTATTATCATCTTGCAGAATGAGCCGATTCTAGTCACTAAGGTCTGTAGTTCATCCAAGGTGAGGTTTTGGGCTTCATCCACTATGATGATGCAATCATCGAATGATCTTCCTCTTAAAAATTCAGGCGCCAAAGGGATGATGTCGCTAGGCAAGCGAGAATACATAAAAGGCAATTCCCCATCGGATTCTTTTCTTTTTAAATATAGATTAGATTTGTCTTCGCCTTTCTTAGAGGCAAAAGCCATTAAATGGAGATAATTGTCCAATAATGGTCCTAGGTATGGCGCATATTTATCTTCTTCAGTGCCTTTCAGATAACCAAGTCGATGACCTATTTCTACCGGCTCTCTAACATAATAGATATTCTTGTATTTTTTGTGATTGCCTCCATACCCCCTGACTTCGCCAAGGGCGCCCGCCAAAGCTGCGAATGTTTTTCCAGTTCCTGCGCTTCCTACACAAAAAACCACAGGCTTTATTGTATGGTCAATCCTTATGTTCCTTATTAATTCTTTTTGGCCCTCATTCGAAGAGAAATCAACGCCAAATAATACGTAATCACTACTCTTGCTTTTCATCGTTTTGTTCAGTTTCTGCAGGGATATTTTCCTTTTCTTCTGCTTTCTTATCATCTTCTAATAAGCCAGGGATTGGATAGAAATAATGATATATGGCTTGGAATAAATAGACTGCGGCGAAATACATGAATAATGAGCCGCAGTAATATCCGTATAGATTAACGCCAGCCAAGTCATTGACGTTTAAAGGACCATTGATTAAGCAAAAAATATCAAATGCGATGGTGCAGCTAGCACTTGGCAAAAGCAAAGCTTTATCCAAAAGCGAATTCTTCGCTCTTCTTTTTTTAGATAAGAGGACCCAAAAGAAATCTACTATAAGCCACGTCGAGCCAAATAAAGTAACCCAGGAGAATATTTGCTTAAATAGATCTTTGTTCCCGAGAATGCCTAAAAGCATCAATACACCAAGGACGATAAAAACAATTGTGAAAAGCAAAAGCTCACCGCTATATATGAGTTTGGCTTTTTTTAATTCATCCATTTTCTTCATAGTCAAAAATAATAATCTATTTTTGTCTTTATTAAAAGCCAAAAGAGATTCGCGAATCTGCTGCATGCTTTAATCTTCCTTATTTCAAGTCACTTAAAGCGAGTAACACTAACGACTTTATCTCATCAGGATCTTCACTATCAATAAGTAGCATTGATTTTGCGGATGGATATGGAATTTGCTCTTTTAGGCCACTATTTTCTAATGATTTAGTTTTCTTTATAAGAAATCTATTATCGTAAACACCACCAAAAAGAATGTCATCTTTATAAAGCATATATTCACCCATCATCTTTTTATAGGTAATGCCTCTTGTTTCTCTTAATAATTCAAGAACGTATTCCAGATAATCCTTAGAGCTAGCCATTGATGACCTCCCAATATCCACCTTTGTCTGGGCCTTGATGCTTAATCATTCCTTTTTCTTGCAATTTATTTAAGTGATGTCTAATGCTTCCTTCTGTCTTGTTTAAAATTAATGCAAGATCTTTTCTCGAGACTTTACCATTACTTTTTATTATTTCAATGATCTCTTTATCAATGTTTTCTGGTTGTTTACTGTCAGTTTTTCTGGCAGCAGTATTAAAACCGTCGCGATTAAACGGAATAACCACATTGATATAAAAATCAGAAAAAACATAAGCATCTTCTCCATAAACCTTTACAACCGACGGCACTCCATGTCCACTTTCTTCAGCAAAATTACAAGCTCTAAAGATATCAAACAATTGTTTATTAACCGGTTCACTTTTTCCTCTTAAAAATTGTTCTTTTGTTAAAGTCTTTGGAATACCTCCAAAAGACTCAATTTCTAATCTATCCCTATAAACATAAATGCCTGGGTGGTTGCTTTCACTCCACTTATTATGTACGCATGCATTTATCCAAGCTTGTTCAAACGCTTCAGTATCAAACATTTTTATTTCTTTTCTAGGTGTAGTTTCCAAATTTATATACGTTTGATTGATTGAGTTAATATAATTCTTTGCCTGCTCCATAGCCAATAGCAAGCATTTCCCACCAAACTCTTCTCTACTTAAATATTGAGTCTTGTCATTAGATGAAAATGTGGCAACATTAATAACAATATCGTTTTTATCAGATAAAATTTCAGCCAGATAGTTATATTCACCATTCTTTGTTACTAGATGGTAATTATCTAAAAATGTATTTTCTGAAATGTGGTTGTCATTAGATAAAAGATAATTCTTAAGAATCTTGAAAGTTAAATCTTTTCTTCTTGAAGGAATATCTATTATATTTTGTTCATGAATCTGTAAAGATTTAATAAATCTATCCTGAATTTCTTCGGGTAGTAGGCTTTTACAAGATGAACCAATACGAACATAGCAACCTGCTTCAGACATACCATACTTTTTAATATAAAACAATTGATTACCTTTCTTTACCTCAATTTTAATAATGTTCTTTCCCTCAAGTGTTTCGTGATATTGATTTACAAACGAAACACATCTTGGTGAAATTTGATCTGTTATGACATCGGATATTTTTCTCATGTTTTCGTCGATATTATTCACTCCAATAACTTCTCGATTGTTTTTTATACCTAGATAAATAGTGCCTCCATCTGTATTCAAAAATGCGACAATCTCCTTGGCTAAAGAACTATTTAATATTTCTTTTAATTCTATATTATTATCCTCATCAACAAACATATTCAAATCCTCCTACGATTGATTATATTATATCACAAGAACAACCAGAAAACAACCAGAAAACAACCAGAAAATTTTATTAATGAGACACTTAACAAATATAATATCCGTGCTTTTTATTATCAAATCGTGCTTTTCATAAATTGCCTGCATATTAAAAAGGCAAAGAAAAGAGGCCTACTTCACCTAAAATAAAGCAATTTATTCCTAAAATAAGCGAAATAACCCTTAAAAATGAAAAAAGGACTGATATTTTTGGTATCAATCCCATTGTTTCAATATGGTGGCCCAGAGCGGGATCGAACCGCCGACACGTGGATTTTCAGTCCACTGCTACTACCAGCTGAGCTACCGGGCCATCACACACTTATTGGCGGACCATACGAGATTCGAACTCGTGATCTCCTCCGTGACAGGGAGGCATGTTAGACCGCTACACCAATGATCCATCGAGTGTGCTTAAATATTATCCACATCGCAATATGCCTTTTCAAGAGAAAAAGATAGAAAATTCTTTTTTAGACCAAATGGAATACTATGTATTTGCTGTATTCTTCGTATTCAAACGTATCAATCTGGAAATCATCGAAATAAATATCGGTTGCTCTGCCATATTTCCTAGAGACGTAAGAATCTAAGACTTTAGCCTCGACGAAATCATTCGTTAGATATGATATTTTTTCAGGTGTTTCTTCACTAGCATCGTATACCATCCTTAGATATCCAAAACCGGTGTATGGAGTGAGTGAGGTGCCCGCTTGCAGTTCGTGCGCCACTTCTTCCCCAGTTGTTGGATTAATGGAATAATCAAGCAAATCCGTGCCTTTTCCATATCCGAATCCATTTGTGAGACAAGATAGATCCAAAGAGGAATAGGCAAAGGAAACAACAGTCACCCCATTGAAATTAACCGCGCCTAAAACTGAGCTAGTCGTAGTCGAAGCCTGAACGGTTAAAAGTTGAGCATCGTAATTTCTAGCGGTGACGCTATAACCGAGGGAGGCAATGGAGGTGAAATTCTCGTCCAGAATCTCTCTAGTGGTCGGGTTGTAATATCTGGTATCGCTTAAAATCTCTGCGCCATAGGCTGGGTCAGCTGAAGCATCATAATGCACAGTCCCATCAGAATTCAAAACATAGAGTTTTGCGTATTCGTTCATTATGCGTTTATTCGTGATATCACTTGCCTTGACCAAGCCATATCTCATTATCCCTTCGGAATCATAAACAACCGATGGGGTTGAGCTGGTATCGATTAGGTAATTGACTGTATGCTCTGTGAGTTTGCCAGTCAATATCTCAATCGTATATGTTCTTAGAAGATATTTTCTTGTTTCACCAGTTAATGGATGAACGCTTAAATAATCATAATTTGAGGCGTCATCCGCCAAAAGGGTGCTGACTTGATAAAGAATCGTCTTATCAAAGATAACTGCGCTTAATGAAGGAACTTGGTACTGGGCGACCATTGTCCCATCGTTTTTATAAACACGCCAATAGCCGTTTCCTATCTTCGCGTAGTAGCCATCTAGACCATATTGTTTCAAGTCCGAGCGGCCGGTATCGATAATATCCCCGATTTCTGGCAACGAGTTTTCTTTATCGTTCGCGTATTCGCTTCTAGTCCCGTCTTCATTAACGATTCTAGAAACCGTATCGCCTTCATAGTTATATGTTTCAATAAGTCCATATGTCTGCGATATTGTTGTGGTGAAAGAAATATTATCCACGTTGGTCAAAGAGGAAAGGACAGTAAAACCACGATAATCATATACATCATATAAGCCTGATGTGACATTCTGGCCAATGATGTAATATCCATTGTTCGTTGGGCCATTCAACCTGAATGATGAATAGGAGACCGGAACTATCACTTTGTTGAAAATCAGTGAAAAAACCCCGTATTCCGCGGTTGAAATTGATTCATCGGCCTCTGCTTCCTCGATGAAGACAAACCCTAAAGATGGGTTTTGGGCGATAGACATAGAGGCTAATTCATCATCGCTTACGAGCTTATATTCTTCTGGGATTAGGACCTCGTAGATGGATGGAGATAGGGAATGAACCCTATTGTCCAAAAGATTGTATTTCGCATTGTATTTATCAATCGGCGAGGTGTTATTTCCAAATGAGCAGGATGCAAGCAACGATCCTAGCGATAATGAGAGAATAAAAAACAAACTATTTTTCTTCATGGCTAGATAATATATTCATTTTTATGCTTTTTCAATTAGAAAAAGACCTCTAGCGGTTCTGAACTGTACCCCAAGCCCTGGACCAAACAGGAGGAGGGGTACATATCATTCTAGAGGCCTTTGGCTTTATTGAATTAATAATTCTCCGCTCTCAACTCAAAATAGCTTTGAGGGTGATTGCAGACTGGGCAGATAGCTGGAGCGACTTTGCCAACCACTATCGCGCCACAGTTGCGGCATTTCCATACGGCTACCGTCTTATCTTTTGAGGCGTAGACGACTCCGCCTTTGACGTTATCGAGAAGCCTTCTGTATCTTTCTTCGTGCTCTTTCTCGATTTTGGCGACCATCTCGAATTTGGCTGCTATCTCATTGAATCCTTCTTCTCTAGCGATTCTAGCGAATTCTGGATACATGCTGGTCCATTCATCATTCTCGCCATTGGCGGCAGCTTCTAGATTCTCCGCGGTTGAACCGATTCCATCGAGATATTTGAACCACAATTTGGCGTGTTCTTTCTCGTTGTCGGCGGTTTCTAGGAATAAGGCAGCGATTTGCTCATATCCGTCTTTTTTCGCCTTGGAAGCATAATATGTGTATTTGTTCCTGGCTTGCGATTCGCCTGCAAAAGCGGCCTGAAGATTTTTCTCGGTTTTTGAACCTTTCAATTCCATTTTTCTTTTCTCCTTGTTTATTAGATAGATTATAAAATGATTTGGGCATTAAAACCACAAGAACGCTCAATCATTTTTCTTTTCTTCATCTTTTATTCTTATATATCTAATCGTTGTTAGATTATCCAAGCTTGAAACCGTATCAATCATGAATTCATAAGAGGCATCCCTAAGCTCTTTTGCTCGTTCGTTTAAGGATAGTGACATATCTGGATATATTGGGTCTGATACATGATAGATGATCCTAGGATGTTTCCTGAATTTCCTTTTCTTGAATGTCGCGGCGAAAGAGACGACTGGCAAACCAAGTTTCGCCGGCATCACGTATGATTTCTCGGTGAATGGGCGGATTGAAGTGTAATATGGCCAGATATGGGCTTCGGGATATACGACGATGACACGTCCTTTTTTCATCGCATAATATTCAACCGCTTCCGAGAATTTCCTATGCTGCTCTGGATTCTCTGGGACTGGCAATACGCCTAACATCATCAATAGCCCTTTGATTCCGGGGATTGAGACGGCATCTTGATCGGCGACCATGTGGGCGAATCTGCTCCTAGTCATGAAAATCTGAGGGGCGAAGGCATCAGATATTAATGTATGATTGCCGAAAAGGAAATATCCGCCTTTAAGTTTGGCGTTTCTTAGTTTTCTAAGTCCAACCACTTTGACGCCATAACCTATCTTCGCAGTCAGGAAAATGACAGGGTAAGCGATGGCGTAATATATGGCGCGGGAAAAGAAATGCCATATCGGATTCGTATGCATCCATTTAAAGTTTTCCGGCAATTCTCTTCTTTTTATTTTCGTACCCGCAAAGTCATCATTTAGCGGATCTTTATAATAAATTGTCTCGATCTTTTTGCTTTTTTTCTTCATACGACGACCAAAGCGGCCTTTTAAATATTACTATATTTGGTGCCCATAAACATCAAATTATTTCTTCTCGAAAAATGTCGGCTCAGCAGTTGAGAAGCCTTCTATATTCATTGGAAGCGACCATTTATCATCATCGCCATCCTCTTTTTTCTTATAAAGCATTCCATCTTCGGATGAATGGAACTCCCCATTATCTTTGCGAATGGTGAAAGCGCATTTCATCTCGTCAGATAAAAGCGATTCAATTTTGTCTTGATTAGTGTTTTTCATCAAAAAACCAATGCGATTGAATCCGTTTTTAAGATATTTAGATATGTCTAATTCTAGGTGAAAACATTCCTCTTTCGTTGCTTTATCACCTACTTCTTCACCATTGACGAATATCATGAAATCATTCGACCCATATGCGTCTAACAAACAATATCCTTCCACGAACGCAAGATAAAAATCATGAACAAAATAGACGGATTGATATCCTTTGTGACATTTTAACCATCTTAGATCTTCGTTCATTTTTTCTTCAAAATTAATTCTGGCTTAGGGATTATGACCCTCATATCTGAAGGGACATCTTCCGTTAAAAAGACATTCGACCCGATTGTGACGTTGTCCCCTATCTTGATATCTCCTAGAATTGAGGCGCCTGAATATATTGTGACATTATTCCCGATTGTCGGATGCCTTTTCTTTCCTTTTAGGCTTCTAGCGTTCGATAAGGATAAAGCGCCTAAGGTCACGCCTTGGTATATTTTAACATTCTTCCCGATTACCGCGGTTTCTCCAATGACTATCCCTGTTCCATGATCGATGAAAAAAGGCGAAGAAATCTTAGCCCCTGGGTGGATATCAATGCCTGTTTCTGAATGGGCTTTTTCCGAAATTATTCTCGCTTCCAAACCCAAACCCATTTCCTTCAAAATGTAAGCGATTCTATGGAAGGCGATGGCTTTATATCCTGGATAGGCCATGATGACTTCTTCTTCGGATATGACTGCTGGGTCGGAATCGAGAAAGAAAGATAAATCCGATTTCAGTTCCTCTTTCGCGGAATAGAGCCCAGTGATATATCTATTCGCCTTTCCGCTATCATTGCAAAGTTTTAAAAAAGCATCTTTGACCTTTTCTTCTGTTTCTTCCTCTTGAATGAAACATAAAGAAAAGCAAAGCAATTCAAAAATCAATTCATTCCCGCATTCACCTACCATGAATATCTATCTCCTTTATCTGGCAAAATCACCATGATTCTTTTTCCTTTTAGATTACGTTCCTTTATGTATTTTAAAGCGCCATTTAGAGCCACACCTGCAGAAATCACCGCAAAAAGCTCTTCTTTTTGGTAAATTCCCCTGATCTCTTTGATTTTATTAGAGGTGTGTTGCCTGGTTTTCTTTTCATTTTAGTATCCTTTTTTATTTCTCTAACAATTTATATAAATTGATTATTTTTTCAATAAAAATATTGGGCGAGAAAATATATTGGTTGGACGCTTCGAAACCTATGCAAGAGTCAATGGAAGCAAGATGATATAATTCCTTGGCCAATTTGATTTCTTCTTTCAAGCATTTGATCTTATCTATTTCATTTAAATAGAAAAGGCATTGGTTTAAGGCTGATTTATATATCAGATACATCGCTTTGGCGTTCCGCTTAAACGACTCAAATACTTCATCACCTTCCTCATTTTCAATGATCTTCAATCCTTTTTTAAAATAAAATACACACGACTTCATCTCCATAATGAATCCGTCTCTATCCACTCCATTTAGCCATCCATCGATATCATCGTAAGGGAAAGCGACCATCGTGGAATTCCTATTGGTCTTTTTGGAATATATTGGATTGGCGGGCCCTATATTAATCGGGGACATATATAAAACATTGGTTGAGAATCTAATCTTCTTAAAACCATTCGAGAATAGATGAGAGACTTTTTTAACGACCTCGTTCTTGTCCCCAAAAGATTCTTTTAGCCACATATCGTAATCAAAATCATCTTTTAAAGCGGAGGATGCCAAAGAAAGATTGAGACCAGGATATCCTCCCAAAGTCCAGGAAAGCATCAAATCATTGACGCCCAATCGCTTTAGTTTCTCTATGTGGTTAATCACTAATTCAAAACAGGGAATAGAAGGAATTGAAGATATCTCCCAACAGTTATTGACTTGGATTTTTGCATAGATTTTATGCCCCTTCTTTTTCGCATAACGTAAGAATTCTTTTGTTTCTATAGAAGGCTCGCCGTGTGAGATGGAATACTCGCCCACCTCAAAGGTTTCTCCTTTTTGCTTGTGGGTCCCGAATTCGCTTACGGACATAACGCTGATATTTTTATCTAGTAAATCGATGCCTTTTTTAGTGTCTTCGTTGATGAACCCACAATAAGGCATCCACCCCCATAAATTGGCAATGACTTCCGCTTTGCTTTTCGAGTCCTTGGCCGCCCTATATATGACGTTATTTATTTCCGCGGCCATAACGTAAGGAGGTATATCCTTACATTTGGGGCAATCGCTTCCAAGATTCCTTTTGCAATGGGTTAGGTTCTCGCTTGCGGTTATGGTGAATATCTCTTCAATCGCATCCACTTCATCTAGCAAACTTTTTGTTGCTTCGTATAAATAATCTCTCACTTCTTTTTGTGAGAAACACAAGGCAACTTGATCTCCTTCTTTTCTGCCTTCAAGATATTTATATTCTTCCATTATCTCATCTATCCCGATGGAACGGGGTTCATTTAGATATATGCAGGTCTTCAAACCAAAAGAAGCGGCTTTTGCGGCGAATTTTGCTAAATTCTTCCTTCTTTCTTTCCAAGAATAGCTTTGATTTTTATAGAATGGGTATGGGGAGAAATCTTTTAATGCTATAGGCACCCAAAGAGATGTCGCTCCCGCTTTTCTATAAGCATCAAGCTCTTCATCATTTAGCAAATCAGATGAAGATAAAAACACGTCGCCATAAGGCAATGAATATGGATAGATTATTCTTTCACAAGATGATATAGATTCTTTAAGAGAATGATAATGGAAATCGAATGGATGGATGTATTCTTCGATTACGTTTTTGCTGACTATCTTCTTTAATCTTGAGGTCTCTTTTCTCTGCTCTTCGTTTAGTGGAATGTATTCAATTGGCTCAACATCCGGTTTAAATCCACCGAGTTTGACCCAAAGGAAATCGTTGTTTTCCAATTCGTGAGAAAGAAAATCCATATCAATAGATAAAAGAGTGCATAGTTGGTCATAGGGCAACAATGACCAGTTGCTCCTTATTATCGTCAATGGGGATTTTTCTTTCCAAGCGTTATCGAATTTGATTTTGTTTAGACCAAGTCTATTTGCTTCTTTTTTCAAAGTTGATAAATCAATTTTCAAAATCTTTTGGATGATAGAATCTTCGACCATCCCATAATTTTTAATCAGAAAAGTCTGCCATTTTGTTGGCGTGAATATTTCCAATTCATCAATCTTTTTTAGAGGCAAAATCATAAACAGTAATTATCATGTATCGCAATAGAAGGAAAAATCAATTTTCTTTTTTCTTGCCCTTGCTCTTTTCTTCTTTTATCGTTTCGTAGTTGCTTTTATTGGCTTTGGCGTGGTATTCCTCTACCAAAGATTTAGCGTTCTCTATTTCCTTCGCTACGTTTAGCGCTTTTGATAAATCAAGATTCAATTTTTCTATCAAAGCACTTCTATCATCAATGGAAGTTTCATCCCATTTCTTAAGCAAATTAGTGCAATCGGAGGCTGATTTGCGGAGATATCTTATGGCTTTTTCATATTGATTAAGCGCTTCGATGTTCAAATCCTCGCAGCGGTGAACGCATTTGTTTATCTCTTTTCTTATGGTCTGAAGTTCGCTTTTTGTTAGTTTATCATCCGCAATGCAGTTGCAATACACATCATACACCTTTCCTATGCTTTGGACTGTGGTTAGGCCCCTGCTCAATAGTCTTCTTAATAGAAGCACAACAAAAACGAATATGGCAGTCAAAAGCACAATCCACCATATGTTGGTGCGGATAAACTCGTTGATATTGATCTTTCTCACCGAAACATTTATTGTTTCTAATTCAATCCCTTCATAAAGGGCGGTTATCGAATAATCATCTTGCTTGGCTTTGGCTAATGTTATGGTGGCGTCACCATTAATCAAATACCTATCTTCAGATAATTCGTTGTTTTCTTTATCTAGCAATTTCCACTCAATATCGAGGTTTTGGAATCTTCTAAAACCACGGATATCGATTTCCGCCGTCAAATCATTCCCCGCATAATGGAATTCATCGGGGACATAGATTTTGGCAACGCCATAAATAGAATCCAAAACGCGGACAGAGATTGTCTTGCTGATTTTAGAGAATAGCCTACATTCCACTGTGATAGTCAATTCAGTGACCCCAAAAGAACGTGGGGTTAAAATAGCGGTCCCATCCGCATTTTCTACTATATCCACAATCCCTTCTCTAGAAGACGACCAGTCGTAATAATATGTCACTTCTTCTTGCGATTCACTTTGGATGGAGGGGGTGATTTTATATTCCCCCGTGCCCACTAAGAAATTAATCTCATCCGGACAAGAAAGAATTATTTTGTCTTTTGTCGGCCCACTTACGACGACATCTATGAGCCTCCCTTCTTTTTGGATTCCATATGAAACTAAACCATTTTCCACGAAAGCTTGGCAATGAATCGCCCATTTGCCGATATAAGGAAGAGAAGAGATAGATTCTAGGCTTGCTTCTTCATCAGATTCATCATCGTAAGGATTATAATGGTTTTCAATGATGTTTATTCCTTGATATTCCTCGAATTGAGCATTTTCCTTGTCGTAAAAATAGTATCTCCCACCTGCAGGGTTGTTTATGAATTCCTCATCTCTCCCCTGCTTATGCAATTCGATTTCCTCTTCGGAAGGGATGTAATAATATTTTCCTTCCTCACCTGTCGCGGGGAGAGAAGGATCATCGAATAGGTCGTATCCGCTTTCTTCATCGGATAATCGATAAGGGAATGCATTCACATAAACAAAGCTTTGGGTGATGTCTTCTTTTTCCAACCCATTGATATTTATTGAAAACAGATGCTCGCTCCCTCTTTGGATGGTGTTTCTATCAAGATATCCATCGATGGCAAGGGATAATCTAGGGTCCGCTATCGTGATCGACTTCGAATAATATGTATATGTTTCTCCACCAGAGACAAACTTCATCTTAGCTTTGAGTTCCAACGTTTCGCTTGGATATGACATTTCGATCGAGCCATATCTTGCCAAATCACCCATAGGTATGGTATCAAACGCTATTAGAGTCATCTCATAATCGCATTTCCACGCTTCATCACCTTTGATGGAATCGTAGGTGCTCTTTGTGGTGTCGGTCAAAAAACCATATTTGTTATATTCCTCTGATTCATAGAAAAACCCACTTATGGGTTCGGCGTAAATCGTAACTCTTTTCTCTCCCAATTCATCGCCGTATGATTGCTCATAATAGAAAGCGTTGATATCAATGAAATCAGATTCGTCAAACGGAATGAAAGATAAAGGATCGCCCAAGAACCTAAACGTGTAATCAGATATTGAGTCATCCCGTGCATAGAATTGGAATTCAATGACCAAAGCAATCTCGGATTCAACCACCACCTCATCAACTTCAAGAAGGACGAAATCATCTATATATCCTTTTATTCTTGTGTATGCCTCCTCTCGGGGGTTGGCGCTAGATGAATCGATATATAGCGGCATGGAGTCGGTATAAATCGTGCTGCCCAGATATGAATAATAAATTATGGTGTCTGAATAAAAGAAATCCGCGCCTACGAATTCAGCTTGGTCAAATATCTCATTCAGTTGCTCTTCTTCTATCGATAAAGTGAAAACATAACCAGACGGGGCTTTGAAGTGCTTATTTATTTTAGGCGTCAGCTCTTTGCTGTCGAATTCTCTTAAAATCATGTTATACCCATAATCCTCTATATCGGTATAGGTATAGCCATGCAAAACCGTAGAATCCTCCGGTTCAGCTTCTTTATAAACGGCATTATTCGCAGAAATAAGAGGTGCGATTAACGAAGAAAGGAGAAATAATCCGATTGTTTTAAACATGGTTATTCATCATTCTCCTTGGGATTTGTGGTGTCAAAATGCACATCCAACTGATTGAATGGTATGGTGATTCCATTTTCCTTAAACGAATCATAGACCATTCTTGGAAGAGAATGGGATACGGAGAAATAATCACCATTGTTTGTCCATACCTTTAAAGAATAAGTTATGGCAGAACTATCATGGGATTTCATATAGATGTTTATCTTCATGGATTTGAGAATTTGAGGGTGATTCTCTGCGACTTTCCTAAGACAAGATTCAACTTTGTCCATATCTGATCCATAGGCAACAGAAAATTCCATATCGAGCCTGCGTATCGCAAGCGCCGAATAATTTATGACATTGCTATTGAGGACTGCGCTATTTGGGAGAACTATTTTCACATTGCCGAATGTGATAAGTTCCACCGTCAACAATTTGATATTGTGGACTTTGCCCTCAACCCCGTTTATTGATACATAGTCTCCTCTTCTAAAAGGCTTATTGACGATGATTAATATTCCGTTGGCGAGGTTAGAGAAAGAATCTTTTAAAGCAAGGCCGACCGCCAGGGCGATAGTGCTTAAAGAAACGACCAAGCCTTCGGTGGATAATTCAAGAACCGAAGCGGCCACCAAAACAACCAAGACAACAATCACTATTCTTATTATCGAAACAATAAAAGTCAGCATTGCTCCATCGATTTTGGTTTTTAGAAATATCTTTTTGATGAGGAAACCAATAAGCCAAGCAAAACAAAATCCCGCGACGACAATACAGATTCCCAAAAGCAATTTATAGCCATACGTAGAGATGTAATCGCCTATCTGCTCGAAGAAATCAACCATAGGTTTATCTCCTTATTATCTATTAATAAATAATAGCATAACGTCCTAAAATAACCATACAAAACCATACATTCGTCCACGAATGTCTGATTTATATTATGAATTTATTTTTCTCTAGCTTTGTCTATCGATCCAAAGACAACATCTCTATCGAAATAATGAGGTTTGTCTGGGAATACGTTCCTTATGCAGTTGGAGGGAACACCTTCTTGTTTATAAATCTCTTGGATGACTTCATATATCTCGTCTGTCCCACTTAGTGGGAATATTGGATCGATTTCGCCATTTGAGACAATGAGTTTTCTCGGGGCGATTAAGCAGGCCAATTCACCCATATCCATATATTTGGCTATACCTGGGATATAGTTGCATGAGCAATGCCATAAGGCACCGATGCTATCTCTATAAGTTGATAAGGCACATGTTGGGGCGGCCACTTTGATTCTTTCTTCGAAACAGGCTGTGTAATATGTAGCGGTGCCTCCGCCTGAATTGCCAACAAGGGAAATATCATCTAAATCAAGATTGTATTTTTCTTTGAAAAAAGAAAGAGTATCGATGGCTTTATGGACGTCCCACACTCTTTCGCCAATGAGAGTTCTGCCTAATAACAGTGCAGTCATTGCCGTGTGATAACAGCCACATGTTAAAGCCCTTCCTCTATCGTTTCGAGGCGTCGTTCTTTCTCCCATTCCTCTTTGTTCAATCGCTAAAGCGACATAACCATGTTTTACCGCGGTTAAAGCGAAATCACTCGTTGCCAAATAAGAATCATCTACTTCATACTTCACTTCTCCAATTGAGATATGAAAGCCGGTTGAATGGCCTTGGAGACAAATGCAGATTGGATATTTCTCCTTTTTGATTTTCTTCGGAATCAATAAATAAGCGGGAACTACAGAGTTTTTCTCGCTGAAAAAGGTATAACGAATTCTTGTGTAGTCTTCTTTTTCAACGACTTCCTCGATTTCGATATCTAATGGGCATTCGCATTTCGAAATCACATCAAGTCCCAGCAATTCAATATATTTTTCTCTTATTTGTTCCTTCCATTTCTTGTAATCATTTTTTGGGGAATAGGCCAAAAGAGGTTTTTGTTTAAAAAGTTCCTCATGGATAACGTCTACGTTTATTTCTCTCATATATTTTCTCCAGCATAAAAATCATATTTCAAACGAAGGCAAATGTTAATAAGCCTCTTATGTTATTTTTAATACGAACAATATTGTTTTGTGTTTAGCCTAGTGCCACATCTAAGACCATCATTATGACAAAGCCTATGGCAAGGCCGATCGTTGCCAAATTGGAGTGCTTGCCTTCATTAGCCTCTGGGATTAGCTCTTCCACCACAACATATATCATCGCCCCGGCAGCAAACGCCAAAGTGTAAGGCAAAATAACATCGACAAAAGACGTCAGCAATATAGCCAAAAGCGAGGCGATAGGCTCAACAACCCCGCTTAAAAAGCCATAAAGAAAGGCTTTCCATTTTGGGAATCCCTCTTCTTTTAAAGGCATTGAAATAATCGCTCCCTCTGGGAAATTCTGGATGGCGATGCCTATAGCCAAGGCCAAGACCGATTGCTCATTCATTGTGCCTGCTAGAGCACCTGCGATTATTACCCCAACCGCAAGTCCTTCCGGGACGTTATGGAGAGTGACTGCGAACATCATCTTGGTGGTCTTGCTGATCTTTTTGGTTTTGAACCCCTCTTCTCCCTTGTTTATATGGATATGGGGGACAACGAAATCCAAAAGAAGCAAAAAGCCGATGCCAAGCAGGAATCCGATAGCAGGAACCATCCAGGCGTGATAATCACCTTTTGGATACATCTCAATCGCCGGCTGGATAAGCGACCAGATTGACGCGGCAATCATGACGCCGGAAGCAAAACCCAGTAATATCTTCTGTAATTTTGGGTTTATTTCCTTTTTCAAGAAGAAAACCATCGCACTTCCTAAGGTCGTGCCTAGACATGGAATAATTAGGCTAAGGATTATAAGTGGTGACATAATGTTTTTTGATAACTGAGTTAGTTATCGCTAACTAATATATCACTCTATCATTGTTTTAAAAGATATCTGGTGTTTTTATTTCTAATATTTTTTCAAAACTCATATAAAAAACATAATAAACGTTATCAAAGGAGACATAATTTCTTCTAAGAAAGAACTAAAGAAAGCGTTTATTTAGACACTACTGCTATTCAACAAAGATTAGATGAAGTTAATAACAGAATTAATGAATTTAAAATTCGAATAGAAACACATTCTATAAAAATTGACGATGCTTTCCTTGCTCTGAAGCGCGAAATCTTAAAAGAGATAGATATAACTGAGTTAATAATTTAGAGCGTTTAACAAAATTCCACCAAAATATTTAAGAGTAGAAAACAGACATAAACGTAATACATTACATCATTATTTCTTCTTTATATTTGGTATTTCTTCAATAGAAGCATTTTCTATATATAAATCGTAGTCAGATGTAATTTGTCTTTCTTGGATAATTCGATATTTTTCAAATTCACTTAAAGCGAATTTTTCGGCCACCTCTCTTGAAACTTTACCAGGATTGTCCAAAACTTCGCGACCGTTAAATTGAAGCAATAAATCCAGCCTCTTTATGTAATCGTTCATAGTTAAAGGGATATTCCTAGAAGCCATTTCTTCACCAAAATCAAGATACATTTCAACGAGTCTAGATAGTGAAGTTAGTTCGTCTTTTTCAAGATAGTTTTTTGCAACAACCACATCACTTCTATGAATTCTACCATTTGGGGAATTATTCCATGTTTTTAAACCCATATTTTCTTTATTAGAGTCTGCTCTATTATAAATAATCTCTGAAGCAGTGTTGCCTGAGACTGCATAGTGCAATTTATTTTGTACAGTTTTAAAAAACATTAAGGTTTGTTCCGCTTTAGAATCATAATCAATTGCTGTTACAAATAAATCTGTTACTTTTTGATATAGTCTGCGTTCGCTTAAGCGAATTAATCTAATTTCTTCAAGGAGTTCATCGTAATAATCTTTTGTTAAATACGCGCCATTAGCTAGTCTGACGTTATCAAGAGCATATCCTTTAATTGTATAATTCTTTAAAATGTTTATCGCCCAATTACGAAACTCAGTTGCCTTAGAAGAATTCACTCTAAATCCAACAGCAATAATTGCTTCTAATGAATAAAAATTTAATGACCTTTCTATTTTTCTATTCCCTTCATTTTGAACTAATCTAAAAATTTGATGAGTTGATCTATCATCTAATTCTTTAGATGAATAAATCTGATTAATGTGATAACTGATGTTATTGGGTTCACATTCGAACAAATCCGCTATAGATTTTTGAGTAAGCCAAATGTTATTGTCTTCAATTACAGAAGCAACGGTATTTTCTTTCGATTGATAGGTGAATATTAATGATTCCACGATTGCGATTTTATTTTTCATGTTCTAATTACCTTATTAGTATAGATATTATAAAATAATATGTACGAACTTTCAATAAATTAGAAAGTTAAATACAAAATATTTGAATGCTTGATTAAGAACTTTAAAATTAAAAAATAGCTAATATATTATATTAACTACCTTATAATTTATGTCTTAGTGTAACGACATTAATAGTAAATTGCAACGAGTGAAATGACATTGCACTATGTGTAGAGTTAGATCAATTATAAACTACGTTTCAAATAACTTATCTTATATACAGTGTAAACATAAAGAAAACGCCTACATATTTCTACTCTACGTGAGCGCATTCATAATTATTTATTGATTATTTCTTTTTGAATAAGGCTAAGAAGTCTGCCCATGTTTTCTTTTTGATAACAAACCAGACTAAGGCAAATCCAGCGATGCCTGCTACTAAGACGGAACCAATAACGATACCGGCAATTGCCCCACCACCGAGTCCGGAATTACTTGGAGCAGGAGTTGGAGTAGGTGGTACTACTGCTGGCTTATAAGTTGCGGTAACAGTGACATTCTTTTCAGGCATAGAGAATGTTGTGGTTGTGCTATTAGCATCCGCAAATACCACTCCATCTTCAGATACCCATTTGTCAAATGCATAGCCATCTTCAGGGGCATCGGCGGCAATAGTGATAACTGTCCATGCCACAGCGGCTATTGGATTGGCCGCGCCTTTATTGACGGTCACGGAATACAGGACCGGGGCGTTATGAGCGTTAACCACCACGTTGGCGATTTCTCCAGCCTCATGGGTGTCGGTTTCTTTATAGCGGACATTGTATATTCCCGAGACCAAATTTGCGATATCCGAACCGGTTCCGTCAGCCCATCCCGATGATGCGCTTAGCTTGTATTCCATTTCGGCGGTAACGCCTTTGAGGACGCCGTCGTCATTGGCTTCGGTCGTGCATGCTGTCGCGGTGATTCCGGTTGGGGCGGCCGGCCCATCAGCCTTGCCAATCGAACCGCTTGCCGTGCCGACAATGGAGCCGGTCTCGACCGAGCTAGTGACCGCTACGCTCAATGTGTGGCCGATATCATTTTCAGTGACTAAGTAAGTACTACTGGTAGCGCCACCAATTTGTTCGCCGTTTCTTCTCCATTGATAAGAAAGTGCACCAGTATTATTTGTATCAGTAACTTCTGCGGTTAATGTTTTGCCGTATTTTAATGAACCGGTGATACTTACTGTTCCAGCAAGAGCGGCTGCAGGTAAATCTTCCCAAATAGCGTAGAAGGTGACATCATCATCAATATCATATGAATCTCCAACATTATATTCAGTTCCAGTTACTTTATTTTTAGCCCAGCATTTAAATTGCTTCCCTGCTGGAGCAGTAAAAGTGCAAGAAGGTAATTTATATGAACTTACATGTTTGTACTCTTCTATAGATTTCATCTCGCCAGTACCGCCATTACTGTTATAACTAATAATGCATTTTCTAAATATATATATTTCGCGGTTGCCGTCTTCTTCATTGATGACTTTGTATTGGGAATAGGCAGTTGAATAAGCTGAAGCTGGATACATCTTATTAGGATCAAATCTAGTATAAATGACCGCTCCGCCATTACATTCGTTTGGGTTAAACAAACTGCTTTTCTGACCAAAATATATGATAATTGGGCATGTGTCCTCAGAGCCTGTATCAAAAATACCAACTCTAAAACATCCTGTTGTTTTAATATTCAAAAAATGGTCAACAAATATCAAACGATAACTTTTGTCAAATTGTTTTTCGTAAAGCTTTGGGTCAACACAAACAAAAGAAGCGTTATCACATATACTGAAATCATGTCCCGCATAAACCAAAACGTTAAATAAGATGTTTCGGTCTTCTGGGCCAACAATATTTAAATAAACATTGCCACGAATTGTTACGCCGCTATTTTCGTTTCTAATTGTTGCTAGTGTCACCGTAACGTCTATTGATGAAGTAAGAGTTATTTCACCACCATTGCCTGCAATATATATGGTGCCGTCCCCATAATCTCTTTCAAATACAACAGTTAAGTTTCCTTTATCAGTTATATCATCGACATAAATACTATAATCAACAGTAGCAGCGCTAGTAACAGTGATAACACCATTATCAAATGTGTATCCTTCAGGAGCATTCCTAAAATCTTTTTTATCTGCACTACTACTGCTACCTTCAAAATAATAGACATTTTGTGCTAAAACCGTTTCATCTTCGACACTCACCACTTCTTCTTTGTTTGTGGTCATACTAATAGCAATAGAAGGCGCCAAAGAAAGCGCTAACGCACCAGCGAATAATAATTTTGTTAGTTTTTTCATAAAATGAACCTCCAACAAAACCCATAAAAGAGCAAAATAATATTTTGCTTCAATGCCAATATAGAAACTATTGTGATTATTCATTTATCTATACTGACATTTTTATTTTATCGTTAACGATAATTTCCCACATCAGCCGAAAGAATGATATTTATTTGTTTTTAAAAACTGAGCAATTTGCCCAGCAATTCATGTTTTAGTTGTTTTTGTCCTTGATAACGATCCCTAGACCACGCGCCTCACTGACAAGTTCAGTTCTTGTTTTGAATCCTATAGTCAAAATAATTAAAACAGCGCTTTAATTAGCTTAGATTATATATAGCGTACAAATTGAATAAATTTTTATTTATAAGTCTTTGCATCAACAACTATTAATTCAACAAACAAATCAATGTTTGGTAAGAAAGTTGTTTTATATGAACCGTTTTTATTTTTCTTTAAACAACTAATAAAGTTCTCAATGTCTTTTTTTGTTAATTCGATATGATCCTGAGGAACAATTTCGCTCGAAAATAGAACAACAAGTAAACATGCTTTGTTTAAATTCCTATTTCTCGCTTCTATAAGAGTTCCTGCAGCAGAAGATAAAAGTTGATAACGTATATCAGAACATTTTTCTATTGACTTGTTAAGCAATCTTTCGCAAAGTCCAGGATATCTTTTCAACTGATTCTCAGAATATTTAACAATTCCATTCTTTTTACATTTTTCAGTTACATATTCATCCAATGTTTCTGTTGCTTTTGCTTCAACCCCTATAACAATTTCATTGTTCCACATGAGCAAATCATGATGTCTCGGACCCGCTTTCCCAAATCCATCTTCATATAAGCTTGTAATGCATTCTGGTTCTGACAGGAAATCATTAGATTTAATACCAATTCGACTTAGATATTCATCTATTTCCTTAGGAACATTACCCAGATAATGAATGCAATAATTTGCTAATTCCATAGCGCTGTGCAGAGGAACCCATTGTTTATCTCCACCTTCAGGAGGAGCAAGTCTTTTCCAATCATCTACACTTGTGATTAGTTGGTTATTTTTTTGTATACTTAATTTTTTCATTTTTTGGCTCCCTATCTGCATTTATATCTTCAAAAGTTAGTTTACCATTTTTGAATCAATTCCACCGCTTGATTGCATAACAATTTATGCCTTACCGCATGGCGGAAGACTTTTATCTTTAAGTTGTGAATTCTTTCTTCTTCCTTCTGCTTTTTTTCTTATTTTATTGCTATGAAATCATGACTAATTGTAATAAGCATGCGTTTCTTATAAACTACGGTTGGTATTTCAGGTGAGTTAGAATAAAAGCGCCTATGTTAAAAAACAGTTGTAAATATGTCGAACTTGGATTGTCGCTTTTACTACTAGGGACCACGATTTATCAAAGTATCATTGGAGACCGATTGTTTTTATTGGTCTCTTTATTATTTTTAATAGAAACGGTTGTTTATTCTTTAGCGTTATTTAATAAAACACTCAAACTATCATCATTGATTCAATTTATTCATTCGCCACTTGCAATGGTCGTTTTATTAATTTCTATAGTATTAAACAGAGAAGCGAAATATTCATTATTATTAATTGTTATCGCTTCTATTTATCTTCTCTTAAAGATAGGGATTATCATCTATTATTATTTTGATCACAAAAAGAAAAATGATGTTATTAGCTATGCTAAGTTTTATAACGGGTTATGTTCTTTGTTATACGTTATCAATTTATTAACCGTAGTTATCGTAAAAAATGTCGCTGCAGAATCAACGGTCCTATTATGTTTATTGATTCTAGTTATCGTTAACGCTTTATCAACTTTTGCGGCAGCTTATTTTGCTTTAGCGTATCTTGTGACTGCTTATTCTTTGAAAACACTATCATTTAAAGAAAAGATTAATGCTGTTTCTAGATTTTTTATCAAATATGAACTTGGCTTTATAATCAGTGAACTATTTTGTTTTATCACTATGATAATGTCTTTTATTAACATTAGTAAAAATCAGTTCTTCTTCTATTTAGGACTATTTTATTCAATTATATTTACCGCAAGACTAATCACGTTTTTATGGAATAAAAGCTTAGAAAAGAAAGAGACTAATCCCCTATTATTATCAAAGAAAAAACACGGCATATTGTTGTTTAATTCCATCTTCTTTTTAGCAGCGGGAGATTTGTTGTCTATTTCATCTATATTACTATCAGTGCTTAGAGCTTCATCTAATATCCCAGCCTGGTTTTTTGTCGGCTTTATGTTTCCCTTTTCAATATTAAATTTTGTATTAAGCATGATTCATAGAAAATCTGCGAAAACGATTGATAATGCTTATTTAGATGTCACAGTAGATCAATCATTAATTACTTCATTATTCTCTTTTTTGGCAGGACTATCCTATTTCTTTAAATATATTCCTAACAATGATTTAGCGGGGTTGCTTTGGCTATTATTATGGTTGGGTGTTTTAACGATTATCACCATTGCTCTAATTATCTCTTTCGTCCGTTCCATCATGGGTTTAAAAGGAAAAAGAGGGACACAAAAAAACAGTCCTAATAAAGTATCAGAACTGTAGTTAAGAATGGAGCGCATGGCACGAATAAACGTGCGACCTTAACCTTCGGAGGGTTACGCTCTATTCAACTGCGCTACAGGCGCATCTCTTTTTAAAATACACTTTTTCACAAAAATACGGCATTTTTGCAGAGATTTTACTCGTTTTCCGGTATTTCTCCTGCTTTTTTAAGAGCGAATTTACTCACTAATGGACCAATGAGTTCATACACTAATGTTGAGGTCAAAACAATAGCAATTACCATGGTTCCCGCTACCTCAGTATTGGGGTGAGATAGGAATAATGTGTTCGCGGTTGTCGCTAAGCCAATCGCAACACCGGCTTGTGGAATTAACGCGAAGCCTAAATACTTCTTTACTTTTGGTTCACAGTTTGAAATAGAAGCTCCTGTAAAGGCGCCGGTCCATTTACCAACAACTCTGGAGATAATATAAACAAGAGCAATTCCCATAACAATTAAACCATTCTTGCTGAAGAAGACGGTTAAATCTAATGAGGCTCCAGAAATAACAAAGAACATTAAATAAATTGGTGAAGTGAAACGATCCATGACATCAAGAGTTTTGCCACTATCATCACGTAGATTGGTGTAGATGGCGCCAACCATCATACACATAAGTAGCGATGATAATTCAAATTCACCTAAATATTCGCTTTTAAATAAAAAATATAATCCGCAACACGCAAATATGGAGAAGATACAGATTACTAATCTGTTATTTCTTGATTTGAAGAATTTGTTCATGAAACTGATCAAGAAACCAAATGCCACGCCAATAGAAAGAGAAATTATGATTTCTAATATTGGTTTAACAATCATCTTATAGACATCAAATGACCCACCACCGGCCATAGTCATAGCAATTTGGAATAAAACAGCAAATGAGATTAATGCCGCTGCATCGTCTAACGCCACAACTGGAAGTAATGTGTCAACAAGAGGGCCTCTTGCTCTATATTGTTTGATAACCATTAACGTAGCGGCCGGTGCTGTTGCGGCTGCAATAGCCCCTAATGTAAGCACTAATTCCCAAGAGACTTGCTCTGGAAAGATAAAATGAGCACCAACTAAAGCAGCGATAACAAATATAGAGGCAAATAATGCTTCTAAAACTGTAATTATCACCACTCTTTTACCAACGGTCTTTAAAACTGACTTTTTAAATGATGTACCGATAGAAAAGGCGATGAATCCTAAAGCAATTGTGGAAACCCATTTAATCTTATCTATGTATAGATAAATTGGGGAATCCTTGATGCCGTCATAAGTAAAATTATTGAATAATAATCCAAAGACAAAAGGACCCATGACAATACCGGTCACAATATAACCAGTTACATTAGGTAACTTAAATATCTTCATCAATCTAGTTGATAATAAAGCCGCAAGCAAAAGAACTGCTATGTAAATGAAAATATGGAAATCCATAAATGATTAAATCGAACCCTCGTAGTCTAAAATATCGCGTGAGTACATAAATCCTTTAATATCTTTAAAGCTATTTGTATACCGGCGAATAATATTTTTTAATGTTTCAAGGTGACTATCTTCAACCACAAATAAACAAAGAACACTTTGCGACATCTCTTTTTGTTCTAGATGTCTAAGATTAAAGAAATGATGATCTTCTGGATAATAATCAACAGCGTGTCTCAAAGACTCTGTGGACATAATTGTCGCATTAAACCCTTCTTTTTTTAGTTCATCTAGTGTCGCGAATGCGGTGTCAGAGTTTTCTATGACTAAATATAATTCTTTTTTCATAAAATCACCTTCGCAAAGATTTTATATCTTTTTATATATTTGTTAACACCTAATGTAATGTTGTTAAACGATAGAAGGTTACTTTGATGATGAGTGAAATAAAAACAGTACTGACATTGTGTCAATACTGTTGTTTGCATTTGTCTTTCTGTATATCAAATGATACCAATTTAAGAGTGAAAATTAACTCTGTATGCTATATGATACCTTAAAATTGTGTATTCCCATCGATCATACGTTTAATTTTTTCTTTCACATATGCGGTATTGTTATTAGAAGTCTTTATTTAATCCTTTATACGTTTGTTTCATATAGTTCTAATAATTTATCATATGCATATTTATTTGCACCATAGACGAAATCGTTACACTTATTATCCTTTTTTTGCAGTCTCATAAATGTTAACAAAAATATTTTCCATACGAGTAACCCCCTTGTCGTTTAATACTCAAACGGGAATATATTCAGTACTTCTTTATTAAAAAATATTAATGTTTCATTTTAAATGAGGCTTCAACAAAACCCAAAAATAATGGGTGTGGCTTATTCGGACGAGACTTAAATTCAGGGTGATATTGTACACCAACAAAGAATGGATAATCAGTTAATTCAACAGTTTCCACTAATAATCCATCAGGAGAAATACCACTTAAAGTTAATCCTTTACTCACAAATTCATCACGATATTCATTATTAAATTCATAACGGTGACGATGACGTTCATTAATTAATTTAGATTGGTAACATCTTTCCATTGTTGTCTTTTCTTTAATCACACATGGATAAGAACCTAGACGCAATGTACCGCCTTTATTAATTTCATCATTTTGTCCAGGCATAAAGTCGATTACCTTATGCTTTGTATCTGGATCAAATTCCCCAGAATTAGCATCACTATAGCCTAATACATGTCGAGCATATTCAATGACTGCTATCTGCATTCCTAAACAGATGCCAAAGAATGGAACCTTATTTTCTCTAGCGTATTTAATAGAACTTATCATTCCTTCAATGCCGCGGCTTCCAAATCCACCTGGAACAATAATACCATCCATATCTTTAAGTAATTCACTAACATTATCATCGGTAATGGTTTCAGAACTAATCCAGTGAATCTTAATATGGGTATTATAATGATAGCCAGCATGTCTAAGTGCTTCTGCAACTGATAGATATGCGTCATGTAATTCAACATATTTACCAACAAGAGCGATATGTGTCGTGTGTGGTCGAGCCTTAATCTTTTCAATCATTGCTCTCCACTCCACTAAATCAATATTAGGCGCATAAATACCTAATTCACGGCAGACAACGCTAGAAAAATGATCTTTCTCAAGCATTAAAGGTGCTTCATATAAAACTGGTAAAGTCATATTTTGAATTACACAGTCACGTTTCACGTTACAGAATAGAGTTATCTTTTCAAAGATAGATTCTTCTAATGGCTCATCACAACGGAGGATGATAATACTAGGATTAACCCCCATGCCTTGTAATTCTTTTACTGAATGTTGAGTTGGTTTCGTTTTATGTTCTTCAGAACCATGTAAATATGGAACCAATGTCACATGGATAAATAATGAGTTTTCTTTCCCAACCTCTAAAGATACTTGCCTTGCTGCTTCAATAAAAGGTTGTGATTCAATATCACCAATCGTTCCGCCGATTTCTGTTATAACAACATCCGCTCCGCTCTTTTTACCGACGTTATAAATAAATCTTTTAATCTCGTCAGTAATATGAGGAATGATTTGTACAGTAGAGCCTAGATATTCTCCCCTTCTTTCTTTATTTAAAACATTCCAATAAACCTTACCAGTAGTAAGATTAGAATATTTATTTAAGTTTTCATCGATAAAACGTTCATAGTGACCTAAATCTAGATCTGTCTCTGCCCCATCTTCAGTCACATAAACCTCACCATGTTGATAAGGTGACATTGTTCCTGGATCAACATTGATATACGGATCAAGCTTTTGGGCAGCTACTTTGAGTCCGCGCGCTTTTAATAAACGTCCTAAAGAAGCGGCAGTTATTCCTTTACCAAGTCCCGATACAACTCCGCCTGTTACAAATATATATTTAGTCATAATCCCTCCTTACCCCACGGTCACACTTTTAGCAAGGTTTCGTGGTTTATTAACATTTAGACCTTTAGAAATTGAAACATAATATGCTAGATAAAAAGCAACGATAGAGACTGAAACACTAGAAAGATAATAAGCATAATCATTCAGAATAATCGTATCTTCTTTCAACATACTGTCGATGATCCTTTAATCCGATTGAACCAACAATTCCACACATATTATCTTCCTAAATATTTCTTAATTTCGTATTCACTAACAGTCGTGTGATATTCCTTCCACTCCCTTTCCTTTGCTTCGATATATTTAGGGAAGAGATGATCACCTAAGACTTCTTTAAGAATTGCACTATTCCTAAAATCCTTAATCGCAGAATGGAGGGTTGCTGGTAAACATACAATATTACGCGCTTCAATTTCTTCCTCGCTTAGGGCAAAGAGGTTATCGCTGACAGGGGGAATGATATCGCTGTCTTTAGTTTTTTCAATACCCTCTAAGCCACAAGCTAGGATGCCGGCAAGTGCTAGATATGGATTCGCACAAGGGTCAACATTTCTTAATTCTGTTCTTGTGGCTAAACCTCTAATAGCAGGAATGCGAATGAGCGCACTTCTATTCGCATCACTCCAACATGCGTAGATAGGGGCTTCATAGCCACTAACAAGTCTTTTATATGAATTGACAATTGGGTTAGTTAATAAACTTAATTCACGAGCGTGACTTAATATTCCTGTAATCCATTTTTTACATAATATAGATAATTCCATCTCACAATTTGGATCATAGAATAAATCGCCCTTATCTTTAGAATATAAAGAACAGTTCGTATGCATACCGTTCCCCGCTTGACGGTTAAGTGGTTTAGGCATAAAAGATGCTAGATAACCGTTTTTTCTTGCCACCATCTTTACTACTTGTTTAAATGTTTGGACAAGGTCACAAGCACTGACAACATCAACATATTTAAAAGTAATCTCATTTTGACCTGGACCAACTTCATGGTGAGAAGCTTGGACATTAAAGCCCATCTTTTCAAGCATTAGGGCGATTTCCCTACGCACATTCTCTCCACCATCAAATGGTGAAAGGTCAAAATAGGAAGCGGAATCACTTAAAATAGTAGATGGCTTACCATCTTTATCAAGTTTAAAGAGGTAGAACTCTGGTTCAAAACCAACGAACATAGTTTCAATACCCATTTTGTTCATTTTTTCTACTTGTTTCTTTAATATATAACGAGGATCGCCGCTGAAAGGTTTACCTTCTGGCGTATAACAATCACAAATGAATCTTGCTACCCCACCGATTGAACTGTCTTCAAATGGAAGGGCTAAGAATGTATTAATATCAGGTCTAAGATACATATCGGCTTCCTTAATACGAACAAAGCCTTCAATGGAAGACCCATCAAACATTATTTTATTATTTAATGCATCATCTAATTTGCTGACCGGAACTTCAATTGCTTTAATATCTCCAAGCATATCGGTAAATTGTAGTCTTAAGTATGAAATGTTGTTTTCTTTAATTATTCTTCTGATATCATTTGCGTCCATAGTTATAAAGCTCCATTTCAAATAACAATGTAGTTATGTTAGTCGGGTGTTAACAACATTTGAAATACTTATAATATTGTGATTATCATATTTTTTACATATGATAGAAAAAAGAGGTTAATCCACCCCTTAACGTAAAGTTTTATTTACAAATCTATTCTTTAATAATTGCTTTAATGTGATCAATAAATGCTTCGTCTAATAACGATAATGGTTTGTCTTTAAGCCAGACAAAGAGATATTCAACATGTCTTTCTGGATTCACTATTTCTTTAGCAATGATTTGATCATTTAAAATATAGGAAGTTTTTGGAAATATACTAATACCAATGTTCCTTCCTGCTAGGGCAGCAACATCTAGATAATTATCCATACGACACACAATATGAGGTTCCGCGTGTATTTCCTTAAACCATTTATAAATCATTGTATTCATTGCTGCTCTACTAGGAATAATCAATGGTTTATCCTTTAACATTGATAAATCAATAGTGTCGCCTTGAATAGTAGCAAGAGGATTATCTTTACTCATAAATGCTGTCATCTTTTCTTGTCCAACTTTAAAACTATTTAGTAATGTATTGTCACATGGAGAAGTGATAACAGCCATATCAATAAGTCCACTTCTTAGTTTTTGGATTAATTCGTCGCTATTGCCATCAACCACATGGAATTCAACATTTTTATATTGACTAACAAATCTTTCAATCCAATCAGCGGCAATAATAGGTGCTGACCCTTCCACTAAACCAATTGCTATCTTCCCTCTCATGCCTTTGTCCATAGCTCTAATTTCTTCCTTAGTTTTATTGACAAGAGACAAAATCTCTTTTGCATGACGATAAAGAAGTTTACCTGAGTCAGTTAATTGTAATCGCCTTTTTCCTCTAATAAACAAAACCGTATCAAGTTCATCTTCTAGTGCTTTCATTTGGCTACTTAAATGAGGCTGACTCATACAAAGTTTCTCTGCTGCTTTTGTGATGTTGAGTTCTTCTGCGATTGTCACGAAGTAAAATAATGTGCGAATATCCATAACTATTTACCTATCATACGAAATTCGTATTGTTACCCTAATATTATACGTATTTGATTAATGTAATTCAAAAAATTAAGACACCTCATATTAACTGGTTATTGTTCAGTGCAGGAAAAGTTATGGCAATAGAATTCTGGTATCTAATTGGTGCTGCATTAGTGTTCTTCATGAAAGCAACTGAATTGCTGTGTTTTAATTTGCCTTTAGTTCAAGTCCCCCTATCATGGGAGTGGCATGGTTGCACTTTAAGTTATTTGCCTATCGGTATGCTGCGCGAACATTACGAGCACTAATAATGATGAACATTTTTGTCTGTTCAGGAATCTTCTGGATAGTCAAATCTATCAAAAAGCACCTAAACATAATAAAAACGAGATAATTTTTGGTATCATCTCGTTATCTTTTGAATGGTAGCAGATTAATAAAATGATACTTTTTGCCCTAAAAAGTTGGGGTGCATTCACCGAAAGTGATACAGCTTCCGAATCTGTTACAAAATACAAAAGAAATGTTACAAAGTAACAACTATTTTACCATCGACACCTTTTTCTTGTGCCTTAATCGCCTCTTTTATGTAATCAAATTTATAACACGCTCCAATAAATGGCGTTATATTGTGATTGCTAATAAATTCAAATAATTTGTCCACTGCTTCTTGGGTCGGATAATTTGAGAAAAAACCAGTGAGATAAACACCATTTGGTATTTCTTTAATTGGGTCAAATCCGTTTAGGAAATATTCTCCACCTAAAATACCGGTGTTACACACGATTCCTCCATGATAAACACATTTCAAAGAATCTCTTAATGTCTTTGGACCAATGAGTTCAAGTACTTTATTTGCGTATACCTTTCCCGCAATTTTACCTTCAGGATCCAAAATAGCTTTGCATCCTAAATCAGTGATAAAATGCATCTTTTCTTGTTTATGAGTAGTGCCAATCACTTGGCATCCTAATGCTTTAGCAATTTGCATAGAAGCATAGCCTAATGCAGAAGTTGCTCCTCTAACTAATAAAATATCTTTCTTTTCTAGTTTTAAGCATTCAAATAATGACCCCCAAGCAGTAAAAAACGTTTCCGGAATCGCAGCGAGATATTTCATATCTAAATCGCTATGAATATGAAATAATTTACTAATTGGTAATATTGCATATTCTTCATATGAACCATTAAAATTTCTTCCCATTCCGCCCATCATGGAGCAGACTTTATCACCGGCTTTAAATTCTTCATCTAATGATTCTTCAATCACTCCTACACATTCAATACCAGGAACAATTGGTTTTTTTATATAATCCGCTCTGATTTCGTTCACTCTTAAAACGAGCTCAGAATGATTCATACCAAATCCTAATATTTTCACTAAAGGCCAGCCTTTTAATGCCTTTGGCTTTTCAATATTTTCTAAGACAATATCATCACTATTAGTGATATCTTTGAGCACTACTGCTTTCATTATTCTACCTCCATCCAGCACTGTGGATCTGCATCATACATATCATGAGTATAACCATAGGTTACAGATGGACAGCCTCGACAAAATGCTTTTAATTTACACTTATTACATTTAACAAACTTATGATATTGGCGATATTCATCAATCTTAGAAGAATTCCAAATATCGTATAAGTCTTTTAAATAGATATTTCCAACGGGTGAATCCATTCTTCGGCAAGCATAAACCATCCCTGTTGGTAAGATAGTGATGTGATTTCTAGCAATATTACATCCATCCACGATTTGGTTTTCGCCTAAACCTTCAAAATTAGGTTTAAAGATGCCTTTTTCATATAAATATAATGCCCACAAATGATCTTTTAGTTGATAAGTCACCTTACTATCTTTGTGATTCATATATTTTTCATAACATCTATCCATAAATTCTTTATATTCAAGTGGAGTCATATGAATATCCGGATCATAAGCTTTTTCTACACTTGTAGGGCAATATCTACCTACTGCATAGACGTCAACACCTAATTCATCCACCAAATCAATTAATTCTGGGATATCTTGATGATTAGTTTTGCTAATTGTAGACATGACAGCAACCCACATACCGGATTCCTTTATTATTTTTATTGCCTTGAGTGTAGCTTTGTAACTGCCTGGTTTTCTAAACGAATCATGCATTTTTTCTAAGCCATCTAAGGACACTTGATATTTAACGCATCCTAACTCTTTCATTCTTTTACAATTATCTAAGGTAAGATGAAAGGGATTTCCCATAATGCAAAAGCGAATGTTGTTCTTATTAAAATATTCTAATAACTGCCAAAAATTAGGATGGAGAATTGGGTCTCCTCCAGTTAAATAAATATAAGGTTTACGATTAATTTTTTGACAAAAATCTATGATTTGATTAGTAACAAAAATCATATAGTCAAGACTCATTGTAATGAGTTCAGGATGACCTTCGGAGAAAATATAACAATGTTTACAACGTTGATCACAATAATCAGTGATATGCCACTGAATCGCGAAATAATTTTCCATAATAGTTTGAAAGAATAAGGGGTGAAATAATTAACATCTCACCCCTGACTTATTATTTAGGATCTTTTGTACCACAAGCAGGTGCTGGTTCTGGGTCTTTTGTACCACAAGCAGGTGCTGGTTCAGGATCCTTACTGCCACATGCTGGGGCTGG
>JAFUHI010000009.1 GCA_017468925.1 Bacilli bacterium | reverse complement strand
GATATTTACCAAAGAATTCTGCACCAGCCCAATAGTGTGCTTTAAAATGGTCTGTTACTGGATCACCAGTTTTCAATTTTTCAAGTTCAAGTATAGGTTTACGTTCTACAACGCCAACTTTTTCAATGTCGTCGCATTGTTCGGAAATTGGTTCCTCTAAAAATATATTCGACATAAACATGTCCTCTACTTTCTCCTACAGAAAAGATGTAGGCACTTTGTTTTGGACATGCTAATATATACTTGTCTACGTGCTTCAAGCATGTCCACAATCGTGACCAGTTCCAGTGGTTACGATTTTTTTAGCTTTTGCTCCTTGTGGCATTAAATTCTCCTTTCAATTGTGTCATTCTTCTTTTTAATGTTTCATGTCGCTATCCTCCTTATCTGGTCTAACAAGAATATTTAAATCATATAGCCTATAAAGAACCGGATTGTAATTAATTCCGTACATGCTCGCTAACACAGCGATATGTTTCTTCATAAATGGTTTTAATTCAATTGGTTCTTCAGGAATATTCTTATAACGCATTGATTTAAAGAATGCCTTTTTAATGACATCTCTAGGCATAATAACTGCAGCACATAAATAATTGTTTTGTCTTTCAATGATATCTCTATCACTCATTTTAGAATTCCAATAGGTCTTTTCTAACGATTTAGAATCACAAATTTGAATGATACTTTCTGGATGATCTTTAAAATATTCTTGGTCTTTAATCCAATGACAATTTTCATGAGTACAAACAAATATTTCTTTCTTTTTGTATTTCTTTTTCTCTACAAGAATATTGTTAATAACAATTGTTCCCTTTTTGAATAATTCATAGTGTGGCTCATCTCCTTTTTGAAAAGTTCCTTTATCCCAAACAGGGAATTTCTCATCAGCAAAGAAAATAAGGCCTAGAAGTTGTTCATTTGGCGATATATATTTCCATTCAACATCTAAACCTTGTTTTTCTAATAAATCATACGGATCCAATGGCAAAACACTATCCAATCTTTCAGGATAGTATTTTCTATTAATGTCGTCTGCCATTAATTCCAAGGTTTCTCTAGAATAGAAATATTGTTTGAACATTTTACACCTATTTTTTTCCTTTCATCATATCTTCGATGATTTGGAGCCACTCCTCTTCACCAAGATTAAGTTCTTTTGCTCTTCTTAAAGCAACTCTAACATTTTGATTGTCGCTAACATATTCAGTAATGTCTTGAGCAATCTCATTCTTGCTTTCAGCTGCTAAATCGAATAATTTGTTTTTCTCGTCATCATTCAATTTCAAAACACGCACCATCGCATCTAAGATGTCTTGTGTTGGAGCGTTTCTTTTTCCTTTTTCAATATCGCTCACATATGAAGGAGCAATATCGAGTTCATCGGCAAATGCTCTAAGTGTGATGTTCAATGATTGTCTTTTTTCTTTTACAAATTCTCCGAATGTCATGTGGTCGTTCTCCTGTTTTGTTCACTTGTTCGCTTGTCTGCTAACATTATAACAACATCAAAATTTAAGGTCAAATTATTTTTTAGTTTCTTGTTGCTACACACTTTTGTTCTTGGAGAAGCTGGTGATATTTCCACTATTTCTTCTATGGATGATGACATCCTGATTCAAACGGAACCATACCTAATCAGGAAGACAAAACACCTTCTTAAATATGGAATCTATATCAACTAGAGGGTAGACAATATCCTCTTTTTTTATTTTAATGCGTATGTGTATCGACAATTGGACTTGAAAACCTGTATGTGTATCGACAATTGGAGACATCATGATTGAAATATCCCCAAGGTTTTTGTCCAAGGGGATTTTTAAATGCCAATCATATAAATTGGACAATACCAGTTGTCTGCATTTATTGGAAACAAATCTTCTCTCGAATCAATCACTATTCCTTTTGAAACTGGCTTTTCATATTTTTTTAAGAAATTAAAGTTGAAATTATTGCTTACTGGATTGATGCCTTTTTTAATTTCGATCGGAGATATATGGTCCACATAATCAATGATTAAATCAGCTTCTTTTTTATCCTTATCGCGATAATAATAGAAATTTCTTCTATAATCCACACCAGCATTTATGTAGCTTTTAATAATTTCACTAACAGCATATGTTTCGTAAAAAGCACCATTCATTACACCGTTTTCAAGCATTTCGGCATTTGGCCATTTACATAAGTATGCACACAAGCCAGTATCCATGAAGTAAAACTTAGGGGCTTTGGTTATTCTATCAGACATATTTTTTGCATATGGCTCTAACAAAATAGCAATTCCCGAAGTAACTAAAATAGAAATCCAGTTTTTAACAGTTCTCACATCAATACCTATATTTCTCGAAATATCATCATAATTGATTTGTTGGGCGGTTCTTAAAGCCATATAATCTAAAAATCTTAAGAAGTCACCTTCTTTATCTACATTAATTATCTTTTTGACATCCTTTTCGATATATGTGGCAATATAAGAACTAAAGAAAGTATCTCTATTTAAATCTTTGGCAATATATTCAGGCATTCCACCTTTAAATATTCTTTCAAAGATTTCCTTGCGATTGCGATAAAGATTTTTGTCTTTGACTTTGGCGTATTTTGCTTTTAAGCAATCTAAATCAGGATTGAATATGTTTCCCTCTATTCCTTCTAGCTCGTTATTTGCTAATGATGCCATATTCAATATAGCAGTACGACCTGCTAGTGATTCAGATACCATGTTTTGTAATTCAAACTGATTGGAACCAGTTAGAACATACATAAGCGGCACTCTTGCATTATTTTGCAAACACTTATTCTTTTCATTATCCACCACTACTTTTATTGCATCTAGAAGAGGCGAGGCTTTTTGTATTTCGTCGATAATAATCGGCCAAGGATGTGCTTCTAAAAAGAGCTTTGGGTTTTTATTTGCCAGCGTTCTATTTTCTAGATCATCCAAAGAAACAATGCCCATTTCTTTTCCAAAAACTTTACCAGCAGTTGTTGTCTTTCCGACCTGTCTAGCACCATAAATAGTGATGACAGCATATTCGTTTTTTATCTCATTTAGTTTTCTTTCAATTGTTCTAATATATTCCATATGATTCAACCTCGATCATATAATACAACATATTTTCGACCAAAACAACAGTGCAATGCTATTTTAGTCGTAGTTGTATGTTTATCGACAATTGGACTTTGAAATGTATTCATTCATCGACAATTGGAGACACGATTGGTTGTCAAGACACGTACAAAAAAGTGCGTGTTTTTTCTTGTTTTTTGGCATTATTTGCTATATTTGCTCTTGTGAATAAAACTTTAATCAATTTGTAACTAGACATATAAAAAACCCCGTGAAAAAACTGGACGGACACGAGGTTTATAAATCATATAGCCGGCTTGAATGATGGGACATTAACCAAGTAAAAATTTTTTTAGCGGAACAACTTTGATTAAAAATCCATCTATTTCAATTTTTTTCCTCTTCGTAAGTCACAATCATCAAATTAGATTTGGAATGATTTGTTTTAGCAAAGGCCATTAAACTATTAACTTCACGATCATAAGCGTCTTTTCCGTTAACTGAATATGCTACTTGAATTGCGGTATTAAATTCAGAAAGATAAAAATCAATATCGGCTTTGTTGCCCTTAAAGTAGTAAAGACTATATTCGACAATAAAGATAAATATTTGTCGAGTATGTTATTAACTTATTAGAATTTGTGATTAAATATTACTAGCATACGAACAATTAATGACAATATTCAGTAAGGGATTACGATGAAAAATACATTAAGTTCTTATCCACTAATTACAAACGATCCATATTTTTCATATTGGTCAAATAAGGAACAATTAAACAAAACTGATGTCACTCATTGGACAGGTGAGAAAAAATTATTAACAGGAGATATTGTCATTGATAATGTTCGGTATCGTTTTTTGGGGAAAGGGAAATCATTAATTAAACAAGTTAATAGAATAATTACTCCTCTTATAAGCGAATACCATTTTGAAAATTCATCGGTTTATCTAATTGTTAAATTTTGGAGCCCATTGTTCCTAGATAATCCTGTTTTGTTGTCTCGGCCTACATCATACATCGATTTTGAAATTAGGAAAAAAGGTAACCATGATGTAAAAATTTACGTTAATTTTGATGAAGCGTTCACTTATGACAAAAAAAGAGATTCAGATATGAATGGTTTAGATATTTCTTTCGATAATTATTCAACCTGTTTCATGGGAAAAAGAAAACAACCACTATTGGAATCAAGTGGTGATAACCAAAGAATTAACTGGGGTTATTTATTCTTATCATTAAGAAAAGAAGATGGTTCAGTTATTTATTTAGAAAATGATAGGAAATCATTACAAGCAGAAATCAAACTAAATGATAAAAACAAGTCAACATTGGTTGTCTCTTATGATGATATTGCATCGTTAAATTATTATGGTTATATCACATATGGGTATTGGAAAAAACAATATAAAGACATAAGCGAAGCAATATGTGCATCGTTTATCGATCACGATGAGAATTTGTCAAAAGCGGAAAAATTAGATAAAGAATTATTAAAAAGAGCGAAAGAAGCTGGAGGTAAGCCGCTTCAAAATATCGTCATAGCATCTTATAGGCAATCAATTGCCGCTCACAAAACATCGTTTGACGAAGAGGGCAATTTGATTTTCGTTTCAAAAGAAAACTTCTCAAATGGATGCGCAGCGACAGTGGATGTTAGTTATCCAAGTATTCCACTATTTCTTTTATATAATCCAGAATTTATTTTTGGTATGATTCGCCCAATTCTTAGATGCGCAAGACTTCCATATTGGATTTTTGATTTTTCACCGCACGATGCGGGAAGATACCCACATCTATATGGCAATGTTTACGGAATCGAAGACCGCGATGATCATCATAAATCAGAGTTAGGCCAATCATATCCTCCTTACTATTTATTTGGCCCGAATGAAAAAATGTTTAGAGATGATCGCCATATGCCGGTTGAAGAATGCGGCAATATGCTTATTATGATCGCTCTTGCATCCAAAGCCTCAAAAGATACAAAAATAATTGAAAATAATATTGATTTATTAGACAAATGGACTGAATATTTGGTTAAATTTGGGCAAGACCCAGGCAATCAATTATGTACAGATGATTTTGCTGGTCATTTAGAACATAACGCCAATCTATCAATCAAATCAATCATGGGCATTGAAAGTTACGCGCAAATACAATTGCTTTTAAACAATAAAGAAAAATACAATAAGTATCACAGCCTTGCCAAAGAGTTCGCGAAAGAATGGGAGAAGAAATCTATAAAAAAAGATCACACAGTTCTTTCTTTTGACAAAGAAGATTCGTGGTCAATGAAATACAATCTCATTTGGGATAATTATTTTGAATCCGATTTATTTTCTGAAGAAATGAAAGAAAATGAAATAAATTGGTATATCAAAATGCAAAATGAATATGGCTTACCTCTTGATAATCGCGCTGATTATACAAAATCAGACTGGCTTTGCTGGTGTACGTGTCTCACTGATGATATTTCAAAAAGAGAACAATTATTAAAACCATTAGCAAAATTCATTTCAAGAAGCAAGTCACGTGTTCCGTTCTCCGATTGGTATGATACTAAAACTGGTTTAGTAGTTGGCTTTAGAGCAAGAAGCGTCCAAGGCGGATGCTTCGCTCCTATGCTTTTTAAAGGAATAAAATAATATGCTTTATTGAAGTATTCATTTGAACGAATGTTTTTCTTGACAGGCTCGCCGGTTTCTTGGATGTTTGTGACCTAGAGGCACTTTGGGAGTCGCTATCTGGTTGGTCAGCAAACACCTCCCTCCGGACTTTCACTGTAGATATATGACATGCCCGTCATACTTAAAAAACCTTCCCGGATAAACTAAGAAGGTAATTAATAATTTATGGTGATATGAGATTAGTCCACTACTTCCCAGTAACCACCCTTATCAGGTCCGCGTCGTATTATTCTTCCAACCTTTTTTAATTGATTAAGATTGTATTGAATAGTGTCTTCTTTGATATTCAAAGTTTTTGATAAATCGCTTCTTGATAAACGCGGATTTACCCTAAGCAAATCAATTATTTTTTCCTTGGTAGTTTTCTTGGTAGTTTTCTTGGTAGTTTTATTGTTTTCCTTGGTAGTTTCCTTAACGTTTGTAAATCCACTTCTGTCAAAAGGTATGGTGACGAAGATAAATGAACCATCAAATTCATATGCTTTTTCGCCATACACTTTAGTGACGGTAGGAACACCGTGTCCGCTTTCTTCGACAAAACCACATGCTTTAAATATATCAAAAAGCTTTTTGTTAACAGGCCTGCTAACACCTTTAAGGCATTGTTCTTTAGTAAGATTCTTTGGTAGTCCCCCGTATGATTCAACCACTAATCTATCAGAATAAACATAGACTCCGGGGTTATTTGCTTCGCTCCATTTATAATGAACACAGGCATTGTACCAGGCTTCTTTAAAAGCATTCGTATCAAACATTGGTTTTTCTCTTCTTGGCCTAACTTTTGTATCAACATAAACTTGATCAATGGCCTCAATATAATCTCTAACTTGTTCCATTGCCAAAAGTAAACATTTACCACCGAATTCGTTTCTTTTTAGATATTCTGTTTTGTCGGTTGTGGCAAATGTTGCGACATTAATAACAATATCATTCGTATCGGCAAGCAATTCAGCCATTAAATTATATTCGCCGCTCTTTGTTCTTAAATGGAGATTATCATCAAATGTATCATCACTATAATGATATCCATGGCTAGATAAATAATTCTTAAGAATTTGGAAGGTCAGTATTTTTCTATGTGTGGCAATATCTGTAATATCTGGTTCATCAATATCTAAAGTAGATTCATATTTAGTCATTATTTCTTCATCGGTCATTTCTCTAGTCGTAGAGCCAACACGAATATAACAACCCTTAACGCTTAGTCCATATTTCTTGATATAGAAAAGTTTATCGCCTTGAGTAACTTCAATTTTAATGACTGTATATCCACCAACATCTTCTAGTGAAGTCTTAATTAATTCAACACACCTAGGTGATACTTGATCAATTAAGAAATTAGAAATATCTCTTTGAATTGCGTCAATATCATCTAATTTAACAGGTTTACCATTTTTATTAATACCAATGTAAATAACACCACTTCCATGAGAAAGGAAAGCCACAATTGTGTGCTTACAAGAATCGTTAAATTGTTCTTTAAATTCTAGTGTTTGAGATTCAACAAATTCCATGTTTAAAGAATATCATATTCGTTGGTTCATATCTATTTAATCTTGGACTTTTTACGCCTTAACATATGAAAAGAAACACCCGTTCAAAGGTCGCCAGTTATTTTTCATTTTTGAATTATTTTTTTGATTTTAAAATTTGCTTCATTTATATCTATTACGGACACTATGTTATTGCCAAAAAGAGCAAATAAGATGACCGATAGAACTTGCATCATTTTTGTCTTAGGAAATGCCAGGAATAAAACCGCCATTAATAGCACAGATGATGATATCCTGGTTCAAGAAGAAATTTACTATATAAGAAAAAGAAGCATAAGCTCCGATATGGTATTTACATCAACTAGAAGAAGGCAATTCCTCTTTTTTATTTTGATAGGACCGTGTTGTGGCAATTGACCTTAACAATTCGCGAATACCTCCAATGTATTCTCCCATCCATCGGAGAGCACTACTTTTTAAGTTCTGAGTCTGGATAGATTTTCTTGAGCTCAATTTCAAATAAATCCGCTATTCGCTTAGATGACAATGTCCCTTTAAAGGAGTCGCTTGCGATAACACATTTGTTCATGCTAAATCCATAAATTTAATACGCACGTATTTATTTTACCAAAATTATGGCGATAAACCTTTGGCCATATCTTGGACTCGGCTCATTTTATGCGCTCGTTGTTCGATAATTCGCTGCCATTTTAAGGCTTCTTTGATTTTATTCAGTTGGATGATTTCCGCTTTAGGGAAATGGCCATTGCGGTATAAGGCGCAATTATAGGCGAATGTCCCGCCTTTCTCATTCACTTTTTTGATATAATCAATCACTTCTTCATCGCTGAATCTAGAAACCACTTTGCCTGGAGATGAATGCACCCAGTTATCATCCATATAGCAGCAGGAAAACCACTGGCTTTTTGCCTCTCCTGAGAATCTGCCAGCTGGATATCTGTCCAAATACACCAATTCCCCAGCTTGATAGTCGGAAACCCCTTCTTCCGTTTCGAATTTCCATTCTTCTGTTCCATTTAGATTAAAGGCAACTATAGCGTCCTCATTCCCGCTCAAAAGGCATTTCTTGTAACGCCTATAATCATATCTTTCCCCGCTTCTGTTGTTGTATTCAATAAGATAGCAGCCATCGATCCACCACCCAGAAATCCCTTTTCCATATTTGTCGCTGATGGCTTTTGTTATTTTATAACAATATTCAGCATGTCCCTTTGGGTCGCTATAAAAACCAGTCAGCTCTTGCCATTCTTTGTCGGCAAAGCCATCGCCATTAAAATAAGCGATGAATTTGATGTTGTTCTCGTTCATTCCTTCTATTATCTCTTGTAGCAAGTCGCGTTTAATTTTTCTTTTCGGTAGCAATTCATCCATCTCTTTCAAAGGGAAAGGGAGAACAAAATCTGCGTGGTTCAACGTCATGATGACGAATCCGGCGCCCGTCTCTTTGACTTGCTCGACAAAGGTGGCGACATCAAATTCTTCCACGGCTCTTTTGTATGATTCAAATCTTTTCTCGAAATCAGATGACATCTCCTCTTTATCGGATTTATTCAAAGAAAAAGATGTCCAATGGATGAACAAGCCATATTTTGCTTGGTATAAAAAATCAGTTTTCATAATTGAATTATGACATTTTATTATGCTTCCGAAAATACTGTTATCTGATAAAAGCATTCAATCAATGGCAAAAGATTGATCAGCTATTTAATGATTTCCGTACTATGCCTTTGTCATATATTTCAGGATGATTCTCTTTATTGACGAATCTGTCCAATTTAGAAAAGAAATACAAAAGCTCTCCAAGCAAAACGATGGGAAGAATGAAAGCGACATAAATTATCTCCACAACCGCTTTGACGTAAATGAAGGAGATGAAATAAAATCCTATCGGGGCGGAAGCGATTATCGTCGCAGCGAAAGTGGTGAAAAAAGTCCTTATATAAAGCAAAAACCCATTTTTCACTTCTTGAAGGAAAGATAGATTATATATTTGAGACTGGACAAAGTTGAATAAAACAACCAGCAGAAAGACGCTTAGAGATATAGCCGAAGGCAAATAAGAAATAATCAGCACGTTTAGATTTAGCAGAATCGCCATTCTGCTCAAATAATGCCGCCATTTATCAACAAATTGCACTCGTTGTATCGGCAGTCGACTAGGAGATCGATCAAGTTTGGGACGCTCAAGTAATTAATGCAGTGACTTCTGGCAATCTGTAGGCTACAAGAACGATTGAAGAGGGAATTTGAGGAAGGATATAATAGTTGTATGAAAATACTTGTATTGAATGGCAGCCCAAAGGATAAATCCGACACAATGAGGCTTACTTCTTCTTTTTTAAAAGGAATGAAGAAAAGAAAAGATTTGGAGATAGAAATTATCCATCTCATCAAAAAGAACATCAAACCTTGCGTAGGATGTTTTAGATGCTGGAAAAACAATGAAGGGCAATGCTTTCAAGACGATGACCAAAAGGAAATAATGGATAAATATGAGAAGGCGGATGTTATCATCTGGTCATTTCCTTTGTATTCATATGCGATGCCTTCTCACGTTAAAGCGGTTGTTGATAGGCTCATCCCATTCAACAAAATGACGATGAAGGAAGTTAATGGCCATGTGGTACACGCCCCGCGAGTGGATCTAAGTTCCAAAAAGCTATTGTTTATCGCAGGATGCGGCTTCCCTAACTTCGATGATAATTTCGAAGGGCTCAAAATCATGATTGAGAATAAATTTGGACCCAAAGCGGAGACAATATTCGTAAGTGAGACACCTATGCTAAATGAAAAGGAGGCGGAGCCACTTACAACCCCATTGCTTAATAAATTCGTAGAAGCAGGTAAGTATTATTCTTTGAATCTTTCTTTAAGCGAAAAAATAAAAAAGGAGCTTGAGACTCCTATGCTTCCAAAAGAAACTTATATAAAAATAGTTAATTCTCTATAAAATACCCTGCAGAACGCCGCTAAATGTATGTTATGTATTCTTTTTCCTTTGGAGAAGGGAACTCTTTATCCAGGATGGTTAAAGTTTCCTTAGGTATCGGGGCAAAGACGTTTTCCAAATTGCTTTTTAGATGGGTAACATTAGAAGTTTTAAAGGCGGTTATCACATCTTCTTTTCTTATCACGAAAGAAAGCAATAACGACTCTAGACTCCTAGACGAAAGCTTTAATGCGAAATTGAACGCTTCCGAATTGAGGAGTTTGTTTTTATCATCCTTGTTATTCAGCAAAGGGGAGTAAGCCATAAAGAGGACATCATGTCTTTTGCACCAATCAAGAAGGTCATATTCGCATTGCCGGCGTTCTAGATTATATAAACACTGGTTCAAAAAGCACTTATCTCCATCCGGATAAGAGAATAATTCTTCCATCTCATGCGTATCAAAGTTGGAAACACCCCAATTCTTTATCAATCCTAGCATTTTGAGGTTCTCCATATTTTGTATCATTTCGCCTAAATCGAGACCATATTCGTTCCAATGCAAAAGATAGAGGTCGATACAATCCACGCCTAATCTCTTCAATGAAGCTTTGCAAGATTCAAGATATCTTCCGTTGATTGCGTTTTCTGGCAGAATCTTATCGATTATGTATATTTTCTTTCTGTCGACTTTTTTAAGCAGTTTGCCTATTAGTGCCTCCGCTTTGCCATATCCATACATCTCCGCGGTGTCAATAAGCGTCATATCATATTCGTTTATGCCGTGTAATAGCGTCTCGATTTCTTCTTTTTCCTTCTTCTTATCTTCCCCTAGCATCCAGGTTCCAAAGCCAATAAGAGGAATTCTTATGTTTCGATGGACTATATGTTTCATGATGCACTTGTATTATACCAGAGGGCGATGATGCTCATTCATAGCATCAACTCGGTTGTTGCCGCTTCTGATTTTTTTAAGCAAATCGACGCCTCTTCTATTAAATTCACCAGAGTCAAAGGAGATGTTTTTTTCTTCCAACAATCTTTCTATGGCATGCATTATATCCAAGGAATGATAAGGCTCAAAAGCACTTATCACATCTTTAAGCGGCAAAAGTTTATATGCTTGCTTTGATGTAATGTCATAAACGTAAGCAAAACATCTGTATAAATAACCGGCCCAGTACATCGAATCGTGATGATATTTTACGGAACCGTAATCACTTTCGCCATATTGTTCATCCAATTCTTCAAAAATATCATCGGTTGTCTCACTTGTTTCCAAAAAGGACAAATTGTCCAATTCAGTCGCCACTTTCGAGTTCATAAACCTTCTAACAAACACTTCCGAACTCATGTTCAGCCTTTTAGTCGACTGCTCAAAAAGCTCCGCCTGAATATCTCCTAAGCGTCTTCCGTCTAAATCAAATTCTTTCATACAAGTATTTCCTCTAAGTATTTCCCGTCGTTTTTGTATTTGATCATCGCATACCTGACTTTGTTATCTGCATCCTGCAATTCGTTTTTCTTTTGTTCGATATAAAATTCTCTTTCTGGCTTAGAAATATAACATTTTTCTAGAACTTTTAGTTGCGATACAGCCTTTTCCGTCAGGAACACATATTGTTTTCCTAGATTTGTCGCTGCAAGACAATGTTTGCATTGTTCGTCTGTAATTTCTCCATCGATGAATCTATCTATTATTCTGAACATCCTGTTATCAGCAATCGGGGCGTATATCACATCAGCGTTACTGACTCTTTTTATTATCTTTTTTATCACATCGCTGTCTTTGTATTTTTCTAATCTTCCTCTGAAGTATGCAATAGCCAGCATCCAGTCCCGATCCACATTGAAGGTGATTTTTTTCAAATCGTTCTCTTTGAATTCAATCATATACATAGATGATTTTTCAAATCTGGCAATGAAAGATGTAGTTTGCTCCGCTGATTCGCCACAATAGAAACCTTGTCCAAAGTCATTGGTCTTTCTCCCATGTGAGACGGATATTGGCCCGATAATCTCGTCTTTAGAGCCATGAAAAATAATACTCGAGTGCGGTTTTTCTTCTTTATAGAGCATCTCCTTGATGAAATTAAGTTTGATGCCTTTGTTATATGAAAAAGAATAAATCTTTTCCATTGTTTCTAGTAACGGGTATACATCGCAATTCTCTATTCTTGCGATGGTTTTATTATCCACTCCGATAAAATTTCCGAGTTCCTGCCGAGACAATAAAAGCATCTCCCTTATTAATTTTGTGTCTTCATCAATCCTATAATTCACTTTCTCATCCTACCAAATTGCAACTTAGTTATACCATATGTCCTGAAGAAGTTCAATAACTTATTTACACCACGTGCCCTAAACAAGTTTTCAATTTGGTGATTTCAGGGGGGAAGCAACCGCAAAAAAAGGATATAAAGAATAAGGCTATAAAGAAGTTGTTTTTTATTCGCCTATTTTGAGGCTAAAAGTCATTTTAGCAGGGTTATGATCGCTCCACATGAAGTCGAGGTCGATGTTGTGGATGTCTTTTACATCAATATTGTCGCTAACGATGAATCCATCTATGACTACGGTGTAGTTAACGCCTTTTGTATATGGCATTTCAGCCGCTCGGCATGTCGGGGCGTTTAATGATGCAGCAAAACTGAACCCTTCGGTCAAATCGTCATTTGTCAAGGTATAAACCCACTCGGGTTTCTTTTGCTGACTTGGGAATTTGTCGACAGAGTCGATGATATCGTGATTGAAGTCACCGCCGATAATTACGTAATTCCCCTTCTCTTTCTCTCCAGACATGAATTGATTGAGAAGCTCTATCTGTTTTCTTCTATAGACTCCTCCTTCATCATATGCAGACATATGGGAATTCGCTATAACAAGCTCCTTGCCGTTTGATAAAGTTTGTCTAGAGACATTGAAACACCTATCTAAATCAAAGAATTTGTTGGGGAATGACAAATCGACTGGGTATGAGCGTCTAGTCACGGTGCCTAACTCATATTTTGATAAGGTGGCTAAACCGGAGTTCGAAACACCGATGGGGTCGTTGAATGGATATAAAAGATTGGCGGTGTGGAAATTATAGGCGAATACAGCATCATATGAAGGCATAGCGTCCAAATACATCTGGTATTGATTTATATGATGTGACCTATCGGAATCTGTGTCCACTTCTTGGATTAAAGCGAAATCGACATCTTCTTTAACCGTGTCTTCTATCGCCCCTTGGGTGTTTCTTAAGCAGGCTTCATAGCTTCTCGCCCTAGAATATCTCCCTTGGACATGGGTGCCATCTAGCATATATCCTTCATCCATGAAGAAGTCGAATTTCTGGTCATAGGCTCCAAATCCGATGTTATATGTGAGGATTGATAATTCGTCTTCGGAAGTGATTGAAGTCGCCTTCCTTGTTTCTTCTTTTGCTCTAACTATATCAGCGGTGAGGTCTTTATTATCCTCCACCCTGAAAAATTGGGCGGATACATAAGCTAAATAACTGCCGACAACCCCTACTGCAAGCAATATCACTCCGCCTAAGGATATGCCTCCGATAATCAAACTTTTTTGCCAAATTCTGAGTTGTTTAAATGGTTTGCGTTCTTTCATAAATGCTCCAATTGTTATTACAATTCTAATTCAACGAGCTCTCTTTTACAAAGCAAATAACTTTTGTAAAGAGAGGCGATTAATAGGTGAATAAAATTCTTGCTTCGTCTCTTCTATTGATTCAATTATTCTCTTGTGTAATTCTTCGTCTATTGGAAGCCTTATGACTTGGGAGGAGTTGATACGAGTTTTGACACTATAAGAGAATCCAACTTCTTCATCATATAAACATAGAGGCAAGATTATTGGTTCTTCTCCTATCAAGGCCCTATATAAGATCATTAAAGAATGTGCAGGCGTGAAGCGACTTCTATTACCTTTGGAAGATAAAACATATCCTAGCGACAATGCTTGCTCTTTCCTTTTATTATCAACCGGCTTCTCCTCAATTGCCCTTTTCCCATGAAGTCCATAGAAAAACACGCTTAAGTTTTTATCGTACCTAAACGAATCCACCAAAGTCCCAATACCCATGACATTTTTAAAATGATGATTGGTTTTGCTAAATACGGTGACGATGGATTCATGGGGGTTGGAAGCGATGATGATATTGCCTTTGAAGCGCTTGTTTTCTAATTCATCTGATATGCTTAATGCGTCCACGATAGACTTATAAACATATTCTTCTCTATTGTCTTTTATTTCCTCGTCCTTTCCAACACAAATGAATGCAAATGAAAAAGAAGAATAATCATCTAAATCCTTGCAATTCGCAATCGTTTTATTTGAAATGGGTGACAAATCCTCTATTATTTGTTTCTCTTTTTCATCCTTATCGAGCAAAGCAATCGTATCAATTGATGGTTCATTTAGCAAAAAAGAAAGTAGAGTCAAACCTACTCGGCCTAGACCTATAACCAAAACATTATTCGTCATGATTTTCCAAATGGTATTTGAGGATGCTTAGATCGCGACGAGGAATAAAAGAATCTATGTAATAGCTCTTTTTATTGGATATGCGGAGGCTATTGATTGATTCGTTTATCGAATCTATTGCTTTTTCATCATCCATGAAGATGATCTTCGATTCGTTTCTTTCTTCTTCTTTGGTAAGAGACAATTCTTCATAGAAGCTTTCAACTTCAGAAACATAGACGAAGGATATTTGAATGAAATTGGTTTTCATCTTTGATTCTTTGCAAATGCCGATAAGTCGGGGCGTATTAATTTTGCTGCCTGCTTCTTCTCTTATCTCCCTAAGGAAGGCTTCTTCTGGGGTTTCGCTTCTCTTTATTCCTCCGCCTGGCAGCTTATATTCGTTGATTTTCTCTTTGTAGAAAATAGCGGTTTTGTTTTGGAATCTCACGATGCCTCTAGAAGCATATCTAACATCCAATTCGGATGGATTGATTTTGCCCCTATCCCTGATGTCAGCGATGATTGGGATGAATCTTTCTTCAAGCGTTTTTGATATTTTTCTAATATCTATTTTTGCATATATATAAGCGCCTAATAAATATAGGAAATACGGCACGTTGCGGTATCTCACTTTCAAAGCGTCATCCCTTTTTACCTTAGTCCTATTTCTCACCAATATTCTAAGCGATGCCTCATCGAGAAGTGTTCTATCGTTCTCGCTATCGCCTAAAGCAATAGTGTTTTCTTTCTTTATCTTGCTTACTTCCATAATTGTTTTGAAAGCAGAGCCTTTAGAAACATCAAAAGGCACGATTGAGAACCATAACGGTTCTTTCTCCACGAAAGGTTTTGAGAAATTGATGGATTCGTTTCCTAAGGCGACAAAAGAATGGTATTCATTTAAAATCCCATCCTTTATCTCTTTCATCGCTTTTAGCGATTCTCCATCGTTGGTTTTGGCTTGGATCTTTATCTGGCAACATTCTTCCACCGCATCTATCGAATCGATGTGGGTATAAGAAGGGTTTGTTTCAAGTGGGCAGGATGTATATTCTTCCTTTTTGGAGGTGAAATAGTAATAAAGGTTATATTTTTTTAGTAATGACTTTATCCCTTTTAAAGCCTCGTTATCGATTGGTTTATAGAATATCTCCTTTTTGGTTTTGGCGTCTATGATATAAGATCCGTTTGAAAGACTATAATAATCAAAAATCCCATACATATCGTACATATTTGATATCAAATGATATGGGAGGCCTGTAGTCAAAACCAGTTTGCATTCAAGTCGAGATAGGCAAAGAAGAGCCTCAAGGAGGTTTTTGTTGAATTTCTTGTTCTTCGCGATAGTTCCTTCTGAATCGCAGAATAATAAATACTTATTGTTCATTAATCTTGAAGCCTCCTATATATTCTTTTCTCGCGGAGCGATAAAGACAAGACAAAAGATTCATCGTGTTGATTTGCTTATTCAAATCACATTCGCTTTCGTTGAGGAGAATGAAATCCTTAAAACATCTTTCTTTGAAAACCTCGTTATACCCCAAAGAATTGTCTACTAGAAGATCGGAAAGATCGAATGAGGTAAATGGCTCCCCTCCTATCAAAGAAGAATTCCTATATATCTCCACATGGAAGTGGTCGTTATATCCTTCTTCTTTATTCCCGTGTTCTTCATAAGCGAATCTTCCCTGATTGGCAGTGATTTTAACACTATAAAGAGGACCAAGATTGAGGCTTAGATACGATTGTTTGACTCTCCCATTCCCTTTATATGTGTCGATAGGCAGCTCAGTCCAACTTCTTTTGGAGAATCCGGATTGCAAAAGATTCAAACTAGCGAGGCAAAGCGTATTATCATCCTGCTTGAATTCGATGATCGAAGAAAAATCAATCTCGCCCATCTTGGATGTATCTTTGTCTAGATATTTTGCGTACTCGCAACTCTTATTGAACAAAACGTCATATTCGTCTGGCCTAATCATTTCTAAATAGTCTTTTAAGGAAATATATGACGATTTTACGGAGATTTTGTTGATTTGCTTGTTTTTGAGTTTTGTATTTTCTTCAAGCAGATACATCAATAGATCGATGAAATGATACCCAGAGTGAAGCAATTTGCCATAGCCGTATTTATATGGATGATTCTCTCTGGAGAAGAATTCGTCGATCATATTCCATGTCCCATCGTTCGTCACGATATCGATGTTAGTGATGCCGACGTTGTATTTTTCTATTAGGGAGGAAATCTCCTTCTTTATCAAAGAATAAGCATCGTTATATCGCCTTTGGCAGTTTATATACACCTTAGAGTCGCTTCTTCTATATAAATCAATCATCTTTTTGAATTTTTCATCCATAAGAGCCACTGCCTTTTGGTCATAAATCATCCCTTGGAAGGCGAAAATCGGCTTATCCATCAAGACATTGATGTTGTTTTTAATGAAAAACTTCAAATAAGCATGATGGGCCTTTGGTTCCGTTGATATCACAGCGTGCATTATTCCCTTTTCTTTCAAAATTGAGGAGAGTTCTTTTTGATATTTTTCGTTCAATTCAATGTCGTCAGCGGCCTCATCCTCTAAAAAATATGTCCTTGTGGAAGCAAAACCTTTTTCCAAAAGATATTCTTTTATTGTTTTCTCATTCTTCTTCAAATCGATGACCAAAGCCAAATCGATATCATATTTATCTATTTTGGAAAGATAGGCCCTTTTGGCGTGCAAGCCTAAGCCCACTATACATAATTTTGTCTTTTTATTCATATTTGCGCGCCGATGTCTCATCCTTCAACTTATAACGGAATAAATAGGCTATCTTTTCAGCAAGAGCGTCCCTATCTTCCTTCTTCATGAATGAAGAATTTTCATAGGCTATCTCATAATATTTCGAGGCTAATTTGTAATTTTTGGTGTCTTCGTACACTTTAGCGAGATGGCTTGAAGAATAATAGATGCCTTCGCTATTTTCTTTGATGCTCATGGCGATATCTAAAGCCAAAGAATAATTCTCAATCGCCTCCTTGTTTTTCTTCATCCCGGCATATGAGGAAGCGATGTTGTTATATGTTTTGGCGATGTAATAATGGTTCCTAGGATATATCTTGGTTCTTATTGCCAAGGCTTTCTTCTCGAATTCAATGGCTTTTTTGTAATTTGTTTTGCTTTTCAATTTGTTATATGCAGAGCCCAAAGTGTTATATGATTTGGCGAGGCTAGGATGATTCGAATCGAGAATTTTTTCTCTAATATCCAAAGCGTCTGTCAGAAAAGCGATTGCCGTTTTCGCATCCCCCATTTGCATGGCTGTTGAGCCTATTTCATGCATGGTGTCAGCATAATGCTTCTCGTATAATTTATTGCCTGGGAAATCTTCCAAAAGAAGCCCAAAGATGCGCATCGCATTTTCGTGATTAGCGATGGAATTGCTGTAGTCTTTTGTTTTGGCATGACGATATATCGCACCTATATCATCATAGACGCATCCGGAATAGAAACGATATTCTTCATCGTCATTATCTTCATCCAAAAAAGGTAATGTTTGATTCACCAATTTCATCGCTTCATCGTAACCGTTTTTTATTCCATTTAGATTTTCGCCGAAGAAATCCAAAAGACATTCGTTCACTTTCAATATCGTCACTGGGTCGATGTCTTTTGCCTCTAATATCATTTCCTTGGCCTTCTCTGCTGATTTTAACGATTCATCGAAATCGCTTAAGAAAAGCAAATGCTTTGAATAGTTGATTAGGAATTCGATTGTGCTTTTGCTTGGCCTAATATCCCTTTCTTCAATAACGAAAGCCCCATGGTGAGCGGGATAGATGTGACTTTGAATATCGATATCGAGTTCATCGTATTCGCAAATCTTATTCAATAACGTCATCGCCATCTCATAGACGTTAAAGTCGATTGGGAAATTCTCATATATTAATTCGGATACCATCGCATACATCCAAACCTTTGCCTCAATGCCGTTTTGGATATTGATTAACCCTTTATCCGATAATGAATTTATTTGCTCCAATTTGAATCCGAAAAGGGATGTCAGCCATTTTCTTTCCACCCCAACCCTATCGATATACACAAGAATCTGCAAAATCTGCAATTCCTCTTTTGAGAGGGTTTTTGAAGAGATTTTAAGTATATTTAGCAAATGCTCATTGATGCTTTTGTTATCTTTTGTGCGGTCTAGATAAACGCTGGAATCGCTTCTAATCATGGTCTTTGCCACCGATTCAAGCTTATCATCTGTGTTATCTAAATATGAGGCGGCGAGGGTTATCGTTAATATATGCCTATCGACTTTATTGAAGAAATCAATCAACTCTTCGTTGGAATACGGCTTGCTGCAATAATTCCTAAAAACCTCAAGCAAATCATCATCGCTCATCGGAGGTAACTTAATATTTGGATACTGCTTGCATTCGGTAGTCGAGGTGATGATGATTTTTGCTTGTGTCCTCAAAACAAGCTCAAAATCTTTATCCTTTAGATAATCATCCAAGTCGGATATGACAATCAGTGTTTTGCTATTAAGTTTTAGGAAGAGTTTCTTCTTCTCTTCGAATTGCTCTTCTGGATCTAAATTATCGAGGGAAGAATTGTTGACGAATGAAAGGTTGGTTATAAATCCTTCAATCGTCTCCACCCCATTAACAAACAAAATATCATCGAATTCGTCTTTGTATTGCCTAGCGTAGTTTTTAGCAAGAGTGCTTTTCCCCGATCCTTTCGCATCGCTGGAAACGATGAGGAAATTCGCTTCCTCTAACTTCTCATGCATTTTCTTGATGATGTCTTTTCTTGAGATGAAGGAGGTGTAATAAGGAAGTGGCTCTACGACAAGTCTTGCAGATTCTTCGTTCGCTTGTGAATTTGTCTTTTTCGTTATTGGCTGCGGTGCTTCTTGCTCATTATCATTAACATCTTCTGCAAGTAAAGCGTCAATCCAGCCAATTATCCCTTTGAAGCCATTCTCTCTTTCGCGTTTGATTGAAAAACATTCTTTTCTCATGAAAATCGGATGGAGTTTCATGGCTTCTTCATATCCCAGATCGCCGCAATTGATGATTCTTGATGTTTTAGGATCTTTTTGCCAAGGGCCATTATAGAAGGCGTCGACTTCTTGATAGACTTCTCTTTGAAGCCGATTCTTCCCATATTGCGATAGAAGACCGTTTGAGTCTACTGGGATATTTTCATTCGCCACCAATAAGAAAAGGCTTGTTAGGCTCTTGCACACAATTGGTGTTTGGCCATATATTCCGCCTTTATTGGTTATCGTGTTCAAAAAGATATTAATCTTCTTCCCATTGATTCTATGATTTTCTAAAGCGTGATAAATCTCTGCGGCAACGCCTTCTGTCCCGGTCTTATCATCTCCGTGGTATGCAATGAACAAGTCATAATGCGCAGAGAGTATATCTTTCATTTATTTCGCCCCGGATGATTTCCTTTTCCTATATATAGCAAAGACAAATCCGCCGATGGATAGCCCTGATAAAACATAAATCAAAACAGCCATCGAATTGTCTTTTGCATCTTCGTTTATATGTAAATTCGTTGTCCTGGAGAATGTGTAATTTGTGGACGAGAATGATTCGTCATTTGCTTCAGCCCAGGCACAAATCCTTGCAAAAGCCGCGCTAAATGCACTGGTCTCGCTTAAAACCTTGATGTATTCCTTGCCCATTGAATTAAGTTGATCTTTGGCTTTTTTATAATAGCCTGTGCTTCCATAGCAAAGATTATCATTTGATACATAATCCATATGCATATATTGGCTTATGAAGGCGGAGACACCCGCATGGACGTCGGCATATAATTGGAAATCAAGCATATTATTATTCTCGGCATAAGCAGAAAATAATTTGCTCGAGAAGTTGAACCTTATATGATTCCTTGTATTGGTCCCCTGGGCTATTGCAGTCACGTTGTAAGAAGAATCAAAAGCAATAGACCATTTGCCATTGTTATCCAGCGTTGATTTTGTTTTTAGGTTATTGGCTGAAGAGGAAGCCGCATAGATATATCCGCTTTCGGATTCATCATAAAAAGAATAATATCCTTCCTCTGTTACGCCAACAGTGAAGGGGACCGCGCCAGATGAGGGGGTGCATTTTTCATTTGCAAAATCTGCCGTTACCGCAGGCCTATTGTTGCCATTTGAATTTGTAGCACCTGCGACATATCCTTTTTCCGTTGAGGCCAACAAAACTTTTGCTCCTGAAAGCAACTCCGTTGAAGATTTGACTAATTTATAATTCGTACCTAGTTCTGCTTCTTCTGGTTTTTCCGTTACTTTAACCGTTGAATAGACCTGGACGTTGCTTCCATCGGTCGATGCACAATAGATTTTCACGGTTCCCGCTCCTTCTCCAGTAACAAGACCTGTGCTGCTTACGGAAGCAATGCTAGTGTCTTCGCTTGTCCAGGATAGCGTTCTATTGGTGACATTAGCGGGGCTGATGCTTGCATTTAATTGCACCGTTTCGCCTTCTTGAATCGTAGTACTCGTCGGCGTTAAAGAAATAGAAGAAACAAGCACTTCCGTCTGTCCTTGGGATGATTTGTACGTTATTACAATCGATACGTCGGTAGCAGAACCGCTAATGAACTTTGAAGGCGCGAATATCTTAAAGAATGTGTAATACTGATTCCCTATCGTCCACGTAATGGCTTTTGAATCCGCTGAAATGGTTCCTTCGTTTCCTGTGGCGGCAGTTGCTTGACTGACCGAACCAAAAGAGGCTAAAGCGCTAGCAGAATATGTTCCGTTTCCTCCTCCAATTGACATGACAATCGAATCAATATTGCCTGGCGTGGCCACCGTATTATAAATATAGAAATTTGTTGATTCCGATGATTGGTTGCCTCTTGTTTGCCCAGATGTATTGTTGAAATTATTAGCAATCAAGGTCATGCCGCTAGTCGACGTTCCAGTTTGTTCCTCTGTCAGATATGTGGTTGATGAACTGCTGTTGAAACCTTTCATGGTGATGGTTTCTTCAGTGACATCTGGGTCGACTATAGGATCGCCACCTGGATCTGGGGTTGGCTCTACACTTCCATCACCCCATATAGCGTTCACATAGGCTTGGTTATCGATGAAAGGATTCCTGTTTCCTTGATATTTCGCTGCGACGTTGTTTCTTCTGGTCTCAATATCGTCAACTGGGTCAGCATCGCTCCATTGAACAAGCAAATTGATAGCGGCTTGCTCACTAGAAGCGCTGACGATTGTATTTAAGGCTAGTTTGGCAGGTGAAAAGTAAGAACTTGAACCACTTCCATTGGTTGTGGCGTATCCACCAAACACATCGCTGACTGAGTAAGAATTGTAATGTGTATATACATAAAAAAGAGTTCTAGCCACATCGCCTTTGACCTTGTCAATCGGCTCGAAAACCCCGTTTGAATAATATCCGCCTAAAGCGTATGTTGAATTCGTCCCCAATTGGGCGTATTTCATAGTCGAGGAATTATGAACTGAGACAACACCATATGGATTGTTATTCCTGGTGCTATTTAATCTATATTCCAAAGGTCTGACATGATTCATATCCGAGCCGCCGCCTTTGGTGCTTCCAGAGGTGTCGGACCACAAGCCACCGCTTAATGACTGACACCAGACATGCTCTCTATTGTATCCACCTGTTGTGCTGCCTGAAGTAGGATCCCAAGCGGCAGGCCACTTGGCTTGCGAATAGAAATCATAAATATAGCCGCTTACCGCCTGGCCATTCTCGTAATATTGGTCCAATTCCTTCTGGTATTCTCCTGACCCGACATCATCATATGTGGTGTAAGTTCTATGGGTCGTGCAAATAAGGTCATGAAGCTGGCCCAATAACTCCTGACCTGAGCTGGCGGTTATCCCGTTATAATACGTCGAAGCACTGGTGGAATAATTTCCTACAGAGGCTTTGACTTCCTTTTTCTCACTGACTGTGGTGACTACGCTGATGGATAGAGCGACTCCAACAGTCAACATAGATAAATATGCAAATACTTTTTTCATCTTTTGAACCTACTCACGGATATTTTATTTAACAAATAAAGGTTAGGCAATAAAAAAGCGACTGCTTAGGCAATCGCTTCTTCAGAATTCAATTTTGCTTATTAGGCTGGTTCGTACCAAGAAAGGATTTCTTTGACAGTTCCTGTTGCAACAGTCCTGCCACCTTCTTTTAGCACAATCTCATCTTCTTCTTGCAAACCGAATCCTCCGGTTTCAGCTGTGAATGTGACTTTTAGATCGGTAACATCATTTCCTGGAAGGACCCATTCACCGTTCTCATCGAGCGAGGAAGATGTTCCTTGGGTGATTGCCTCGGTTCCATCCAAGGTTACTCTCACAGTAGAATCAGCGAAGGTGCCAAAATAAAGTTGCGGTCCATACCCGTCACCGAAAGGAGTTGGGCGTCCGCCTTCTTCTTTTGTTTTGACGTGGATGTCGACTGTCATTTCCTTGACGGCGCCGTACGAAGCTTGGACGCCATAAACAATATCCCCTGCGGAGAATTGGCTTCTGATGTCTTCCCCGCTTACCCAAAGGGCTCCCACGCCATAAGAGGTAGTATCACCATAGATATACACTGAATCTTTATTCAAATATTCGACATCAACTTCTGTTCCTTCTGGTCTAGAATGCATCGCCAGGATAGACAATTCGCTCTCCACACCTGCATGAAGGGCATACAGTTCACCATCTGCAAACAGTGTGCCATTTAGCATTTGGATGGTCACTATTGTGCCTCTTCCTGAAATGAAGAACCTGTCGGTGACTACCGCACGCGAATGATATGCATAGGCAGGATCATCATAATCGATGATTGGCATTAATGACGCGACGATTCCCTCGAATATGTCGTCTTTTGATAAATCATCAAACGAAGGCAATGCGCTGGAATAATCAGTTAAAGCCGAAACTGATGGCCTATATGCAACGTATCCGTCTCTTTTTGTCGTTCTTGTGTATTCGACATCGTAATTAACCAATTCTTCTTTGTCAATCGAACATGCTTCCAAAGTCGCTTCATAGGTTTCTGAGTCGCTATCCATGATGGAATCACCATCCATCTGGTCTGTCACTATCTCAACCGAGGCAAAAACAGATCCAGCTGAGTCTTCGGTTGGTTCGTCGACCCAGTCCACCTCCAATGCCCCGAGCGAATGGCGGAGCGAATATGATGCAGCGGAAGATTCTTCGCTATCATTTCCTTCGGATGTGTCATCTTGGGTTTTTGATTTTGATGTTTTGCTTGTTTGTGAGGTCTCGTCCTGAGATGTTGTTTCTGGGCTTTCGTCAGCGCCATTGGCACAAGACGCCATTAAAGTAGCGGCTGCCAATACGCAAAGCAGTTTAATTTTCTTCATAATTCTTCTCCTTTTCTGCGGATTTTAATAAATTAATTATGAAACGAAAAGAACGTTTAATCAACATTGCTATTAGACATTTCGTGAAGAAATGTATGTTTTTATATTCCTCTTAGGGCTTGCGAAGGCTTCTTCTTGGTGGCGATTATCGCCGGAGCTAAAGCGGATAATATTCCGATTAAAATCGAGACAAGAGCGACCACAATTCCCATCCACCACTCAAGATGAATGAAATTGCTTATAATCGCAGATGATTTGACTGAATGTTCGATGAAATAGTTCATCAAAGGAATGAATCCAAACGTTATTCCAGTTCCCAAAGCACCGGAGAACAACCCCAACAACCCTTGCTCCGCCATAAATAGAGTTCTCACATATGAGCTTGTCGCACCAAGGGAGCGGTACAATCCGATTTCCCTCGTTCTAGAATTGATTTCCAAAATGGCCAAAAGGGATGTGACCAAAAGGTTGGAGAATATGACAACCCCTATAACCGCGACCAAAACGGTAACAAGGATGCCTACATATGTATCAACTAAATTTACAACCATCGCACCGATATCGCTGAAATAGACTTTTTCTGGTCCTTCATGGGTCTTATTCCAATCTTCAAGGACTTCTACCGCTCTTTGTTTCATCTCAAAGTCTTTGGCGATAATCTCTAGTTGATAATAAGATTCGTCAACGCCAAATGCTTTTCTATTCATTAGATAACTATATGTCCCAGACATATCGGAATAATCGGATTTTTTCACCTTATTGGCGTTTCCGATAATCTCGTATGCGTCAGGGACGGAAAGAAGATTATTCTTTCTTTCGAATGTAAGATGGTTCTGATATTCTTTGGCAAGATCCGTTTCTAGATTCTCTTGGAGGAAGAGATCGCTATAGGCCTGGGTATAATAGAATCCAGGCTGGAGATAGGCGAAAAGGACATCGCTTTTCGGTCTGATAATTCCGCTTACCTTCATCTCATGGCCTTTTTGCTCATCATTAAACAATGGTTTCAAATCTTTTACGCCATTAGGCCAGAAATAGAGACCCTGCTCCTTTTCGGTTTCCTCGAAATACGTCTCCACTTCAGATAGAACTTCATTCATTTTAGCGATGTTTTCAGGACCACCTGCATCATAGTATTTAATCGCGTCAACCAAAAGAGGCTGTATCTCATCAGCTTGCTTGCCTTCTGCTTTCAATTGTTCATTGGATTTGATGAATTTCCCTTTGACGGGATTCGGATCCATTGTTGGGATGCGTTCCTCGAACGTGCCGTAATATTCATTGTTGTTAACGAATTTGAATGTTTTCTTGGCTATTTCCTCGTATTTGATGTCTTTGTTTTCAAATCCTAAAAGATTAAGCATGTAGGTCGGGAATGAGTCATAACTATCCAAAACCACCAGCAATTCGTTGTCGTTTTTTGGTAAATCGCCCCAAACCACATCAAATGTGTCATGGATCATATCGAGGCCACCCATCATAGGCCTAAAGTAATTAGCGGCTTCTCTCCATAATGATTCAAACCCAGTGAATGAGGCTACATCTGTCGCCTCAAAGGAGACATATTCGCCTTTTTCTGTTTTGGTGATTATGTTAGGCGCAAGACCTTTTCTTAAAACCAAACAATCTTCGTCAATGTTACGCTTATTGAATTCAGATTTAACATAGCTTATGTATTCATTTGTTATGGCGTTGACATGGGTTGTTGAATCATCATCTTGGATACGATGGATATAACCATCCGTCGGCCTTAATGTTGAGGTGCTCGAGACAAAGCTGTTGGCGCTTCCATAATATATATTGCTGACAGTTAAAGGATATGCTCTTAAGGCATCAAGTTCGGCGTTTTTGGAGAATATTGCTGCGCCAGACCTAACACCCATTGCAATAGCAATTCCGATTATGCCCAAGGTGTTGATAATGCCTAAGAAGAGATATCTGCCTTTTTTTGCTTTGACTCTTTTAAGTGCCAAAGGGAAGATTGAAAGCAATCGTTTAGTCGATTTCTTTTCTAGTAACGGAGCGGATGACTTCATTAATAAAGGCGAGGAATCGAAATAAACATATCCATCATGGAAACGAATTATACGATCACTGAATCTTTCCACTAAAGCCTCATTGTGGGAGACCATCACCACAAGTTTAGTTTTTGAAAGCTCTTTTAAAGCCTTCATGACTTCTTCTGCATTGTAATCATCCAACGCACCGGTCGGCTCATCGGCAAGGATTATATCCGGGTTGTTTGCCAAGGCTCTAGCGATGGCGACTCTTTCTTTTTCACCGCCTGATAGAGACGAAGGATATTGATCGGATAAATGGGAGATATTGAATTCTTCCATCAACATGGTGATTCTAGCGTTCTCATCGAATTTCGACATAGTCGAGCCGAGATTGAAGGCGAGTTTGATGTTATCTCGCACGGTCAAATGCCTGATTAAGTTATATTCCTGATAGATATATCCTATTCTTAAGTGCCTAAATTCATCTTTTTGCGATTCGCTTAAAGTCGTGGAATCGACGTCGTTGAAAAATAGCTTCCCCTCATCAGGGGTCTCAAGCAAGGACAATATGTTCAAAAAAGTCGTTTTGCCACATCCGGAAGGGCCAAGAATCGAGACAAGCCCATTATTTGGCAAGGTGAGGTCTATCCCCTTAAGGATATATCTCCCTCTTTTTCCATTCTCGGTGAAGAATTGCTTTTTTATTCCCTGAAGCCTTATCATACGCGCCCAATATTAAATATTATAGACAATTGTTGATTTTATAGTAGAATTATTTAGACTATTAGCAAAAAGGAGGGTTTCCTATGGAAAGGAAAATTCTAAAAAGAGCCGGACTGCTAGTCTGCAGCGCGGCGATGCTTGCCTCTTGCACGAATAGAAACGAAGAGACTCCAACCACTTCCACTTCTATCTCAAGCAGCATAAGCACATCGATCAGCTCCAGTCAGGAAGAGCCGGAATACAAAGGCAAAGACCTTCTCTATCCATTCGATGGTGGCGAAGTGAACGAAATCTCCGTCGAATTCGCAGAGAAATGCATGGAAGAGGTCTATGACACTGCGCGCGGTAAATATTATTTAGGAGAATGGCTTGGCGATTATTTGTACAATTTCATTTTGACGCACAACCATTTCACCGACGAGGAATTCGAATATTTCGTCTCGTTAATCGTCGCAATCGTAAGATATGGCGAAGAATACGATAACGGTGAGATTTTGGCTTCTCAGATTTGGAATCTGTTGACCAAATTGAACATGGATAGGCTCTACGCCCTCTTGCGCGAAATTAAAAATGATAAAAGAGCATATGCTGAAACGATAAGCGTTTTAAATAAAGGCGATCGTTTTGGGACTGGAAGGGGCCATTCATATTTTGATGCGAATGAAGTTTTGAACCAAGAAGACCCAGGCATTAAAACCGTAGCCGAAAACAACCTTGAAGTTCTGGGAAGAACTCCGGGAATCCACATGGCTTGGTGGTTTGAGGAAATAGTCGATGCCGCGCTTGCCGACAGTGGCTTATACCTTTTCCGTCTTTTAGGCACCTTAGCCAATTCAATCTATGGCAATTTGAATTCAAAAGAAATGGAATTCATCAATTTGATGATTTTTGAGGAAGACAGGGATGAATATTGGGAGAAGCGCGATGAAGCGACCGAATATATCCAAGAGAATCTTCTTGAATTCATCAACCACTGCGGTAATGTATTGGCTGATTTTGATATAAGTGCCGACAGCTGGGAAGCTTTGTTCCCAACTCTCCACGTCGTTGCTGAGAAACTCCAAGCTAACAATTATTTCGACAATAACGATATCATCCCAGGGGAAATATACAACACGCTCAAAGCATCAATCGACAACCTCTTTGTCCAATTGAATCCAAATGGTTTAAGGAACCTCTTCAAATTCCTAGGCATGTTTGGAAGAGCCTTCACCCAACTCGAATTGAACGCCTTATTCGGCGTCGCCGATGAAGAAACAGGAGAAATCCCTCCATATACCACATTAACCGATTTATATAATGAGCAGTTCGGTCTTCTCACTTCCGAAGAAAAGACCTCCGTCAAGCAAGCCACTGCTGCTTTCGGTGTCAGCTTTGATGTGGTCATCGATGAATTAGAGGCAGCAATGGAAGCTGGAAGTCTTGATCCAGTCAATAGGATTTTAGAAGATTCAATATCCAAACAATTTGAAACAAGATTTGATGTGATTGATCGCGATCGCTACATTGAATCAAGCGGAGGCTTCAGATTGGTTTTGAAGCAAGGCGAGAATTTTGGAATGAACGAAGTAACTTCCTTCTTAAGAGACAAAGAAACCGCTGGACTCTACATTGAAACCAGATGGAATAAAAGCCATGAAACTGACGAAGCAAAAGCGAACCGCTCCAACATCTCCGTTGTCGGCGATAAATTCGACACTTCCACAATTGGTCAGAAATTAGCAAGAGTCTCATTCTCCACATATCTTGAAGGATGGGGCAGCTATGATTTCAGTGGTTTTGTCCCATACACAGTTGTGCCAAATACAGTTAATTATTTCTGCATGTATCTGGATTACGATTTCAGTATCAACAATAACTGGATGGAAAGAGGCAAGACGTACGAAGATGAGAACCATAGCAAAGTCGCTAGAGCCGACGATGTTGTCTCACTAATGCATAATGCAACATACCAGGCTGATTTCCTTTCGCTTACTGCTTATACGAGAAATCTATTCGTTTATAACAAAAACACAAAACGTTTCAACGACATTGCCCGTGAATCATATTATTACGAAAGCGCATCCATCGATGTAAGCACATTAAATACAAGCGAGCTTGGTAGACACTATATCCCAGCGAGCCAAGAGATATACAAATACGAAGAAGGCGAAAGAATAAATTTGGGCAACTTCCCAGTCTATTTCGCCTATGACGTCGTCGAATACCTGCCACCTGTCATTTCGACTGCTGGCGAAGGTTTCGACAGTGAGATCAAATAAAGAAAGGAGAGTATAGAAATGAAAAACAACAAATTGATATTGCTCTCATTGCCAGCAATCTTAGTGTTGGCTTCCTGCCACGACCGCATCACCCCAGATTCCACCCCAGTAGAATCATCAAGTGAGATAAGCGTTTCAAGCAGCGAGCCATCATCTTCATCATCTTCAAGCAGCTCCTCCACCTCTACTGGGCCAACAGAGGAAGAAAAAAGAGAAGAAGCTAATGGAATGCTTCTCCAGATGATAGAGAAGGTAAATGCTGGATCATACGCTATGGAATATGGCGGACAATCCACAAGAAATCTTCCTGATTATATCTTCACCCCGACTTCTTTTGCTAGAAGAATCAATACATTCATCGAGAATTACGGCAACACCGATGCGTATGAAGGATATTTCGCTTTCGATGATGGTTTGATTCATGCAGGCAGCGGAAGCTTCAATTACTATGGTGGTATAGCACCGCTTGGATATTCCGCTAAAACTTCAAGCCTTGAAGAGGCGTTGGAATATCTAAATGAAGTGCAGCCAGAGAAATTGACATTATCATCCGATGAGTGGGAATATGTCTACAACACCGAAAACAGCGTCTGCTTCAAAGGCGGCGACAACACAACCAAAGAAAGATATGCTTCATTAATTAATGATGATGCATCTTTCTACGAAGATATGTACATGTATATCGATAAAAACATGAGCACGCTAAGGTTGTCACCTGTCATTAGAGGCAGTGAGACATTCAGCCACTATTGCGAATTATCGACATTTAATGTGGAAGACCTCGAGGATAAAGATAGAGGCTTCTATTTCTATGGCGAATTGCGCAGAAACGCCGGAGATTTCTATGGAAGCGACGGAACTAGCTTCGTGACCCCATATAGATATGAAGCGATGAATTACCTTCCTTTCCCCACCGCTGGAGACAAATATTATTTCTATAAACAAAATTTCTATAGCCAAAATAGAGGCGAACTTGAAATAAGATTCATCAACACCGGCGATATTAGTGATGCTTTCGGCGCCGAGCTTGAAAGCAGCGGCTATTTCACCGAAGTCGAAGAAAACAAGTACGCTTATTTCGACTACAACTTCTATTCAGATATGCGCGATGGCATCTTAATGGCCGATGCCTTCACATTCGAACTTTCTTACCTATCCGCTGATGAAGTTGATCGCGGCGATGTCTATACCCAAGGCATCTTCACCATCAAATGCAATTTCGAAAGCATCGACGCAAGAACGCCAGGCGAATGGAGCAGCGCCTACATGAATCGCTTCTATTTGCAGGAGCTTCCTTTCCCAAGCGGAATCACTGACAATTATCTCTTCTATGAAACATATTCATACGAATGGAGCGGTGATAGAGGAGTAGGCGGATATAGAATCGAATTCCCGAATTCAGGCGATTTGACTTCTTCGTATGAGCAGCAATTGCTAAATGAAGGATATTTCGCCAAAAACGGCAAATACGTCAAGAAATCATCGTATTACGATTATACGAGCTACAACAACAACCTCCAGACTTATGCCTCTTGCACCGCCACTTTAGGATATGATTCTGCTTCCGACACTTTCTCTATTGAATACAAAAACGTCTATGACAATCTAAGGCCAGGCGATAGATGGAGCGATGCCGATATGGAATATAGCTATGGTTACCTCTATTATCTCCCATTCCCAACAAACGGAAGCGATGATTATACCGCTAACGAATATTATTCAATTTATGCATCATTTGATTTCAGAAGCACCGGTAATATCATTTCTTCCTATGAACAGCAACTTTTCGAAAGAGGATGGCAATGGAGCAACACATATTCAACCTATTACATCGCTGTCGAATCTGATCACGATAACCAAGGTATTTATTCTTCTGACGAGAATTGGAAAACTTATATGACTGTTTCCGTTTCCTATTACTATGGCGGAGAATGGAATTGGCCAAATGGGCATTTCCAGATATCTCTTGGCTATTCTAATTACGACACATCATCGTTATAATCAAAACAAAATAAAAAGGCGCAGCACCTTAAACGCTGCGCTTTTTATTCCCCCATCACTTTCAATATCGATTGGGCATACACCCTAGCGAAGAAATCGTTTGGGTGGTTGATGTTATTGCCGGTCATATCCTTATATTTTTTTCTTTTAAGGATATCTTTCTGGATTGAGGTTATATCGCATAAGGCAATCGAATCATCTTCTATTGTTTTGTAGACATTGATGTATTCTTTTTGCTTGCCGTCGTACCAAGTCGATTCGGGATTTGGGAAGCTGGTTGCAATCAATATTATCTCGATATTTGGATTGGAGGCTTTAGCTTTATCTATCATCTCCTTGATCAAGGCAAGATGCTTTTCTTCTTCTAGATTACCATCGTTCATCCCAAAGCCGATTATTAAGAGGTCTGGGTTGAGGGAGAGCGCTCTAGACTCAATATTGTCATTTCCCCACCTGGTATCCATTCCGCCTAATGAGACATTTTCCATATTTATTTGAGTTTTGTATTTGTCTCTTAATTTACCCACTACCATCTGAGGGAAGCTTTCGGCGTATGGCGGCCTATTTCCCCCGAATACGGTGCCGGATGAATTCGCACCAGTTGATATCGAATCGCCATAGAAAACGATGTTTACGGGCATTTTTGCAGCGATTTTGCCATAGAATCTCTTTAATTTGTCTCTTTGCGTTTTTTGAACAAAGCCATCCCATTTATCATGATGGGTGTAACTTATAGCATATTGGTGTCTAGTTATCTCATCCTGTTCTCCGAAATATAGATATCTTTCCTCTTTGAATTTATATGGGCATCTATCTTTCGACACACGGATATCGTATTTGATTGGAGCAAAACCATAATATGTATCTAAAGGCATACATTCGATTCTGCTTCCCTCCAAAATCACGAGTTTCCCATCTTTTAGGATGAAATCCTTCCCCTCCTCATATTCCATATTCATCTCATAATTCTTAACCGAGATGATTTTATCCATTTTATATAGAAGGGTGATTTCCCTTTCATCTTTTAAAGGAAGAAATGTTTCATAATAAACCTCATTGCCTTCAAAAAGAGATTTTAGGTATATGTCTCTATCGTATTTTGTTTCCATGGCTCTATTATATATCACCAAACAAAAAAGGAGGCGTAATTGCCTCCAATTTGATTTGATTCGCTTATTCCGGTTTATCTTCTTGGGTAGGCTCAGCGGGCTTCTCTTCTTCTTTGGCAGGCTCGGAAGATACTTCCACAGTCCTTTCCTGCTCGGCTTTGCGGTCCGCTTCAGCGGAGGCGGAGAGAATTTGAAGCCTTTGGGCTCTGCGGTTCTCTCTTTCTTCGTCCATGTCGGTCTTTTTAGCGAAGTGATTGAGGGTTAATGCTGCTAAAAGGGCGGCAGCGACTATTAGTATAGCGCCCCATTCGCGATATGTTAGGCCGGTCGAGGATTTAGAGGAGAGATTCGCTTGAAGAATCCAGTTGTCGCTGGAAAGAATCTGAAGATTATCACCGATGATGCCAAGCACCAAAAGGAAAAGCCCGGCGAATCCCATGATTGATTCGATAACAGTCCAAAATATCTCCCATTTGGACATCTTCGCTTTTTTCGCGTTCTTTTCTTTGACGGTGGTTATTTCCATATTCTTCTACCTTCTTTGATTAAGCTTTTGGGGTATCTGGCGTGATTTGGCCGTTGTTTGCTTGGGCTGAGGAAACTAGTTCGGTGATCAAAGGAACGTATTTGTCACGGAAAACTGGTTCGACTTCCCTTACATAGTCGGCGATTGTCTTTTGAGTAGCAGTGATGACATCGTTAAATGTCTTGCCTTCTGGAAGATCTCTTCTGCCAGTCATGTTTTCGACGAGGACGTTTATGGCGTCTTCCATCGCTTTGTATTTGAGGTCGGTTAATCTAGAGGCTGCACGAGTCTGGTTTATATGGGTGACGACAGCGTTGATGTCATTGCCGATGAAACGGCTTGAGGCGTTTTCTTCGCCGTTAGCCTCTCTTCTAGCCTGGTTATAGTCGCCGAATAATTTGACCAAATCAGAGACGAGTGTCATAAAGGCCACGCCTCTAAATAATCTTTCTTCGGCTAAATCGCATTCTTCGACTGCTTTGACGTCGAGTCCATTCTTCTTCGCATCGAGAAGAATTCCTCTTACCATCGCTTCGACGTTCTCGTGGATTGGCAGGACTCCTTCATAGATAGCGAGATGTTGGGCGTGATCAACCCTGACTTCCTCTTTGCCCGAGGCATCGACGGCAAGCTTAAGGATGGTGCTATTCTCACCATAGACTTTTTCGTGGAAATCTCTGATTAGTTTCTCGAGTTTCTCGCCATTCTCACCAGAATTGGTGATGATGTTCTTTAGCGGGGTTGTTTGGTCCACTTCCACTAAAATTGACCTCTGTTTCTCTTTGAAGAGGTTTGGATCATATGCTTCTTTGTTTAAGCAATATTCCAATGTGTCTCTGACCACAACCTTATAATGCTCAAGGGTGGTGACGACTTGTGATACTTGATTCATTGCCATAATTAACTTTCTTCCTTCCTAGTTTATACGGGGATTTATTTGGCTATTTCCTCCGATGGGTAAATGTAGCCTTCTAAATCGCTGAATCGGTGGATTGTGTGGCTGACGTATTTCTTTACTTCTTCTGGACCATGATCCATGCAGAAGGAGTTTTCCTTGAACGTTTGGAACATGGAAATGTCGTTTCCAGAGTCACCGACAACCATTACATTATCTTTTGATAATCGATTGTAATCAAGATAAAAATTAATTCCTTCGCTTTTTGTGCACCCTTTTGGGGAGATTTCTATGAATTCGCCCGCCCAGGAGAATTCGACATCTTTGAATCTCTCCCTCAGTTCCTTATTGGCCTCTTTGGCTTTGGCGATTTTCTTTTTGGTTAAACCAAACATCATCATGACTTTGTAGACCATCCCATGCTCCAATTCATCCCAAAAAATCTTCTCATTCCTGATGAATGGTTCTTTTAGAACCCCTTGGTAGAACTGATAAAGTATGTAGCCGATGTTGGTTATTTTGCTGACTTCAAGGACATTGCAGACCATATTATGGGCTTTGGAGAAAACAATCATCAAAGGGATTTTGTAGGCATTTCTCATATATGAGATGATGCTTTTGATGCGTTCTGGCTCAAATATCGTTTCTTTTATGATCTTTCCTTTGGAGACCACTACCGCCCCATTGCAGGAGATATAGTTCTCCTCCATCTCAATCTTCTTGAATAATTTCTTGGGGAAAGCGGTGTTTCTTCCGCTGACTAGCAAAATAGAGCCCCCGTCATTCTTGAAGCGGGAGAGAAATCTCTTGGTATCGCTAGGAAGCATCCTTATTTTCTTCTTGGGATATAACAAGGTGCCATCCAAGTCAGTGCAGATGATCTTTTCCATGTATCGATATTTTACTCTTTTTCTTAAAAGAAAAAAGAGGAAGACAGCGTCCTCCTCTTAATTCTTTGAATTAATTAGAAATCTTCCTTGAGGCGATTCTCGACTTCGATGACGCCATATCCTCCATCAAGTCTCTTGTAGGCGACTGAGACATGTCCATCATCTGCATCCAAGTAGATGAAGAATGAATGGCCTAAGGCTTCCATTCTGGTGATGGCTTCGTCTAATGTCATAGGCGATAAAGCGATGCTTTTGGTTCTAACAATCGTATCATCTTCTCCGATTGTGTCTTCATCGATTCTTTCTAACGCTATAGTTTCACCTAAGCCAAATGGGGCATTGTGGTGTTTCTCATTTCTGGTTTTAAGTTTTCTCATCTGGCCTTCGAGCTTATCGACTGCCAAATCGACTGCGGCATAGAGGTCGCGGTTTCTTTCTTCGGCTCTGAAAGTCATCTGTGGGGTGAAGATGGTGACTTCAACCTTGTCCACGCCTGGATGTGAGGAAACTACAGCGCGGCAAAGAACGTCATCATTGATGATGAAATATTTGTCCATCCTCCCCAATTTCTTTTCGATGTCAGAAGCAATAGCTTCCGTCACTTTGATGTTGTGACCGACTATTTGGTATTTCATATATTCCTCCCGGGGCGAAACCCCTTACATTGTTATTGTAGTGAAAAATAAAACAAGAAAAAAGATACTCATTGAATTTATCTAGGCATCATCGAAGAAAAATTTTTTATTTCCTATTTTTTCTTTCTTCGAAAAACTTCTTAAGTTCCTCTACTTTATCTAGTTTCTCCCAAGGGAAGAGATGGTCGCTTCTTCCGAAAGCGCCATAAGTTGCTGTGTCTTGATATAAGAAAGCCCCGCTTCTTAATCCTAAGCTTTCGATTATTGCCCCTGGTCTAGCGTCAAAATAGAGCCTACAGGCATCAAGAATCATCTCATCCGTTATCCCTTCTTTCTTGGTTCCAAAAGTCGAGACAGAGATGGAAATTGGCTCTGATTTGCCTATCGCATAGGACAGCTGGATTTCTAACCTAGAGGCTGCGCCCGCTGCCACAAGGTTTTTAGCCATGTATCTAGCGTAATAGCAAGCGGATCTATCAACTTTGGAAGGGTCTTTCCCCGAGAATGCCCCTCCCCCATGTCTAGCACTTCCTCCGTATGTGTCTACGATTATCTTTCTGCCGGTTAATCCCGTGTCTCCCAATGGGCCTCCGATAACGAACGCACCGGTTGGATTGATGTAGAAAATGAAATCATCGTTTAAGCCAAATGATTTGGCAACAGGCACCATGATATTGTCGTGGATGAATTTCCTAAATTCTTCTAAGTCTATCCCTTCATCATGTTGGACGGACATCACGATTGTGTAGATTCTTGGGGCGGATTTATCCGTATAGTCGATTGTGACCTGGCTTTTCATATCCGGTCTAGCATGAGGGAAATTTCCTTCTTTTCTCATTTTTGAGGCAGTTCTCACTAATTTATGGGCGATGACGATAGGAAGAGGCATATAGCCTTCGCTTTCTTCAGTGGCATAGCCAAACATTATCCCTTGGTCACCCGCGCCCATATCAAGGATGGATTTCTTCTCCACCCCCATCGCTATATCTGGCGACTGGGAATTGATTCTCACATCGACCTGGCATGTTTTGCCGTTTAGTCCCTTTGCTTCGTCATCGTATCCAATAGATAGAGCGACATTTCTAGCAATTGCTTCATAATCAACGTTGAGCTTTTTGCCGGAAGAAGAGATCTCCCCAGCGATGATGATGCAATTTTTAGTGGCGAAAGTCTCGCAGGCCACATGGCATTTAGGATCTTCTTTGATGCAAGCATCAAGGATAGCGTCTGATATTTGGTCGCATAATTTATCAGGATGGCCTTCGCTGACGGATTCTGAGGTGAATAGCAATTCTTCCATATTCTTATCTCCTTATGGTTAATAAAAAGCCTCCCACGGTGGAAGGCTCGTATTTCTTCTTCCTATTACGTCGCTCCAAGGTGGGACTTGGCTAGAGAGGAGCACTTACCACTATAGTGGAGTTGCTAGCGCCCTCTAACTCTCTATATTTAGGCGCCTTCTTGACGTAATAACGTAATTAGAATTGTATCGATGAGTTGCTTTTTAAGCAAGGAAAAACAACACAAAAGCAAAAATAAGCAGTTTTACCTGCCTATTTCTTGCTGGATTGCGATTGATAATTGGTCGGGACAAGAGGTGTTTCTTGTTCTAGATCCTGGGCATTTTATCCCAGAAAGAGACGAAGATACTTCCTCTAATGTTTTCCCCACTGATAATCTAGCGACTCCTTGGGTATTGCCTGCGCATCCCCCAAGGAAAGAGATATTCGTTATCACATGCGTATCTGTTTCATATGTGACTTTGATTTCCCTAGCGCAGACGTTACTCGGGCGAAAAGAGAATGTTTTCTCCATTATTTGACTATTTCTCCATATACCTCGCCAAAAGCTGCGGCGGCATTGCATTCATCGGTGTCGATATGCATCGCCAAAGCATACTTCTCGCTTACCCTGATTACTGTATCATCAAAGATGGTGGTTCTGCCGTTTGTTTTGACTAAGACTTTGACTATTTGTCCATTTTCAACACCGAATTCTTTTGCATCCTCCGGTGTCATATGGATATGACGCTTCGCAACGATTACCCCTTCTTCCAAATCGACTTCGCCGCATGGGCCGACAATCGTGCATTTGGCGCTTCCTTTGATGTCTCCGCTTTCTCTAACTGGGGCGGAGATGCCTAATGTTCTAGCGTCGGTGAAAGATACTTCCACTTGGTTTTCTTTTCTGACTGGGCCAAGAATCGAGAAGGCTAATGAAGGTCTTGGGCCATTAGGATCTTTCTTGTTGAATCCTAAGACGGTGACTTTATCAGTCGAGGCGAATTGACCTGGCTGAGAAAGCATTTTCCTCGCTTCTAATTGATGCCCTTTACCAAATAGGACTTCGAGTGTTTCCTGTGTTACGTGGACGTGGCGAGCGCTTGTCTCCACTAAGATTTTCTTTTCCATATTGTATTTCTCCTATAGACCGGGATTATTATATCCCATTAATAAAACGATTTAATCTATTTTGCTCAAAAAGCTTTTCACTATCTCAAAATATCTAACCCTATCCACCACAATAGATTGGCAATGCTTGGCCTCTGGTATCTGATGAAGTTCCTTATATCCAGATGCGGAGGCGAACAACACATCGGAATTATATTTCGGAATAAAGGCGTCTTCTTCTCCGTGAAAGAAACAAATTGGGACATCTTTTCTTTCTTTTACGGCGAGGTCCGGCCTCACTTTGAAATATTGGGCATGGGAACAAAATAACGCGACTATGTTAGCGATTCTGACGGAAAGCGCAGGGATTTTGTATTTCTTCTTCATTGTATTCAAAAAGAATTCCTTGCAATTCGCGTATCCGCAATCGGATACAACGAATTTCACTTTGACTCCATATTTTAGAACGAATAAGCTTGTGGATGAGCCCATGCTTTCCCCATGGAGGCCTAGATAGATATCATTTCCAAAACGGTCATAGACATAATTGATGAGGCAAAGAAGATCTTTCGATTCATTCATCCCCATCGTGATGCCTTTTTTCTTGTTGTTGCCATGCCCTCTATCATCGTAAATGATGATGTTATAACCAAGTTTCTTGAAAATATTTGCATATTTGACTGAGGCAATATGGTTCACCGTATACCCATGCGTGCATATGACATACTTATTTGTTTCAGTTTCGCCAGGAATAAATTCAGCGTATAGTTCGTATCCTTTATAACCTACGAAAGTGAATGGTTCCTTTTTCCAAGAAGCGTCATAATCATCAAGAAACCTCTTCTTCTCGCTTCCTTCATCGTCTCTTAGAAATTGGATTGAACGCATCCTTTTCCTAGGATGAGACACGAAGAAATACATGCTTATCCCATATGAAACAACATACAAAACATACAGGCCTACTAGAGACGATATCACTATAAGAAATATCCAATACCATTCCATATATCACTTAATATACATTAAAAGTGTAACATTTATGAAAATTTTTCTACCATTTTTGCAAATTATAAGTTTAAACTTTCTCTAGGAGAAAAAATGGAGCAGGAAGAAGAGAAGGAAATAGTCGCCTCCGAAGAGGAAGAGACATCTAGCGAAGAGGCTGTCGTCAACCGCGTATCCAGCGAAGAATTATCTTCTCTAATCACGAATCGAGACAGAAAAGGCTTAAGAGCCGTTTTTGAGACTGTCCCTGATATCGATATCGCCGAAGCCTGCGAAGAGCTAGAGATAGAGCAGCTCATCTTCTTATTCCGCGAGGCTGAAAGCAGCGTCACCGCCCCATTGTTCGATGAGCTAAGCCAAACCAAGAAAGAGGAGCTTGTCTCCGCGATGACCAACAAGGAATTGGTGAAACTCGTCAATTCCCAGGAACCAGATGACTTAACCGATACGGTAGGAGACATGCCTGCTAACCTAGCAAGCAAGGTTTTGGCCGCGGCGGATAAAGACACCAGGGAAGATATAAATAAACTTCTTAAATACAAAGATGATTCTGCAGGCGCCATCATGACCACCCAATTCCTTGAATTCAAGGAAAGTTCATCGGTCAAGCAGACAATCGACACCATCCGCAAAAAGGGTAAAGAAGCCGAGACTGTATATACGATTTTCGTAAGGAACGACAAAAGGAAATTCGTAGGCACCGTCGCCTTGGACGATCTTATTTGGTCGGATGATGACCAGAAATTATCGGATATCATGGATCGAAGCGCACCATATTGCTATGTCAATACCGACAAAGAGGAAGTCGCTAACACCATTCGCCGTTACGATTTGAACGCTGTAGCTATTGTCAACGATGATGAATGCCTTATTGGTATAGTCACAGTCGATGACGCTGTCGATGTCGTGGTCCAAGAAGCTAATGAAGACATCGAAAAGATGCACGCGGTCAGCGCTCTTGAAGATTCTTATTTGGAGACATCTTCCGTCTCTATGGCTAAGAAATGCGTCCCTTGGATAATCATCTTGATAATATTAGGCACTTTCTCTTCGATGGTTCTTTCTATTTTCCAAGACCAAATCGCCTTGCTTCCTATTCTATCGGCCTTCTTGCCGGTTTTGATGGATACAGGAGGCAATGCTGGAGGCCAAACCATCGCTTTGATGATTAGAGGCTTAGCTTTAAGGGAATTCACCCCAAAGGATTTCTGGAAAGTCGTTTTCAAAGAATTAAAATCAGCGATTATCATATCCGCTTTCATAGCCATTTTCGCCTGTCTATGGTTCACAATTGAGCAATATACTGGCATTGTCCACAATTCATTGACTGATGTAATCATCGACGGGAATGAAATCACCCCCACTATTTGGAACGGTTTATGTTGGACTCCTGAATTCTTCTTGCATGCCATAAAGATATCCGCGATTGTATCCGGAACTCTATTCATCACCACCATAGTTAGCAAATTGATTGCAGTCATGCTTCCTTTGGGTGTAGCGGCTATAAAGAAAGACCCCGCCGTCATAGCTCAGCCTCTTCTCACCACCTTGGTCGACGTTGCAAGCCTATTGATTTATTTCGCAATTGCCGAACTTCTAGTCCTTCAATTCATGCCTCATTAATTTTTATTTGATTAAGTTCGATTAAATTAATATAATTATCCTCGCTGCGGGAATGGCGGAATTGGTAGACGCGTACGTTTGAGGGGCGTATTGGGCAACCAGTGCCAGTTCAACTCTGGTTTCCCGCACCATATTGAAGCAATGGGATTGATAGCAAAATATCAGTCCTTTTTCATTTTTAAAGGGATGTTTTAATTGTTTCATGCATATTTTTATTACTGCTGGGTTGCTGGCTTTAAAAATCGATTTTCCTGATGCAACAGGATTTTCGACAAGAAATCTCGCTAGAATGAGAAAATTTTATGAGACATATCGTGATTTATCAAATTTGCCAATGCCGTTGGCAAAATTGCCTTGGACACATATTCTATATTAGTTGAAAGAATTGGCGATCCTTTAAAAAGAGAATGGCATGCGAATAAATGCCTAGAAAACAATTGGGATAAAGTGGTTTCGGCCCCATCAAAATACTCTCTGAGTATTGTTTGTTTTAATTCAGCAGAATAACTCCTAAATTTTTGGCCTTTGCTCGCCATGTAAAAAACCTCCTAACGTTTATTCTACGCTAAGAGGCTTTTTTCAACCTGTGAACTAAATGGGGTTCAGTTCAACAAGTCAAGGCTTTTTGCTTAATAATTGATTACATGGCAATTAAGCCAAACAAGGCTTGTCCCACACCTTTGAAGGCAGAAGACAAATCAGCGATGAATGCAGGGCTTTCATCCACGAATAATTCATATCCTTCGGCCGATGAAGGGATGGCAACTTCAAATGTGTCATAGCTAAATCCAAGGCTGGCTTTGGCAGAGGCTGTCAGTTTGACCGATGAATTGAGAGTCGCTTTCTCTGGTTCGACCGATGTGAGGCTCGATTCGCTATCAAGGCTTGTCGAGGTTTCGGAAACCGAATACACATATTCGTGTGTTGATTTGGTGTTGGCGTCAGCATCAAGAGACAAAGACATATTAGTGACACGCAAATCCGCATCAAATGTTAAAGCAAGCGAGGCATCGAATTTATTGATAAATATAGGCATTCCATTGAAGTTAATATCGCCTTCTGGCTCTGAAGTTGCAGACGATGAAACCTCAAGCAAGGAAGCGACGCTTTCGCCAAATTCACCAAAGCTTGAATCAGGAAGTTCAATCTCAGGTTCAGGATCGTTGCGGAACAAAGAGATCAAAGTATCTTTGTTTAATGTGACTTTCAAAGCCTTGCTGCCATCATCATATGTCTTGAATAACAAGGCATCTGGGTTTTGGGTGGCAAGCAATCCCAAAAGACCAACGATCATATCTGGCAGATTTCCTTCAGGAGCCTCTGGTGTATCTGGGTCGACCGAAGACGATGATTCTTCCGATGTTGCTTCAGAAATTGCTTCAGAAGTTGCTTCCGAACTTGATTCGCCTGAAGAATCCTCCGGAACCTCTGGCCTTTCTTGGATGTTTGCCCATTTGATGGCGTCGGTAAGTTCAAAGTTGAGCGAACCTTTGGCCAAACCAGGAAGAGCAGCGGTTATAGAAATATTTGCCCCGTTGCTGACTTCGATGAATAGATCGTCGAATTCATTGGTGGCAAAGAAGAAATCGACACCAGATAAACCGGCATCGACTTTTAGAAGTTGATTACCGTTTTTGCCCACTTCTCCATTGATTTTGCCTGAACCATGGCCTTTCATAGCACCGACTGTTACGGCGTCTCCATAACGATCAACTATGTCAGTTCCTTTGGCTGAGACTGTCGCTCCAAGGTCCAAATCTTTGACTGAAAGCTTGGCATTCACGGCATTTTCAGGATCTACCTCGCTATTGATGTCAACAAACACATTTGGAACTTCTAATGCGCCTTTTAGCGTCAATCCAGTCTTCGGAGCTTTGTCGAGCTCAGGAAGGGTTGCGCCTCCCAACATTTTACCGAAATCCGCCAGGGCTTCCTCGTCCCCTTTCAAATCACGGACTGTTCCTCCCCCAGGGATATCGACATTGATTTTGCTTCCACTTCCGCCACACCCACTTAATGAAGCGGTCGCAAGAACTGTAGCTAACAATATGAGTCTACTTTTCATTTTTTTTCTCCTTTTTTGTTGAGAATATATTATACCATACGAAATCGATAACAAAAACCGAAACCTTCATAGCCATAGTTTTATCAAAGTTATTTGATAGTGTTATTATTAAATAGGAATATATGGACGAACCTAATCGCTATGGCGAAGAGAACAACGAAAGCCAGATAAATCCCAAAAAGGATGAATCTTTTGATTTTGAGCCAAACAAGGTGCTTCCTACACCAAGAAACAAAAAGGTCAAAAAAGCTTCGGCGATAACCAAGGTTGCAGTCGTGGTTGGCGCAACAGGAGTGAGTATTGCAGGGATTACTGGAATAGTGACAACTTCTTCCAGTTCCTCCTCTTCATCTTCAATTTCTTCCTCTAGTGTCTCGATTGTCTCATCTAGTGATTCGTCCTCTTCATCCATCATCTCAACTTCTTCTATTTCCTCTATAACTATAACCTCATCATCTTCGGAATATATTTCGTCTTCTTTGAGTGAGTCTATTTCCTCTTCATCAAAGAGCGTTGCTCTTTTTTCGGTTGATTTCGATATCCAAGATGACGGATGGGTATTGAAAGACAAAATAACGTTAAATAACCCTTTAAAACATTACAGATTATAGTGGTTACTACTATAATTAAGGCCTGGGGACTATGAACCTAGCGATATAGAAATAACAGATTCCAATACCACCTTCGATGCATTAGACCCTAGCAGCGGTGATTCGCTTGTGGTGAATGTCTATACCCCAACCAAATATCTATTAGCGACCAAAACATTCAATTCCAAACAAAAGGAGGAAAAATATGGCACAGAAGAAAATCAAATTCAAAATCGGAAGGGAGATAATCCATTATTTCCTAATGACTCTTCTTATCGGAGCCTTGGTAGTTGCCTTCATTTTCAGGGAGAATATCAATTCCTTCTTCAACCCCGCGACTCCAAGAACGCTTGTTAGCGATCCTGATGTCAACACCACATTGAACAACATTCTTGGTTTTGTGCCAAAGGTTGTAATCGCGGTGGAAATTGCAGGGTTAATGCTTCTAGGAGTCTGGATTGTCAAACTCCTATCAAGAATTAATATCGGCATTACCGATAAAGGTAAGACCATCTTCAAAATCATCTTGAGCATCATCAAATGGGTGATAATCATTGCCTGCGTCTTCTGGATCCTCGCCACATTCGGCGTGAATGTCTACGCCTTGATGATATCCGCTGGAATCATCACCCTCATCATCGGTCTAAGCGCCCAAAGCCTTATTAGCGACATCTTAGCGGGCATCTTCATCGCGGTCGAAGGCGAATATCTAATCGGCGATATCGTCGTAATCGACGGATGGAGAGGCAAAGTCAAAAACGTAACCTTAAGAACGACCGAAATCCAAGATATCGGTGGGAATATCAAAATAATCAACAACGCCGAAATCAAATCGATCATAAACTTAACTAACCTAAAATCTCTTGCGATGATAAAGGTCTACGTCGCTAGTAGCGAGAACCTAAAAGAAGTCGAAAGGATCTTCGAGGAAAATCTCCCCATTATCAAGGAGCATATCCCCTACTCCATCGGTGATATAACTTATAAAGGAATATCCCAAATTGATTCAAACGGCATGTGCTTGCTATATGCAGCAGAATGCTTCGAAGAGGATATATTCCAAGTCGAAAGAACATTGAACCGCGAATTCAAATACGTGATGGACGAGCATGGAATATCCGGCAATGAGCCGCTTGTAATATTCAAGCACGATAAAGGCGAATAATTAATAAAAATCTCCGCGGACGGAGATTTTTTGTTTAACCAATTAGCGATTTGCCAACCTTTTCGATTTCCTTCTTTATCGAATCGAACATCTTCTCATTTGCTTCTTTCGATTCGCCTTTGGCGAAGAGGTATATCTTTAGTTTCGGCTCAGTTCCCGATGGGCGGACGATGAAGGAGACGCCCGAAGCAAGGGAGAATTTCAAAACATCTGCTTTTGGAAGGCCATCCACGCCAGGGAGATAATCGATTTTGGAGACGATTTCCTCTTTGGTGGAGAATTCTCCATTCCTTGTTTTCTCCATCAATTTCTTCATGGTTAATAGGCCATCCGCCCCTTCAAATTGATAGGTAAGGAGTTTTGCGCTGTAATGGCCATATTCTTTATATAGTTCCTCTAATCTATCAAGGAGAGAGATACCTCTTTCCTTATAATAGGCAAACATCTCAGCGATTAGTAAAGAGCCATCCACCGCATCTTTATCTCTAACATATGTGCCGGTTAAATAGCCATAGCTTTCTTCAAACCCAAGGATATATGATTCGGGATGTCCTGCTTTCTCTAAGGCTGCGATCTGCTCACCGATGTATTTAAATCCAGTCAAAACATTGATTGTTTTTACCCCATGTTTGGTGGCAATATCTTCTGCGAGCGGTGTTGTGACTATGGTTTTGACCATAACTGGATCTACTGGCATTGTCTTTGTCTCTTCTCTCATCTTTATGATGAAATCGATTAAAAGGGAGCCCGTTTCGTTTCCAGTCAATAAAGTGAATTCGCCTTTCTTGTTTTTCACAGCGATTCCAACCCTATCGCAATCGGGATCGGTGGCGATTAATAAATCAGCATTTTCTTTTGTGGCATATTCAATGCCCAATTGCATCGCTTCCCTTATCTCTGGGTTTGGATATGGGCAGGTAGTGAAATATCCATCTGGCAATTCTTGTTCTTTGACGATTGAGACGTTTGTGAATCCCGCTAAAGCGAGGATATCAGTCACAGGCTTCAAACCAGTTCCATGAAGCGGTGTATAGATTATTTTGGCGGATTTATCTATCTTTTTGCCTTTGGTAACGGATTCATTCAAAACATGATTGAGGAATTTCTCATACACCTCATCTCTTATGGTGGAGATAAGCCCTTTTGCCTCCGCTTCTTCATATTTTTCGATCTTCACATCTTCGAATACGTCGATCGATCTAATCGAGGCAAGAATTGCATCCGCGGCCTCATTCGTTATTTGGCATCCATCTGGCCCATAGACCTTATAGCCATTGTATTTGCTTGGGTTGTGGCTGGCGGTGACCATGATGCCTGCATCGCACCCAAGTTCTCTTACTGCGAAAGATAGGCAAGGGGTAGGCATCAATTCTTTATAGATATAGGCGTGGATTCCATTTGCCGATAAAACCATCGCGGATATTTTGGCAAACAAATCCGATTTGATTCTTGAATCAAAGCTTATCGCGGCTTTAGGATTCGTCTTGTTTTTCGAAAGGATGTAATTGGCTAATCCTTGGGTCGCCCCCATAACGGTGTAGACGTTCATTCTGTTGGTGCCCGCTCCGATAACGCCTCTAAGCCCTCCGGTGCCGAATTCCAGTTCGCGATAGAACGATTCATAAATCGTATCTTCGCCCATCTTTTCTAGTTCTTCAACCAATGATGGGTCAAGCGTGGCTTTTTTTAGCCATCTCTCATAATTGTCTTTAATTGCCTTTTCCATGCTGTTCTCCTTTCAGATATCTCTGCAGATCTAATATTATTTGCTTATTTCGCGGGGATAATTTGTTTGGTATATCTTCTATATTATAGAATCTAGCAACTTTCACTTCTTCTTTCTGCTCCATTATATTTCCCTCGTATTCTTTACAGATATAGACCGCGTCAACCCCATATATCTCATCGCCGTCCGGGTAACGGTAATAAGTTATAGGGCCGGAATACAATTTGAAGAAGGAAAGTGATTTGGCTTTTAGCCCTGTCTCTTCTTCTAATTCCCTTGCTGCTGCATCTTCTGCGCTTTCGCCTATCTCTATTGCCCCGCCAGGGAAATCATAGAAGCCATCATCCGCTCTTTCTTCCATCAAGACTTCATTATTCTCATTCAGAAGAATGACAATGCTGTAAGCGAAAAGATGAGGCTCTCCTTTTAAGGCATTCGTGACCCGCATCACATAATTATCTTTTTCGCTCATGTATTTATTTTATTTGCTATGAAAGCAAATTTCATCTCAAAAGCGATTACATAATATAAAAAGCCCCAGGCGTTAACCCGAGGCGAATAAATAGTGGTGATTAGAACAAGGCGAGGTTATCGAAGCTCATCGCGGTCATGTATGGCTCAATATAGAGTTGGAAGTTATACAATGTGTCGGTCCCGACAGTGAATTTGCTTCCGAATCCGCATGAGCAATAGCTCCATCCACCGGCCTTGGCAGTGACCGATCCGATTTCGGCGTTGCTGCCTAAAGATGCAGCTTTGTAGATGAATAATCTAATTGTCACATCGCTTTCTGTTGGGTTGTAGGCCCAGAAGCCGATATTGCCGTAATTCTTTTCCGCGATGTCGTTATTGAGGGCAAGTCCCACTCTTCCGGTAACGTTTAAGGCACGGAGTTTAAGCGAGGAGGAACCGGATAGCACATTTGTCTTGTCTTGAGACACTCTATCGCCATTGGAGGTGTCTACGACCCAGCCTCCATCGACTCCGGTTCTGCAATATCTTCTCTTGAAAATCGATATCATCGTGCTGGTGTCATCTTCGCACTCGTAATAATATCCAGGTCTCGATAGTTCGATGCTGCCGTTATCTGTGATATAAGACGATATAGTGCCATCCAATCCGACGTTGTAGAGTTTGTTGTTCGTGGAATCGAATTTGCCGGTTATTGTGCCATAAGTCAATCCGCTATAACTTCCTGTTGTCGTGATGGAGAATTCATTGGTGGAAGAATCGTATGTATAGCCTGTTGGAGTCATGGATGATCCCGCTGCTTTAGCGGCCACTTCTCCATTATTTCCAAAGCCAACATTGACAAGCAATGAGTTGCCTGCTGCGGTGATATTCCCCACAAAATCCCCTCCAAATGCATATTCAGTTGGGGTTGGGTCCTCATATTCGGCATACGGATCGGCGGTATAGATTTGGACGTCATCGATTGGGAGATACGTTGTGGCGCTTTGCTTGCAGAAGAAACCGATGGAATAATAGGTTTTGGATGAATCAAGCGTCATCGTATATCTTGTCCAATCGCTTCCTGCTGGGATAGTGAATGTAGCTGCGGTTCTAGCCGTTTGCTGATTGGATGGGGTCAAGGCTTTTTCAGAAAAGGCATAGACGCTTAAAGAAGCATCGGCGGTTGAATTGGTTGTTAAGCCTGAGTTGGAATAAGCGCCTCTTGCCCAGAATGACAATGTGGTTCCTTTTCCTACATAATCATCCGTGCCGTATAGCCCTTTCATTTGGATATAACGAAGTGAGTTGTTGTTCCCTTTAAAAACACCGACTTTGCTGCCGTTATGGCCTTTGGATGAGTTGAAATTCAAATAATCGGTGGAACCCATAAGATTCCAGCTGCTTCCTCCAATTGGGGAGCTGCCGCTTCCTGCGTAATAGTCGGCGTAATATGCGCTTCTTAATCCAGTTGTTGTATATTGGCTGTTGTTTTTATCGTATCCGGCACCAGTCGCCGAATATGATTCAAAGTCTTCTACGTTATAGACTCTTTCAAAGTCGATTCTGGCAACGCTTGAGGCCACAGCACCACCGACATCATCCGTGATGGTATCGCAGGTTAATTTATGAACTTTGCTATCAGCGATTGAATGATAATGGACATCATATCCTGACATATCGAAATCGCATAGGACTTCGGAATCGCCACCCAAGGCAACAGTGCCTTCAAATGTCTTTGGGGATGCTTGGTCTAGCGTTCTGATTGTCGCATCTCCGTCGGTGATCTCAAGGGAATATGTATATCCGTCGTCGCCTACTCCAGTATAAAAACCGTTTAGATCATCTAAAGATATTCCATCGCTTTCAATACAGCTAAAATCAATGTCGAGGTTGGTGATGGATGCACCACCATCTCCTGCAATGATTCTGAAGAACGTTCTTTCGTCGCCTAAAACATAGGGGGTTCCGCTTGTGAGGGCAACTTTGTCTCCGAAGAAATCGCCATCTCTGCTGGTCGCGGTCTCAACATATAAAACGCCAGAGAATGATGCCGTTATCTTTTTGATTCCGGTGATTTTACCATTCTTATAACCATCGTTGTTATAGTTATAGATCATGCCTCTACTTGCTAGTTCAACATGAACGTCGCTTGCGCTTCTTGCTAAGACATAATGGAGATTGACTGGGTTGCCTAGATCTGTTGAGACCGATGCTTCAACATGATTTTGGAACGAGGAGGTGACCTCAACTGGGACGTTTGTTGAATTAAGGCTCAGCTTTGAATCCGCCAATTCCGCGTTGATGAATGTTGGTTTTAAGATATCCGGCACAAAGGCATTGGCCATAACGGCAGTCGCGCCGATTGATAGAATGGCCGCTCCAGACATCAAAAGAAACTTCTTTTTCATAATTCGTCTCCTTTGGATTTTAATCCTTATTTATTAATTTAATTTTTGTTTAGAAAAACGTCTTGATGAAGAAAATCTTTGTCAACAAAATGGTTTTTTGGTAAACATCAAGTAAACAAAATCAGTAAATATTTATATTTAGGAAAAACATCTCCAAAACCTTATGCGAAACTATATTTATAGGTATTAAAATATGGTTATGAAAGTTTTATGTGTAGGAAATTCGTTCGCGGTGGATGCAGCGACATACGTCCATCAAGAGGCAAAACACGCGGGATTTGACGTTGATATTTATGTTTTGTATATAGGAGGATGCCCTATTTCACTGCATTGGGAAAATATCCAAAACGATAAGAAAGACTATGAACTCTACATAAACGGCAATAGAACCCCTGAATGCAATATCAGTTTGAAAGAAGGGATAATGTTAAAAGAATGGGATTATATAACATTCCAGCAGGTATCGCATAAATCAGGCGATCCCACCTCTTATTTCCCTGAGTTAACCCTATTGTTAAATAAGGTTAGAGAAATGAGCAAGGCTACCTTTGTGCTGCATGAAACCTGGAGCTACGCCAAAACATATTCACATTGGCTCTATGGCAGCAATCCATTGGACCAAAATAGGATGGATAAGGATATAGAGAACGCCTACCAAACTGTCAGTGAAAAAACCGGGATTAAATATATTATTCCCGTAGGAAATGCCGTAAAAGAAGCAAGAAAAACCCTAGGAGACAATCTCAACAGGGATGGGTTTCATTTAAACGAAATAGGAAGAACTTTGGCGAGCACGATCTGGACGATGTTTTTCCTGGGAAACAATATAAATTTAGAAGGATTTAAGCCATCTGGATACAGTTACGATGATGTCACTGGACCAATCGATGATGAGACTTTTGATATCCTTGTGGATGTCGCAAGGAAAGTTATTTCAAAGAACATCAATCACAATTTATAACCATTTAATTTTGTAAACTCTGAGTAAACTTAGCCGAATGTTTACCGAAATAATTTTTTGTTTACCAAATTTATTTGAATTAAAGTGCCCAATCCATTGATAATGGAAGTATGAAAAATATTAAAAACGGAAAAGCAAGGCTCTTTTTGTCGATTTTTGTGTTATCTATGGCAAGTTGCACGCCTCAGGAGGTAACGCCCGCAACCACCTCTACTTTCAGCGGAGACATCGGAGGAAAGATCGATTCCCCTGTCTTAAGACTAAACGATGCCAGAACTGGATTGACCTGGGATGAAGTTCCTGGAGCATCATCTTACGAAATCTACGTAAACGAGGAAGAACCTGTTGAGGGGACATCCCACCAATTCATAGACGCCGTAGGAGAATACACAGTCAAAGTTAAAGCAGTCGCTTCTAATCATGAAATGGATAGCGAATTCTCTAATCCTTTCACTTATTCAAGCGATTTGACGAAATTAGAAAATCTGTCTTTCCAAGAAAACAAAATCACCTGGGGCGAGGCCTCTGGTCAACTAAAAGCCAAAATCGACGAAGGCGAATACTTTGCTGTAGAAGGCAATTTCCTCCAAATCGATAGAAGCGGAATCTACACCTTCAAAGTCGAAGAAGGGTTTAACGAAGAAACATCCACCTTCTTCTTTGGTGGAACCATAGAAAAACATATTGTCGTCTCCCCATACGCTGACGCCACGGTAATTTTGGAAGATGCTTCCGCTCCATCGGATACTGATTTGAAAGAGAATTATAGCATCGAGAAAAACCACAATAACGAATGGGTGAAAAGCACTGCCTCCATCACCTTGGACGATACCAACGAAGGGATAAGCGAAGGCAAATGCGCAAAACTGCAATTCTGGCACCATGGTGAATGGTTCAAATATGAGAAAGAGGTGAGTTTTGAGAATTATTTCGACACCTTCTCCTTCTTCATCAAAGGCGATGGAACAAATAGGATATCTCTATCATTCCAAATAAATGAGCATGTCATAGTCGGAGGAATTGACCTCGCAGGCGTATATATCATTTATCAAATAGAGCATGTCCCTGAAGGCTGGTCGAAATACGATATCTCCTTAAACGATAGCAATTGGAGAGTTGACTACAACCAGCAAAGAATGGAAGTAAGAACGGTTTTGGCGATGTTGGATAGTGCAGGCTACACCATCCCATCTTTAGGCCATATGCTTCCATATTTCAACGTTTTCCAAATGAGATGCATGGCTCCAAGCGATAGCACTGGCTCCAAATCATACATTTGGATAGATGACATCAAACTCCATAATACAGGCAATCCTACTAGCATCGTTGTGATGGCCGCGATAAAAGACAATTACGCGATAAGCACCGAAACCGGAGTAGGAGGATATTTGAACAAAAACGGGAATGATTGGACAATGGTCCTCATCCAAGAAGGCGAGAATACTATAATCCCGGTCACAGTAAGCAAGGAAAGCGATAATCAAGCTAGAATAATTTCAAGCGAGAACGGAATGGATTTTGACCTAATAACCCATTCAGAAGATGGTGGAAACACCTTCGTTTTGGATAGTGTCAGCGGTTCTCTATCATCTAAATTTACCGGCTTTAGAATGGGAGCCTACACCCCAGTTGATTCATTCGATTATGAGTCAACCGGAGTTGGATATGATAAAAACCACGCGGAAACTGAAGTAAGCGGATTAAGAGCGGCGTATTATTGCGACTACTTCTCTGGAAATGGCACCTCCCCAATGGGTGGAAGCGGCTGGGAGCTTATGGGCTCATCCGACTATCTAGATTTAGTCAAAACCGATGGCAATTCAGTCGATGGTTGCGCCAAAATCAAACACAACAAAGACATGGATATGCGCTTCACTTCCTGGGGATTATACAAGGGAAGCGGAAAAGCAATGGGAAGTGGAAAATATTTCTCCTTCTTCGCTAAAGGTTCTACAGCAAAAGACATCTCCTTGAAAATAAGAATCTTCTATGCTCCTCAGGTGAATTCAACCAACCAAGGGCAAGGAGGACCAAGCTTGTTAACCGAAGGGATAGTGATCGTCAAAGACAGTGATTGGTGCGAATACACAATCGAACTCAATCAAAATACCGTCTACTATGGTTTCAGCATCATACCAGTTAAAGATTATTTGGTGAGCAATGCCTTCTTCTTCATCGATGACATAACGATTTATAACGACATATCGCCTTGGGGGAATTAAGATGCCAAACGGCAAAAAAGTAAGACTTGATGATATAGCGAAGGAATGCGGGGTCACTAAAGGTTTAGTCTCCCGTGCTTTGGCGGGCAAATACAACGTCGGGGATGAAACCCGCAACGAGATAATGAAAAAAGCCGTCGAGCTCGGCTATGACTTCTCTCGCCTAAGAGTGAAAAATAAGCCTAAAACATCCGTTGTTTTAATCGTCTCCACCAGCGTTCTTATGAAAGAGGATTTCTGGCAGCCAATCATCAAAAACCTTTACGCGACATTAAATAGGTCATCAATAAACCTCGAGTATTTTGTTTTCGACGCCGATAGAATCGATGTCCAGAAATTAAGGGAATTAAAAAACAATCCTTGCATCGCTTTCATCATCCTCCACGTCAATCCGGATGCCGTGGTCAAGGAATTGAAGAATTTTGGCAAACCAATAATCGAAGTCGACCCCAAATACATGCATCCAGCAGGCGTGACACAGATTAAATTCTCCAACTATACATCGATGTATGAGGTTACTCAAAGACTGATTGATTACGGCCACAAATGCCTTTGCTTCTATGGGAGCGACTCCCACTCGATGTCATTTAGGGAAAGAAGAGAAGGGTTTGCCGCTTGCATCGACAGCGTCAAGGACAAGAAAATCAGAGGAATAATCATCAATTTCGATAACAGCGATCTTCAATATAGCGACAATGAGTTATTAAGAAGCACGTTAGAGAAAAATAAGGATATTACTGCGATTGTCTGCGCTAACGACATCATCGCCCTCAACGTATACAAAGTATTGGACAAGATGGGCAAAAGGGTGCCAGAAGATTATTCGATAATCGGTTTCGACAATGTGAAAATCGGCGAATACGCTAGACCACCTTTATCCACCTTCAATGTGCCTAGAGAACAAATAGGCGATGAGATAGGCCACTACATTCTCCGTCTTACGCAAGAAGACAAACCACAATATTCGGAATTTATCATCCGCAGCGAATTCATAGAAAGGAGCTCGATTAGAGCCATAGGTAAAAATAATGAGTAAAGAACAAGTATTCCCTTACGAAGAATGCCCAGAAGGTTTTGAAGGACCTATTTGGAGATTCTCCGGAAACCCAGTTATCAAAAGACACCCGACAAAGAAAGCCTCGAGGGTCTTCAATAGCTCAGTCATCCAATATGGCGATGGATTCATCGGCATTTTTAGAGGAGACGGGAATGATGACATCCCCCACCTCTACGTAGGTTGCTCAAAAGATGGCGTCAATTTCGACATAAGCGATAAGCGAATCATATTCGAAGACGAAAAAGGAAATATCTTGCCGGAAACTGGATATCAGTACGATCCAAGATTGATTCCACTTGAGGATAAATATTATATCGTCTGGTGCGATGATTTCTGCGGGCCCGCAATATCCATTGCCTACACCACCGACTTCAAGAAATTCATCAAATTCGATTATCCATTCTTGCCATGCAACCGCAATGGAGTTCTTTTCCCAAGGAAAATCAATGGCCACTACTACATGCTTTCTAGGCCAAGCGACCTAGGACACACCCCTTTCGGCGATATCTTCATCTCCGAAAGCGATGATTTGATTCACTGGGGACGTCATAAGCTTGTGGCTAGAAGCGGCTATGAATGGTGGTGCGCTTTAAAAATAGGGCCAGGCCCAACCCCAATAGAAATAGAAGATGGGTGGCTTTTATTGACGCATGGAGTCAACCGCACATGCAACGGATATGTCTACTCAATCGGAGGAATGATTTTGGATAAAAACGACCCTTCGGTTGTCAAATATCGCTGCAAAGACTACTTGCTTACCCCAGAAGAAGATTATGAGACGGTAGGATTTGTAAGCAATGTCATCTTCCCCACTTCCACGATCGTTGACAAGGAAAGCGGAAGAATAGCCATATATTATGGCTGCGCAGACACCTATACAGGATTGGCTTTCAGCACAATCGATAGACTAGTCAAATTCATAAAGGAGAACGCTAGATAAAAATGGACGGGATTCTGATTGAGAAAAAGCAAAAGAAAGACAAGTCGCTAGGTAAATATATTTACCGGTCTCGCTTTTTGATCATGATGATAATACCCGCCATCGTTTACTATATTCTGTTTTGCTACGTCCCAATGTATGGCGTCCTCATCGCCTTTACGGACTTCTCATCAAGCGAAGGCATCATGGGATCGGTTTTCAACCATTGGATCGGATTGAAGAACTTCGAAACGATATTCAATCTCCAAGATTTCTGGAGGGTGTTCCTCAATACGATTTTCATCGGCACAACCAAAGTCATAATCGCCTTCGTTTCGGCGGTGACTGTAGCCCTTCTTATCAATGAAATAAGACTCCGCTTCTTCAAGAAAGCGGTGCAGATAATCGTTACTTTCCCTCACTTCCTCTCTTGGGTCATAGTCGCATCATTGTTCATCTTGATGTTCTCGGATAATGGTTCGATAAACCAAATCATCCGCGGGATGGGAGGGAATACGGTCGGATTCTTGAGCGAAGACCATCTATTCCTTGGCCTCATCTTCGGCAGCGACATCTGGAAAGAGGCTGGTTGGGGCTCAATCATCTACATCGCCACAATGGCGGGAATCTCCACTGATTTGTACGAGGCTGCGGATATAGACGGGGCGACTAGATTACAGAAAATATGGCATATCACTCTCCCTGGCATCAAAGCCACAGCGATATTGCTATTAATCATGTCGGTCGGAGGTGTTCTTTCAGCCGGATTTGAGCAAATATTCAATATGTCGAACGATATGGTTGAAGAAGCTTCGGAAATCATCGACACATATATCTACAACACCACATTCGTATCGCATCAATTTAGGGAGGGTGTGACCACCGCATTAGGGTTATTCAAATCGCTTGTCGGTTTCGTCTTGGTCATAACCACCGATAGAATCGCCAAAGCCTGCGGAGAAAGGGGGATCATATAATGGGCGCGAAATTAGAAAAGCTTCCGTTAAATAAAAAAGATAAGCGTGGTCCTTCCAGCAAATTTGGCAAATTCGACGTGGTTTTGCTGGTGATTTTGCTGATTTATGCCTTAGCGATCATCTTCCCATTCTATTATCTTTTCATCATTTCCATCACCCCTCAGGATATATATGCGGAAAGCCCCTTCCTCTTATGGACTCCCCGCATCACATTCGACGCCTACCAAAGCGTTTTCGAAAACAGCCAGATATGGAATGGGCTTAAGATCACATTGATCCTTCTATTTGGAGGAACGGCCTATCAATTATTCTTCACCGTTATTACGGGGTACGCTTTATCGAGGAATAAATGGTTTGGAAAGAATTTCGTTATGAATATGATCATCGTCACGATGTTCTTTGGTGGAGGCCTTATCCCCTACTACATATTGATTAAATCATTAGGCATGACAAACACCATCGCGGTCATGATAATCCCGGGCGCGATAGATACGTTCAATATGCTTTTGATGAGGAATTATTTCGCTTCATTGCCAAAAGAATTGGAGGAAAGCGCGAGAATCGACGGGGCAAACGACATCCAGATATTCGCGAAAATATTCTTGCCTCTTTCTTTGCCAATGCTTGCTACAGTTGGGCTATTCTTCGCGGTCGGCAACTGGAATTCATGGTATAACGGCATGCTTTTCAACCAAGACCCATCCATCAGGACATTGCAGCAGGTCTTGCAAAGCATCATCGTCAAAGAAAGCTCAATGATACCTAGCGTCAACCCAGGCGCCATAAACAACGAATCAATAAAGATGGCGGCAATTTTCTTCACGATTATTCCGATGATGTGCTTCTATCCTTTCTTGCAAAGGTATTTCGTTAAAGGCATTGTCGTCGGTGCCATAAAAGGATGAGAAAAAGGAGGAATCATCTATGAAAACAAAGATTATTCTATTAGGAGCGGTTGCATCAATGTGCCTATTCGGATGCAAAAACAACAATGGGGCGGATGAATACGACGGAGATAAACTCAAGGTATCGTTCCGCAACCTCTATTTCGATAACTATAGCGGAGGCGACAGCTATATCAAGGAAGTCGAGGATATGTTCGGTTTGTCCTTCAAACTTGAGCCGTATTCCTGGCAAGATTGGACAACGCAGGTAAATGGCCATGTTTTAGCGGGCAATTCCCCAGACGTATTCCATGCGAATATCGATTCTTATAACTTCGTTTCATATTACAAATATTGGGCGGAAGATAAAGTTATCAAACAACTTCCGGATGATTTATCAAATTGGCCCAATCTAAAGAGGATGATCGATAACACATCTAACATCGAAGCTTTAAAGCTTGATGGACATCTTTATGGCATCCCTATCGCCAAAAACACGACCGATTTTAGCACGAGCTTCTCCCCATTCACTTATCTATATAGAAGAGACTGGGCCAAGCAATATGGGGTTTACCAGGAAAACGATGAATACACATGGGAGCAATTCAACACGCTTCTAGACAAATTCAACAGGGAATTGTCGGGAAAAAGGAAATTTGCCTTAGGCGATGTCGAATGGGGTTTCCCTTCAATCACCAATTTCTATAAGCAGGTCCCCCACTGCTTTGCCTATGACGAAACCGAGCGCAAATACGTCAACAACTACTCTACCGATGAATACATCTTGGGATTGGAGAAATCAAAAGAATTCGCCATAACCGACAAATATTATTCATCCGACCAATATACGGCAACCGAAGGAAAGATGAACGAGAAATATTATTCGAATCAATGCGGTGTGCTCTACGAAAACCTCTCATATTCCAATATGGAGGCTTTAAGAATCCAGCTAAAACGCACCAACGTCAATGACAAGGATTTCAATGTCGATGATGCGACCGCCATCATGAAAATCAAAGGACCAGATGGCAAATACGCTTTGGAAGGCACCGACAACTGGTTCTCCATGACTTTCATCAACAACAATATCTCTGAGATGAAGCTAAACAAGATCTTGGATTTATATGACTGGCTTCTTTCAGAAAGTGGAACGAACTTTGCCATCTATGGATTCGAAGGATATGACTATACGAAAGATGAGACGGGCAAAGTGGAGATTGTAAGAGACCGTTGGTATAACGACGATGGATCGCTTATCGATAGAGTCAACGGGGCGAAATACCTCCGATACATGCTTTCTTTAGGCTATGACACATTGGAGTACGACCCAATGACGGAGAAAAGCGTCGTCCAATATCTAAATGATTGGGATGCCCAAATGAAAACCGCTTTAGCGGATGGCGAACTAAGGGTTTTAAAAGAATCGCCAGAAGTCATGTGGCTCACTTCCGAAAAGAAGGCGCTGCATTCTGGAACCCTAAGAACAAACGCCTTGAAGACCGTCACCAAATACGTCTTTGACAAAATCAAATCCATCAATGACTACAAATCCGATAGGGCGATAAGCAACGGCACTTGGGATCAAGTATTGGATGAAATCAACACGGTTTTAGGAGGAAATTAGAATGAAGCCTGGCAAATTCTTAATTTTAGGAACGATTGGGCTTTTGACTTGTTTTTCCTGCCAAGAAGCAAGAACTGTTGAAAAGGATTTCATCGCCTTCACCTCTCAAGATATAGTTCAGAAATCTTTTGGGGGACTAGGCGTTGAATGGGGCACATACGAAGATACGGATAAGATAGTCGAAGGCGGATGGGAAAGAATCATCGCCCATATGGATCATCTTAAACCCGCAAGAATCCGTTTGATGGTCTCATATGATTGGTTCTGCCAAAATTTCGATGGCAAAGGAACGGATGATAAAAACGATGATACCTGGACATATAACCTCACCAACAAATATGCAAAAAACACCATAGAAATACTCGAATATTGCCAAATACATAATATAGATGTGGCTTTTGGCGCGTGGAATGTCATCGCCAATCTCTCTGGCGAAGATGTATGGGGAATGATGGAAGAAGTCACCAGTGATATCCGCTGGGCCAAGATAACAGGCGATATTCTTGACTATCTGGTTAACAAAAAAGGATTTGACTGCATCAAGTGGTTCGTCAACTCCAATGAGCCAAATTATAGCGGCAATAGAGGCTCTTCCAAAAACTACAACAACACCTATGATAAATGGGAGCAAGGCGTTAAAAACGTTAGAGCGACGCTCGATTCCCTAGGTCTAAAATCCATATCGATTGTTGGAGGCGACACGACTGGATACGCGGGAACCGAAGAATATTTGACCAACATCGCTAGAAACATCCCAGAGCAAGTAGGCGATTATGGATTCCACCTATATCTATCCAACATCGCCGTTGATAGAGGCGAGATGTTCGACCAAATCAATTCGATATACAAGAAAGTCAAAGATATCGATGGAGGATTAGGCGTAAAAAGACAGGCAAACGTCTGGGAAGCAGGATTATTAGATGGCAAAACATTGCTAGATTGCCAAACTGCAATAAGAACTGGTAATTACGCAGTAAGAATGGTCGATTACACAATTCAATGCTTAGCCGCCGGCGTCAATGGGGTGGTTTATTGGGACTTTGATGATGCAATGCATTTTATGTATACCGCCACCACTATGACACCAAAAGAATGGGGCATGTTCTCATCTTTGGCGGAGGCCACTAGCAACAAGCAAGAGTTGAGGCCTTGGTACCATTCATCATCTTTGCTTTGCCATATGATAAAGAAAGGGAATCTAATCTATTCCCCACCGCAGAATGACAATAACCTCGATAAGACGTTTAGAAGCATCGCTACAAGAAGCCAAGACGGCAAGCAAGGAGGCTTTGTCGCGGTAAATGCCGGTTTAGCTTCCGTCAATAAGACCTTCTATATCGATGATGAGATTGAGGGAGATAAGCTATATGTCTATATCTTCAATGGCTCCTCGTATCGATTAGATGAAAGCGGATATATTATCCCCAATTACGAAATAGAGGGCTCGCTCAATAAGAAGTTCACAATCGATGTCCCGCAGAATAGCGCGGTCGTTGTTTCGAATGAGAGGTTATGAATATGAAAAAAAGCGTAATATTATTGACTAGCCTCTTGCTTCTTGCTTCTTGCCAAGAAGGAACAAAAAACATCAACAAAAATGAGATTGAGGATAATTCATTTTCTTCTTCTTATGTGACTGGGGAATTAGGCGATTTCGACCTAGTTTCGCCAGGAAATTTGGTGGAACTCGATGAAATAACAACATTTTCTTGGACAGCTTCTTCTAACGCAGAAACCTATTCCTTAGAAATTTGCGCGAGCGAATATTTCATAAGCGATATCGATATCATTGACTATTATATCGAGAGAAATATAGCCGCCACATCTTTCGCGGTGAAAGCCTCTTTCTCGACACAGAACACCTACTACTATTGGAGGGTGTTTGCCTATAACCACGATGGATCAAAGCAAAGCACTTCCACTTACTCTTTCTATTACAAAGCGCCTGAAGTCGAAGAAGTCAAATTCGATTTGGGGGATGCTGACGATTGGACTCTTCATAGCCTAGGATCGCACGCCGATATATCAATCGATAACTCCAATTTCTTTGAAAATGATGAAGAATCTTTAGTCATCTCCTTCAAAGGCGAAGACATGAAGAGAGGAATCATCGAAAGCGATGGATGGATTGTCGTCACCAAAACGATAGAGAAAAGCATCTACGGCACCGACGCTTTATATTTCAATATGTATTACGCTGGGCAAGATGCATCAGTCTTTATCCGTTTAGTCGATAAAGATAACGAATACTGGTATTGCCCAGTCCAAATTAGCAACAACGCCAAGCAGACTGTCTTTCTTAAGTTCACCGACTTCATCCAAAGATATAACGACGTCACTGTCGCAAATGAGACATTCGATTACGAACGCATCAAATACATGGAAGTCGTCTTCGAGAAGACATTTGGCGATGGAGTTTTCTTAATATCCGATGTAAAAGCCATCAAATTCGATAATTATCGCGACAGATTCATCGAAAAGCTTAATTATCTTGAATACGATGAGTCCCTTTGGGTAAACGAAGGATATGAATTCGAAAAGACTGTGACAAATGACGAATTGACATTGAATTACTATAGCAACACCGAGGGCAAACCAAGAATCGGCCAATCAGGGTATGGCTTTGCAAAAATATATGTCGGCCGCTACTTCTTTGGCGGAGATTCAATAAAAGTCAAAGTGAGATACAACGGATCGAAAGGAACGAATGTGGTCATAAGGGTCTATGAAGAAGATACCGATAGGTGGTCATATCGCATCCCCTTCTCCTTGCTAGATGAAGGTGAATACAAAGAATTGGTCATCCCTTTTGCCGCATTCATGAAAAGCGATATTCTAGGAGATGGAAAACGCCAGTTCTATTACATCATCAACCTCCAATTTGGCTTAGAGGGCCAGTATGGAACGGGTGACATCTCATTCAAAGATTTTGAAATAGTCAACAAATCAGATTACGCAGTAGAGACATCTCGCTTAGTCGAAAGCGATGGGATGATTGAGGATTTCGATAAATACCAAAGCGCCAATGAGCTCTATTTCATCTGGGAGACCACTGAAGCAAACAAAGATGAGCAGATGTTAATAAGTTCCGCCGCCAAAACCGGGAACAAAAACGTCAACTGCGCCCAATTCGAATACAAGAGCGATATGGAAGCGGCAACCTATACTCTTCTAATCGAAACCGCTTCTTCTTTCTCTTCCATTTCCATCGATTTGAAAGACAATTCGACCAAGAGTTCGGATAGACGTCTATCCCATGTAAGTGTCTATTCAGCCGATGCGGCTATATATCTCCATCTCGTATCTGGCGAAATGTATAAATATTCCTTAGGGAACATAGAAAGGGTGTGGACTAGATATGATTTGCCTTTCTCCTCCTTCACTTTGGCTAATGAAGAGGACATCTCAATTCCTAGCCCAATCGTCGCCAAAAACATAATAAAGATAGGAATATCATTGCAATTCTTCTATTACGACATATATGGGAATCCGCTTCCTATGTATTCAATCAGCAACGCCGTCTATCTGGATAACATCAAGTTCGGCCAAGCAGACGAATACAGCGCCCAAGAAATCGAAAGAGTCGTAAGGATGAATGGCAATATCGCCTTAGTGGATGATTTCGAAGGGTATGAGGATAGCGATGATTTATCTTCCTATTGGCTCGACGGAAGAACATATGAATACCAGAAGAAGGAACTTTCAAATGAAGTCTCTTCAGAAGGCGGAAACCATTCAGCCAAACTGCAATACAAGAGCAATTCAGAATCAATTTCATATTATTGCGCTCCAACTTTCGATCAAAATGTAGTCGGAAGAGGGTTGCGCGTTTCCATCAAAGCGAACGGATTAGCGACTATCTATATCAATCTCTATATCACAATCGGAAGCAACACTTTGCAATATAGATACACGGTAGCGAATGCCAGCGAATCATGGACCGAATATTCGATTGGTTTGAATAATTTCGTCGCGGTGGACACCACAACTTATAGGCCAGACGCAAATGACATAAAGAACATCTCTAGAATTTCTTTCGGCGCAGTTCAATCAGGTGATGCAACTGCATCATTGTACGACTTCTACATCGATAATCTGATGTTCGATTATTCCTTGAGTTATACGGACCTATCAACAAGGACGATTCAATAGGAGGAGGATATATGAAGCTCAACAAATACCAAAACAATCCAGTCCTAAGAGCCAATCCCAAAAACAAATGGGAAGAGCTTTGTGTCTTGAATCCGGCAGTTATAAAAAACGATGAAGATGGGAAATATTACATGCTTTATCGCGCGGCAGGAAACGATGTAGAGCACTACATCTATATCGGTTTGGCCACAAGCGAGGATGGAATTAATTTTACTAGAGCAAGCGATAAGCCACTCATCTCCCCAGACGTTAATGGAGCGGATGGAGGGGGAATCGAAGATCCTAGATTGGTCAAAATAGACGACTATTATTTCTTAACGTACGCTTCAAGGCCCTTCGCTCCAGGGCAATATTGGAGAGAAGATAAGAAATATTTTGGTTTCCAACCTAAAGCCGGACCAAAAGTGCTTATATACAATGACACCGAAACACATTTAGCCGTTAGCCGTGATTTGATACATTGGAAGAAATTAGGACGCATCACAGACTCTAGGAATGATGATAGGGATGTCATCATCTTCCCTGAAAGAATAAATGGCAAATACGTCAAAATCTCCAGGGCAATGAATAAATGTGGAGAAGGATATCCAAACGAAAAACCTGCGATATGGATTTCTTTCTCAAACGATCTTTTAGAATGGAGAGAGGAAGAAAGGCTTCTCTACAAGGGAGAGGAAGACTGGGAAAGCGAAAAAATCGGAGGAAGCTGCCCCCCAATCAAAACGGAAAAAGGATGGCTATTCATATATCACGGGGTTGATTCCAAAGATAAGAATTATAGGGTCGGCGCGATGCTTCTAGATTTAAATGATCCGACCAAAATCCTTGCAAAAACCAAGAATTTCATAATGGAACCTGAATTCCATCACGAAACTGATGGCTTCTATAGTGGATGCGTTTTCCCTACAGGCATCGTAGAAAAGGATGGCAAATACCTAATATATTATGGCGCTGGCGACCAATGCATTTGCTTAGCTTCAATAAGCAAGAAAGAGTTGCTTGAAGAATTGACAAGAAAGGAGAATCTAAGATGAAAAGATTTCCGTTATTTTGTCTATTAACGATGCTAGTTTCATCCTGTTCTTCTATTGAAACTGATATAAGCATCGAAGAAACTAAATATTATGCTTTGTTTATGCAAAACTACCATGGCGTAAATGTCGATTTGCCTAGTGGCAACACCGCCAAAACGGATAATCTCCTTTATGAAAAGAAAGAAATAGTCTTAGGCGAAACGATAGACGCCCCTGAGATTAACCCAGAAAGAAACGGATATAGTTTCCAAGGCTGGTACAAAGAGGCGAAATGCTTGAATATATGGGACTTCGCTAACGAGACTGCCTCTTCTTCTGTTATCCTCTACGCCAAATGGAATTCCACAAGCGGAGGAGATGATATCATTGAGCCAGAATACACTTATCCGGAAACCATAATAACCGATGATAACTATAGGCTCAAAGGGATTTTGAACACTCCGATAAATGGGAACAATGTTGGATTGACGCTAGGCGCCATAAGAAGGCTAGAAGAGAAAAAAGATGATATCTCCTTTGCCTTGAATTACGAAAGAAAAGCTGATGTCAATGTGACATCCGCCACATATGATCCCGATGAGATGAAAATAAATGTCAGTGTCTCTTCTGGCGAGTCATTCGAGATACAGGTTACTGACATAACACCAACTTTAAGCATCGCAAACGAAAATGCCGGATTCGAAACGAAAGCGAATAAATACGAAGAAGCGGGCAGAGAGTACACCAATTACCACATTATGCTAGCGGGAAGCTCCTCTATGGAATATTGGACTAGCAGCGCTTTGGATATGAGCCCTATTATTTCCTATAACCACGGCATCGGGGGAACAAAGGTTCAGCAATGGACGAATAAATTAGCCCAAAGATTAATCTTCCCCTATTCACCAAAAGCTGTTGCCTATTATGTCGGAGTCAATAACATTATCAATTCCACGGATAATGGAACCACTACTGGTCAATATTTAATTGACTTATTTAACAAAACGCACGAATATCTCCCCAATTCCCAGGTATTTTACGTATTGATCAACAAATTGCCGGGATATTTGCAGTACCAAAGCGAATTCGATATTGCCAACAAAGCCGCGTTGGATTTTGAAAAAGAGAATGAGTGGCTTACTTGCATCGACGCTGGAAAAGGCTTATTAAAAGAAAACGGCAATCCTCATTATGCATACTTTAGACCTGATGGTCTCCATATGTCGCATTATGGATATGTATTGTGGGGCAAAGCCGTAAAGGAGGCAATCGTTGATTGGCTGAATAAATGAGCGAGGTATTTGATTACAAGGAAGAAGCCAAAAAAGCAAAGCTGAGATTACATTTCAGCCTTGTTTTGGTTTTTGCTTTCCTCGCTATATCAATAGGCGTTTCAATATTCCTCTTAGTCACTTCTTCTCTTGATTACATTTTGCCTTTGGTCATTTCAATTGTCCTTTGTGTTTTATCTATCCTTTTGGCGATATTCTATTTTTTGAACGTTTTCCCAGCGTATTCATATTTGAATAAAACACTAGGAGGCATAAACGAATTCAACATAACCAAAAGGAAAGTCATGTCGTTTGATGAATCAAACCCAGATAAGATCATCAAGAACGTAAGACACCGATCTTTAAGGTTCTCATATGAAGAAAATCAGCAAAATTATTTCGAGAATTTCTATATTCTGAATAATGATGAAATTAATTTTGAGCCAAACAAAAGATATAGGCTATATGTCTATCAGAGTTTGATTATAAGATTTGAGGTGCTTGAAAGTGAAAATAATTGATAGGCAATCAGTCAAAAACACCTTCTCGCACACCTGGTACATCTATCCGGTCGCCGCAGCAGTCATCTCCTTGCTTTGGGTGTGGGGATATCAGGCGATTCATTTGCCTAGCGACCACCAAATAATAAACATCTTCTTCTCGACAAACATAAACGATGATTCGTTCAAGAAAACCATCGAAACAAATTTCTCCAAAGAGGATCTTAGAGAATTGAACACATATTCCTGCTGGCCACAGGTTAAGGATTATTACACCGTCCTCAATATGAGGCTCGCCAACAGCGATTTGCTAGTTCTACCAGAGAGAATAATGAAGGAATTTGGAAACGATTTGGATAAGATAGTCGTTGAGATAAATGATTCGATAATAGAAAAATATCTAAGCGAATCCCCATCGTTTTTCACTGTTGAAAGTAAAAACTACGGTTTAGAAATAAAAGAAAAAGGCGAAGCGTGCTGGCTTGATGAATACATGACATTCGATGATGATTCGTATTACGTCGCCTTATCTAGATCAAGCAAAAACCTAGGCGACGTTCTGGATGAAAATAATGCGAAATTCGATAACGCTTTAAAAGTTTTAGGCATATTGGAGAAAGGCGAATGAAGAATACAAGGGAAGATAAAGAATTCTTGGAAGAAAACAGGCCTTCTACCAGAAGAGGCCAATTCTTGGATTTTTTCCGTCATCGCTTTTTGGATTTGCTAAAAATATCCTTATTGCAAACCATTTTCTCTTTGCCGTTCTACGCGAGTCTTATTCTCTTCTACATGTTCTCGGAGAAGGCAAGCGATTTTAATTCATTCTTTACCGTCTCGCTGTTCACAGCCTCTTCTTTCGTTTTGACCATCCCTCTTATTTATTTAGGGTTAAGCGGGATGTTCTATTGTTTTAGAAAGCTTTCGTTCTTAGAAGGTGAATTCGTTTCTTCCTCATTCTTCATCGGTTTCAAAGAAGAATGGAAAACGGGCTTAAGGATTGGTTTAATCGTTTCAATAAGCGCAGCAGCGACTTTAATTGGCTCATCTTATCTTTTCGCTAATAACGCAATCGCCGATGGCTGGATAAGCGCATTGGGTATATCATTGCTTTTGATTCAATTAATCGTGGTGATAATGATGTCATATTATTCGTTATCCGAAAGCATGATTTATTCCAATTCTTTCATTTCTAACATAAAGAATTCTTTGTATTTCTCTTTGATGAAATTCCCTATCAACCTCCTCTTCTTCATCGTTTGCCCAGGGATATTCATCGCTTTAGTTTCGATAATGAGCATAACGATGTATGTTGGGATTGTTTTAGGCATCATCTTCTCGTCGTTTGCCCATCTAATTTGGTATTTAAACGCCTTATCCACGTTTGATAAATATATCAACAAAGATAATTTCCCAGAATATTACAGGAAGGGATTAAGGAAAGAAAAGGAGGCATAATTATGGCTGTTCTACGTCTTAATCACATTTACAAGGTCTATCAAGGAGGGGTACGCGCCGTCAATGATTTCGATTTGACGATCAAAGACAAATCATTCGTCGTCTTAGTCGGTCCTTCAGGATGTGGAAAATCGACTACTTTAAGAATGATTGCAGGCCTAGAATCCATTACAGCGGGCCAACTCTATATCGATAATGTCTGCGTCAATGATTTAGAAAGCAAGGATAGGGATATCGCGATGGTATTTCAAAGCTATGCTTTATACCCTCACATGACTGTGTACCAAAATATGGGATTCGGATTAAAACTAAGACACCAAAAAGCCGATGTCATAAAAGAGAAAGTCTTGAAGGCCGCGGAAATCCTTGAAATTACAGATTTATTGGATCGCAAGCCTAAGGAATTATCGGGCGGGCAAAGACAACGTGTCGCCTTAGGAAGAGCCATAGTTAGAGAGCCAAATATATTCTTGCTCGATGAGCCATTAAGCAACCTTGATGCGAAACTCCGTGTGCAGATGAGAACCGAGATAACAAAGCTGCATGAGAAACTACAAACAACTTTCATATATGTCACTCACGACCAGACAGAGGCCATGACAATGGGCGATGTGATCGTGGTCATGAATAAAGGATTCGTCCAGCAAGCGGACGCACCAGTCACTTTGTTCGAGGATCCTTCAAACCTATTCGTTGCCACTTTCTTAGGTTCTCCGCAGATGAATATAATAAGCGGAAAAATCATCAAAAACAGCGGCAAAACCCGCTTCTTATTGGAAAATATCGAGGAAAACTTCATTGAATTAAATGAAAGGGCGGTTAAACAAATAGAACATTCATCATTGCCTTTGGAGAAAGAATATCTACTTGGCATAAGGCCAGACCAAATTAAGTTAAGCAAGGAAGGCATCCCCGCTCACGTTGAGGCAGTAGAACAACTTGGCGATGAGACGTTAATATATGTATCAATCGCCTCCCACAAAGGTAATATCACCTTGAAAGCTCCTCTCACCATTGGGGTCAAATCTGGAGATGACGTCAAAATAGAAATCAATAGAGACAAAATCTATCTATTTGACAAAGAAACCGAGCATTCTCTAATCGGCCTTCCTTCACTAAACAAGATCCCCTGCTCTTTTAATGAAGGCAAACTCATATTTGATAAAGGCAGCTCAATCGATATGAACGATGAATTCTTTATGCATTTATTAGACAGAGCCAAAGAAGGAAAAGCGTTTTTTGCAATCAAGCCAGAGGCCATAGAGTTAAAAGGAAATGAGGATAATATTCCTATCAACATAACCGTTGATTTCAAGGAGGAAAGAACGAATTATGACATCATCTATGCAATTATCGGCGATGAGAAAGAATATATCGTTTTTAGAGCCCCAAAAGGGAATGACATCAAAAACAAAGATGCGATGACGATATATCTCCCAATCGATAAAATAAGAATAATCGACGATAATGGCGATTCGTTATTCTCAAAAGAAAGAATATATAAGAATGTCGCCAAAGCGAAATTAAGCACCAAGAAAGACGGAAAGAGAATAATCTCCATTTCAGGAGGAGAGAAACTTGTTTACGAATCTCTTCCATATGAAGATGGAGAATATGATTTTGAATTAAAGCAAGATAAATGCCATCCGGTTTATGAGAGGAAAAAAGCAAAAAAGCTTAATCTACCAGAAACCATCGCCCCAAAGAATCAATGTCTATCCGCCTCTTGCTATGATGAAGATCCATCAAACAACACCAACATCGTCTATGCGAAAATCGCAGGATTTGAGGACTATATAACCATTCAAATACCATATTCCTTCTCAGTATATAAGCTGCCAAAATTCAAGCTATACGTGCCTGAAGATGGTTTTGCTCTAAAATAATTGATTATTCTTTTCTTATACCCCAATGAAGTATAAACTTTTAACATGGCCAAAAAAGAAAGCATCATCAAAAAACTTAGGAAAAATGCAGGGTTAACCCAGGAGCAGTTTTGCACATATCTAGGCATTCCGAAAACCACATTATGCAACTGGGAGCAGGGGTTAAGAGAGCCGAATGAATGGACTTTGGATCTTATAATAGACAAGCTTTCTGACTACGAAAGGGAAACCACTTTCAAATACAATGAGACAAAAGGTGTTTATCTATTCTCTGAATTGAAACATAAAATAACCGCGTTTTGCATAGAAAAGAACTTAGATGAAGTATATTTGTTTGGCGAATACGCCGAAGGGAAGGCCACCGCTTCTTCTCAAATATCATTACTAATCAAATGCAATCTTACGGGAATGAAGTTCTATGGCCTTGCCTCACAACTTAAGACGCTTTTGCATAAAAAGGTTGAAGTAGTCGACAAAAGCAAATTAATTCTTAATTCAAAAAAGGATAGAGAAATAAGAAAAAACTCCATCCCCTTATATATCAAATAAAATGGCATTAGTAGAATTATCGGATATACAATTCAATTACAGCGACAAGGAACTATACAAAAGCATCACCCTCAAGATAAACAATGGTGAGCATTGCTGTTTGGTCGGAATCAATGGTTCTGGCAAAACTACTTTATTAAATATCCTTGTCGGCGAAATCAAGCCAGACAAAGGCAAAGTATATTGGACCCCTGGCACAACATTTTCATATTTGGACCAGCAGCTGAAAGTCGCAGTGAATATGCCCGTATCCGAATATCTATATGGTGTATATAAAGATCTTTTCGATAAAGAAAAGAGAATGGAGCAATTATATGAAGAAGCCGCAAACGGCGAAGGAGATTATGAAAAACTCCTTTCCAAAGCGGAAAAGCTTGGCGATGAGCTTATGAATTCCTCTTTTTATTCTCTTCAAGAAAAAGTTGGAAGGCTAACGGATGGATTAGGATTTCTAAAAGAGCAGCTCGAGACGCCATTAAAGCAACTATCCAGCGGTCAAAGAGAAAAGGCATATCTGGCAAAGATGCTACTAGAAGAAAAAGATGTCTTGATAATGGATGAGCCCACTAATTTTTTAGATGCAAATCAAGTTGATTGGTTGACAAATTATTTAGTGTCTTATCCAAAAGCGTTTCTCATTGTTTCTCACGACCAAGAATTCCTAAGAAAAATTGCAAATGTGGTTTTTGTTTTAGAAAACCAAACATGCACAAGATACAAAGGGACATTTGATCATTATCTGGAGCAGCATGAATTAGATAAAGAGCAATATATGAAGAATTATATCGCCCAGCAAAGATATATAAAGAAAGAAGAAACATTCATCGCAAAACACATAGTTAGAGCAACTTCTTCCAAAGCAGCCAAATCAAGACGTGCGAGATTAGAACACTTAGATAGATTAGAATCCCCACAAAACGAGGATGGAAAAGTATATTTTGCATTCCCATTTACCCATGATGTCGGAAAAGAAGTATTAAAGGTGAATGAGCTTCAAATCGGCTATGAATATCCTTTAATAGATCCAATTTCTTTCACTTTGATGAAAGGTCAAAAGATTGCAATACTTGGACAAAATGGAGTTGGAAAAACTACATTTGTTAAAACTATTCTAGGTGTCATTTCTTCTTTAGGCGGAAGTTATGAATGGCTTAAAGGAACAGAAATTAATTATTTCAATCAAGACGAGAAAATCGATTTATCATTGACACCTTTTGAATATATCAGGCAACATTATCCAGAGATGAGCAATACCGACATAAGAAAAGCGCTTGGCGCGACCGGGGTGAAGAAAGAAATGGCTTTAAGAAAAATGAATGAGTTGTCGGGAGGCGAAATCAGCAAAACCAGATTCGCATTAATGTGCAGAAAGAAAAGCAATTTCTTGGTGTTGGATGAGCCTACCAATCACCTTGATCAAAAAGCAAAAGACGCTTTATTCGATGCGATTGAAAGATTCCCGGGCGCGGTCATTCTAATCAGCCACGAAAAAGATTTCTATGATGGCCTAGTTGATTACGAATTGCATTTTTAATACAAGCGACTTTGTTTTCTAAAGAATAATAGCCAAAACGCCCAAGTATATATTTTTCTCTGTCTCCAATATTCGTATGCGGTCAAATTGTTGTTGTATATTGCCACTATCCTTCTATAAGAGACATCGATATCACTAAGTGTGTCAAAATAAGAGATTATTTTAGGATCCTGTTCCAACTTCTCTCTCATCGCTATATATGAAAGTCTTTTGCTTACTTCGTTAAGCATATCATTCAGTTCCTGCGCTAAAGCTCCTTTTTTAACATCGGTCTTCTTCCATCTTAACCTAGTGAGCATATCCCCATCGTTGTCGTTTAGAATCACGCCCATTTCAAGGAATAACGAATAAAAATTAATCAAAACCTCTTTCTTCTCAGAAAAAAGGATTGAGGCGGCTATCAAGCCCTTCCTCATCTTTACTCGGAAATCGACCATCCTAGAGAATACGAAAATGAAGCCAGCGATATACGCAATAACTATAACGATAACCACCCACACTAATATCTGATACCACTGCAACGCCATGACATAATTTTAAAATAAAAAGATTACAATCCAAGGCTCTTTATTTTTCTTTCGCCATATAATAACATTATTGCAGTTAGAAAGGAGTCATATTAAATGGCTTACAAAAAATTCATTGAAGGTCTATCGAAACCAGCCAAAATCGTTTTGGCAATCATCCCTCCAACCAGCCTATTGTTCTTGGTGTATCGCATCCTAAGCGACATCCTAGATAAAAAATGGGGATTGGTCGTATGGGATGGCGTATTTGGTGTCATTCTAGGCATCGTCTTCTATATCTTCGACATCATCTCAATCATCAAGAACAATGCCGTCTTCTCCTTTGCCGCTTGGTTCGGAGATGATGGTGGCATCCAATTCGAAGAAGAGAAGAAAGAAGAAGCCAAAGAAGAAAACGTTGTCGAAGTCGAAGAAAAGAAAGAATAAAATAATTCGACATATTCTAGTTTATTTGCCCGTCTTTTAAGACGGGTTTTTATTTTTTATTTGATTATTGTTTAAATCGGTGTATGTTTTAATCGAAAGGAGAATTAATATGGCAAATTATTTGAAATGGATGGAAGGTCATTCTAGATTAGTCAAAATCATTCTTTGCATTTGGATCTTGGATATCACCTGGGCTGTCTATCGTATTGGTCAAGCCGTTGTCCACAAGAACGTGCTTCACCTTGTCTTAGGCATCCTTTGGATTTTAGCCGCTGGAACAGTTGGATGGATTCTTGATATCATTTGGATCATCCTCTTCAACAGAATCTTCTGGTTCAAAGCCTAATTAAGAATTCAAAAAATGAGTTGGTTCCAAAAACCAGCTCTTTTTTGTTATTTTAACAAAATTGACTAATTGTAAATATGCCATAAAATATAATGTTCGAGGAGGTAGTTTCTATGAACAAAAAACCAATCGTCGCAATTCTATACGATTTCGATTCAACTCTAGCGAGAAGCGACATGCAAAACTTCTCCTTCATCCCTTCTTTGGGAATGACGCCGGATGAATTCTGGTCGGCTACAAGCGAATTCTCAAAGAAAACCCAAACCGAAAGAACTCTTTCGTATTTATACATGATGACAGTTATCGCCAAGGAAAAAGGCATCTCAATGACAAGAGAATGGCTGAGAAACCAAGGCAAAGACATCAAATTCTTCCAAGGAGTTGAGGAATGGTTCTCTAGGGTCAATGCCTTAGGTGATTCACTCGGTCTTAAAATCGAGCATTATCTCATTTCCAGCGGCAACAAGGAAATCGTCGATGGATGCGCCATCGCAAAAGAATTCAAAGAAATATACGCCTGCGAATTCCTGTTCGATGAAAAAACAGGCGAACCTCTATGGCCAAAACTCGCTATCAATTACACCCAGAAGACCCAATATTTCTTCCGTATCGCCAAAGGCGCATATGATGCAAATGACGATCAAGGCGTAAATGAGAAATCAAGCGAGAAGAGAATCGCCTATAGAAACATCATCTACATCGGTGATGGAATGACCGATATACCCGCAATGATTCTTGCCAAAAACAACGGAGGCAAATCAATCGCCGTCTACCCTAGAGGCAAGAAAGACAAGGTCCAAAGCCTTTTCGAAGAAGGCAGAGTCAACTATATCTGCCCAGCAGACTATAGAGAAGGCAAAGAGCTTGATTTAGTCATGCATCTATTGCTTCAATCAATCGCCATCAACGAGCAGTTAGGCGCCAAAGAGAGCAAAGAAACAAATAACGATTAATCGTATTTCTCGTCCATGATTAATTAAAACAACACAAAGTGTTAAAATTACAATATGAATAACATGGACACCCATTCTTCGCCTAAGAAAATAGCAATACTACTTTTAGGTGGCGTTGGGAAAAGATTAGACAGCGAAACACCGAAACAATTCATCAAAATCAGTGGCAAACCCCTCTTCTTTTTTGCATTGGATGTTTTAGAGAACTCAAATCAAATAGATGAGATTTTAATCGTTTCCGCTAAAGAACATATTGAAACGGTTAAGGATTTAACGGGATGCAAAACAAAAATCATCAACGTCATAGAAGGCGGTAAAACTAGAGCGGAATCCGTCCATAATGCAATCAAATACCTACTCAAAAATAATTATGGGCCAAACTCGATGGTGATCATATGCGATGGGGCTAGACCAAACTTAAAAGAAAGATATATTGAGGAAACAATCGATAATGCAAAATCGACTGGTGCAGCCATTGTTGCAATAAACGCGATCGACTCTATCGCTGTTTCTAAAGGCGAAACAATCGATTCCTATTTGCCAAGAGAATCCATTCTTATTATCCAAACACCTCAAACATTCAAATTAGATATCTTAGAGAAAGCGTATGAGTCCGCAAAAGAAATAGATTCATACACCGATGAAGGAAGTTTGGTTATGAAAACGCTTAATGTTCACCCTTACATAGTAAAAGGTGATAAAACTAATATAAAGATAACAGTCTTAGAAGACCTAGAGATGTTTGAAAGGAGTCTAAAATGATAGAGAAAGTTGGCGATATTCTTGAAGGAACAGTAGTTAGGGTTTATCCCAATTACGCGATAATGCTTTTCGAAAGCGGATCAACTGGCCTATTGCATATAAGCGAGATAACCGATGGATATATAAGGAATTTCACTTCTTATGTTGCAGTCGGAAACATCTACCGAGTAAAAGTCATCGAGGTCGATGAAGAGAAACAAAGCATGAAAGTCAGTGTCAAGCAATTAACCCCAGAGGAAAGAAAACAAGCGACAACCCACGGGGAGATTCCAGAAGAAGAGATTTCTTTCAAAGCCCTTGAAGAAAGGTTAGAAGGCTGGATAAAAGAAGAGAATAAAGAGGAGAGAACCAAGATGATAAAACTCAATCTCGACAACGTTAAAACCCAAATCGATTTCGATTCATATAAGGAAAAAATCGCCACAATTCACGAATGGATTGAAAACAAAACCGGAAAAGGCGCAGATTATTTAGGTTGGGCGGATTACCCAAATACATATGACAAGGAAGAATTCGAAAGAATCAAAGCCGCCGCAAGAAGAATCCGCGAAAACTACGAAATATTAGTAGTATGTGGAATCGGTGGCTCATATCTAGGCGCTAGAGCAGCCATCGAAGCCATCAAAGGCCTCCATCCAAACGACAAATTAGAGATCATATATATGGGTCAAACATTTAGCCCTTCCTATGTAAACCAGGTTCTAAATCACCTAAAAGGAAAAAGATTCTCCATCAATGTCATCTCTAAATCTGGCACCACCACCGAAACCAGCATCTCCTTTAGATTATTAAAGGAATTGATGGAAAAGAGCATGGCAAAGAATACGCAAAAGAAGCTATATTCGCCACCACAGATAAAGAAAAAGGCGCTCTGCTAGAATTATCGGAAAAAGAAGGATACGAGAGATTTGTCCTCCCTTCAAATATCGGCGGCCGCTATAGCGTCACCACCGCTGTTGGCCTTCTTCCAATCGCCGCTGCGGGCATTAACATCGATAAGCTCATGGAAGGATATAGGCTAGGAAAAGAAGAATGCTCAAAAGAGAATCTAGAGGAAAATGATTGCTATAGATACGCCATAATCAGGCATGAAGAATACAAGAACGGCAAGAAAATGGAAATGTTTATAACATATGAGCCTGCTCTTACCCAGCTTGGCGAATGGTTCAAGCAATTATTCGGCGAAAGCGAAGGAAAAGAAGGGAAATCTTTATTCCCTGTATCCCTCACCTTCAGCACCGACCTCCACTCCTTGGGCCAATTCATCCAAGAAGGGACAAAATGTTTCTTTGAAACAACATTAAAAATTAAAGAATGCGATGTCGATGTATTCATACCGCACGATGAAGAAAACCTTGATGGTTTGAATTATTTAGAAGGGAAATCTTTATCATTCGTCAATGAAAAAGCTCTAGAAGGAACTGTCCAAGCCCATACAGAAGACGGAAACAACGACAACGTGATTTTAGAATTAGATAAGATGGACGCCAAAGGACTTGGCTACCTCTTCTATTTCTTTGAAAGAGCCTGCGCTGTTTCTGCATATTTAAATGGAGTTAACCCATTCGATCAACCAGGTGTGGAAATATACAAAAAAAACATGTTCCATCTATTGGGCAAACCTGGATTCTAAACCAAAAAGACCATTTTTGTTTTAAACAAAACATCATATTAAAAATAACGTTTCTATTTTATTGACCGCACAAAACACAAGTGATATATTATACAAGCACGTTTTGGCGGGCACTCCGGTTTGGATGCTTAGCTCAGCGGGAGAGCATCGCCCTTACAAGGCGGGGGTCGTAGGTTCGAACCCTACAGCATCCACCAGTAAGTCCAAACGTGCGAGTGACAAGGACGTGGGTGAATAGCGAAGTGGCCAAACGCGGCTGACTGTAAATCAGCTCCTTCGGGTTCGGTGGTTCAAATCCATCTTCACCCACCACCACATTGGGGTGTAGCCAAGCGGTAAGGCAAGGGACTTTGACTCCCTGATGCACTGGTCCGATCCCAGTCACCCCAGCCAATTCTTCCTCCGCTAGCTCAGTGGTAGAGCACTTGACTTTTAATCAAGGGGTCCCGAGTTCGAGCCTCGGGCGGGGGACCACCCATTGTTGCCCGGGTGGCGAAATGGTAGACGCAAGGGACTTAAAATCCCTCGAGGTCAAACTCATACCGGTTCGAGTCCGGTCCCGGGCACCAACAATAGGTTACAGTCGGCTTAGCCGATTTTTTATTTGCGGTTCCTGTTTTTGTATACATTAAGAAATTTGGCCTCTTCTTTTTCGTTTCGACCAACAAGTAAAAGTGGTGCTTTTTTTTAAAAAGAAAACAATCAAGGACGAAACTAAGCCTATTCTAATGTGATATTTCCGATTGAGCCGCTTTTATTAAGTCCCAAAGCTAAAGTGTTGCTAACCAATGTGCCGTTTCTTCTAATTGAGGAGAAATGAATGTTACCAACGCTTCCTGAAGATTCATTTAGAAGTCTTATTTTATTTGAATTCGGAATTGAGATATTCTTGAATGTGATATTGTCTATGACTCCACTTGTGGAAGACGAAGAAAGAGTCACGTTTATTGGATAAAACGAGCAAGAATTGATATTAACATTTTCGAAAACAATATCAGAAATCCTTGCATTTCCCGCAACAATCACAACCAAGGCCCCCAAAGCATCCATCCAATCTGCTGGGGCGGATATAACCGTGATATCTTCATATTTCACCGTGGTTATATTCCTTTGTGTCTCATGGATTATGCCAAAGCCTCTACATTTATCGGGCCAGCCAACACAAGATGAGAAAGTTATGTTTCCAACGCTATTGTTAAGATTGCCATCCATCGTCTTGACTTCAAAGAGATCATCACCAGACCTAGCAAAACAACTTGTGACCTCGATATGGGAGGAATCGCATATCGCATAGCCATCTGAATTTTGTCTATAGCCAAATATCCCACATTCATTGATTTTTCCTTGGGAACAGGCCATAAATTCCAATGTCCATTCTGGTGAATTCGACATAATGAATCCATCCAAATCAATATAGGTGCATTTTTCTAGATACATCCCTAGCCTTGCGTGCCAATCGAGTTTGCTCAAATCAATATAGCCATGCCCATGTATTTTTACGTTATTCAAAGCGTAGCCATTTATAAATGCTTTGTATCTTAACATTCCAGCCCAATCGGGATTGAGTATCGGCGTTTCGCTTTCGATTGTCGGGTTTTGGGCCTCTAGCTGCGCACCGGACTCAAAATAAACCAAACAATTGGAATTTAGTTCTAATCTTCCGACTCGATGCAAACCTTTTTTAAACACAAGCGTCGTTTTTTGAGTGCTTATTATCAACTCCCCATGGTCACCTGGCTCCAATTCTATCGTAGAATATCCATCTGGCTGAATGAATTGGGTTTTCTCATATGCGAAAATGGTGATTGGTTTCTCATAATTAGAATCTGGTATAACCGTATAGTTACCTGGCTTAGAGATTGTTAATGTTATTGCCCCACCGCTTACTGCCTGATTCACGTTTTCATTTGGTAGAACCCTCGCATTCTTGAATGAAGAGTTCTCTCTTGATGTAATTGAGACAACTAGAGGGAATTCATCAATTCCTCCTTCAAAAAGGGCAAATGAATGCGCGCCATATGTTGTTCTAGTCGCATATACTGGTGCGTAAGCCCCGTTATGTTTAACTCTATGGTATGGCGAGACAATAAGGCCATCATTGTGAGCGACATTAACCCATCCATCATCATTTTGGATGTCGCTTCCAATATAAGTAGCAAGCTCAGAAGACGATAATGTCCTTGCTTTGGGGAATGCGATGGGTTTCATGGTTAAATCCTCCGGTTCAATAGATGAGATGGATGAAGAAAAAATAGAAGACTCGGATTTGGTTGTAGAATTTGACGCCGAACTTCTTGCATTATCGCTCGTTTCCTCGCTTGTATCGGGTGCAAGGGTTTGGGTGCCAGGATTCGAATAATCATCGCTAGAAAAATAGGTCGATTGATTATTCTCGCCAAGACAAGAGGATAATAGCAAAGTAGCTAAAATAAAGATAATCGGCTTCTTTTTCATTCTTTTATCCTCCTTATATAAACCATCTGGGTCTTAAGCCCTTTCCCATTAGGGAGAGCCAATCCATTTATAAGATCGCTTCCTTTTATATCTACGGTTCTGCCATCCCAATATTCCAAGATGTATTTTGCTTTCGCATCGAAATAAGGAAGCCTATATGGAATCGTTTTATGGCCATCTTCATTTGATGTTAGCAAAAGTGATTCGTCATCTTTTTGCAAAAGCCAGCATCTAGAAACCCTATTCATCGGATCGCCTATGATATGGAATGTCCCATCCCCAATCATCTGGCGGTGTTTTTTATAAAAAGAGATGGTTTTTGCAATATATTCAGTCTCTTCTAATGATATTTTGCTTAGATCAACTTCTACCCCATAAACACCGAAAAAAGCGACTTCCGCGCGGGTTTTGCAGGGATATTCCTCATGTGTGGTGACATTCGGAGAAGCGGAATAATGATTAGATATGGAGCATAAAGGATATCCAATAGACGTCCCTTCTTGGATAAGGAGCCTTGAACGTGGAGAGGTGTTGTCGCTGGTCCAAATGCAATCGACATATCTTAATGTCCCTAAATCAAATCTCGCACCACCTGAAGCGCACCCTTCTATATACAAGTCGGGATACATGTCTCTAATTGAAGAAATGATTTCATAATATCCAAGGATGAAGCGATGGAAATATTCTCCACCTCTGCACGATTCGCTTTCGATATCGGTTAGCAATCTATTGAAATCCCATTTTATGTATGAACATTTCGATTTCTCGATTAAAGAGACGATCATGTTTTTAACATATTCAACACATTTATGATTAGCCAAATCAAGCAACAGCTGATTTCTCGATTGAATTGGCTCCACTTCTTTTCTTCTCAAAATGAATTCTGGATGGCTTTTTGCTAGAAGCGAAACAGGGCTAATCATTTCCGGTTCAATCCATAAGCCAAGCTTTAGGTCTAGGTTATTCAAATATTCATTAATATGTTCAAAATCTCCCCCGATTTTTGCTTCATCGAGAACGAAGTCGCCTAAACTAGTTGTATCGCTGTTCCTGTTTAAGAACCATCCATCATCGAATAAAAACACTTCGCAGCCAACTTCAGATGCCAATTTCGCTAAATTCTTCCATTTCGCTTCGCCTATATCGTACCCAGAGCCTTCCCAGGTATTATAGACAATCGGCCTGATATCTCTTTTCTTCATGATGTGTTTTCTAACAAAAGAGGATAGTCTTTGTTGAATTTCGTCGATATTATTGCCTTTTGTCATTATGACTTCTGGGGTGAAAAATGATTCAGATGGAGATAATTTCCAATCAAGAAGGAAATCATTCATCCCAATCATCACTTTGGTGTTACCCACATAGGAAACAGAGACACTTTCCTTATGATTTCCCGAATAAAGGATGTTAAATCCATAGAAGGAAGAACCCTTGCCCACCACAATAAGAGGATTCGCAAAACTCGAACATATCCCACATATCGATTGATTTATGAATTCGCCGGTCTCCAGATTCGTCTTTTGGATATTTCTTTCTCTTCCCCAGTGGCCTGGGAATGAATAAATGTCATACCCTTTTCCTTCTAACCCGTATTCCATCGAGTAGGCTCTTTTGATGAATGATGCTTTTTTTCCGATGTTAGTTATCTTTAAGGAAAAAGAGAATGCCGATTCATCGAATGTTTTGATGAATTGCTTTATTTCGATTTCATTTAGATCATCGATGTAGGTTATGCAGACGCTTCTATTATGGCCAAAGGAAAGAGGAAGACCTTTGCAATCATTTTCCTCATCTTCTACTTTCTTAACCAAGAATCTTCTTGATGCATAGCCATTTTCATCGGTGATAAGCACCATCGGATCCCTATAATCCAAGGAACCAAATGTGCTTAAAAGGAAAGGATTATCGTGATTCACATCGATATAAAATTCCTTCTTTTCGCCATAAATAACATGTGATTCATCCGCAAAAGACAAATCTAACGTGATATCACCGCTTTGAAGAGAAATACTGGCTTTACTCATGTTCTTTATACCTTCTTCTGACAATGAATATCGAGATGCATAAGACAGTTAGTGAGGCAAACAACCCTCCTGCAAGCGAGCCACCGCATCCCGAGCCACCTTGTATCGTTATGGTGGAGACGAATGTTGCGACATTGCCGGATAAATCAGTGGCCTTGTAATAAACCTTATATTCGCCCGGAGAAGAGAAAGTCGCTGTGTTATTGATGACTGTTATTCCCACTCCAGAAGCATCGACAATCGAGGAAAGATAGGCTTCTACTTCCCCATCTGTCTCATCGACTGCTTTTGCGGTTGGGAAAGTTATCTTATCACCTACTTTTCCTACGGTCGGTATATTGCCTTCTATTGTTAATGTTGGGGCGGTTATATCCGCGAATCTTATCCTATTAAGCGAAACCATTGGATTGTTTGTCTCAAAAGGATCGAATGTTGTTTCTTCTCTATCATTGCTATATGAATAATTCAAATAGACGAAGCCCTCATCATCCATCATCTCGCTTCTAGCAATCTTATATATCTCAAACGAATCCACTTTTCCTCCATTTAGCGAGACATCGATATTGTCATACATCGAAGGATCGAGCGATACGTCGAAAGGATAGATGGCTAAGGATGTCTCCCCTTCGAAATTGACCGCCAAAGGCTCATTGTTTTTGATATCAATTGCCACTTTTTCTTCCGTCACGTATTGCATGTTGTAACGGAAAGCCCCGTTTTGATAGAAGAACATGAAATAGAGGCCTTGGCTGAATGAGCCATATTTGCCATTTCCCGGATGGGTAGAGAAACCGAAAGAGAACCAGTTATCTATCGTGCTCTTATCGATAAGCTGATCCACATTGAAATAAATGAATATGCCTTTCTCTAGGTTTAATCCTGCTTTGTAATATGTTGGTCCAGCAAGATGAATAGATTGGTCGAAGGTGTTATAGCTTGATAATGCCCAGTTATCTTCGTTTAAATAATTGACTGATTTGACTGCTTCTTCGCCAACCACATCAGGTTTGACATATATCTCTCTTTCTAAGACCGTAGAACCATATGAATTGGTCGCGGTGACGTTGATGTAGTATTTACCAATTCCATCGCTTAGATATGCGGACTCTTTCTTTGGGAGGAAATAATATGCACCATCTTCTTTTTGTTTGAGCTCAACATTCCTTTTCAATCCCGAATCTGCGTAATAATAGACATCATACGCGTAAGAGATATCATTGTCTTCGTTTCCGGAATCGATATCGTGCGCGGATACTTGAGGGATTATGTATTCCGTAGACGTTCTAGCGTCCTTTGGGAAAATATAATCCTCGTCAAATACCGGGTAATGTTCATGACGAAGGACATTAAGAAGGATTCTTTTCGCCGCAGAGTTGGTGGAATAATCGGAAGAAAGCACCCTGAGGGTATGCTCACCAACTTTCAAAGGTTTAAAAACGAGATTTCCTTCGTTATTCACAGTTATTTTGTTTGTTATCTCATTGCCGTTTGGGTCATATAGCCTATAAGTCCAAGGCAAATACCCATCAATTTCATCATATGAAGAAATATCCCCGAATGTGTATTCATCACCTGCATAGGCCTTGCTTTCGCTTTCTTCATAATCAATCCTCGGCCCATCGGTGTCGCCAGGAACGATGTTAGTCACTCTTATCTTCCCGTGCACCGATATATATATCCTGCCATTGCTATCCGTTATTACATTGTTTTTAACCATCGAATAGCAAAGCCAGTCGGCGAATTGCTCGCCATTATAAAATAGACGAATGCCATCTGTGTAGCCACTAACTAAGGAGGTCTCTAATTGCAAAGTGTGATCCCTAATGACGCTTCCTTGCATTATTTTATTTAGCGTTAACGCCTGGCCCGTATAGTTGAGCCCATCCGTATAATATCCATCCAATCTATAAGAAGTCGCCATTTTGGTGATGGTGAAATAAACGCCGACCGCGCTCATATTTATATCCGCGAATCCAACTTCAGGATCTGGTGAGAAAAGAATATAAGCGACTTCGTTATCATTCATCTCGTCGATGTTGAATTTGAATTTGATTTTCTTTGAATAACCTCTATCAAAAGAGAATGGTTTTAAATATGTTGTCGAGCCTGATAATTTAATCCCATCTTCAACCACCACCGGCTTGGTGTCGTATTTGTAATTATCAGGATTGAGGAAATTTTCCCTTGCAAAAGCTTCATCAATTACACTTTCTTCCGCTTTAAGGGAATGAATATCCCCGCGATTCATGCCTGAAAGCGAAGAAAACGCTACTGCCGACAATAATAAAGAAAGCAAATACCTGAATTTCATTTTCATTCTCCTTTCTTCTCAATCGTGAATAGGCCAACGCCATATGAAGGCAATTCTATTCTTAGATGAGACCCTTTCTCATCGACATTGACCGCCATGCCATTGACCGAGCCAGTTTTAGGATTCCATGAAAGATATTCGTCTCCTACTTCTGGGGCGTTCAAAGTGAAATTGGCCGCCTTCGATGAAGTGTTAACGACCATATATAAAGTATTGTTGCCATTTGTCTGTTTCCTCGTGATCAAAGTCGATGATTGAGGAGATATTGATACGTTTTTCGCTTCTGGCATCTCTTTAAGCAAGGTGGACACCATGATGTTATAGTCTCCATTCACCGCCCCTTCAGTAGCAAGATATTCATAAATGCCGCTTAATTCTTCTTGCTCTTCATCGTTTCTTGCTAACCAAGGCAGATTGCGGTGCAAATAGACTTTCACTCCCTTTTCTTTGGCTCGCTTTAAGAATCTAGCAGCCTCCAAATCCATCGCTTTGGCGGATGGGACGATGAAACTTGTGAATCTTTCGCCATTCGGGGTTATGATCGCCCCATTATCAATCGTGCACTTTGGCAAATCGATTGAGTCAAAAACGTGATAATCGACTTGGTTTTTAAGCAATGTCGCCAAAAGGTTGTTGTAATTCTCGCTTATGGTTGTGGTTTCGGCGTTGAAACCCCATTGACCTGTATAAATCCTTCCGCCCGTTGAATTATATGGGGTGGTTGAAGAATAAATGGATTCCATTGGCAAATAGACACCTAACGATTTATCAGATACATTGCCATGCAACATATAGTTGATTCTCGCCAAAGTATTTGAGAAAAGAAGATTATCTTCATCACTGGAATATCGATAATAGGACGCAAGATAATTGATGCCCAAGGCTTGGATTACCGCGACATTGGCGATATTTTCCTCGATGCTTGAGCCAAATCCCTGGTCTTGACCGATTTCCGCGAATGTATCGAATTTTCCATCAAAATCCGCAGCAGATGAGACTTCTTTCGCCGTGACTGCGCCTATGGTGATAGCACTATTGGCGTCGCCTTTAGTTATATCCATCCCAGGAATCGCCTCTTTGTGAAAATTCTGGAGGTAATTGCCTGCAAGCAACGCATTCGCGGATAAATCTTCTTCCACCAAGAAATGGCCTGAAGATCTGACTCCATGCTCTTCACCCCAGTCATGAATCTGTTCAACTAGATTATGGTTAACCAATTCGCCAAGCAATTCATGGTAATCCCATCTGAAGCGGCGGACGCTATTAGAGGAATCGCCTTGCTCAAATAAATATGGGAGATATGGTTCCATCTCATATCCATATTTTTCAAAGAATTTCTCCGATAATGTATGAGAATAATTTATCGCCGGAAGCTGAGGGATATTAGGATCGACTGGATCGATTTCTCTAGCGGTTGTCGGAGTGAAATAGAAACCAGGCATCGAGGGCTCATCCATGAATGTCGCTTCAATCCCGTTGCCAAAATATTTGCCTAAATGTTCATAATAGGCATCATATGTGTTCCTTAAGAATTCTTGTATCGGGGCCTCTTGTAATAAATCGATGTAGCGACGGCTTTCAAGAAGATTGTATTGGAAATGGGTGCCTTCGTAGAATTGCTTATGAAATATCAAAGCGAGATATCCGTTTGCCTCTGGGGTGAATTTATCACCTTCAGCACAGTCTATTTTCTTTGGGTTATTAACGATTAACGCCCCATTGTTCGTGCCTTCGTGGAAATAAGCCTGCAATAAGGTATGGCCGTAAATTGCGGGGATTTCTATCTCAATATCCTTTGTGCATGGGACCAATTGCCTAACTATTCCTTGGGCTTCCCAATTCTCTCCTTCTGGGGTGGCTTTAAGCGTCAATTGCCTCGCTCCGCCTGAAGGATAGACATCTTCATCGTATAGCATCACCCTCATGCCGTTATCATCAATCGTGTGGGCAACCACTTCTTCAAGCAACTCCCAAGCTTGGTCGGATACTAGGTATTGGTCTCCCCAGGCCACATTTGTGACCACTCCTCCATATCCCCATTCCTTATAGGTGTCCACCATCGATGTTGAGCAGCCATATGGGGAAAGAGGAGAATCATTATTGACAGGTAAAACCCTGTAACGGTTATTGGGGTTCAAGAAATAGTCTCTATTGTATGAGCGGTCATTACCAACGTTTTTGGAAAACACCTCAACCTCTTGATCATTTTGCCTATTTCCTTTCTCTTTTGGGCTCTCTCCGTTGCATCCGCTTAATGGGATGATGCTCAATAGAATCAAAGGCAATGAGACATAAATTGGGTTCTTTTTCATTTTGTTCCCCTCCTACATTTTTATGGCCGAGTCTAATAGGCCTTTCACGTAATATTTGTTCAAGAATATGAAGATGAATAATAAAGGCAAAGCGGCTATAACGTAAGAAGCGTACATCTCCGGGACATTCTCATAATTCTGGTAATTAAAGAGAATTCCTGCCGGAAGCGTATATAGCGATTCATCGCTTTGGATGGTCATTGGCCAGAGATAATCATTCCAGATGGACACTATTTGGATGATTGTGCATGTCCCTACCATCGGAAGAGATAAAGGTAGAGCGATTGAGGCGTATTGCCTAAGCTCACCAGCCCCATCAATCTCCGCCGCTTCAAATATCTCTAATGGCAATGAACGGAAGAATGTGGTTAATAGGAACGTTGACATAAGGCATCCATTTGTCCAAATCGGGAATATCAACGCCCAGATGGTGTCGTTTAAATGAAGCGAACGATAAACCATAACGGAAGGCACCAATGTCATAACGCCAGGAAGCATCATAAGCGATAAGACGATCCACAAGCAAATATTGCTTCCGGGGAATCTGATTTTGCCAATCGCGTAAGATGCCAAAGACGATATCAGAAGCATCCCTCCTACCCCTAAAACGGATACGATCATCGTATTCCAGAAATATGGGGAAAGACGGCTCCACGCCTCGCCATAATTGAAGAATCTCAAAGGTAAGGAAGGAAGCCACATATTGAATTGATAATCTCTAAGGCTCTTCATCGAGTTGATGAGGGTGAGCCCTAAAGGAAGCAATGTCAAAATAAGCGTTACGGCAAGGACCGCATGCAAGGTGCTTTGTGAGATGATTTGCTTTGTTTTGGTGCTTATCACTCTTTGCTTCATCTTTTGCCCTCCGTCGGATCTCTTTTTAGCAACTTATTGCCCAATAGAGTCAATATCAAAATCAATACAAAGAGGACAACTCCTATTGTGGAAGCATATCCAGACCTATCATTCGTATAGGCCATGCGGTATAGATAATATCCGGGGACATAGACATAATCTGGAGCATCTTTGTATAAAATCATCTGGATGCCATAATCCTGTAGTCCCCCGATGATTCCAAACGTTAAGAAATATCTGAATTGGCCCAAAGTTAAAGGCATATCAATCGCGAATATCCTTCTCCAAGTCCCGCATCCATCAAGAATCGAAGACTCCTTTATTTCGGCGTTGATATTCATTAAGCCAGATAAATATATAAGGACATTGGTCCCTCCTACCCAAGGGAAGCCAAGGAAAATCAAGGCAAGATAAGTAAGGAATGGCTTTGAATCGGAGCTAAGCCAATCGATGGTGACGCTATTGCCCGAAAAAGCGGAGAATAGCAAATTGAACAAACCATCGGTCGCATATAGCGATTTCCATATTAGCATCCCCACAACACCAGGGGCGACCACTGGCAAAAGCATCAAAACGCGATATATCTTCGCCGCCTTCTGATTCCTTAAGTTGAATATTATCTCTGCAAAAATAAATGGAACAAACACATTTATGATGAGTTTAGGAATAAGAAGAATGAACATCGTCCTAAAGCTTTGCCAGAATATCGGATCATTAAACAATTCTTTGTAATTCCCAAAGCCAACGAAATTCCAGACCGGATTCGATGTGGAAATATCAAAGAAGCTCATCCCGATGCCGTAGACGAATGGGAAAATGGAGAATATGGCTAGACCAATCATCAAAGGGGCCACCATCAAATATCCGTATTTGCTTTTGCGGATTTTTTTGAAAAAATGCGTAGAATCCAAAGCGCTTCTCATCATGATTCCCTTTTCACCATCGTGATATCGAAATATCTTTCTATCCTGAATTCGATTATGACTGAATTGTCTTCATCGTAGACGTATATCTCCCCTTCTAGAGTAGGAGGCTCTCTATATTGGGGGTTCGGGGCGAATTCAAATGTGGCTTTCCCTTCTTCGTCAGTGACGATTCTAGGGACTTTCACCTGTCCTCCTTTTTTGCCAATCCCCACCAAAGAATGACCTTGCACCGGCTTGCCATTCGACGTCAATAGCAATGAGAAATAGACCATCTCATCATTATCTATCGTTGAATAATACAAAGATGAATCATGGTCAGTTCCTTCAACTGAAAGCAACACCAAATCGAATGTGCGGAAATATATGTAATCGCCTAAAGAGGCAACAAGAAACAAAGAAGCGATTATCCATACGGCGATAGTCCTTTTGAAGAACCTGCCGACTGCTTTTAGAATTGTAGTCAATCGCTCCTTATTCATTTATTCTCCTAAGAATTTCTTTGCAGATTCCCTCTGAATTGAGGCGATTGACGAATAGAATTCATTGTCATCTATCGAATCGCTCACCCATTTCGAGAAATTCTGGTTGATCGTCACATCATCCCCTAGCGAAGCGCTTGTTGGCCAAGTGATTGGCTTGGTTTTCGGGAAGGAAGACATAAGCCATTCATCTAGCGAACGGCCTGGGACTGCCCCCTTGACTCCGCCTAGAACCGCTTGATGCTCAACGCATATCTTCGAAACATTTTCTGGAGTTGAAAGGAATTTGAGGAATTTTATCGCATTTTCTTTCACTGTCTCGTTCTCATATATGCCGTTATACATTAGATTTAGATACAAAGAGGCATCTGGCTTATAAAGGTTGATGAATGATTCGGCTCTAGAAAGAGTCGTGTATTCTCTTTCTTGATCAAGCTGGATAGATTCGTTTTTGACTAATTTTGAAGCGGCTAAAGGCAAAGATTTGCCAACGAGATAATCTTTGCTATCATCCCCTACCATCGGGGTGGGGAAGATGCCAAACTTCCAATCCCTGGTGTTATCGTTTCCTTTTTCCGCGCGTAAGGACCACAACCCATTCTCGCGAAGCATCGCTTTGCCTTCGCTCCAGGCCGTATCTTTATTCGCCGTCTTCCAGTTATATGGAAGCATGTTCTTATAGAAATCCTTGAAGATTGAATAGGCCGCTCTAGCGATTTGATATCTATCCGGGTTTTCCTCTTTCAAAGGAGAATAGACCCCGTCCGCTAAAGCTTTCATATTCTCCTGATTGGAGATGACTCCATCCTTATTCTCATCGACATCATCGAAAAGAAGCTGGGCGAAGGAAGGACCGATCGCGAATTGGAAAGCCCAGTTCTGCAATTCAACCGTCTGCTTATAGACATAAGGACCAGCATCGGGATTGGCGTTTATATCCAAGGCCAAGGTTCTGAATTCCGACCAGGTTTTAGGGACTTCATAGCCAAGTGAATCGAATTTGGTTTTATTGTAATACCAGCCAGTCGCCGGCCCTGGGTTAAGCAATACCGGAAGAGCGATAGGCTTGCCATTCACATCTTGGCAGTCTTTTGTATCCCACAAATATGAAGGGAATTGGTCTTTCCAAGTTGGATAAAGGGCTTTTTCTTCTTCTGTTAGGAATTCATTCTCGGTGGATAGAGCCTCGCTTAAATCCATGTAATAGCCTCTATCGGTGAAAGCACTCCAAGAGAAACCGATGGCAGGCATCGTCCCGTTCTGGATGGCTTTGATATAATCGGCAGAAGCCTCGTTTTTCTCGCCTGATAAAGTCTTTCCTGTGAACCATTTGATGGTGATTCCGGTCAATTCTTTGAATTCATCAGCAATCTCCTGAGTGGAGGTGATGGAGACTAAATCGGCAGAACTGCTGGAGCCTGTTGGCATCCAGGTGTGCAAATCAACGACCAGCACTTTGTCGGTGCTTGGTATTTTGTGATTGGCGGTGCTTTCTCCCACCCCACAGGCCGATAGAAGCGACACGGTCGATAGAATGAGTAACGTCGAACTGAATTTTTTCATAATTCCCTCCTTATAGTAGCTTTCTAGCTTCACTTGGCGTTTTGTGATATTTCTTTTTGAATATTTTGCAGAAGAATGAGGTGTTAGGATACCCAACCATCGATGCGATTTTCTTGATTGAATAATCGCTGTTCTTCAGTAGATATAGCGACCTATCCATCCTGTATTCATTGATATATTCGGATGGTGATATCCCGTAATATTTCTTGAATAACCTATATAAATTGCTCCTATGCATATGGCAGACGTTTTCCAAAGTCTCCATCGTGATGTCGATTGAATAATTGAATTCGATGTAGGATACGGCTAGATTTAATGCACTTTGCTGACCCACATCGAGATCGAATTCGATGCCAGTAGGCACGAGAGCGCCCACGATTTGATAGAAAAGGCCTAGCATGTATAGATTCTCTTTTAGTGACCTCTCATCCGAATAAGAAGACAGTTTCTTGAAAAGAAGCAATAATTCCTCGAATTTGTCTTCGCTTTGGATGACGAGATTCCTATTGACCAAGAATCCCACTTCTTTTAATATCTCTGCGACTGAGACTCCGAAGAACCCGACCCAATAATATTCATAAGGGTCATCCGGATTCGAGTAATAACGAACCAATTCGTTGACTGGGACCAAGAACAAATCCCCCTTCTTCAATTTGGTGACTTTGTTATCTTGCTCGATATAGCCTTCCCCGCTCACGATGAAATGCAAGACATAGAAATCTCGTAAAATCGGACCGAAAGAATGATGAGGCCCGCATTTCTCATAGCCAACTTGATACAAGGCGACATTGTAAACGAACTGGTTTTTGTTAAGCAACAGTTTCATAGTTCTATAAAATTATTATAATTTTTCACGTCCAAGAAGTAATTTAACCAAGGTTGCGTTTTATATTATTTTTGTCGCACCATTGGGTTAGACAAAAGGCTGAGCCTAAACCCAGCCTTGTCGACTAATTATTTTTTCCTTTTGAATAAGGCGATGGCTAAAGCGCCGATCAAAGTGATGCCAGCAACCGCTGAAGTGGCGATGATTGATCCACCGCATCCGCCTCTTCCACCTTGGCTCGTCTCGGATGAGACTGGAGTCTCGCTGGAAGTTGGGACTTCACTTGATGTAGGAACATCACTTGAGGTTGGAGGAACATCAGGTGTCTTATCCTTCTCGCCTATTTCAAGGGTTAGATTCTTTAAGACAACCCAATCAAATCCGGCTGATTCGCAATTCCAAACGATTTTCACATATAAGACTTCAGTCTCTTCAATAGCGCCTTGATAGCCAAGGGATACTTTCTCGCCTCCATCTTGGAGATTTAATGGGCTGTATTCCTTGAATGGAGTCCAATCGCTGTTGTCGGTGGAGACTAGGACAGTGAAGTTAGCGGGATTTCCGTTGAAATCAAAGATTCTAGCAAGACCGCCGATTTTTACTTTATCGAATATCTTGTTCTCGCCGGCGACGAATTTGTATGTCAAATATGCGTCTCCAGCGGCTTTCTTGCATAATCCAGCCCCATCGTTTCCGTCGTGAATCAAGACGAGATTGGCGAACTCGAATGGTTCAGCCGCCCAAGTATTATCGAAGCTTGATAAAGAGGCAAAGTCTTGATTGACGGTTGTTGAGACATGGCCCAATTCGTATGTTTCAATAGCAAGCGTATGGGCTTTATCGCCTGAGCCAGCGATGACTATATCATCATCTGGGTTGACGACCGCTCCATCAATGAAGATTTTAGCAAGTCCATATCCCTCATCGATTGTCAAAGTGTATTCAAATCTCTCGGTGAATTTGACTTCGCTTGGGAGGGTTGAAACTCCATCAACGCTCAAGTGAGCGTGCTCAGAGATTTCATATGTGATGGTGTAGGTTTTCTCTTCCCATCTGGCATATAAAGTGATGTCAGTGTCGGATGTAGCAGGATCGATCGCAGTGACTTTTGTGCCATCTTCAGTATACCAGCCTAAGAAGGTATATCCTGTTGCTTCCAAATCGGATAAAGTGACAACTCCTCCATCAGTTGAATAAGTGCCTGGGTTCGGATTATCCGCCCCGACTTCATCGACATAGGTGATGGAATGAGATGTTGATTGAAGTGTCCATTTAGCGGTAACTTCAAGGCTTTCTCCGCTTGATGGATCGAATGTTGTGACCACTTCGCCAAGCGCATTTTCCCATCCATTAAAGTCATATCCTTCTTTGGATGGTGTTGGCAAGGTGTATATAGAGTCGGTTGAATAGAATGTATCCAATGTGCCATCTGGCAAAGATCCACCATCGAGATTGTATTTAACCGTCAAAGCGTCATGAGTCTTGAATTCAATACTGGTCTGGAATAATTTCATTCCCCAGTTGCCTAATTCAATATTGGTTAACGCCTGGTCGTGGACAAGCTGCATCCCGACATATCCTTCTCGATTCTTTAACCCATCCAAGGATACTGAGCCGTTATAATTGCTGCTATTGACGGTCTCGACTCCGTATTCGGCTGCGTGGCGATATTCTTTAAGGGTGATCCAGTTCGCGCCGTCCAATGAGCAAAGGACTCTTATTCCATCACCCCAATGCATTTCATTGTTGCCCATGTTGTTGAAGCAAGCGCGGAAATTGAATGTGAATTCGGTAAGGGCCTCGGTATCGCTAGCGAAATGGTAGACCACTGTGGCGGAAGCACCTGCTTCAACGCTTAAGGATGCTCCCCAAGTGCCAACTATCGCGCCATGGGTTGTATTTCCGTCTCCACCCAAACCAGTGACTTGGGCGGTTGTTTTTCCATGCCAATCAGTGCCGGAAGCGAAATCATCGGTGTATCTGTATGTGTGAACGGCAGGATCGACTTCCCCTCCTTCTCCCTCATCTCCGGTGATTGAAAGGTTATTCAAACCAATCCAGCTGGTGTCGAATCCTAATCCAGGTGCTTTTGGAGTGAAACCAAAGGTGATATAGAATGTTGAGGCATTAAGCGCGGAGACTGCTGTGGATAAATCCGCGGTAATCTCAGTCACTGGGCTATCGGTTCCTTCTAAATGATATACTGGCGAGCCTAATGTGGTATCGGTGCCCACATAGATATCGAAGCTTTCTCCTGCGCCTGGGGCGACTTCATAGAAATAGGCGAACCTTCCTCCCGATAGAGAGAAATTCAACGCAGTGAAGACATTTCCCTCAGTTAAGGTGGATAATTCGTAAGTCAAATAGGCATTTTGCGCACCGTCAGTCGGCCTGATTCCGACGAATTCTGCCGAGTCTGCAACGGTGATGTTGGTGGACGAATAAGCATCTGCAATCCCATCGGTCGTGAAAGTCCTAGACAAATAATTTCTTGTCTCAGCCTTAACGAGGGTAGGGAGGCTTATGCTAGCGGCGGCGGTAGTTGCTAGAGCACCACCGGCCAAAACAAATAAAATTTTCTTTTTCATTGTTTCTCCTCTTCTGTATTTGATTTTATATTAAATATGTTGTAATCGCTTTCAAACCATTTGGCAGTCTATGAAACCATTAGAAAATAAAATGCAACTAAAGTATTATTTGCGTAAAAAGAAAAACACCTCAATCTTTTCGTGATTAAGGTGCTTATCCTTATAATATTTATATTAGTTCAGTGACTTCGATTGATCTTATGAGCTCTTCGACCGTCACCGTCTTATCTTCGTTTAATGTCGTGGTTGCGGATCCGTCGAGATTAAAGGTGTGACCATCTTCATTTGCTTTGAGATAGACAACTCCGTCGAATGTGAATAATTCAACGCCATTTGGGAGAGAGTCCGCTAAGACGGTTAAGTCAAGAGGAATATATTCTTCCATTATCTTGAAATCACCGTTTTCTTCATCCCAATACTCGCAATAGCAATATTTATTCAATGAATAGTAATAATCTTTCGAGAGCTCTCGTGAGATTGTGCCATCTCTGCATAATTTTGTCGTATCCTCGCCAAAATATGTATACATATCGGTGGATAACCAGTAACCATCATCCTCTTCCATAGAGGTCACCAATTCGCCATCCACCTCATTCTCATGATATGTTGACTTTGCTAGATACAAATCAGAATCATAAACGATTCCCCTCTTCGCTTTCGCCTCGAGTTCTGGGTAGATTACTCTATTTGATGGAGTGTAATCGAGTTTGACAACGAAACGCCGCTTCATAACTTCTTTTGTCTCGCCAAGCTCAATATAGTTAGACGAGCCGGTTAGATAATCTGATTCTGAAATCATGCGGAAATCAAATTCATCCAAGAAATATGTCCCGCCTTCTTCTCTCATTTTGATATCAACCGACGCCTTGTATCCTGTAAAGCCCTTTATATAAGTAGTCAAAGATGAATCAATTATAACTGGCATGTACGTTGTTCCGCCTTCTGGGATGCCATCAGGGGGAATGGCCGCTACAATCGAACCATTTTTATCATATCCAAAGATGGCCATGTTGATGAAGTCTCTAATCTGTCCAGCAGAATTAACAACGTTATTGATATACAATCCTCTCATATAATCAATCGTATCTTCTTTATAAGTTTCACTCGCTGGGTTATTAGAGAAGTTGAGCTCATAATCATTCGCATCATCGCCGTTATTATACTTTCGCAATACTTCTCGGAACGTGATTTCATCTCCTATCGCGTTGCGTTCAACTTCTTCAATCCTTGAAGTGATGGCACTTATTTCCGGATATTCAACCATGGACAGACGCTTAGTGGCGAGCTCTCCTCCGTCGGAATATATGCTTGTAGAGGAGGCTGAATACTCATATGAGGACGCATTTCTTCCTATCAACTGTTTCGAAATGACAGAAGAACTAGCACTTTCCGCCAAAGGAATATTCTCCAAAAGCGCTTCTTTGATGATGTTTTCTTGTTTGGATGTCAAAAATTTTTCAATAGCGGCTGGTTTCGCTAAATCGAAATCGCTCATTTCAATGATTTCTTCGGCCATGCCTTTTGTCTCAACTGGCATAGGTTCCGAAGACGACGATGATGATGGAGGGAGGCTTTGGCTGCTTACAGGGTTTTCGCTGGTTCCTTCAGATGAAGGGTTTTCATTTGAAGCGCAGGAACCCAAAAGAAGAGCAAAGGCCGCACAATAGACAAGAAAAGCTTTTTTCATAGGTTTTCTCCTTTTTGCTTAATAAAATAATTTTAGACAAAAAAAGCAAAAGTGTCTATATATTGTTTAAGACTTGCTGGTTATTGTTAATTGTCAATGTCCACTAACTTTTTGGCGGTCTTTAGCCATGTGCCAACCGCATAATTAGTTGTTACGAATCTTTGGGCGAAATTCATTGTTCTCACCCCTCTTTTATTCATCGCCACCATCTTTTTCTTTTTGGCGGCCTTCATAGCGTATACAACCACCTCATTTGTGGTAGAAACCATATTCAATTTGACATCTTTCCCATGGTCCATCTCACGCAGCATATCATCCTCTATCCAATAAGGACTCACAAGCATCACGTGGATGCCTTTGGATTTATATTCGTAATATAGATTCATCGTGAAATTGTTCACATAGGCTTTCGTGGCAGCATATGTTGTTTCATACGGTACTGGCTGCCAACCTGCTTGGCTGCCTACATTAAGCAAATATGAGCCTTTTTCCATGTGATTCAAGGCAATAAAAGATAAAATGGTCACGGCTTTGACATTCAAGTCGATTGATTTTTTCATATAATCGACGTTCTCGTTCTTGAAGCATAGGCTTCTTCCCATTCCCGCATTATTGACCATCCATTTGATAGAAGCTTCTTCTTCGATGATTCTTTTTTCTATCGCTTCATAAGATTCATCTTTGGTCAAATCCAAAGGGAAAGAAATCACTTTATCCCCGCATAAGGCGGCTATTTCCTCTAATTTCTCTTTTCTTCTCGCTATAGCCCAGACTTCGTCGACCTCTTCTTTTGCCAAAGCTTTGACAAATTCTTCGCCTAGCCCTCCGCTGGCGCCCGTTACAATAGCAATCTTTTTCATAAAATCTCCTTATTATTTATCTTTCAATTCAAGAACAAGCGTAACTGCTTCTTCACCTAGAAGAGATTGAAGCTCCTCTATGGACAAATTGATATGCCCAAGTTTCGTGTAATCCCAGGTGTTTGAGCCGTAAAAGACGACAATCTGGTTTGAAGAATATAGGCATATGTCTCCTGGCTCTGTTTTCATATTAACATCATTCGAAGGAAGAGACGTCCCCAAAGATCCAACTTGCTCGAATCCTCCATACTTCCTCATCTTAATAGTTAATCCATCTTCCGCCCTCTTCTTTAAAGCGGAAACAGAAGTGTTATCTTCCCAAGAGACATCGATCGGCTCGCTGTCGATAAGAAGACTGATTGTTTTATTCATGAAATCTTCCTCCATAGAAATGCTGAATGATGAGGATTCATTATTTGAAAAAACGCGGCTTATAGAAGAATTCCTCGTCTCTAAATCGGCACATGAAACGAGAACAATCGGCATGCACATCAACAATGAAAACCTATCTATATATTTCATATCGCCATAGATTTTATCAAAAATATCAAGAGTTGAAAGAATGACGGTTATGGCTATGCCATTCTTTCCTTGATCTTACCAATGGCAAAACAAACAAGGAACACCCCTAGATAGAATATGACGATGGTAGGACCTGTTGGAGTCGATGCAAGAATAGAGACAAGAAGCCCGATAACAGAGCAGACAATCGATAAAATTATCGAGACGATGATGGTCATCTTATAGCTCTTCACCAATCTCATCGCCGACAAGGCTGGGAATATCAATAAGGCTGTCACCAATAATGAGCCGACTAGATTTATCGATATGACGATGATCGAGGCAATAGACAATGCGATGAATATATCATATAGCCACACTTTTGTTCCTATCGCCCTTGCGAAATTCTCATCGAATGTCGTAACAAAGAGTTTGTTATAGAAAATAGTGTATAACGCAACAGTCACCAAAGATAAAATGACGCTTATTAGGACATCGGTCTTTGAAAGAGTCAATATCGCTGTTGATCCGAATAAAGTCGAGCATACATCGCCTGCAAGATTCGATGATGTATCAAAGACATTCAAGAAGAAATATGCTAGCGCCAAAGCGCTCACTGAAATCATGGCTATCGCCGAATCACCTTTTAATTTCTTGCTGTTTTTGGTTTTAAGAAGCAAAAACGCAGCGAGGAACGTTATGGGGAGGACGATATAGAATTTGTCGGTGATATTGATGATTATTCCTATCGCTAAAGCACCAAAAGCGACGTGAGATAACCCATCGCCTATATTCGATAATCTTCTTAGGACTATAGTTACCCCCACCATTGCTGCGCAGATGGAAATAGCGACTGTCACTATTAAAGCGTATCTCACAAAGGGGAATTCAAAATAAGAGGCGAGTTTCTCAAATATTTCCATGTTCCCCACCTTCCAAGATATTATCGAATTTGCTGTTTAAGAAATCCTCTTTGCTTCCGAAATAGCATTCTTCGCCGATATATAGAATCTTATTTGCAAGAGATAATGATTGCTTCAAATCGTGCGAAATCATAACAATCGTGACTCCATTCTCATGAAGCGTTTTGACCAATTCAAAGAAATCATTCCTGAATTTTGGATCAAGCCCGTTTAACGGCTCATCCAGAAATAGAAGCGAGGATGAGGTGCATAAGGCTCTAGCGATAAGGGTTCTCTGCCTTTGACCGCCAGAAAGAGAAGAAAAACGGCTTTTTGCAAGGTTTTCTATCCCCACAAGCCTCATGTATTTGTTTATGATCTCCTTGTCTTCTTTGTTATAGAAGAGCTTGAATTTGCCTCTAGATATGCATCCAGATGCGACAATCTCATAGACTGTTGAAGGGAAATCAGATTGGCTTTCATCTAATTGAGGCAAATAACCAAAACGCTTGGAGGAAGCGTCCCCTTCAAAAGATATTTTCCCGCCTAAAGGCTTGGTTATCCCTAATAATGTTTTAAGCAAGGTGCTTTTGCCTGAGCCATTTTCGCCTACAACGCAGACGATATCGCCTTTTTCGACAGTAAAAGAAATATTCTCCGCGACGACTTGCTTGGAGTAACCGACCTTTAGTTCTTCTGCTTTGATTAAATATTCGCTCAAGATGAAGCCTCCACTAAAATATCAAGATTGTCTTTCATAATCGAAAGATATGTGCCGCCTTTTTGAGGCTTGGTCTCCAAAGAATCCATCACCAATATCTTTTGATCTTTTGTCTTTGTGTTTGTTTTGACTGAAGAAGCCACTCTTCCATCCGAAGAAGAGGTGATGATAATGTTATCTAACCCTAATTCATCGACCTTTTTTGCTAAAAAGATAACGGTCTCAAAGCTTGCGTTGGTATCGGTCGAGCAGCCTTTGAATGCGGCATAATAATCCAAACCATAATCATTTAATAAATATAAGAAAGGATAACGGTCGGCGAACACCAAAGTATCGTGAGGAGGATTTGATAAGAGCGATTTATAAGTCGCATCCAACGCGTTTATTGAGGCGATGTATTCTTTCGCGTTCGCTAAATATATGTCTTTGTTTTCAGGGTCAATCAAAGATAGTTTTGTGGCAATGTCTTGGACGAAAATAGACGCGTTTTGAAGGGAATTCCACACATGCTCATCGTATTCTTCCCCTTCCTCGTGCTCATGCTCATGCTCTTTTTCATCTTCTTCCATGCCTTCTTTCTCTTCCTCTTCTTTTCTTCTTTCTCCGAGGGATTCAAGAAGGTCATAGGTTTTTTCTTCGCCTAGATTGTTTTCGTTTACGACTCGTTCCGCCCATTCATCGCTTTCGCCGCCGACATAGACAAATAAATCTGATTTGACGATTTTAGCGATATCATTCACGGATGGCTGATAAGAATGAACGTCGCTTGCCCCCTTTAAAATGAGGTCGACATTTATCCCTTCCACTCCTTCACATATGGCGCTTACCCATTCTTGCTCTGGGAAAATCGTGCAGACGATGTTGATTCTTCCTTCTGTCTCATTAGAAAAACAGGAGGCAAGCAGCAATGGGGTTAGACAGATTAACGATGCTTTCTTCATTTTTCTTCCTTTTGAGACTCAATCTCAAATATTATTAGGCAAAAATGAAAAATGTAAAGCATAAATTGAGAATTGTTCTCAAATTCTATTTCTTAGATTGGCATTCTTCGCAGATGCCATATAGCACAACGCGATCGCTATTGACCTTGAAATTGTGCTCTTTTTCAATATGACCCATAAGGGTTTCCACTTCATCACAATCTAAATGAAGCATTTTCCCACATGATTCGCAGATAAGGTGGAAATGGTTGTGGTCTTCTTCTTCGCAAAGTTGATAGCAGGCTCCTAATTTGCCATCAAGAAAGAATCTTTTGATTATCCCTTCTTCAGTCAAGGAGTCCAAAGTTCTATATAATGTCGCCCTAGATATATTCAATTGCTTTTTGCTGATATCGGATAAAAGAGTCTCAACGCTTACATGGCTTTCGCCGTGTCCTTTTATCAAGTCCAATATCTCTTGTCTTTGTTTGGTTGAATATCTCATACGCAAATATTTTAGCACAAATATGAATGGGCGTTTATGTATAGATTCCTCTTTTATATTTTTAACAAAGTTTTATTTATTTTTATAATTTTTTATAACTTTAAACAATTTGTTATAACTCGCTTTGAATTATATTTCTTTCTATTTATGTCAATGCGATAGAAAGGCGTAAACCAAGTAAAACGTGAATGAATACGGTGAATAAACACTATTTTCTTTATTCATTCGCTTTTTAAATTTAAAATATCTATATCTATCGGAGGAATAGTATGAATCATAGCAAATCATTCGAAGCGTTGCTTCCTTTTCTAAAGAAAATCAGACGTTATGGCCATGAGATTTCATTAATCAATTACGATCTAGAGACCTGCGCGCCAGAGAAAGCCTTGGAGGAAGAAGGCAACCTCATCAACCAAATCCAAGCGGAATACGCCGCATTATTCGTTGAAAAAGAGTTCAAAAAGGCTCTTAAGAACCTTCTAAAAGACAAGAAAGCCAATGAATATGAGCATCGTCTAGGCGAAATACTCTATAAGCAAGTCGAGCTTCTGGAGAAAATGCCACTAGAAGAATACAACAAAGCCAACGAAGCCTTCACCACATCCAATGTAATGTGGAGAAAATACAAAGCCTCAGGCGATTATGAATCCTGGCTCCCATATTTCGAAGAGACAATCAAATGGAGCAAGAAGATCGCCCAATATAAGCAAAAGAAAGGCCAAACCCCATACGAAGCTCTTCTCAACGATTATGAGGAAGGGGCAAGCGAAGCCTCAATCGATGCAGTCTTCACTGAACTAAAAGAAGCGATTGTCGCATTACTGCCAGAAGTAAACGAAAGACAAAGCAATTACCACTACCACGCCTTGCCACCAGTCGGATACAGCAACCAATTAGCCTTATCATATGATTTGCTCAAGTTAATCAAATACGACCTCAAAGGCGGAGCAATCAGAACCAGCACCCATCCATTTAGCGATGATATCGCAAGGCATGATGCTAGACTTACAACCAAATATGACTTCTACGATTTCAGAAGCAACCTCTTCACCACCCTCCATGAAGGTGGACATTGCATGGAATTCCAGAACAAGCCAGAAGAGCAATATGAGCATTTCTTAGAGAGAAGCTTTGCTTATTCCATCGCTGAAACCCACAGCAGATTCTACGAGAATATCCTCGGAAAAAGCATAGAATTATCGCCAAAGCTCTATGAATTAGTGAGAAAAGACTTAGGCTCCGCTTTCGAGCATTGGGATGGCGAATGGGGATTCTACCACGCCTTAACCAAAGTCGAGCCAGGCTTAATCAGATGTGAGGCAGATGAATTAACATATTCTCTCCACATCATCATCCGTTACGAAATCGAAAAAGATATCATCAATGGCAAACTTGAGGCCAAAGATATCCCAGCCGTATGGAACCAGAAATACAAAGATTATCTTGGCGTTGATGTTCCAAACAATGGAGTTGGCTGTATGCAAGACACCCATTGGACAGCAGGAAGCTTTGGCTACTTCCCGACCTACGCTTTAGGCAACCTCTATGGAGCGATGATCCTAGAGAAGATGAAAGAGACATTGGATGTCCCTGCTCTTCTAAAAGAAGGCAACCTCGAACCAATTAGAGAATGGTTTGCCACAAACGACTTCCCATTCGATCATCTAAAACCGAAAGATTGGATAATGAAGGTCGCCGGCAAAGAATTAAGCGCCACACCATTCATCGAATATCTAAAAGCTAAATACGGCAAAGACGCTGACAACAAAGAATAAAAAGAAATAGCCTCTCCTCCAACTCGGAAGAGAGGTTTTTATATTAGTACTTGATTCTAAATAAAGGAAATTGCATAAATCAAGGGTTGCAATCGTCCATTAAATCATCTACATTGCTGTAGCCTTTATATTCATGAGGATTACTTTCCATTTCTTCCACTTCTTTGATTGCCATTAATGTTTTGTCATTTGGTATATCGAGCTTCAATTCAAAAGGGATGCTTCTAGTTCTTATGACTTGATGATAAAAAAGATTGATCGCGGTTGTCGGTGTTAATCCAAGCTTTGAGAAAACTTCCTCTGCTTTTGCTTTGATATCATTATCAATTCTTATATTTATGTTAGCCATATGTCATCTCCGTCTGATATTGTATTTATATCGCAAATGTCAATTCATTGTCAATACATTATCCCCAATCTTCCCTAAAAAAGAAAATATCCTCTATCTCTTATACACAAAAATAAAGAGGGTAATCCGTTTTTATGTTTTATATTAAATTGAAACAAGTTTTGTTCATTTTGAAACGAGTTGACTAAGTTTTGAACAAGTTTCGAAAGGTTGATATGCTTAGCCAAACGTTATATAGCGGTTTAGCCGCAATATCTATCTCTATATTTTTTAGGTGTCATCCCGATTATATTCTTAAATGATTCGCTGAATGTCGATAGATTTTTAAACCCTACTCTTGAGGCTATCTCCCCCAAAGAGAGGGTTTTATCATTAAATAATTCCTTAGCCTCGGATAGCCTAAGCTTATTTAAATGGACTATAGGAGGGTCGCCCATGAAGGCTTTGAAGGCTCTTGAAAAATATGCAACAGAATATCCTCCTATCTCCGCTAATCTGGGGATGGATAAATCTTTATCGTGATAATTCTCAAACATATACACCAAAACCATTTTGATGTTTTTCGCATATATCTTCTCGGGCCTGCGGTTATCCACGCCAGATGATAGACCATCTTTAACAAGAGTCTCCAGAATATTCCTTTTGATAAGATCCAATATCATCTTGTTTGGAATCTTTTTCCTAGCCTCTTCCTGGAATTTGGCGATGCTTATGCAAAGTTCCTTACCCTCTATGAAACGGGTGTAGAAATATTTATCTTTGAATCCAAGTTTTTCTTTATGAGATTCGACAATATCCTTCTCCACGGTGATGCTTATCACATGGGAATTAAGGTCGAATTCTATTCCATGATCAACATAGGGGTTAACTGGATAACAAAACCCCACTTCTCCAATGTAGTTAGCCTTCCCATAACGGAGAATCGGAATGGTGTTTAAGGGGATTATGAATTCATATTCATCATGGGAGTGACGGAATGGATACATCGCTTCCTTCCCTTCCTCATAGAAATATTCAGCGATGGAAAATCCCTCCCATTCGTCGATGAAATTGTATTTCTTCACTTCCTCTTCGTTTTTGCCATGGGCAAGATATACACTCATGGCTTTATTATAATATTTCAATATTTTGACATAGACTCTACTGGTTATTTTTTCAATTTTATGACATCAATATCGCCATTATCAATGCAAAACGTTCACAAAATAATGAGGGAATATCAAAATGAAAGCGAGGAATAATTATGAAAAAAACAGTAATCACATTCATTTCGCTTATATCGCTTCTATCTTTAAGCGGCTGCTCTTTCTTCGAGCAAGCCGGCAGTAAAGCCGATGAGATAGTGAGCAACGTTGTCGATCCAGAGAAATCATATACATACAATAATTTTGCCACGATGGTCGCGGAGAGAAATCTCCAAGATCCACCATATACCGTGGGGACTTTGAATCTGACTGTCCAGAAAGGGAACTCTGAAGCCGAAGAAGAAGAAACAAATTACACCTTCGAAAACAAAGCCTGGGTCACCGATGACCCGGTCAATTCTTTGGAATTGAAAATATTAAATACTGGTTATCTCATTACCCAATTGCAATCCATCAAAACAAGCAAAACCACCGGGGCCTATAAATATCGTGCGAGCACCAAAACATATAGGCTCATATACGAAACAAAAGACAAAGACAATGACTACACGATTGAAGGCGAATACAAATACGACCAATATGGCATCTTAGTGGAAGGATATCTCAAATTGATCAATACAGTGGACTTTTTGACCACAACTTACACCTTCACAATGAACTTAAAATAATTAACAAAACTTAATCGGCTATTTTTGGTGACCACTTTTAATATTTCGAAATATCGTAAGACTTTAATATCTTAACAAGTGGTTTTATCGTCTTCTTGAGCACTCCTGGCTCGAATGGGTCTTTCATCCCGTCTTTCTTAACCAAAGTCCTGAATGGGTATTTCCCGCCCATCGCGCATAATTTCATGTACTTCTTCCAGGCTTTCGTATGGTCTTTTAGATTGGCTTCGAGGAATTGGAAGGCCATGATTTGGGCTAATGTGTAATCGATGTAATAGAATGGGCTGGAGAATATATGCCCTTGGGTAAGCCATCTATGGCCTTTTTCCATATACGGGGTGCCTTTATAGGCTTTGGTTTTCCATGGGGTGTATTTCTCTTCTAGAGAATGCCAGAATGCATCCCTTTCTGCAGGTGTAGCCTCTGGATGTTCATAGACGAAATGCTGGAATTCATCCACGGTGACTCCATATGGGAGGAAGCAGATTGAATCCGCTAAATGGGAATAACGATATTTATCCGGCTCATCGAAGAATAGTTCCATCCATGGCTCGGCGAAGAATTCCATCGACATTGAATCGATCTCGCAGCTTTCCATCGTTGGCGAACGGTATTCCGCTATCTTGATGTTTCTAGCAACATAGGCTTGGAAAGAATGACCAAATTCATGGGTCAATACATCAATATCCCCGCTGGTGCCGTTGAAATTCGAGAAAATGAATGGGCAGCCGTGGACTGGGAAATATGTCATATAGCCACCTGGCTGCTTGCCTGGTTTCGCTTCCAAATCAAGGAGATGGTTATCCGACATGAATCTAAAGAAATATGAGGTATCTGGAGACAATTCGTCATACATTTTTTTAGCCTTCTCGACTTTTTCTTCAGTCGTCCCTAATGGAAGAGGATTGCCGGTGATAAATTCATATCCCAAATCATAGACGTGAGGGTCTTTGATTTTGGTCCTCTTGAATTGGTCGTTCATGAGTTTGTTCGCTAACGGGGTGAGATTCTCTCTAATCGCCTCGCGGTATTTGGCTACATCTTCTCTATCGTAGTCAAAACGGCTCATCTTGATATAGCCTAACTCAACATAGTCTTTGTATCCAAGTTTCTTAGCCTGCCTATCTCTATTCTTGACCAATTTGTCAAAGATATCCTCGATTTGGTCTTCAATTGAAGAGAGATATCCATAATAGGCATCTGCGGCTTCTTTTCTTGTGTTGCGGTCGGAATCCATTAAGAATTTGCCCATCTGGGTTAAGTTATAGATTTCACCTCTAAAGGGGATTTGGGCCGAAGCCACTAAAGCGTCATATTGCATCGTGAGATTATTCTCTTCGATGAGCTCTTCCAAGATGCACGGATCAAAGGCTTTCAAAGAATATTCATACATTGTGAATAAGAATGTCCCCAACTTCTTCTCCAAATATTGGCGGAATGGGGAAGAGAGCACCGCTTTGGTGAATTCCACCTGCTCATTGCTAACATAGGGAAGACCCTCATTCAAAGTATTCATCGCCTTCTCATATTTCTTATTTGTGGTGTCGATGGAATAAAGAACCTGGACAAGAGTTATTTCCTCTCCAACTTTGTCAGTGTATCTGCCGAATTTCTTGAAGACTTTCAAAGCCTCTTGCTCGCTTGAGGCGGCTTTGAATTCCTCAGTTAGTTTCTTAATGTTCTCGATTATTTTCTTAATGTTTGGGACAACGAACTTCCACGTCTCAAACGGACTCATTTCTTTTTTTGCCATAATTATTATTTTTCCTCCTCGATAATAATGGTTTTCTTTTGTCGTTTTTCAATTGTTTTTTTCTTGATTAGAGAGATATCTGCGTTTATTTTGCCTTTTTTGCTTAAATAATAAGCATAGTCCTCCAATCTCTCATCGTATTTAAGGGATAGATAACCATATCTATAAAGATAATTGATGCGGCTTTTGATTTTCTTTTTCGATACGGAGGGGCAGATAGAGAAAAAGAATTCATCTTTTATAGGAGATGTCTCTTCATCTTCTTCCCCGTGAGCGATCTTCGCTAAACCCTCTAGGCTCACGACGATATTTCTTTCGTTTAGTATCGAAATAAGGGCTAGGAGCCTTTTGTGTGATGTTTTTATCTCTTTTTCTTCCATAAACAAATAATAAATCACATTTCTTGCTAAATAGCAAAAATGTAACTAGAATAATGACCGCTATGGAAGATGAAGCATTGATTCAGCAAATAGAAAAAGTCTTGGATAAGATAAGACCATTCTTAAGAAGAGAGGGCGGAGATATCGACCTTGTCGGTTATCGAGATGGGGTTGTCTACGTCAGCATGGTCGGAGCCTGCCAAGGCTGCATGTACGCCGATGATGATATCTCTACAGGCGTTGAGATTATACTTATGGAGGAAGTGCCAGGCGTTATTAGAGTCGAGGCACACGACTTCCCGCCCGATATTCTCCAAGCTTATATCGATAAGAAAAAACAGGCAAACGAAAACAAATAGAAAAACGAGGGCCAATCGAGGTCCTCGTTTTCATATCATGAAGTTCTCTATTCTATTGAACAGCACATATCCGTCTCGATTATAGACATCGTCACGGTTATATGTCATCTCTTCTCTTTTGGGAGTCAAGATATTGCCACCGGCTTCTTTTAATATTATGGTGCCCGAAGCTGTATCCCATTCTTTAGTTCCGCCTGAGAAACGGAAGGATATTTCCGCCTTACCCTCAGCGATGGCGCCGAATTTTAACGCAGCGCCCATCGGGATTATATTCGCTATCTTCTCCTTATGCCTTTCAACGCAAGATTTATCTTGCTCAGTTAAGTGGCTCCTTGAATTTAGAACCGTAAGATTATCTACCTTGTCGCTTACGTGTATTCTTTTTGGCTCTTTGCCTTTTTCCTTGAGATAAGCTCCATTCCCTTTGGAAGCGTAATAGATCTTATTTTGCGCCGGGGCGTTTATAACACCCACGACTATCTCATGTTTATAGCATAAAGCTATATTGGTGGTGAATTCCCCATTCTTTGAGACAAAATCGGTCGTCCCATCGACTGGGTCGACAATCCAAACGAAATCGTTATTAAGCCTCGATTTGTTATCTTTGCTCTCTTCAGTCAAGAAAGCATGATTAGGGAATCTTTCTTTTATGTATTTGACAATTATTTTGTCCGCGCCTTTATCGGCTTTGGTGACTGGGGAGTCATCGCTTTTGATTTCCACTTCAAAATCAGTGGAATAGACTTCCATTATCCACTTCTCTGCTTCTAAAGCCGCTTCAATCGCTATTTCTAATTCTTTTTCCCACATAAACGATATAAAAAGGCCATGAAAACTTCATAGCCTTATTAAAATTAGATATTGACCCCGAGGTCGTGAGCGGAGAATTTCTCGTCCGATTCCTCATCGCCATCCTCTGGCTGGACTTCATCGTCCGAGGAACCGCCATTGATCTTGGATTCGAATTCCTTGGCTTCCTCTTTATCTTCCTCGTCCTCTTCCGTTTCTTCTTCGGTCTCAAGTGGTCTGAAGGTGACGGTGTCAGAGAGGTGATTCTCGCGCAAATCCCATGATTCGCCGTCAAATGTGACAAAGCGTCCATCCATTGTCAAGTCGGTATAGAAGTCGCTGATGCGGTCTTCTTTTTCTTCTGGGCTCATCTCCAATTCTTCTGCTACTTTATCAAAAAGCTTTGGGAATGGGATTGGTTCATTTTTGTTTGCTTTGATGAGCTCATAGGCTACATCTCTCATGCTTTTGTCGTTTTTCATGTCTGTACCTCACTTACATTTTATCTGGAGCGCTTACCCCAAGGATGGAGAGAGCATTTTCCAACACAATCATGGCTGCTTTCATCAAAGCAAGCCTTTCACCGCTTAACCTTATATTGGTGCGGTCGATTATTTTCGTGTCAGCGTAATATTCGTGAACCCCTTGGGCAAGTTTCTGGATATAACCAGCGACTTTGGAAGGGGCGCGATTTTCCGCTGCGTTTTCTATCATACTAGCAAAATCGGCAATTTGCTTTAAAATTTCAGTTTCTTTTTCATTTTTTAGCATAATTGGTTCCTCAATTAGAGGAATATCGCCGCCCATTTGCAAAAGTGAAACACATCTGGCGTGGGCGTATTGAGCGTAATAAACCGGGTTGTCTTTTGATTTGGAAGTCGCCAAATCGTAATTGAAATCCAAATGGCTTCCACCCGCTCTTTCGGCGAAGAAATAACGGACTGCATCCACTCCTACATCTTCGACCAATTCACGATGAGTGATGCCTTTGCCAGTACGCTTGCTCATCTTCACTTCGACTCCGTCTTTATAAACCCTGACCATTTGATAGATCTCTATTTCAAGGGAATCTGGGGAATATCCTTTCATAGCCAAAGCGGATTTCATTCTGTTTATATATCCATGATGGTCTGCCCCAAGCATGTCGATAAGGGTATCAAAGCCTCTAGACATCTTCTCATAGTGATAGCAGATATCCGGCATGAAATACGTATATTTCCCATCTGCTTTGATGATGGGTCTATCTTTGTCATCGAGGAAAGCTGTTGTTTTTAGATAAGTCGCTCCATCTTGGACATAGACATATCCTTTTTCTTTTAGTTCGGATATGGTTCTTTCAATTGTGTTGCCTTTCCTAATATCGGATTCATAGGAATATTTATCGAAATTGACACGGAAATCCGCCATATCTTTTTTGATTTTGGAGAGTTCCTTATCAATTCCGTAACGGATAAAGAAATCGTGGCTTTCTTGATCGTCTTTTAGATACTTATCGCCATATTTTTCCTTGATTTCCTTGGCAATCTTAATTAAATCTTCGCCATGGTAGTCGTCTGCGCCCAAAACAAGAGGCTCACCGAATAGTTCGTGATAACGCGCCCTTAAAGAAGCACCTAGATGCTCGACTTGGTTACCGCAGTCATTGACGTAATATTCTTTGGTTACATCATATCCAGCCTTTTTCAAAAGATTAGCGACCGAGTCTCCGATTGCCGCGCCTCTTGTGTGGCCTAAATGCAAATCTCCGGTTGGGTTAGCGGAAACGAATTCCACGTTGATCTTCTTGTTCTTGCTTGTTCCATCGCCAAAATGCTCTTTTTCTTTCAAAACTTTGGTGACGATTGAGCCTAATGAGGCGGCGGCCATAAAGAAATTGATGAAACCTGGGCCCGCCACTTCAATCTTGTCGATGGACGATGAGGATATAGAGTCTTTGATTTTCCCTGCTAAAACCTGTGGAGGCAATCCAAAGGCTTTGGCTTTCTTCAAAGCGATGTTTGTTGCATAATCGCCATGTTTTAAGTCCTTGCTTCTTTCGATGGTGATTTCTTCTTTGGCAAGAGAAAAACCAAGGGATGAGGCCCCTTCGATAATCGCGTTGATGATGATTTCTTCGTTGCTCATCATTTTTCCTCCAGCAAGACTACAGATACAGAACGGATAGCAAGCCCTTGCCCGACTGCATCCATTTTCTCATTAGTCCCAAATTTTATAGAAATTTGCGACTTATCAATAATCAACAAATTTGCGATTTTGTCAACCATCTTTTCTCTAAATGGCGATAAATGTGGTTTTTCTAGCATGATAGAGATGTCTACATTGGAAATCTTATAGCCTTTCTCATCGACCATCTTTCTCACTTCTTCCACCATAAGAGATGAAGGTGCGCCTTCCCATTTGGAATCGCTTGTTTTGAAGAAATACCCAATGTCTTTTTCTCCGATTGCGCCTAGCAAGGCATCGCATAAAGCATGGAGAGCGCAATCGCCATCACTATGAGCGTCAATTTGAATATCTTCGCTTATTGGAGTGGCGCAAATAATCAAAGGTCTACCTTTTTTGACTATTCTATGTATGTCTTCGCCGTATCCGATTCTCATTTTGTCACGTTGAATTTGAAGAAGACAACATCCCCGTCTTTCATCAAATATTCCTTTCCTTCACTTCTTAGTTTGCCCGCTTCTTTTATAGCGGCTTCGCTTCCGTATTTCTTTATATCTTCAAAATCATACACCTCAGCTTTGATGAACCCTTTTTCAAAGTCGGTGTGTATTATTCCGGCGCATTGTGGAGCGGTCATGCCGTTTTTGAAGGTCCAGGCCCTGCATTCATCGCTTCCTGCGGTGAAGAATGATGATAGATTAAGCAATTTATAGGCGGCTTTGGTCAATTTCTCCAATCCAGATTGTTCTTGGCCCAGAGTTTCTAGGAATTCTTTTCTTTCTTCTTTGGAAAGCTCAGAAATCTCATATTCTATCTCGCAGGAAACTGGGAGGCATTGGCTTCCTTCTTTTTCCGCGACTTCTTTGACTTGCTGGTAATATTTGCAATTATCGAGATCGGCATAATCAGAATCAGCGACGTTAGCGACATATAGAATTGGTTTGGTGGTGAGCAAGAAGAAATTCTTTCTAGCATAGGCTTTCTGTTCTTCGTTCAAGCCTTTGGCTAGACGTCCTGGGATGCCTTCTTGGAGAACTTCTTTCAATGCTAATAATATAGGCATTTCATAAGCCGCTACCTTATCTTTGGCGACTCTGGCCTTAATCTCTTGCTTGCCAATGCGGTTATTGACTGAATCAAGATCCGCCATGGCGAGTTCGAAGTTGATTGTCTCGATATCTCTAACCGGGTCGACTGTGTTATCAACATGAAGGATATCATTTGATTCAAAGCATCTGACGACTTCCACTATAGCGTCGCATTCTCTTATGGCGGCTAAAAACTGATTACCAAGGCCTTCTCCTTTAGAGGCACCTCTAACCAAGCCTGCGATATCATAGAATTCGAATGTGGCGTTTATTTGTTTAACTGGATGAAAAATAGAAGATAGATAATCAAGTCTTTCATCGGGGACAACCACCACCCCTGTGTTTGGATTTATTGTGGCGAATGGGTAATTTTCCGCCAAAACATGCGAATTTGTTATCGCATTAAATAACGTTGATTTTCCTACATTTGGTAATCCAACAATTCCTGCTTTAAGTGCCATTTCTTTTTTCCTATCCCGATTAGAGATTATATCTCTATTGGAAGAAATATTATAGTTTATATTCCTTTACTTGCAAAATCACGTCTTCTAACAAGTTGATGAATAACGAATGATGTGACAATTAACCCCGCAAAAGCCGCGCTAATTATGCACAATAGAGGCGTTAATGAAAATGAGAACGTCCCATTCATCCCTAAGGAAGAGCCTATTTCCATATGGGCGAAAAACTCCACCGCTATCATTGAAATAACCGATATCAATGTGGATATGGAAATCAAAGAAAAAGACGAGGCAAAATAGCTATCCATTATCTCTTTTCTTGAAAATCCCATCAAAAACAAAGCCTCTCCTTCTTTATCGCTTTCTAAAATCGTCAGAAGCGAGATGACCACAAGCAAAATAAGCGATAACGCTAAACATCCGATTGAACCAAATAACAAAGCAATCTTCAAAAAGTTCATCGTGGATGAGATTGATTTTTCAATCGTCTCTGATGGATTTATAAATCTCTCCATTTGGTATTTGCTAGATAGACTTTCACGTATTTTCTCAACATCTTTATTCTGGGCGATATTCAAAATCAAAGAAGATGGCTCAAGGTTAAAAGAAGAGACACCCACCTTTTCCCTAAAGAAATCTATCGGCCAATATGGTTTGACGAATAGCGTCTTGCTTTCTTCTTCCACCACCCCGACTATCTTTAAATCGTTATAGGAATAGTCTCTAGCGATGTAATCCCCAATCGTTCTTTCTTGTAATAAGGCTGCGGAATACAAAACCGATGGAGAAGAAAATAACTTATCCAACGATGAAGAGATGCATATCTCATCATTTGTCAGAGGCAGCCTCCCTTTTTTGAGTTTGGTGAAATCTGAAGATAATGTGATTGATGAGGCTTTTGGTAGTAAATAATATCCTTGCAAGACCTTATCGTTGAGAACCGGTTCCAAATCGGCTTTGTCTTCCTCGATATAGGATATTTGTTCTGCGACCGATTCAACTTCTTCTAAAGAAGACGAGATAAAGAACCTTGAAGAAAATCCTTCCATCGTGGAGTCTGGAAAAGAGACATAGGAGCCATTCGCTCCAACAACATGTCCAACAACCCCTTCTTCGTTTGATACGTCCTTGATTAATTTATGGGTGATGGTCTTCTTATCCGCGATATAGACATAGTATCTAGACAATGAACAAGGCTTACCGATTGGGCATTGAATTGGAGAATAAATGTTATTGGCTTTTTCAAACACGAATGAAGATAGTTGCTCATTTTCCCTAAGGCTAGGAACAAAGTCATATGAATTCTCTGGGACTATATAAAATACCTGCTGAAAGTCCCAGGGTTTTTCATTAATGTTCTCATCTCCTGGATGGAATCTCATTTTGACTTCCACGACATAGCGGTTCCAAAAATGCGAATGATGATAAATGGAAGTCGTTTCGCTTTCTGCCACGCCCATTATCCTAAACATTTCCTCATCGCTATATCCCCATGATGAATTCTCAACCGAAAACACCAGAAAAACCTCGTGGTTCAATAGATAATTACCTAGTGAGCGATAATCTCTAAAAACTCCTAGAGAGTATGCCAAATTGGCCATCGCTTCATAGGATAATCCTAGTATTATCTGATCATCTTCCAACATCGGAGGCATAGAAGGATAAACAAGCAAAGATTTGGCTTCATCTATGACGCTGTAATCGCAAATTGATTTCATTGATAAACCCTTTATTGGATGGAAATAATCATCTACTTTTATATTGAACTCATTTTTGGTTGGGAAAAATGAGTCTAAATCAACGAGATAAGAGACGCCGTACGAAGAAAACATCCCCTGGTTTTCTTCAATTATCTTTATGACATCGTCTTCGCTGGCGGAGATAATCTTCCCGAATTGGGAATCGCTTTGATTCTTCTTTTGCATAACTATCTCATTTCTCCCAACAAGAGAGGAAAAAGCTCCATTGATCTCCTTATCGACGTCGTTGCCCATATAGATAGAAACGCCAAAGGAAGCTAAAGAGAAAACCAATAGCATTAATGTAAGCAACGTTCTCTTCTTCTTTCCTCTTAAAACATTTGCGGCGTGCTTCAACCACATGGAAAAAGGAACGTTTTTGTTCTTCTTCGGCGGAGTGGCAATCGAAAGAGGTTTTTTCTTCTCATCCGTCTCTTTTTCATTCGTTACCTCTCTAAATTGTTTATTCTCCAAAACATAGATAATATCCGCGTATCTTTTTACGATCTCCAAGTCATGCGACACGACAATGACCAATCGTTCTTTGGATAAAGAGGATAGCAGAGAGAATAGTTTTTCACCGTTATCTTTATCAAGGGAACCAGTAGGCTCATCCGCCAAAATTATTTGAGGATCCAAAGTCAAAGAACGGGATAAAGCAACACGTTGCTTTTCTCCACCCGACATCTTTTTGCATTTCTGGTCCCTTTTGTTTTTTATATCAACGAAGCTTAATAGATCTTCCGCTTTTCTATTCTGAATTCTTTTTGGGTCATTGTTTTTGCTTTTCAAAGGCAATAGAACATTGAATAGAGACGACTCATCTCCCAATAAATCGAATTGTTGTCTTAAATATCCGATTTTTGACAAGCGGAAAGAACTTCTTTCCTCTTCACTCATCAAAGTTATGTTGTTGCCGAATACATACACATTTCCTAAATAATCCGCGTCTATCCCTCCTATTATCTCTAGTAGAGATGTTTTGCCAGAACCGCTTTCTCCCACAATTGCATAAAACCCACGATCTTCAAAAGAAAGATTAACTTTTGAATATAAATCCCTATTTCCGTATCTTTTTCTTAAGTTTTTTATCTCTATTATCTTCATTCGTCTTTTAACCTTTCTATGATGTTATCTTGCTTTGAGAACAGTATTGGGATACCGCTTCCGATAATGGAAGAAACAATGGATATGAAAACTAAAGCTAACTCAACTATAAAAAGATATTTCCCAATTCCTAAAAGCGGGATGTTCAAAAGGGAAGAAAATCCTGTTAACTCTCCTAGCAAAGGATTCAGTGCATATGTTAAGGCGGTTGCCGCAACCAAGGAAGCGAAGGCTCCTACAATCGAAACAAGGGATGATTCGATTAAATATATGGAGGCAATATCTCTTTTGTTCGCCCCAAAGGAAGAGAGTATCGCGCTTTCTTTTCTTCTTTCCAAAAACGATGAATAAGAAACCGCGCCAATGATGAAGATTGCCCCAAGCACTTCTATCACTAAAAAAGGAAGGATTGACAAAGCGGTAGACGATATAAGGTCAGAAAAGGCTTTTTCACTTTCATATGATAACGAGGAGATTGTGATCCCTTCATTCCCCTGCGCATCAATCATCTTCCTTATTTCATTGGAATCGCTTCTTTTAGAAGAAAAAACATAATACCTATACGATGACCATATAGAATTACCTTTAGAAGCATCTACAAAACTTTTGATTGTCAACCCTTCTTCGATGTTTTTTAGCTCATATGATTCCATAAGTGAATCCAAAACCGAATATGAATAATAAGCTTGTGGCGTTGATAGAAAAGGGAATTCATGGATAATCGCAGTCACCTTGAACTCCATTTCGATATATATGTCTTGGGTCTTTCCTTCGTGATTGATAGAGTTTTCGCATATGAATGAAATTGTTGAGCCAATTTTTGCACTATATTTTTTGGCAAAAGGCTCATTTATTGCGCAAAAACTGCCAGAATCCCCGCGGTTTCCGCTTAATATTTCAGCTTCATCCAAATTCATTACTGGCGAAAAAGCACATGAATCTTGCTCATTGCCATCAAGTTTAAAAGCACTATATTGCGGGACAAAGTATGAATAATCGTTTGCGATATATCCTTTATCCCCCAATAGCCTCTCAATCTCGAACTTGCTTGGCCTTTCGCTTCTAGATAATCGCAACGGAGATGATGGAATCTCATAGATTTTCTTATCAGATACAGTGAAGACATCGTATAAGGCGGATGTGTTTCTTTCTCTTTCTATGGATAGATTGGATCCATGTATAAAAGAAAAAGATAGAAGCAATGAGAAATAGGCAAAGAACACGCTTAAGAATCCGAATATATTTTTCTTTATATCTAGCACCATGTTTTTCTTTAAAAACATGTTGAGCCAAGACTTTTTTCTATTTCGATTGGTTTCTATTTTGCTTTGTTTTATTGTCTTGTTCTTCTTCTTTTTTATTTCGATTAATTGGCCATTTTCGAGTTTTAGCCTTGTTTCACAATACTTTTTCGATAAAAGAGGGTTGTGGGTTACGACAATTACCAACGCTTTCTTGGAATAGTCTTTCAGCATCTTCATCACCAAAACTGAATTTTCTTCATCCAAAGCGCCTGTCGGCTCATCACAAAGCAAGATTGATGGGTTTGTGATGAATGCCCTAATCAAGGCGATTCTTTGTTTCTCTCCGCCTGATAATGTTGACACTTCACGCCCGCTAAATTGTTTAAGCCCAAATGAATCTAAAAGACCCAACGCTTTCTCCTCAGCGTCATTCTTCTTTTCCCCGCCTATTAGCAAGGGAAGAATGATGTTTTCCAAAACAGTGAGGTTTGATATGAGATTAAAATGTTGGAAAACAAAGCCACATTCTTTGTTTCGGAAGTTATTTATCTCTTCTTTCTTTAATTTTGAAATAGTATGGCCTTTATGTTTGATTTCACCCTTGGTTGGCTTATCGAAGGACGCCATAAGGTTGAGCAAGGTAGACTTTCCCGAACCAGATTTTCCTTCGATTGAGACAATTCCCCTGTCATCAAAGGAATAACTGATGTTTTTTAAAACGTTATTTTGGCCACCAGCCTCTTTGAAGCTTTTTGAAACATTTATTAATTCCAAATAAAAATCCCTCCACTTCTTATAGAGAGATTTCCATAAAATTATCCGCTTTTTTTATTTTTCCTGTCTTTTTTCTATGACCTTCTTTATCCGTTTATTGAAACTATCGCGGTCCATCATTATCACATTGCCACAGCCTAGGCATTTGATTTTGATGTCCGCGCCAACCCTGATGATTTGAAAATTCTTGCTTCTAGAAGCACAGGGATGGGCTTTTTTCATCTCAACAATATCGAAAAGGTCGTAAGAAGGGATTAGCGCCACGGCTCATCCTCCATCTTTATGGCGGAAGGAACTTTTCCTAATCCTGGCATCGTATAAATCTTGCCACATAGAGGTATAACAAAGTTGGCACCGGCTGAGAGATTAACTTCTCTCACTCTTATCTTGAAACCTTTTGGCGCACCATAGACCTTAGGATCATCAGTCAAGGAATTTGGGGTTTTGGCCATGCAGATATATGCGTCGCCAAAGCCAAGTTTTTCATATTCCTTGAGTTGTTCTTCAGCTTTTTCTTCGTAAATGACTCCATCAGCCCTATAAATCTCTTTGGCGATGATTTCAATTTTCTCTTTTAGAGGCAGTTTCAAGTCATATAGTGGGTGATATTTCGATTCTTCCTCTTCTAGCATCTTTTTGGCAGCCTTGGCCAATTCAACCGATCCTTCTCCGCCGTTTATGAAGCCATCCAAGAATGCGTATTTGAATCCTTTTTTCTCACACCACTTCTTCAAGAATTCAATTTCTTCTTCACTATCGGATGCAAAATGGTTTATAGCAACTAGAACTGGCAAACCATATTTCTTCATATTCTCAACATGGATTTCCAGATTTTCGATGCCTTCTTCGAGTGCTTTCACATTTTCGATTGATAGATCATCGAACTTGACTCCTCCGTGCATTTTTAATGCTCTGATGGTTGCGACAACGATGCAAAGATCTGGGTGCAATTCGCCTTCTCTAGAAGCGATATCGAGGAATTTCTCAGCGCCTAAATCTGCAGCGAATCCCGCCTCAGTGATAACGATTGGGGCCATTTTTAAGGCCATTTTGGTCGCAATTAACGAATTGCAGCCATGAGCGATATTGGCGAATGGGCCTCCATGAATCAATGCTGGCTGATGTTCTAGTGTTTGTACTAAATTAGGCATCAAAGCATCCTTCATTAATCTCATTACTGCGTGGGTGCATTTCAAATCTTTGACGGTTAAAGGTTTCCCTTCTTTATCAAATGCGACGATGATTTTCTCCAATCTAGCAAGGAAATCATTCTCATCTGTTGCTAGGCACATTATGGCCATAAGCTCGCTGGCGACTGTGATTTGGAAGCCATCATCTCTTATCACTCCATTGCCTTGCCCATGAGCAATGCTTATTTCCCTAAGAGAGCGATCATTCATATCCATCGCTCTTCTCCAAACGACTCTATTGGGATCGATGTTCAATTGGTTTCCTTGATATATATGGTTGTCGATTATCGCGGAGATAAGATTAACGGAAGAAGTCAAAGCGTGGATATCGCCTGTAAAATGAAGATTGATGTCTTCGCTTGGACCAATTGAGGCTTTTCCACCACCTGTGGCGCCTCCTTTGATACCGAAAACTGGTCCTAGAGCAGGCTCGCGTAAGCAAAGCATAGCCTTTTGGCCAATCTTTCCAAACCCTTCGGCTAAAGCGATTGATGTCGTTGTTTTGCCTTCTCCTGCTTTGGTCGGGGTAATGGCGGTAACCAAAATCAATTTGGCGTCCTTGTTGTTTTTGTTTAACTCATTGATTCTTGGATCAATTTTGGCTTTGTAAAAGCCATAGGGAATTAGATATTCCTCTCCGATTCCGGCAGTCTCGGCAATTTTGTTAATTCTTAAAAGCTCTTCCATACTCGCATCTCCTTACATAACAATAAGGATAAAACTACAAACTCTATTTTTAAAGAATAATTCAATTATTCTATTCGTTTCTTAAAACGGAATATATCTCTTCTACATCTTTGACCTCAATCATATCAAATTGATGTCTCAAGAATGTTTCCTGTCTTTTTATATATTGCCTAGTGTGGGTTTTAATTTCTTTTTTCGCTTGTTCTAGGCCAATCTCTCCGTCGATATATGGGAATAATTCCTTCACCCCTATCGCTTGGAATGCATTGCATTCTCTGCCGTATTTTTGAATCAAAGGAATGGTTTCTTCTAGAAGACCCGAATCAAACATCTCATCCACTCTTTTTTCTACGAGTGGGTATAGTTCCTCTCTTGGTTTGCTTAGCCAAAAGAATTTAGTCTCGTATATTGGGGCGTGTGATTGATGGCTATTGAAGTCCGTTTTATTTTCTTTTGAAGCTAGACATATAGCGATAGCCCTTAATACTCTCCTACGATTGTTTGGATGGATTTTTTCCGACTCGTTTTTGTCTAATGATGCCAAATATCTATGCAATTCCTCATTGGAATATGAATCAAAGCCGCTTAAATCGATTGATGAAGTATCGACATTAAGGTCATAATCGTATAAAGCGGCTCTAATATATAAGCCGGAACCTCCAACAAGGACAGGGACCTTCCCTCTAGAAAGAACCTCTTCTATTTTCTTGCGGCAATCTTTTTGATAGAGGCCAATCGAATAAGATTCATCAAGTGGCACAAAGCCATATAGATGGTGCTTTATTCTTTTAAATGATTCTTCGCTTGGATAAGCGGTTGCGATCTTCAATCCTTCATATACCTGGAACGCGTCGCAATTGATGATTTCTCCGCCTATTTTCTCACACAAAGAGAGGGCTAAGGCGCTTTTGCCCGTTCCAGTCGGTCCAGAAATCACTATTACCATTGAAGCAATTCCTTGATTTTCATTAGCTCGTCATTTACGAGTGATATGAGGCTTTCTCTATTGGAAAGCAACGGGTGATTTCTTATTCTCTCAAGGCACTTTTCATATTCTTCTTTTGCTTTGCTATGTTTTTCTTTATCATCGAGAGAAAGTGCCATCTCTTTCTTACATTTGATAAGTTCTTCGCCAAGTTCTTTTATTTCCTCATCTTTTTCTAATTCTTCAGAAATGGATAAGAATTCTTTGAAAAGAGGCGACACACTCATCAAATATGAAACATCTTTTGCCTTATGTATAAGCGGATCCCCTACCATTTCCCCAATAAGAGAATATGTATGTGACTCAATTATTTTTACAGGAACAAAGCATCCTTTGAGATAAGATGGGCCTTTGAAATTTACCGGCTTATTGTTCTCGCCATATCCAGTTAGAACACTGCTATCTTTCTTTGAAGGTCCATCAACCAAAACGACATAGGTTTTGCCAATCATTTTTTCGCTATCTTCCCCGGTCGTTTTTTCAATAACCTTTAAAAGTCTATCGAATCTTTCGTGTTTTAAAGCATTAGGAGTCTCGTCTTTGATTTTGGCTGCTGGAGTGCCTTTGCGAGGAGAGAATATGAAAGTGAACGCGGAAGCATATCTAACTTCTTCGCATAATGATAAAGTGTCTTCGAATTCCTCTTCAGTTTCGTTAGGGAAGCCAACGATTATATCGGTGGTAAGACTTATATCAGGCATTGCCTGTCTTAATCTTTTTACGATATCGAGATATTCTTCTCTTGTGTATCTTCTCCCCATTCTTCTTAGCATAGATGAGGAACCGCTTTGGACAGGGAAATGAAGCCATTTCATGATGTTTGGGTATTTCCTCATCACCTCAATCATCTCGTCGGTGAATTGGCTGGGGTAAGAAGTGAGGAAACGGAGGCGAGGGATGCCGGTCTTTGCAACTTTTTCTAATAATGATGCAAAATTGCTCCCATCCCCTAAATCTAAGCCATAGCTATTTACATTTTGTCCTAGCAACGTGATTTCTTTATAGCCATCTTTCACCAAGGAAAGACATTCATTAACGATGTCTTGCTCACTTCTGCTTCTTTCTTTTCCTCTGGTATAAGGGACTATGCAATAGGTGCAGAATTTGTCGCACCCATAGGATATATTCACGAAGGCTTTGAAATCTTCTAACCTACTTGAAGGCAGATTCTCTATGACCGCGCCGGGGAATGATTTGACATCCACCAAATTCTTGTTGTTTATCAAAACATCGTTTATCAAAGAAAGTAGCTGATTGACATTGTGCGTGCCGAAAACCAAAGAAATGAAGGGATAAGTTTTCTGAAGATATTGGGCTTTGCCTTCTTCTTGCATCATGCATCCGCATACGGCAAGAATGAAATCTTTGTTTTTTTCTTTGTTGGCTTTGAATTGGCCTATTTCGCCATAGACTTTATCTTCCGCGTTTTCTCTTACGGCGCATGTATTGATGATGGCGACATCCGCATCGCTTCTATTCTCCGTCCTTAAGAATCCCGCTTCTTCTAGATAGCCCGCCATTATCTCTTCATCTCTGATGTTTGCCTGGCAGCCATATGTATGGATGTAGTATTTCTTTCCAACGGCAAAAGCCTTGACGCGTGGAGGGACTGCCCTGGAATCTATCTCTTTCTTGGTTTTATCATGCCTATTTCTAGCTTCGTCAATCGAAGGCAAGGAACGGAAGTCGCATTTTGCCATTATTTATCCTCTAATATAAAGTTTATCGCAGTTATCGATTTGGCGGAATATGTCATATCGTCCACATCAATCACTGCAGCGTTTATCATTTTCCTGGCTTTTGGATTAAGCTCGAAATGAGTCTTTTCACCGAAAACCATGTGATTTATCACCGAATTTTTCTCAAAGCCGATGACGCCATCTGGGTCACCACACATTCCAAGATCGCTTATGAATGCAGTGCCATTTTCTAATATCTTTGCATCATTTGTCTGAACGTGGGTATGGGTTCCGACTATAACGCTGACGCTGCCATCAAACATGTGGGCGAACATCGCTTTTTCCGATGTTGTTTCGGCATGGAAATCAACAATGTGGATGCAGGGCTTTGTTTTGCCAAGCAAATCGTTGAATCTTTCAAAAGGCGAATCTTCTTGATCACGCATCAACATTGTCCCAAGAAGATTTGTTACTCTAACCTCAATGCCGCCGACATCGAAGGAAACACTCCCTTTGCCTTTGGCATCACCTTTCACATTGAGCGGCCTAACCAAGTCGCTAGCATCATCGATGTAATCGTCAATGGATGCTTTGCTTCTCCAATGGTTGCCCAGCGTCAAACAGTCGCATCCTGCTTGAATCAAATAGTTGTAATGAGCATATGATAGCCCTTTTCCATGCGTTGCGTTTTCTGCATTGGCAATAACAAAATCAGGCTTATATTTTTCCTTCAAAGAAGGCAAAGCGAGGCTGATGGCTTTTCGCCCAGCCTCGCCTACTATATCCCCAAAGAAGAGGATTCTCATCGTTTCTCCTTATTTGGCGTATTCAATTGCCTTGTATTCGCGAAGAACAAAGACCTTGATTTGGCCAGGATATGTCATCTCTTTCTCAATCTTTTCACGGATTTGCGTCGCCATAATGACCGCATCGGCATCACTCACTTTTTCGTAATCCACCATTACACGGATCTCTCTACCAGCTTGCATGGCAAAGGCTTGGGAAACACCATCAAATCCTTTGGCAATCGTCTCGAGCTCCTGGACTCTTTTGATGTAATTCTCTACCGTCTCGCTTCTTGAACCAGGTCTAGCGGCGGACAAAGTATCACCCGCTTTGACAAGGTGGGAGATTATGAATTTGCATTCGGTGTCTCCATGGTGAGAAGCGATAGCGTTCAACACCACTTCTGGCTCGCCATATTTTTTAGCGAGGTCATATCCCAATTGGACGTGACTTCCTTCTTGCTCAAAATCGACTGCTTTACCAATGTCGTGGAGCAAACCTGCGCGCTTGGCGAGATTTTGGTCTAAGCCGAGCTCCGCGGCCATGATTCCAGTAAGATGAGCCACTTCGATAGAATGCTGCAAAACGTTCTGTCCAAAGCTTGTCCTATATTTCAAACGACCTAAATATCCCAGCAATTCGCGGTTAATTCGTGGAAGACCAAGCTTATAAGCCGCTTCTTCGCCGGCTTTTTGGGTCTCTTGTTTTAACTCGCGAGTGAATTTAGCGGAAACCTCTTCGATTCTTCCAGGTTGGATACGTCCATCTTTGACCAAATATTCCAAGGTGCGCTTGGCGATTTCTCTTCTGATTGGATCGAAGCAAGAAACGGTTATGACTTCTGGGGTGTCATCAATTACCAGATCAACACCTAAAGTTTGTTCAAGAATCTTGATGTTTCTTCCTTCTCTACCGATGATTCTTCCTTTTAGTTCGTCATTTGGAAGAGCGATGACAGACACAGTTCTTTCAGTTGTTACATCTTGAGCGTATTTATCGCAAGCCAAAGCGAGAAGGTTAGTGGCCTTTTCTTGGGCTTGGGCTTCCGCTTCATCTTCGGCGTTTTTGATGTAGGCGGCGATTTCCGCGCTCATCTTATTCTCAAGGCGGGCCATGATTTCATCGTGCGCTTCTTTTACCGACATGCCGCTGACTTTTTCTAGTTCAGCGATGATGGAGTCAATTTTATCGGATAATTCCTGTGACTTCTTTTTGTTGCTTTCGATGCCCCCTTCGAGTTCTTCTCTTTTTTGGTCGAGAACTTCTTCTCTTTTCAAAAGAGCAGCGTCTCTTTGATCAATAGAGGCTTCTCTAGCATCTAGTTTCTTTTGCTCAATCTGAGCATCCGCTTTCATCTGGCGGATCTCATTTTGGGCTTGCTGTTTCGCTTCAAAAGCCGCCTGTTTAGCGTCTAATTGAGCATTTTTTGTAATGTGTTCCGCTTTGATTTCAGCATCTCTAATAATTCCATTAGCAGCGGATTTTGCTGAATTTTTTCTTAAGGTCGGGACCAATAAGAATATGGCAACAGCTATTATTGCGCCAGCTGCCACACCTATTATGAGTCCAATGTACCATTCCATATTTTAAAACTCCTTTATATCCACAAAAGGCACACACCATAAATGATGGCGGTATGTTTAAGTTATATAAGAACGGCTTTCGCCGAATTAATGAACCAAAACCTGATCTATATGGTTGGCCGTGCCTTTTGACACGACTATATTCTAAACCAAATGTTTTTTCTTGACTATAAGAAAAAGGGCAAACGTCTGAATGCCCTTCTTCTTTTCATATAGCCTTATTCCGCTTCGGCTTTAAGACCATCATTTTTGATGGCGTCTTTGATTTTCGTTAGCAGCTCTTCTTCTAATTCCGGATGGGATTTGATATATGTTTTAGCCGCATCGCGACCATTGCCGATTTTCTCCCCGTTCAAAACAAACCAGTTTCCGGTTTTCTGCAATATTCCTTTTTCGACGCCTAAGTCAAGGATCTCGCCATATTTGGAGATGCCTTGGCCATAGATAACGTCGATTGTGCAAGATTTGAATGGTGGGGCGACTTTGTTTTTGACGATTTTGATTTTCGCGGTGTTGCCGATGATTTCTGAGCCGGATTTGATCGCCTCCGCTCTTCTGATATCGATTCTAATAGATGCGTAGAATTTAAGGGCTCTACCGCCAGTTGTGACTTCGGGATTGCCGTAAACAACGCCAACTTTTTCGCGAAGCTGGTTGATGAAAATCACCAAGCAGTTTGTTTTGTCCAAGATTCCAGCGAGTTTCCTCATGGCTTTTGACATCAATCTGGCCTGCAAACCAACTTGATTATCACCCATAACGCCATCTAGTTCCGCCTGTGGCACCAAGGCAGCGACCGAATCGACAATAATAATGTCAATAGCGCCTGATTGGGCTAACATCTCGACTATTTCTAATCCTTGCTCACCGCTATCAGGTTGCGAAAGGATAAGCTGATCGATATCAACGCCCAATTTAGCTGCATAATCTGGATCAATCGCGTGCTCCGCGTCAACATAGGCGGCGCGACCCCCCTTCTTTTGGGTTTCGGCAACCGCATGCAAAGCCAAGGTTGTTTTGCCAGAGCTCTCTGGTCCGTAGATTTCAACGATCCTACCCTTTGGGTAACCGCCTACGCCTAGGGCTGCATCAAGCAATAATGATCCAGTGGGAATGACATCCACATCCACTTTAGGTCTTTCGCCTAGACGCATGACGCTTCCTTTGCCATATTCTTTTTCAATGCTCCTCAACGCTTCTTTGAGGGCTTGCTCTTTTTGTTCTTCTGTCATTTTGACTTCCTCCACTTACTGATATACAAAAATTTTTTGTTATTTACTTTTGATTACGAACACAAATCGATTATTCTCTTTACCATTTCGTTTATACATTCGGTTCTTACTTTGTTTCTATCTCCTTTGAAAATTTTTGAGAACGTATATGTTTCTTTATCTTTTCTAGCAATTGCCATGCAGACCATCCCCACAGGGGCCTCACCTTTTTCTGCGGTAGGGCCAGCGTTCCCAGTGAAAGAGACACATAGGCCAACATCCATTTTCTTGAGGCCGCCTTCCGCCATAGCCTTTGCGACTTCAATTGAGACAACCCCTTTTTCTTCAATCAGTTCTGCAGGCACATCAACAAGGCTTGTTTTCAATGAGGGGGAATAAGTGATTATTCCGCCTTTATATACCGCGCTTGCTCCGGGGATTGAACACAAGGTCGATCCAAACAAACCAGCGGTTAATGATTCAACCGAACCAATGGTTATCTTTTTCTCTTTTAATAAAGAGATAAGTTTCTCGGTTTTATCCATCATTATCCTTTCAAAACATCGCGGTTTTTATAGACATAGATGATGCCGGAAAGCAACGAGAAGAAACATGCGATATAAATAAAGACCAAGCAGATTCTTCCATATCCCCAGGAAGCGTCGAAATACACAAACGGCCATCCATTTACTAACACAAAGGGGATGGCAATCATTTGGGAAATCGTTTTGATTTTTCCAAAAACGTTGGCGGCCAAAACCCTTCCCTTGCTAGCGGCAACAAAACGCAAGGCATCGACAACCAAGTCTCTTAGGATCATTAATACCACCACAAACCAAGGAATCAAAGCGTTTCCAGGGGCAAATGAAAGAGGAATTGCTAAGAATATCAAAGACGAGTCGATTAGCAATTTATCAGCAACTGGGTCAAGGAATTTCCCCAAATCAGTTATTTGATTGGTTTTTCTCGCGATTTGGCCATCAACCAAGTCAGTCACCGAAGCCAAAACGAAAATAACGCATACGATAACATAGACTAGGCTTACCCCATATTCTTCTCTTCCCACCCATGGATGAAAATCAGGGATGAATGAGGCGACTATTAGAAAAGCAATCATCATTGCGGCTAGGATTATTCTTGCGAATGTGATTTTGTTTGGTGTGTTCATTTCTTTTTCCTTTTGGTGAGTTTCCGGCCCGATAAGCCATGTTTTGTCGAGGGTGACAATTAATCTCTAGATTACTAGGAAGGCCTTTCTTCGATTCGATTGGTCTTCTTCCCCTACCAATTTTGGGTTTCTCGCTTGAGGGGTTTACCTCGTTTCATCCTAGTGTCGCCACTAGGCTCGTCTCTGTGGCACCTTAGGGACTCCTATCTAAATTAGATATTCATCCGCCGTTACGCGCTCCCGCGTACCTAGACTTATTTATTCGTCTAGCACAATCACTACAACCATCACAGGCTGTGCGAGCATGGACTTTCCTCTACCTTGTGGCAGCAGTCACCTGGGCCGGAATTATTGCTTTTTGCTTTTGAGGTCATTTAGGCTATAGCCTTCGCTGTGGAGGAATGATTCGTATTGACGGATCTTTTTGATGTAATCCATGTTCTCCGCATTGATGCTATCGCCAGGTTTGATGCCTGATAGCTGATTTTTCATTGAAGCGTTCTCTATTTCAAGTTGCTTCTTTTGCTCAATCAGCGCGGCATTGGATTTGATGAGCAATTCATTTTCTTTATAGACTCCGCCGGAGGAATTCTTCATTGAAGCAATCTCGTTCCTTAGTTTGGTTATCTCCTCGTTGAAGGTTTGATAATCCTCTATCACCAGATCCAAGTAGCGGTCAACTTCAATCGCCGAATAGCCTTTGACATCGGGTTTGAATTTCTTCTCGACAATGTCTTTTGGCTCAAAATGAATTGTTTTTTCCATAACCTCGCTTCGATTATATCGAAAATCGATTATTTCTTCAATTAAAGAGGTTCATTTTTTAAAAGAGTGCTACAATTCAATAGATGAAATTACTCGAAAGGCTTGTAAAAGGCAAAAAATATCTTGTGTTCATTGACCTAGAGGGCACTCAAATGACCTCTGAGATGATAGAGATCGGCGCGTATGTCGCCACACTCAATAGGGATGGGACCATCAAAAAAGTCGACAATGGTTTTTCTTCTTATGTCAAAGCCACCACTCCTATAGGTAAATTTGTTAGAGATTTGACTGGGATTGATGAGAAGACATTGAGAACCAAGGGCATTCCTTTTGTTGAAGCTATGAGCCAATTCCGCAAATATCTCAGCAAATATTGGGGCGAATGCAATTTCATCACCTTCGGCAACAATGATTTAAGGATCATATCCCAAAGCTATCTCCATTCGCCTGGCGCCGACCCAGAAATCGAAGCGACCATCAATAAGCGTTATATCGACTATGCCTCTTTCATTTCCCAGTTCATGAAAGATGAAAAAGGCAATCCGATGTCCTTGTCACACTATCTAGACGCTTTCAAGATCGATTTTCAAGGCAAAAAACACAACGCCTCTGCCGATGCATATAATTTAATGCTTCTTTATAAAGCGTTTTATGAAAAAATAGACATCGTCGCCGAGTATTATAAAAAGGCTATTAGTAGACACCCGGCTTTGCCTCAGCCTTTAAAGAAAGTCGCGTCTATTTTATCTGAAGGCAAAGGCGTAAGCCCAGAAGAATGGGAAGAATTGATTAGAGGTACATTCGAATGAGCGTCAAATATCCTCCAGGCGTAAAACCAAGAAAAACGGTGGAAAAGCCTTGCGAGAAAAAGCAAAAAAAGATCATCGCAAGCGCGGCGAATCGCGGAATGGTTTTTGAAGCGGACATCAATGAGACCAATTCTTTTTATATCGAAAAAGGACTAGCCTTAGTTTACAAAAGGCCCACTCCGATAAACGTCGTCCACGTTGATTATTCCCATGGGGCGAAAATCACTCATGCCTACTTTGAAGCTCAATCCACCACCGATTACAATGGGGTTTACAAGGGCAAATACCTTGATTTCGAAGCCAAATCTTCCAAAAGCAGGACTTCGTTTCCTTTGAATAACATCGCAAAACAACAAGTTGAGCATCTTAGAAGAGTCATGAAACAAGGCGGAATTGCATTCTTTTTAATCAATATGTCATCCTTAAATGAAACATATTTGCTTGATGCCAAATATGTATGCGATTTCTATGAGGAACACCCAAGGAAATCAATACCAATCTCAGATATTAGAGAAAAAGGCCACTTGGTCAAAGAAGGATATAGGCCTCGCTACGATTATTTGCCAATCGTCGATGAATTCTTTTTGAAATAACGGCAATATTTTTGCATTGGGCAAGATGAACATTCTGGCTTTTGGGCGTGACATATTTGCCTCCCGAACAAAATGAGTGAATGATGCATGAACGTCCATTCTTCTTTGGGAAAGGATTTTTCTAGTTTCTTTTCTATTTTTAATGGATCATCTTCTTCTTTTGCGTATCCAAGCCTTTTGGAAATCCTAGCAACATGGGTATCAACTGGTATTGCGGGCCGGTTTCCTCTTTCCAAAAGGAAAACCCCTGCGGTTTTAGTCCCTACCCCAGGAAGAGAAATAAGTGTATCAAAGTCTTTTGGTATCATTCCGTTATATTTGTCCGCAAGAATTTTTGATAAAGAAATGATATTTGACGCCTTGTTCTTATATAAACCGATGCTTTTTATGAGTCGCTCAACCTCTTCTTGGGAGGCCAAAGCTAAAGATGATGGGTTAGGAAACGAAGAGAATAATAAAGGCGTAACTTTATTGACTGATATATCAGTTGTCTGAGCGCTTAGCACAATCGAAATCAGACATTCAAAATCGTTTTTGAATATTAAAGCACAGCCGGCATTTGGGAATCTTTTGTGCAAAAATTCCCTCAATTCAAAGCTTTTTTCACTAATCATCGTCTTCCCACATCTTTTTTGCAATCTCTAATGTCTCTTCCACGGGGAGGTTCCAAGATGAGGAGACTGCACTATTGCCTTCTTTGGCGAAATCTTTGTCTTTGCGATTCGTTCTTAAAATCTTATCGATAGCCCTGAAATTCTTTTTGTTGGAGGCGACTGCCTCTAAAATTGCGGTTCTAATTTCTTCATCCTTGAACAAAGCATCAATCCATTCACCGAGCGTCTCCATCTCAAGTGGAGTCAAAGTGCGGCCTAATTTATCTTGGGCGAAAACGATAAGTGAAGAAAGCCTGTTGTTTCTTTCTTCGTTCATAAGGTTTGATTGCTCTGCTTGAATGCTTTTTCTGAATGAAGCGTATATTTTGTTCTTAAGACCGTCGATTGAGGTGATGGTTTTCCCATCCTCTATCTCATATGAAAGATATGACTTGTTGCATAGAGACACGATTATTTTCTCTATCTCTTTAGGCGCTAAATTCATCTTCATCGACAAAAGATCGCCAGTGACCAAGGTATTACCTTGCTGGATTAGGTGATTGGTTTCTAAAATAACCACAAGCTCCATCTCGGTTATTTGGAATTTCTTATATGTGTCAAGGAGGACCGTTACGAAGTCCACCGCTTCTAAAAGAGTTTTGTTATTCATATCTATATAATACTTCTTTTGGCCTTTCTTTCTTCTTCTTTTATTTTTTCAGGATTGAGTTTTTCTAGCAAAGACATATTCATTTCCAACGCTTTTTTGCTTTTTTCTTCGATTTCAAACCCAAATAGCATAGCAAACCTTTTAGCCCTAAGTATTCTAAGAGGATCTTCCTTTATCCTTGTTTCGGGGTCTCCGATGAAGCGGATAATTTTATTATTCAAATCAGATAAACCGCCACACAAATCAATCAGTTTATAGTCTTCATCAATATACATCCCGTTGATTGTGAAGTCGCGTCTACGATAATCAATTTCCAAATCTTTGACAAACTTGACGTAACTCGGGTGTCTAGAATCATCATATTCCCCCTCTTCTCTTAAGGTGGTTATATCAACATCGTAGCCTGAGATTTTCATTCTAACGCAGCCAAATTTCGCGAAAACCGATGAAATCCCAGGCAAAAACCCCTTCATTTCATCTGGAGTGGCATCCGTTACAAAATCATAATCAGCGACTTTTAGCCCCAAAAGAAGGTCTCTAACAGTCCCGCCGACCATATAGATTCTAAAACCTGTTCCCTTGAATATTTTTTTTAATTCTTCGAAAACCAAATCTTCCATGCGATAAGTTTATCACTTATAGGCCAAATACAAAAAGCCCCACCATATAGGCGGGACTAATTGTTTTCCTTCTCAGAAACTATTAGTTGAGTTTCTCTTTGAGAGCTTTGGAAACTTTGAATCCGACGGTGGCAGAAGCTGGGATGGTGATCTTCTTCTGATCCTTTGGATTGGTTCCTTCACGGGCTGGGCGATTCTTTTTGACGAATCCACCGAAACCAGTGACTTTGACTTCTTCGCCAGCGACTAAAGCTTCAGTGATGGCTTCGAAAAGGGCATTGACGGCAGCCTCGGCGTCTTTCTTGGAGAGCTGGGCGACTTCGCCAACTTTTAATACTAATTCAGCTTTGTTCATTTGGATAATTCCTCCTATATGCTAAATGTATGTATCAATAAATTAACATACCATCGATGATTTTACAATATTTTGACCAAAAATTTATTTTTAAAAACATTCGATGTTTCCTATATTATTATTTTTTGAAAATTTGATTAAATTATTTTACGTTTGTTCAGGATATAAAAAACATTCGATAATTCCTGAATTTTTTGATTAATAATTTTTAATTATCACAAAAGATAAGACAGTTAAAACAAGCCTACTATCGAATGTTTTGATTATTTAAAATCTTTACAATCTTTACTATTATTTTCGCATTCTATAGATGATATTTAGAGGTGTTCCTTCGAAGTCAAACGACTCCCTAAGCCTGTTCTCTAAATACCTGGTGTAAGAGAAATGAGCGAAGGCTGGGTTGTTGCAGAATAAGACGAATGTTGGAGGCTCAACGCCTACTTGGCTAGCATAAATGATCTTAAGCCTTCCATGGTTGAATTCTGGAGTCGGATTCATCTCCTGCGCGTCTAATATTATCTTATTTAATATAGATGTAGGGATTCTGCGATTATAGGCATCATGCACGTTCATGATGGTAGGGAGTACTTTTTCCATATTCTTGCCTGTTTTTGCAGAGACAAATATCACCGGGGCATATTCTAGGAATTTGAAATTCGCTCTCAATAGCTCAAGGAATTTCCTTTGGTCGTCCACCCCATGTTTTTCCACGTCCCATTTATTCACCAGGACTACCACTGCTTTCTTTGCTTCAACCGCATATCCAACCACGTGGGCATCCTGGGCAATCATGCCAGTTGAGCCATCGATAACAAACAATGCTATCTCACTTCTTTCGATTGCTTTAAGGGCTCTTAATGCAGAATATTTATCAATTGCCTCGTAAATCTTGCCTCTTTTTACCAAACCAGCTGTATCAATAACGACAAAATTTTTATCGTCATATGTGAACGGGGTATCAATAGAATCCCTAGTCGTGCCAGAGATCGAGGAAACGATTTGCCTATATTCGCCAAGGATATAATTGGTGATCGATGATTTGCCTACATTAGGCCTCCCAACAAGCGAGAATGTTATCGCATTCCCATAATCGATTTCTTCGCGTTCTGGGAGCAAGGCGATTATCCTATCAAGCAAGTCGCCTATTCCGATTCCGTGGGCGCCTGATGTAGCGATAGGATCTCCAAATCCCAATCTATAGAAATCGCCGATTGAAGATATTTCATTAATGTTATCAACTTTGTTGACCGCTAAAATAATCGGCCTATTTGTCTTATAAAGAAGTTTTGCTATATACCTATCGTTGCCGCTTAAGCCAACTTTCCCATCCACGACAAAAACTATCAAGTCGCTTTCGATTAAGGCTAAATCGACTTGAGCTCTTATTTCTTCTTGGAATGGCGCGTCCTTGATTTGTAGTCCACCAGTATCTATTACCGTGAATTCTTTCGTAAGCCAGCTGGCTTTGGAATATAGCCTATCTCTTGTGGTTCCTGGGATTTCACTGACAATCGCCGCTCTTTCGCCGACGATACGATTGAATATAGTGGATTTTCCTACGCTTGGCGCCCCGACAATAGCGACTGTTCCTAATGGCATTGAGGCTCCAATCCGGTTTTTTCTTTAATGACCTTTAAAATTGCATCTACCACTTCTTGGATGGTCATGAAGGATGTATCGATTTCGATGCTATCTTCCGCCGCCACAAGCGGGTCGAAATCACGATGGGAGTCAATGTAGTCTCTTTTCCTGACTTCCTCTTCCACTTCTTCGTATGTGGTGTCTATGCCCTTGCTTTGATTTTCAATAAATCTTCTTTGGGCTCTAGTCTCAACAGATGCGATTTGGAATATTTTTACTTCGGCATCCGGCAAAACATAGCTGCCAATATCCCTTCCATCCATTACGACCGATTTGCTTTTGGCGAGTTCTCTTTGCATATCAATGAGGGCAAGCCTTACCGATTTCATTGCGGCAATATAACTTACATTCCCCGATACGATTGGCTCTCTGATGATTTTTGTAACATCATTTCCGTTGCAAAAAACCCTGCCATCCTCCATCAAATCTATTTTTAATCCAGGGAGGAGTGTTTTGGCGTCTTCTTCTTTTTTGGGGTCTAATCCGGCATTGATTGTCGCCCAAGTCACGGCACGGTACATAGCGCCTGTGTCGATATAAGTCATGTTTAAGGCTTTAGCGACTAATTTCGCCACGGTGCTTTTCCCCGCAGCGGCTGGTCCATCAATTGCGATTGCGACACATTTTTTCATTTTAATTCCCCCTGGCCACCCATAGCATCCAGAGAAGAATGAATGCTACGATTGCCAAAACTAATATAAACACTTTAATGATTAATATTAATAATTTTTTTCTTTTGCCTTTGAAAAATAGATGAGGTGTCCGTCTTTTTATCCCGATGGTTGTCGAATCAATTGCATAAATCGCCGGGGAGGCAGAAGCAAGAACAAAATCATCAGCGGCCTTCTTTTCGACCTCCACTCCTTGCTGAGTCGGAAAGCGCCCATCGGGCATTTTCTCGATTTTCTTTCTATATCTTTCCCACTTTTTTACTCTAGTAACCATTAATTAGATTTTACTATTATGATGAATTTTCTTAAATGAAAAACATATTAAAATAGTTATATTGAATCAAAGGTGTTTTTATCCTATAATTCATTTTGTACCTAGAGGAGGTTTTGTTATGAAGAAAGCAAAAGTCAATGCCGATCTTTGCATCGGTTGCGGGTTGTGCGTTGGTTCACACTCCGAAGCATTCCAATTCAACGACGAAGGAAAAGCTGAAGCTTACGCCGAGGCCGAAGACGAAGTCATTGAAGATGCCGTTGCCACTTGCCCAGTTGGCGCCATCGAAGAAGCCTAATTAATTACAGAACCATTAGCATCCGAGTCAATCTCGGGTGCTTTTTGTATGCTGTTTTCAGTCGTGCTTGACTGCGGGAGGCGATACAGTTCTACATCTGCAGATGCTTTTTGTTTTCTTTTTGCGGTCCAACTTAATTTCAAGAACCTTCTTAGTCCTTTATACATGAAGAATGTAGCGACCAATACGATGCCGTTTTTTATCGCATTCATCGGAAGAACTGCGAATAATGCATATGACCAGCCGACATCTTTGATGTTTGGATTCGCCGCCTGGCACATCGATAATATGGCCTCTTCTGGCAAACCCATTACTAGCATATAGAAAGGAATCATCACATAGACGTTAAATACCATTGCTACTAGCAACTGAGTGACCATCGATATGCCGAAGCCTATGAAAACGGACGACAATTTTCTTCTCTTCTGATACAAAATCGCAGAAGGAAGAATGAAAACGAGTGAATAAAATAAATCTCCAAATTCTCCAACCGTCAAAGTTGTAGTTAAAGGCAGCTTAATCAATGTTTTCACTACAATTACTCCAACCGCTGACCAAGGGCCATAAGCAAAACCCACAATAAAAATAGGAATTTCATCTAAATGGATGGATAAGAATGAAGGCAAAAATGGGAGCTTAAACGTCAAAAATGGAACGCAATAAAGGATGGCGGATAAAGCCCCGAAAACAGAAACTCTAGCAATATAACGAACATTGCTACGATTATCTTTTTTATGCTCGATGATTAAAGAAACGATAACACCCACCACAACTAGCACGATTGCACCGGCAAGCAAGGAATATTTCAGAACATCATTCATTAAAAAATCCCCCAAACATATTCCAGGGGAACGCTTACTTCTCTCACCCGGACTTTACCGTTGGCTTAGGATTTTCACCTAATCGTGCTCTAGGAGCTTGCGGGCTATACCGCCAGTCGACGTAATTAACGTCACCCTGAAGTACTTTTATTTTAGTAAGTGTAGAAATGAAGTCAAGAAAAGTGCAAGATTATTAACATGAGAATATATTTGATAAGACATGGCGATCCAAATTACGCCCTCGACTGCCTAACCGAACTGGGCAAAGAACAAGCGCAAAAGTTAGGCAAATATTATAAAGATATCAAGTTTGACGCCATATATTGTTCATCTCAAGGAAGAGCAACGGAAACCGCCAATTTCCTTGCAAAACCCCATCAAATCACGCCTATACAGCAAGATTGGAGCCGTGAAGATAATGGAGGAAGGTTCTTTATTTTGAATCTTGGCAATGACAAATACCAATGGCCATTTTGGGAACCTAATCACATAAAAGCTTTCAGAAAAACGGAAACGATTAACAGAGGATTGAAATATTACGAAGATCCTTCTTTTGAAAACGATAAATTTAAAGAGGGCTTCGAGCATATGGCAAAACTTTCTGATGAATTCTTGGAAAGCCTCGGTCTTAGACATGATAGAGAAAACAATTGTTATAGAAAAATCAAGGAATTGCCTGGAAATATTGCGCTTGTCGCCCATGGTGGTTTTGCTTATTCTTTCCTAAGCAATATGCTAGATATCCCATATAGTATTTTTAGCACTACTTTCCAATGCATGGATTTAACCGCTGTCACCATCATAGATTTTGTAGAAGTCGATGATAGATATTACGGCAAAATACTTAGATACAACGACACGGCGCATCTGCGTGAAAAAACCATCAACAGTAAGCAGGTTGCAGGTATTTAATTTCTTAATTTAAGTGGGTTTTGATAAAGTTTTTTAAGTCTTTTTCGTTTTTGAAGACCATCGTTATGGTGTTATTTTTTATTGTCACCGCTTTGGCACCTGTTGTCTTTTTCATCTTATCTGAATCGGAGATTTCTATTTTCTCAATTGGCTTTTCTGTATATTGCCTCGCCAATTCTTCTGTTTGCCTAACAGATAATTTTTCTCGATGAATCAATTCAACAATCTCTTGAATCTGATCATTGGAAAGAGTCGCGATCGCCCTACCATGTCCATAAGTTAGGTTGCCGGTCGCAATCTGGTCCACTATATTCTTTGGCAGTGATAATATTCTCATTATGTTTGTGACTTGGCTTCTAGAAAAATGGGATATTTTTGCCAAGGTCAACTGAGAATAATCAAATCTATTGGCGAGTTCCTTATATATATTTGCCATTTCAACTATATTTGGTTCTCTTTGGTCACGGCAATCCGCCAAAAGCATCAGCAATGTTTCTTCATCCCCCACATCAATGGCAACAACGGGGACTTCTGCTAGACCTATCTTTTTTGCGCCAAAAAATCTTTTTCGCCCTAAAATCAACTCGAAATGCGCGCCGCACGGTCTTACGATTAATGGATTCCAGATTCCTCTCTCTTCAATCGTGGATGCAAACCTATCAACCAAAGGTTGACCCATCGCAACAGAATCAATAAATTTATTGTCATCTATCAAAGAAATGGAAAGAGTTTTGGACTCCATTTTGGAGTATTCCTTTTCCATTTCGGCAATAACATCGTGCTTAGAGAACTTCTGAATAAGGTCGTTAAGGGAATTATTTTTGATAAATTGTGTTTTTTTAGCCACGTTCTAAGACCTCTTTCGCTAAAGACATATAGGCTGTTGCACCGTGTGAGGTGGGCTTATATGTAGTAATGGGCTGCCCTAAAGCGCAGGCTTCGGCCAAAGAAACATTCCTTGGTATCGCAACAGAGAAGGTATTTTCCTTAAATACGTTCCTTACTTCTTCTGCAACCTCGACATTCAAAGATACTTTCGAGTCGTACATAGTCAAGAGAAAGCCTTCGATTCTGAGCTTTTGATTAAATTGATGATGAACCTTGTTTATGGTGGATAAAACGGAGGCCACTCCTTCCATCGCAAAATATTCACATTGTATTGGTATTATGACGGATGTGGATGCCGCCAAGCTATTTAAAGACAAAAAACCCAACGAAGGGGGACAATCGATGATAATAAAGTCATAGCTGAGAGAAATATTTTCAATCTTTTCTTTTAATAAAGTGAAGGATGTGGAGAAATTCCTATCAGCGAAATATCCATCTAGAGTTGCTAATTTAAGGTTTGATGGAAGCAAATGGAGGTTTTGATACCTTGTTGGCATGATGACTTGATCTATATGCATACTACCAGTCAAGACATCGAATATCGTTGTTTTCATTGACGTGATATCAATGCCAAGTCCTCTTCCTGCATTTCCTTGTGGATCCATGTCAATCAAAAGAACTTTATATCCCAAAGAAGCAAAACAGGCAGAGAGATTAACTGCGGTTGTTGTTTTTCCAACTCCACCTTTTTGATTTGCGATTGAAATAATTTTGCTCATGGATTAATTATAATGGCTTGGAGACGATATTTGACCAAGTTCTAGGATATTTTTTTGGTGTTTTTGCATCTTTCCTGACTAATATGTTGATTCTTCTTGAATCATCTGTTGGAAGAGACGTCTTGTTTATGGCGGAAATTGAACACTTCAATTCATCCAAACAATGCTTAGAAGATTTTATTTCTTCCTCGCCCTTGCTCCCTTTCATCGCCAAAAAGTGCCCGCCGATTTTTAGAAGAGGTACGCCGACTTCTAAAATGATCTGAAGAGAGCTCATTGCCCTAGATGTCACCAAATCAAAAGTCTCGAATTTATGGACATTTTCGACTCTGTCATTAATTATCTCGACGTTTTTGAGATCTAATTTATCAACAACTTCTTTAAGAAACTTGCATTTTTTCCCAGTGGATTCAATCAAAACAAATTTGGAAGAAGGAAAACATATTGACCAGACAAGCCCAGGAAAACCTGCGCCTGTCCCTAGGTCCGCAATATATTTGTCATTCAAATCGATCATTTGAACAGGGAGCAAACAATCGTAAAAATGTTTCTCGATTATCTCTTCTTTGGTTTTGATTGCGGTCAAATTAAATCTTTCATTCCATTCAAGAAGCAAATCCATATACTTTTCAAATTTGCTGATGCAGGAATCGTCCAACACCAATACGCTTGATATGTCTTTTTTTAGTTCTAATAATGTCATATCTTTTTATTCTTCATTAAGTATAAAACAAGAACAGAGACATCTGCGGGATTAACTCCACTGATTCTTCCGGCTTGACCAATGGTTCTTGGCTTTGTTTCGTTTAATTTAGTCCTGGCTTCTAATCTCAATCCGTCCATTGATAAATAATCAATGTCATTCGGTAGCAACATATTATCTAATTTTCTATTGCTTTCCGCCTGACGTTTCTCTTTTTTAATATAACCATCGAACTTAATTTTTGTCTCTAAAGATAATATTGAGGAATCGTCAATATAAAATTCATCAAGTTCCTTCATTAATGGCTTTATATCTTTATATCCAATTCTCGGTCTTTTTAGGATTTCAATTCCTCTGTGTCCTTCATTTATATCGTCATATCCTCTTGATAAAAGTAATGTCTTTAACCCTTCTCTATCAGATATTAAATTGTTTGATAAAATACCAATTATCTCATCGATTTCTTTGTATTTTTTGATGAAATCATTATATCTATTTTCATTTATCAACCCAACTTGATACCCGTATTTGCATAGCCTCAAATCCGCATTGTCATGCCTTAATAAAAGTCTATATTCTGCTCTAGAAGATAATAGTCTATAAGGTTCATCCGCGCCTTTTGTTACTAAATCGTCAATCATAACGCCTATATATGACTCATCTCTAGAAAGGATTAAAGGATCTTTGCCTTCTATTTTTAGCGATGCATTTATGCCTGCCATCAAGCCTAATGCGGCAGCCTCTTCATATCCTGATGTTCCACATATTTGCCCGGCAACATATAGCCCTTCAAATCCTTTGATTTTAAGTGTGTCATCAAACTGCAAAGGCTTAAGAGCATCATATTCTATCTCATATGAATATTTAAGAATTTCTGCATTTTCGCAGCCTGGCAATGAATGCACCATTCTCTCTTGAATATCGTGTGGCATTCCAGTAGAAAAACCTTGTAGATATATAGAATCTCCGAATTCTGTTTCTGGTTCCAAGAATAATTGATGACGGGGTTTATCGGCAAAACGCATCACTTTGCTTTCTATGGCGGGGCAATAACGAGGACCAATCCCTTTTATCGTTCCATTATATAAAGCTGATTTATCAATATTATCTTTAATAATCCTTATCGTCTCATCGCTTGTGTAAATCAAGTGACATGGAAGCTGCTTCTCAAGAGGAACATATTCTTTAGTCGTATATGAAAAGGCAAGTTGTCCATCCATTCCTGGTTGAATTGAGGACACAGAAAAGTCTATTGTTTCCTTCTTTAATCTAGGAGGTGTTCCGGTTTTTAGCCTAAACATTCCTATGCCTAAATCTGATAATGATTTTGAAAGACCATGACTTGGTTTTTCTCCATCTGGTCCACTGGGAATAACGCTTGTTCCAGATATGATTGTGGACTCTAAATATGTGCCAACTGTGAGGATAATAGCCTTTGAATAGATTTTTCTTCCATCCTCTAAGACAATCCCATTGATCGTTTTATCTTCGTTTAAAACACCCTTGACCTCTGCTTCTATAACATCGAGATTTTCTGTGTTTAATACAATCGATTGGACGTATTCTGGATATCCGTATTTATCTTCTTGAGCTCTAAGGCATTGGACGCCGGGGCCTTTGCCGGTATTTAACATTTTCATTTGCAAAGGATGATGATCCGCGGCGATGCCCATTATTCCGCCCAACGCATCAATTTCCCTAACGACAATCCCTTTGGCGGAGCCGCCTATATGGGGATTGCATGGCATATTGGCCATCATCTTTTTATTTAATGTGCATAAAAGGGTTCTATGACCTTTATGGGCCGAGGCTAAAGCCGCTTCAACTCCAGCATGACCACCTCCTACGACAATTATTTCATAATCCATGGGTCTATTATAGCCACTAACCTATCGAATCCGACATATCGAGTTTGATTAATTGATTCAACTCGACGGCGTATTCCATTGGTAACTCTTTGCTGAATGGTTCTATGAATCCCATAACAAGCATCTGGGTAGCGTCCTTTTTGCTTATACCTCTAGACATCAAATAGAATAGTTGATCCTCGCTGATTTTAGATACGGTTGCTTCATGTTCTATATATGATGAAGAATTCAAAATCTCATTCTTTGGCAAAGTATCTGAAAAACTTAATTCATCAAGCATTAAAGTGTCACATTCGACATGAGAATGGGCATTATCCGCGCATTTCTCCATTCGAACGGTTCCTCTATAGTTTGCAGTTCCCCCGTTTTTGCAGATGGATTTTGATATTATTGTTGAACTTGTGTTTTTGCCTTGATGAATCATCCTAGCTCCGTTGTCTTGGAATTGATTTTTTCCGCCGACTGCAATTGAAATAACAGATCCTTTAGAATTATCGCCATGCAAAATGCAGGCAGGATATTTCATATTTCTATAACTTCCGATATTGCCATCAACCCATTCCATCAACCCGTTTTCTTCAACAAGCGCTCTCTGGGTAACCATATTAACAATGTTGCTGGACCAGTTTTGGACAGTTGTATATCTACATTTAGCGTCCTTTAATACAACTATTTCCACCACCGCAGCGTGGAGCGATTCTTTTGAATACAATGGGGCGGTGCATCCTTCAACATAATGCAAATCGGCGCCCTCATCCACAATTATCAAAGTTCTTTCAAACTGCCCGCTCTTTTCATTATTGATCCTAAAATAAGACTGTAATGGCTTATCCAAATGGACTCCTTTTGGAACATAAATGAAGGAGCCACCGCTCCAAACTGCACCATTCAAGGCTGCGAATTTATTGTCTGCATAAGGCACGACAGTTCCAAAATATTTCTTCATTATGTCAGGGAATAATTGGAGGGCCATATCTGTCGAAAGGAAAATAACACCCTTTTCAGTTACTTCCTGCAACATATTGTGATATACGACTTCGCTTTCGTATTGGGTAGTTACGCCAGAAAGATATTTTTGTTCAGCCTCGGGGATACCAAGTTTCTGGAATGTTTCTTTTACCGCTTCAGGCACCTCATCCCAAGAATTTTCTTCCCCTGTGGCAACCCTTGTGAAATAGGTATAGCTATCAAAATCAATGAAGGAAAGATCTGGACCATATGAAGGCATAGGCATTTTCATAAAAGCCCTAAAAGACTTCAGTCTGTATTCAAGCATCCATTCCGGCTCATTCTTAGCTTTTGAGATTGCTTTGACAACTTCTTCATTTATGCCTTTTCCGGTAGAAAAGACGACTTTTGCGTCGGTTTTGAAGTCATATTTGTATTTTTCGTCTAAGAAATCAGTGTCCGCCATGATGATCCTCGTCTTGCTCTATTATCTCTTTTAATGTCGTCCAACCCATCGTCGCACAATGAATCCTAGCCGCCTGTTTTGATGTGTTAACGAATACTAATGCCTCATCCAATACCGACTCATCGTAAGGCTGTTCGCCTATCATTTTTAGGTATTGGTCTATTATGTATAAGGCTTTGCTTGAATCCTCGTTTATGACGAGGTCGCATAGAATATCAGTTGAAGCTGTGGAGATTGTGCATGCGACTCCATCCCACAAGGCGTCTTTGATAACACCATTTTCTTCTTTGACAAATAAATCAAAATCGTCGATGCAATTCGTGCTTGATGCATGAAGCGTCTTATATCCATCTTGGGATGGCTTTTCCTTGTGACGCGGATTTTGATAATGGTCCATTATTATTTCCCTCATCATCGAGGGAGTTAACTCAAAAGTAGGCATCCAAAAACTCCTTTCCGTGGCTGACCGCATCAACCAATTTATCAATATCTTCCTTTGTGGTATAGAAATAAAAACTCGCCCTGATTGTTGCTGGCGTGCCAATAAAATCATTTAGCAGCTTAGCGCAGTGTTGGCCGCTTCTGCAGGCAATCCCCTTGCTATTAAGGTATGTCGCTGCATCTTGAGCGAAAACATCATTTATATTAAATGTTACGATTCCAGATTTGACATCAGCATTATAGATTACAGAATTGCCAAGTTCCTTAATTCTTTCAACCGCGTATTTTTTTAGTTTATGTTCGTGTTCTGCAATGTTTTCTAGCCCAATTTTCATTATAAATTCAATTGCAGCACGCAATCCCAATATGCCTTCAAGATTCTGAGTTCCCGCTTCAAATTTAGCTGGTGCTTTTGAAGGTTTTATTGTGCCATCGAGATAAAATTTATCGTTCATTCCGCCGCCGACCGAATTAAGTTCAAGGTCTTCAAGCAATTTATATTTGCCATACAAGACACCAATTCCAGTAGGACCACATATCTTATGTCCAGAGAAGCATAGGAAATCACAATCGAGGTCTTTTACATCTACTGGCATATGAGGTACAGACTGTGCCCCATCGACAATGAAAATGGCGCCAAATTTATGAGTTTCCGCCACCAATTCTTTTATGGGCTGGATTTGACCTAAAACATTACCAACTTGGGCCAAAGATACTATTTTGGTTCTTTTTGAGAGGGTTTTGCGAAGATTTTCAAGAGTTATGAGTCCATCCTTTTGCAATTCAACGTACTTGATAACAGCGCCGGTATGCTTGGCGATTTGGAACCATGGGAGAACATTTGAAGCATGTTCAGATAGACTGATGATTATTTCATCCCCTTTCTTCAAGCTGTATTGAAGAGATTGGGCAAGTCTATTTAACGAATCTGTTGTTCCGCTTGTGAACACGACTTCATTTGGGGAACAATTGATAAGTTTAGAAACTGCTTTTCTTGTTAGTTCAGTTTCAACATCCATTGAATAGCAAAGATCATAGTCCCCACGATGGCTGTTGCTGGTTCTAGAAATGTAATAAGAAGAAACAGCATCAAGAACACATTGTGGTTTAAGTGTTGTTGAAGCGTTATCAAGCCACACTAAAGGATGACCCTGCATTAATGGAGGGTTGGATAACATTGGGAATTCTTTTCTTATCAATTTTTCGTCAATCATAAATTTACTAAATACCTTTTTCAATTGACTCAACAATTCTTTCTTTCAATTTTTCGTCCGTAAAGTAATTTGTAATAGGTTTAAGATATCCAAGAGTTATGAGTCTCTTTGCTTGCTCTTCAGAAATACCCCTACTTTCCAAATAGAATAAATGCTGATCGTTTAATCTGCCAACAACCGCACCATGGGAAGCGGATATGTCATTCTCTCCGATTTTAAGTATTGGCGATGCCTTGGCCTTGCATTTTTCATCAAACACAATGATTTTGGCTTCTTGGCGGGTGTTTGTGGCTTTCGCACCTTTGATAATTTCACTACAACCGGCAAAAACAAGCTCGGATTCGTCTCTTGCAATGCCATAATTGCTCATTAAAGCATATTGATGAGTATCGTTATGCGTTACAGATGGTTCAAATACTTTTTTTGTCTTGTTTTTTGCAAGCGATGCTGCGTGCCACTCACAACCAGAACCTCTTGACTTTAATGAAATATTAACAATAAATTTAAAGGAATTATCAGTGAAATCAGCGAGTACCCCGTTGAAATATCCATTTTCATCAACATCGACATTGATTATTGTGTCCTGTAAAGATGAAAATGCGCAAATCCTAAGGTTTAACGTTTCTCCAGCAGGGACTTTTAGGTCCAAAATTGATGGTAAATTGTCTATATAGTCAATATTTATCATTTTATTTTGTTGCTTCCCTTGTAGCGCATACGCCTATTGAAACATTATTCAATCCGGCATCCTGCTCTTTATCTATAGATATGCCAAATTCATCTTTAATCCAGGAATAGCCATTTTTATCTATCTTTTCTATTAGTTCTGGTCCGCCAGTGCATACAATTCTTCCATTGATCATAATGGCGGCTTTATCTACATGAAGCATACTATATAAGCGCGCGTAATGGCTGATTATCATAAATCCGCAGCCTCTTTGTTGCTCTTCATTTATAGAATCAGATACGATTTGCATAGCGTCCACATCCAAACCGGAGTCAATTTCATCAAGCATGGCGACTCTTGGTTTTAATAGTTTCATTTGGAGGATTTCGTTTCTCTTTTTTTCTCCACCAGAGAATCCTTCATTTAAATTTCTGTTGCTCATCTCAAAAGGAATATTCAAGTCTTTATAAGCGTTTTGCAATGAATTGTAAAACTGGAATAAGCTTAATGGCTTTTCTCTTCTGGCATTCATAGAGGCTTTGAGGAAGTCGGCAGAATTTAGTCCAGGTATTTCACTGGGGTACTGCATAGCCAAAAAGATACCAGCAAGACTACGTTTATCAGGTGTTAGAACAGTTAAATCAACCCCATCAAACAATATCTTGCCTTCAGTTACTTCAAAGGCGGGATTCCCCATGATGCATGCTAGCAAAGTGCTTTTGCCATGTCCGTTGGGTCCTAGTAGAGCTAAGGTCTCGCCTTCTTTGACTTCCAGATTGACACCATGGAGTATTTCACGTCCCTTGACTGAGGCGTGTAGATTTTCAATTTTTAGAGTAGCCATTTCAATTCCTCAAACCGAATGTATTGTAAAACAGTATTTCAAAAGCAACAAATAATACGATAAATAATCCGCTTTTTTTGATTATTTTTCAAAAGATGAAAATTTATTGTTGATAAGATTCTCGTAAGAGAATAAAATCATTCTCGCAATGCTTTAGCATTCTTATGAGAGGAGTATATCACACATGAAGAGAATGAAACACGCTCTTGGATTGATTGGTTTAGCTGCTTCCATCTCATCTTTAGCGGGTTGTAACGGACCAACAAAAGATGACAAAGGTGGCATATTAACCTTCGTCGATGACAGCGGAAATGTTGTGAGTTATACTGCCGAAGAATTATTAGGAGATTACGAAGGATCTGGCACAACAGCCTCGACATACTTCGATAAGCTCTATGAAGTCTTGGTACGTAAATACTACAACAGCCCTGCCAAAGCTACAGAATTAGAGGATTTGAAAGTCAAGGCCAAGAACTTAGTATTGGAGGATGAGTCAAACGCTCGTCAAAACGCCAACAATAATGGCACTAGCTATCAAACCGAATTCGAATCGATCCTTTCAAGCCACAAATGTGAAAACTTGAATGATTTATTTGAATATCATTTATATCAAAAAGAGAAGGAAGCTTTTGAGAACCATTATTACAACGACAACATCAACGCTGTAAGAGATGGTGCTACCAACGGTCTTTATTCCGGAGAAGTCGCTGAAGAAAATAGGATTTTCCCAGAAGACGCTGAAGGATATGGAATCGGCAATGACGGTTGGATCAAGGAGCAAATGCCTTATCATTTCCGCCATATATTGGTCAAAGTCTCTGCTTCTAGCGGAGCCTTCACCCAAGGACAAATCACCGAAGATAGCGATGCCACCAAAGGTGGTGAAGCCACAAAATTGTCCAGTGTTATCTTCCAATTAGCCGGTGCAGTCACTAGCGTTACCGATAATGGAGATGCAGCCGGTACAGTACGCGATACCACTTGGAAGAGCTTTGGCGAAATCGCCGTTGCCCAATCAGAAGACGAGAGCAGCGCTAAGAACTTTGGCGAAACCAGCATTGTTACCAAAGTCATGTCCAGCGATTTCGTTCCTGAATTCAAACTTGGCACATACGCCTTTGATTCCTTGTATAACAAGACATACACAGGCGAAAATGCAACCACTTGGGCCAAAGAAAATATTTTCAGAGTCACCCCTGGATTAAAGGATGATGCCACTGAAGTTTCTGAGGAAAACATCGATCCAACCCAGACAGTCATCAAGGCTGATGGCAGTGAAGAAACCATCTACAATTACTTCAAAGAAGATATTGGTCTAGGCCAAATTCCTTATGGTGCCGCAGTCGCTTTATATAAAGCCGCCAAAGTCACCAAGGATAGCGAAGGTAACCCAGTAAACGATGGCAACGCTATTTACTACCCAAGAAATATCTTGTTCAACAAATATTTCAACAAACACAATATCTGCGTCATCACACCGAACGAAGTTCCTTACAACTTGTACGATGGGGGCTCCTTGCCTAGCACATTCAGCAGCGATTTCGAGGATGAAAAAGGCACAGTTTCCGATGTATATAAGGCTTTGCCTGGATTCCAAAATGATAACAAAGACGTCACAGGATTGAGCGAAAATGTTTTGTCCAACTCCGAAGGTCAAATCGTTCTAGCAGTTCGCGCTGGCGCTTCCAGCTATCAAGGAATTCACTTCATTGTCGTCCAAAGAGATGCCTTATCTTTATATGGCTCAACATATGATAAAGAGGCCAAGAAAGTCACTGAGAATACCGCCTCCAACAAAGAAGAAAGCGGAACAAATTACAAATCAAATACCGTTGATTTAAATGATTATTACAGCACAACCCGTCCAGGCCTTGAAGGATATCCAACCTATGGCGAGGACAAGACTGCTGCAACAACCTATGTCAATTACAACCAGACCTCACAGTCTGAATGGCAGACAAGAAGCGGAACAATCACCACAGATTTGAAGAACTATAACAGCTCATTGTCGACTTACATTTTCCAGAATCTCGTCAAAGAGCAGAAAATCGTCTTCAATTCAGCCGCTATCGAAGCCAAAATCAAAAACTACACTTCAGAGAACCGCAAGAACACCAAGGCTGATCATTTCAACACTTGGGCGAATAACTGGAAGACCTATGCTGAAATGATTCAAGCACAGGAAGAAGCCAGAAATCTTGGCAAAGGTACTGGAAAAGGAACTTTGATCTCTGAATACTGCGCCATCGGATATAAGAATCATGATGGTGCCGCCTGGGAAAAAGGAGGAGTTTGCTACCATGCTAAATAAGAAAAAGACTTTATTGCTAACTTTGCTTGGACTTGCTAGCGTTGCAACTCTAGCAGGCTGTGACGATGTCGTCGCCAAGCCAACTGATGATGTCTACAACCAGGCATTAATCGCTGAAAGCGATGATATCCCAAATAACACCATGAAGGCCATATATGATGCTGTTGTCACCTCTGGCGATAGCAGCTCAGAAAAGGTCCTCAATAATATCCTTTTGATTTATTCCAAATCATTCTTTGGACCATTCTTCGATGATGGCGAAACAAAAGGGTTAAAGACTGTTTATGAAAGCGGAACCGATGAAGAAAAGGCTGCTTTTGCCGCTAAATACGGCGCTTACAAAGATGCCGACGGTAATGCCGTGCCAGCCAAACTTGAGATGTTCTATAACGAATTCATGTATAGAGTGTTGAAAGTCTTCCATGGCTATGTCACCAATTCTTCATATCAAGTCCGCAATGAATTCATCGAAAAGAAATTCGTCGATGCGCAAAGAAAGTCCTATTACACCATTGGTGATGACTATTTCGAAGATGGCGTATTGGTCGATGGCTCAATCAGAATCACCAGTGATCCATCCGTCATCAGCGGCGAAGGCAAATTCTTCAAAGATATCTTCGGCAATTATGGCGAATATATCGAGAAAGCTGTCTTACCAGACATCTATAGAACACTTTTGATTTCTCAATATCTATATAAAGAGAACTATAGGACTCTAGGAAACACCTTCGCTAGAAAAGTCAGATACATCAAATTAAGCGATAACGCTGCTTATAGCGGCGCGACAGAAAACCTTGTTAAAGCCTACGCCAAATTAGTTATCGAAAAGGGCCTTGACGCCGATGTTTATGGCCTTACCTTCTTAGATGACCTCTATAAGGGCGTTGCTTTGAAGAAAGTCGCTGATGAAAAGCTTTATGGCGAAAGTGCAGATGCCGACAACACTCTCATTGGCAATATCTACAAAGAAGCCAACTGGGTTGCAAGCGATGGCAAAGGGAAATTCGAAGTCGAAGGCAAGGAATTCTCCGCCCCAGATCAATCGACCTTAGGGAGCTATTACACCTCATTCAATAGGCTCTTATCATCCACCGATAGATATCTAGAATCAGATGTCACCGATATCCGTTCAGATTTCACCGGCAGCGGCGCCTATAACATAATGACCGGCTTAACCATAAAGACCAACAGCCTCTATTCAACCTCCGCCGTCACCGATGGATGGTATGCAAACTCCAGCGGTTTAGATTCTCTTCCGATGAAAGATCGTCTATTCAAGATGGGTGTTGCTAACGAAGTCGACACTAGACCAGATGAAAACCATGCAGGAACCTATGGTTGGTATAGAAATGGACATTATTATCTTGTCCCAGAAGTCTATCAAAAAGACATCGATACCACCCCATATGTCATGCATAACGGCTCTGATTGGTATATCGTAAGAGTTGATGAAGCTGTCAAAGGTCCAAAACTCGCTTTAGCTTCTGCTAGCAAATATAGCGAAATGGATGCCCACAAGGATTCTCCATACGATTACACTGAATATATTGCTAGACAAGTTGCCTTGACGATGGCTAGCCAAGACACATACAAAACAAGCTCGAACAAATATTTCATCGACAAGATGGCTGTGACATTCCACGATACATACGTCTATAACTATTTCGTGAAAACATTCCCAGACCTCTTCTAGAATAAAGGGCTATAATAAGGGCGGGCTATAATCCGCCCTTTTATATATCTATATATATTAATAATATAAGGAGATAGATTTATGAAAGATGTATTCTGCCGCATAATCGATAAAGAGATTCCTTCAACTGTGATTTACGAGGATGATGATGTGATTGCGATTCTAGATATTTCGCAAGTCACAAAAGGTCATACGCTTGTAATGCCAAAGGAGCATTATGACAATTTCCTATCATGTCCAAAAGACATTATGCATAAAGTGATGGATGTCGCTCAAAGAATTGGGCAGGCTCAAAGGGAGATGCTTGGGGCAGTTGGCACCAATATCCTTGCGAATTGCGGCGAAATTGCAGGTCAAAGCGTCCCTCATTTCCATGTTCATGTCATTCCAAGGTATACGAATGCCGAAAACACATTCGCCATCACGATGAAGGAAAATGATATAAGCGGAATTGATATGCCGCTTCTAGCATCCACCATCAAAGAAGGTTTATAAAGCAAAAGCGAGATTCACTTAGAACCTCGCTTTTTCATTAATTAACACATTATTTATCGAATTTTGGCAAATAGAACATTCTATTGTCCATTGTTTTGAGTCTTTCACTCCACTCCCCTGGTTTCATATCGGAGAATACATTATCAAGCATCGCCATCTTCGCATCGAAATCATCGATTATTGATAAAGCAAGAGCCTCTCTAGTCTCTGGCGCGATTGGCGAGCCATAGTCGCTTTGTCCATGATGAGAAATGATCATATGCTCCAATAACAACGCTATTTCAGTTCCTTCTAACCCCAATTCTTTTGCGGCTATCCTCACTTCGGCCTGACCGATTGAAATGTGACCTAGCAATCTTCCTTCGGTCGTATATTCAGTAGCAAGCGGGCCGCTTAATTCTTTGACTTTGCCAATATCGTGTATCAAACAGCCTCCAATTAGCAAATCTTTATTAAGACTTTTATATTGTGAGGCGACTTTCTCGGCAAGTTTTGCCATGCATAAAGAATGGTAAAGCAAGCCAGATACATAATTATGATGGTTTCTAGTCGCTGCAGGATAATCAATGTAGGCCTTGTAATTCTTCTCAATTAGATGATTAACCATCTTTTTGATGTCTTCATTCGTAAATGAATCAAGAAAATAATTCAATCTCGCCACCAAATCTTCCTTTTTGACTGGGGCATTGATGGCGAATAGCGAATTATCCATCTCTTCGATTGATGCATCGATCGGGGCGGCTTTAACAATCTTTATTTGCACTTTGCCATTGTATTCATTGGCCTCGCCCTCAATGAAGGCTAGCTTCTTTGAATGCAAAATATCTAAATCGCCTTCAAACACATCCCATTTCTTTGCGTCAGCGGATCCTGTGCAATCCTGCAATTCTATATTCAGATATGGCTTTCCTTTGTTGTTGACACATTGAGCGCATGATGTGATCAAAAACACCCCTTCAACATGGTCTCCACTTTTTAGTGAGGAGACAAATTGTCCTTTTTCAAAATTCATAATTTTATCCTTTCTAGCACTTGGCTTATATCGTTATTTGAATATCCTTTGCTTTGCAAAAAAGAATATATCTTCTGTTTGAGATCGTATCCGCTATATTTTCTAGAATACCTCTTTTTCGCTTTCTCCGCTTCGTTTAGAAGACGTTTTTGCACTTCCTTGGGATTTTCCTTGATGGAAGATAAAACCTCCTCTATCGTGCTTCTTTCATAGCCTCGCCTTTCCAAATATGCGTTAAGTTTGTTTCTTTTTTGTTTATATGGAAGCGACGCATAGCTTTTTTCCTTTAAAGCAAGGGCCTTTTCGGCATGAGCTTTTTCGTTTTTGAATTTTAGCGAATCGACATATGGCTTGGAGATCCTCTTCTCATGAAGCAATTTGTTTATGATATGTTGCTTTCCATACAATTTGTTTCCCATCATTTCGGCATAGTCAATCGCATATTGCTTATCATCAAGCAAGCCAATATTTGTCAAAGAGAATAAAATCTCATCAACCCTATCCGAATCATCGCATCTTTTTAATAATTTGGCTTTCATTTCATTGACGGAGAATGAGCCTCTATTGAGTGAAGACAAAGCGTAGTTATATAAACTTTCTTTATCGTTCGTCTCCTTTATGTTCTTTATTTCTTTTGGGGATAAAGTTTTTCCTTTATAAAGCAAGAACGAGGAGAAAACATTCTCACTCATAACGATTTCTTCATCAGTAAAGCAGACCACAATTTGCTTTTTCTTATTTCTTTTTATGTCGATTATTGTCATGGGCTTATTACCACTTTTTGCGTATTGCACGTCTATAAACCTCCATGACACTTGAATAAAACACATCGAGCGAATAAGGGTCGATTGATTTCATCGCCTCCAATAATATTTTTTCTTTTTCTTCTGGCTTCAAACCAAATAAAGAGGGGAGTTTTGCGGCGAAATCATCAGAATCAAAGAAGAAAAATCCATTTTGCCCATCTTTTATTAGGCTGGTTAAACTATCGTCGTATCTAGCGAAAAGGATGTTGAAAGAGGCCATTGATTCCATGAATGTAAGCCCTTGGGTTTCGGTGATCGAGGCGGAACAGAATACATCGCCCAAAGAATAATATAGTGGCGCCTCACTAGGCAGAACTTTATCGGTGAAAATCACTTTGTCCTTTATGCCAAGTTTCTCGCTGAATTTGATTAATTCATCTATGGCCGGGCCTCCCCCTACGACCATCATAATGGAATTATCATCTTTTGCCGTAGAAAGGTATTTTGCGTACCCTTCAATGCAAATATCGATGGATTTTTCTTTGGCGACCCTTCCCAGGGAAAGCAAAACCTTCTTCCCCTCTATTCCATATTTCTTTTTGATTTCTTTGACTTTGGCTGGATCCACATCGTTTCTATCGAACGCTTTGAAATTAATGCCTGTAGGGATGACATTTATATACGAATCAACTCCGATTGAGCGCATATAATCCTGAATCTTCTTCGATGGGGTGATAAATTCATCGGCTTCGGTTGATTTGTATCTTACATAGCCACGCAATATGCCCCTGCTCACCCTTTCTAAGAACACGCCTCTAGTCACATAATAAGCATAATCCTCAAGCATTGTGTGGAAAGTGTAGACCGATGCGCATTTAAGCGCTGAAGCGGTGATGAAACCAAACTGACCTATTCCTCCATCCGTTTGGATATGAATGACTTCAGGTTTAAATTCCTTCAATATCTTTGCAGCTTCGGCGTTATAGAAGCCCGCTAATTTGTAGCCGTATGCTTTTTTAAGAATCGTGATACCAGGGATTCTCATCACTCCATCTTCATATTTGAATTGATTATCGAAATGATTGGTGGTGACCACCACAACCTCTTCGCCGTGGGCTCTTAACGTCAAAAAGAGGTTATAAGTCGAGGTGGCTACACCATTGATTTCTGGGGTGAATGTATCAGAAAAGATTGCGATTCTCATCTGTTTTCCTCTTTCTTGGTTTTCTTAATCATCGGTCTACGCTTTCTATTGTCACCGATTCTATTCAACTCTTTTAGATATCCTTCGGCGTCCCCCGTAAGATATTCATTATTTTTAAACCCAATCGCAAACAATTGTTCCCTCAATGCTTTTCTAGAAAGCATGCTTGTTTCATAGATTGTGTCAGAGGAACGTTTTCTTTCATCAAATGTTTCAAGCTGCAAATTGATGTATGTTTCTCTATTGGCGAATTTATAATCTTCTCTTGGTCTAGAATGATATAGAGCAGCAACCAAGCCAGACGCCATAACGACAATATGGAATGAGGCGGTTCTCCAAAGAATCTGGGTAGAAGCGATATCTGCGGTCGTAAAGAAATCCTTGAACATAATAGCAAAGAATAATTCCGAGACTCCCGCGCCACCCGGCAAAGGAAGCAAACCAGTTACCATTTGGTGGAATGAGCTCCGACACGCGGCGTCGAAAAGAACATAGAATAAAGGCCTGTATCCCGGATCGAAATAGGCATTTCCAACTTCATAATAATATGCATCGCTCAAAGCAGCACCGGCAAAATACGGAAGGGAGAATCTAATGAATAGGTTGATTGTAAACAACAAGAAAATCAAAATCGTTACAGGGAAATTCGATTGAAGTCTTCGCAATTCAATTTTGAAGTTCTCGACCTGGACTCTTAAATTCTCTCTAGTTCTATCCGGGTTCTTAAGAATCTTTAATTTAGCCAATATATCAATGCCATAATGCATGATGAAGTTATGAACTTTGGAGTTGTAACTCATTAAGAATAGAATCAAGATAACCCCGACATTCAAAGCAAATCCCACTATAATCATTGGTAACATCGGGATTGTTCCATCCCATGAGCCAACCTCTACCCCTGGTATTTTAAACGCGGTGATTGATCCAATCGTGGTCCACTCAAACAAAACGGCGACAACGTCGAACGCCACCAAGCTAGATTGATAAATAATAAACCACATGACCAGGATTGAGGCGGCATTTGAAACCTCTACGCCTTGCTTTTTCATTGTGTAGGCTTGCATCACTTGGCCTCCGCTTGATGCTGGGGTGACAGCGCTATAGAAAGCGCCTATCATCGCATTGGCGAGCCCTTGATGGAATTTATAATGTCTGGTGTACAAACGACAAAAAACAAGAATGATCAGGCCATCAATCAAATATGAAACTAGAATCAAGCCAAATATTATAAGCAAATATATCGGATCGGCCGAAACCAAGGAGCTGCTGACGATTTGATATCCTTTCCCTACGTCTCCTTCACCTGCACCATAGAGGGAGAAAATAAGCGAAAACACCGTGAGAAATAACACCAATCCAATTGATATGGCGTATTTGATTTTGGAATTTATTTTCTTCTTCTCTTTCGCCATATTACATCCCAAATCTATCCTCTAACGAATCTATATCGATATTTCTTTTCTTAAGTGAGGATTTGTTCTCATCATATAGACAGATGTCGCCATTGTTTTTAAGCCATTTATAGACTGCGAAGAATAATTTTTTAAGCGTTGCTTGATAGGCGTTTATTGTTTCGGTGCTGAGTGTATCAAAGTCTTGGAAACGCCTATTTAGCCTATTCAAATGGACGTTGTTCCTTATCTTTCTTATGCCATTAACGTCATCTTCGCTCAACCCTTTTAACATCCCTAGATACGATGCTCTTTCAATTAGATCGATGAACCTAAGCTCGCTGCCTATGACTTTGATGCCTTTTTCGTCTTTAGCCCAATAAAAAGGACAATCTCCTCCTCTGGAACAAACGTTGCATATAGCAAGGCATCTTCTTTCTTTTTCTTTAAATGCAGCCTGGATGATGCCTTCATATAGGCTGCCTAGCACTATGAGGTAATTCTGGCAATAGACAGGAGCGAAGCTTTCATTAATATCCCAAAAGGAATATGAGGCGGCTAAAAATTCCAATAGGTTAATCGAAGAATAAAGATTATTCACAAAAACTTCGTCTTTTATGACTTCGCCCAAACGGAATGCTTTCTCGAAAGCCTCGATATCATGAACCCAGGAAGAAGGAATTTTATTGCCCATATAGAAATTATAGCAAATTCTGACGCTTAAGCGTCAAAAAAGACTATTTTGTGCATATGATATATGCGTACAAAGTGATTTTGCTACTAAATAAATCCCTCCTTTTCACCTCTTATACACAAATTGAAGGGGCTTTGGCGGGGATTTTATATCTAATTTTCTTGTTGAGCTTCTTTTTTGCTAACAATTCTTTTTTCCACAAAATGATAAATGAAGAAAAAAACAATTCCCCCAACAATCATGATGATGCTCCAAAACTGGCTTGGGGAGAGTCCTGGGATAAATTCGCCTCTATGGTCATCCCTAAAGAATTCGATTATGAATCTCCAAATTCCATAGGATACCAGGTAAACACCCATGTTGTATTTGAAATTAATCTTAAGCGATAAGAAAAATAAAGTACCAGATAAAACAAATAAGAAAACTGCTTCAAATAAATTGGTTGGCAACACCGCGTGATTATGGCCTGGGAACAACACCCCCAAAGGAGAATCAGTCTCTATTCCATAGCAGCATCCTGAAAGGAAGCATCCAATTCTTCCAAAAGCATGAGCAATCGTTATACAAGCGGGCGCAATAGTCAAAAGATTTCTCATCTGCGGACCGAATTTCTTTCTTATCACAAAGAAATAGCCAAGCAGGAATAAAACAACCCCACCGATAAGACCACCATAGAAAGTCATTGACCATGACCACGAATAAGTCTCTGGGTTTTCGATGAAATCATATAGATTTTGGAAAAGAACCGCGAAAAGTAAACCCAAGCCAATCGCTAACGTGCCCAAAATCTCAAAATAAGATATTAGAAGTTTTCTTACTTTTTGCTTGCGATAATATATCTCAAGAAATACAAAACACGAGATAATGCCTATCCCAATCATCACCGCATACATGTCTAGCCAGCCAAACGCGTAAGGAAACATAACAATATTTTAATCTTTTAGATTATACTTTACATATGGCAGATACTAAAGAAAGAACATTCACATATAGATTTCTCGGATCGCTTATATTGATTCTTTTGTATATAGGCGTTGTCTCAATACCTTGGTATGGGGATGCTGCTTATAAATGGATTTATGACGCTTCGCTTAGGGTCGCCGTTTTGATTGCAGTTATCCTGATTCAATTCTTTGACAAATCGCTTTATAAGCCATCCGTAAAGATTCATCCATATCTTTGGCCAACGTTGCTTCTATGCTTCTCAAATCTATTTATTTACCTTGTTTTCCCTGCAGATCGCTACCAAAGTGGGAATATGTCGCTTTTATATCAAAGCGGTTTAATCACATTGCTAACGGTGTTATGCGAAGAAACGGTTTTCAGATATTCTCTTCTTCCTTCGTTAAGAATGAAATTCAATAAGCATCTAAGCATTTTGATAAGTGCTGGAATATTTGCTATTTGCCATATATTCAATCTATTCTCAGGAATGGATATAGGCACGACTTTTGCCCAAATAGGATACACTTTCTTTATCGGGCTAATCTGTGGGTATTTTGCCACGATAGACGACTTGCCTTTGGCGTTGTTGTTCCACTTCTTATTCAATTTCCTTGAAACAGATGTCTATTTAGCGTTAGGCGGAAGCGAATGGAATTATAAATTCTTCCTAGTCAACATCGCCTTTGGTGTCGTTTTCGTGGGCTATGCGGCTTTCTGGCATATCAAAGAAAGCATTGACGAAAAGAATCTAGAATCATAAACTTGATTTTCAAAATCAAAAAAGCCCCATTTCTGGAGCGATTTTGCATAAATAATCTATTAGGCTTTAGTCCAGGAATCCCAGTTATTCAAGACGTAATTGTATTCGTCTTCCAAAACCTCATCTGGAGTCATTTTCTGATAGATTGAAGATTCCCTTCTTCCTTTGGCATACAATCCAACATGTCCTTCTAACATTAATGGACTTTTTGAAAACGCGAGGAATAGTTCATTGTTTCTTACGATATCCAAAACTGATTTTCCGAAATCAGTCATGTCTTTATATGCTTCCGAAGTCGGATCGATATTGTAATCAAGAGGCCTTGGGGCATTGGAATTCAAAGTGTAGAGAACGCTGCTGGAACGCCTATTGATAAATTTGAGGAATTCGACGGCTAAATCTCTATGTGGGGCGTATTCTGGGATGAAATATGATGCACCTACGTCGGCGCAGATTAATTCTTTTCCGGTCACAGTCGCATAACCTTCTGCGCGCAATTTGACATTGTTGCTATCGGATACCTCAGGCACCTTGAACATCTTCATGTTGGCTTTTGGATTGACATCCAGCATTCTTTTGTTTTCATTGATGAACCAAGAACCGTTTAACATCATGGCGGCTTTCCCGTCTATTATGTCTTTTTGAGCGGTCATAAAGTCTTTATCTTGCGATCTCGCCATGACATAATCGCCATAGAAGAATGTTTTGAGGTTTGTTAATCCGTGCCACTTGCCTCTTGAATTCTCTGGCTTGAATACATCGGGCGATTCAAAGGCATAGAATCTCTTGAGGTTAGTCCTTCCTTCAAAGGCGGTCATCCAACCATCTGTGGCGAAATATAAATATCCGTCTGCGGAATTAGGCCCGCCGCAATAAACGATTGGGGCGACAGTGCTATCGCTTTTTATTTTCAAGCAAAGCTCTTCTAATTCTTTAGTGGTTGTCGGCACTTCCCAGCCGTTTTTCTCCCACAAAGCCGCATCATAAACAAAACCATCGATGTTGTAATATTCAGGAACTGAATAGAAATGGTCGTTTACCTTGGAATATTCCAAAGCATCCTCATCCATCAAATCCATCAATGTCTCTTCCCCATCTATCTTCGCGGAATAAACATCGTCCTTTAAATCATGAACCCAGCCTTTGGCGGCCCATCTTTGAATTTCCAATACATCTCTAACGATATAGATATCAGACATATTGTTTTTTGTCTCCAAGCGGGAGGCGGTCGTGGTGTTGATGTCTTTATTTGGTCTAAGCTTCACCAAAACATCATCGTGCTCCGCCATAAAAGCTTCGGCAAGAGCCTGATATGGGGCGTCGCCAAAACCTGCTTGAAGATATTCAAAATTAAGCAATGTCTTTCCTTCTTGCACCTCTTCTTCTTTGCTTCCGCATGCGGAAAGAGCCGCTACAGAAGATAGTAGAGCGGTCATTAATAATATTCCTTTGACGTTTTTCATATATTTTCTCCTCCTAGAATTATAGATTATTTGATTGGAATGATAAATCTTCCTTCGCCTGGGTAAAGTTTGAAGGTGTATTCGCCATTATTCAAAGGCACTACCATTTTTTGCCCCATGCGATACATCAATAGGCCTCTTGCGTTATTGAATTTGAGAGTGACTGTGTCGCTCTTTTTGAAATATGGATCGGTGAAATTGACCAGCATAAACGCATCATCTCCCTCATCGTTTTTAAACGAGGTTAGAAGCGTATCTTCGCTTACATCGCCAAAAGATACCCTATCGTGTGATTCCAAGGGATCAACCAAGTTGGCGAAATTCTGATTATCAATGAGGATATTCGCATTTTTATACATAACACCGTCCCACTTATAAGATAGATATGCATCCTCAAACGCATGAACCTCATTATTGACTTTCTTAGCCAAATCATATGTCCAATTATATGTCCCATCCATGAAATTCATCAAAGCGAAACCACCTTCGCTTTCACTTTCTTCGCCTGAATATGTGTAATAGGTTATATCCCTCGCTCCAAAAGCCATAAGAGTGTAGATCTGGAATCTAAAATCGCCTATTCCACACATATCCCTCGTTCCGGTGAAATCACCCTTGTCTTGAATATAAGATCTAAGCTCATATCCGCCTTCTTTGCATTTTCTAGCGAAAAGCTCGATGTTATATAGATACATCTGCCTCATATAGCTTCCATCTACGTAATCAAAAAGGAAGGGATAGAAATCAAAAGAGCCATACCCCACCAACGGGGCGATGTTCTCGAAATAATAATCGACATATTCGCTATAAGTGTGGAAATTCAATCCAGCGCCGGAAACATAAGAGGGGTTAAGGTTTATTACACACTCTGCCCCTTCTTTTCCAAGCTCCTTCATCACGCGATTGTATATCTCAACCTGGTCTTTTATTTTTGCAAGCTCATCATAATTGGGTTCGTCATGGCCATAATTTCCAAGAAAAGAAGGAGAATTGATATACGGATTATCTTCATGCAGCATACTGCGGATTATTTCTTCATATTGTTCTTTGGTCGTGATGTCGCTATAGTTTTTGACTAATCCATAGAAAGACCAATCCCTGACATAATATTTGATTCCGAATTTCTCGGCCTGCTCAAGAATTTTCATAGCGTCCTGCTCTGCTGCAGCGTGGGATTTTCTAACATGCTCTGCGGTTGTTCTTGCTCCGCCTGGCGCTCCTTCGTATAAAGCCAAAGCCTTTGTGAAACCCGCTTCCGCAAGTTTTCTATAATGCTCCTCGGTAGCGCAATTGACATTATTTGAGGTGCCTGACCAATTCTCCACCGTGGGGCAGGCATAGGCCGTGAAATGCATCGGGCTTGATGCCTTTTCAAAGGTTGGCGCCTCTAGTCTTGCATTGGAAGAACCGGTGCAAGAAGAAAGAAGAGCACTTAAAGAAGCGAGAAGAATTATCGTTCTTTTGCTATTCATTTCTATCCCCCTTTCTCTTGCGGGCAAATGCGATAACACCGACGGAAATGAGCGCAATTCCTGCAACAATTCCCGATGCTACAATCGCACCTCCACATCCGCCTTTTCCTGTTAAATTAATCTCTTCATCGAGATTGACGTCGACATTAGCGTCATCATAGATCGTTATCGTCTCGGTCTCGATGACGGTTTCAGGAACATCATTATCCGCGCAGACATAGATTGGTGAAGTATTAGCCATCGAGAAATCATCCAATTCAAGGTAGGTGAAGCCTGTGCAGCATAAGGCGAAATATCCATTTAGTTCGACATTCGTCGCGGTGAAATACAAATCAAATGTTGGCTCGCTGGCCTTCTTTAAATATAAAGACAATGTATTACCAGTAGAAACCCATCTTACGCATACATGGTCGCCATCCTTGATATCGCTTTTCATGGTCCTTACATCGTCATAATGCAAGGCGTTGAATAAAGAGGCAGGTATCTGCTTATATTGCTTGGTTTTGACGATATCTTCATCATATGGTGAGCCGCTTTGCTTATAGAAATAGACATTATCATAGTCGCGAGGGCTATTGATCAAAATGTAGTAATTGCCAAAGGTTCCGTATTCAGTTTTGGTCAAGGAGCTTCTGGAGAAGTCCAAACCGAGCCAGCAACCGACCTTGGTTTTTTGCTGCTCCCTCACATCATCTGTCCCAACATATATCGAGCAGACTTTGTAATCCATTATGAATTCATCATATTGATGGGCGGATCCAAAGAAAGAGCCATCGGAGCAGCCACTCCACTTGAGTCTCCCATTTTCCGCTCGCATCGAGCCGCCACCGTTATTGGCAATGAAGAAATCTTCATGGCCTGCATTCCCCCAATAATTGTTGGAAAAATTGTGGGTTACTGATTTAGTCACAGGCACATAATAGGTCGAATGGTAGACAACAAGATTATCAAATCTAATATCGTCATCGATATTGGATAAAGCGATAAAGCCTAATTTTCCAGCATATCCTTCAATTTCATCTAATGTGGCAACCTCTTCTTCATTAACAGAAAGAACAAGCGTGCCAGTCTTTCTTACCTTGATGTATATATTCGCGCCTTCTTGGCTGCTTATAGAAGGAATGGAGACATGATTATGCGAATCATCGCTGGTTTGCTCCCCATTAACGAATCTACGCAAGGTGGCACCAGAGGAAGAAAACACCATCATCGATGAATCTTGGGTTATGGCAGCTTGGTTCTTTATGGCGTATGCAAAAGCGGCTTCCCCCGAGGAAGATGAAGGGATTTTAACGTTGAAAGAGGCATCGAAAATGACAAAATCCTCTGCAACCGATTCATCAACCGGGACAATCGCTTTGCTAATCAATTTGTCGTTAGCCCTTGCCCCATTCAAGGTAAGATAGTTGTTATCGTTTCTTGAATATGTGGTCGCTCTTCCTTCTAACGAATAGAAACCAAGTTCTTCTGACATTATGTTATCAGTGAAATCTTCTGTGATTTCATTTCCGCCCTCACCACCTTCTTTGAAGTGAATATTATCGATGCAGTATCCTGGATTAGGATTGCAAGCTTGGAAACCGACATAAGCGTTTTTGAATGAGCGGTCTTGGTGAGAGGAATCGAACGTGCAAACGATTTTCTTTGCTTCATCGAATTCTCCGCCTTGCTTTGCAAGCAATATCTCTGCTGATAAATCGCTTGTCGGAGTAATGCGGCAGGTAAACCATTTGTTTTGCATGCTGCTTTCACCGAATTGATAGCTGAAGCTTCTTTCACCAACAAATGTTGATGTAAGCGAAGTGTTGAGAGTTTCGGCGGTGAATGAGATTGGGAATTCGTATGTATAATCTGCTAGATTTGCGTTATCTATTGCTCCATTTATGAAATTAACGCCAACCCAGTTATCTCTATCTCTCGAGGTGGTTATCATCAAATCGAATTGAACAAATTCGATATTCTCCAATTTGACAACAGTCCCAAAATAAAACGTATCGCCTGGCGTTTTATTGACAGGAGCTTCCAAATAGACGTTTGTGCTGGTGCTTTGAACTATTCCATCGGCAGAACCACTATAATCCCAGATATTGCTGTTGTAGGAGCCGCTATATCTTACATCGTTGAACGATTCGTCTATTAGTAGTTTCCTGCTGCTTCCAGCATCTGCTTGATTTGGTTGAATTGAAGCCAAAGCGACACTTAATCCTGCAGCCATTACCGCGATAGCGCTTAAAGCGTATTTCATCTTTTTCATAGAAATTCCTCCTTAAATCTATTAGAAACCTAATTTCTTGTTTACAACGTCCATTATTTTTCTCGCAATCAAAATGATTGGGATAGAGATGGCGGTGAAACATAAACCATAAGCTGCAGCCCGCTCCCTATTGCTGCCAATCATTGAGTTGACAAGGAAAGATATTGTCGCAGTCGCCCCGCCCGACCCATCGATGAGATGAGGCAAACCGCCTGTGATGAGGTTCACCTGCATAAATAAGGTGAATGAGACCGAGATTGAACCGATAAATGCGACTGAAATGGTTGGCCATATCATCGGGATGACAATTTGGAATAATTCCCTAAACATCGATACTCCTTCTAGTTTTGAATATTCCATCACATCGCTTGGAATGTTCGCCATCGATCCGCCTAAAATCAAGATGTTATAGCCAGTTCCAACCCATAAACAATATATCAAGATAAGCGATCTCGCTAACCATGGGTCAGAGAACCATAATGGCAAATCACCCTCAGGAACACCAAACGCCATCAAAGTTTCCGGTATCAAACCGTGCATGTCAGCGCTGAACATGTATTTGAACACCATCGTATATATGACAATCGAGATAATTGATGGGAGGAAGAATATAATCCTGAATATATTTCTTCCAGGAACTTTCTTAAAGAAGAAATAGGCAAGCATTGCGGAGACAATGACGAGAACTGCGTCATTTAGTCCAACCAGCAACGAGTTGAACATCGCGGTTTTTATTGCTTCTTTTTGGGTCAGATCCGCAAAAAAGAAACGGAAATTGTCCGTAGTCCATTCAGTAACTTGGTTTGTGTAATCAAAATTCTGGAAAGCGATAATAAATGAATCGATATTTACATAGACAAAGAAAACAAGGAACTGAAGGATTGGGATGGCTAGCATAAGCCAAACAAAAACAAGTTGCTTCTTTCTCCATTTGGTTTTTGGGGTAAATGATCCGCTCATGATTTGATTCCTCCATCAACCGTATTTGATAGCAACTGCTTTTGGAATATGGCGTAGAAAACCAAAACCGGGATGATGGTTATGACCATCGCCGCGAACATTTCGGTATATCTCAATTGATGGAACGCCCATTCATTGATCAAGGACAAACCAACCGCCAAAGTCGGATGCTCGTTATAGAACAAGGAAGGATACCAATAATCATTCCAGAATCCGAGGAATCTTGTTATTGTGAAAGTAATGATTCCATTCTTCGCTAGAGGAATCATTATGCGAACAAAAATCTTAAAGTCGCTTGCTCCATCTATCATTGCTGATTCAGCATAGTCCCAAGGTATTTGCTTAAAATAAGCGTGAAGATATAGGAAAGCACCTCCGAAAGCACCGCCTTGCAGCAATAGCATACCAATATATGTGTTTAGCAAATGAGTTTGCTGCATAAATCGATATGTGGCAGGCAATGCAGCAATAGTCGGGAACATAGAGCTTATCAAGACGATGGAATAGATTAGCTTGTTTCCTTTGAATTGATATTTAGCAAGAACGTAGGCCGCAGCGGTAGTCAACGCCATAGAAAAAACGGTCAATCCCGCCGAAAGAAGGACGGAATTCAAAAACATCTCGCCTAATCCAACACCATTAATCCTAAGCTCCTCGAATACAAAAATGTAAGTATCTATGGTTGGCTTGGTAGAAAAACCAAGAGGATTGTTAAGCCATTCCAAATCATCTTTGAATGAATTAATCACCAAAAAGAAAAAAGGGACAACCAAAGACAAAGCGTAAAGAGACATCAAAACGCAGATGACAATCATCACTGCCTTTTCGTTTTTGCTTTGAGCAACTTTATCCCTCAGCGATCTTTTGAACCGAAAGTCTTCAAAAAATTTCATGTTGACGTATATATGCTTAATTTTAATGTTATAAATATTAGCAATCAAGTATTCGATTAGCCAAACAACTATTGGTTAATGCATCTGGCGGAAATGTAGGCTTTACATGCTTTCACATTGCGCCACGCCTTACTATTTTGCAACCTTCCAATTCAATTATGTCACCGAGTTTTGCGTTTATCGTTCTGATTTGACCATCTATTTCAAGTTTGATTGTCTCGCCTAGATTGTTGTAAATTTTTATCGGTTTATTGAGTGGATTCACGATCTCAAAACGGATTCCATCTTTGTGGGAAGCGCTGATCATCGTTGAATTGAAGCCTCTTAAATTAGTGAAAGAAACGCCTTCATCTTTCCATTTTTGGGGTATCGCTGGGAATAAACAAATTACTCCTCTTACCGTCCCTAAAAGCATATCGTTTATGGATTTTACAAAAGCGATGTCGGCATCAAGTGTGAAGGCGTGTGAACTGATCTCACTATAGCCTAGATGTTTGAAATCCTCATTCATGTCGAAGCCGTTATCATTCACAAAGGCTTTTACGAAAATATCTAAATATTTATACGCCTCTTCTCCTTTGCCTATATAACTTGCAAACTGGCTCATCTCAGTGAAGGAAAAAGCCACCCACTCTGATGTACCGTATTTTTCCAAAACCGCAAAATCCCTGCAAATCTGGTCATAATTTTCAAAAGGGGTGAGATTCTCAAGGTTTTTCTCTGATAAAATATGCGAGAAATGTCGATGGGATTCGCTATAATCTTTGCTTTCACATATGCGCATCTCGCCTTTATCGTTTATGGAATACTCCCACTTCTTATCTTTATATTTATCTTCGATTCCAAGGATTGAACAATATTCGCTTAACGTTCTATACAAATAATTCAATAAGCCAGTCTCGAAATTGCTTTGTGTTGAGAAGATGGAATCCTTAGAGTTATCGCCGAGCTCTGGTGAGGAATGGAATGGCAATCCTCCATACCTTTCCATCAATCCAGAGATGTTTTTCTCCACCTCGCTTAAAAACGGGAAAGCGTATTCTTTTAGGAAATCTATATCGCCTGTGTATCTATAATAGTCATCAAAGGCTTTAGCGGTCCATATGCCGCATGCAGGGTTTATTGAATACATCGGCCAACCGCCTAGTATTTGTCCGTCAATGCTCATTACCCCTGGAATAAAATATCCATCGGTCTCGCAGAATGTTTTGGCATTCTCTTTATATTTATGTCTCATCCTCCAAAGGTAATCGATGACGACTTTTCCTTCTAAGAAATTGCCGTTTTTCATATATGATTCATATGACATCTGCAGATTGATATCCGCATGATAATCACCCTTCCAAGGTGGCATTTGTCCATCGTTTTTGGTCCACACTCCTTGGAGAGAGACGGGATAATCATGGTTAGAATTGCAGCCAAAGAAATATCTTCCTAAATCGTATTGGCGTTTCAATTCTTTATCGGGAATAGAAATGGAGGAAGTCGAATAATATTCCCTCCAATTTTCTATGTGCTTAATGAGAAACGAATTCCTATAGAGATGGTATTCTTTCAATAAGTCTTTAGCCTCTTCAATTGCTTTTTTATCATCATTCCCTTTATAAACAGTCACGTATGCAGCGTTATCCGCCCTATATATAACAATACCAAAATAGCCATCGATTATCGTTTTTTGGACCGAATAAGAAAAGTCCCCTTCCTCCACAAATAAGGTTTTTTCATAGCCAAGACCTTTATTTGGTCCATCGATTTCATTGCTTGTCAAATATTCTGGCATTGAGAAATCTATCTTGATATCTTTACGAAGGCCGAGGATTACCAATACATCTTTATTTTTGTCTATATATCCATTCAGTTTGTAGTCGGAAGAAACGACTTTGAATTTACCATCACTAAGATCGAGGCTCCATTCGGTATCATCATCTATTTCTAAATCCAGAACGATTGAGCCGGCATGCAATTTGCTTGGGTATGGTGAGTTATAACAATTATCAAAAACGTCGATGTATTTATCCCAATCGTTTTTGATGTAATTCAACATCGAATCAAAAGTGAAATCTTTTCTTTTGGATACTTCATAAGGCCTAGTGTCCCATAAATCGATGCGATCCAAGGAAAACATCAATTTATTTTTGCCATAAAGCAAGGCGCCGAAAAACCCATTGCCTAGCATCAAAGCGTCAACCCATTCGCTTATGCGACCATCTTTTTTTAAAATTGGCAAATCTAATGAGAAACAATCATCCATATCGCATTTATCATAGAAGAAACGAAAGAACCAATCAAATATAATTAAAGACCAAGTTGATTAATTAGATTATTTTTGCTAGCCTATCTATCGCCTATTTAGGCGATTATATGGAAAGAGCGCATCTATCTGATCATTTCACATTCAAGAAAATTCTCCTCATGACAATATCCCCTATCCTCATGATGGTTTTCACTTCGCTTTATTCCATCGTCGATGGCATCTTTGTCTCAAATTTCGCGGGGAATGACGCTTTCGCGGGAGTTAATTTAATCTTCCCAATAATAATGATCGTAGGCGGAATAGGGTTTATGTTTGGAACTGGTGGCTCCGCGCTGGTATCGAAATTGTTGGGCGAGAAGAAAAACGAAGAAGCTTCAAGAACATTCTCTTTAATCGTATATGCAAACTTTGTGTTAGGGCTCATCATTTCTATAGGATTGTTCTTCTCCATTGAGCCAATATCTAGGGCGATGGGCTCCATCACCGAAGGGACATCTGAAGAGATGGTCCAACAAGCGATAATCTATGGAAAAATATTAATATTAGGCCAAAGCATCTTTATGTTGCAGAATGTCTTCCAGAGCTTCCTTGTGGTTGCGGAAAGACAGAATCTAGGATTTATATTCACTTTAGCCGCGGGGATAACGAATATGGCATTGGACGCCTTATTCATCGGTGTTTTCCATTGGGGCGTAATTGGCGCGGCTTTTGCAACGATTTTGGGGTATTTAGTCGGTGGCGTTGGACCATTAATATACTTTATTGTCAAAAAAGATGGTTTGATCCATTTGACTAGATGCAAATTCGTTTTAAGGCCACTCCTCCAATCATCAAGCAACGGCTTCTCTGAATTTCTTTCCAATATATCCGCTTCAATCGTGTCTATTGTATACAATATTCAGCTTCTAAAATATTATGGCGTCAATGGTGTTTCAGCCTATGGCATCATAATGTATGTCTCCTTTATTTTTGTTGCCATATTCATCGGGTATTCAATCGGTATGGCTCCTATTGTGGGATTTAATTACGGCGCCAAAAACAAGAAAGAATTACAAAACGTGTTCGCCAAAAGCATGATAATCATCGGGATTACTGGAATTGTAATGTTCGTATTGTCTTTCGCCAGCGCGAATCTTTTCTCCAGGATATTTGCTAGAGGTAATGATGAATTAATAGAACTTTCCACTTTGGCGATGAGGGTCTTTTCCATCTCCTTCTTGGTGAATGGCTTCTCAATTTATATATCATCTTTCTTCACTGCCTTAAATAATGGCCTTATATCCGCGATTACTTCTTTAGTTAGAACGTTAGTGTGTGAAATCGTTTTTGTGTTGATAATGCCTCTATGGTTTGGGGGAGAAGGAATTTGGTGGTCAATCATAGTTGCCGAGGTTGTGTCGGTAATATTAGCCTTCGTCTTCTTATTCGCGTATAAAAACCGTTATGGCTATTTCAAGTCCAAAAAGCAAAGCGATATGATACAATCAACAAATGATGAAACGATACAATAATCTATCGGTATACAGGATTATAGCAACTTTATGCGTGTTGCTATTTCATGTATTCTTCATTCTCTTGGAAAGAGAGATAGATTATGAATCTCTTTTAAGCAAAGGCGTGCAGGGTCTAACCGCCTTGTCCGGATTTCTTTATTCACAGAAAGCAATCACAGATATTAAAGGTTTTTACCTCAAAAACCTAAAGAAACTCCTTATTCCTGCGGGGATTTGCTTGCTTATTATGATCATCTGGAATTTTGTGGCGATGATTGTGACAAATAATTTCAATTACTTTGATTTGTTTGTGGGCTCACGAGTCGCAGATGGAGGCTTCCTCATCCAATTCGGGAACTTCTATTACATAGCTTATATTGCGATTTGCTATGCGTTGACACCGCTTCTGCAAAGAAAAGATACGACTCCATACATACTTCTTGGTGCAGCGATATTAGTCGAAGGAATAATTTGCCTCTTCTTCGGAACCGCCTTCATAGTAACCTTCTATATTGCGGCGTATCTAATAGGCAGGCAATCCTTCTCTGATTACGCTGAAACGAATGAGAAATGGAAAATATCTAAATTTCTGATTTGGTTAATAATCGCCATTATCTCATTCTTTGGTTTCTTCCTTGCCATAACGTATAAAGATAATTTGCATAAATATCTGTTCTTTTTGTTAACGAACATCCCTTCATCAGCATTAGGTTTCGCAAGCTTCTTCCTTTTTATTCTGCCATTGCGTTTCCTCAATAGGCTGAAAATGCCGTTCCTTAAAACGATTGATGGAATTTGTTATCCATTATATTTGATGAATCAGACTTTTATGTGTGGGGCGATGAATGTTACCGTCTTGGTATCTATCTTTTCTTTGAAGGCGCTTCTTGCGATATTATTCACAATCGTTTTCGCGTGCATTGTTCAGCTAATTGCATACTTCTTTAACAAAGCGACAAAAAGGACCCAATCCAACGATGTGATTGGGTCAAAATAAGCAAATATCGTTACTAATCTTCTTCTTTTTTGAGCAAAGTGTCTTTGCCTCTAGCTATATTCACTATTTTGAATGTGATCATGATTGCGTAAAGGAGGATGCTTATCGCATTACCTATAATCATAGGCAAATTCTTTAATGCTATGCCGTATGCAAACCACATCGAGTTGCCAACGAAAAGCAAAAGAAACATCAAAATAGAGATGCCTTTTGTGTTTTTGGTAATTATTGTCTTTATAACTTGTGGCAATGATGATATTGCGATGAGCGCTGTCGCAACGTATCCAATGATATCTATTGTATTAAATTCCATAAATTCAAAATCAAATTATATCTGATGTGGCTATAAAAACAACTACTGCTCAACACCATTCTTGTTGTATCTAACATTTCCATCGGAACAGGTTATTGTTATGTTCCCTGTCGCGCCAGAGAAGAATTTATATCCGCTTCCGTATGCAGCGGCAGAATTTGCAATCAATTCTCTCCATTGCGCTACAGTTCCGGAGTATTTGATAGAAATCGTGGCAGATGTGGCGAAATTAAATGCATTATTTCCTAGATATGCCAAAGATGAAGGAAGATTGTAAACAACATTTAGATTGCTTGCATTACTAAAAGTAAAACTTTCAAATACGCCATCACACACATACTCATATCCTTCTGGAACATTAATTGTCAGTGTTTTGTCGCCAATCCAATACGCTCCTCGTGCACTTAACGTAATTGGCTCTGAGATGCCAAGAATTTTATATTCATTTCCGTCAATTGATATTGACTGGGGGAACGTAAGATTTTGTGTATAATTTAAAAATTCTGAACCTATATTAGTTGCCGAATACTCGCTCACGACAAGATTGCCATCATCGTCAACACCGATCTTCATGCTAACCTGACCGCCACCAGTTTCTGGATCTCCGCCAGGATATTCGATATCCGCATCTTCTATAACTTCGCCATCAATCGAAACCGTTCCGTTGCTTGAAATATCAATCGTTTGTCCTGGCTCTATTGGCAAAGCCTGGCTGAATCTCCATGAATTGATTCCAACATTGTTATTTAATGACGACGATTGGCTGTCGTTAAATTGCCAAGAAGCATATCCAATGCCTATGGATAAGGATATTGCAAATAAAGATGCTAGAGTTATGTATTTGATCTTTCTACCTGCTGCCATAATGGTACTCCTTTATGGCCTCTAGCCTATCTTTCTTTATCTTATTATATTTATATATAGCTATATCGCTTATGGTGTACATCGCCAATACTGAAATAATGGAATAAATTCCAAAACCTGACCCAAAGAATAGGACGGGTATTCCAAGTCCTTTTACTTTTTGGCCTTCGTAGCGGTATACAACCTGCTCTCTAGACACTAAAGTGTCTCTACCTCCAGTATTATCACCCCTAAAGATGAGAGATCCATCCGTAGCCACACCGATTAGTCGATGCGTGATAATCTGGTTCTTCTTATTCTTATAGCCGTATACGTCGTAAAGATTTAGCTCTTCTTCCGCTTCAACTACCTTAAAATCAAGCAAATCGCCTTTCTCAAATTGCTCTGAGAATAGCTTTTTATCCGATTCTTCAGCAGAAACTCCAGCGAAGACGCTATATTCTCCGATCAGTTCCTCTTTGTAGTCATCATCCCAGTATTCCTTCATGGAATCAGAGGCAATGACCAAAGACACATGATCGTTATATACGAATTGCTCGCCTTTTGCCTTATAGACACCGGCGACCACTGCTAACGAGACTAAGCCTACACACAACAATATTGATAATGCATGCAATATGATTCCAAATACCTTCTTGATCGGGTGTTTGGATGTGGCTTCATCCCTTAAGAATTCCTCGTCCAACACACCGGTGGAAGCCAGCCTTTTGGCTGACTTCAACACAGTGCTATATGCGAGGAGAGTTAATCCGATAACTAAGCAAGTTACTACCGCCACCACTATAATGGTGATCAGCAATAACGTTGACATTGTTTATCTGAGAAAAAATTAAGCAGCAACGGTAGCCTTCAAGGTGAAGGTGACTTTTGCACTAGCCAAAGCTGTTTTCATTGTTTTGTAAGCAGCTTCGGTTGTTGGCTTGCTAGATGTGTAGGTCAATGTTGGAAGGGTGTATGTTGCTGTTTTGACATTTCCATTGGCGGTTGCATCACCTAACGATCCAGCTCCAAGTGTTACATAAGTATCAATGGCGGAATCTTTGGTGAATGTGACTTCCAAAGTGACATCAGATACATTCTGGGCTTTTGCAGATCCGGTGTATTTGAGTTCGAAAGTGGTGATCTTGTCCGCATCTGCAACAGCTTCTTCTTTGGCGGAATAGTCGACTGTTGTCCAGAAAGCGCCATCTTGGTCGAGTGTCAAATAGAATGTTGGGTGATCGGAAATGACCAAAGAACCATCTTTGACCTCTGGGGTGATGATGACATTGCTGTCTTGTGTTTCGGTTTTTGATTCGTTGAATTGCCAGGCAGCGAAGCCAGTGCCGATCAACGCGAGGGCACCAATACCCCCGATGATTGTGATTTTGCTTGAGATTTTCATTTCGTTCTCCTCCTATTTAGCAAATAAGCGTAATTATAAACACTAAATTGACAAAAATAATGAATTTGACTATTGTTTTACAATTTTTACAATTTTGATACCGCTTACAATCTATATATTTATATATAGGCAAAGAAAAAAATCCCGTTAAACACAGGGATTTCATTCAGTTTTGATTGCTAATTGCGTTACCATGAACCTTTGTAGCCTTTTCCATATTCTTTGGTGTAATAATCAATGCGTTTGGAATCATTGAAAACCGGAGGATAGATGTTTTCTTTTGGGTCTATTCCCGCCAAAAGGCAAACAGCCTCGTGACTTCTGATTGTCAGATCTTCTTCTCTCGCTTTGATTTCTAGAGAATTGTTTGGATAGATTGGCTCTCCAATGTGCAAGGTATATAAAGCGATCTGATGGAATATTTTTCTTCTAATCCAGCCTGGCTTTCTATATGAGTAGGCCATCGGCAGAATTGGTTTGTCATATTTGCAGGCGAAATAAGCCGCACCTCTTTTGAACGGTCTAATTGGCTGATAATATTCCCACATGCTGCCTTCTGAATATATGTGAAGCCAACCTTTATCTTTCGTCAATAAATCCCGCACTGCTTTAAGGTATGTTACGGTTGCTCTTAAGTCATTTTCTGGGATTGGGATTCCGCCAACAAGTCTTATTATCTTTCCGTTTTCTCCACTGATATCAGGCGCCCAAGAAAGGATATATGGCTTATATGGTCTAATTCCGTGCAAAATCGAGGCATAATCCCACATATGGACGTGATTGCAGACCGATATTATTCCGTTGTTTATGACATCTTTATATTTCTTTAGATTCTTCTTGCCTTCGACTTTCAATCCCATCCTGATTCCTGATACAGGGAACATGAGGATATAAAGCAAAACCCTCATCACCCATCGCTTAAATCTGAACCATTTAGATTTGTCAATATATGGGTATTTGTCATCGAAAACAGTGCCGTCATTTTTCTTGACGATTAAATAATGTTTATCGGTGTCAATCGGATATGGGAATTTAGTTGTTTTCGGGTCGAACATTATATCTATTATACGACTAATGTTTTCATTCGTGTGGATTTATCGCCTTGCCATCTTTTAATCTGCTTGCTTCAGCGGCAAAAGCCATCAAATGACTTTCTATCGATGATTCTAAAACTGTAGAAAGGCCGCTTTGATTGGTGAGTGAATCGTATAAAGCTTCAATAAGGGCCAAATCTCCTCCGCCATGTCCCACTTCTGTTTTCAATATTTTGGAGAATGGGAATATTTCACTTTGGCCGCCAAATGGCTTATAAACCAATTCCTTTCTCTCCTCATCAAGGACTATTTCTCCTATAGAGCCATGGAATCGATAAATCCTGCTATTTGTTTGGGTAAAGCCAAGCATCGTCAGATTAGCGGTGACACCATTTTCAAACAATATGTTGGTTGTTTGATGGTCAACGACATTATTGTCGCAAGCAAATACGCAGCGGCCATATTTATTGTGCTTATAGGCATTAATTATTTTTTCTTCGGTAAGAGGATGTTCCAGACAGACAACGTTTTGCGGCCACATCGTATCAGGCATTCCAGCCTCTTTCCATCTTTCGACATATGTGCGGTAAGCACTATATGGGCAAGTCTTATCATATTTGCATTCATCGCATTTATCGGCAGCGTCTTTGGGCTGGTTCTCTTTCTTGAAATAAGAGAGGTCGCCTATAGAGGAGACACTTTTGGCTTTGCTTTTGGCGAAATATTGAAGCAAATCCATATCGTGGCAGCATTTGGCCAAAATCATAGGAGATGTTTCTTCTGAATTTCTCCAGTTGCCACGGACAAAACTATGGGCGATATGCCAATACCCAACTTGCTCCAAAGCGTTTATATCAATTAATTTGCCTATTGCGCCAGAATCGATTAATTCTGCGGCCTTCTTATATGCGGGCGCATATCTTAGAACGTGGCATACAATCACTTTCCCGCCGTATTTCTTGTGGGCGGCTAATAAAGCTAAGCATTCATCTTTGCTTGGGCTAATTGGCTTTTCCAAAAGGACGTCATACCCTTTCTCTAACGCCTTAATGCATTGTCTTACGTGGTCTCTATCTTGAGTGGCTATAACAAGGACATCTGCTCTTTTTTCTTTGAAGAATTCGTTCTCGTCCAGGAAACAGTTATCTGGATTAATCGAATATAGTTCTTTCGCTCTTTCTATGCGAGTTTCTCTTTTGTCGCAAACGGATACGATTTCAAACCCTTTGGTTTCAACCATATTGAAGGCATAGACATCAAGGCCTCTAGAGCCACAACCGATTATCGCCACGCTAAAAACTTTTTTCATATTTTATCTCCACCAATAGTATAGAAACGGAGTTAGCAAAAAGATAATCGATTGCACGAATCAATATTTTTATTCTTCAAAAAAATCAAATATTCTCATATCGCCTGCGCATAAATCAAAATGCGTGGCATCACCATTCATCCGATATAATGAAAAGGCATTGCTATGATATTGGTTTGCGTTCAAAACAATCATGACTTTGTGTTTCTTATCGTCTCTATAATGTCCCAGGGAAACAATGGTTGTGTAGTCTTTGTGAAACACATCTAATCTCTCAACGAATTTCTTATCAGGAGTATATTTAGGCAACCCATAGTCGCCCTCCTTGAAATAACAATGGTCGATTTCGATGTTATCGAAAACCGTTTTGTATCTTTCGTTGAATATATATTGTTGTCTCTGGATTTTCCCAAACATGGGGGTTTTGTAAGCTTTTTCGCCTAAAAATGGCGGATTGAAGAACCCATAGTCCAAAGCGTTTTGGTGGAAATAGAACCATATGACGCCTTTCGCGCCCATTGCCGCGGCGACATTGATTTGCCATCTTATATCAATTTCGCTTGGATCGCGATAACAATAATGACCGATTGAAAGAAGTGAGACGTATAAAGGAATATTATTCCACTTCGCCAGAGTCAAAAAATGATGCATCCCAAGGAAGAAACGCCTCAATCCATCTTCTTGGTCTCTTGTTTCATCGTAGCATTGGGTATATTGATCAAAAGCGAGAATACCTAATTTGCCATCCCGTATCATTCGATTTATTTTTTTGTAATAAAACGAATTTTCGCGGTTATTCTCGTCTGGCTCACCCAAAAGCCCCGACCAATACGGCAGCAAATTCCCAAAATGTGTTTTGTTTGGCATCAAATTCTTTAATAACGACATGGTAAAGGCGAAATTGCCTTCTTGATCAGAAAAAGGCTCGTCCCCGCCATAAAATCCATATGTGGCAGGATGAGAGCCGAAATCATCCACCGCTTCTTTTATGTTTGCGATAAATTCTTCTTTGCTCATCTCCTTCAATCGAAGATATTCTGTTCTTTCGTCGTTTATTATGACTTTTACACCGACTTTTTGGGCTTCATCGAGAAGTTCGATCATCTTATTTTTGTCGCTTTTCCCTTTTAGGAAACGGAAAGACATAAAGAGATTGCAGCCAAGCTCTTTCCATTCATGAACGATTTTCTTATCTATCGTCCCGACAGTAAGGTAATTCCAGAAACCAAATTTGAATTCATTATCCATATTTTTCCCTAATCGTTGAACACAACAAAATTTGAAACATTTGCATAGGCGGTGTTACCTTCGACTCCGCCTGCTCTTTTCAAATATACATAAAGATATGGGTTTGTCTCGAAGGCGTGTGTGAGTCCGCTTGATAAATCGAACTCATAATAATGTATATATTTCGCTTCATCATATAGAAGCGGGCTGCTCCAAGAGCATTCGCTCCAGGAATCATCACCAATCATGGCGGCACGGTCAGATGTAACTTCATCTAATTGGATGAATATTCCAACTTTCTTCCCTACCCAATTATCTCCTTTCGCGTCATTGAAGAAGATATTGATTCCGCCATTTACATCTCTTCCAAAATCATAGCCGTGGACTATGCCGAAATCAGATGATTCTTTTACTGGCATAATGGGCCATTGATCTTCATTCTGCGGATCGTAAGTCGTAAAGATTTGATTGTAAAGTATTGAGCATCTAGCGGCTAACTCATCGCGTTTTATGGCATACTCGTCATATCCTTCAACAAGTGCCTTTCTCTCTTCCCCAAGCGTATTGTATATCGATTCAATTTGCTCGCTTAACAAGGTAAAGCGGGCGATTGCTGCGTTTGTGGCCGTATCAAGCTCGTTTGCTAGTTGCACCAATCCGCTGATATCCATCTTTAGGAAACCGACCATCGCACTAACATCTACTTTTTCAACTCCCTCTACGAAATACACTTGAAGCTGCGTATCCGAGGCAAAAGAATGAGCAAGGGAAGACAAATCGATTGAGAAATAATATAGATTGGTGGCTTCATCAACCAATGTCGGGACGATATATACCGTTTCAGCCCAATCAGGCGTGACAACGAAGAAATCATTCTTCGGGTTTGGCTTATCAAATCTCGCAAAAAAGCCAATCTTTTTGTATTTGGTCCAATCCTGCCCCTGGTTGCTTTGATAGACTGCGATAGAATCGCTATCTTCTCCAGAGCGGGCTCTATCAAATACATGCGAATAGAGTTTGCCAAATTCCGCATCGTCGGCTTCCTTTAAATAATTGTCTTTGCTTCCATCCCAGAAACGATAGTCGCCACTATAGGCGATTTCCGCTTCTGAAACGATATTATCTTTTTTGGCCAAGTATGTTTCATACCCTTCAACCAAAGCGGCTTTTGAAGCGTCAAGTGTATCAAAAATTGAGTCAATTCTATCCGAAAGCATCGCAAATTGAGCGATTTTTGCTTCTTCTTCCAAAGACAAAGAATTCGCAGTCACGATCATTCTGTTTATCATCCTGACCGATACGATTGCCTCGCATCTAGTCAATTTGTCGATGTTTGTGACCTTTCCTTGCCACTCAGCAGAATATAAATCAAGAAGCTCATCGTATTTTTCTCTCGCCTCTAAAACAGCCTCTTCGTCAGGGTCGTTTTCATCAAGCGAACTGATTAGGGCAATCAATGCATCAACATCCTCTTGAGCCTTTGTTTCATCTATCCCGATGCCGACTATGGAACTTATGTAATATCCATCCATCGCACCCAAGCTTCTATCTTCGAAATATGAGGCAATATGCGTGTAATTGAGACCTGTTTTGTCTGGAAGCAAAGAGGTTGGTATCTCGAAATATTGGAATTCTCCCGCTACAGTTGGGGTTTCTGCGAAAAATACGTCTCTTTCGTCATTTAACACCTTGACTATTTGTCCACTCACAGCCCACGAGACGAAGAAACCTATCTTTTTAAAAGGCGAAAAATCGGCGACTCCAGCCACTTGGATATTGCCTGGGCCGCTTAATTGATAATCGCTTAGGTTCTCATGGAACAAGTATCCATAATCACCATCTTCTTCTTTTGGAAGCGGCCATCCGGCCTTGCCATCTGGCAAATCGTGAGTGGTTGAAATATATTCATCGACAGCAATCGAATAAACCTTTTCGTTTTCTTCTTTCGCGGCTTTGTATTCAGCATATCCATCAACTTTTGAAGCAAGTTCTGCGGAGAATATCTCAAGCGAACTCTCAATTCTTTCGGATAGCAGAGCAAATTGGACAGAGTCTTTGGTTAACGTCAAATCCAAAGCATTTGCTTTTGTAAACAGTGGTTCTAGGATTTTAGCACAGATTTTAACTTCGCATCTTTCAAGTTTATCAGAATTGGTTACTTTTTCTTGCCACTCAGGCGGCAATGCATTATATGCCACAATAACTTCTGAAACCGCGTCTTCATCAGGATTGTTTTCATCTAAGGCATCAATCAAAGAGATTATGATTTGCACTTGGCGATAATATTCAATCATCTCTTCATATTCCGCCAATTTATCTCTATTTGAAACAAAGTTCTTCTGCCTTTCTGTCAGATTATTATATGCGGCAACAACCGCCTCAATTTCTTCGATCGTAGATGAATCATTAAGCGCATCGATCATCTCCTCTACGACTCTTGCCGCCTCTCTATCAACGTCGATTTCTGAAGTCGATGATGAAGATGAGCTGACAGGGGGAACCGGGATGCTAGCGCCCGACGATGAAGATGTTACATCGCGACCACCGCAGGAAACAATCATTGGCAATAAAGCGACAGATAACAATAAAACAGAAGTTCTCTTTTTCATAAACAATTTCCTTATATGTTTATTTTATAACAAAATAAAACGTTGTTATTTTGCAAATTTGTCTTTTCTCATTCATTAATATAGTAATAATAATATTTTAATATTATTAATTGCGATTTATCTCCAATATTAATAAATCAATTCCAATCATAAATGTCTCTTTCTTTTTCATCCGCCCATTCTTTTGGAATGAAACTGGTCTGCCAATCGAGAGGAAAATACGCATGTTTTTGGCTTGAATTGATTGAAAAAGCTTCTTTGATGTCTTTCTTAATTTCTTCGGTTGCCTCATCAGGGTCGCAAGAGACGAATAATGGTGAGCCGGATTTAGAAAGAACATCCAGCCATTGCCGATTCTTTTTCCAATCAATTTTGCCCATTATTCCAACGCAATCTGCATCTATGTCATAAAACACTTTGTTTTGGATCAATCTAAATGCAAGGGAATTAACCCCGTATTTCTTCACTCTTTCCCACTCAAAACCGGATATATCATCACCAATACGATTTATCTCAACCATGCCTGCGCATAAATGCGGAATAGAATTGCAGCCTATAAGTACACAATCGCCCGCAGCGTTTCTAATAACTTTATACAAATTCATGATTATTTCAGCGTTGGTGTGATGGTTATCCAAATATTTCCATCCTTGAGTGGTCAAACTATCATCCATCTGAAAACCATATTTTGTATAAATATCAACTGTGACGAAATCAAATTTAATCAATCTATATCCCCATCCCACAAATCTCTCTACATCCTTTTTTATTTTCTGTAGGACTTCTTCGCTAGTTGGGTCAAGCCATTCGTGGTTGAGCGGGTGTCTAGCGTTTTCGAATTGTGAAGATAGGTCCTTTAGTGGTCTAAACCAAATGCCAGGAATAACATTGTATGATTTGATTTCGTCCGATAACGCCTTCATATCTTTAAATTTCTCGTTTGGCATCCACGGGCCAGAACATGGATTGATTGACCAACCATCATCAATCACCATATATGGCCTGTTTTTTATTCCATAACTCAATTCGCATAATAGCTTCGTATCTTTGATTATTTGCTGATAGCTTGATTCCCCATAGGCATAATACCAGTTGTTGAAACCATATACGGGGGTTTTGGTCTTGAGTGGCCTAATATACCCCATAAGCAAAGAAAGAAATTCTCTACAATTATCTTCAGTTTTTCCGGAATGGTATTCCTTTGAGAAAAATGTGGCGGCTTTTAACATCCTTCCTTCGAGATTCACCCCACTTCCGCCTGATTGAACATTAACATCAACAATGATCTCGTTATTTTTTATTTTATAAGAGACTATCGAATTTGGCTGAACACCAACCCCAAAAGCGCTTAGATTATTTGTCTTTTTATCGTCGGCGAAAAAATACCAAAACATTTGTTTTGTTTCCTCTTTCTTTTTCCATCCCATATCTCCATAGCCTCTTTCGAAACTATCACCTAGAAACAGATGGCTATCGCCAAAATCGGAGTCGTAAGCGAGATATATATGTGACACCAACGAGGAGGTCGCTTTAAGAAAAATGCAATTATTTTTTAACTTAATTTCAACGTCATCAAATGAAGCTTCTCCATCTTCCATGCGTAATTTGCATGGATTTTTGCCATCGATGCTCAATAATACATATTTTGGCGTGTTAAAATATATTTGCATTAAAATGCGCCTTCTTTATCAACCTTTTCTATAAACGATAATCTTGCAGCGCCGAAAGAAGGAGAAAGATTTGGCAGGTATTTGATCTCCGCTCTTTCTTCGCCACTAAACTCGTTGTTGTATTTAATAATTTGCTTGAGCATCGTCTCATCGTTTCCGATGACGTGGCCTGTCATCACAACCCCGTCAAGGGAAAATATGTGACTAAGGTTTGCTAAAGCAACACCCAAATAAAATCCAGCCTCATCCAGGATGTTCCTATATTTGTCCCTGTTTTTCTCTATTATCGAAAAATCTTCGACACCCGCTCTCCTAGCGATTCCAACAGAAGAAACATACGCTTCTAAACACCCATTCATCCCACATAAGCATTTGTCGCCATCTCTTGGTTGCACTATCATATGTCCGAAATCAATGGGGCCGAACATTTCCAAAGATTGGCCGTTTGAAGAAATAGCAAACCCAAGACCAGAGACAATTCGAGCAACGCAAACGGACACATAGCCTTCGTTATGATTGAAAAGATAATCCTCAAGCAGACAGTTCGTATCGTGTTCTAAATAGGTAAATATCCCATATTTCTTTTCAATTATCTCTTTTATGTTGCAGTACATGAAATCTTTTGCGAATACGAATCTTTTGTAAATCGAGTGGTTTATTACGGTTCCCTGACAAGAAACACCAATAGAGGCAACATTGTATTTATCCTTCGCAAAAGCCAGGCAATCGTCAATCAATTTAAACATCAAATCCAAGACATATTCTTTCGTGTCCCCCAAGTATGGACGCATATTTTTATATTTAATGCTGCCATCGACGCCAACCACAGAGGAGGTGAACCCTGTCGAATTAATATCTAAGCCGATGGATACAAATCTATCTCCGTTTGGAACAATGTATGATGTCCCTCTTCCTACTCCGCTTATTACTGGGTCCGTTTCGATTACCAAATTGTTATTTAAAAGCACAGATACCACTCCGGAAACGCTGCTCCAAGAATAATTAGTGCCCTTTTGAATCTCTCTTCTTGTGGTCTTGCCTTTCTTTACTATAAAAGAAAAAATTGTGCGAAAGCTCTTCTGCGAATCTGTGTGATTTTCAATATAATTTATCATTAAAATAATTATATCAAAAATTAACACAAATCATATGATTATTATTTGCTTTCTTCGGTATATATCCCCTTCTTATAAATCTCGGGATAATTTTTCTTGTTTATGTCTCTATCCAACGCCCTATTCATAAAAACTCTGAACGAAATAGCAAGCAGCGGATAGATTATCACAATGAAAAGAACAAACGAGATGTACTTTATGACGATATGCTGAATCAGGTTTAACAACAATATTGATGTGAATAATGTCGAGAAAATTAGAACAAAAACAAAGTTCTTTATGTAAATAATAAAGGCGTTGCGGAAAGAATCCTTGATTAACCAAGAATAAATCGATGTGGTTTCCACATTAATCAATAGCAATGGGAAGAAGATTGTCTGCACCAACGCGAATGGCATAAACAAAAGAAACATATTACCAGCGATGTTGTTAGTAACGAAAAACGAAAAATAAATGAGAATTGCGTAAATAATAAAGAAAACAATGTTATTTTTGGTGTTTTGCTTCACTCCCTTATTGAAATCTTGGAAAAAGAAGACACCCTCTTCTCTAGAAAGAAATAGATTTACCCTAGATAAGCCCGATATCCCTATGCACGCTATCACAATTCCGACTGAAGCACCGATATTAAAGTAATTTGCGGATGTTATCCTTAAAGCGTCCACTTCAGCTAACGTATATGACTCATTAGATGAAATGCTTAAAAAATAGTAGTCGTTCAAAAACATGAAAACCAAGGTCGGGAGAAAAAATAGCAAAGATATCAACCCAACCAAAAAGAACGTTCTCCAATTCTGTTTAAGCGTGTCGAAAAATAATTCCCTATAATTCTTTGGAAGAGACTCAAATCCAGAACGATTTCTATCATTTCTTCTCATAAATTAAATAGCACATCTATCACTTTAAACGCACCAGTGCTTCCTCCACCATTCATCTCGCCAATGTTTTTGGTCTTGAATGAGAAAAATAAATAATAGTCATTCCTTTCTTCATCGTTTGAATAGGTGATGTAATTACCCAATATCCCCTCTTCCTTCTTGCAATCATAGATTTTGAACCCTTTTGGCCTATTTTCATCGTCATAATAATAATCGAAGTGTCTTCCCAGTTCTTTTTCTAGATAATCTATTTTGATGTTCGAAGAGTAATTCACAACGTCGCCCTTATTTTCCTCAACAAAATCCAAAGGAAGGATATAAAAATCCATCTCACTTCTCAAAGAGAAAAACAAATATGAGAAATTATTGGCGGTTTTCGCAATAAATCTTGTCTCGACCTTCTTTATTCCATCTGGCTTTTTTTCGTCAATATCTCTATCAAATTGCGACGTTTTCATTTCCAAAGCACCAATGAATATATCAATTCTCTCGTGATCTTTCGGTGCGGTTTTAAAAGATATCGATAAGCATATTGCGACAGTGGATACCACCGCAGATAAAAGATATAAATACCATTTAGAGAATAGATTACGCATTTTCCACCTCATATTTGACTATGAATGACTCGCTGATCTCAATCTTGACTTTATCGCCGACTCTAAATGGGTTTTCGCCAAAAGAAGGATCATATAAAACACTCCTAAGTGAATCATTCTTGATTATGATTTCATGACCTCTTCTCCCAATTGAGGAATTTATTAACCCTTTTATCTCCACTATCTCGCCTTCTAAAGGCTCCAGATATGAGCTGAAAATCAGATTTATTTGCTTCATCTTCCTTCTATTCTCTAATAGGCCATAGATTATTATTCCAACTATTTCAATCCCAATCAGGGAAAGAATGATGGAGAAAACAACCATCATTAACGCCCTGTTTTCATAATTCGATAAGAATATGGCGAGAATAAAGCATGCAACATAAACGACAGAAGATGCGACCAAGAAAACAACGGACCTTCTATACGCCCTCAAGTTGTTCTCTAATATTTTCTCGTAATCAAAGCGTTTCATTTTTTAGCGTGTCAAAAAATTCCTTAACCTCTGATTTATTGCTTTCCACCATTTCCTTCGCAGTGCCTTTTGCAATAAATCCACCCTTCCCCAAAAGGTATATATAATCCGCTATTGAAGTAGCTTCTGATAAATCATGAGTCACATATATCGCTGTGCAGTTGTATTCATGGATCATGTCTCTTATTTTTGCTCTGATTTTGGCTCTAGATGATTCATCAACGTTGCTAAGCGGTTCATCAAATAGGCAAATTGGAGGCCTTTTGATCAAAGCTCTTGCTATCGCCGCTCTTTGTTCTTCGCCCAAGGAAACTTGCTTCGGTTTGCGAGAAAGCAGCTCTTTTATGCCTAAAACCTCGCAAATCTCGTCTGTTCTTCTTCTAATCTCATCAGCATCGGTCCCACTAATTAGAAGAGGGTAACTAATCGACTTGAATAAAGAAAAATGTGGAAATAAGCCAAACTCCTGGCTGACATAACCTATCATCCTATCTTTTGGCGGGACTTGATCCATTAAGATATCATCGAAATAAATATGGCCTTCGTAATCATATAATCCATTTATGCATTTGAGCAACGTGGTTTTTCCACATCCAGATTGTCCTAAAATAACATGGATCTTATTAGATTCGAATTCAATCGAAACATCATTTAAAACAACGGTCTTTGCCTTTTTCTTTTCGAAACTGAAATTCAAGTTCTCAAGCTTGATCGATGGCATGAATTAATTATATCGCTCTTGGGACTGCAAATAACGATGAGAATTGCCAAACCCCACTCATATCCAAATCCATTCCGCCATCAGAGACAAATAAAGATACTTTCCGATCATCAGAGCAATATAGCAATGCGGTTTTGATATTGACCTTATTCCATCCTGGTTTCAATTCCATGGTGGTGAAATATTTAGAATGAGTGCCCCAATCCCAGTCGGTGCTTCTAACGATTAGATTAAAGGTGTATTCCGTTGGGTTGTTGACCAACAAAACATATCCTGCCACCTCTTCATTTGGCGTTACTTCCCCGGCGAAAGTGAAGGCTTGTTCGTGAAGATTTGGATTATCTTTATGATCTGGCACTTTGGTTATTGTTGCGTTATTGACATAGCCAAAAGTTTCGTTTTCGATGGCGAAAGCGGCACTGAAATCCTCTCCGTACGAGGAAAATCTCATCATGGCGCCATCATATGCGTTATACGCCAAGCCATAGCCGCTTGATTCTATTTTCTCTTCCAAAGCGACTAGCAACTCGACTTTTTCTCTTTCCACGACTGATTTATCAAGGACAAGACCGTATAGATATCTAGCTGTTGCTACTGTGGTTATGACGGATAAGAAGTCATCCTCGTTAACTAGCGATTGAACGGAAGGCAAGCGATTAAAAGCGTATTTCATTTGCTTGGTAAGGGTTTCTTGGCTTCTACCTGTCGCCACCACTTTTGATAGATATATAGCGCCAGTCGCGCTTATGATAGTCGAATCGGATAAACTTCTTAGGTGATGGATCGCCCAATAATTTTGCTTATTTAGCAAAGGCGCGTTGAATTTGGCTTTTGCCGTATCATTAGGCGCGATATCGATGAAAATCTCATTGTCATAAGATAGCCAAATTCTTACGTAGTTTGGAGATGAGTTATGTATTTTGAACTCAACAAAATCGAAATCGTTGAAATTGAGGGAGCTTTTGTAAGTAAAAGTATTGTCAGTTGTGCCGTCGAACACTATCTTTGTTGATCCCACTCCATTTTCCTTTCCTTCCCATTCATCGTTTGAATAGAATACATCGGCTTTTGTTTCGGCGAATGGTATAAGTTGAGCGGAGCCGTAGAATTCATCGAAATTGATGAAAATATCCTTATCGTAATCAATGACTCTATCCGCTTCAATGAGTGAATAATATGTTTCAATTGAGGCGGAATATTTAGCGATATTAGGAACTACTCTACGATATAAATCTGGCAAAGGAGACAAAAGGTCCGCTATTTCTTTCAAAGCATCTTTGTTAAGCAAAGTTATATCTTCACTCCTGGGCAGCGCTTCGATTTTCTCCTGAATGGTCTCTATTTTCGGCTTATTTTCCAAGTCATCTTCGGTGTATTCGCTTCCCATATACGCCTTCCAGTTGTCGACATAGAAGGTATAGCCGATTCCTCTATTGTAATCTGTATTTGGCATATACAAGGTAAGCGAGGTGCAGATGATAGATTCGTAATTGAATTCCAAAGCGAGCTTGCTTAAAGGCATAGAGACATGGGTTAATTCGTCTGCTTTTAATTCAAAATTGCTAGAAAGCAAAACGGTCATTTCTTTTGTGGCATAGATTGAAAATGTGCAAGTTGTATCAAAATCCGAGGCATTGAAAATATCCACATCAATCGATTTGATGTTTGAGATGTCGATATCCCCTCCGACAATATGGTCAAAATAGTGACAGACTTCCAAATATTTTCCATGGTCATTTGAATATTTCAAAGACTTCTCTCCGCTTGTGGCATGCTCATTCACCAATTCCATTTTCCCGCGGTCTGAATGCTTCGGATGAGGGAACTTCATAAGGGTGAGTTGCTCGATAGTCTCGAAATCGTTTATAAGGACCTCGGTCCTATCATCCTTTTTAGCTTCTTCTTGTTGAGTGCATCCTGCCAAAAGAAGGAACGGCAGCATGAATAAATACGCTTTCTTTCTCATAATTCCTCCCCTCAATAAGATGCGAAAATGTCCCCCAATTCAATCTCTCTAGTGTTGAATAGCTGCATTTCTTCATTCGAATCGAAATAATAATTGACGAAGCTGAATCTAAGACTCTTCACGTCAGATAGATCCATGTTGACTTTGCTTAGGTCGATCTCCATGCTTTTGGAGACTCCACTCATGCAAAAATGATCCGCGATTGTGACTGTTTTGGTTTTGCCGACCAAGTCAACATCAAATGTCAGATTCTCTATGGATGAAGGATTGGAATAATTGAATTTCAGTTTCTTGGCGCCTTCTAATTCCAATCCCTCAAAGGAAATGGACGGAACGAAGCGAATCGTCTTGCTGATGGTTTCTTCTCTCACCGACTCAATATTCGCGTGAATCCTGCCTGTTTCGGCGACAAATGAAGAATTTTTTGAAAGTTTCGCTCCATCATAATCAGGCATGAAATTCGTTATGTTCTTATATCCGCGGTTAGCGTATTCGTAAACATTCCCTTTATCGGTGACAATGCTGATATTTTCCTTTGTCTCATTCAAAGGGATGATGTAGCGATACCTCGCTTCGGAAAGAAGGGTTCCGCTTACTTGGCTCCCTTGGATTTTCAAAGTCGGGCTATTTGTATGAATGTATAGATTAAACACCCCATCGTCGTTTTTAGCGTATGTAAACAAATCGTCTTCGTTATCGAAATTGAGTATGCGTTTCGCCAATTCTTCTCTGGCTTCGTACACTTTTGCATGCTCTTCGGTCGGCACTGAATTATTGAATAAAGTGTCATAGATATCTTTCACATATTCTTTTGAATCAAGGTCATCAATGCCATATTTATCTTTCATTGCCTCGATTTTCCTTTCGAAAACCTCAAGCATATCATAGTCTTCTAGCCCATCGCGATATGTCACCAATCTCATGCTTGGGAATGGGGTTGGAGAACCATATGGCCTTCCTGGGTACATGATGAATCCATCGCCATTTGCGGAATCGTTTCTATTGGCGATCACATATGGGGTTGTGTACTCGTTGTTTCTTTTTTCGGTCGTGTACATATTCGCCATAAAGAAGAGATATCCATTGATATCGAATGCCTTCTCCATCCACCCCATGATTCTCATGGACAAGCAATCATCATCCAAATGATGCGATGGATATGGATAATTCGGGGAACAACATGTATAAGTCCAGAAATCACCGTTGACGTTTTTATTCGCGTAATCTTTGTATAATTCCTGGTATTTTTTATAGTCCAAAACATTAATCTGAGGGCAGAATGTGGCCGGATATTCCTTGACCCATCCTTCTGCAAGATTAACATTTGTGAATACATCGGGGATGGCTCTGATAGCCTTCTTCACCCTTTCATTCCATTCGTTGCTCTTGGTGGCGAAATAACCTTTGTTCTCAAGCATTCGAATGGCTTTTTCTAACGTTTGCTGGTAGCTTCCTCCCTCCTTAAAGAATGCAGGTGATGCCGCCTTTTTCGGTGCGATTACATCCGCTTCATCATAAGTCGAAGGATAAAACAAGGCATAATCGAGATAGAAATTCTCCTCTGTCGATTCCTCCGCCAATTTGACGATATAGCTTGCGGCTCTATCGCCTTGCGCAGTCGATGCATCATATGTCAAAGGAAAATCATAAGGAATGGTTATGGAATTGTAATTCTTTATGTTCCACATCCTCTTCACGTCTTGCATCAAAGCTTCCGGCGAATTCATGACATCTTCTTGGATAATGTATGGATTCGCTTTGTATTTGGAAAGGAAATCGGCGTAAGTATCAAGCATTTTCTCACTCGCATCATACTCACCAGTAAGCATATACATCGAATATATTAGCCAGCAAGATTGGATGGTGCTTTTCCCTTCGAGGAGAATATCCCAAATCGTGACTTCAATGGGGATTTGCTTGGATATCTCGCCCACTTTCAAAGTGAACTCGCCTTTATAAACGCCTGCTGGGAGGCCATATGAGCTTATTTCAATGGTTATTCCTTGATTTGAATTGGCTTTGGTGAAATTCTCTCCGCTGCTCTTCGCGTATTCTAGCGGGAGGAGCATATCAGGAATCATATCGCCGCCGACAAATAGAGGGTTGTTGCTTGAATGCATATTGAGCTCTAGCTCAATGTATTTCTGAACATATATCTCAATGTTTTCCTGGGGAATTGTATTCCCAGTCGCCTCATCAATTAAATCCCCTTTAATCAAATCGAAGGACTGCCTGCCCTCGGAAGTGATGATGAGTTGGCTAGATTCATATTCATCCCTCATCATCTTTATCTTCACTGCATCCCCGGTATTTATGTAATTATTGTTGTTGTAGGTCTGCTGAATGATTTTTGAAGTCGAATAGGTTGTCCATGTCGAAAAGACAGATGATTCGTTTTGCTCTCCGCCATTTCCTCCGCACGATGAAATCACCCCCAGCAAACATGATAACGACAATAAAAAGACCGGTTTCCTCATTTTAATCTTCCTTGCCAATGCTATTTAAGATCGACTGCCATTTACTGGTCAGCGCGTTCGTGTTTTCTTCGATGACTTTTTCCACCGTCATTCCATCAGCCAGCCAGCTAATGCAGTTCTTTTTCTTGGCGATGGTGTTCGAGAAATTGGATTGAACTCCAGCGACGGAGAATATCTTGTCTTTGACTGTGTTGACCAAATATCTGCAGTAATTGCCTTCCGCGAAGAATTTGTTCGCGTTTTTCCTGAAGTAGGATAATTCGACGTTATCTTGGTTATAGCTTCCTGTGGATGGTGTCGCTGGCAAATGGTGACCTTTCATTGTGTCATAGAAAAGCTGCAAGGCCTCATCGCTATACATCCATTGGAGGAATTTCTTTGTCTCCGGCTTCTTTTCTTGATCCGCCCATGATGGAATAACGAACAAATGATCGTAGTCAGTTCTCATGACTGAGCCTGTATTCCTAGATTCTCTGACTGTTTCGATGTCCTCTTCTTCAGAAAAATCTGGCATCCCTTCGTTGTCGCCTTCTTCATAATGGGCGTCCACAAACGAAACCATCTCTCTTAATTCTTCGTCGTTATAATCTCCTACTAGTTTATCGACGATGGAACTGACCATCGGGATCTTTATGCTGTCGATTTCGTGATTCCTCGTGTCGGCATTCTCTACTTCTAACCACGTTCCATTAACGCACATTGCCGCGGAGCCGAATAAGAAATATTGTTGCATTGATGTGAAGGAAAGGCTCTTGGATTTCTCGTTTTGATAAACGTATTTGCCGCCAGAGTCTTTTTCAAGAATCTTTTTCATGACCTTCAGCGATTCAGCGATGCCTTCATATGTGAACATATCCGGCCCTCTTTTGCCGTCAGGATTTCTTCCAGCATAGAATTTCTGCATCTCTTCATCACCTTCATATTGAGCAAACCAGCTTCCCAAGATAGTGGAATAATATTCGTCGGTTTCACAATATATCATCGGGGCGACTTCGCTAAACGTTGTCTTATCAGAGGCGATTTTCTTATTCATTTCATCCATCATCTCGAATAATTCGTCAGTTGTGCGCGGGTATTCTTCTTTTGAGAAGCCGAGTTTCTGCCAAATATCAAGATTTCTCATAATTGTGACAAAACCGTTGGCCCAAGGGACGGCATAATAATGGCCGTTCACATTCGCATAATTCTTAAATGACTCATCCATCTTCTTTTCCATGGTGTTGTTGCCATTTTCACCAGAATATTCGGCGGTATAGATATCGTCTAGTGGCTCAAAAGCGGTCTCATATCTTTTCCCTTTCGCGTTCACCGCTCCGGAATATAGAAGGAAATAAAAGCTATTTGGGCGAAGTCCATATAGATCGTAGCTTCCGCTTAAGGCTCTGAGTTCATCGTCTAGCCCATTGTTTCCCGCTTGACCAATCATTGGTTGGATTGAGAAGGTTACGCCTGTTTTTTCAGTGTATCTTTTGGTTAAGGCGGTAAGCCATTCGGTGCCATATCCAAGTTTAACGCATGCGATTTTGATGGCGTTTGGGTCATCATTTGATCCGCATCCAGCCAAAGCAGGGATTGCGATTAGGCTTGCAAACAGCGCTAGGTTCATCTTTTTCATAGTTTCTCTCCTTTATCCTTTGAGTCCACCTAAATGGACTTTTTCCATTATTGAGTTTTGGAAAATCAAAAACAAAACAAGTATCGGCACAAGCGTGACCAACACGCCTGCTAAATAAGCTGGAATCGCGCTATTATACGTGGCGATCGATTCCATCGCGTATACCGCATAAGCCAAATTCGGGAATTTTGGCATATATAAAATCGTTGATTCATAATCGTTCCACGAGGCGATAAAACTCATGACGAATAAAGCGGATGCGCTAGGCAAGACCATCGGGAACATTATCTGGAAAAACACACGGTAATGGCTAGCCCCGTCGATAAAAGCGGCTTCCGCATATTGCCAAGACAAAGTCCTGTAAAACGAATGCATGTAAAAGAAATATCCGCCATAGAGCCCGATGGATGTTATCAAAGCAAGAGGATTATTGATGAAATGTAGTTGGTTATAGAGTCTTATGGTCGCCGCAGTCCCACCATACAAAGGCAAAATGGACACCAAAATGCCAAGATTATAGATGAATTTTGTGAATTTCGAGCGATAGAACACGATAATATAACAAACCATGGAGCTGGTGAGGATTGAAAGGAAAACATATGTCGTCGTCCTCCAAATCGAATTCCAAGTGATGGAAAGGAATGTATCGTGGTCGTTGATTTGGGCGATGGTGTCAAATGAGTTCAAGAAAGAATTAAACGAGGCGTTGGATGGCCAAGAAAACAGATTGCTATGGAGGAATCTTTCATTTTCAAAAGATGTCCCATCCGGTCTTAATGCGCATAGAAAAGCAAAGACAAAGAAGAAGAGAATGAAGGCGGCGTAGGCGGCAAAAAGAATGAAGGCGATGCCAAAGACAACTTTTTCGCTCTTCGACTTCTTGCGGCCGTTAAAGCCCACTAATTTCCCATTAAGCCCCTTCTTTGCCATAAACCACCTTTTTAACAACTAATGCCAGCGGGAACGATATAGCCGACATGCATAAGCCGATAGCCGATGCCAGATAATAATCTGTCGGCGCACCTTTACCTGATACCAAAGCAAATGTATAGAAAGATAAAGTCATTGTACCTTTATCGCCCTCTGTAAAGGCTAATATTGGACCGGTTGCTCCCAAGAATCCAGCGGCCGATAAAATCAAAATAGTTGAAATAGTCGGCCAAATCGAAGGCAATATGATATAAATAAATTCCTGGAACCAGTTGCATCCATCTATCTCAGCCGACTCAAGCATCTCGGAATTGATTGAGCGCATGGCGCCGGATATAACAATCATATTCCCGCCCAAACTGAACAAAAAATGATATACAAGGATCGTTATCAAAGCACTAGGACTACGAGACAATGGATAAAAGTAACCCATCTTTCTAAAAAGAACATCTAGCGGGCCTCCATCTTGCAAAGCGAGTTTGAATAGCATCACCAACGCACTGCTAGTGATGATGCAAGGGAGATAATAGACGGCTCTGAAAAATTTATATCCAGCGATTTTCTTGTAGAGGAAATAGCATATGAGCGTGGTTGTGGGAAGGATTAAGAAGAGATTGACCACATTGAACAACAAAGTGTTGAGTATAGCTTCAGTCAGGATGCCAAGACCATCCTCGCCTCCCTTGAGGATGTTAGCGAGGTTAACAAAATTATTAAGAGTCCAATATTCTCCAATGGTCCCATCTTCTAATGTCCCAACCGCTCTAAAGGCCATCACGAATGAATCCAAATTGACATAGACATAGAAAATCAGGAACAAAATGATTGGCAAAAACATAAAAGATACGACAAAAACATTTTTATCGATGGCTTTTTTGTGATTGCGATATAGCCCTTTCAAAGAAAATGGCTTACCAGCTCTTTCCCTTGCTTCCATACTAACCTAAATATATGGTATTTTATTTAAAAATAAAAACAAGTTATTCAACGAAATTAGTTCAATGATTGATATAAATAAATAATGCTATGCATTATATTTCTTTGTTGCGACAATAATTAACATTAATAAAAACCAGGGGCATGCCCTGGTTCAGAATCATTATCGGCTCACAAAAGAACCGGCTCGCCTAAAGAGATGAGGAGTTTGCCTCCTATATTAGCGTCATATATGCCAACATCCTTGGAATTGTTATCTCCATTCCATGTATCAACAGTGATCATTGCCGAAACCCAGGTGTTTGGCGTCAATGTTCCCAATCCGTTGCCATGGTCATTCCAGTCTTCGCTCCAAGCAGCGCAGCTAGAGCTATTTCCAGAGTTGTAGAAATAAATCATGATTCCTTGATATAGCGATGGGTCAAGATATTCTCTGCCTCTAAAATAGATATTTGGGTAAGATGTAGTTCCTGTCGCATCAATTTCATAGGCAAAACCGATATTTTCGATGAATTTTTCCTCTGATGAAACACTGGATTCAAATCTTGTGTAATATTCATCAACTGGGGCTGACACCAAAATGTCTCCTGTGATCGAAGTTGCGCCAAATCTGATCGAGAAGCCGGTGAATCCGCTGGATCCAGCGTGATTTATGGCGGATGAAGTGATGGTTATTATCTTCTTTTCGCCTACATCAATCGTGTAATGGTTGTAATTGGTCGACCATTCTCTATCTCTAACGTATGTGTCAAGAATCGCATCGGTGTTGTTTATCACTGTCACTTTATAGGCATGACCATCTGGAACTGTTATATCCTTAGCGTTTGTTTGGACAAAACCTTCCACCACCCCTTCATAATGAGCAAGTTGGTAGGCCTCAGATGTTTCTAGGCTAACACCCATTGGTCCATCCCACACCCAATCCGAAACATAATTGTAGGAAGTATTGTAATAATTCAATCCAAATCTTGGAGTGGTAACAAGCACATCACCGATAAATGTTGATGAACCGACCGGATCTAAACGGAGTGCGAAGCCAGTCAATGCCCTGCCTCCAGTATTATCATTCCAAGCTGCTGCCGGGATAGAAGCAATCGCACTTTCACCAGCCGGTAAATTGAAAACATAGTTTGGATAAGGATTCCATTCTCTTGATGATGGGGTGACTTTTAGCGTCACATCTGTGTTGTTTGTTATTTTGACTGCGGCGATTTTATCCGCATCGATTGTTGTGTCGGTGGAATTTGTCTCAATGAAGCATAGTTTGCTTGAAGGCAAAGAAGCCTTTTGGAGGAAGGAGAACGTCGAATCGTATACAGCATTCATCGCGCCCGACCATTCCCAATTATCATCTGCCATCTGATATGCTGCGTGGTAATAATTATCGGTGTCTAAAATATCTCTATCAGTCGTGGTGTTTTCACTCACTTCTATGGTTTTTCCTTCATCAGCCCAGGCATGATGGCATTCGCAACAAGCCCAATGCTCTATATGATTTGGGGTTGCTTCATAATGCTCGACATTGGAATGAGTACATTCTTCAGCCCGCAACGAAAGTGCATTTTCTTTGGAAGTGGATATCAACACCGCTATCGCTAATGTTGCAAAAGAAATTATCGAAACAAAACCTATTTTCTTTGCGTTCATAATATATCCTCCATACTAGTTTTATCTTAAAGCAAAAAAAGTCTTGTTTCAAAAGATTTTTCCGATAAAACCTAGATTTTTTCTAAATATATTAATATTAAAAACAAGTATTGTTTCGACGGTTAAAATATATTTTAAGAATTATATCAATGATTGAAAAATTAGATCTCGACCCACTCATCAAATATTTCTTTCAAAGCGAAGTCCCTTATCTTCATCACCTCTAATGTTTCCTCTTTTGGGAATGATGGTTTCCCATCCAAGAAGAAACGGAGAATGTCTTTCATCTCATAGTCAAAGAATGGTTTTTCTAATTTCACCATGGTTTGGTGTGTGGTGCCGTTACCACTGATGAAATATCCTTCAGCAGGGCCCATATCTTTCATAACGACTAAAGCGTTTTTCTCATTCTCATATTTAAGGAATAAAGTTAATATGTTCCCGCTTTTGCTGAGTTTTGCCTTTTTAGCCCCCACTCCCATTTTAGTGACAAGCATCTCTAAAGGATGGACCCAATAGTCCACTGGATGCAATGCCGGGGCGATTATTAGCAAAGAATCCACATCGGGATATTCTTTTATCTCTGGGGCGAATCTCAAAGATGAAGACGAGAACATCGGGGTGTGATATTTCTCCGCGATAGAATATATCTCTTTAGCTTCTTCTAACGATGCGGCGAATGTCTTATCGATGAAGGTGGGTTTTCCATATGGAAGAACTTGCCTAGCCAAATCCAATTTCCTTTCGGGATTATCGGGGCTGAAGATGATTAGGCAATCGCTTTTCTCACATATCTCTTCGATTGATGAGCATTTTTCAACGTTCATCATCTCACAGAATTTGTCTGTTGTGAGGTCACCGAAATCCTTTTCGGCATAAGCGTAGGCAACGATGAAATCTTCATCCATCCCTTGCTTCGCTCTTTCAATCATCTCTGGGTAGTTTAAAGCGTGCCATTCATTCAAATAATGATCTATAAATCCTATCTTTTTCATATAGATAACTCCTTATGTATTTTGGCGGAAGCGTATAATTCATCCATTAATTTAGCGACCTCAATAACATTGCTTATGTATCCTTTATCTGGGATACCAGTATCAATCGAATCAAAGAACGATCTTTGCTCGACTTCATACATATTTGGTATCTCAATGTTGGATGGTGTTTCTTCTAGAGTCTCCCCATTAAAGAAAGTGAATTGGCCTCCGTATTTGAGCCTTGCCCCACCTTTGGTCCCGTGGAAATCGATATACATATCATCCGCGCAGACATTTTGCGCCCAGGCGCCTTTTAAAGATATGGATGCTTTATCGGTCCTGACATAACCTGATATAAGTTCCTCCACGTCATTGACACCATTTTCTATATCCGATGTGTCTTTGGCCCACATATCCCAATATTTGTATGATTTCATGTCTTTGGCAAGCTCACTATATGTGTCAGCGGATACGGTTTCTATTTTCGCTCCTCCAAGAACATAGAGAATCAAGTCGAGGAAGTGAACACCCCAGTCGATAAGGACACCTCCTCCTGATTTAGATGAATCGGTGAATGGGCCGCCTAATCCAGGGATAGAACGGCAGCAAGAAAAAGAGCAATCGACATGGAAAACCCTGCCAAATCTCCCCTGTTTATTGTATTTTGCTAAAGTGGCTACTGGAGCGCTATACCTATTGCAGACACCGATATTCAATATCTTATTCGCCTTCTTAGCCTCTTCTTCCATCTTCTTTGCTTTGGCGTAATTCACCGCGATTGGCTTTTCACACAATACGTGTTTCCCCGCCCTTAAAGCATCGATGGAAATGCGGTCATGCTCGAAATTAGGGACCAAAACGAAAACCGCTTCGACTTGTGAATCGTTTAAAGCGATATGATAATCCTCTATAACGTTCTCTATCTTCGGGAAATCTTTCTTGGCTTTTTCCGCTTTTTCTAAAATGATGTCACAGGCGTACTTTATCCTTACATCATCTTGTTTTGATAATGCGGGAAGATGAGCAAAATTTGCGATTCTTCCGCATCCAATGATTGCTATAACATGCATAATAATTAACCTCGGCTATATTTTAGCCAACCTTATTGATAAATCAATATGGCAACACGCTAAGATAAAACAAAGCTCATTGTTCAATTGTTTGTATTATTTGGGATTCTTTATCTTCGATTATTTGAAATTAATAATCATTCGATCACTGTTCCATTTTAAGCTGTTAATATTTCTATCTTCATCCGACAGTTTTAAAACTCCAATTTCTTCTCTCTTTTTGATGACTTTATAAACACATAAGCCAATATGCATCATAAGAATAAGGTTATCTTTAATAAGAAACTCCCATATGAAAACAACATCTGTTTTTATATCTCAGAAAAATTATGTGATATATAATTCTTTAATGAAACGAATGTTTTTAAAGCGTTATTTTACATTCCAAAACGTTTTTGAAAATTGCGAAAATTTATATAAGAGTCCGTCCCTCTCAACAAAAACCTTTAGCCCTTTGTCAACGAGTGTTGAAAGCGCAAATCTTATATAGGAAACGGAATAATTATTAAATTCTTCTTGTGAAGATTTTGCCACAAAAAATAGATCATCATCTCTGCTATCATGTCCAAAAGATAAATGGTTTATTCTCGATAATATAAAACGGTATTCTGGTATTAATAATGGCTTTCTAGTATTAAATTCTATTATTTTTGTTTTATTTCCATTTTTATATACATAATGATTGTCTTTCGATAATTCATCTTGAATGGCTTCAACACACATTGAAACAAACAAATTCGTTGAATTGTTCTTGTTACATTTAAATACCTCTTTACCATCTTGAAGAATTCGATATTCGATTAATTCTCCATAATCTTCAAAGAAAATCCCCAAACCTTTTTTGGTGTTTTTTTCATAAATGCTAATAATTTCAATTTTATTAAAAAATGCATATGAACATGTTCCAAACTCGCTCTGAAGCCAAGATTTTTTTAGATTATCTTCGTTCATTGTGTCTGAATAATCCAACACAAAGTTCTTGGATTTAAGATAATCAGACGTATAAACACCCCAATGTCCACCCAAGCAAACGGCAAATCTTAATGGCATATTTTTGCTTTTAGCAAAATCGAGGCGTTTTTCAAAATTCCCTCCAGAAATAATTCTTTTTGATAATTCGTGAGATGATTTTATCTCAAGCAAAATTTTGTAGTTATCTCTAAAGGTAATTTCATAATCTGATGTAAATTCATTTGTTATTTTGGACAAGCTTTCATCATAAGCAACTAAATGTGACACACTTCTAAGTGAGCGCATAATTATCAAAAATTCAGCTTCTTTTTCTTTACCTTTTATTCGTCTTTTATATTCTTCAAAATCAATGTTAAAATCTTTGGCTTTTTCTTTTTTGTATTCATCGCTTTTACCCATTACCAACTCGTGGAATGCTAATATTTTTTCTAAATTACTCTCACTCATATAAACTGTACTATTTCTTCGACTTATTCATTAAAATATTTTTACATAACATTTTTATATTTTTTCCTGCTATATAAGGCATATCTAAAAACATAAATCCAACTCATAAGCCAATTAAATCTTTGTGAATCAAGGTAAACACGATACATAGATTTAACTAATTTGGATTTGTTTGAGTTTTTGCTATTTGAATGAATAACATAAGTCGCCAATACTTTATGATTGCCTTTGGCAACAATTCCTCTTTTAAGGATAGGTAACCATAAAATATAGTCTTCGTGTCTATCATATGTTTCGTCAAAGAAAACATCACCAATAACTTCTCTATCATACATAGTGGTTAAACAAGATAAAGGATTACCTTTTAATGCTTCTTTATAATCAGTTTCATCAGGAACAAAGAAATCGGTGCATGTATGTTCTGCTTGTCTTCTATATCCCGCTGAAATAAGAGGACCATTATCTTTGATAAAATCTAATTGGCATTCTAAATAATTTGGATCAAGAAAATCATCAGAATCTAAGAATGTGATATATCTATCGCTAGCGTGTTTTAACGCTATATTTCTAGCAACAGCGGAACCACCATTCTTTGATGTCTGTAGAACAATTATTCTCGGCTCGCTTTTTGCTAATTCTTTAATAAAAGAAAAAGAATCGTCCTTAGAGCAGTCGTCCACTATTATCCATTCCCAGTCTTTAAATGTTTGAGAAAGAACACTATCGTATGTTCCCTTAATAGTGTTTTTACAATTATAAGCAGGTGTAATAATACTGACTAATGCCATAATATATACTTTATTTCTTCTTGAATATAATACTTTATGGGCATTTTTATGTCTATTTATTAATAGACGCTTAATTAAATTATTACTTGAAATATTCTTTTTATTATTGGATTTATAGACACATAAGGAACAGGCGCCACTATGCACAATAAGGATAAGGTTATCTTAGATAAGAAACTCCCTTACGAATATAACATCTGTCTTTATATCTTAGAAGAATTATGCGATAAGGGAGTTATCGATGTTTCTGAGATGACCGAAGCCATAATTCTACTAAGAAAGAAATGCAAAATGCCTGTTATAAGTATCTATGGTAAAAAAGACGATAATCCCACCATTTCAAAGCGGTTACCGGGGAAGGCGCTTCTAGGGTAACTACCACATATTAAAACAAATTAGAGCCCTTAAAACAATTAATGGTTGTGCCACAACCTTTTAATCACTTCTTTTACAACTGGTAAATTGTCACAAACACTATTCCGAATATAGCAAAAAAGAGCGAGATTACATTAATAAATAATGTCATAATACAGTCAACTTGTTCGTGCGGTACCATTTTTTTATATGTTTTTAATCTAAAAACAATCCAAAAAACGCTAAAAAATATATCTATAATCACTAATAAAATTGCAACCAAAAGGCAAAACAAAAAAAGATTATGAACATATAAGTTGGCATAGCCAATAATCGCTAACGCGAGAATAAATATCGCAGTAATAGTTCCAACCATAAAAGTAATATTATCTTTGTATCTATTATATTCTATTTTTTTACTATACTTTAGTTTTCTCCAAAATGTTATTAGATACAGAATTTACCAATATAAATGGCCTGGCATTCTCTTTATCGAAACAATTGTATATTAGAAAATCATACAGTCTTTTTTTGCTTCTCAGTTGCGATTATTCTTTTAAGCTGTTCACAGCAAGTCAAACCGTCTTCCGAAAGATATTTTGCATTTATTTTGTTAAAATAATGAATATCTATCATTTTTAAATAATTAAGTAAGCCCAACAAGACCGATGCATTTTCCGCGGAATTGCTTCCAAATCTAAGCTTATGATAGATTCTTGTTTTAAGATCTTTTTTAAATGAAGTTGACAACGATACAGATTCGTTTCTTTTTATCCTAATGCCAGTAACCAAAACATTATCAACATTTGATGAAAAATGTGTTTTTTTGCGATTGATCATGAGTTTATTATTTTCTAGGATATTTTCTATATCACAGAGAACACTAACTGGTATTCTTTTGGAAGATGATACGGTGATATCGTCGGAATATCGACTATATTTTCCATTTGGTATTTTTTCAGCGATGGCCGTTGTCTTTCACCGACTATATAAATACCAGTTTTATAGATGAGTAAAAAGTTTCCGACTGTAACAATACAATCTATCAAGGTCTCAGTGTTTTTCCAAGCAACATATCCAGGTCTTTAAATAGTTTTCTAAGTCTAACAATTGAATAATCAATCAACGGTTCGTAAGCAAAACCATTAACATGTATTTCGATAGGAGTAAAAATACTTATTAAATCTAACGTATCAATTGCATGTTTATTACCGCTGTTATTCCTGAATAAATCGAGTAGTTGCCCAAACTGAACATTATTCAAGCAGAAAGAGTTAGTTATAACACCAGTATTTCTTAGGTGATATATCATGTATTTTTCACCAAAAATTCTCATGGCCATCGAAAGTAAAATCTTCTCCTCTATTTTTTGGTCTATCGTAGTCGATGCCGCAATTTGTATGGCTTGATTATATATTATTTTATACAATCTAGTTTTGTGCCCAATGAGTGAGGTGAGCTGCATATTCAACAATTTCCCAACCTTTTTAGCATAAGAATTGCCAGTAATTCTTGCTCCACTATTTGGTCTATAATGCAAAATATTTGTTAATAAATCATAGATCGTATCATTGGTTTCATAATTTGGATTAATTATTTCTTCTGCCGCTCTTGCAAACGGAACAATTGCAATTGCATGATTAAGGGAATTAGGTGCCATCGCTTTTTGTCGCAAATAATTTGTATAGAGATTTTTTAAATATTCTCCATCACTAAAAGCGATATTCCCATATCCATCACTAGATGCAAATTTGCATGATCCTCTTCCGCTAATTCTATTTCCAAAATGTCTATAAAAATCAAAATTATGAGTCAAAACAAGAACATCAAACAAAGGATTTAGCGAAATCTCTCTTAAATATTCGATTATGGCGTGCTTGTTAGAATAATCAAAAGCATCTGCCACATCATCAAACACTAAAATTTTATGCTTTCCATTTTTTTCTAATTCTTTGATTCTAAAAATAGTATTTAACAGACTAAACACCCTAGACTCTCCTTCTGACAAAACATCGCTAATTAGCACGCTTTCATCAACATCGTACGTGTTGCCGTTGACTCTATACTTATACGTATAAGCAACATCATCAATTCCAAGAACAGCAGATGGTGTGTCAGCAATAACAATATCAAACGGCATTCTAAAGCGATTATCGAATGTGTCGATAACATCTCGCCATATTTCATCGTCTTTTTTAGCTTCACTTTTTATTTTTTTAATGGTCTTCCTACTTATTTTATATTGTTTATTTATATCAATAAGATCAGATTTAAATGAATTGAACTTGTCAAGCAAATATGATTCTTCAAATGAAGAATAATTCTTATAAAGCAAAGCCATTGAAGGGTCTGACTTTATGTTTTCAGCAACTTTATTCATTCCTCTTTTTGAAAAATCGGTTTCTAACCCAATAAAAGCTTGTTGAAGTTCGGAATCTTTGGAAATACCATTTTTAATGCTGTCGATAAATGAATTCAATTCTTTTGTTGTAGTTATAGGTTTTTCACCATTTAATACTATTATGTTCCCTGCATCGAAATAATTATTTTCGGAAAGAGATTCGGAGACATTTATTAAATTATAAAAATCAAACACTCCTTCCTTTATGAAAGCCTCTTTTAGAGTCTTGTTGTATATCTTTTGATATTTTTCTATTATTTGTTTAGATGGATCCTTTGAAATATTTTTCCCTATGGTATCAGAAAAATAATCCGAATAATTGCCTGTAAACACTTTTAGTTTCTTTTTTCTAGATAATTTAAAGTAGATTTTCTTTAAAGCTACATCCACATCATTTGCATTAAAAACTCTGCAAATAACCATATCTATTTTACTGATTTTATATTTTTTACTAACAGCATTCAAAAGTCCATCTCTAAGACTTTCGTAAGTTGACAACGCTGCATCGTAGGCCGTTCTCAAAGAATTATTTAACAAAATTCCTTTTGAATTGCTTAATGGTTGAGAATGAGAAAAATCAGTAAACACTTCAAATTCATCAGGTTTAGCTGCTTTGCCATTAATTTCTACAATTCGGCTCCCGATAACGCCTGTAACAACATCATATGAATCATTGCCGTTTATCCATTCAACTAAAGTTTTGCAAAAAGAGGTTTTAAATGTCCCATTTGGAGCATGAATAATCACTGGTTTATCATTAAAATCTAATGTTTCATTGATGGAATAAATACCATGGCATTTGTTAATTTCGATTCTTAGTTTCATGGACCCATCTCCTTCTCACGTAAGTTAAAATTCCAAGTTTTGGCATATAATCTGGATAAAATTTGACAAATACTTTAATTGCCTCATCAAAGTCACAAGACAACACTCCTAATTGATTTAATAAAAGGAGTGCTAGAGATGGAGCTCTGGACTCACCTTGATTGCAATGTATTAAAACACGTTTCCCCTTTTTTAATCCTCCTATAACATAAAAAATGGCTTCATTAATCATTTCGTCTCGAAAGAATTCTGGAGAATCAGTATCAACCATATTTAAAATCAAATGGTTCTTTTCATCATATAAAAATAAATAACGTGGGTCGTCCTTTGGCGCAGATCGCCCAGTATAACCTAAAGCTTTTCTGTGATAAGGTTCTTTACAGGCATGAACCACAAACCAATCATCGAACATTTTAGGATTACATTCATAATCAAATTGTGATCCAACAAATAGATTTTTATATACTTCTTTCATAAGAAAATTTTATCAATTTAAATCATTAAAATGAATTATTGTTTTATTTTTAGAAGTATTTACAAAAAGGTTGCTGATAGATTAAGGACAGCAATCTTTTGTTGTATAATGAGTTTGCTAGTAAAACGAACGTAGGCAGCCATCAATATTGGTTTTGCTAGCACAGTTCCTTTCGTTGATGGTTGCTTACGTTTTAGAAAGGAACTTTTTTGATGGATTCAAAGAAGTTATTTTGCCCATTCTGCGGCGATTTCATTTTTAAGAAAAACGGAAAAAGAGAAGGCAAACAGAGATATAAATGTTCGTCATGCGAAAGAATATTTCTTGAAGCGACTAAAACAATGTTTTCATCAGCGAAACTAGACAAAGAGACATTAAGGAAGCTGATAATATTGGTCATTGATGATAGCAAGATAGAAACGATCATGGATGTTTTATCCATATCCAGCAGAACTGCCTATATGTGGAGAATGAAAATATATAAAGTCGCGGGCCAAATGATAAAGGAAACAATGTTATCAAACACAGTTTGGATCGATGAGAAATTAATACCGGTCAATAAAAGATATCTGGTCACAAAAGCTAATGGTCTTAAATATCGAGGGCAATCCATTAACCAAATAGTGGTTGCTTGCGCGATAGACAACAACGGCAATAAATATGCCGAAATAGTGGGAAGAGGGCATATATCAAGCAAGCAGTGCCTTGGTTCATATGGCAAACATATCGCCCCTGGCAGTCACATTATTCATGATGGAATATTTTCTCACGATAAACTTATAAAAGAATTGAATGCGACTGATGAAATATGGAAATCGGTTGCCAGAGAATCCAAAAAAAACATATGCAACCCATCAATTCTTTCTGCGGAGAGATAGAAAGAAATATGATTATCCATATCGGTTCAAGAAGCGAGAATTTGCAAGATTATCTCAATTGGATTGTCTTTAGATCAACTATCAATGCATATAACATCAATGAAAAAGTGACTCAATTGGAATTAAAATGCTTCCAATCTAAAATCACTTATCGCATAAAAGATAGATATAATCAGAAAAAGTGAGCAACCTTTTTGTAAATACTTCTATATTTTAAAAGCAATTTTGTTCTTTTTTGCAAATTGTTCAAGTGTTCTTCCAATACGCTGTCCCATTAACGACGAGCAATAGACGCGCAAACAAAAGACAAGAATTATGTAGTTAACGTTAGCGCCAAACGCATTTAAATTATATTGTCACTTCGAAATAAAAATCCTTTTTTTCTAATTCTTTTCGCTCAAATTCTTCAAAATCTGGCAATCTAGAATCATATCCAAGCGACCATTTTTTCTTTCTAAACGCAACTGTTATGATAATACAAGGAATTAATGGCATCATAAGCGATATTAAATACAAAGGATTCCAGGTTTTTATTTGCAAAAAAACAAGTAGCAGTTGAGCGCCAAGGGAGAAAGCGAAGAGCAAAACAAGAAAAACATGCCGTTTTTTACCCTTAATCATCAAACTCACAAAAGCAAAAATGCTAAAGATTGTGGAAAAAACAAACAGCCCAAAACTTTCTGCCGAGATGACATTTTGCTCGAACGGAACCTTTTTGACGCTGAAACTAAATCTTTTTGCCAAACCAATGGTTTCTTTGGAACGGAATGTAAATTGAGCATAACCAGACGACATAGCGCACAAAGTGAATCCATCGTCGCAAATTCCATTCTTTCCAAAAGAAACGCGGGCAGATTCCGTAACTACTTCATCTTTTGTTGCTCTTCTCACAATCCCGCTTTCGTATTGCACATCAATGTTTAGTTTGTATTTGTTGTTGATGTACAACCAATCAATAGGTTCCAAGATGATCTTAACGGGCTCATTTTTCAGCACTTTAATACTTTTTGTCAGAACAACCTCTGGATTACTGATTGATGAGGCTGTCACGGTTGCTTCTCCACCTTTTTTTAGTATTAATTTGCCATTCTCGAAAGAATAGGGCACGCCGGAAATACTATATTTGACTCCGGTGTTGGATGCGCCTTCATTTAATCTGGTTTCCAAAGAAAGCGGCTCATATTGATAGATTTCATTAGGGACATCAAAAGCAATCGACGTAACTGGGGTTATTGTTTCATCAGAAACAGAAATCAAAATATCATTTGATTTTATCTTATTGCCAATCTTTAGCTGAGATGAAATAAAACAATCGCCGCTTCCGGCTGCCGTTATAACACCGTGTTCATCAACGGATGCAACGCTTTTGTCGCTGGATGAGAATAACAACCATTCTGGGTTTGAAATTGTATTTCTGTCGTATACTATCTCCATTTTATCGCCTATCATCATTAAGTTTTTTTCAACACTAATTGTGTATTCAGGAAATATAAAATCATCTGGACGCACTACACTAACGACTCTCGAAGATTGTATTTTTCTATCGGATAACGATATGACATTGACAGTCACGCTTCCGGTCCCGATTCCAGTTATCTCACCGGTGTCTTTGTTTATGGTTAAAACATTGCCTGCCGACCACGATTCCCATTGATGCCCACAATCAGAAACGTTTTCTGGATAAATGACAGCATTTAATTTTATAGTTTGACCAATGCACAACTTATTAGGACCCTCTACCGAAATAGAAGTTGGTGCGACAAATTCGCCAGAGACTACAGAGCGGTCTATTCTATCGTAAACTTTCAAAGATAAACTACTAAAGGCATTGGGTATTACAGAAATGGCTGATGTCAAAACAACTAAAAGAGCAGAAAGTGCTGTAAAAACTATATCCGGAGTGGTCTTTACACATAGTTTCTCACATTGATTTGTCAATGGCATTAAACGAGTTCTGCCAATATGAAAACCTATGACAAGCCAGTAAACAAATGATCTTGCACCTGGACCAAATGCACCATGACCCTCCAAAAGTGAATTCATCATAAAGAAAATAGTTAAAATTAATAATAAATAAAAATTTGCCCTGTTGTTTTCACGTTTTTTTGCCAAGTAAAGCGCATAAAAACGCAATCCAATAAATGGCAAAAGCATAATGGAACCAAAAATTCCGAAACTACAAATGAGTTGCACCGGGAAGCAATCCACATAAGTATCGCCACTGCCAAGGAATGGTCTGAACATCTCAAACGCCTTGATAATCGATGAGATTCTCCCGGATGAAAGGCTATCTAAATTCGTCTTGTTATTGAACAAAATATTATCAATAATCGTTTCTCTGATTGAAGGTATGGAAAAAATCAATATTATGGCCAACATAACAATAGAAAAAACAATAGTTATTTGGACGTTTGTCGGCTTTGTGTACAAAAAAACTACAAGATAAACGAACGGGGCAGCAACCAAAACTGCTCTGCATTTCATTATTGCAATCATTACTATAAAAAATAGAGCCCCAAGCCATCTAAGAATTCTGTGGAGAAATTTGCTTGATGTAGAGCTAAAAAACAAGAAGACAGAAGCGCATAACAAAATGGGTCCTGTAGAGTTTTTGCTTTCATACGCATAAGTTGGACTGCTTAAATCAGTTCCCCTTAGGACCAAAATATAAGTTAAAAGTGCAAGAAAAAATGCAGCTAGAGAGAAGGAACCGAAAATCCATCTCCTATTCCTGCTATTTATATAAGGCGCAAAAGAAGAACCCAGAATTAGAATAAAGAACGACAAAAGAATGTATCTAGTTAACTCGCTAGAATATGCGTTAATTCCAAATGCTACAGCAATTGACAAATATAACAAAAATGGAATCAAAAAAACAAAACTTCGAAAAAAAGAAAAAATAAATTTTTTATAATCAAAAATAAAAAGCAAAACTGCCAGCGCAATCCAAATGAAAATGAAATATGTATTTAAACTCCAATCTATAAAGTTAGGCGCCTGAAATAACACGGTACCAAACACGGCAAGAAGCATTGTGATATAACAAGCGACAAAAGCAAATTTTTTATTCTTGCCAAAACTTAAATATTCAGACGGAAACGAGTCGATAAAGCTTTCTTTTATCTTCAACAACCAAACTTTTATTCTTTGCCTGACTTTTTCAAAAAATAACATGCAGCACCCTGGCATTTATAAATTATATTATACGACAGAAAAAATTATTTTTTTCTTTTTGCAAAAACAAGTATTTTTCCAGATAATTCTGGGAAGAAAAAAACAGTCAAAACCCCAGACAAAATGGTATATGACAAGAAGCCGACAAAAAATTTTATTAGCAAAATGATTTGTTTAGGGGCTGCGATCACATCGATTGTTCTCATTATCCCAAAAGCAAGAACTCCGCACACTAAATATATAAAAATAGGCTTAAAAACGTTTTTAAACTCAATATATTTCCTGCATACTATCGATTGAAAAATTAGTCCAAACGCATCTGCGGCAATTGTTCCAACTACTGCGCCGCCAATTCCAATTACCGGAATCAGCAAATACGACAGCAAAAGATTTAATGCCGCATTTAGACATATTGAAATTACGTATATGGTGTCTTTCTTTTGTGGAATCAAAAACAAACTTCGAACGACATCGCCCAATCCAACCGTCAATATAATTGGACACAGCATTAATATAACATTGCCCGATTCAACAAAATCCCGACCGTAATAAACTTCGGCGAATAATTTGCCAATGCCAAGCAAGCCAAAAATAGAGCCAAAGGCAATAAATGCTACCATCATATATGAATAATTTGCGTATTTTTTCTGGGTGATTATGTCGCTACGATTCGCTGCTGCGCACGCTTTAGGAAACATGACGGTGCCAATGATAACTATAAATGCCTTAGGGATGTCTATAATCTTGTTGGCATATTCATAATAGGCAACATTTTCTTTCGTCGTTAAAATGCCAAGCAATGTCTTATCAAAAACGGTGTATAACGTAACGGCGAGCACAGAAACAAACAAAACAAGCATTGGTTTGAAGTGAACGAGACATTCTTTAAAAGAAAACTTAACCGGCTTGATGTTTTTAAAAACAAACGGGAAAAGAGCAAGATTTCCGAGCAGAATGCTACCGAATTGCACAAGAGCATAAATCCAAAGATCGCTTTTTGTTTTGACAAAAATCAATATAAAGATAAAACAGACGATTCTTATGGCAAGATTTTTTAAAGCGACGCTCTTGAAGTTTTCTAACCCATAAAATAACCACGTTACATCAAACATCGCAGAAGCAATATACAAAAGATTAAGCCAATAGATATTCACATTGTCTCTGACAAACAATGATACAAAGAAAATATAAGCGGTTATTGACAAGAGAGAGACTGCTGAATGAGTAGCGAAAAGACTCCAAAATGATTTTCTTAATTTCGTATCATCTTCTCGGTTTGACGCAATCAGTCTTTGACCATATTTCGCTATCCCTAGATTACAAACAATCAAAAAATAATACGCGATACTATTGATATATGCATAATTTCCTAATCCAGTATCGCCCAAAGCACGTGTCACTATGGGCGATGTAATTAACGGCAAAATCAAAAGAGCAAACTGATAAACCAGTTGAAAAATAAAATTTACCTTAACGCTATCTCTTTTCACTTCTGACTTCGCCCCAAAATATCATTGTACAATTTTAGAACCTCTTTTGCGGTTTTTTCCAATGAATATAAACTCAAGGCCTTCATGTAACCTCGCGCAATCATTTCGCGTGAATGTTCTGGGTTTTCAATCGATTCTTTAATCAATAAAGCAAGTTCCTCATAGTCTCCCAACTCAAACAGATATCCATCTTCGTTATTGTTTATTAATTCTGGCGTGGCGCCGGAATTAGCCCCAAAAACAAGTAAATTTGATGCAAAATATTCTATTGTTGCGCGGCCGAAGGCCTCCCCTTCAGAACAAATAAGCCCAATATCGAAGTCTTGAATCTTGCTTAACGGGTCGTTTAGAAAAGGAACAAAATTAACCATATCACAGAGGCCATTGTCTTCCACATATCTCCTTAAAGACTTCTCATATTCGTCATTGCATTCGCATCCTATTATATGCAGTTTAGCTTCAATTTGATATTTTTTGAATAATAATTCCGTCGCCTTAATCGCATCCAATTGGCGTTTGAATTCACACACTCTCCCAACAATACACATGTTGACGCAAGGAGACAAAAACTTATCGCCTGCTTTTTTTTCGTTCTTGGGTAGGCCCGAAAAATTCAGTCCATTATAGATCTTAACGACTTTTCCGGGAGAATGGATGTCCGCTCTATATTTTTCGATTGAAGTAGAGATGGCAATGATTTTATTGGCTCCATCAATCGCTCTAAACGCCTTCTTTTCATTAAAAAATCTTAATCCAAATCCCTTGTCCAAAAATTCCCTTATATGATAGACGTACGGCGTATGGAGTTTTTTTGCAACTCTCGCGCCATAAATACCCGCAAATTGACTATTAATATGAATAATCTCAACTTTGTTTTCTTTGAAAAATTTCTTCGCTTTTAAATAAGCGAAATAGTTAAAAAATTGTTTTACCAAATATCTGATACGAAATAAAAAAACGGGCTTTTCGACAGAAACAAAAGGCCTGAAAGATTTGGCAACACAGAATTTAATTCCATTTTTTTTCAGAATGTCGGTCAATTTCCATTTTTCAGAAACGACAACGAATGGAACCACTCCATCATTTTTCAATCTCAAAATCAACTCCAAGAAAGACCTAGATCCGCCAGTGAGATTATGGGCGACTGGTGTTTCGACGAAATAGCCAACATTAATCACCATTAAGAGCCAAACCTTTCATCAATCTAAGCACGGTGTCTTTAAGACTATAGCTTGGTTTCCAGCCAAGCGACTCAATCTTCGATGTGTCGAGTCTTATTTTTATATCATTATTATATCCGAGCTTGCGAGCGTTCGCGCTACGATCAAACACGATATTAATATTATATTTGCTCAATGAGCGAAATAATTCAGCCAACTGCATAATGCTACAAATGGTAGCATTGTTGGCCACGTTGTATGCATTTCCAAATTCACCTTTTGAAAGAATATAAAATAGGGCGACCGTTCCATCGATAACATCGCAATAACTTCGCACCGTTTCACCCGCTGTTTTCAGAACAATATCTTTCCCTTTTACGGAGCATCTTGCAAATTCGGCAAAAACTCTATTGTCATATGGTTCAATATCACTGCCGATTGTTTGAGTTAATCTGGCAATGAGAATTGGGACGCCATATTCGTGATAGTAGGATGAACACAAACACTCACACATTCTTTTTCCTTCCGGATAACTGCTTCTAACGCTCAAGAAATCCAAATAATGAAATGCGGATTCATCAATAGCGACAGCATCATCAAACACATCTCCATATACCTCAAGCGTGGATAAATAAAGGAAACCTTTCACTCTTTTCTCTTTGGCGAATTCCAAGGCGTTTTTCGTTCCGGAAACCAGTATATCTATAGTTTCAACTGGATTGGTGACAAAAAAAGCCGATGAAGTGTTGCTTGCACAATGAATGATATAATCCACTTTGCCATCAAAGATAATCATGTCTCTGATATCTCCCAAAACCACATAAACACCTTCTTCGACCAAATCTTCTTTATATCGATTCATAAGTTTCTCAACATTACGGGCTTGGAGAACAATCTTAAATTTGCCTCCGTATTGTCTTCTATATCTAATAAGGCTTTTCCCGACTTGAGTTCCAATAAGCCCGGTTGCACCTGTTATAAAAATAGTTTTATTTTCCAAAAAAGTAGCTATCTTTTCGTCATATAGCCTTTTGGATGTAATATCGTATTCATCTAATTTCGCGGTATCCATATCACAAAAATTTTATTTGCTCGCTTTCCGCCTCATCCAAAATGGCCTTGAAAATAAAATAATCGATCGGGCTTGTTATTTTTATGTTATTCACAGGGCCATCGACGGTAAAGAGTTTAAACCCAAAATGAGACATCATTGTGGCAGAGTCAATAAAAGATAACCCTTTTTCTTTAGAAGAGATATGCGCTTTCAAAATGTCTTTCAAAATAAAACTTTGAGGCGCTCTGCCAAACTTAGAATTATCTCTATTAATAGTTCCGGTCACATTGTCTCCATCCGTTATAACAATTGTCTCGGTCGATTTTGTTGTGGTAATGCAGTTTCCGTTTTTCTTTACGCATTCTATGTTTTTTATAATGGTTTCTTGATTAATTAATGGGCGTACTCCATCGTGGATAAGCACTATATCATCTTGGTTCGCTAGCGATTTCAAAAAGAGAAGCCCATTCATAATTGAAGCCTGACCAGTATCTCCACCCTCAATAACGGACATAACCTTATTCAAACCATACTGTTCCTTTAGTTCATTCATCAATCCAATGAATTCTTTTATGCAGACAACAACGATGCCATCTATGCTTGGGCATTTCTGAAAATGTCTGATGGTATGAACGATAATTGGGGCACCATGTACCTTTAAGAACTGTTTTGGCAAAGAAACTGTGTTCATTCTTTGACCGGTCCCTCCGGCGAAAATTAGCGCGTAATTCATTCTGTCCCCCTCCTTATTCTTTCCAGTAAATTTCACATTCATGCTTGATTTTATCGCAATCATTCGGCAGAGTCATGTAATCTCCGTCGTTTATGTCTCGATAAAGTTCACGCAAATATTCATCATATCCAATTGGCGCAGGAAATTGACGATTATGGAATGTAACCATTGTTTCTTTGCAAAAACAAGACTTTCTTATTCTTCCTCTGCACCCGCCAGCGAGCAAGGAAGAAACATATTCGCTATCTTCGTATCTATATTTCCTTGCAAGCCTAATCGCTTTATTCAATGGCCACAACTTATCATGGCAAAATGGATAGCAAATATAAGCAATAATTTTTTTGAGTTTGTTTTTGCTTTTTTTCCAGACTTTCACAGAATATTTGTTGAACCAGTAAACCTTGTTGTAAAAAAGCACTTTCTGGCCATGTCTTTTGGCCTTTCTTTCGTTGTTTGGCAGACCGTCTTTTGGAAAGATATCGATGTATAAGTTTATTTCCATTCTCAACGTTTGAGGATATTCAATTAGCGCAACTCTCTTATCACACACCTTGATATAACAAAACAAGGCTTCTTTTTCTTTTAGGACGTAAATATTGTCAGAAATTGGTGTACTGTTTGTGATTTTTATAAATCTGTCATAGTCAGGTCTAGGCATACAGATATCAATATCGTCATCCCATGGAATAAAGTCCTTATGGCGGATGGCGCCGAGAAGAGTGCCAGAATCTAGAAAATACCTGATATTATTTTTTTTGCAAAAAACATCCACCTCAGTAAGAAGATCAAACAATAATTTTCTTTGCTCATCCGGTCCTATTTTTTTCATAGTTTTATTTTATAATTTTAATATTTTTTTCCTTAATGAATCCAATCAGTTCTTCAATCTTTTTTCCAATAGGAAGGCTATAGTCTTCATTTTCTCTGTCTATTAGTTCTCCTGCGGAATCATAATCTGGATGAATCATCAACTCATAAATAGAATCTTTTTCTTTCTTCCAGTCTAGCTTCAAGTCTTCAAAAGACCCCATGAAACTTGAGTAACTATTTTTTTCAATTCTCTTATTCATCATTACTTTATAAATTTTTTTATAAAACGGGATGCTTCCTGTATTTCTAAATATCCTAATTTTTTCAACACCCTCTTCCTTCATGATTTTTAAAATTAAATTGAAGATCCCTGGCGCGTTGTGAATGTGGTTGTGTGAATCAACATGATTTATTTCCAAACCGGTGCTTTTAAAGGCTTTGAACTGCTCTTTTATTTCTTCATAAATCGCATTTTTATCTTTTTTTGAGAAGATGTGGTTTCTTTTTGGGAAGCCAATGAATTTGCCATCTTTACAAAGCCATTTTACGTCTTTTATTTTCTCTGTTAGCGGTTCCCCTTCCGTTATGTTAATGTGTAAACCGACTTTTTTCTCAAACAAAGTACCTTTAATCATTTTGGCTGATTCCAAAAAATCAGGGCCGTTTACACACGCCGTTGTTGTTGTAATGATTCCTTTTTTGAAGCAATCTAAGATGGCCAGCGTAATTGTCTTGCTGAAACCAAAATCATCAGCATTGACCCATAGCATGAGAAAGAACCTCCCTAAAAATATCAATATGTGTCTTGGCCATGTTCTCAATTGTATAACATTTAATTGTTTCAGCTGCGTTTTCCATCATTTTATCAGTTAAATATTCATCTCGAAGCACTTCTTGTATTCTTTTTGATAATGTTTTTACGTCGCCAACATTGTAAATAAAACCATTTATTCCGTTTTTGATGAGTTCTATTCCCGCCACGCATCGATCAGTCGCGATGCAAGGACAGCACTTTGCCATCGCCTCATTCAATACCAAACCCCACGTCTCCGTTTCTGATGTATGGACAAACAAATCAGCAGCCAGATAGTATTTATCCAATTCTTTGGGCTCAATATAATCAATCAGAAACACATTTGTTAAACCTTTTTCCCTGATTAAAGAGGAATACCAATCATAAAGACGGCCTCCGCCAATTAAATATAATTCCCAGTCTTTAGGCATCTCTGTCCAGGCGTTAATCAAATCATCATAACGCTTAAGAGTGATAAATCTCCCTACGGCCAATGCCATTTTTTTACCATGACAGTTAATCATTTTTTTACATCCATTTTGTGCGTTCTTTTTGTAAGAAAAATCCACCAAATCTTTTTTGAAAAGCGACGTAAAATGATGTAAAAACACATTCTCCTTTTTGGCACCGAGCGACAAAACATATTCTTTGGCAACCAACGAGCCGCAAAGGAAATTAGCCCCGGAACGGAATATTTCTTTTTTTACAACATTCTTGATTCGTGACAAAAATCCGCCATTTTTCCAAATATCGACGCCATCAATATTTACAAATACATTTTTTCTTAGTTTTGTTAATTTCTTGATGGCTGAAACCTGGGCATATGAAGCATATCCATCAATAAGATATATATCGTAATTCCTGTTTTTCAAAATTTTTGTGCATTCCTTTGAAAACCTGATGCCAGCAAAATACGTTGATGATATCGTGTTAACAGAGAAATTTGGCTTTCTATATGCAAGCCAGTCCTTAGTTCTTGTCTTTTCGTCAAGGTCAAAGACATAACATTCGATGTCATAGTCATCGGACATGGCGTTCATCCAATCCACTCGATACGGAGACAAAAGATCAGTTAAATAAAAAATCCTAGTTTTCATATCGCATCAGCGAGTTTTCTTCAACCCGAATGCCCTCCAATACAATTTCGGAAAATATCTAAGACAAAATGCTAAAAACCTAGTTTTCACATGCGGAAATTTGTATAAAATCTTACATTTATTCTTTGCGTCAAGCTGCCTATAAAGCGTTTTCCAATCACTATATGTTCCAGATTTTGCGCTAGAGTTAAGCGTTCCGAGTACCCATCTCGCAAGAAGAAATTTTTTAACAATAGGGTGACGGATTGATTCGCTTTTCACAAGTTCATCAAAATAATGATAACTCTCGATTTTTTTATAGTTTTCAGTCGATACCATAATAGACTTTTCTCTGACTAAATAGTGATAGAACGCTCCTTTTACATACGAGACCTTCCTCGACTTAGAAAGCACTCTCCACAAAAAATGCTGGTCTTCTGACCAAGGAATGGGAAAAAAGAATAAGTCATTTCTTATCAAAAAATCTTTTCTATATAGCGTTCCGGGGGCAATCAAAACAGTCTTTCTGGTCAAAAAATCAATTAGCAATTTATCAGTATCGACGTCATAAGATTCTGTATTAGTGATTACGTCACAACTCACTTGTTCAGTTACCATTTTGTAATCAGAAAAGACAAAATCGCTGTCGAACTTTATGCCAGTTTTTATCATTGATTCTAGCGTGTTTAGTGAAATTGTATCATCAGAGTCCAAGAAAAATACCCATTCACCTAAGGAATTCTCTAATCCTATATTTCTGGCCATTCCCAGCCCTTTGTTTTCTTGCCTTATGATTCGGACACGGTCATCTCCAGCGGCAATCCGCTCAGCAATTTTGATTGATTCATCAGTAGACCCGTCATCAACGATAATAATTTCAATGCGGTTATGTGTTTGTCTCATAACAGAAAAAAGCGATAATGAAATATATTCTTGGACATTAAATACCGGCATCACTATAGAAATTAGATCGTTGAATTTTTGCATTTTATCCATCTATCGATATCAGTTGTTTTGCTCAAAAAAGTTATTTTCTTGTGCTACAAGAATATTTTATCTCTATTCAATCCAAACGAAACACTTTCTTTTTAGTTTGGCGGATGCATGAGCGCCAATCAATAACAAGCAAAGGAATTGAGCAACTTAATTAACAACGATATCAAATTTATATTTATCAATTAATTCTCGTAAGGGTTTGTTGAAAACATCACATTACATGCTTTCGAACAACTTGACATGGATGTACCTCCTGTTTAATTGAACGGTTGTCAGCCTGTTCAATTATAACGCGAGGTCTTTTTCGTAGGAGAAACCCTTTTATTCTCACGTGCATAGCACCCGGTTTTTATCTCACTACGTTTCGATAATAAAAAGGACACGATTTTCATCGTATCCTCTTATACACAGTTAATTTAACAGTTTTGGTAACCTAGTTTTAAGATTACACAATTTTACACACTTTATTAACTGAGCCCTTTTAGGTTTTTCAACAGCCCTTTTTAATTAACAACTTTTTAATACTTCTAGTCGTTTATGAAACTGATGTAATCTGGATTGTTGACTAAAAAAGAAAGACCGGCATTGCAAGACACCAAATCAACAAACAGTTTTTTGATGGCGTTTGACTCTTCAACAATCCTTTTTCTATTTAGAGAAACATTGTTTTCGTATATTTTTGTACAGGATATGGCAAGAAAGATTGATTAAAAGTTAAAAGATAAGTTTGCTCAATATATTTTTTAAAATCCTTATACCTTGTTTCTAGACCATGACTTAAATCAAAACCATTACCTATTATAAAAATTCTCATGAAGTTGCGTTTTTAAATAATTATAATTATTTATTGTTGGCAAAGCATTTGCCCGCTCGCCCTTTCCAATCTATTCTTTTGTTGTCTGAATCAACAATCCCATATCCTTTTAAATCATTACTTTCACAAATATCGCATTTAATGACTTTGAATGTTTTATCACCTAGCGCAAACTGTGGATAATTATCCCCTTTGCCCCTATTGTTCCTCCAATGCACGATCTCATAGTTGTTTAACAAATCTGGATCAGCATTTTCGCCAAAATTACTTTTTGGTCTAATATGATCAATCTCCCAACCATATTCAAATTCATCAGTGTTACCAGGTCGCACCCTTTTCTTTTCAGTGTCTCCGTAATCATCACGACACATCCAAGTGCCAAAACAATCAGTTGCCCAGACAGTTCCTTTCCCGTAAATAACATCCCATAGTTCTAAAGCTTTTTCTTTTTCCATATTATCCCCATTCTCGATGAAACATTATAACACCAAAACAAATGTTCAATAAAAATGTAATTAAATCACACCCACATTAGTTCAATCCTATATTTTAAATATGAGATAATTGTTATTAATTTATTGATAAATGATAATTAAAAAACCGATTAAAACAAATTAAAAATTGGTAAGATTTAATTTGATAAACTCTAAAAATGTATCCAACAAATAGGAAAAATCTTTCTCTTCAATTTTCGTATTAAATTGCTCACACAGTATATTCTTAAATTCAATCATACTGGTACGGAAGTTTGAGCCAGATTTAAGGACCGCTCCCATTTTTCTTGTATCAATTGCGCACTGATGGTACCTAGGATTAGAAAAATCAAAATCAGGAGTAAAAAAGCAAAGGTAATCACTTTTTGCAACTCAGGCTCAACCCATCTCATTTAGACACGCAACGCTTATTAATACTTTTTCATTCATACAACTATTATCCTATAAAGATTTACAAAAAGATATGTATATACATATTTGTGTTAGGTTTTTTGCGAAAACCAAAAATGAATAGATAAAAAGTTTTTCAGTTATTTACCTCATTACCACAATCGCAACGATAATAGAATGTCCACTGATAGCGAAGAACAACTAGAATCTTTTTATGCTCAAATTGGTAGATATAAAAATAATACAAGAAGAACACGCAGACACATGTGGATCTTTATATATCATATTAATTAGCAACCTATATGATAAAAATAATGCATACTTTCAAGTATGCATTATTGGTGCACCTGACAGGAATCGAACCTGCACGCCATGAAGCATTAGATCCTAAGTCTAACGTGTCTGCCAGTTCCACCACAGGTGCACTTGCTAGTTTTCTAGCCGTGTTATTATGATATCAACAAACGACTAATTCAAGCGTGGATATGAAAAAACCCACTATTTCTAGTGGATTTGATGCTTTTGCCTGGACAATTAGTTATTGTCGTTTGAAGTGAAGTAATCAAGGAAGCTGATTAATAGGCCATCGCCATAGTCCTCAGTCCTCTCTTCTTTTTCTAGAAGGGAAGCTTGTTCACGTTCATAGGCTGATTCTTGTTTTTCTTTCATTTTTTGCCTGCCTTTCTATTTCTCCTCTTTTAAGAGGGAAATGTAGTTTAGGTCAAAAAAGAAAAAGAACAAGTCTTATTTAATTGAAAGCGTTTCCAGTTTTATTTCTTTTTCTTCAAAGAAGGCAAATTGGATGATCTGCCCTGCTTTTTCATTCTTTCGTAATTCGCATTTAATGCCTTTTCATAAGCACTTCTGCTGTTTTCGTTAGGTGAATAGAAACTCATATCTTTTACTGCCTCAGGAAGGTATTGGATCTTCTCCCAGATATCCGGTCTATCATATGGGTATTTCCATTCTTCTTTGACGTTTACAGGCGTCAATTTCAAATAATCCTGGACGTAAGCCGGTTTATCTTCTAGATACGCGATCGTGCTTTGAATTGATAGGCATGCCGCTTTCGATTTGGGGGATAATGCTAGGTCCACAACCGCAAAACCCAAAGGGATTACAGCCTCTGGAAAACCTACCTGTTCTGCTGCCTCTATCGCTTTCTGCGCCCTAGTGACAGCCTGGGGGTTAGCAAGCCCCACATCTTCGTAAGCGGTGACCAAAAGCCTTCTTTTGATTGAATCCAAATCACCCGCAACGCATAGCCTAGCTAAATAATATAAGGCCGCGTCGACATCGCTTCCTCTTATGGATTTCTGCAAAGCAGAAACAGAGTCGTAATGTTCGCTTTCATCTTTATCCATCGCTAGATTGGGCACTCTTTCGATTGTCTCCAGATCCTCTTTGCTTATAAGATGTTTTTCATCAAATTGGATTGACGCCACTTCTAGCATATTGAGGGCGAACCGCAGATCACCTCCGTTTAAAGAAGCAATGTATTTTATGGCGGCGTCATCAATGTTGATTTTGTTGTTCAATCCTTTTTTAGAAGCAATAGCCCTTCTAATTCCCTCTTCTGCTTGGTTTATGGAAAGAGGCTTGACTTCCATCAAGCGACATCTGCTTCTAATCGCCCTATTTAGCGATATATATGGGTTTGTTGTAGTCGCACCAATCAAGAAGAAAGTACCATTCTCCACATAAGGCAAAAGAAGGTCTTGCTTGCCTTTGTCTAACCTATGCACCTCATCAACGATGATTATCGATTTGCCAAACAATTTGGCGTTACCTATTGCATTTCTTATCTCATCTTTATCCGCGGTTACAGCGTTTATCTTCTCATAATGAATCTTCATGTCTTTCGCATAAGATTCGGCGATCGATGTCTTCCCAGTACCCGGAGGCCCAAACAATATGAAAGATATGGGCGTGGCTTTCTCAACGCTTTTGCGGAGAAATCCTTCTTTGCCCACTAGTTCATCCTGGCCAATGACTTCATCCAAGGTGGATGGTCTTAATCTAAACGCTAAAGGTTCATTCATATCATATGTAATGATAATAGCCTTGCTTCTTTTTCTCAAATGTGAAGTGGATGCTATATATCAATTCACTACCTCTCTCTTCCAATACGTATATCTTAAAAATTATAAGTATTGTAAAATGTAATAATGAGACAAGACGGCAATCCGAAAAAGGATACCGAATTCAACATTGTCGACGACAAACTTAACCACAGTGGTGATTTTTCTAATGAAAAGATAATAGAAACAAACAATCTCGGAAAAGAAGTAAATACCTCAAAAACCAAGGAATATAACGATTCTGGTGAAGAATTCAATTCAAATAAAACAAGGAAGAAATCCAAATCAACATCGACATTGACCACCATATTGCTTGTTGGGGCGGTGACTGGAACCACGATCATCGGGGCGGCTGCGGTGAGCAAAGCCTTAAGCGTTGATGTCTCTTTGTTTTCCGCGAACAACGTTTATCTCACATTCAAAATCGATGTCAAAAACCGCGGGGATAATCATTTAAAAGCGATTCTTTCAAATGGTGATTGGGAGTCATTCTTGGAAATAGAGGATTACAAATTCTATAAATTTTCCGATTTATACGAAAACACCACATACACCCTATCTATATATGATGAGAATGCGAAAAACATATATGAGAAGTCATTCTCCACATTAAGCGAATATGTGAACTATGGATATATCGCCGTTGAAGAATATGGCTTTGAAGGTTTAATAGGCCATATTGAGAACTTCACATCGTTCCCATTCACCACCATCAAGGTATTTCAAGAAGGAACTAATCCCATATACGTTCAAGACGTATTTGAAAGCTTTGGGAAATTTTATCTAAAGGAATTCGATCCGACAAAATACGGATATATAACATTAACATATAAGGATATAGGGATAGCCGTCTATGAATGCGAGATATTGCCCCCACCACCTCAATATTCCGTGTCACTTATAAATTCCAATATCTCATTCAATTCAATTAATTATGAATTCAAGGTGTCTTCCAAAGACTATCTTGGAGATATGACCGCATATTTCGATGGCAGCGTCATCCCAATAACCAATTCTGAAACAGAAGACGATGTTTTTAGTGTTGCAGTAGACTCCCTAGACCCAGAAACAGACCATTACATTGAAATAACCGATTCCAATGGAAATTTGCTTTATAATGATAATTTTCAAACCGATTTTGCCGCAAAACTCGAAGTAAATTCCTCAACCTTGGAACTATCCTTCTCTGAATCATATATAGATTTCCTTTATGGAGACAGCCACATAGATAACTTTGTCTACATTTATGATGGGTTTGGGAATATGGTCCATTATAGTGAAGCGCCTACCATCTATACCGATACCATAACGTTGGATGCAAGCAGTTTCTACGAAGGTGAATTTGTCGTTTCTGTTTCTTATGTGAATCCCGATACAATGCTAGAGTTGGCGATATTCGATTCTTCAGCCCAATTTGGCGCGTTAGCGCCTTTGGTGTTCGATATCTCTTTCGCCGATGGTGTTTTGAATTTATCTTACGTTAATGGCTATTATGATTCAGCGGTGAATTATTCATTCAACGTCTATTGCTATGCGACTGGATATAGTTATCAATTCGATTACTTGCTTGATTCGGTCAATTCTATCCATTTGGACACAAAGGGAGTAAATGGGGCGGGGATGGAAAGCCTTACCCTAGATTCAGGGACTTACACATTAGAGATTTCACTAAGCACAAATATTGTCTATACACATTCTTTTGAGATTTAAGGAGGGATAAACATATGAAACTTAAGATCTTCAAAAAACCAGAGACAAAGCAAGACTATTTCGAGATGATTATGAAAATCATCGGCTTGACGATTGCCCTGGTCTATTTCATTTTCCTAATATTTGGGCAATTCATATTCGGTGAAACATCTCAATTCTATTTGTCTTTGAATATTTTTTCCGGGATTGGCAACCCAATCGTCGCGGTGAAAATAATAAGCTATATCATTTTCATAATCGCCATCTCGATTACACTAAGAATCATCCTTAATTTCATAAGCCAATTCCTTAAAAAAGGCGCGGCAGTCCTTAAATTATTGGCGTCGATGATAAAATACATCGCTGCGATAGTGCTTATATTCTTGGTTCTTGAGGCATTTAGAGTCGATACGGTCACCCTTTTGGTGTCCGCTGGAGTGGTCTCCCTTATCATAGGCTTAGGGGCTCAAAGCCTCATAGGAGATGTCATCGCAGGTTTATTCATCGTCTTTGAAGGGGTCTTTGAGATTGGAGATATAGTCGTCGTCGATGATTTCAGGGGCACCGTCAAAGAGATAGGTGTAAGAACGACCCAGATAGAAGATTGGGGCGGGAATATCAAAGTCATGAACAATTCCGATATCAGATCTTTGATTAATATGACTAGCAAATTAAGCGTCGCAGTCGTTCAAGCAGGCATTGATTATGGCGAATCTCTTGAACGAGTGGAACTTGTCATCAAAAACAATCTTGAGAGAATGAAAACCAATATCCCAGCGATAACCGATGGTCCTTTCTACATCGGGGTGAGTGATTTAGGCGATTCTGGCGTCTATTTGAAATTCATCGCCAACTGCAAGGAGCAGAATCGTTTCCAAGTGGAGCGTGACCTTATGAGAGAGCTCAAACTCATCTTTGATGAGAATGATATCAATATCCCATTCAATCAAGTCACCATCAATCAGCCAAAGGTCTATATGTCTTCTTCCACTAAAAACAAAAAAGAGGCAAAAAAATTCCTTGATGAGCAAATCGATCAGGCAAAAGATTATGGGGCGCAGCCAAACAACAACAAAGATTAACAAACAAATTATTGTCTATTTATAATAAAAAGATACAGAGGTCTATATATGAGTTGGATATGGCTAAATAAAGAGAAATACCCAAATAATCAAAACAGTAGTTTTTCCCATTTCTCAGAAAACAAATTTCAAGTAACCTGCGTTTCAATCAAGAAGGAGTTCGATTTCGATAAGAGAATCAAAGAATTCGTTTTCTCTTTTTCAATCGATACGGTTGGTTTCTTATATTGCAATGGAGAATTAATGTGCGGAACAACCGCAAGAGGGCCTGGTGATTTCTTAACTAGAGAAAGAAGCGTCCCCTGCTATTTCTATCAAGAAGGCAGATTCGTTCCTAAAGATGATACAAAATCCCTGCAAATCTCTGCCCAAATACGGGCTGGGTGTTTAGAACTATGGGATTTTAGCTCAGGTCATGGAGGTTTCTTCCTTAAGGGTGAAGTTATTTTTGATGATGGCAGTGTTTCCCCTATCGAAACAGATGAAAGCTGGCAAATAAAATTGGAGCCATATTTCATGCAGAAAGAATTCTCTTATGACAACACGGTTTTAGATGGTGAATATGAGAATGCCTCAATATTCGAATTTCCTCTTAAACTCGTTAAAGCGGATATCAAAATCCCAAAGGAAGATGAGATTTGCTTTGATAATTGTTTTAGAGTAGATGGACAATCAAGAAAATCATTCCATATCAATCTCCCTCTTATCTATTCTTCTTATTACGAGATAGAAGTTGATTGCGATGGGCTTCTATTAGGGAAAATCGTAAGCAAAGAGGATGCGGGGTTCGTCTCCAAAGAGCATAAATTCAAAGTTAATAAGTCCTGCCGTTTCAGGCTATTCGAGATGGTTTCATGTGGTGGGTTTGTCCTTTATTTGAATAACAAAAGCGATAAACCAGCTTCAGTCACAATTCATATAAAGCATTCTCATTATCCGTATGATCATTCCTATAGCATCAAAACGAACAATGTAAGATTCGCTGACTTATTCAAGAAATGCCAATTCGTTGTCAAAAACTGCTCGCAGACTATGATACTAGATTCCCCTAAGCACTTGGAACCTCTAGCGAGCTGCTCGGGCGACTATAACATCATCTCTTTAGTGAACGCCCTCTCCAGCGGTGATCTCTCTTTAAGCAAACACACATTAAGGGGCTACGCTTATTTCCTCGAAGATTTCTCCGGGCACAATATCAATAAGAATTATGCGTTGATCTTCATCAAATGGCTTAAGAACATTTATATGTTCGATGGAGATAAATCTTTATTAAAAGACTGCGTTGGAGGGGCTAGAGCAACGATTGATATGTATCTTTCTTGCCTGGGCGAAAATGGTCTTGTGGAGAAAATCTACAATTACATCTTTGTCGACTGGCTTATGGTTGATGGGATAAGCCTCTTCTCCCCGACTAAAAACCTAGGTCAATCAGTCAGCTGCATGTATTTATATGACGCGTTGAAATGCGTTGAATTCATGTATGCAGAATTAGGGGATAATAAAAACTCCAGAAAGATGCATAGAGAGGCTAATAAGCTTAAAAATGCGATTAATAATCTTTTATTCGACAAAGAAAAAGGATTGTATTGCGAAGGGTTGAATACATTAGATGAACCAACAATCCCAATTTCTAATGAAATAAGAAAAATCTTAGATGCGCATGGGCATTATGCACCAAAGAACACGGATAAGATATATTTCAGGAAACACGCGAATGTTTTGGCGGTCGATTTCGGCTTAGCAAACAAGAAAACCTCAAGAAAGATATTGAGGGAAATCTTCTATGGGGAGATAAAAGAATGCGAAATCCAGCCATATTTCCTTCATTATCTTTTCGAAGCAATCCATAAGGCGGATATGGATAAGAAATACGCGATGAAACTATTAAAAGAGTTCTTGAAGCACGTAAGAATCAAAGACAAAGGGTTGCCAGAAGGATTCTACACGCCAACCCCGATGTATAAATTCGATTATTCTCACGCCTGGGCATGTACCCCATATTATTCATTCATCATGGCGTCAAGTGGATTAAAGATACTAGAACCCGGCATGAAGAAAATATCTCTTAAGCCACAATATTTGGGGATAGATGCGGAATACACAATACCAACGCCTTATGGCGAAATGAGTATCTCTATCAAAAAAGGCGAAAAGCCTGTTGTCGTAGTCCCAAAAGGCATTGAAGTCGTTAAATAAATGGCCGTAAAAACAAAAAATGACTCCGATGAGCCATTGTTTTGCTTGTCAACCAGGTCAGCGCGTTCCTGGATCGCTGTGTACCACCCCTAGAGGTGCGCCGTGGTCGTACGCTGAACATCACAGTCAGTTTTTATCAACCGTAGTGACATTACATCTCCACCCTTGACAAGATTATTATAGGACATTTTTTTCGTTTTGAGAAGTTATTTTACTATTGTTGTGACATACATGGTTTTAACGATGGCAACGTTTGGTGAACGCGAATCGATTTTAACCGATATTTTTATGTACTCCTCGCGAACGCTTCTTCTCTTTAGGTATATATTATATGTCCCGCTTCTTTCTGGATCCCTCCTAAAAATGCATTTCTTCAAATACCTCGGTATTTTTTCAATGTCACTCGGCCTTAAGCCGTGACGTTGATCAACGATATGTTCAAACCGGCTTTGATTGCTCCTTGCCCTATTGTCCTCGAAATATATCTTAATGTTATGTTTCTTATCCTCCAATGGGGAAGGTAGTTTTTCCAAAGCGGCAATTAACTTTTGTTCGTATGATAATCCTCTTCTTCTCGACATACCGTGAGCATATATTAGCAGTCCTAAATAATGAAAATCAACATATTTTTTCAATAAGATTTTTCGGATGTTAAAAATTTTTAACATTTCGATAAATGCTGAATATTTTCGCAATTTGTAAATAAAAAATAACATTATGATTTTTATATCAAGATATCATCGTTATTTTTGTAAAATGAAAGATGTGATTTGTTGTCAAAAATATGTGTCAAGATTGTGATTGAAAAAATTTTTGTAACTTTTTGAATAAAATACTTTATTACAACGAGACTCATCTCTACCCCTCACAAGAATCAAACTAGATGTTTCAAATCTTGCTAAACCTCATAAACGGACAACAAAAAACCCTAATTTTTCATTAGGGCATTTTTGCAATTGGTGCCGACTGAGGGAATCGAACCCCCAACCTACGCATTACAAGTGCGTTGCTCTACCGTTGAGCCAAGTCGGCAGCAAAAAGAATTATACAATTAATTGAGACTTTCGCCACTAAAAAATATCATTTATCTTAGCCAAGGAACAGAATCCATGATCTCCCAAGGCTTTCTTTCCTTGTATTTTCCATCTGTGAAATCAGGGAAATCCACCCAGGTTGAGCCGTTTTTTATAGACATTTCGCTTAATACCGAAACCGCCATCATAGTCACAGAATCATATACATCGGTAGGCATAGGCAATTTATGTTTTACGTGATACAAGAAATCGATCCAGCATAGGCTATCAATTCCTCCATGCCCGACATCTACGCCGCCTTTCTCATAAGCTTCCCACAATCCTGAATTATATTTTTCGAAATATTTATCCACATTACCCCAATTTGGCCGCCAATTCCACGCTTGGCCTTCATCATATTCCCCATCGATGAAAATGGATTTGTTCTCTTCGCAATATGAGCCCTTTGTCCCAATCACATTCAAGTTGCGGGAATAGGGTCTAGGCAATGTGGTTTCCAAAGTGATTCTTACAAGCTGACCCTGTTCGGTTTTTAAAAGCGTAGTGACTACATCACCTTGTTTGAAAACCATATTGGTCGCATCGTATTCTTCACCCTTCTTCTTCAAGAAGAATTCATGCATTCCTGCTGATTTGCTGGCAGTAGACATCAAAGACACATACCTATTGCCTCTTGTGATATTCAAGATGTTATTTATTGGGCCCAATTCGTGAGTAGGGTAATTCTCTCTATTCCTATCTAGATATTCATTAAAACGGTAATGCCTATTCTCACGTCCAAAGCCGATTTCTTCCCTCAAATCGTGGCGATATCCGCCTTCGCAATGGATGATTTCGCCAAATAAGCCCTCTCTTACCATCTTTAGGACCATCAGCTCCTCTTTCCCATAAGAAACGTTTTCTACCATCGAGAAAGGGACTTTTGTCCTTGTGCAAGTCTCGATCAATTTATAACAATCTTCTAACGAATAAGCGCCTCCTACTTCGCATCCAACTGGTATCCCCTTTTCCAAAGCGGCTATAGAGATTGGGATATGATAGGCCCAGGATGTAGCAATGACTACCGCATCCATCCCATTGACTTCTAATAATTCATGATAATCAGTCGTCTTAAATGGGGTTGGTTGTCCCGCTTCTTCAATCATTTTTGCTGCGGATTCAACCCTATCTTCGTATTTATCGCACACCGCGATGACTTTAACATCGTGATTGAGGAAAGTGTATTTTAGTAGCCAGGAGCCTCTATTCCCCACTCCAATTATGCCAATTTTATATTCTTCCATAGTCTCGCCTATATGATTGTTTTCACAAAAGAATAATCATCCCTTAAATCAGGGCATTCGCCATCTTTCCAAGAACCAAATCTTTCCCAAGTGTATGGGCCGATAGAGAGATTTTCTTGCTCTGGGGTGTGGAATGGTCCAAGCAGGTTTCTATTCCCGACTGTTAAGGTTATTACGAAATCATTCTCTCCGACTTTAAGATATTTTGATACGTCTTTTTTGGAAGAGAACATCATTTTCCCTGCGTTTTCCCCATTGATTTCAACTTCTACGAGGTGGAATCTTTCATCGAACACCAATTCCTTTTTGGTGGAATCCACTTTCTTTTTCGTGGATAAGGAAATGTCTCCTGCGAAGAATGGGAAGCCTTCTTCAATAAGGTTATTGATGTGTTTCTTCTGCTTGCCGATATAGAAATTATTCCCTAACAAGATGTTCTTGTCTTTGCCTTCTTTGAAATCGCCATAAACACCAAATTTCCCACGGATGAATATCGCTTCAATGTCGGAATCGTAAGCCAAACAGTTCTTAAGGCTTTCGGTGTCATTCGCATCAAACAAGGTGTAATAGACGATATCAGATTGGAAATAAGTGACTTTGATAATCGCGGTGTTTCTGCCGACTTTGACTTCAGAAGAGATATCGTACTCGAATAACTCATTCTCGACTTTCGAATGGCCTGTCTTCTTAAGTTCTTTTCCATTAAGCGATACGGAAATGATATTGTTGTTCTCACTTAATAGAACCATATCTTCTCCTATCTCTTTGACATCAAATTCGTATTTGAGATAGAGGTCGCCTTTATATCTTGATCTGAGCATCACGTCTTGGACGCCCATATAGAGAAGAGGCTTGCTCCATTCTTTTGCGTCAAATGAATAGGAAAGTTTATCGAGCATCAAATAATTGTCGACAGACTTGACGATGTCATAATCATTTTCAAACCTTAAAGAGGACAGCGCTTCTTTTTCTTCCGCTTTTTCATTGGAGAAATATAGCAAATACGACTGATATGGCTCAAAATGCAGCGTCGTGTCTATTAATTCATATTCGTCGCGCAGGATATCATATGATTTGAATGAGGCAAATTCAGGGGAAGAAATAGAAATATCCACAGGCTCATCTAAAAGATTTACAGCGAAGATGAATTTATTTCCATCTTCATCTTTCCTTAAGGTGAATCTGATTCCTTTGGCCCCACTAGTCACATACGGCTGAGCGGACTTTATTTCTTCATAGGAGACGTTGTTTTCTAGATAAGGATAATCGTATGGGGTGCCTTCTAGATATGTCGGCTTATTTTCATCTATTAGGACTTTTCCTCCGTTTTTGATGTAATTTCTAAGCAATTCCTCGGTGAATTTACCCATTGTCCTTATTTTTGGGAGAATGATGTAATCGTATTTGCCTAAGCCCATGACAAACTTATTGCCTTCGACTTTGCCATGTTTTTCCAGAAGCGTCTCATCGATCAAATGATATTGGATTTGCATATCATCGAGCTTCGTTAATACTTTTGTTAAGCCTTCATCGATATCGATGCAGTTAAATCCTGGCTCGAATCTCTTATATGTGAGATAAGCGCTTCTGATGGGGTTTAAAACACCGACATTGCATATCTCTTCACTTTTCGAAAGCGCCTCTCCTAATATCGAGAAATAGTCATTGAATTCTTTGAAGTTGTTTCTCACCCATGGGTTGACCATCGAGAAATGAGACGGATAATCTCTCTTCCTTTGCCCATGCTCCGAATATGGGAGAAGGTGATGACACATCAAATTGACGCCTCCTACATATAGGAATTCGGCAATATGCTTCAATTCTTTAGGAGATACATCCCATCCACAGCAGCCATATGTCTCGGTGATTGTTTGCTTTTTGCCTAATTGGGCTGCCGCAGATCCTAATTGTCTAGGGGATAAAGATGTGCCAATATTTCTAGATAGCCAATCAATGCCGGGGATATGCTCAAATTCATAAAATGGCATCACGCCTCCGCAGCACATTATTTGATTACCTAAAGAGGTTTCTTCGACATAATGGCCTGTTAATTTATATCCATTTTCATCGCACCAGTCATAAATCTTTTTCGCGAAATTGTTGAGCATCAGCTGCTGCAATGTCTTCCAATAACGGTATCTAAATTCCTCATATCCTTCTTTTTCCACGAATAGGAGGCCGATTTTATCGTATATGTCTTCGTCATACATTTCTTTCCAAAATCCTGGCAAAACCCTGGTGAATGATGTGCCCCACCTATAATATTGCGGCTCATCAGTGAAAAAACCTTTTAAATCAAAATTGTCTCTTTTCTTGTATTCCTCATGGGTCATGGCGATAAATTTATCCACCACCTCTGGATTGCAGATGTCCGCGGTGGAAGCGGCATAATATTCATAGACATTAAGGACGTTATTGCCAGAAGTCGTTCTCACTAATTTGTCGCCATCTAGGTTATAGGAAACTTTTGCGGAAGAATCATATTCCCCGATTTTGCATGTGAGATATTTATCGTGATTCTCAATATCACTTAATAATTTGCCTCCGACGAATCCACTGGGCCAGCCGTTCTCGTCATATGCATATGCATACATCCCAAGTTCTTTGGCCTTCTTTTCGCAGGCTTCAATGCAATCAAACCATTTTTTGCCTAGATATTCGGTTTTCAAACCTCCTCTGGCGTGCATGAAGAAACCGCCTATGCCATTATCGTTCATCCATTCTATTTGTTTTAATAGTTCTGGTATCTCAAGTTCATCGTTCCATGACCAAAAAGGAATTGCTTTGTATTTGTTGTCAACGTTTTTCATAATTTACTCCGAGTTAAATCCATTTGATTAACTTTATTATAAATAAATGGATATATTTGTTAATTGTTTTATGTTCAAAAATAATTTGAAATAATGGCCAATGGTCATATACTTTTGTGTATGGAAGAATTAACAAAGCCTCTGTCGGTAATATATTTCTGGATAGGGGTGGCATTAACCGCCCTAGCGATACTAATAACTTTTTTATTAAGAAGAAAGCAAAAAGCCTCCGCGAAACTTGCTTTTATTGTCACGATGATATTATTCGCCTTCAAATCAGTTGAATCGCTTTATTGGGTTTTTGTCGATATTGGCGAAGTCAAATTGGTGGAATATTCCTATTTCGCCTACTATATAGTCCCTCTCCTTCTTCTTATCGGTCATCCTAGAACTAGATATACAGCAGGATTCTACGCTTTCGCGATAGGGGTTGGGTATATCGCTGGAATGCTAATGAATCCAGAAGGCATGCTTTCAACCCATAAAGATGCAGTATTCCTATATTACGCAGCATATAGAGGAGTTATACAGCATGTAATCCTCTTCTTCATCGGAATTTTATGCTTATTCAACGTCAGCAAATTCAAAAAGAGAGACGCCATCCCTCTTGCCATCATTCTAGCTTTGATAACTGGATGGATGTATTTGGTCAAATTCGGAATCGTCTATCCAGAAGGATATAGCGGCGAATCAAAAGGAGTATTCATCGCGGATGGTTCGTTAGCCACTTGGATATTCGGGGAGAATATCGAATTATGGCATCGATTAGTGACAATGGGGGCAGTCTTATTGATCGCCGCCTTATGCATCATAGGTTCTATCGCTTTGAATAGATTGATTTTCAAAAGAAGATACAAAAAAGGATATATTCCTAACGAAGAACTTCCTTTGAATGAAGATTATGGAATAATTCCTTTCCTTGCCAGAAAGAAAAAATCAGAGAAAGATTGGACGATATAACTACGCCACTTTTTGTTTCTTCTTGCGGCGTTTTTCTTTTTTCGCCTCTATCATAGCGGCTTTTTCCACTTCTTCATTCACCAATACATTCGCATCAACGACGTAGTGATGGTCAATGAGTTTCCATTTGACGTTCCAGAACACCGAGAAAGCGGAAACAGGGATGTTTATAAGATTATAAATCGGGAATAAGAAGACATATAAGACCGCTCTACCAAGCGATAAATGGATGCGTTTCCATTCCTTTATCATGACTAAAGCGTCTTGGAAGACGGTGGATATATATAATCCGCCATACAAGCCAATCAAATAGCCGAAAATATCAATCCAGTTATAACCATGGCTGCCATATATCAAAAGTAAGATGATGGAGACAATTTGCTGAATCAATCCCAAATAGAAAGAGAAAATGGAATATGGGAAGAATTGCCAATACATATCGTATTTGCTCCAAGTAGGCTTCTTCAAAAAGGAGACAAATAAAGGCCAAGAATATTTCTTCCAGCTTTGCCAATTTCCTTTTGTCCACCTCATCTGCTGGCGGATGAATAATCTTACTTTGTTAGGCTCTTCTTCATATATAACAGCATCTTCTACATACCCGGTATAGTAGCCTTTCGCCGCTAAATCAGCCTCCAAATCCAAATCTTCTGTGAGTGTCGTCCAGGTCCAGCCGTCTTTCAAAAGATAGCTTCTCAAACAGCTTGACGTCCCATATACTTGCTGGTTTGTTCTCATTATGCTTCTAGCGCGTTGCCCCACCACAACCGCGACATGGACATTGATACCAGAGATGGATGTCGCCATATTTTCAGATAGATTTTTGACGTTTCTATATCCGCATGCTTCATCAAATCCACCTTCCTGCATGCCATTATTCATCTCGGTCAAAAAGGAAGGCGCTGCAATCGTGTCAGCGTCGAAAATGATATAAGCGTAATAGCTTTCAACCACATCGTGTTCTTTCTTGAATTCGTTGAAGAAATATCTCAAGGCGTAGGCTTTTCTTTTCTCATTAGGGTCGTTGTGCTCATATACGATACAACCCATATTTTTTGCTATTTCCGCTGTATTATCGCTGCAATTGTCCGCTATAACGATGATGTCGAACATATCGCGAGGATAGTCCATTGCTTGAAGCGACTCGATGCAGTTTGCAATGACTTTGCTTTCGTTTCTTGCAGCGATCAATATCGCATATTTCTTATCTTGTGGTTGGAAGGAATATTTCCTGCTTTTGCCAAAAAGACCCATGAATAGCAATATTGGCTTATAGGCAAGCATCAAACCAAATATCAAAGCGATCACGCCGAATACCAAATTAACCCAAGCTTGCCCTGGAATCGGCTCTCCTTTTTCAATCGATTCAACGATTAAAGTAATGCCTACCGCGCGGAAAACACTGTCTTTAAGTAAATTGAAAAGATTGTTCCAAAAGTCAGAAAAAAAACCGACAATCCCGTTCCATAATTCAACGAACCAATTTCCAATACTTTCCCAAAAACCAGTATATATAGTGAACATAAGCGCCCGATTATTTTAATCGGGATAACCCATTATTGCAATAATTTGGCGACTCGGATTAAAACAACGCAAGCGTATAACATGCAAAACTACCGATACAATCTGACATAGGAAACAAATTCGTTAAATCTCGGCAAGACAAAACTTATTTTCCCATAGCCGACCGACTCGATGATACCCTTTTCAATCAATATAAGGCGGTATTTGTTGAAATTGTTGCTATTCATTTTCGATGCCTTGGCGACTTCTGATACATCTTGGGAATTGCATTCCTCTAAGGCGAGGCAGAATTTCTTCTCGGTCGATGTTAAATCATTAAAAATAACATCGTATCCGTTGTTTCTCATATAAGAATCAAATTTATTCAAAATACTTTCTAGTGGGAGGTCGCTGTCTTCGAATAAATAATAGCCCAAGACCTGATATGCAAAGGCATAACCTTTTGTAATTTTGGCCAATTCAATCGACCTCTCCATGTTTAGGCCAAGGTGCTTTTGATATTTCATTGCGATTTCTTTTATATCCAACGGATTCAATTTGATTTTTGGCGTTCTTGCCAAAAATGATGTGGCTTTATTATTAAATAAAGATAATATATTGTTTTCCAATCCAGTCATTAGCAAGAAAACGTCATAGCCACGCCCAATAACTGTCTGAAATACATTGGCAAAATATCTCATTTCCTTCGTGTTATTGACTTCATCTATTGCAATCAACACTCTTTTTTTACTCTTTTTAATTTTTTTAAGCAGCTCTTCTATTATGATTTCTGGATCAGTTATTTGTTCTTTGCTTCTTCCCATAGTTAAGGAAACAATTGAGGCAGTTACGGTTATTTTCCAATTTAAGAATAATTTGTCTTTCGACCCAGCGTGTAGCAATTTGTTCGCTAGCGACACAACTAAATCACTACCAAAATTTAGATTGACGGTTATCCAGTCTTTTTTCTGCGAAAACTTGTTTGTGATATCCCTTAACAAAACAGTTTTCCCGCTACCCCTGACACCAGTTATTGCATAAGCCATTGTCGATGGATTGTCTCCACTAAACACGCTCATAACATTGTCAACAATGTAATCTCTTTCGACAAAACTTTCGTTTGGAATCCTGCCATACATCAAATTAAATGGATTACTTATCATAAAATCACCTCGATTAAAGTATATACTTTATTGAATGTTGGTACAAGTTTAAAATTTAGTACAAATTGGTAGAAGTTGGTACAAGTTTATAATTTAGTACAAATTGGTAGAAGTTTAATTCCAGCGAAATGTTGGCATCCAAATGTATCGCATGGAACTTATGCGCGACACGACTTTACTCATGAGACACGAAAATTATTGTTCTTCTTTCGTGGATGGTTCGCTTTCTTTTTGTTCACCACTAATTAGCAACTTCTTGTTGTCGTAATGAACTTTTATCGCAATAAATAGACATGTTCCAATTATCACCGCAAGATTTATCAAAATCGCTGTCCTGAATAGTTCAACTCCAAAAGTTGTTATGCCTTTATCAGATGACCAAGCAGCGCGGCCTAATATATACAAAGTTTGAACTCGGTGGCCTGATGAAGACGTGTATGTGAATCCAGCATCCATAGCGCCGCCACCAACGACGCTTGTAGAATATGTGCCCGAAGAACGAACAATGCTATTAGAAGATGAAGATAAGGTTGATGCTGACCAATCATTAATTGGTGATGCAAGCCTAGCGAAGCTAAGTACGAGTATCATTATAGAAATAACATTTGCAAATATTATTGCCGCCGACACAACCGGATAAACTCGTTTTTTTCTCATATGTTCTCCTATTATGTTATCAATATATTATATTCTCCATTCTCACACCAGTATATGCCAAATATTTTTAAGAAGCATTTTTACAAAGGTTAGGCAAGTGTGCGCAGGCTCTACGAGATTCTCGGGGTCCCCCTGGTGGACGATTTCGTGTTCACCCTAGGGAATGGGAGGCCCATCGGCATGACATCAGTCGCCAGATGGCTTGACGACGGGGCGAGGAAGGCCGGGCTGAGGAGGATTTCCCCGCATTGCCTGAGGGACTCATGCGCGACCTGGCTTTTCTCCTCGGGCACGGACATAAGGCTGGTATCCAGATGGCTCAGGCACTCATCCATATCGGTCACGATGGATTGCTATCTGAGGCTCTACGGCAACGAGCTCGGCGATCTCGGAAGGAAGGTCGACTCGATGATGGAAGGCATGCTCAATAAATGAAAAACCTAGGCAAATCCTAGGTATTTTTCGTTTTGGTGGGCGTTGCTGGGATCGAACCAGCGACCTCTTCCGTGTGAAGGAAACGCTCTCCCACTGAGCCAAACGCCCTTTTGCCTTGTTGCGGCGTGGTTAATTATATTACTCAAAAGGAAAAGTCGCCATAGGTATTTGTATAAATGAGATAAGTAGACAGTGATTTATTTCAAAATAATTATCGGCAAAACAAAAACAGGACATTATGTCCTGTTATTTTAATTTTTGGTGGGCCTTAATGGGTTTGAACCATCGACCTCACGCTTATCAAGCGTGCGCTCTAACCAGCTGAGCTAAAGGCCCATGCACTCATTGAGTGCCATATAAATATATACCTATGTTTAAAGACTGACAAGAACAAGTTTTTCTAATGAGAAATTAAAATAGCAACGCCATTTGGACCAAATTCAAGCATTCCTTCTTTGATGATTTCTTTTCTTTCTTTCTCATTGAGCGAAATAAGTTCCAAAGGCATCGCGAATTCAATGCGGATGTTTTTTCCTTCACCATCATTTTGCAATAGAAGGACGGTTTTATTGTCTTTTTCGAAGGACTTGATAAAAATTGTCGCTTTTGAATCCATTCCTTTTATTAGCTTCTCTTCATCCCATTCACTTGGGTTTATCGCTGTGCCATCGCTAGATAAAGCAGAAACTCTTTTTGCAACAAAGCCTTCGTTTAAAAACTGCGAAATAATCTTTTCGCTATAACAATCTAATTTAAATAAATGATTATTCATCTTCTAATGGGAATTCCACTTCATCTATTTTTTTCCAAAGCTTGGTGATATCGGAAACGTGGCTAATGTATTTTTCTTTGTTTTGGTCAAAATTTTGGTCGGAACATACATCGTATATAAGGCCACCGATTTCAATCGCCTGTTCTTTGGTACATCCTCTTGTGGTTGCTGGGGCAAAGCCGATTCTAAGACCTGAGGTTAGGGCGGGTTTAAGTTTGTCCCCGTGTATCATATTCTTATTTGTTGTAACACCTATGGCTTCTAGTCTGTTCTGAGCCTCTTTGCCATTTATTCCAAAGCTATCCAGAACATTCAGCAAAAACAAATGATTATCGCTTCCGGACACTATTGCACCTCTCCTCTTTAATTCATCATTGCAGGCCTTGGTGTTTTCCAAAACACACTCGATATATTTAGCAAACGATTTTGTGGCGTCTTCCTTAAAACAGACGGCTTTTGCAGCGATAATATGCTCCAACGGTCCTCCTTGGGCATAGGGGAAAACACATTTATCCACTCTTTTTGCAATCGTCTCATCATTTGTTAATATTATGCCTCCTCTAGGACCTCTTAATGTCTTATGAGTCGTGGAAGTGACGATGTCAGCGTAATCGCACGGGTTTTGGCATTTCTTTGCAGCAACAATTCCGGCGATATGGGCCATATCCACCATAAAATAGCATTTGATTTGATGAGAAGAATTATATTCATCAATAATCTCCCTCATTTGTCTAAAATCGATTTCATATTGATAGGCTGAATAACCCGCTAAAAGGAGATTTGGCTCAAATTCATATAATTTCTTTTTGATCAATGGATAGTCCAAATGGCCATCTTCTCCCAAAGGATAATGTTCGAATTGATATGTGTCTTTGGAAAATGAAACAGGCGAGCCATGCGTTAAATGCCCTCCATCATTTAATTCCAGCGAAAGGACTTTATCTCCTGGCGTTAGAATAGAACGATAGGCAGCAAAATTTGCTTGTGAGCCAGAATGCGGTTGGACATTGGCGAACCTAACATTAAAGAGTTTCTTTGCCCTATCGATTGCTAGATTCTCCAATTCATCTACAATTTCACAGCCACCGTAATACCTTCTTCCCGGATATCCTTCTGCGTATTTGGCAGTAAAAATGCTTCCTTGGGCCTCTCTAACTGAAATGGAAGGATAGTTCTCAGAGGCAATAAGCTCAATTCCGTTGTTTTGCCTAAACAATTCTTTTTCAATCAATTCTTTAATTTTCTTGTCTTTCATATTGATCCTTTTCGTTCATTTTATATTCACTTGAATAATTACACACTAAAAATTAGATGTTTTTGTTAAAAAGCAGTTTCATTAAATATCATCCTCATGTTTTTTGGCACCATAAATTGGAAAATAAAAACCCCACAAAGCAACGTTTGTGAGGTTTGGGTTCTCCTTTTGATTAACGTTTTGAGAACTGAGGTGCTCTACGAGCAGCTTTGAGACCGTATTTCTTCCTCTCTTTGGCACGGGAATTTCTTGTGAGCATTCCAGCGACTTTTAGAGGCTTTCTCTCTTCTCCGGCTTCAAGCAAGGCTCTAGCGATACCTAGACGAACTGCTTCAGCTTGTCCAGTGAAGCCGCCGCCTTTGGCATAGGCTTTGACATCATATTTGCCTTCAACGCCTAAGATGGTCAAAGGTTGCTTGAGGTTCATGACGAGAGTGGCATATGGCATATATTCGTCAACTGCTCTGTCGTTGATGGTGATTTTGCCTTTGCCGGCTGTGATATAAACACGAGCGATAGAAGATTTTCTTCTTCCGGTTCCGTAGAATGTTTCTTTCTTAGCCATGGTACTTCTCCTTATTTCTTAAGCTCGAGAGCGATTGGCTTTTGAGCTTCTTGTTCATGCTTCTCATCACGATAGACGAAAAGTTTCTTTAAAGTCTTGCGACCTAATGGGCCTTTCGGGATCATTCCCCAAACGGCACGACGGACCATTTCTTCTGGATAATCGCGAAGCATGGTTCCGCTGGTTCTTGTCCTAAGACCGCCTGCATAGCCGGAAACATTATAGTAGTTCTTCTTATGCTCGGCATTGCCTGTCAATTTTACTTGGCTGGCATTGATAATGATGACATAGTCTCCGCAGTCTTCGTTTGGTGTGAAGATTGGTTTGTTGCGGCCAGTGATGATCTGGGCGACTTGGCTAGCAAGACGGCCTAGAGGGATGCCAGTGGCATCGACAACATACCAATTGCGTTTGACTTCGGCTGGTTTAGCCATTGTTGTTTGACGCTGCATTGTTGTTTACCTTCTCTTTCTAATAAGCGCTTCTTCATTTTGAAGAGCCGAGGTAAATTATCCATTAAAAAATGCGATAGTCAAAGAAAAAAATAAACTTTTATTTATGTTTAAGCGACAAAATGATATATTTGTAGTGTGAACGAAAAGAAAAGTTACGAAATATTAGTGATGGCCGAAAATAATGATGGATACATTTCTGTCAGCGAGGCCAAGGCCATGGGCATAGCCCAAACTTATCTAGTTTTGGCGGAGGAAGAAGGCCAATTCAAGAAAATCGCCAAAGGTCTTTATATCAAAAGAGGCTTTGACCCCGATCCATATTACGTAATCCATTATAAATATAAGAAGGCTGTCTTTTCTTTATTGAGCGCGGCCTATCTCCATGGGCTATGCCTAAAGCCCAAAGAGACATATATGTTTTTGCCAAGGAATTACATGTCGAAAGGAATAAAAGACGTTTCTTCTTTCCATGTTGGGGATAAAGAATATTCAGTTGGATTATCTCTTCAAGTTACTCCCCAAGGAAAGCTGGTTTCCACCTACGACATAGAAAGGACATTCATTGATTTGGTGCGGTATAGGAATAGATTTCAAATCGATATACGTCAGATTTGCAAGGTTTTCTTCCAAAAGAATTACAGAAAAGACGTTCTTTTTGAATATGCGAAAACGTTTAGCTGCATTAAAGAAATAGAATTGCTTTTCGATCTTTTTAGCGTTTCGCGATGAAAATCCTGCCAGAATAAGGATCTTTCATCTCTACTTTCAATATCCCATTCTTGAATGAATATTTTGTATTTAGTGAGGTTGGATAACCGACAGAGAGGCTTTTGATTTTGTATTTCTTTAGATCCACAGTAATGACTTGTTTTTTATCACTCGTATTCCATACGCCTAGCATGAGATTATTGTCATCCATGATTCCACCGACGACATTTTTATCAAAGAAATATGAAATGCCATTTGGGTAGATAGGAAGCGAATTCTTCTTCCAGTCTCTTGTCGCTTTGAAGAAATCCACTCCTTCTTTAATCAAACCGATCTGTCTGGGTGTCAATTTATTTATATAGCTTGCCAAATGGATTCTTCCTAACATCGCGTTGCACATATTCATTGCAACCGCTTCATCGCATACATCTTCTGGCTTTACGCGTGAATCAAGAGGATAAGACCACACAGCGGCTTGTTCTGGCGGGCAGGCAGTCAATACAGCGGAGGATAAATATGGATATTTCTTATAATCTATCTGGTCGCTTGTGGATTGAATTGGGAAATATTTAAGCGTCTCATAATCCATTCTGCATCCGCCTGAAGCGCAGTTCTCGATTGTGAGATTTGGGAATTCGTCTTCGATTTCATTAACCCAGGAAATATAGGCTCTAGCGTGTATAAGAAGCCCATCGCCAAGCGAGTCAGTGTTGTAATCATTTCCAGGTCCAGAATCGGTATTATAGTCCATCTTTATATAATCTAGACCGTATGTCTTCACGCCATATTCGATTATTCCTTTAGCCCAGTCATAGACATCTTTGTTAGCGAAATTCAACTGATGCCTAGAATGATGGAATGTCAATTTGCCATTCGCATTGAAAAACCATGATTTATCGTGATTTTTGAATAATTTTGACTCTTCTCCAACCGCTTCAATCTCGTACCAAATGCCCGCTTTCATCCCTTTGGAATGGATATAATCAATCATTCCTTTGAGGCCACCTGAAGGAAAATTATTTTCATATGCTTCCCAATCGCCTAAAAGATTCCACCACGGGGCTTTTTCGGCAAACCATCCTGCATCAATGCAGAATTCTTCACATCCAACTTCTTTAGCAATGTCGACAAGAGGTTTTATTGTTTCCTCTGTTTGGACGTCCCATAATGCGTGCATGTAGTCATTAAATATGACTGGCAATGTTTCATTATCGACAAACTTCCGTCTAACTGCCCTTCTTAACTTGGTTATTTCCTGGATAACGCTTTCGAATGAGTCTCCAAAGCATAAAGAGGCAGTCACTCCGGTAAATACTTCACCTGGCTTTATTTTCTTGAACCATTGATTGTCAAAAAACGTCGGACCAGAGGCGGATAAATAATACTTATTAATCATATCGCCAACTTCTATATGCCAAGAGCCATTGTTCTCAACCTGTGCCAAAATGAATTTGTTCTTATGCTCCAAAACGCACATTGGAAGATATTCTTTGCTAGACCACGACCCTGTGTTATTCAACGCAAGCCTTTTAACAGAAATATCGTCATTGCCGTTAAACATTCCTAGATCGAGAAATGAATGTCTTCTCCATTGAGCCTCCACATGCCATGAGTTTGTGGCAGAATGGAAGAATACGTCCTTTGAATCTTTACCGGAGCAAGCGTCGAAAATATTTGTTATAAAAGCAGAGGAAACAAATTCCAACGTATATGTTTCTTTTCCTATATTTTCTACTTCATTGAAAATCGAAAGACCATCGACGCCTTTGTATGAAATTAAGTGGGTTTTTACGAGGATTTCATCAGTTTTCGTGGAGATAATGAGTTCTTGTTTGGCTTCGTTTTGCTTTATTTCTTTTCCGACAAAAACCGAATTCGAGCCGAAATATGTCGATAGATTTTTGATGCCGTGATGCCCATTTTGATCGAATCCAGATATTTGGACTTCAACAAAGCGCCCGGAATCAAATAATCTTTCATCAAAATTCGGTGCTCTTTTTGATATTGATAATAGTCGGATTCTATTTTGTTTTATTCCGAATGATAGATAGTGCTTTCCGCATTTATATGAGAAATGTTCCATTATTCAATAACCTTGCAAAATGTATATTTAATTTTAAATTAAAAAGAATACAAAAAACCAGCATATTTTATCAAATGCTGGTTTATGTTAGTTTTTAGTTATATATTGCTGACATTATGATAGACGGCTTGGACATCTTCCGCTTCATCTAATGCCGAGAGCATGTCTTTGAATTTTCCAAGGCTTTCTTCATCAAGGTCCACATAGTCGTTAGGGACGAATGTTACCTCTGCTGTTTCAAATTCGGTGATGCCCATTTCTTTCAAGACATCTTTGGCTTTCTCAAAATCAGATGGAGAAACTGTGACTTCAACATATTCGTCATTTTGCTCGACGCTTTGGACATCGACATCGCCTAAGATTAGATTCTCTTCAATCTCATCTCTATTTGTGGCTTTGACGTCAATCAAACCGAGCATTTGGAAATTATAAAGAACCGAACCCATCTTGCCACCTTTCCTCGTGACAATTGTTCTTACGGTAACCAAAGCCCTATTGACATTATCAGATAATGTATCGACGACGATATAGCTGCCTCCAGGGCCGAAGAATTCGTATCTGCCTTCAATATAGGCTGTGGCGTCTCCGCCTTTGGCTTTCTCTATTGCCCTATCAATAACATCTTTTGGGCAGGTTTTGCGGTATTTTTCAATAGCGCTTCTTAATGCGAGGTTGCTTTCTGGGTCAGGAATGCCGCTTTTAGCTGCAGCATAAATCTCCTTTGATGCACGCATATAGATTGCGCTTTTGGCTTTGGCGGTCGCAGCCATTGCAGCCGCTCTAACTTCGAAGTGTCTTCCCATAAATGAACTCCTTAATGCTTTGATATTCTATCACTCGAAACAAAAGGCTAGTATATTTATTTATTCTTAAATGGATTAACCAAATCTACCCTTTTGATCAAATTTAATTTCCTTTTGGCGATGAATTGCTTAAAGAAACCATAGTCCGTTTCGTAATAATTATTGGGGTTGTGTGCATCAACCCCGCAGATGCATTTCGCCTTGGTGTTCGCCACCAAATCCCAGAATTTATTCCAGGGATATACTAGTTCATCCTCTTTGATTCCATTTTTCAAAAATCTTGATGGTCCCATATTGATTTCTAGGGGGATATCAAGCCTAATCGCTGCATCGATTATTCTTTTGGATTCTTTTTCGATATATTCATCCCATTCTCTATACCAATAATGGAAGAAATCTGGATGAGCTACATAGGTAAATAATCCTGATTCCATTCCTTCTATCAAAGAGTCAACATACATCTTTGTGGCCAATTTCTCGTCTTTCATCGCCCCATAATTCAAAGCGACAGGCGTATCATCGTCTTCGCTTTTATTGATGATTGTCATGTGGTTGCCTAATATCAGATATTCCACCACTCCAGTTTTCAAAAGCCATTCATAATAGTCTTTGTATCTTTCCCCATACCATTCGGCTTCAAAACCAATATGTAATTCTATTTTGTCTTTGTATTTTTCTCTTAATTTCTCAAGCGAAACGACATAGCCTTTCAGTTCACTGAAATCCCCTCTCATGCCTGGTTGAGAAATGTTTGGCAAGAAAATATGGTCTGTGACTCCAAGGATTTTAAATCCATTTTCTATGGCGGCAACAACGTATTCTTCATCGCTTCCTTGCGCATGACCGCAACGATAGGTGTGACTATGATAATTAGCGTCAATAAATCTTTTCATAATAGACCTCCTCCAACACTAATCCATTTGGGGGAGCCGCGAACAACGTCTTTGGCCTTTTACCTCCATCTAATAACGCATCAACTTCTCCTAGGGATAAGCTTCCTTGTGCAACTTTGAAAGAAGCACCGATCATGAATCTAACCTGATAACGCATAAAGCCATCACCGACAAAAACAACTTTGGTATTGTTGCCTTTTTCCACTTTGATATCGTATATCGTTCTTACATAATCAAAAGGATCGCTTTCTTTAGAAGTGAAAGCGTTGAAGTTATGTTTTCCTTTGAATTTTTCGATGCACAAAATGAATTTATCCATGTCGAATGATTTGCATTCAATTTGGCTAACTAGAGGTAGTTCAAGCGGGTTGCTTGTGCCTACGTGGAATGTGTATGAATACCTTTTTGCCACCGCATCCCTTCTGACATCAAAATCATCGTTAACCTGGATTAAGTTGGTGACTCTAATATCTTTTTCCAAAGCTTTATTAATCCCGTTTATTGTCTTGGAAAGATCCAAAATCCTTCCAGAATCGAAGGCAAATCGCTGTCCTTTTGCATGCACCCCCGCATCAGTCCTTCCGGCACCATGCACCTTTGTTTCTTTATTTAAAACAATCGAAGCCGCCCTATCCAATTCTCCTTGGATGGTTCTAAAACCTTTTTGTCTTTCGAATCCGTGATATGCGGTTCCTAAATATGCAACAGTCCCTAAATATCTCATATCACAACGACTCCGAAAAACGCATAAACATTGAAATTAGTTATGCAGCAATAAAGGAAACCGGATGTGACAACCCCAATAATCAAGAATGATAATAAGTCTCCCCAACCGAATTTAAGTTTTCTATATCTGCTTCTTTTAGCCTTTGGGTCATAACAACGGCATTCCATCGCGTCTGCGAGTTCTTCGCTTCTCATGATGCTGGAGGCGAATAGAGGGATTATTAATGAAATAATGGCCTTGGTTTTTGTAATTAGTCCTCCGTGCTCAAAATCAACACCCCTAGAAGCCTGGGCTTTCATGATTCTTTGGACATCTTCAAGAATCGTAGGAATGAAACGTAGGGCGATGGAAAGAATCATGGCAAGTTCAGAAGAAGGAAAACCTATCTTTTTCAAAGGATACATATACCATTCTAATGCATATGTCAGTTCAAGTGGTGTTGTCGAAGCGGTCAAAACCATGGTGATCGCAATCATATTAATCAATCTAAGCATTATTTTTCCCGCATCCATGAAACTTTCCCAATAGACGACATATCCGTTTATTGAGAATGCTTCGTGCAAAGAGGAAACATCAACACTGCCCATTTTTGGGATGAAGACATAAATGATCAATAAAAACAAAGCAGTGAACCACAGACTGGATAACGACTTCAAAAAGGAAAGAAAAGATGTATGGGTAATCGCTAGAGCAATTATAGTGATTGCAAGGATTATCCCCGCCATAGTGAAAGTCATGGCATAGCCACTAAACGGAAGGAAAACGCAGACGATTGCTAAAATCGTTAAAAGTATCTTGTTTCGAGGATCTAATTTGTGGATAAAGGAGCCATACGCCACGTAACGGCCCATCGCGAGGTTTTTCATTTTCCGCCCTCCGCGATGGCTTTTGCCAAATCATCTACGTTTCTTAATTTGCTCTCGTCTATGTTGTATTTCTTTGAAGCATTTAGCTTTGAAGCGGTTTTGAAAATCAATGGCTTTTCTAATGAATAATGCTCCAAGTCCTTTGAGAATAATTCAACTGGGGTAGTAACCTCTGCAACTCTGCCTTCATCCATCACAATGACGTCCGTGGCGAATTCCTGCACAAGATTCATATCATGCGTAACCAGGATGATTGTTGTTCCTTCTTTATTGATTGATTGGAACATCTGCATCATGTCTTTCGATGCTCTAGGATCTAATCCTGCCGTAGGCTCATCCACGACCAAATATGAAGGATGAATAGCCAAAATCCCTGCAATAGCCACTTTTCTTTTCTCACCACCAGATAATTCAAATGGCGACCTGTCATAGAATGATTCATCCAAACCGACTTTATTTAGAGCCTTATGAGCTTCCTCTATTGCCTGTTCTTTTTTCAAGCCGAAATTCTTTGGTCCAAACGAGACGTCCTTTTCAACCGTATCATCAAATAATTGATATTCCGGGAATTGAAACACCAAACCGACGAGCTTTCTTAATTCTTTGTATTTTTTCGTTCTCTTTTTCTTTTCGGATGAATTGCAGAATTCGTTGATCTGAACCTCTCCAGATGTCGGAGTGAGCAATGCGTTTAACTGCTGGATAAGCGTGCTTTTGCCACATCCTGTTTTTCCAACTATCGCGATGAATTTCCCTTCATCGAGATGCAAAGAAATATCTCTAATCGCCTCATGAGAAAAAGGGCTCTTTTTATCATATACGTAACCGAGGTTCCTAAAATCTATCGGCATAGGAAATCCTCCAGCTCAGAGATGTTATTGATGTTATCTGGCACATAGATTCCGTTTTCTTTTAACGCTTCGATTAGCCTCATGAAATATGGCTGCTCAAGATTTACGGATTTGAGTATTTCCTTATTGGCGAAAACTTCCTTTGGCGAGCCAAAAAGGACCATATTGCCTTTATCTAACACCATTACTTTATCCGCTAAGGCAGCTTCTTCTACATCATGCGTGATTGAAACAACGGTTAGGTCTGGATTTTCTTTTCTCATCTTCCCGACAAGTTCCAAAATCTCTCTTTTGCCAACTGGATCGAGCATAGATGTCGCTTCATCTAAGAAAAACAAGTCTGGATGCATGGCCAAAACGCCTGCAATAGCGACTCTTTGTTTCTGCCCCCCGGATAAATTCTCTGGTGCCTTATCTAGGTATTTATCCATTCCCACCTTTAATGCGTATTCATCGATTATGGATTGCATTTTATCGTGCGGAACGTTTTTGTTTTCTAATCCAAAAGCGATATCATCTGCAACGGTGGAACCAACGAATTGATTATCTTGATTTTGGAAAACGATGGCGACTTTGCTGCGGATTTTGCCAAGATTTTTCTTATTTAACGGCAAATCAAAGATTTTTATCTCCCCGTCGAAATCCATAAGCAGCCCAACCAATATTTTGGCAAGGGTGCTTTTGCCAGAACCGTTATGTCCAATCACCGCAAGATATTCGCCCTTGTCTAGCGAAAAAGAGAGACCGTGCAAGGCCTCCATTTCTTCATCATAAGAGAAAGTTAGAGAGGACGCTTCAATCGCCTTCATTATCTTTCGCTTCCCCCTTCTTCTTTCGGATATGGATTATGATTTCGTTTGCCACTTCAATCACAACAAATAAGCCTATTGTGACGCCTACCATTATCCAGACTGCCACAGGGTTGTCTTTGAAGCCTTGGACCAGGGAAAGATCAACCGCCACAGCGAAAATTGTGTATGCTAGTAATAAAACTAAAAACCTATATATGAAATTGTGTTTAATTTTCATTTAATGCTGAACTCCATACTCTTTCCTTGATATTGGGTGTATTTGACTCCGGCCATATCAAGAATTTTCCTTGAAGCTTGTTCACTGACGTGGTCATGGTATTTATCATCGAGATAGATTATTTCTTTGATTCCAGTCTGGACGATGGCTTTGGCACATTCATTGCATGGGAATAAAGTCACATAAATCTTGCATCCGTTGAGCCTAGAGCCATCTCTGGTATTCAATATTGCGTTGAATTCTGCGTGACAAACATAGAGATATTTGCTTTCAAGCCCTTCTCCATGTCCCCATGGAATCTGCTCATCATCGACTCCGCGTGGCATTCCGTTGTAGCCAATAGAAACAACTTTGTTGTCTTTATCAACGACACAGGCGCCTACTTGGGTCGAAGGATCTTTGCTTCTTAAAGCAGAAAGCATCGCGATGCCCATAAAATATTCGTCCCAGCTTAAGTAATCTTTTCTATGCTCTTCCATAATTTGCTCCAATGAAACTAGTATACACTAGAGGGCAAATAAGAAAAATTAAAAAGATTAATCTTTTTCAAAATAAAATATCAAAATTATATTCTATTGAGCATTATAAGGCGATAGCCTTTACCGTATATCGATTCAATACGGGCGCCTTTGATATAGGCGACTTTTTTTCTTATGGAAGAAATATGAACGTCGATAGTTCTAGTTGGGAAAACCTTTGATTGACCCCAGATTAGCTTAATAAGATCATTGCGGCTCACTGGATTCGGGCGATGATCATAAAGATAAACTAATATTTTCCACTCCAACGGCGTGAATCTAACATGGTATCTGTAATAAGAAAGCGTTCTTGCTTCAGTGTCACATTTTACTTTGCTGCCATCAGCTCTGGGTATATCTATTACTGCCATAATCAACCTCGCTTAAATAAATCCCTTTTCATTTATTACTTTAGAACTTTATTAATAAAAAACAAACATTTAAACGATAAAAATTACTTTTATTGGACTAATTATTGTGAAAAATGGACAATCACGATTATGCAAGCGGCCATCAAAGCGACCAGAATCGAGAAGAAAACAATCCACCCAATTTTGGCTTTTTTGTCTTCTTTTGGATCTCCTTCAACAAGAATCTCATCCATATATTTTTCTACTTCTTCGTCTTTTTTCTCAAACTCTTCCTCTTCCATAATTAATCCTCATCCTTAGAAATATATCTTTTCAACAGTTTGGTGGAAATTAACGATAGCCAGGAGACACCAAGCGTCTCGATCAATATCTCGAATGGGCATGTGCATAAATAAAATGGCAAAATAACACCTATGCTTCTAGATAAATCAGGGTTCGGTGCCAAAACATGGAAATAAAACAAAATCGCTGCAGAATTAGCAAAAACCCCCAGCAAAACCTCAACGAAAATGCATATTAAACCAATCTCGTTTGGAGATGGTAAAGAGGGCATTTCCAATATGTTTTTTTGAAACTTTTTATTAACCAAAATAATGCCGAATATCGTTATAGCAATGGAGATCGATAAAGCGGATATGATTACAGGCTTTATCCAATATGATTGGTCACCATAATTTTTATCAAAGAGGTCGGTTAAGTAAAAAAGAAGAACGCTTGCAATCAAGATTGATACCAAAGAGGCAATAACAGGAAGAGATATCTTTAGCTTTGTTCTAAACTTACGTGTTAGTAACATCAATAGCCAAGGCAAAACCCCATAAAGAATGCTAATTACAGTCATGAATGGGTTGTATATGCCAATCGGGGCGATGAGCATCCCTAGCAAATCGCCAAGCGCACCAACAATCCCACCGTATAGTGGTCCTAGTAGAATTGAAGAAAAAATCACAATCATCGGACCGACGTTAAGTCTTACGTAGCTAATTCCCGGCAAAATAGAAAACTTAGATAGTGCAATGAAAAATGTGTCTAGAACCACCAGCATTGCCGCAATCGTTATTTTTTGAATAATTGGGAACTTAAATCTCAAATCTTTAATTCCTCCTCTACAAAACGTTTGACTAAATAAGCAAAGGCAAGCGACCCAGTTACCAAAATAATGTCATCAGGATACTTGGCTAAAATGTCCTGAATGGCAAATCTATAATCTTCGACATACCTATAATCATCAATGTAGAGGAAATAGTCCATTTCATTCCTTGCTCTTTCATCTGGGAATGTGGTGAGAGCAATATCTGAAACATAGTTGGCTATCTTAGGAAGAATGGCGGATATATTTTTATCTCTATAGCAAGCAAAAACACAGTGAACAGGTTTCCCAAGTCCAATATTCCAAATGTTTTTCATCAAGGCGTCTACGGCTTCGTAGTTATGCGCACCATCGATTATGACGTTGCGGTGTTTTTCCAATCTGACAGGCAATGGCTTGCACATCAATCCTCTTCTTACCGCATCTTCGTTGATCGGCAAGGTTTCTGCGAGGATTTTTGTTGCTTCAACTGCAATTGAAGCATTAAGTAACTGATACGAAGCTGAAGTCAATAACGCCAAATCAGCATACGGCCTATAGTCAAACCTGAAATAGGGCGAGGCATAGTGGTTATTATGGAAATCATCGACTAAATAGAATTTACCACCGCGCTTATTCGTGACGTTTCTTAATAAAGACAAAGCGCTCTCATCCAATTTTCCAACAAGAACAGGATGTTTATCTTTGATGATACCTGAAACGCTTGATGCTATCTCACTGGTGGTCGTGCCTAGAAAAGCGGTGTGTTCTAGCGATATTGTCGTGATAATGGAAAGCAAGGGAGTAGCATCTAAAATATTTGTCGCATCTATCTCGCCACCCATCCCACATTCAATAATGGCGACATCCACTTCTTTCGTCGAAAAATATTTAAAAGCGATAAATGTCTCAATCTCGAATGACGATAAATCATATTTATCAAAGTAATTCTTATATTCGTTAAATATCGAGACGAAATCTTCGTCGGATATTTCACTGCCGTTATACCTAATCATTTCATTAGGCAGATAACCGTATGGGGATTTATAAGAGGCGACTTTATAGCCTGCAGCTAAATAAATGTTTTCGAGGAAATGAACTGTTGATCCCTTGCCGTTTGACCCAGCGACATGGATGAAGGGAAAATTGATTTTAAATTTGATTTTGCTTATGAAATCGTCAAATCCTTCTCTTTCATAACGTTGCATCGTCAAATCTTTTTCTTTTAGGTAATCTAGCATCTCGTTGTAATTCATATCATTTCCTCATGAGTTGAATTCGTTTTTCGCCTCTTTGACTTTCTTTGCCAAATCTCTTTCTTTTATCGTTTGTCTCTTGTCGTAATTTTTCTTTCCTTTTGCTAAGGCTATCTCTAGTTTTGCATATCCTCTTTGCAAAAACAGTTTTGTGGGAACGCAAGTCACTCCACCTTCTTTTAATTTTTTGTCAAGTTTATCTATCTCTCTTTTATTTAAAAGAAGTTTTCTATCCCTTAAGTGGTCAACATTAAAAATATTTCCTTCTTTGTAAGGGGCGATGTGCATATTCGCCACAAAAGCTTCTCTGTTTTTTATATAAATATAAGCGTCTGATATCCCCGCATCATGCCTTCTGAGTGATTTTATTTCTGTGCCGGTCAACACCAATCCGGCCACAATAAAATCGGAGAGGAAATATTCAAATCTGGCTTTGCGGTTTTCCAAAAGAAGCGCGGATGATTTTTCTTTCTTTCCCATTATTAGACCTCCGCGATGGTGATGGAGGCTTTTGCCCCACTTTCAGTCTCTTTGATCCCATTCACTTTGATGGAATATGGGAATGAATAACCATTATTTAGTTTTGTTTTATTTTCAAAGAACGAGGAGAATTTTTTCGTCGTGAAGAAGCCTCTACCAGAAGAGCCGACGAATAAAGTCTTGTCGTTAGCGAAATAGTATTTGTTATCTTCTTCATAATCTTTGTTCTGGAAAGTGTTTTTGCCATTACTTTCCATAAGATGTATCAAACGATATCCTTGATTACCCGAAGAATAAGATGGGGTATTGGACGCTAAAATATTGAAGCTTGTTGTCGATGACGCTTTGCCCAAAAGATCCAAGGTCAAATAGTCGACATAATCGCCACTGAAGTCGAGACCTACTTTACGGAATTCACCAACTCTAGCATCGATATGCGTTATTTTCACTCCTGGGACGGTGAACCCAAGTGGATAAGTGCCCTCATATCTTTGGTGAGAGTCAAGATAATTTAATCCCGTTGGCGTATATAATTCGACCATCATATATTCGTCAAAGGCAGAGTTGTTATATTTCGTGCGTTTATCTTTGATAAGGATGAAATCACCGCTTGATTGGCTATCATTTATTTCTATAGTGAGCGGCAAACTGGTCGTCGAATCTATGACATATGGGTTAACCCAGCCCAAAGCAAATTTGCTCCAGCAATTGTGGTCGAGGATGTTGTAATCCATCATGTCTAATCCGCCGGTTGGTGTGTAATATTTATAATTCGTATCGGTATATTCGTCGTTATTGGGGTCAGCATCATAATTGTAATAATCATCGAATCCCAACATATGCCCAGTCTCATGGATGAAGGTGTGCGCATCAACCGAATTTAATACCATTTCTTCTGGCAAGCCAGTGTACATAAAATCATATGAAGCCCACATGAAATTATTGGGGTTTGGCGAGGATATTGATGATTTTTGTTTTGGAAGCCAGCTTACAAAAGCCCAATAATTGGAGTTAAGCTGGATGCCATTTTTCTCTGCAGCATTATAGTCAGGGCAAGAATAGATCAAATAAATGCCATCTATAAAACCATCCTTATCGTTATCGAATCTTTCAATCTCGCCTGGATTGTTGGTCTTATACCAGTCGGACACTTCTTTCACCAGCGAAGAAATCTTAGAGCTATCACCGCTGCTCGTCGGGAGGAACGTTGTTGGGGTTGAACTTAAAGAATAAACAGGTGTAATTTCTGCAACGAGATTCAATTTATTAAATGAGCTTTTTTTATAAAACGAGGAAAGGCTCTCCCAATATCCAGTCTCAATAGAGCCATTGCCATTAAAGCATCTATTCAAATCACTTAATGTCTTGGAGGTAAACGGATATCCCCTAAATTCTATAGGCACCACCAAAAGGTTTATATCGCCTGTGGATGGGATGGCGTTACAAGCACCGCCAGAGACAGTATTAGCAATTTGAAGATTTTTATAAGTAATTGATGGCAACGAAGATTTCGCGAATGTTGTCGTTTGTTCCACATAACCATAGGCTCCTTCTTCTGGGTCGGTTTGACTGAACAAATCGAAAATATTCATAGCGCAGGAGCTAAGTGTAAGTGCAGTAAGAGGTGTCAATAACAAAAAACGCTTAAATCTCATACAATCACTATATTATAGCGATAAATTACAAATTTATCATTTATATAACGAAGAAATATATTGAAGCAAACATGCTCGCGGAAGCAAAAACAACAAAGAAATGGAAGATGGTGTGCCACCAAGGTGAGCCTTTTCCACCGATTCCATAAAGAATCGCGCCGATGGAATATAGGATTCCTCCAAGCAATAAGAGGAATGGCCCAGGATAAAATCCTCCCATCGCTTGCACCAAGGGGTAGAAAGACAATATTATGCACCATCCCATCGCGATATAAGCGATATTACAAAAGACTTTAAATTTTTGTATATTTACCGAATTCAAAACGATGGAAACAATACCGGTTGCAAAACAGCCCATTATTATCCCCCACCCCCACCAAGGGTTATAACTCCTAAGCGTTACCAAGCAATAAGGGACATAAGTCGCCATTATCAAAACATAAACCATGTTGTGGTCCATGATTCTCATAACTCTTTTCCCATCATTTCTTTTTAGCGAGTGATAGATGCATGAGATGGTGTAAAGTAAAACCAAACCAGCAACAAAAATTGATGATGAGACAATCTTCCAAACATCTCCAGTATAAGCACTTTTAATAATCAAAATAGAACCGAAAATGAGGCTTAAAAGGGCACCAAGACCATGTGAGATCGAGTTCCATATCTCCTGCGATAGGCTGTATTTTGGTAATGGGATATCTTTTACTGGCATAACACGATTTTAATATTATCTAGTTGCTTTTGTCAATACATCTAGTTTTATTTACTAGTTAAACTTGTTATTAATTTCAATCTTACTATTTATTTATGATGGATAAATATGCTATATTTAATTCGGAGGTGGTTTTATGGAAGAATTATTAGTCCTTAAATGCCAAAAATGCGGATCAACAATAGTAAGAATGAACAAGACTTGCTGCACACCACATTGCTGCGGAGAAGAAATGAAGCTTTTGAAAGCAAACACAACCGATGCAGCTTTAGAAAAACATGTCCCAGTCGTTGAACACAAAGACGGAAAGCTTATTGTCAAAGTGGGTGGCGTTGAACATCCTATGACTCCAGAGCATTTCATTCCCTTTGTCGCTGTCGTATCCGAAGGCAAGATATCGCTAAAAGAGCTAAAACCAGGTGAAAAACCAGTCGTATGTTTTGATGATGTCGAGCATGGCGTAGCTTATGCATATTGCAACCTTCATAATCTTTGGAAGGCAGAGTTTTAAATGAAACGCGCTGTCGTTTTGTGTGGAGGAGGTTCAATGGGCTCTTATGAGCTCGGGGTCTGGAAATATCTCCGCGAAAACGGCATAAAATACGATATAGTAGTAGGCACTTCTATCGGTTCGCTCAACGGAGCATTGATGACATATGATGCTTATGATGAGGCGGTTTCTCTATGGGAAAATGTCAATGTCAACAAGGTAATTAGAGGAGGTGTCAATCTCCCTAGCGACTTCTTAAGAAACGACACATTCAGGAAAGAGAACTATAGAAAATTAGTAGATTTAGGAAAAATTTATTTTAAGAATAAAGGTGTAGATATCACTCCATTTAAGGAGTGGGTTAAGACTGCAATTGATCCAGAAAAAGTCAAGAATAGCGAAATAACATTAGGAATCGTAACAACAAAATACGCTGGCACGAAGGAAATTGATTTGGTTGCCCAGGATTTACCTGTAGAGAAAATCATTCCTTTTCTTCATGCATCAAGTTCATGCTGGCCCATCTTTCCTATGGAAAAAATCGACGGAGTTCTTTATATAGATGGTGGCTGGACAAACAATCTCGCAATAGATTTTGCTTTAAGGTTGGGCGCGGATGAAGTTATTGCAGTTATGTTGCCTGCATTCCCAAGAATTCCACAAAAATTTGAATATACTTGGCTTCCAAATGTCAAAACCATTATTCCGACAAGACCACTTGGGACGATGATGAATTTTGACAATAAGGTTGTGAACAATAATTTTAAATTGGGCTATTTAGACGCTTGCAAAGCATATGGAAAATTGGATGGTGTGAAGTTCACTTTTGAAAAAGATGAAAAAACAGAAATTTACGCTTCAAAATTCATATCAATATTATCAAAAAAGTACTTTGAATCATTCGAAGGGATAGCAAAGAAATTCACATCTCTTCATGGCCACTATGTCCCGAAGAGTAACAAGGATTTTTATTTAAGCACACTTGAATACATTGGAGACAATTTTTCTCATGACTATTACAACATACATAAACTAGATGAATTTACTGAGATTATATTGAAGGGAATAAAGTCACTTAAAGCAAACAAGAAAGTTGCCTCAAAATATAAAACTTTAATGCTGACAGCGCCTGTGTCTGAATCTGATAAAAAAGCGATGATTTATAGATTATATAAAGATTATATTGATGCAAAAACCTATGCAAAACTTGGCTTAATCATGAAAAACAACCCCGTTGCAGGAGCTGTTTTATCTCTTTTAGAAGTATTGGATCAAGAAGGCAAATTATCCTAATTTCTTTTCCCAATAGTCAATCATGTCTCTAACAGTGTCGATATATTGATATTTTTCTTCCCAACCAAGTGATTTAAGTTTATCGCAATTGCCAGCGTAGAGTCTTTCGTCAGCGGGCCTAAGGAGTTTTTGATCAGTTACCAATTCGTATTTAACACCCATTATTTGTTCAATGCATTCCACCACGTGCGTCATCTTGAAAATATGGCTTGAGCAAAGATTGTAAGCTTCTCCTGGCGCGCCTTTTTCACTCAACACGATAAGTGCTTCGCATACATCCCTAGCATCGATTATCGCTCTTAAGGCGGTTAAATTTCCAACGACTAATTTATTGTCTCCACGCTTCTTGAGCTCCACTGCTCTTTTTGTGAAATCTGCGGTGATATCCCCCACTTTTCTTGGCCCTGTGCAGTTGAATAGCCTCACTCTTGCCGTTCTTATACCGAAATTTCTATAGTATTGGAAGCAAAGCAAATCTTCTGCGACTTTTGATACGCCATAAGGATGGAGAGGCAACAATGCACAGTCTTCCTTTGGCAAATTGTTCACGTCATATGAAAGCAAGGCTTCGCCATATATCGCACTAGAAGAGATAACCACAACCATTGGGTCGTATCCTGGATTGCGCTTTTTTGCTTCTTTGACGGCCTCAAGCAAGCCAACAGTTCCATTAGCGTTAACATCGAATGTGTAATATGGCTCATTCCAGCTGACAACTGGAAAGCTTTGGGCGGCAAGATGGAAAATCTTATCCGGGAGGAAATTGCAGATCCAATCTTTCATTGTTTCGTGGTTTCTAACGTCAAGTTCAAATAATCTTACGCCTGTTTTATCAATGTCTTTTAGATCAACCGTCGGTGTGTAATAAGACCCCACAACCTCATAGCCTCTTTTTGCTAGCATCTCCACAAGGTGTGAGCCAATCATTCCACCAGCCCCAGTTACATACGCTTTTACTGCCATAATTTACCTCTTTAATATATTAGCTTTGCTTAACGCTTTTATCCAAATAAAAAATCCTCAAGTTTTAATTTTGAGGATTTATTTAATTCCTATTTCCCAGCGACTGGTTTCAAATAATATTTGTTTAAAACAGCTAGGGTTTTCTCGTCTAGTTCGTAAACGAGCGGGTTTCCGGTGGGGATTTCAACAGAAATTATTTGTTCAGCGTTTAGGTGCTCAAGCTCCATGACCAAGGCTCTTAAACTATTGCCATGCGCTACGATTAAGACCTTTTTGCCTTCTTTGATTGCTGGAGCGATATCAGAATCGAAGTATGGCTTTACACGGGCTACTGTGTCAATTAAGCATTCAGTAAGTGGCAACTCCTCTTCTTTCATATCGCCAGATTCAACAAGTTTCTTATAAAGATCTTGGTTACCTGGGAATCTTGGATCTTCTTTTGTTAAGGCTGGAGGTTGGATATCAGCACTTCTTCTCCATAAATGGACTTGCTCATTCCCCCATTTAACGGCGGATTCTGCCTTGTTTAACCCTTGGAGAGCGCCGTAATGTCTTTCATTAAGTCTCCAAGTGTAATGCTTTTCTATATTTGATTCGCCAAGAGCCTCCAAAGCCAAATCCATTGTTCTGTTAGCTCTTTTCAAAATGGAACTAAAAGCGACATCGAATGTGTATCCGCCTTGTTTTAGGTATTCTCCGGCTTCAATGGCTTCTCTTACTCCTTGTTCACTCAAATTGACATCAGTCCAACCGGTGAATTTATTCTCTAAATTCCATTCCGATTGTCCGTGTCTTATTAATACTAATTTAACCATAGGTTAATATCTCCTTTTAACGACTTCAATTATAGATGCATTGCGCAAATAAGTGAATATATTAGTTTTTCTTTTTGAACATATTAGCAATTTTGGCAAATACTTTTCTCAAATGGATTGCAAAGAAAGGCAAAATGATACAAAGAATAGAAAACACCACAATGCATATGATCAAAACATGATCGAATGATTCCATCGCGAATAAAATATTGGAATTCGCCAATAAGAAAATAACAAGGCAAGATAAACCGCATCCTACTAGACTAAAGGCTGATGAAGTAAACTCTAGAATCAGTTGTCCCATTGAGTCTTTAGAAGGGTGCTTGATGGTGGATGAATTATATAAATGCATCCCCAAGCACAATACAGAAATGAGAATTGTTATTACCGCCCTCACTGCATTTTGACTTTCAATGGAGTTCACCGCAACCCCAAGACAAACGATGAATATCAATGGGAACACGAGGAAAAAGATGTACATTGATCTGATGTCTGATAGGTTAGCTTTTGTAAACTGAACTTGATAATACTTTGCATCGTTGTCACTTTTTGCTGCATATTTTGCTTTTGTTTCTATTTCCTTGCCCTTTTTGTTCGGCTGCTGAGGTATTTCTTTCTTGGAAGTCACCGGAGGCATTAAAAACAAAACTGGCATCAAGACACCAGAAAAGCAATCATAAAGCATATCGATGTTGTCTTTATTAGCGTATTCGTTTCTATTGATGAGCACATACAAACAACCAAATGAATTCAAATCATTTATAACAGATTTAAGTTTTGCTTCTTTTTGATCGTGTGTGTCCACTCTTTCAAATTTATGCTCAGAGATCTTATTAATAATGTCGTTTTTTCTTGTTTCTTGGTCTTCCCCTAGAGGGAACAAACAAAAGAATTTTCCGACCTTTTTAATATTGATGAGCATCAAAAATAGATTTGCCCTTGAATTGGTTTCACTATTGATGATAGTTCCGCCGATATCAATAGAACCAGAGACTATCTCTTCAAACCCAAAAGAAAGAACATCAAACGCGACTCGTTTTCTAAATGAAAGCTCGTTTATGCCGTTATAAAAATTAAAAGTAATTGGTTCTTGACCTAGATCTTTCGACCCACTTTTTATAACTAATTCACTTATTTTTATGGTCATAATCGCTTATTAAATCCAAGGAAACTACTTGCATTGTTTTAATAATATCAAAAATGCCAGATTTTTTCGCCTTAGATATATTTTGTCTTGAGCTAGAGCACAAATTGGCAACAATCACATTCATAAAAGGCGGAAAAGAGTATTTGCATTCAAGCATCTCCAATTCGCGTTTCTTAATTTCATTAATTGTTTTCACATAAACTTGTTTATCTATATTGCTTAAACCGTTCTCTATGCCACCATCAATAAACTTTTGAAGCAAAAGCGGTTTTAGGAACGAAGGTCTAGACGAATTTGAGACTGGAGACAAAAAACAAAACAGATTGAATACTTCCCTTTGATGCTTGGTAAGAAGAGACAATAGTGAAAACGAGGAATTAATCAAACCCCCATAGTTTGTATCATCAGAGAAGGAATCTATATAAAAGTATAGGGTTTTCTCATCCTCCTTAGTTGCGTTCAAAGCAGACCTCGCTTTAAAGAATGCACCGGGGCAATCAACAGTGTTGGCATTGACTGTTTTTTTAGAAACATGTCCAGCACCAATTCCACCCCTCATTTTAAATGGAAACATAATTGATGAAATTAGATAAAAGGCTTCTGCGCAGGAATTAAGATTCGTAAACAGGGCTTCCAAACCATCACCGCCAGAAAGAATAACATCAGAACATAAGTCCGTTTGAAAATATGCTGATATAACTTTTTTAGTCAAATTTAGTCTTTCGTCGAGGAGTTCCCATTCATCCCTTGAAAGCTTCATAGAACCGACTGCATCACATATTAACGCGTAACATTTTTCATTCATAAGCATATTATAATATATGAAACCATTTTTAGAAAATATTTATTTATGCAACCATTTTTATTTTCATTATATAGTTTATATTTATATAAACTTGAAAAACTAATTTTGTTTATTTAGTTTAGCATGATTTCTGTCGAAACCAATCTGTGAATTCAATTTAGAAATAAACATGTTAATGATCATAATCTGTGCTCGATAATAAATAAAAAGCGCATCTTACAGTTTCGCTTGTATGATGCGCATTATAGCTTGCGTGTATGCGTTAATGATAGGAATTGCTTCAGCTGTTTGTTGTTATATTATAGGCGCCAGAACGAATATCCTTTGCGTAGATATTCATCTTTGTCCAAGATGCTCTTAACATCTATAATAACTCTTTTTTCGTTGACTAATTTTTGATTGAATATTTTTTCGATCGGAAGGCTCTTAAATGACTCGTGTGCAACAGCAAGAATCACGCAATCATAACCATTAAGATTATCTTTAGTTATTGGTTTGACACCATACTCTTTTTCGATTTCTTCGGGGTTTGCATTATCGTCAAATACATCTGGTTTAATGCCAAAACCCTTGAGTCCATCGTAAATATCAAATACTTTTGAGTTTCTTATATCTGGGCAGTTTTCTTTAAATGTAGCGCCTAGTATCAAAACCCTGGCTTTTGAGGCATCTACACCTGATTTAATCATTTGACGTACGGTTCTTTCTGCCACGAAATTGCCCATATCATCATTAACCTTGCGTCCAGCAAGAATAATTTGCGAATGATAGCCGAGTTTTTCGGCTTCGTATGTGAAATAATATGGATCAACGCCTATGCAATGGCCGCCAACAAGACCCGGCATAAAGCCTAATGCATTCCATTTTGTATTCATGCCTTCAACGACCTCTTTGGTATCTATTCCCATGCGGTCAAACACCATTGCAAGTTCATTCATGAAAGCGATATTAATGTCTCTTTGGGAGTTTTCTACAACTTTAACGGCCTCCGCGGTTTTGATAGATGATACTTTATGGACGCCTACCTCGACAACCAACTCGTATACTTTTGCGATCTCGTCACAGCTTTCTTTATCCATGCCAGATACGACTTTTTTGATGTTCCAAAGGCGGTGAACTTTATCAGCGGGGTTAATTCTTTCTGGAGAATAACCAATCCACCAATCCTTACCGGCTTTTAATCCTGATAATTTTTCAATGATTGGGACGCAAACATCTTCGGTGACACCTGGATAAACTGTTGATTCGAAAACCACAATCGACCCTTTTTCTATATTTCTACCGACAACTTCTGAAGCGCCTACCACAGGGGTTAAATCTGGTGTTTTATCCAAATTAATTGGGGTTGGCACGGCGACAATAAAGAAATTGATGTTCTTTAGTTCACTTTCTTTAGATGTAAATTTCAGTGTTGTTTTTGCTAGTTCCTCATCGCCGACTTCTTTGGTGACGTCATGTCCTTTTTTATATTCATTTATCTTGGAATCGTTGATGTCGAATCCGATTACGTTAATTTTTTTTGCAAATTGAACTGCGATTGGCATACCAACATATCCAAGCCCAATTACAGCTAGATTAGATTTCTTTTCGATAAGATTATTGTAGTTATTCATAAAAAGCCTCTTGTTATACAAGAAAATTATACAATTACAAAATTTTATATCAACAAACCAGGTTTTAACCTAGTAATGTTTTGTATAGTTCGATGAGTTTTTCTTTCTCTGTCGACCAATTCCAGCTTGAGGCCACTTTGTCGTGCCCTGTCTTGCCCATCTCATTTGCGACATCTGGATTGTTCAACAAATAAATAATCTTATCCGCGTAGGCTTCAGCGTCATCATATTTAATTAAATAACCGGAATTTGTTACGTCCAAATACTGTTTGGCAGGCGGCAAGTCGCTTGTCAGCACTGGAAGGTAATAATACATGTATTCAAACATCTTTGTGGCGATGTTTTTTCTAAATTTAGGATTATCTGGCAATGGCGCAACCCCAAGTTTTGTCCTGTTCAAATACAAAGGGACTTCCTTGGTTGGTATGCGCGGCAATAAAGTAACATCATCCTTGTTTACGCCGGATGATTCCATATACGCCAAATTATCATCTTGGTCTTTTTTGTATCTATATTCAGTGATGATGCAACACCTTATTGGATGGCCTTTTTCCCTGCAAATCCTAGTCATATCCATCATCATCTTGAAAATAAAGGGGTTTATTGTGCCAGGGAAAATGATATCAAAATCATTCCTCTCCCTTATATCTTTTACATAGGTTTCTGGTAGGTTAGATACATCCGGATAATTAAACAAAATGATTTTGTTTTTGTTGTGAAATTCCTCTGCGACAAAGTTATCTGCATTCACTATTGCATCAAATTTTTTATCGGCTTTCTTTTGATAATGAGAAACGACCGTATAGAATAATTTCTTTTCAATTTTGGAAAGGTAAAGTTTTATGAGCATTTCAGACTTATAGTCTTCATGGACGTCATATATTACTTTGATTTTGGTTCTGCGCTTTATTTTGCAGGCGAAAGGCAAAATCTCTGGATCATGGAAGTGAACTGATTCAACCTTATATTTCTTTGTGATGAGCTCATAAACATGTTTAAAAACTGGCTTCAGTTTTTTTCTTGGGACTAGAGGGATAGATTCGTATGTTACATTTTGATAACCTTTATCGGTATTGTTTGGGGCAATATAGAGAACTGAGTAGCCAGCATCTGCTAGAGTTTTGACTTCTTTGTGATAGATTCTGTTATCATCACAATTGTGTCTGGTTGTTAAAACGCAAATTAATTTCATAGACATTATTTTATATTTAATTTTAAAAGATACAATTTGCTTAGAATCAGAGATAAATACTTAGCAGCTGTGTATATGAGCCCATATTCACTGAAAATACTGAATACTTTGTTGCATATGTGTTAAACGACTTGGCCTCAATTAATTCTCCTTCTAAAGAAGTTAAAATGTTGTCGCTGTACCCGTTGAATACAAGATCATCATCGCTTTGGTAAACAATAATACCGATGTCGGTATCGAACCATTCTTCTGGTTGGAAAGAAGACAGTTCTGCCGTTTTTTCTTCTATATCAATGCAAACAAATTTTCCTTCTTGGTTTTTCGCAATTCCTTTCTTGTAATTAGGATATTTAATATTCACGTCACTAAGGGTTCCAAGGTCTTTTCCGCGTTTGTTTTCCAAATCAACCAAATAAACATTTCCGTCATCTTTTTGGACCGCGAATGTCTTTAACGAATATGAATACGATGTCGGTTTTCCTTCTAAACTAAATGACTCATCCGCAAGATAATCAACAATAGCGTTTTTTTCTTTTGAAAAGAATATAAAGTTCGTTAATTTTTCAAGATCGTTGCAATATGCTGCGGATGAATCCGTCACATCGATAACAACCTTAAACTCATTATCTAGAACAAGCCTTGAATGTCTTTCATCGTCAATATCCGCAAGCATATATTTGTCTTGCCCATAGATATCTTTTATTAGCCTGATGGATTCGATTTTTTTATCGAAATCAAATATATGTTTCTCACCTGTTAAAATATCAAATCGACCAGAAGTAACCATTTCATCTTCATTCTCTTGAAACACGAAGGACTTCCAAACAAAAGCGCCCACATCATAAGCGGGTATCGCAAACGAGGCATTTCCACAAGAAAATAGACCTTCTTTAGAAATTGAACCGGTCTTATGACTCAAACCTATTGAATCCAGTGGGCTTTCGCAAGGATAATATTCTCCGTTTTTTGTTTTTAAAAGCAGATTTGCAGGGATTTTTGATGAACGAATATTATATTTATTAACGATTTTGTATTCATCAGAATCATTGATTGTCCATCTTTCAAGCAAGGCTTCTTCCCTTAATTCAAGTTCAACAATCTCCGTATCCAAACTAATTGATGCGTCTTTTTCAACACCCTGAAATACTATTCTCCCTTCGAAATCATATATGTCGATTTTTTCTTCGTCATTTGCATCGGCTAAAGCTATATAGTTGCCATTGCACTTTGATATTATAACTTCATATTTGTTATAACTGTATTTGGCGGTGTTCAAACCATTGTATAAAAACTTTACTCCATACTTATTGCCATTTGTGCCAGCCTGTTTGAATTTGACAAAGCCTGACTCAAAGAGTTCTTTTTCATATAGCAACGTGAAACCTTCATCTGAATAATGTTTCTTCAATTTTGCTTCTCTTATATCAATATGATCAAGGACGTTAAGATTAATTGTTTCTTTAAAGATTACATCTTTTTCCGCGACTGGAAAACGACATGCATTCAAAAACAAAACAATGAAAGGATAAACAAATAATTTACGTGTTTTATGGCCATTCATTACCACTTAATATCCTTTTTGAAGAGGCCAGTATATGTCTTGTAGGCCCACACAAAGACACCAAACATATGCATTTTATAAAGATTGAGACAGCTTCTGACCATCAAGCCCTTAAATCCAAGTCTTATACAGTTCCAGAACGATAAGAACTTGTTCTTTTTCCAATGAGGGAAATTCTCAACCATATATTTCCTAGATAAGGCGATTATCTTTCTTTTTTCTTTTGGATTAGATATGCAGACTCTTGTTGTTGTTCCGATTGCCATATGAAGAACAACAAAAGACTCAAGCAACGGAATGAATTCATTGAAAACACCACCTTTGTCTTTGTAGAACTGCAGTGTATCAATATATCCCTTTTTGGTTTCTTCTAATGATGATAAGTTCGTCTTGTCAGCATTCGAGCCATGCCTGACCAAATATGTATACAAAACTTCATTTATGAAAACGAGCTTTTTGCAATTAGGCATTACTTTAAGGAAGAACATGGCATCTTCGCCAGAGCCTCCTCTATAAATGAATCTTGCATCACCAATCAGCTCAGTTTTAATCAATTTATTCCATGGAGCAGGGTTAATAAACGGCATTACCAGATTGTGCTGGGGGTCATCGATTATTTCAGGATTGTTGACCATCTCGGTCGCAATTCTTTTTCCAGTCTCCAAATTCACTCTTTGGTAACCGCATATTGTAACATCGGCGTTTTCCTCTTCGGCTTTTTTTACCAATTTCTCAAGAAGCGTTGGCCTTGGTATATCGTCTATATCTAAAAACAAGGTGTATTTTGTATCTAACAAACCCGATTCGATTGCATAATCCCTAGCTTTTCCAACGCCTTCACATTCAGGTTTATGAAGCACTTTAATGTCTAAATCGCTGAAATATACCATCTCACGTTTATAGGCTGCGTGGGTGTGATCCGTTGAATGGTCATAGACAAAAATGACTTTAAAATCCTTAAACGTCTGAGCGTCTAATGCCTCGAAAAACCTATGGATAAAAGGCTCAGAATTATAGATAGGGATGACTATTGTTACAAGATGCTTGTTATTTTCCATTTAGACTTGTTAATTTTACCTTTATTAATTTTACTTACAACCAAAGAATTTTATTCTTTAAGCCACGTTTCTTTATTTATGACATCGGTGTATTCTTTGATCGTATTCACCACAATCTCCGAAACATCGGTTGTATCATAATCCGGAACAACCTTATTGTTTCCGTTTCTATGCAATTTCCTAGCTAAGTCAATTGAAGGTCTAATTGTGTCGTAATCTACACCTCCGATAACAATTGAACCGTGAATGCATCCTTCTTGTCTTTCTGTCGATGTTCGAATGAGAACTGCAGGGAAATCAAGCAATGATGATTCTTCAGTCAGGGTTCCGCTATCGCTCAAAACCACATATGCGTTTTCTTGGAGTTTCTCGTATTCAAAAAGGCCAAACGGCTTTGAATCGATTATATTATTCGATAGTTTAAAGCCCCTGTCCTCGAATCTCTTTTTGGTACGTGGATGGACGCTGAAAACAACTGGCATCCCATATTCATCAGCGATGCGATTTAGTGATGGATAGAGTCTATTGAACTTGGATTCAATATCTACATTCTCTTCTCTATGTGCAGAAACGACTATGTAATGATCCTTCTTCAATCCAAGTCGATTTAAAATATCGCTTTTTTCTATTTCATCCTTATGGGCTAGAATTACTTCCTTCATTGGGGAACCGGTTCTGATGATTCTATTCTTTGGCAGTCCTTCATTGACCAAATTATCATACGCGACATGGCTATAAGGCATGTTTATGTCGGAAATATGATCAACGATGGTTCGGTTCGTCATCTCAGCGACATTCCAATCCCAACATCTATTTCCCGCTTCCATATGGAATATCGGGGTTTTGAGCCTTTTCGCTGAAATGGCGGAGAGCGCGCTATTGGTGTCGCCTAAAATCAAAACCGCATCTGGTTTAACTTCTTTTATTAGGTCATATGACTTCGCGATGACATTGCCCATGGTTTCACCCAGGTCTCTCCCGACCGCGTTCAAATAATAATCAGGTGATTTAAGCCCTAGTTGCTTGAAAAAGATTTCATTCAATTCGTATGCGTAGTTTTGGCCTGTATGAACCAAAATATGATCAAATTCTTTATCACATTTTTTGATGACTTCAGAAAGACGTATGATTTCTGGTCTAGTGCCCAAAATTGTCATCACTTTATATTTCTTGCTCATTTTGTTTCCTCTACTGGTAAATAAAATGTATCCGAATTGTCTGGATCATATAATTCATTCGCCCACATGAATGTGACTGAATCTGTTTTGCCAATGTTCTTTATAGAATGTGTATATCCTGGTGGGATGTCTACAACCTTCAATTCCTTATCACTGCAAACATAAGTAAATATTTTTGATGTACCTATTTTTCTAAACTTAATCTCGCAGGTTCCGGCAACAACAAGGTATTTCTCGTTTTTGGTGTTGTGATAATGATTCCCTTTAACGATTCCTGGTTTGGAGATATTAACCGAAAATTGGCCTGCACCATTTGTTTTCAATATCTCTGTAAACGATCCTCTATAGTCGCTATGCGTCGTCAAAGGATAGGAAAAGTCATCTTCATCAAGATAAGAGAGATATGTTGAATATAGTTTCTTATCAAAATCATCGACTATGTTCGGAACCATGAAACTCTTTCTTGATTCTTTGAATGAATACAAACTGTAAGCAATATCCTTTAATGACCTCTTGTATTTTGGCTCAATATACAAAATTGAAGCGTGTTCTACGGGGTTTTCTTTGATTGTTTTAAGAAATTGCCTGCAAATATCATCTATATAAATAAACTCTATCGGCAATGCGTTTTCATTAATTTGGAGCTCTATTTCGTGCGCAACGTTGTAGCAGAATGTCGCAATAACAGAGTTGTAATTTGGCCTGCACCATTTGCCAAAAACGTTATTCAATCTATAAATGAAGACATTGTTTCCGTTCTTCTTGCCGAATTCCTCAACAAGTTTCTCCGCCTGCAATTTGCTTCTTCCATAAGTGCTATCTTCCTCGGCTTTCACGCTGGAAGAAAAGATTATAGAAGCAGATGATTTTTTATCCTCGACTATATCAAGTAATTGCTTTGTGAAATTGACATTACCATCTATGAATTCTTCTTCATTAAGCGGGCGATTCACTCCAGCGAGATGAACTATGAAATCCGCTGATTCAACATAGGATTTTAACGTTTCAATGCTTTCATTTATGTCAAAACCTAAAACATCGTGCCCGGCATTTTCAAGCCATAGGCATAGATTTTTTCCTATAAATCCTTTTGAACCAGTGACCAATACTTTCATACATTAATCGTGTTGTTTGACCTCACCACCGAACAACTCTAATTTTTTCAAAAGCTTTTTCATGCCTTCAACATCAAGTCTTTCGGTATTGTGCGATGTATATGATTCTCCTATATTCAATTTGCTCTCGCCTTTGGTAAAGAATTTATCGTAATTCAAATCGCGATTATCTGCGCAAATCCTATAGAAGTCCCCTTCATCTACCGCTCTAAGCATTTCTTCTTGAGTCACCAAAGTCTCAAAAAGTTTTTCACCGTGTCTAGTTCCGATGTATTCAATTTTTGCGTCTTTTCCACTTAACTCAATGACGGATTTAGCAAGTGTCTCTATAGTCGCTGCAGGGGCTTTTTGTACAAACAAGTCGCCTTGCTCTCCGTGTTCGAACGCAAACATAACCAACGAAACGGCATCATCTAATGTCATCATAAATCTTGTCATTTCAGGGTTCGTTATAGTAAGAGGTTTCCCTTCGCTGATTTGGTTCAAGAATAGAGGAATGACACTGCCTCTGCTTGCCATGACATTGCCATATCTAGTTAAACATAAAATAGTATCGCCTTCTTTTAATTGTCTCGATCTTGCGATAACGTTTTTCTCCATCAAAGCCTTTGTCATCCCCATCGCATTAATTGGATACGCCGCCTTATCAGTGGATAAGAAAATCGCTTTTTTAACATGGTTTTCAACACAGGCGGTAATGACGTTATCTGAACCGATTATGTTAGTTTTTACCGCTTCCATCGGATAGAATTCACAGGATGGAACTTGTTTTAACGCAGCTGCGGAGAAAACAAAATCCACGCCAGAAAATGCACCTTTTATTGCATTATAATCGCGAATATCACCAATATAGAATTTGAGTTTAGGATTGTCATAAAACTTTCTCATGTCATCCTGTTTCTTTTCATCCCTGGATAGAATCCTGATCTCTTTGATGCCGGTATTTAAGAATCTATCAACAACTGCGTGACCAAAAGATCCAGTTCCTCCAGTTATGAGAAGAGTCTTGCCTTCGAATATGTCTTTCATATGGTTTCCTCCTTACGATTATTGCATATTTTATTAATAAATAATGCTATTTATTTTCCGTTTTGGCTTCTTCATCGTCTTTATTATTGTTGTGCCTATTCTTAAAAGCATCGATTTTGGCTTTTATTTCTTTTCTGAAAACAATCGCGGTCGGCGGTATATACAAAACAACAAACGTCACTGCTCTAATGATTGTGACATACCATTTATTCATGTCTTCAGGAAGTTTGACGAAATGGTATAAAAGATATGTCATACCTGCAGCAAATGACGTGATTAAAAGCATCACACCAAAATAAATAAAGAACTTCCCTATCGGCAATTTGATAACCTTTGAATAATAGATGTTTGAGGCAACAACCATTCCGGCAATGACCGCTACAGCCATGCCTATTACTGGGCCATAGATCTTCAAATCATCAGGCAAAAATTTAACCAGAACGACGGTCAAGATGATATTCACTATCGCAGCACCGATATTAAATACAGCAATAAATTTATGTTTGTTATATGCTCTTTGGATTTCCACGCCCAAAGCCTGGCAGAATGGTATAAGCCAGATGATTAGCAATGCCGCAGACATGAAGAATAAAGCGTCTTTATCCGCTCCCACCATGCCAGATTTACTCATCCATGCATAGACAAATTCCCTACCGCAGGCGATAAAGCCGCCGACAACAAGGAACATGATGACCATTTGAATTGCGGAAACACGTAAGAAAAGTTTCCTAATCTCTTCATCTCTATTCTGAACGACGTATCTATTAATCCTTGGGGCGAAATTATCAGAAACTGATTTCGATATGATTTCCCCATAATCATAGAACTGGATAGAATATGCAAATATCGTTACTGCGGAAACTGTATAAAGGCTTCCCAAAGCAGTCCTTCCCAGATACAGATTCACAGTATTAAAAATAATCACCAAGAAAATGAAAACGGAGAAGACAATGACTTGCCCAAGCATCTTTTTGAAATACTCTCCGCCAGAAAAGGAAAAACGCATCTTTAGTTTTTTGATTGAAAGAAAGGCATTACCAAAATCTAGCACTATTTGGGCAATTAACGTTGCTAATGCAACACCTATCGTTGCTTCTATCTGCTTATCTTTGAAAAGCAAACATGCAGCGACTGCGCCACCGACAATAATAACTCTAGCCAATATCCTCAACAGCTGATTCCAGGCAAAACGAGCCCTGAAATAAATGTATCTAGCAAATATGCCTGTGGCAAAATCAATCGCCCAAGAAACAACAAGGATGATGATTAATATGGCCAAAAGCCCATTGAGATCGCTTGATTCACTTTCAAAATGCAAAATATCGAACCGATAGGCAAATGCAACCCCAACCCCAACAAGCGTAACCAAACGGGCAATAAGCCCAAAGAAGATCAAGAAGAACCCGTTGACCTTCTTTAATTCTTCCTCACCACCTTTTTCTTCAGCAATCGTAGCAAATCTTACATATGCATTTTCAGTGCCTAAAGAAAGTAAGGCAAGCCAACCAGGGATTGAAGCGGCAAATTGATATAAGCCATTTAATTCTTTGCCAATGCTTGCGACCAAAAATGGAGGATAGAAAATGCTTACGGCGACAAGGATGATTAGCCTTACATAAGAAAGAACAACACCGATTTTGATGTTCTTTGTCTCTTTTTTCTCGTTTATTTTTACGTTGTTTTCATCCATGTTTTATATATCCTGAGACAACCATTCTTTCTTGAATTCTGGCATATACCATTTTGGGAATGTAAGAGCAACCAGGGAAGGCAAAAGGGCGATGATAGATGAATCAAGTCCAATGACATTTGATTCGGCAAAGGAATACACCATCATCGCAGCAATTATTGATGCAATCGCCAAGGCCATTGGCTTTTTGCCGAACTTCTTAAAGCGATGAATGTTTCTAAATGAATCGAAAACGATATAAATGTAGAACGACAAATAGACAACCCCGCCGAAAGCGAAAAGATTCAAATAACCATTGTGCAGCGCTTTCAATTGAACGACGTTGTCACGAATCAACGGGAAATAATATAAAGTAATCAAACCATTTCCGGCGAAATTCTTGTTTCCGCCCAAATTTTCAAATAATCGTTCCCAAATCGTTATCCTATCGGCGAATTTTGTTCTGAATAGCATCTTGTTAAATTCAGTCAGAACGGAATTCAATTCATATAGTTCTGGGATGGTTATGAAAAGGACAACCACTATTATCGCGGAGATAACCAAAGAATAAATTATTGAAAGCGTGATTGGGTGTCTTCTAACATATTTTACGAAGAACCAAATTATCATAAACGCTATCAACGCGATGCCGGATAGGAAGGCTGTCGTGCAGAAAATTATTCCGGTTAAAACCACCGCTAAGAATGTATAAACAAGCAAAATCACGCGTAAAACCCGCTTCTTTTGGAAGGCAAGCACGGTGGACGAGACAAATGAAATCATCACTATAACGCCGTAAACATTTTTGCTCTTATAGAAGGATGTGACTTCATCGCTATATTTGCTTGAGAAATGAGTCAAAGTCTCTTTATACATATCAAACTCTTTATAGAAACTAAAAGCAATTGAGGCCACACCAATAAGCAAGAAAAGCCAGAGAATCAAGTTTTTGGAATGAACATTGCATTTCGCTATTGGGATGATGAACATTGCCGAAAAAGCAAAGAATAAAGCGAAATATATGTTCGCATAATGTACAACTATATCCTTCTTCGTCAAAACAACTTCCATAGACTCATGGACAAATTTGACATCACTGGTAAACGCCACAAAAGCGAGCATCCCGCCAATCAAAGCAAACAAAAGCCATTTATTTAATTCGGGAGCTTTCTTGTTGAAAATCATTATTAGCAGCATCCAAACAACGAACACCCCCGCTTCAATAAGACGATAAATTAGAGAAAAGCTTTTTCCATTGAGGATGTTATATAACCCATCATACGGCTTGCAGACCCAAGGGATGAAGACCATCAAGGCATAGATGCAAAGAACATAAGGTGTCAATGCGTTAACGACTTTTGCAAAACCAAATGGTTTTTTCTCCTTCAAAGCCTTTTCATACGGCTCATATTTAAGCGAAAGGACTGGGATATGAGGCTCTTTTGGTTTTACTTTTCTCAAGAAAATAATGTTCATGAAAACGATGAAGAGGGAGGCGGCAAAGACAAAAGAAAACATTGTTATGTTCGTGTACTCATTCGTATTCGTCGATTCAAATAACTTTTCAATGTAACCGTAACAGAAATACAATGCGAAAAATGATGCAGTTAAAATAACAAAGGCGATAAACACCTTCCATTTCGACACAGATTGATTGAATTTGTTTTCCCCTGCTTTTCTATATGAAATTCCGCATATGAAGGACAATAAGAAAAGCCCAACACTGGCTCCACTTGCAACTATCAAATATAAGAAACGATTCCCATTCAAAAGAAGCTCACTTGATAGCCTAGATGCAAACATCAATGTCACAGCGAAAAGTGTTGAAAAAACGATAAAAAACGAGAATGAAAGTTTCCCGCTCCTTTGTTTCGCCTTAATTTCTTCCATCGTCTATTGCCTCCAAAACAACCGGATTAAATGTATCTTCGATTTTATCGATCAACTCATATGATCTAATCTCTATTCTATCGACTGTATTAGAAAATGCTAAAGAATATTGAGCAAATGGGCTGGCGATAAAGACAAGAACGAATATAAGTGAATCAAACGCCACCATCATAAGAGGATAGAATTTACTCATGGGAACAAATGCGTTGCAAATAAGGTTTATCGATGTGACGAGAATGAATGTTGCAACATATGGCCATATATCTGCGAATAATGAGGGGATTTTGCCGTTTCGGTAATAGGAAACGAAAAAAGATGCAATGAATAGAACAACACCGGCTATAAATAGATAAAGCGGTGGCAAGGAAGTGAAGCCTCCTACAAAATAGCAAATAATGGACCCTTCAAACAAAATCAATGGGAAAATGCCTAATAACTTCTCGTTTTTTTCAAGTCTTCTAAAGACTCCTGTTATTAAGAAAGGCAAATAAACATAGAGGATTGCGGCTAACGCCATTAAATACGGTGAAGAAAAATTAAATTTCTTAGCCATTGGCCCAAGCATAAATGCGAACACAAAGTTAAAGAAGAACATAAACGTCTTTATGATGTCGCTTTGGGTGTATGGCACCATCTCGACTTTCTTTTCTCGCAAAACTTCACGTTCTTCAAGGAAATTAGACAAGGGAATCATGATAAAACATATGACAATTGAATTTCTCATAGAGAAAGATAAGAGATAAGTTATTTCAGTGATTCCGTGCAACAAAGTCGCCACAAAAACAAAGATAGTTGGAATTAGATAAATGTATTTCTTTTTAGAAGCCTTTATGAACAAGAGAACGATATACGTCAAGAAGGCGCAATAAATGATAAGACCAATTATTCCATATCGGCCTATGATTTCGAACAATCCAGAATCCACCGACGCAAGAGCACCAACCCCATCAACTCCAAGATTTTGGATATTTAATGCAAATGGAAAATTCATTCCACCAAGGCCAAACGCCCAGGATCCAGGGTTATCGTCAAGCAAATCCATCGTATCATTCCATATGACCAATCGATCGTTGATCGTGCTTGTCGCCGCCCCTTTCATAAGCGAAATAAAGGCGTCCGCTTTCCACACGACCAAAAAGGCTCCCAAAGCAACTACCGCTAGCATCAGGATGCTTATCACCTTATGTTTCTTAAACGAAGTTGCAACAAAATGAATCACCATTGCCAAAACAACAATCGCCTGAATAATTAGGGATGTTTTACACATTGTGAACACTTGGATAAACGATAGTAAAGCGATTGGAATCCACCACCAAAGCCTCTTGCAAGGGTAATAAAGATAGTAGCAGGATAGCGTTCCCATAAGCAGCCAATACCCAAAAGTGTTGCGGTTCCAAGTCAATGATTTCGGAGCCTCGAAAGCGTTTGTCGGTCCTTCCTTAAGGAATTCGACATATAAACCCATCTCTGTTATAAGACTATAAATCACCAAAACGGAAACTAATAACAGAATCAAATAAGCGATGATTCTGCCGAAATGCACGCTTCTAATGCATTGGGGAGCGATGGCGAATAAAGCGTAAAACCCTACCGAAAGGAAAAAACCCTCAAAAATGAATTGTGCTCTAAGAAAGGGAGTTAATGAATACATCAATTCTCCCGTATCAAAAACGCCCCTAAAAGCCAGAACACCGATTGTTTGAATAACAAATATTGATGCGAATATCGCAAGCAATACCGGCTTTGTCTTTATTTTAAAGTTACGGTATGCAAATAAGAAATAAGAGCCAAATAACACCACTCCAATAAAAAGCAAAATCAGATATGTCGGGACATCAAGCCCACTCATAAAGAATGCTTCAATCGTATAGCATCCATCGCTCATGAAAAGCAAATACAAGAAACATAAAACAAACATCAAGAGATGAATAAGATGTCTATTATTGCCCCTTTTCAAAAATGTCATACGATGTTGATATGATACACCTTAAAAAGGTGTTTTCATATCCCGAGAAATAACTGACGATTTTAAAACCGCACTATTTGGCATATAATCTTTGTTGTCTATGAAATTCTCTTTTTCAAAAAGTCAGCGTTTCTATCTAGTTGTAAAAAGAGCAATTGATATATTTGGCTCGGCTTTTGCAATAATTTTGCTATCTCTTTTGATTATTTTCTGTGCGGTCATGACAAAAATAACTTCCAAAGGACCAATTTTCTTTAAGCAAAAAAGAGTTGGCAAAAACAAAAAGATGTTCACGCTTCTTAAGTTCCGTTCCATGAGGGTGGACGCTGCTCAAGTCGCCCCAAGCGACATATCGGAAGCAACCCAAAAGGATATGACCACCAAATGGGGCAAATTCATCAGAAAAACTTCCTTGGACGAAATACCTCAGCTATTTAATATTTTCGTTGGCTCTATGAGTTTCATTGGACCAAGACCTTCTCAAGGCGAGGACGTTGAAGGCGAGCTTATTAGAGATCGTTCTTCCTACGAGCCATCAGCCTATTTGGTTAAGCCTGGGGTGGGAGGATACGCTCAAGTCAAAATGAGACGCGGCCACGACCCGCACGAAAAAGCGAGGCTTGATTCGTATTATGTCGCCCATCTTAGCCTTGGGTTGGACACGAAAATATTTATCCTTTCGTTCTTATCTTTGTTAGGAATAAATAAAGGCAGATAAATTATTTCAAGAATTCGGCGATATCTTTATAGACCGTCAAATAATCATCCTCATTATGAATCTCGTGTCTCATATGAGGATATATTTTTAATGTGACATCATTGATGCCGAGTTTCTTATATGCATCATACAACGCTTTCGGGCCTTTGCCGTTCGCGCCAACTGGATCGCTATCTCCAGCGATGATGAAGATTCTTTCTTCTTTCGAGACCTTCTTCATCTCCTTTGGTCTCCATACATATTTCATCCCATTGAGGAACACTCTCCAGAAGCCGTTCGTATTACGGTGCCCACAATAAGGATCTTCGTTATAGAGCCTTACATTCTCTTCATTGTACGAAAGCCAATCGTTATCGGTTTTCCTATCTTTAACCGATTTGGTATATGCGCCCAAACCGAGATTGGAAAGAAGCCCCGATGGCTTATCCCAATTGCCCTTATGGACAATCATATTCGATAGAACCGCGGCGATTGACATTAGTCCTTTCGCATTAGGTCCATTCGACCCACATATCACAACTCCATCAGAAATATGAGGATATCTTTCTAATAGCCTTTGGACCATAAATGAACCCATTGAATGGCCCATTAAATAAACGGGTTTCCCTTGTTTTCTTAATTCTTTAATCTTTTCTGCAAGGCAGTCAATTGATAAATCGAAAGCACCAACAGTCCATTTTTCCTGCTCTTCTGGTGATGAAACATTCTTCCCCTGCCCTTCCGCGTCAAGAATATGAACGTCAATTCCTTGCTCATTTAAATATAAAGCGAATCTATCATAACGGGCCGAATATTCATTCATGCCTGTATGCATCACTAGATTCCTTGTGCTTCCTTCCTTGACCCAGGAAGTGCCTTTCAAAGATTTGCCTGATGGCAAAACAACCTCAAATGTTTCCATATAATACCTCTTGTCTTTATTTTATGAACAAGATTGGAAGAGGGCAACAAAAAACCGCCACAATCTGTAGCGGTTTTATCTTCTTTTAAGAAATTATAAGAGCCAGACTGGAAGTTCAATTTTGACTGGGTCTGGTTTGATGATGTCGCTATCGACAACGCGATAGACCTCTTTCTTTTCCTCTTCGACCTCGACTTTAGGTTCTTCTTTTATCTCTTCTTTCTCTTTTTGGCTCAGTTTGCCAAGGAAATTGAGTAGTTCGTTAAATTTCCTATTATTCATGGAATAGAAGATTTTGTTCCCTTTTTTCTTGAAGGTTAATAGTCCTGCGCCAGCCATCTCTGTTAAATGGTGGGATAAGGTGGCTTGCTTGCATGTGAGCGAGGAAAGGAATTCATTTGCCGCCATCTTATGCTTATCTTTTAATAAAGTGACAATAAGCAAACGATTTGGATCTGATAATAATGATAATAATTTGCTAGCTTCTTCGTTATTCATGGCTTTTACCTCTCCTTGTTCTTTATCAATTTTACTTTGGAACCATTTCCAATGCCACAGGCATTTGCATCATCTGTATCTAGATGCATCTCCAACACAAATTTGTCAGAAACCCTTATTTGGACATCCCATAAAGTTGTTCTTTTTCCATTTCCAACCGTATCGGTAGCTACATAATCACCATCTTTGACGCCGAATCTTTGAGCGTCCGCAGGAGACATATGAATATGACGGTTGGCGAGAATGCATCCTTCTTTAAGTTCCACTACGCCTTTTGGCCCTAGGATGGTGATTGGGGCACTTCCCTCCACATCGCCGCTTTCTCTGACCGGCGGATTGACCTTGAGGACAAATGAGTCAGTTTTCGATATTTCGACCTGTGATTTTTTTCTAACTGGCCCAAGGACTCTCACTCCTTCGATCGCCTTCAAGGAAGGGCCGATTAAAGTCAATTGTTCTTTGCAGGCGAATTGGCCTGGCTGAGAAAGATCTTTAAGTTTGGTTAGCTGATATCCCTTTCCAAAAAGAATATCTACATGTTCCTGGGTGAGATGGATATGGCGAGCTGAAACGCCGACTGGGATATCGCCAAAATCACTAGAGGTAGATATTTTGCTTCCGTTTTTGTATTCATTCAAAACATCTCTAACGATGCTTTCAATCTGTTTTTGGTCCATAAACCCCGCAAAACTCCCTTCTTTTTAAATGATTCTGAAACTATCCGCCATAACGCAGCGTCTTTGTCTAGTGAAGCTTTTAGCGGATGTGATGCCTTCCCCAGTTGGGCCAGCGATCGTGAAAGTCGTGTGGCCTTCGCCACCAAAACCAATGCCGGCGTAACTTGGTGCATTCTTCACAAAGATTGTTGTTTCTACTGCTTTGGCGAATCTAGATAGGTTATCGATATTCTTTGAATGCATGTGAGCGGAATGCCTTCTGCCTCCTTCCGCCTTGCAAGCTAGATCGATTGCTTCATCAATATTTCTGACTCTGACGATTCCAAGGATTGGCATCATAAGCTCATTTTGGACGAAATCATGCTCGAATGGAACTTCTGCGATGATACATCTTATCTCATCGCCAACGTGAATGCCGATTTTCTCAAGCAAGACTTTGGCGTCTCTACCAACGCAATCCCTATTGACTGATTTGGTTACTTTTCCGTCTTTTCCGGTTTTGGACACAAGCACTATTTTCGCCAATTGATCGGCTTGGGCACGGTTTATCTCATATGATCCAGCCTTTTTCATGCCTCTAATCAAATCGTCAGCGACATTGTTGAAAACGAAGACTTCTTTTTCGGCGATGCAAGGTAGGTTGTTATCGAATGTGCAGCCATCGATTATGTCTTTGGCGGCTTTAGCAATATCGGCTGTATCATCCACAATGACAGGTGGATTTCCTGCTCCAGCCCCAATCGCTTTCTTGCCACTGCTTAATACGGCTTTGACTACTCCAGGACCTCCTGTGCAGACCAATAATTTTATTAGAGGATGTTTCATCATCACTGCGCTCGATTCCATTGTTGGTTTATCCATTGAGGCGACCAAAATCTCTGGGCCACCTGCAGCTTTGCAAGCTCTATTGACTAAATCAACCGCATAGTTCGATGTGCAGACCGCATTTGGATGTGGATTAAAAACGACCCCATTCCCCGCGGCAATCATGCCGATTGAGTTGCAGATGACTGTTTCGCTTGGGTTTGTGGATGGGGTGATGCTTCCGACAATACCAAATGGTGCCATTTCGATAAGAGTGAGGCCGTTATCACCAGTTTTGGCGTTGCTCACTATATCTTCGGTGCCTGGTGTTTTATCAGCGACAAGGATATGTTTGAGCCTCTTGTGCTCTACTCTTCCCATATGGGTTTCAGAAACACCAATCTCCGCTAAAGTCCAAGCTTCTTCCCTAGTAAGTTTTCTAATCTCTGTGATTATTTTCTCTCTTTGCTCAACGCTCATTGAACGGATTGCTTGATATCCTTTATTGGCTGCCTCTATCGCTTCATTCATATCGGAAAAAATGCCGATGAACTTACGACCATTGTAAGAGGTTGGTGTGTAGCCGGTGCTTGGTGTAGTATCCGCCCCTTTATATTCCTTAACAATGCGTTCAATTATTTCTTTTACTTGTCTTTCATCGATGTTTGCCATAATAACGCCTCCTTATCGATTGACTAGTTTTTGGGTATCCAAAGCTATCATGTATTCCTCATTTGTAGGAATGACTAATATTTTTACTTTTGAATCGGCTGCAGATATATCTTCGATCACGCCTCTTCTGAAATTATTGTTCTTTTCTTTATCTATCTTTATGCCTAGGTAGTCCATTTTGTCGCAAATCATTTCACGAGCAATTGTGGAATTCTCGCCGATTCCAGCGGTGAAGACCAATACATCAAGCCCATTCATAAGCGCGGCGAATCCACCGATATATTTTTTGACACCGTCGGTTAGGATATCCAAGGCTAATTGAGCTCTCTCGTTTCCTTTTGAAGCGGCTTCAACGCAATTCCTTAGATCATTTGAAATGCCGCTTATTCCCAAAAGTCCTGATTGTTTATTTAATAAATCCGTCATTTGATCGGGATTTAGATTTCTCTTCTTCATGAGGTAAGGGATGATGGTTGGGTCAATACTGCCACTTCTTGTTCCCATGATTATCCCTTCCTGTGGGGTGAATCCCATCGTGGTATCGATGGCAACGCCATTTTCCACCGCACTTATCGAACTGCCATTTCCTAAGTGGCAGGTAATTATCTTTAAAGATGTTATCGGTTTATTTAAGTATTCAGCAGCTTGGGCGCTTACAAAACGATGGCTAGTTCCATGGAAGCCATATCTTCTAACCCCATCTTTTTCATAGCATTCATAAGGCAAGCCATAGATAAAGCGGCTTTTCTTAAATGAAGAATAAAATGATGTGTCAAATGTCGCTGTCTGCGGTGTATTTGGGAGCAATTCAAGGCAGGCTTTCATACCTTTGATGGCGGCCGGGCCATGAAGCGGGTTGATTGGAACGATTGATTCGAGATAAGAGATCATATCCTCATTGACGATAGATGATTCTTTGAATCTTTCCCCGCCATGGGCGACACGGTGTCCAACCGCATCTATTTCATCGATGGATTTCAATACACCTTTCTCTTTATCAACCAATAATGAGAAGACTTCACTTAACGCTTCATAATGGGTTGGGAAATCCTTTGAGGAGCTATAATCCTCTTTTCCTGGGACTTTATGCGTTATAAAACCATCGGTTCCGATTCTTTCACATAAACCTTTGGCGAGGATTTTGCCGGAATTCATCTCAAACAATTGATATTTGAGTGATGAAGACCCTGAATTAATTACTAGTATTCTCATTTTTTTCTCCATATACAATCAACTCGGCTCTGCTATCGGAGATTCTTCTCTCCCACGCCATGCCTGGGTTTTTATCTGTGACTATTACATCGACATCTTTGATGTCGCATACTTTGATGAACGATATTTTATCGAATTTGGAATGGTCAATCGCTAGGATTCGCTTTGTCGCAGCAGAGAAGATTGCTTTTTTGATTTCAGCATCCTTCTCATTGCTTTCGGTGATACCCATAATTCCATCTATTCCTTTGGCGCTGCAAATTGCCAAATCGACATGGTGGTCGCGTATCATTCTTTCGGCTGAGGAGCCAGAAAGAGAATACGCCCCTTCTCTAAGCGATCCTCCGGTCGATAGAATATTCCATCCGGTTTTATCGCCTAACTCCAACATAATCTCGATGGAATTCGTTATGATTGTGATGTTATTTAGATGCTTTATTTGCCTTACGACATACAAAGATGTCGAGGAAGCATCAAACATCAATTGATCGCCATCGTTGATCATCTGAGCGACTCTAGCGGCGATTCTCTGTTTCGATTCTACATTTGATTTCTTTCTTATTTTGTAAGGCAAATCTCTATTTTGGGAGCTGGTCGAAACCGCACCACCATATGTTTTGGTGGCTAATCCTTCAAGCTCAAGCTTCTCGATGTCGCGTCTAATCGTCTCTTCTGTCACATTGAATTCTTTGGACAAATCGGAAACGATGATGCGGCCTTCAAGATTGAGCCTTTGGATTATTAAGTTTCGCCTCTCTAAACTAAACATAATTTTCCTTACATCACGAATTTTCTCCAGGCCTTCATATCCGGTCTAGCGATTACGGAGCTATCTAAATACATACCGTATTCGCCGGCGCTGGATTTGGCCTTTTCTATAGCCATCGTCACTGCCGCCACTTGGCCGGTGATTAATAGATATGATTTTCCACACATCCCTCTTCCTAGCCTTAATTCGATGAGTTTGACGTCTGCAGCCTTGGCGGCAATATCCGCCCCGACAATAGCTTGGGCAATTGAATATGTCTCTAATATCCCTAGCGCTTCAGGTTGATCAACTTCTGTTGTTCCCCAGATGGCGCGGAATATCGATTCATGCGGATTGCCTAAAACAAAATCATCGATTAATTTCTCGGGGATGGCTTTTTTGGCGGCATTAACGGCAGATTGGACTGCGGCGACTTCGCCTTCGACCAATGCGAAATATTTGCCTGGACACACCGTCTCGGCTTGCAATATCTCGATATCCGCGGACTTTGCCATTATATCGGTGGCGGTCATACCGCTAGATACGGTCTTATATTCTATTAGTCCAATTGCCTTTGCCATTTTGCTTATTATTTTCTTATCCTTATGTATGTGCTTGTGATTTCACTCACTGTTCCATCGATCGATGCATGTATATTGACAGATAACGATGTATCATCGTAATGGGCGATTATATCGCCCTCTTTAACATGATCATTGATTTTGACGACTGGTATTGCTTTTTTGCCAACGTGCTGAAGTAATTTGATATCCACTTCTTTCGCGTTGATTGGCTCTTCGTAAATCGGTGCTGGGTCAGCGTATTTCTCCAAATCAAGCCTGGCGACGAGCCTTTTTAATGGAACTCGCCTAAAATCCATTTCTTCATCTGGAACGACTGGTCCATCATAATCTGGATATTTAATCCCGCTTGCCCGGATGTTGTTTTTAACAAATCCTAGCAATATGCGTGGCGATAACCCCTGATGGCAAGCATAAGCTTCACACACCCCGCATGATGAACAATATCTCGCGTTGAGGTATGGGCCTACGTTATGCGCATCTTGATTGGAGACCACTCTCATGAAGGCCGCTGGATCGATAGGATGGCCTAACATATGCCTTGGGCACATGTCGGTGCAATAACTGCATTGTGAGCAAGCGGCCATCGCTCTTTTTAGGTCGATTCTCGGCTTCATTTTCTTCCTTAAAACCACTGGGTGGTCCTTAGGCAAAACAATGATGGCGTTTGTGGTCTTGGTAACGACGTCTTGATCGCTTCCAAGGAATCCCATCATCGGTCCACCGATCAGGAAGGCTGGGTCATCGATCTTCTGCCCTCCGGAGCGTTTCACCAAACCGAATATCTTGCTTCCTATTGGGGCGTAGAATGTTTCTGGCTGGTTTACTTCTCCTGTGACCGTCACGAATTTATGGGTGACAGGGTGCCCATGCAAAGCGCGATAGACGTTATATATTGTCTCAACGTTATACACGAGCACGTTGACGCTTGCGGGCAATTGGCCTGGCCTAATCACCCTTTTTGTCGTCTCATAGATTAGAACCAATTCATCTCCTGCTGGATAAACTTCAGGCAAAAGATGGATTCTAACAAAATTTGAGTCGCCTATTTGATTCCTTAAGGCGGCGACCGCTTTTTTATAGGCGGCCTTGATGCCTATTACGACCTCTTTGGCGCCAATCGTTTTTGCGATGAATGAGGCGGTCTCGACAATCTCTTTTGCCCTAACTTCAATAAGCTGGCGATGCAAGCGCAAAAGCGGCTCGCATTCGGCGCAATTGATGATCAAGGTATCTGCCTTGTCATTGAGTTTCGCATAACTTGGAAACCCAGCACCGCCGCAACCGACGATGCCATTATCGCGCATCAATTGTTTAAGACCGTCAAAATCCATCAATACAGATTGGCTCCTTTAAGGCCTATCTCATCGTCGATGATACCGACTATTGCGGCATCGATTGGCGAATCAGGCATATTTGAACCGATTCTAGCGGCGCTTCCGGTAGCGAGCAAAACTGTCTCGCCGATGCCAGCACCGATATTATCGATTGCGATGATTTTCTCTTTCGGACCCTCGGTCGCGGATAAAGGCTCAACGACCATAAGTTTACTTCCGACCAAAGAGTTCATTTTACGGGTAGACACTACGCTACCAATAACTTTCCCTACGATCATTTGCTTCTTCCTTTCTGTGTCCATAACCCCACCGCAACAAAGCGTCGCGGCGGGGATTTCAAGGTGAAGATTAACCTAATTTCGGTAAGATCTTCTCGACATCTGAGTGTGGGCGTGGGATCACGTGGACTGCGATCACTTCGCCAAGCTTCCTAGCCGCGTTTCCGCCAGCCTCGGTCGCTGCATTGACCGCGCCGACATCTCCGCGGACCATGACCGACACCAATCCGCTACCGATCTTCTCGGTGCCGATGAGGGTCACGTTGGCAGCCTTGACCATGGCATCGGCGGCCTCGATAGCCGCGACGAGTCCTCTGGTCTCAACCATGCCTAATGCTTCGAGTTGTGCCATTTGTCTCTCCTCCTATTTAGTCTTCTTTATGCTTGAGGGTCGGTAAGATCCTCTCGACATCTGAATGTGGGCGTGGGATTACGTGAATCGCAATCACTTCGCCAAGCTTTTGCGCTCTAGCGCCTCCCGCTTCTGTCGCAGCTTGAACTGCTCCGACATCTCCGCGGACCATGACCGACACCAATCCGCTACCGATTTTCTCGGTGCCGATGAGGGTCACGTTGGCAGCCTTGACCATGGCATCGGCGGCCTCGATAGCCGCGACGAGTCCTCTGGTCTCAACCATGCCTAATGCTTCGAGTTGTGCCATTTGTCTCTCCTCCTTTCCTTCCTTTATCAGAAGTGAACGTCTTGATAACCTTCTTCTTGCTGAGCTTTTTCTTTCTTCTTGAGCCTAGAAGCGCTAATCTCAACCATGCGCCATGTCTCTTCGTGGGGCGAAGCTAAGACCAGGTGGGCAGCCGGTTTTTTTATCGACCTATTGCAGGCGTTTTCAACCGCTGAATTGACTGCAGCCACTTCACCTTCAACGATGATTGTGACTAGTCTGCCACCTAATTTCCTCTCCCAAGTTACGAAGCGCACATTGGCGCTTTTGACCATGATGTCGAGAGCGTCTATGGCAGCCACTACACCTGAGGTTTCTATGAATCCCAATGCATTCCTGCTCATATTCGCTCCTAATCAACGTCAAATGCTGATAATTTCAGCATCTTCTCCGTATCTTCCTCAGCCTGCGGGATGATGTGGTAAGTAACGATCCCGCTGACGCGTTTAGCGGCATCTAAAGCGGCTTCTACTGCGGCTTCGACGTCACTTACGCGACCTCTGAATTTAACGCATACAAGAAGAGGGACAGGCAAAGAATCGGCATTTGCCGGCTTGTTCTTGTCGAACCTCTCTACCGTGACGTTGCCAGCTTTGCATCCGGCATCGCATGCGGCGAAGGCTGCGACAAGTCCATAAACTTCAACCATTCCTACTGCTTGATGCATATTCATTCCTTATTTGTTAACGATAGCAATCTTGAATCCTTCTTGACGTAGATTCACCTGCATTGCTTCATTGATTTCCGCCAATGGGAATTTGTGGGTGATGAGCTCTTTCATCGGTAAACCGATGGCTTGGCTCCTCTTCAAGAAATCAAATGTCGTGGCGTAGTCTCTTAAGGTATAGACCCAGCTACCGACGATTGTGATTTCTTTAGAGCAGATATCGAAATGCGGATTGATCGTGGCGTCTCCCCCATTGATGAAGAAGCCTAATTCGCATAAGCCTCCGCCATTGCGGATGAATTTATAGATATTGCTATGGCCTCCTGGCGCACCGGTGCATTGGAAAGCAAAATCCGCTAAATGCCCATCGAATGCGTCTTTGACTGCTCCGGATAAAGCTTCGATTCCTTTGTATTCGGTGAAATTGACGGTCTTGGTCGCACCCATCTTTTTAGCGAATTCAAGGCGCTTATTATTGCCATCGACCGCGCAGATGTTTTCGATGCCTAATGTTCTTAAAACCGCAACGCAGATAAGTCCAATTGGGCCTACGCCTTGGACGACAACGCGTGAATTGAATCTTAGAATTCCTGTGGTTTTAGCTCTTTCAACCGCGTGGATCAAAACGGCGCATGGCTCAATCAATATGCGGCTTTCTAAATCTAAATCCGACACATTGAAGACGGTGGAGCCACCTTTTATAAGGATATAATCCGAGAACCAGCCTTTAAGGTGGTTATTTGGATCGTCATCCTTCAATAAACCATAGACATCAGCGCCTCCGACATTCTGTTTATTGAGGTCAAACATCGTGATGTCTGGGTTATCTTTGAAGATCATGCAAGTGACGACTTTATCGCCGATATTTAATGGTTTGCCAGCGCTATCGAGCTTGACGTTCTTGCCCATTTTGATGATTTCGCCAGTTCCTTCATGACCTAAAACAACTGGAATAAGACCAAAGGGATCTTTCCTGAATTCGTGTGCGTCGGTGCCGCATATTCCACAGCCTTCAACTTTGACTAAAATATCGTCATCGCCGACTGGAGGAACATCGACCTCTTTAACCTCGAATTTCTCCAAAGCGGTCAAATAAGCGACATGGGCTTTGGTTGGTATCGCTTGGTTTGAGACGCTTCTATTTGGGGATTTTACCCCGCTAAGCTCGCCTAGTACTTTCTTGACAAGCTCTTCGATTTCGTATGAATTGACGTCCATTTCAATTCACTCCTTTCTCAAATGTTTCTTTTGCGAATGCTGCTAAAGCGGTATCTTGCTCTTCGCTTCCTCCGCTTATGCCGACTCCGCCGATGATTTGTCCTTTTTTATTCTCTAAAGGCTCTCCGCCACCGAATATGACAATCCTTCCACCGTTTGTGAATTGGATGCCATATAAGGAGCCGTTTGGTGATGCTAATTTAGCGAGTTTCTTGGTCGACATCTTTAATGCGACTACGGTATACGCCTTGTTGAAGGCGATGTCATAGCTTGCGATATAGGAATTATCCATGCATTCGACCAATACCGGATTTCCGCCTTTATTGGCGATTGCGATGACGGCGTTAACTCCCATCTCTAGCGCTTTTTCTTTGACTTTTCTCGCTAATTGGATGGCGGAAAAAAGAGTCATATCTTCGGTTGGACGAAAATATTCTTCGACAACCTTCCTTACATTCTCTTTGATATCCGCCTGATTCATAAAATCCTTCTTTATTTAAGTGCGGCCATGACGCGCTTGGTGATCTCTTCAACCAACTCGCTATCAGAGCTTGAAGTATTTGGGTGGCTCTTGCATGTTCCACCACATCCATGGCAAGAAGGCTTACCTTCTTTGACACGCAAACAGACATTGGCAGGATGCTTTCCTTTCATGCCGAATTTGCGTCTTATTTCGTAAAGTTCCTCGACTTGCTCTGGGGTGAATTCCTTTGGCCCGCCAATCTGCTTTGTTTGATATAGAAGCTGGGCGTAGAAATCGACCGATTCCATTTTCATATAGGCATTGAGCAATGTATCAGACCAGGTCAGCGCACCATGCTGTGCCAAAAGAACTGCGTCGAAATATGGCAAGTATTCTTCGATGGAGTCTGGAATTTCTTCAGTGGATGGTCTGCCATATTTTGCTAGAGGGACACATCCTAAAGAGATAACGGCCTCTGGCATGATTGGCTGAGTCAAAGCTTGGCCAGCGATAGCGAATGTTGTCGCATATAGTGGGTGAGCGTGAACGACTGCGCCTACATCTTTTCTTCTTTCATAGACGCGCATATGCATCTTGATTTCGCTGCTTGGCTTATAGGGGGCACGGGCCTCGATGACTTCGCCTTTCTCATTGACCTTGCAGATCATTTCTGGGGTCATGAATCCTTTTGAGACACCGGTTGGGGTGCAAAGGAATTCGTGATCATTCAATTTGACTGAGATGTTTCCATCGTTTGCGGCAACCATACCGCGGTTGTAGATCCTTTTTCCGATTTCACAGATCTCTTTCTTGATTTCGTACTCGTTTTTGATAACCATAATTTTTCTCCTTATTCGTAATCGTAATATCGAGGTTTATCGATTTTGAGGTATTCGATTAATTCTTCTACTCCTTCTCCCGTCAACGAATTGACGTGGAATATTTTTTTGCATCCAGTTAGCCTAAGCCACTGTTCTGCCCTAGATGGATCGGCCAAGTCGCACTTGGTGACGATCCCTACGCATTCCCTGCTCACCATCCCCACCATATTCGGGGAGAAGAGGGAATACCATTCGTTGGCGGCCACTAGGAGTCCAACGACATCGGACTCATAGGCGTATAGACCTAAGGCGCATCCGAGGTTTTTGTTTTCGCAATATTCCCCAGGGGTGTCTATGATCCAATCTTGCCAATCGATATATTGTGTTTTCTTATATTCTATTTTTTCCTTTCGCAAGGCCTGCTTGAGGGTTGTTTTGCCTACGCCGCTTCGACCTATGAATATGATTTTTCTCATTATGTCTTCGTTATGTCGCAAACGGTGAAGCGCAATGTGTAAGTGCAGAATTCCATGACCGCTTTAAGCGATGCCTCGACCTCGGATACCGTGCCGGTGATGATGACGGTGCCTGAGAATCTATCGACGAATCCCATTCTCGCACCACTTGCTTTCATGCATATGTCGGCGGCGATTATCGCTGTCTCTGATGGGCATAATGTCATGATGCCGATTGCTTTTGATGCGTATTCGACATTCGGATCGAGCCCAAGCTTGCGATAGAGCAATTCATCTGGATTGGCGATGATATGAGCGAGCGTTATTTGCTTTCCAGGAACGCTTTCCTGAATAATCCTTGTCTTCGTCTCGTTTGATTGAAGTTTATCGAATTCCATCATTAACCTCCTTTCTGCCCTTTTAACCCTTCTTGCAGAACGACGTCGAGCAATGCGTTCATCTTTTCTTTAGATGGAGGTTCTATCTCCTCCAAGGAATATGTTCTGCCAAGGCCATAATATTTGTCTTTGCCTAGTCTGTGGTATGGGAGCAAATGCATCTCCTCCACCCCGATTGATTTGGCGTATCTCGCTATAGCCCTTATCTCATCCTCTGTGTCATTGAAGGTTGGGATGACAGGCGTTCTCACGATCAATTTCTTGAAGTTCTTGGCGATTTTCCTCGCGTTTTCAAGAATCAATTCGTTTGGTTGGGAGGTGAAGCTTTTGTGTTTGGCGGAATCCATATGTTTGATGTCCATCAAATAGACATCTAGATATGGGATTAGAGGCTCAATCTTCTCCCATGGAGCGAATCCAGTTGATTCGATCGCTGTGTTAATGCCTCTTTCTTTAGCCCCTCTTAGAAGGTCTCTAGCGAAGTCAGCCTGTCCTAGACATTCGCCCCCGGATATCGTGAGCCCGCCGCCGCTTCTTTTGTAATAGATGCGGTCTTTCTCAACGATGTCTAGGATTTCTTCCACCGTAATGTCTCTGCCGACTGTTTTGGTTTTGCCATTCATCGTCAGCTCCTGGGGGAAGAATTCCTGACCTTCTGGGTTGCAGCACCATCTGCATCTTAGATAGCATCCTTTGAAGAAGACTATCGTTCTGATGCCAGGGCCATCGTGGACGGAGAATCGTTGAATATCGAATATCCTTCCTGATGTTTTAAGATAATCGTCCATCAGAATTCTCCTTGTTCGGTGCGGCTTATGATATCATCCTGCAAGGCGCGGGATAACGTGGTGAATAGGGCACTATAGCCAGCAACTCTGACCACTAAGCCCTTGTATTTTTCTGGGTGCTTTTGCGCATCCCTTAACGTCTCTCTGGACACGACATTGAATTGCATGTGCGTGCCTTTGCGGTCAAAGTAACCCCTGACCAAAGAGACGAAATTCTCTAAACCCTGGGTGCCCGCAAGCGCGGTTGGGTGGAATTTCATGTTGAATAATGTGCCGTTTGAGGCGATGAAATGGTCTAAATGCGAGACGGAATTACATGCTGCAGTTGGTCCATTTACATCTCTTCCGGCGGCTGGGGAGACCCCATCGGCAACAGGAGTATAGCCAAGTCTTGCATCCGGTGTTGGGCCGGTTTGCGAACCTAGTAACACGTTGGCACTAACAGGATACAATCCCGCTTGGAAGATACCTCCACGTGGGTTTCTATATTGCTCCATCGGGCGCGTATAACAATAGGTTATTTCGCGTGCGAAGTTGTCTATCTCCTCGATGTCGTTTCCATATTTTGGTAGAGCCTCGATGTCTTCTTTTAGACGTCTATAGGCTTCTTTCTTTTCTGGCGAGCATTTGTTTTCTCTGACCATATTGAAGATGTTTATGATGTCTTCTCTATTAACGTTTTTGCCAGTTTCGGCGAGCTTTTTGACAATTTCCTTGGTCAATTTCTCGGCGTGGTGCTCATCCATCATTTCGCCATAATTGTTTTCAAGCGCTTCTTTGTAGAATTCGATGGTGTATTTCTTTTGCTCGTAGACGAGTGTCTTTATCGCCCACATGGCATCCGCCATATTGGCGACACCAAATCCTTGAGGACCGGAGAAATTGTAGATGGCTCCACCTTCTTGCAAGGCTTTGCCCCTACCGATGCAATCCTCTACCATCGATGATTCGAATGGCAATGGGCATCTGGTTCTATGCGCGTAATCAATTGAATTAATTGAATTGACAAGGCATTGAATGAAGAAATTGATCTGGGTTCTATAAGCGTTCTCGAATTTCTCGTATGTATCAAACGTGCTGACATCTCCTGTCTTTGGTCCGATTTGAACGCCTTTATCAACGCCGTTGGAGAAGACAAGTTCTAGTGGACGGCACATATTGAAGAATGCGGCATCGTGCCATCCTTCGGTCTTGAATGCCTTCTGAGGTTCAACGCAGCCGATGATGTTATAGTCTCTAGCATCTTGCACGCTTAATCCGCGTGATATTAATTGAGGAATAATGACTTCATCGTTGTAATACGCTGGGAAGCCGATTCCGGTTCTAGTAAGATCAGCGGCTCTAATAAGCAATGAATGAGGCGATCCGTTCCATACGCGGATTGAGAAGCTTGGCTGTGGCAAGAAGACATGCTCTGTAGCAGTGATGCACATGAAGGACAAATCGTTCGTGGCATCAACTCCGTTTACGTCTTGACCGCCGACAATAAGGTTTTGGAATAAGGAATATCCCGCGAATCCTTCGGCGCTTACGCAGTCGCGGCATTTATTCAAATCGTTGAGTTTAACCCAGATGCAATCCAATAATTCTTGAGCGTATTCTCTGGTTATTAAGCCTTTATCAAAATCATTCTTGAAATATGGATACATGTATTGGTCGAATCTGCCTGGGGAAATTGAATGTCCTGAAGATTCAAGCTGCAATAATTGCTGGACAAACCAGAATGATTGGCAAGCCTCATAGAATGATTCCGCGCCATATTCAGGAACTTTCGCGGTGATTCTTGATATCTCCAATAATTCGGCTCTGCGTTTGGAATCATTTGTCTCATCCGCCATCTTTTTGGCCAATTCGCTGTATCTATTAGCGTATCTAATAACAGCCTTGAGCGATGTTATGACCGCATCCAAGAAAGCAATTCTAGTTGGATAATCTGCATCGGAGAAAGTCAATTTTGATTTGGCCTCCAAAGCCTCATTTATGATGCTGCGATATCCATATTTGATGACTTTCGGATAATTGACGGTTATATGGCCAACGCCGTTGAAGAAATAATTGCCAGTCGTATACATCTCATGCAAGAAAGCGGTATAGGCTCTAGGATCCATGTAAGAGATGGCGAGTTCCGATGTCGTTTTGCCTTTCCAATATTTATTGACTTCCTTGAGGGTCTTCTTCGTCTCTTCGGAAATATAGAATGGGTCGGCAACCCTAGTTGATAAGGTGTCGAATTCCGCTTCAAGCCACTCATAGGAGAATTCTGGATATGTTTGACAACCTCTTGGCGCTAACGTAGTCGAACCGACAATCAATTCCTCATCGCGGATGATGATTGGAATGTTATCAAGAATATGAGCAAAGGCTTTTCCGCGGCGAGTAATGATTGGTTCATTTTCTGTTTGCTTATATGATTCAGTAAGCAAAACAGCCCTAGCCGCTTCTACCTCTGGCATTTTCTTGAAAAGGTTATCTACAAGTCTCGTTATACGATCGCTCTTTTGGATTTTTTCTGTGTAAAACTTTTGCATCTCGATTCTTCCTACTGCGCCTAATATAACACACACAAACAAACAAAGCAAACACAAAAAAACAACAAAAACAAAGAAAACCAACATAAAACCCACAAAAACCAACATTTTTAAGCAAATTTATGTTGTATTAGTATGTTGTTTTATGTGGTTTTTATATACATTATTTATTTAATTATAGAGATGAGTTTTACTATAAAAATTATGTATAATTTTTACATAATTTTTGTTGATATTTGTTTTATGTTGGATTGAATATAAAACCAATAAAAACAACATTTTCAAATAAATCATCAAAAATTATTTTTCATCAACACAACTAACGTGTTTGCATTCTTCTTGGTGTGGGGTTCTATTGAAGTCTCGCTAATACATCTTCATTCTTTTTTTGGTTTAACAAACTAGCCGTATGTGCTTTATAAACACGCTTAAAGGAATGAAATACTTTCTCTATAATTTTGATAGACATCGATAAACTTGCTGCGTTGTGTTATTACTCAACTGAGCAAAAACAAAAAAGGCACCCGAGGATGCCTTCTTGTTGGTTATGGATTGTTTTTATCTCCTTGAAGTTACTTCTTTCTCGTATTTATGAATTTCATCGAGCGCATCTTGGCCAATCTTAACGCCGTGCTTCTCGCAATAATAATCAAAGACAACACCATATGGGAGTTGCTTCAATCTTTCCTGCAAGAACAATCTGTCGGTGTAATTGCCTTCGTTTTCGACCTTCATCAAATAATCGATTGGATCCAAATAGGCTTTCAATATAGCGGTCAATGTTGCTCTGACACCGATGACCCATGCAGCGATTCTATTGATTGAGGCATCGAAATAATCAAGGCCAATCGAAGTTTTCTCGATAAGGTTGTTTCTCACTAAGCTTCTAGCAATCTCGTTTAATTCATCATCCAAGACGACAACGTGATCGCTATCCCACCTCACTGGTCTAGAGACGTGGAGAAGCAAATGTGGGACGTATAGCAAGACTGTAGGAATCTTATCGGAAATGACTTCGGTCGGATGGAAATGGCCAGAATCAAGCGTCAAAGAGATTTGTCTTGATGTGGCATATCCCATATAGAATTCATTGCTTCCAGTAGTGTAGGATTCTACGCCGATTCCGAATAATTTTGATTCGACTGAATCAATATTGTATTTTGGATCAATCTTCTCTTCCAAGATTTCATCAAGAGATTCCATGAGTCTCTTTCTCGGGGCTAATCTATCGATTGGAGTATCTTTCATGCCGTCTGGCACCCAAATGTTGGTGACGCATGGCTCGCCTAATTCACGGCCGAAATATTCACCGATCTTTCTGCTTCTTTTGCAGTGCTCAATCCAGAATTTCCTGATTTCTGGGTCATTGCTTGATAAAGTGAAGCCGCTGGAGGCTTTTGGATGGGAGAAGCAAGTTGGATTGAAATCAAGTCCAACATGGTTCTTTTTGGCCCATTCGACCCAAGAAGCGAAATGCTTTGGCTCTAATTGATCCAAATCAATCTTTTCTTTGGTGTCCGCGTAAATCGCGTGGAGATTGACTTTGAAGTGACCGGGGAGCAAAGAAAGAACTTTCTCCAAATCATTTCTTAGTTCCTGTATGGTTCTCGCTCTGCCTGGGTAATTTCCAGTGGTTTGGATGCCGCCAGACAACTCGTCATTAAATAAAAATCCTCTGACATCGTCTCCTTGCCAGCAGTGAAGCGAAATAACGACTTTCTCCATCGCTTCTAAAGCCTTGTCGGTGTCAACGCCATATTTCGCGTATTCCGCTTTGGCTAGTTCGTAAGCTTGCTTTGTGCTCATAATTTTCCTTTCATTTATATATTTGTTGCAGCCTTATAGGCCTCAATAACCTTTTTAGAATCAAAGTCTTTGTTAGGGATGAATATTTGATGTTTTGCTCTATCCCATAACGCTTTTCTTGCCCCTTCCAAAGAAGAGAATTCTTTATTGGCGATGAATTGGCATAGGGCGTTACCCGCTACGGTCGCCTCTTTCTCGCCAATCAATATTTCTATGCCCATTAGATCCGCCATCGCTTGCTCCAATAATGGCACATTGGTCGCACCGCCAACTAATACCAATCTCTTGAATCTCTTGCCACGGAGTGTTTCTAGATTCTTCAATTCCTCCGCGTATTTGACCGCCAAGGATTGATATATGATTCTAGCGATGTTTCCTAAGGAAAGATTTTCCACTGATTGGTTTGTCTTTTCAAGATATTCGATAACTTTATCTTTCATATGTTCAGGATATGAGAATGGGGGATAATCGACATCGACATATCTTTCTTCGTTTTGTACCGCCGTAGCTTCATCAAGAATGTTTTGGAAACTCAATCCAGGTCTAGTGACCTCATATTCTTTCTTGAGTTCCTGAATCATGAATAAACCCATGATGTTTTTTAAATAACAGACATTGTCATTAATTCCGATTTCATTGGTGAAGTTGGCTTTATATCCTTCTTTGGTGATTATTGGAGATTTTTCTTCGCAGCCCAACAAAGACCAAGTGCCAGAGCTGATATAAGCGGTGTCTTCATCTAAGAATAATGAGCCGACCGCTGAGGCGGTGTCGTGGCTAGCAACTGCGATTAGAGGTATTTTCTTGCCTTCGACATCAACCATCCCAATCGTTTCGCCGGGCCTAATTATTCTGCATAACTTATCTTTTGAGCAGCCAATCATATCAAGCAAAGAAGGAGAGACTTCTTTCTTTACGGGATCATATATCGCCCCAGTTGAAAGATTTGTGACTTCTAGTCTCTTTTCGCCCGTTAATCCATAAGAAAGATAATCTGGCATCAAAAGGAATTTGGAGAATTCCATTTTCCTGTTATGGATGTCATCGAAAAGCTGGAATATCGTATTGAATGGGCAATATTGAATCCCGCTTTCCTTGTAAATCTCCCAATATGAATGCTTTTTGAAGAGCCTTTCAGCCGCTTCGGCATTTCTAGGATCTCTATAAGCGATGGTTTTATCGATTGACTTGCCATTCTCATCAATTAAAACATAATCAACTCCCCAGGTATCTATTCCGATTGAAGCGATATCTGGATGTTTTTTTAGAGCTTCTACCAGGCCTTTTTTTATGTTTTCAAGAATATAGTCTTGGTCCCATCTATAATGGCCATTCTCCATTTTCATCTCGTTTTTGAAGCGAAAAATTTCTTCAAATTCAAAATTGTTTTTCGTATGGTCTACGACGATTAGTCTTCCGCTTGAAGCGGATATATCAATTGAAAGTACTTTCATGGTCTTATTCTAACACAACAGATATTTTAGTGCTTTATTATATAAACATTTTGAAACTATCTGATTATCTCAGGTTCGTCTAATGGCTCATCTTCGACAATCGCTTTTTCAATCACGATTGGTTTTAACGGCTTATCTCTAAAATCCTTTGGCTCCTTTGCGATAGCGTCCACAACATCCATGCCTTCAATAACTTTTCCGAACGCTGCATATTGCCCGTCTAAGAAGGTGTCATCATTGTCGCAGATGAAGAATTGTGAGCCAGCAGAGTCTGGGTCTTGGGCTCTAGCCATGGAGATTGTTCCACGCAGATGCGAAAGGTTATTTGGGAAACCGTTCGATAAGAATTCCCCTTTTATAGAATAGCCAGGCCCCCCAATGCCAATCCCCTTTGGGTCACCGCCTTGAATCATGAATTTCTTGATGATTCTATGAAATGTCAAACCATCATAAAAACCATTTGAGGCCAGTTTTGCAAAGTTTTTGCATGTATTTGGGGCGTTTTTGTAATCAAGAATAATCTTGATATCGCCATAATCTTTGATTTTAAGTGTGATCATTTTGTTCTCCTATTTAATCCCATCTGGATTTTTCTTTTGGAAGTTATACGCGTCTAAGCAAGCTTGGACGATGTCATATTTGGCAACCCAGCCAAGCTCTCTTTTGGCTTTATCCACATTCGCATAATTGGCGGCGATGTCGCCCGCTCTCCTTGGTTTTATCTCATACGGGATTTTGACGTTATTTGCCTTTTCGTATGCCTTAACCATCTCTAATACCGATGTTCCTTTGCCGGTGCCAAGATTATAGATGACCAAGCCTGGATTGGTTTCTAATTTCTTAAGGGTAGCTACGTGGCCAGAAGCCAAGTCAACGACGTGAATGTAATCTCTAACTCCCGTGCCATCTGGTGTGTCATAATCATCTCCAAAGATATTCAAATGGTCTAATTTGCCTATTGCGACTTGAGAAATATATGGCAATAAGTTATTTGGAATGCCGTTTGGATCCTCGCCCAAAAGGCCAGAAGGATGACCTCCAATTGGATTGAAATACCTAAGCAACGCGACGTTAAATGATGGATCGGCTTTGGAAATATCACCAAGAATCCTCTCAATCATGAATTTGGTTTCTCCATAAGGATTTGTCGCTTCATTTAGTTCATCTTCTTCGGTGACTGGGACTCTTTTTGGAAGCCCATAAACGGTCGCGGATGAAGAAAAGATGAGGTTTTTGACGCCAAATTCCTTCATCACCTTGACCAATTTCAATGTGGAAATGAGGTTATTTGAATAATATTCAAGCGGTTTTTGGACCGATTCGCCGACTGCTTTATATCCAGCAAAATGGATTACTCCATCGATTTTATTCTCTTTAAAAATCTTTCTAAGAGCGTCTTCATCGGTTACGTCATTCTCATAGAATTTTGGCAAAACGCCAGTTATTTCTTTAATGCGAGGCAACACGGCTTTCTTGGAATTATACAAATTGTCGATGATTATCGGAGTGTATCCTTCTTCGATTAAGCAAACAACAGTCTCGCTTCCGATGAAACCTAAGCCTCCTGTGACCAAAATATTTTTCATAACAAAAACCTCTTCTCCACAATTATGCTTCATTTTCTATAGAAAATCATTAAATATGATTGCTTCTACAATCGTTTCTTCAAATACTCAATAACGTTATTAGCTAAAATCTTATATCCGTATGGGCTCGGGTGAACCCCATCAACAGTCCAAGAAAATATTTCTTTAGGAAATGCATCTTTCAAATCGAGATATTCAATATGCAGGCCATTTAATATTATCTTTTCCGATTCGATGTATTTTTCTAGCGGTTCGCCTGGTATTTCCTTGTGCGCGTCATTCTGGTCAAAGCGTGGGATAGGCAAAATAAAGCAAAGCTTCTTTCCGAATTTTTCTTTTAGATAATTTGCTAAATACAAGAAAGCGCCATAGAAAGTATATTGGCTTTTATCGCCACACTTACCCAATATAGCGTCCCCATGTCCAAAATCATTGGTACCACCAAAAACAAAAGTGAAATCCGCTTCGCCCATCCTTTTCGCTCTGACGATGAATTGTTCATCCCAATCTTCTTGTAATGATGGGCCTCTTTGAGCGGCAATCCTAGTCCCAGAGATGCCGAAATTGCATTCTTCAGCGCCAAAATATTTACACACCAAATAAGTGTATGTTTCTTCGTGGATTGAAGCACCAACACCTTCGGTGATGCTATCGCCTAGAAAATTAATCTTCATTCAGCCGCGCCTTTTGTAAGACTTTTCGAATAGACAAGAGTAATGATTCCTGCGGGCAACGAGCCAAATAAACCCAATACTCCAGAAAGAACCACAAATCCTTTTTTCTTGCTTTTGGCCAAGACTATGATTCCGAAAACGCAGAAGGCCAAAAACAATCCTGATATTATGGCAGCACCATATCCCATCACTGAGAACAAAGCGAGGAAAATCGCTGCAAAAACAAAGCCAATTGCTTCACCTCCTGAATCAACTTGCTCACCTCCTTGGTCAATTCCTTGCTGGGAAGAGAAACCAAAGACGATGCCAAAAATTAGGATCGTAAGCCATATAGCTATACCTACTGAATACAAAATAATCGCCGCTTTTTTCATATTATTGCTCCTTATACATATAATCCATCCATGGGAAGTTCTTCCAGCTATTCACATGGAGTCGATGCATTTCCTCTATCGTCAACAATATTTTACCGACTGAAGGTCGCTCAGGGAAGAAATCGTAATATTTTCCATTCACGTATGTAGCGAAGAAACTCACATCGGTGACCATCCCGGGTGTCGGTATCATGTTGTATGAAAGATCAAACGACCAAGGTTCGCCATCCTTTGTGCCAACATAATGAACGCCTTGGTGGTCGATGGTGATATCTCCCTCTCCGCATATCTCCGAGGTCTTCATATCCTTGAGAAGCTTGTAATCTGAGAGTTTTCCTATTTTCACATGCTCTTTGAAGCTATAAGAAGGGTTATTTCTTATCTCTTTGATTACGATTTGTCTTTCTTCATCGACCCATTTTGATGGAGATTCAGGCAAAACGCAGGTCTCATCAAACGGAACGAATTCATAGTAATCGTTTATTGTCGCCCCGTTTCCACAATGTTTGCACTTGATATAGTCCTTTTCGCCTATCATCTCTAATTCGTGGCCACATTTTGGACAACGGTATAGCAAATCATGGAGATGGCTTCCCATATTGCCATGTCCATCGAATTTGACATGCTCTTTCTTATTCCATTCATAATCATCGTGCCACAAAGCTTCATCGGTCTTTAACTGAATCTCTTCTGCACTCATGTTCTTCAAGTCTTCTGGATCAAATAATTTCGTCAAGGTAGCGTCCACTCTTCCTTTTCTTTCATCCAAACAAACTTTGGTGTTTGATAAGAATGCACCATTTAATTTGACCAAGTAAACAGGGATTCCGTAGTGTTTAAATAATTTTCCAGTCCCTTCACCAACAGGCTGGTTATGGCCGGTGATTGAAGACATTCCTTCAGGCGCCAAACAGACCACGCCGCCTTGCTTTATGATGCTTGACATAGCTTTTATGGAAACCATATCGATGGTGAAATTCTTCTTCGGGATGGCATTTAGCATCTTAAGAATCAGATGAAGATGGCTTCTAAAGAATTCGTTATATCCAACTACGAAATTGATTCTCTTGGGATACACTGCTTGAGTAATATAGATATAATCGCAACGGCTTTGATGGTTATATATGAGGAAGGCAGGGCCCTTTTCCTTGTTTATATCATCAACCACTTTTATGTGTGGATTGAATTTCGGAGAAAGGAATGGTTTTAAAATAACTCTCATTAAGAACCACCATAAAATGGGGTTGGGTATTTTATATTTCCTTTTGGCTATTTTTTGTTCTAAAGTCATTTTCTTTTTCATATCATCCGCCTGCTTTGTCTTTCTTTAATGAATAAATATTAATACCAAAATCGCAAAAACGAAAATGTGCACCGCCATCATTTGCTTCATAGTTACTTCAATGTCCACTTCAAAGTTACTTCAAAGTCACATTGAAGTTATTAAAATAAATTAATTTTTGAAGTTTGAAAACTATATCGAAAAACTCGATAATTGCTATTATTTCTTCTTCTCTTTTTTCTGTTTTTTCGGTTTTGAACTTACTTCAAGAGATTCAATCTCTTTCTTCTTTTTTCTACTTATTTTCGCTTTCGCTTCGGCAACTCTCTTGGATTCTTCAAGCGCTGCTTTTTCAACAAATTTGCTCTCATGCAAGGTCTTTGTTGAAGCAAGTTCTTTCTTATTTGTGGTTTTTGCGATCGTGGCGAGAAGCGCCTCCGCTAAAATCTTGTCTATGGATGATTTGATTGATAGACGCAAGGCCATCAAAGCCAGTTCATCATTTAGATATTGCTCGGCTTTTGGGTTACCCGCTTTCTTTTGCCTTTCATAAGATTGTTTGTACATCTCAACTTTGTCTTTGGCTTGTCCAACTCTTGTGGAGATGATGTCTTCGCTCATACGGCTATAGAATCTATATAAGGTTGATTTATCGGTCGAAACATCCTCGTCCATTTCGATGAGAAGAGATATATCTGACATATTAAGAACTTCTTTAAGGCTATAAATCGCCAAAAGATAGCCGAGCTGATTTGAATCATATTTCTTTTTGACTGGCTCATCTATTATCTTTGCCTTCACATAGTTATTTACCATGAAGGATGTGAGATTCTTTTTCTCACCGCTGGATAGAGGCGCCATAATGGTGTTTATATAAGTGACAACCTGCTCCATGTACAAAGGAACAGGAGGCAATTCCTTATAGGAAGGCAGTTTAAAAGACAAGGCATTTTTTAGCCATTCAGTCAGTTCATCTAGTTCTTTCTTGTAGTCCATGTAGTTTCCTCAACTACATTATAACATTACATTTATCGTTTGGCGATTTCTTCCTTCAATAATTTGGAGGCTGCGGCGGGGTTGACCTTGCCTTTGCTCTCTTTCATTATTTGTCCGACTAAGAACCCTAAGGCTCTATCCTTTCCGGCCTTGAAGTCGATGATAGACTGCGGATTGGCGTCCAATACCTTGGTTACGAATTCTAGAATCGTCGCATCGTCAGAAGCTTGGGAAACGATGTTGAGTTGCTCTTTGGCAAGTTTCGGCGAGACATTTGTCTCTAATACCCTATTTAAAATATCGACGCATTGCTTATGGGTTAATTTATCTTCTTCTCCCATATTGACTATTTCAGATAAAGTTGGGCATTTCATCTGCAAATCCTCGATCTTTTTGCCATTTTTGTTCAAATATGCATTGATTTCGACAATGAGGAAATTCGCCAAAGATTTGGCATTTTTGACACTAGATAGCCCACTTTCGAAATAGGATGCCAAGCTTTTGGAAGAAAGAATTATCTCAGCATCCGAGACCGTTAATCCTAGAGAAAGATATCTTTCTTTCTTGGAATCATATAATTCCGGGCAAGTCTCAATTGCGTGGTTAACAAATTCATCGCTTAGTCTAATTGGGGCGATATTTGGCTCACAGAAATATTTGTAATCGACCGCATCTGTTTTCTTTCTCATAAGAATTGTGCGGGAGCTAGATTCATCCCATCTTCTTGTCTCTTGCTCGACTTTTGAGCCAGACAATATGAGTTTGCTTTGTCTTTTTATCTCATAATCGACCGCTAACTCGATGTTTTTGAAGGAATTGATGTTCTTGACTTCGACTTTCGTGCCGAATTCTTTTTGTCCTATAGGGCGAATCGAGATATTGCAATCGCATCTAAGGGATCCTTCTTCCATTTTTCCATCGCTTGTGTTGGTGTAAACGACAATATTTCTAATCGCTTCAGCGTATTCTCTAGCTTCTAGTCCAGATGACATTTCTGGCAAAGAGACTATTTCGATAAGTGGGACGCCAGCGCGGTTATAGTCTAATAGCGTATAGTCGAGGAAATGCTCTTGTTTGCATGTATCTTCCTCCATATGGATTCTTTCGATGCCGATTCTTTTCTTCCCTAAAGAGGTGTCAACTTCAACATAGCCATTTCTCCCAATTGGGTGGAATTGCTGCGTTATTTGGAATCCTTTTGGAAGATCGCTATAGAAATAGTTTTTGCGGTCAAACGTCAAAACATGGTCTATTTCCATATGCAAGGCGTTAGCGACTCTAATCGCATTAATGACCGCTTGCTTATTAACGGTGGGCATAGTTCCTGGGAAAGCCATATCAAGAGGCATGACCTGGGTGTTTGGTTCCCTTGAGAAGGAATTTGGGGCTGAGGAAAACATCTTTGATGCGGTTTTCTGCTCAACGTGGATCTCTAATCCAATTATGGCTTCAAAATTCATAAGTTCCCCTCCTTCTTGTTTTTAGCGGATAACCCCGCCAAACCCGTTTCTTTTTCTAATGCGGCAGCGATTTGGAACAGTTCTTTCTCCTCAAATGCCCTGCCGGTGAAATTGATTCCTACAGGCATATCGTTCTCTAAATATAGAGGGATGGTGATTGAAGGGAGACCTGCAAAGTTGCCGATGCATAGGTGATTGTCTGCGATAAGATACTCCCTACTTAATTTATCGCTTTTCTGAGTGAATTTAGGAGCGATGCCTGGCGCAGCCATGGCGATGAGGAAGTCAACTTCTTTCAAAGCCTTGTTGACCTCATCAACAATCTTCGCCCTATTTTTCTGGGCTCTAAGGAATAGTTCATCCTGATTTTCTTTCATTAGACAGTAGGATCCGATGACAAAGCGGCGTTTTATGAGCTCAGAGAACCCTTGGGTTCTGGCTTTATTCATCACTTCCTCGTAGGAATTTCCTGCTCTATAAGGCCCGAATTTGATGCCATCTAAATTGGCATTGTTGCTTGTTGCTTCAGCACAGCTTATCACGAAATATGTGGCGTACAGACTTTCCATCAAGTCGTGGCCTAGAGAAATCTCTTTTATTTCTACTCCACTATTTTTCAAAGCCTCTATCGCCGAATCAAAATGTTTCTTAGTCGCCTGGTTCGATAAAGAATCATATACTTCTTTGATGATTCCAACCTTCATTCCTTTTATCGGTTTTCCTATGTTTTCCTCGTATTTCTCAACAGGAACAAAAGATGAAGTCGCATCTTTTTCATCTCTTCCCGCCAAAACATCAAGGATAAGTGCAGAAGAAATGACGTCTCTAGAGAAATAAGCAACATGGTCTAAGGATGGGGCAAAGGGGAATAAACCATATCTAGATATCCTTCCCCAAGTTGGCTTGAAGCCGACTAGACCCGCTAAAGATGCTGGTTTTCTTACCGAATCCCCGGTATCTGAGCCTAAGGCGAAAGGTACTATTGAAGCGGCGACTGAAGCGGCACTGCCACAGCTAGAGCCACCCACCATTCTCTCTTTTGAAGGATCAAAAGGGTTATAAGTTATGCCTAGATGCCCTGTCATACCAGTCCCACCCATAGCCAATTCGTCTAATGTGGTTTTTCCTAATAAAACCGCTTTTTTATCACGTAGCAATTCTATGACTGTCGCATCATAAACCGGTACATATCCAGAAAGAATGTCGCTGGAGGCACAGGTAGGTATGTCTTTGGTGGAGAAATTGTCTTTTGCGAAATATGGAATGCCCCAAAGGACATTATCTTCTTCTGGCTCGGTAAGTGTTTTAGCAAAGCTAAGAGCCTCTTCATCACATAAATATTCAAAGGCGTTATTTTCATCACGATGAGCTCTATTTAGCGCTTCTTTGGCCAAATCAAATGGGGTGACTTCTTTATTCACCAAAGCCTTATGCAATTCTAATAAAGGCAAATCTAAATAATCCATCTTATTTCACCACCTTTGGCAATTTTATTTGATTGTCTTGCTTGCTGCCGGCGTTTCTTAAAGCCTCATCCCTGCTCAATGGCTTGGATGGAACGTCTTCCCTAAGAAAATCGACCTCACAAGGGAAAGGGAAAGTCATCGGCGGATATTCGTCCAACCCTTCAATTTTCCCAATCTTCTCCATTTGAATTTTTAGAATTTTGAATTCTTCTAACAAGGTATCGTACTCTCTTTCCTCCATGGAGAATAAGAGGCGAGATGCAGCGTCTACCAGTACTTCTTTGTTGACTTCTTTCATATTTTCCACCTAAAAGATTATCACATTATTAACCGCGTAAGTTGCCCAAATGGGCTAAAGCGGTTTCTTCATCCATTATTTCTATCCCGAAAGCTTTGGCTTTGTCTAGTTTCGAACCTGCTCCAGGACCAGCGATTACGATGTTGGTCTTTTTAGAAACAGAGCCAGAACAATGGGCGCCTATTCCTTCCAAAATATCGGTCATCTCATCTCTAGAATATTTTTCCAAAGTCCCAGTCAAGACGATTGTTTTGCCATAGAAATAGGAATTTACATCGATTGTATCTTTTCCTAGATACAGGAAATTCAGACCAAGGCTCCTCAATTCCTCTATTCTAGCGAGGTTCTGGGGGTCAGAGAAATACGAGACGATGCTACTTGAAGCAGCGGGCCCGACATCTTGGATTGTCATCAATTCAAGCTCTGTTGCATTTGCAAGGTCGTCGAGCGACTTATAACGTTTCGCTAAAACTTTCGCAAGTTTCTCGCCGACTTCTTTTATTCCTAATCCGAATAGAAGCCTTTCCAAACTTTGTGTTTTCGACCTTTCGATGGCGGATAGCAGTGAATTCATTGATTTATCACTCCAGCCATCGATTGATTTTATTTCTTCAGCGTGGTCACCTAATCTATAGATGTCTGGAATGTCTTTGATGAAGCCTTCGGCGAAGAATTCCTCGACCACCGAGCTTCCCATCCCTTCGATGTCCATCGCATTTTTTGAAGAGAAATGAATCATTCCTTCTATCTTTCTTGATGGGCAATTTTTATTCAAACAATAATGGATTGCGTTCACCCTAGTCAAAGGCTCTCCGCAGTTTGGGCAGATTTCTGGCATCGTATATGTCTTTTCGCTTCCATCTCTTCTGCTAATGACTGGGGCGACGACTTCAGGAATGACATCAGCGGCTTTATGGAGAATGACGATATCGCCTATCATCAATCCTTTGTCTTTAATGAAATCCTCGTTGTTGAGAGTTGCTCTAGACACTAATGATCCTGCCACTCTAACTGGCTCAAGAATAGCGTTTGGGGTGACTCTACCAGTTCTTCCGATGGTTATTTGGATATCCAAAAGCCTCGTAGTCACTTCTTCTGGAGGGAATTTATAGGCGATGGCCCATTTTGGGACTTTGGCGGTATAACCAATGGTGTCATAGTCATCAAGGTTATCGACTTTGAAGACCAACCCGTCGATGTCATAGCTTAGAGTCGGCCTTTTTGCGTTATATTCTTCAGCAAATTTTATCAAGGCGTCTTTTCCTGTGAGCACCCTTCTTTCGTGATTTGTTCTAAATCCTTGCTCATCAAGGAATTCAAGGGCTTCTTCATGGGAATGGATGCCTAATTCTCTAGCGTTCACCAGATAATACCAGAATGCATCCAAGCCTCTTGAAGCAACGATTTTTGGGTCTAATTGCCTGACGCTTCCTGCGGCGGCGTTTCTTGCGTTCGCGAATAATTTCTCACCGTTTTCCAGCTGTTTTTTATTAAGCGATTCAAAACTGGCTTTTGGCATATAGACTTCTCCTCTAACTTCGAATGGTCTTTTTTCTTTAACACGCAGAGGAATGGAACGAATGGTTTTGATATTCTCGGTCAAATCGTCTCCTTTTTCACCATCTCCTCTAGTCACCGCGTATTGAAGCTCGCCATTTTCATAGACAAGGCTCATGCCTAAGCCATCTATTTTGACTTCTCCTACATATGTCACTTCATCTTTTTTGAGGGCTTCTCTCATCTTCCTATCGAAATCTGTGATCTCATCTTCGTTGAAAATATCGCCCAAGGAAAGCATCAACCTCTTGTGCTGAATCTTTTTGAATCCGTCTTGGATATCGCCCCCCACTCTTTGGGTGGGTGAGTTCTTGCTCCTCAATTCGGGGAATGTTTCTTCAAGGCGAATTAATTCCTCCATAAGACGGTCAAATTCAGCATCACTTAAAGTCGGATTGTTCAAAACATAATATTCATAATTGGCTTTATCTAGGGTTTCGGTTAAGTTCTCTACCCTAACTCTGGCTTCTTCTAAATTCATGCTTTCCCTCCTTTGGATATTTTGCTTAATGATGGGTTATTGGATAGCATCGTCTTCGTGCCTTGTGATTCGAAATTAACCACAATCATCATCTTATTTATCACTTCTTTGACCACGCCTTTGCCGAATTTGGTGTGATAGCAATCGTCTCCAACTCTCCAATCGTCTATCCCATTGGTTTTGGGCTTTGGTTTCTCTTCCTCGGCTGGCTTTTGCTTTGGCTCATATTCATCAAATGGATCTATAGCATCACCATCTGAGAAGAATGACCTTGAATAACGGTTATTACTGAATTTATATCTGTCGCCTTGGAATGATTTCTTTTGTGAGAAGAAATGGTCTTCTTGGGGCATTTTTATGCCTGCTTCTTCAAAATATTGACTTGGCGAGCCGTGCGAATCGGTGACATAAGAATATTCTTGGTTGCAGGAAAGATATAATTTCTTTTTTGCCCTGGTGAAAGCAACATAGGCTAGCCTTCTTTCCTCTTCTTCGGCTTCCGCGCCTTTTTCAGCGATGGAGCGGCTGCTAGGGAATGATTTTTCATTAAGGCTTATGACAAAAACATTGTCAAATTCCAATCCCTTTGCCGTATGGACTGTCATCATGGAAACATAGTTGCCAGTCTTGATATCATCCTGACTGGAGAGCAATGAAACGTTTTGGAGATATTCTTCAAATGTTGATTCGGGATTATCTTCTATGAAGCGATTGATGTCGTCAAAAAGAGCGTTGACATTGGCGATTCTATCTTCATCGACATCTTGGGTATCCGCTAAATAATCGAAATAATTCAAATCGGTCGTCATTTTTTTAAGCACAGCGGAATATGCTTCTTGGCCATCTCTTAAGCTTTCTTTTGCCTCCTCCATTATCAAGATGAATTTAGAAATAGCTGAAGCAGCACGTGGAGAAAGGTCGCTTTCGGATTCATATATATCGAAATTCCTCATATATTCGTATTGCGATAATCCGTGTTTGGACGCTTCCGCTCTAATTATCGCAACCGATGAATCGCCTACGCCTCTCCTAGGCACATTCACAATTCTATCGAAGGCGATATTGTTTTTATCGTTGATGAGCAATGAGAAATAGGCCAAAAGGTCTTTGATTTCCGCTCGCTCATAGAATCTTGTGCCGCCAAAAATCCTATAAGGAATCTGCAAATCTTTTAAGGATGATTCAAACGGCCTAGTGACGTAAGAGGAACGGTATAGAATGGCGATGTTTTTATAAATAGGCTCACCAAATTCATCTTTGTTTTTCCTGCCGATTGTAGCGATTTCTCTCGCCACCCATTCCGCTTCTTTTTGGGATGAGATGGCTACATGCACCTTTATGTCGCTTTCCTCGCCTTGATTGGAAGTGAATAAGTCCTTTGGAACCCTTTTCTTGTTGTGGGCAATCAATTTATTCGCAGCATCTAAAATAGTCGTGGTTGATCGGTAATTTTCATTAAGAATGATGGTTTCGCAGCCTCTGAATTCCTTTTCGAAGCGCAAAATGATTCCTAAATTGGCGCCTCTCCATGTATAAATTGTCTGATCTGGGTCTCCTACGACATAGACACATGTCTCATCCGACAAAAGCAGCTTCAACAATTTATATTGGACATCATTCGTATCCTGGAATTCATCGATTAGAATATGATCGAATTTATCAACCCATTTCCAATGAATATCCTCGTTGTTTTCCAACACTTTGATTGTTTGTAATAACAAATCGTCAAAATCCAAGGCAAAGCATTCTCTTTTTCTCTTTTCGTATTCCGCATAGAAATGGAGGAATACCTTATCATCACCATAATTGGAATTCACTCTTATGTCTTCTGGGTATTGGCCTTTGCTCTTTTTGACATCGATGAAGTGAATAGCCCCTTTGACGATTTCATCACCCTTTTTATATCCCAAATCAACAGCGATGTTTTTAATCATCTTTTTGACGTCATCTTCGTCGAAGATCGTAAAACCGACAGGATAATTTATCGCATCGCATTCAGTTCTTAAAAACCTAGCGCAGAATGAGTGGAATGTGGATATTCTAAGAGGTGGTTTAGACCCAGTTGCCTCTTCCACTAAAGCGGAGGCTCTTTGTTTCATCTCATCCGCCACCTTGTTCGTGAAAGTGATAGCAAGAATCCTTCTAGGATCAACGTTTTTTGATGCGATTAAATGAGCGATTCTATATGTCAAAACACGGGTTTTGCCAGATCCAGCTCCCGCCACAATCCTAAGATATTGGGAGGATGATGTAACAGCCTCGTATTGACGCTCATTTAACCTAGATGAATAATCCATAATCTTAACTATGTTAAGGATATACTTTTTTGAAGACTAAATAAAGATTAATGCAATAAATGACAAAAAAGTGAATGTTTTTGGCGAATGAAACAAAATTATGTTTCAAAGTTTTCATTTTCATTCAAAATGAAGGCAAAAAAATAGATAATATATCCATGCGTTTGTTTGAGAAAAAAGAAACACCAGTGCAGAATATCGCCTTTTCCGCCATCATGGTTGCGATTAACGCTTTGGCTTCTTTACTAAGTTCTTTTGTCCCGCTTTCGTCTCTTTTTGTGGTTATTTTTCTTCCATTAGTAAGCGCATTTGCCAGCAGTTTGCTAAAGAAAATCTACATACCAATATATTTATTGGCCTCAATCGCCATCTCTCTCTTATCCGGAATGTACGACTTAAGCAATGTCATTTTCTACATCATTCCTGCAATAATCAGTGGAACTCTCTATGGACTTCTTTCATCATTCAGGATACCGCTTGGAATATTGATATTACTTGTGTCGCTTTTAAACATAGGCCTTAATTACCTGACTTTGCCGATTCTAAAAGCTATCTACGGGATTGATTTCATTGAAAGTGCGATAACCCTAATTGGCTTATCCGATAGACCGCATATCTATGAGATTGTCCCCTGCTTCATCTTTGTTTTGTCTTTAGTGGAAACGTCGCTTTCCAATTTAGTGATCCAATTAGAATTTAAAAAACTAAATATTTCACGTATTGATTTGGCAATATCGTGGTTCATTTATCCTTGCATGGCTATTGTTTCAGCCGCCTTTGCTTTGGGATTGGGGTTCGTTAATTTAGCAACTGGGGCGATTTTCTTGCTATTCTCGGTCTATTTTTCTTTCCTTTCCCTTGTTCCTTTGATAAGGGCTAAAACTTGGTGGCTATATTTAATGGTGGCCGCCCTATGCATAATCTCATTCATGTTGAATGCGATATTAAATAAATATTATCCAGAAGGTGGTAAACTATTATTGATAGGCTTCTATTCTTTTTCAGTTGCCTTTCCTTCCCTTTTGGGAAGAATATTATTAATATTGAAAGAGAGAAAGGCGAAGAATGATTAAATTCCTTAAAAACTTCGGGTTAGGTGTTGTTTATATGCTCCTTTTGCCGTTGTTTTTGGTCGCGGTCGCTTTCTTCATGATTTATGGAATTATCATGTGGTTTGTGACCGGGGTAAAGGCTGTTATATCATTCTTCAAAGCCAAAGAAATATTTCCTCCATTTAATGAGGATATCCAAGTAGAAAGAATCAGAAAAGCTCAAATAGATATGCTCGCAAATGCTTCTGCTCAACCAGCCCAAGCTCCTCAAACAAATTCAAGCAATACGACGAATTCTACAGTATACGTGCAGCAGAATTATTATCAGAATCAGAATCAGACAACAACACCTCCTCCACAGCTTAACAATAACCAGGCAGAAGCCACTCCTCTTCCAAACAACAACCAATTCCAGTCGGGCGCTTTTGAGGCACAGGGCCAATGGGTAGGACAGCAAAAATTAGAGGAAGCCAATCCGTTTTTGGAAAACAACACAAATGTTCAACCCACTCCAGGGTTGCCGCACTCAAGCACATTATTAGAAAACAATACGGTCGAATTAGATGACGATGATTTAGGAGAAAATAATGGGTGATTTCATTTCGTTTGTGAACGTTACAATGAGCGATAACGACAAGAAATTGTTAATTGTCTTGCTCGTCTTTGTCCTCCTATTCTTCATTGTTTTCGGATTGATTGGAATGGGCATTAGGTGGCTCACCAAATATTTCTCTTCTAGAGTCGATGTTGAAATGGCCGACTGCGTGAAATTTGGTATAGTCACGGACGCAAAACACTTTAGAGAACTTGGCAAAAAGAAAAACAACCGCATCTTCTTCATCCAAAGCAGCCCGGCGATGATTATCGCTTTGGTTTCGGTCGTGATTTTGATTATTTATTGCGGAATCACCGGAAGATGGACCGAGAATTTCTGGGGAGAATGGGGAGATTTGATTTATTACCCATTGTTACAGGATGCTGATTTCGTTATCTTCTGGGGCGCAAAAGTCCTAGCTAGATGGCCAGTTGAATGGCATGTTCCTACTTGGAACGTGGAACATATGATGTCATATCTTCTTGTTACATTGTGGCTGGTCTCAATCGTGTATTTAATCGTATGCACTCATGCTTATATAGCGAGATTGGTGATGATTAGACGCAGAGCCAGAACAATCTACGATAAAAATATGGAAGACTACAATTATTACGACCATGTTAATAAAGTCGTTGATCCTATGACCGCTTCTGCTCAAATAAATAGGCAAAACCAACAGCAGAATCCCGTTAGTCCAACCCAAAATCCTTATCAAAACCCATCCAATCCGTCCGATTGGAATAGATAACAACGTTAAAAATAGTATTCAATTTTTGTTAGAAAATAGTAGAAGATTTTTTAATTATCTTCTATCAACCCAAGAGATGCTTGTTTGGTCCGAGCCGACTGAAGTGAGGTTTGATGGATATGTCTCTTCACAGACTTTCCAATCGAATGATGTTTTGTATTTGCTCTTATCGTTGCCGGATTTGGTTTCCACTATCCAATCATATGGGAGGTTATCTTTGAAGTTGATAGATTGATGTTTTGATTTAGCCACATCAACTTCTTGATCGGACGAGGTCTCCTTTACAGTCCATTTTTCATCTGTGACAAGCGAAATCTGCCCTTCGCCGGTTGTGGTATATTTATACGAGAATTCGCCTTGGTACTCTGCTGAAGTGCCATCCTTTAATAGGCTTAGCATTCTGCCTGCTCTATCTTTCCAAATGAAATCCTCACCTTTTTGCATTCCTTCATCAAATGCTTCTTTGCTTATGATTTCGTGGACATTTCTGGAGGCGCTTGTATGAATATGATAATAAAGACCATCTTTTTCGTAATAGTACTCATCGCTCACTAACGGAATCAAGATAAGCATCGCAAAGGTATGGTAATGATAATAATGTCCTCTATCGATGGTAGCGGTGAAATTGCCATGATCGTAATCGCTAGGAGATGAATAGACGGTGGCTTTCTGTGGGCATCCTTCAGCGTATTTCGCAACAACTGCATCAATAGCGGATGCCGCGTCCTCGCTAGTCATTTCTTTGGCGGCAGGTTTGCATGAAGAAAGAAGAATCATCGGCAATGTCGCCATAACAAGTAGAACATTTTTGTTTTTCATGGAATAGTCCTCCAAAAATTAATTATAGATTAACGTAAGATAAAATAAAAATTAGCCTACGAAGATATAGATGATTTCGAAAACAATCAATGAAATCAATATGATATTGACTCCAATCACACCCCAAAAGATTCTCTTTCTGGAAAGAGCCTTCCTTTCCTCTTCACTCAAAGGCGGTTTGGATTCGGGTGTTTGGGCTTGGTTTTGCTGTGGGTTTTGCTGATAGTTTTCCATATTAATATTTAAGGTTTGAAGATGTCCTTGGGTATGGTTCGGTGTCTCTTATGTTGTTGATTCCGGTGATATACATCAAAAGCCTATCAAATCCGATGCCGAATCCTGCGTGTTTGCATCCTCCGTATTTCCTAAGGTTGAGATACCATTCTAGCCCTTCGGTATTGCCTAATTTATCCATTTTGGCTTTAAGGATTTCATAACGTTCTTCTCTTTGAGAACCGCCGACAATCTCCCCTTCTCCCGGCACTAAACAGTCGCAGGCCGCAACTGTTTTGCCATCATCGTTTTCTCTCATATAGAATGCTTTTATCTCTTTTGGATAATTGATGAGGAATAATGGGCCTTTCACAATTTGTTCGGTGAGATAACGTTCATGCTCACTTTGGAGATCCATGCCCCATTCGATTTTGTTGTTCTCGAACTTGTGGCCTCCTTTAACAGCATCTTGCAATAGTTTTATCGCTTCGGTATATTCCATTTTCTTAAATGGGTTAGCCAAAACATTATTCAATTTCTCTAGCAAACCTTTATCAATCCATTTGTTGAAGAATTGCATTTCATCTGGACACTTATCCAAAACATAACGGATGCAATATTTGATGACTGATTCGATGACTTCCATATCATCTTCCAAATCGGCAAAAGCCATCTCTGGTTCTATCATCCAGAATTCTGAAGCATGTCTTGGGGTATTGCTTTTCTCCGCTCTAAATGTTGGTCCAAAGGTGTAAACGTCTTTAAAAGCGAGAGCAAAAGCTTCGACATGAAGTTGGCCTGATACGGTTAACGAAGCTTTTCTTCCATAGAAGTCTGTTTCGTCTGGCTTTCCGTTTCTTTCGGTGCAGACGGAGAAAACAGAACCCGCCCCTTCTGCGTCATTGCCAGTTATTTCTGGAGTGTGAACATAAACGAAACCATTCTCTTGGAAGAATGTATGGATTGCCATCGCTAAAACGGAACGGACTCTAAAGACTGCATCAAAAGTGTTTGTCCTTGGTCGCAAGTACGCTTGTTCCCTGAGGAATTCAAATGAAGATTGTTTCTTTTGCAAAGGATAATCATCTGCAACATCGCCCAAAACCTCTATTGTCTTCGCTTGGATTTCGAATGGTTGTTGCATGCCCGGAGTCAAGGCAATATGGCCATGAACTCTAATTGAGGCACCGGTTTTTATTTTGCTGTTTGCAAGGAAAGATTCCCCTTCGGTATAGACGATTTGGACGGACTTAAAAACCGTGCCATCGTGCAAAACAATAAAACCGACTTTTCCATTGTTTCTATTTGTTCTAACCCAACCTTGGGCGACCACTTCATTCAACTTCGAAAAGTTTTCGCCTGAAGCGAACATCTCATACAATTTTCTAACGCTTATAGCCTTCTCTTCCATAATTTTACCTCAGAGATACTTATATAATATAAACCTAAATTGGTTTAAATTACATAAAAGGTGTTTTTTCACGACAAAAGACACTATTTTGTATTTTTTGCAATTCCAAACAAGTGATAGTAATAGATTGGGATGGCGCTCCACCCGTGGCAAAGGCTTCCAGCATCATCAAATGCCTTCCAACCTTCTTCCGTCTCATAGAACGTCGTTGCCCCATCATCCAACATCTTCTTATACACTCTGTCGATATCGTTTAATATCCATTCCTTGTTATTTGGATCGGCGCACAACAAAGCATCGAATTCAAACAATTTCATGGATAAAGATATTGGCGTTAATTCATTTTCGCCCTTCATAATCTCAGCTATTCTAGTTGCTTCTTTTTGAGTAGCGGCACCACATAAGATTGCCAATGAATTACCCAAAATCGAGAAGGAGCGATCTTCTTTGCTCATGAAGAAAAGACCTTTTGATTGATCATACAGATTTGATTTTATGAACGTATTTATCGTGCTAGCGTAAAGAGAATAATTGTCTTTTTCTCCAATTTCTTCGCAAATCTTGGACATTTCTTTTAGAGCGAGAACGAAAAGGCAATTGAGTATGAGGTCTTTCCTTTCTTTCTGTTCCTGTCCAAGCCCACCATCAAGACCTGATGACCATTCATAGAAATTCCAATGATTTGGCCCAGAGAAAGACTTTAACAACCCCCCATCGTATTGTTTGAAGAAGGCATCAATAATTCCTTTAAGTTTGGGGAATGATTCAACAAGGAATTCTTTGTCTCCGGAATACTTGTAATATTCAAAAACAGCTGGAATATAATGAAGGGAGAAACTTGGAATCAGGAAATCGATATCCGCTGGGGCACATATCGGAAGCAATCCATCTTTCCTTCTATCATCCATAAAGAGCCGTAAGCTTGATTTCGCTGGTTCAAAAGAAGAAAAGCATTGATAACCCGCTAACATTTGGATTCTAGAATCTAAAGCGTATAAGCATTGCTCCCTCCAAGGGCAATCCTCATAATGTTCATGGAAACAGCATTCTAGTGTCCTGACACATGTGTCATATATCTTCTTCCTTAAGGGGTCATCGATAACTATGTTCTTTTTCTCAAAAGGATATAAAACCTCTCTTATACCGATGTATTTTATTTTTATTGGCTTCTCTGCCTTTATTTTTAGATATCTTAATCCGAGTCTTCTAAATGGCATGAGGAATTCATTTTTTCCATTTTTTGCATAATACTCGAATGAGAAATTGCGGGCACCAACAACATGGACAACATCGTTATCTACCAAGTGTTCGGCGTAACTGATTTCAATCTTCTGTGGTTTAGAGGAAAATTCCATATCCAGCAGGCCTACAACCTCTTCAGCGAGGTCGAATATGTATTCATTATTGGTTTTTGATAGCAATGTGGTTTTGTGTCGAGGTTTTAATTCACATTTCTTTGTTTCTCTTAGGAAGATATTTCTCGGTTTATCAATTTGAATCGATTCGGCAAACGCTTCTTTGTCTGCGTCTGAATGGTAGAAAAACCTATAGCCAAGTTGTGGCGTGATCTTCTCTTTCCTTCCGCATTCAAAATTGGCGTCTCTTCTTGATAATGTATGAAGACCGCTACAAGCGACTTCTTCTGCACCATCGATAAAAGAAAAAATAACGCCAGGCTTTCCTTTTGAATATGAGGAGAATTCATCGGATCCAAAGTAATAAACTTTGATCAAAAATTCGTTTTTCCCTTTTTTTGCAGGGATTTCGATTTTATCCCCGATTGGCGTGTGTTCATAGCAAGGCGATTGTGAAAAAGCCTGCAGTTCCCCGTTTAAATAAAGAGCATAGTCGCTATCTGCGGAGATAATAAACGTTACCGTTTTGCTTTTGGAAACAAAATCCCCTTTGAACTCGGCATAGTCATCGGCTGTAATCTCATCTCTTTTCCATATCCAAATGGCGGATGAATTTTTCAATTCTTCTATTTCTTTTCTCATACTATGCATAGCATAGACTATTAAACGCCATCAGGCAAAGAAAAAAATGCTTGTAGCATTTGCTACATATATTTTCAATAATGATAATAAAATCCAGATGATGTGCGGTTTTTTTCGTAATCATCTGGATGTTTTTTTGTTAAACTTTATTCTATTTTCCTAGAATTTCGTTCATCAATTTTTGTTCTTCAACACTGCCTTCAGTGATTGGTGTGCCGAAATAATACGCGGCCGCTAAACCAGGTCCGATGTTGACTCCGCAAGCCGGGCCACAAGGAACATAGATGATTTCTTTTGGATGGAATTCTTTTTCGATTCTTTCCTTTAATTCCTTTATCGTTTCCGGCCTATTCGTGTCTGTTAGCCAAATGATTTGCTCTTCTGGTTTAACAATGGTTTTTCTCATGTATTCGATTGTCGTGTCCAACGCAGCTTTCTTGCCTTTTGCTTTGCCTAGAACAGTAGTCATTCCTTGAAGATTGAAATCTCCTAATGGTTTGATTCCTATTAATTGGCCCATGAAGGCTTTCCCTTTGGAAATACGTCCTTTTCTTGCCAAGAAGAACAAATCATCCATTGGGCCCATTTGGTGTAGGTTGTTTTTAACGGACTCGATATGTTCAACCGTTTCTTTTAGCGATTTGCCTTCGCTTCTTAAAGAGGAAGCCAAAGCGTTTAACATGCCGATTGCAACGCTGTATCTAAGGGAATCAATTACTTCGATGGTTCTCCCAGGATATTCTTGCTCAAGTTCTTTCTTGACCATCAAGCCGACATTGTATGTGCCTGACATCCCGCCTGAGATTGTTATATAAAGAATGTCTTTTCCTTCTTTTAAGAATGGCTCAAAGTGTGATCTTACTTCTCCAGTGGATGCGATGGCGGTGGAGAACGTCTTCTTCTTGTCTCTCAATTCCTCATAGAATTCTTTCGGGCTCTTGTATAGCTGCCAATCCATGTCTGTGAATTGTTCACTTCCATCAGGAAGAACAACGTGGGATGGGACATAATCTGCTATAGCAAATCTTTCCCTTAGCCCTTTGTTTAAGTCGCAGTTAGCATCTGCAATGATTACAAAATCTGACATATATAAACCTCAATAGAGATTATAGACTTAATTTCTAATTAAACAATTTTATGAGTTTGCATTTTACAACATATCACAAATAAAAATCTGCAATATTTTGATATTTAACATGTTTTGATTTAAATATTTAAGCGTTTCAAATAATGTATATGTAGGTTTGATGTGTCAATTACAGTAACGGAATTAAGAGAAAATCTATCGAAGTATCTCGCTTTGTCCACGAAAGAGGATTTTTATATAACAAAAAATGGCAAAATCATTTCAAAATTATCTAATCCCTACCGAAATAGAATTGACGCTGCGAGAAATCTTTTTGGCATAATCGATGCCACAATAGATGAAGAAAACGTCAAAGACGAAAGACTGAGCAAAATTTAAGGGCTTTGATTGGCGTATAAATCATGCATTAATAATCATTGCACCAATTAATTAAAGTTAAAAAAGGCTATCGAATAGTTTCTTCCTTTGCACAAACTCAAATAGTCTTGGCAAAGCAAAAGAAAGATATCCGTAAGAATCGCTTTTGATAACGCCTCTTTTGATAAGCCTGTCACGATATTTCGAATATGAATCTTTTGAAATACCTGATTTTTCGATTATAAGAGACGCTTTATTGTCTTTTCTTGATTGGAATCCGTTTAGGAATTGTTTCTCTTTCATGGAAATATCTTCCCAAAGTTTTTCGTAATTTATAGTCTCTAAAATGTCATCGAACTCGGATATAACATCATCATCGATGTCTTTTTTGCCAGTATCAAAAAGAATTGCACCCAATATTTGATAGGCACTAGCGTAACCTTCTGTTAATGTAGCGCATCTATACGCCACATCTTCTTTCAAACCAAGCACATTCATGTATGATCTAGAAATCGCAGATAGATTAAGCGGACCGATTTCTATCTTTCTAGCTCTATAAATGAAAGTTAATGTTTTGTCGTTTTGAAGGCTGTAAACATTTTCATTTAATCCGGTCGCAAGAAGATATATCGGCATCCCGTCGTTTGTGAGGTTTTTGAATGTGTGCGAGAATATTTTAATATTCTTGGTGTTTGCGATTTCATCTATTGTCACCAAAACCCTTTTCCCTTTTCCTTTTATAATCGATAACATCTTCTCCAACAATGTTTCTATATCTTTTATTGGAGTATCGCCCTCCAAAGAAAAACCAAATCCCTTAAATGAAAAGTTGAATGATGGCTTTACGAAATACTTCTTAATTGCACCTCTTTCATATAATTTCGCTGCAATTCCTTCAAGGATATTTAATTCTGGGTTCACGTTCAGAACAATCCAATCGTCCAAATCCTCAAATTCTTTTTTTATATTATTAAGCATTACGGTTTTACCAGAACCCCTAACGCCCGTAAGGATAAATACATTTTGCTCATTTCGGGATGAATTGAAAATCCTTAAAACTTTATCTTTTATTTCATCTCTTTTGATGAATTGTTCTGGCAATACCCCAAATGTTAATGTGAATGGATTCATATCTTCATTTAAAATTCTTTCATAACTTTTCATAACTTTCAAAACCTTTCATAACTTTTCATAACTTTTTTAAGACACATTAATTATTTGGATGCCGCTTTTCTTTCCAACCTTATGTTCGTTTTCTTTTGCGTAATTCAAAAAACAATTGAGTTTTGCGCATAATTTCCAAATGTTTTCTGCGTTTCCTTTTTATAAGTGATTTGATAAATCTTTGATTTAATAGGATAATAACCTCTATGAGTTTAGAACAGATATATTTGACGATATTGATAATCGTTGGAGCATTGCTTGTTTTTGCCGCCCTAGGCGGAGTTGTTGCCTTATGGATTGTTTCGGGAATGGTTTTCAGGCATCAGCTAGTGAGAGGATCAAAAGAAAATTGGGATCACTCCTGCAGTGATAAAACCAATTATGAGCAGATGATAATGTGGCAAAGAGGCCAAGAATGGTTCAAAAACCAAAAAGGCAGAGTGGACCAAGTTGAAATCAAAAGCGAAGGCCTCTCTTTGAAAGGCCAATATATCGATGATGGATTTGACCGCGCGGTAATCATTGTCCCAGGCAGAACGGAATCATACGAATATTCTTATTATTTCGCCCCAGCGTTTGAAAAAGCGAAATGCAATCTTTTGCTTATCGATGTCAGAGGACATGGCTTTAGCGATGGGGAATACGAGGATTGTGGATACCGCAACTACGTCGATTTGATTGAATGGAGCAAATTCATTCATGAGAAATATAAAATCAATGACATCACTTTATTTGGCATCTGCATCGGAAGCAATGGATGTTTGAACGCTATAACCTCTCCTTCCTGCCCCCCTTATGTTAAGAGGATGATAAGCGATGGGATGTTCTCCACCTTTAGAGAATCATTCAAAAATCACCTTATAGCCTTGAAAAGACCTGTTTTCCTTCTCCTTGACTTCATCACTTTAAGAGCGAGGCTATCAAACAAAATCAACATATGCGATGGGCCAGTGAAAAGAATTAAGAAAATGGAGAAACCAATTTTGATGATTTATACAAAAGAAGACCTCTTCTCCACCCCAAAAGACGCAAAGAAAATATACGCAAATTGCCCAAGCAAAGACAAAAAAATCGTCTTCTTCGACCACGGAGCCCATAGCCATGTCAGGATCAACGCCGAGGAAGAATACGATAAGACGATATACGATTATTTAAACAATTAAATAAGCGATTACTTCTTGTTGTTCAGTATTAGATTCACCAAATCACCGACCGTTTTTATATTCGACATCATTTCATTAGAAATGGTGAAGCCGTATTTTTCCTCTATTGAAAGAGAAATATACATTACTCCAATCGAATTCAAACCAAGGTCATCGAATATCAATGTCTCTTCGTTTATTTTTGAATAATCAAAAGAAGGATCTTCATTCACAGAAGAAAACATTTCAATCAATTCACCGATAATCTTCTCATTTTCCATTTTACTTGCCTTCTTTCTCCGCCATCTCTTCCAAGTCGATGATTGAATTCCTTATTCTTTCGGTCAATTCATTCATCATCTTAAGACTTGTGTTTTTTCTATCGGCTTTAATCATGTCGCCAAAATAGACATGTGAACGATTATACCAATGTTTTCTTGGTTTAACATAGCAAGGTATGATTGGAGCCTTGGTTTTGATGGAAAGCATCGCGGTTCCGGCTTTGAATGAGCCCGCTAGGGAGTCCCTATTGATTTTGCCTTCTGGGAACATTATTAGAATCTGGTCATTATTCAACGCCTTGCTACATTTGCTGATCGATTCGACATCCAATGCGTTTCTATTGATTTTTATACAGCCCAATTGGTTAAGCAAAAACCCTCTTAGTTTATGCCCTTTCACCACGACATCTGCCATAAGGCAACGACATCTTCTTCTCCAATAAGCGCATAGCAACACCAAAGGATCCATGAAGCTATTGTGATTGGCGACCACTATCGCATGGCCTTGGATTCTATTTAAATTGGGATTTGAAGGGTTTTTATGTATTTTGACGCGGAATAAAAGACCTAAAGTTGTGTAAACCAAGAACCTTCCAAAATCCATAAGGATCTTCTTGAATGAAAACAAATGGTTTCTTTTTCTTCTCTCTAAGGTCTCTTTTAGTTCCTGGATTTTATCTTTAACCAAGTCATTCAAGGCATTTATTTCCTGGGCCGAAGGATTTTCGTCATGACAACGGTCCCTAAGATTAATCGGTTTCCCAATAATGACGCTGCTTCTTTTGAACAACCCATATCTTCCATCGGTATAAATAGGAATTATTGGAGCGTCCGCTTTCAAAGCGATAAGGATATATGAAGGATAGAAAACACCAAGTTCTTTATCATGGATGAGCCTGCTTTCTGGGAATGAAAGAACCAATTTTCCTTTTTTTATTAATTCGACGCTTTTGTTGACGAAGCCAACGATGTTTGGATCACTCCTATCCACCCTGATGCCGCCTATCGTATTCAAACAGAAACGGAAAAAGGCATTCCTATACATCACTTCTGCGACAAGACAATAGATTTTTCTAAAGAAAAACAAAAAGAAATACATCATATAATCAAAAATCGATTTATGATTCGATACGAGCAATGCCCCGCCTTTTATTCTTCTTTTCTGAACATATTTATCTTCATAGAAGGTGCGGCGTTTAAAAAACAAAAGCTCCAGGGGAATCCCTGTCGTCTTCATCATAAAAAAGCTAATTGGATGCTTCATCTTGCTTGTTCTTTATGTATTCTGCAATATCCTTTGCAGTATATCTTGGCGTCTCTTCTTCCCCGACTTTGATATCAAATCTTTCTCCTAGCAATGTGAGCAAGGCAAAATAATCTAAACTGCTACCACCCAAATCGTTAATGAAATGCGAATCTGGTTGAACTTTGTTGATATCTATGCCCAAAATCTCTGCAAAAAGGGATATTATTTGCTTTTCTAATTCGTTTTGTTTGGACATTGATTTTTTGGCGAATTCATCAAAAGGACTAATCACTACGTTTTTATCGTTGATGTCTTTCTTCAATTTAGCGCGCGATACCTTAATCGCAGTCGCGGCTTTGATCGGGGAATAGGTGAAATAGAAAGATTTAACCCTAAAGGTTCTGCTCATCTTTTCATTTTCTTCATAGAAATATGACTTAATTTCCTCGAATTGGACATCGGAGCAATCAAGAGACAACGAAACAATAAGCGATGATACTTCGTTGTGCCCTTCCCCTAAACCGATCACACAAAAATCGTTTAATCCCTCTAAATTAGGGTTGAACCTTGATTCTATTAAATCTGGGTTAATGTTCTCGCCGGATTCGGATATTATCAAATCGGTTCTTCTTCCATCGATGAAATACATTCCGCCCTCCATGTGGGCGACGTCATTCGTATTGAACCATTCTTCTGGAACGATTTCCTTGCCATCCTCAATTATTTTGTGGCATGTTGACTTTCCTTTGACGAAAAGAGTATCATTCTCGATTTTATAATGGATCGAAGGGAATGGAACTCCGACCCCGTTTTTATTGAGAATCGATGGTTTTCCCGAGGTCTCGACAGAGGTGATGCCTATTTCACTCGCACCATACCCTCCGCGCAACAGATATCCGATTCCGTTTATGGTTTCCAGGGTGCTATTTCTTATGTAGGAGCCGCCTGAAATACAATAACGAACACTGTTCCCGAAAACCTGGTTCCTGATTTCTTTGAAGGCTAATTTGACGAATAATTTGCCTAGGGGCTTACAAGAAGAAAGCAATTTATTGCTTGTTTTCAAAGCTTTATTAAATTTCTTCTCGGTTTTCTCTCCTCTTGCTTTGACTTCTTTCTTGATTGAGTTCTCAATCGTGTGCCAAAGCATCGGGACGCCAAAAATATGGGTCACTCCATGTTTTTTCACCGTGGATAAAATAGTCGATGGATGATAATCCTTCATGAACACCATCGTGCAGCCAAAATAAGTGAACCAGAAATAAGTCGCGATAAAACCAAAGATATGATAGAAAGGCAAGAAGGCTAACTGTTTTAATTGTTTCTTATATCTTCGCTTGATTTCTTTGCTGTTTTTTATCGCGTATTCACTGTTTAGAATCTGCTGATAGATTTCTTTTCCGGTATAAATACAGATTTTTTGCTTCATCGAAGTGCCGCTTGTGGCTAAAGCGAATTCATCGGAGAAGGAAAACTCATGCTCCTTGTCACATTTTTCTTTCAAAGATGAGTAATCAATCGATTTAAGTCCCAAATCATTTTTGCCATGATCAAGCGAATAGACAATTTGTAAAGTATCAGTGATTTTCTTCGTGAACGAAGAAGGCTGCCTAAGATTAACAAGATATGGCTTGTTTCCGCTTAATAGAATCGCCCAGAAAGAGATGACCCATTCCTCTGAATTCTCAAGATTTAGGGCGATATACTGGTCCTTTTGCCCATCAAGCGCCTTCTCTAAAGAGAATGCAATATTTCTTGTTTTCAAATAAGCTTCATCAAAGGTGACTTTTTTAATTGAATCGCCCTCGTCATATTCAAAACAAATCATCTTCCCGTTGGAGAACACCCCTTCATAAAGCGATTTGAGGGTTGGAGAAGAATTCTTAAGCCTATTTAGGCATTCTTTGATATGACCGTTCCAAGTTTTCATGCGTTTCCTAGATATTTATTCACCAAAAATATTATTGCCCAGATGAGCAAAACAATCTCAGCGATGGTGAATATTCCTCCGACTATCATTCCGATAATACTTATCTTCCTTGTTTTTCTAACTGAAGAATAGTTATCGCTATCGACTATAAGCACCGTTGTGAATAAGCCCGATATCGATAACACTAAACCGACGAACAAGAGCCAGGATGTGGCAAGCCCTGCTATAGAAACCCCATAGCCTATTCTCTCCAATATCTCACTGGCCTTTTTGAATTTGCTTGGGGCATCTGGCATCTCATTGCTCAATTTGACGCCACAAAAAGAGCAAAAAACAGAATTATCGCTGATTTCGTTTTTGCATTTTGGGCATCTCATTTCATATATCCCCCAAGGTTTTGCGGAGATTTTGTATGAAATCCCCTTTATCCATCTTTATCATATCGCCTATGACTGAGACTATTGTGTTTTTCGTCGCAGCACCATGTGCTTTAATAACCATCTTCCTTGAGCCAAGCACTATAGCCCCGCCTTGCTCATTATAAGCGAAAAGCCTATGTATCTCATCGATGGCAGGCTTTCCTTCATCTCCAAGTGTCTTGTTTACGATATTAGCAGCGATCATTGCGACAGATTCTGCATTTTTCAAAACTATGTTGCCAGCGAATCCATCGCACGCAATGACATCTACCCCTCCGAGGAAAATATCATTCCCTTCAATGTTGCCAATGAAATTAAGGCTGCTGGTTTTAAAAAGAGGGTATGCTTCTTTTAGAAGGCGGTTACCTTTGCCTTCTTCTACCCCAACATTAAGAAGCCCAACACGAGGGTTCTCAATGCCACAGTAGCTTTTAAGCAGAGCCGCGCCCATCTTAGCAAAGCTAAGAAGCTGAACTCTATTCACATCGATGTTGGCGCCGCAATCGACCAAGCAAATATATTCGCCTTTGATTGAAAAAAGTAGGCTTGATAGAGCAGGAAAATTAACCCCTCTAAACAAGCCTAACTTAAATATCGTGCCAACCAATAAAGCACCAGTGGATCCGCTGGATATCATCCCAACCGCTTCTTTATCCAATTTAAGAATATTGAAACTGGAAGCCATAGAGCAATTCTCCTTGCCTCTAACGACAAGGCGCGGATCATCGCTGTTACTAATCGATGAGGGGGCATTAACAATCTCGAAGCGGGATTTATCGACATCGCACTTCGCTAGAATGTTGCTGATGTTTACATAACTACCGACAAGAACAAAAGAATAATCGGAATAAATTTTGCTCGCTTCGATTACTCCACGAACAATCTCCTCTTCTCCGTTGTCTCCCCCCAGGGTGTCGATAATTATTTTTTTCATATTTATTAATTGATGCCAATCAAGAAATCATAGACATCTTGCTTGCCTTCAATGAGCCCTGTCTCAAGTTGAGGGAAGGCTTCATTTACTCTAGATATGGCGTGCTCAGCATCTTCTTCGCTCACCATTTGTCCATAGAAAGCAAACATAACCTCGCGGTTTTCGATGTCTTCAACTTTGGATAGCATCTCTAGAATCGCTTCTTCTCTATTCTCGTTGCATCCTACCAATTTGCCATCAACGGATTCGATGTAATATCCTTTTTTGACTTTGACTCCATTCAATGTCGTGTCTCTGCTGGCTTTGGTAACGAAACAGGAAATAACAGCCTGGGAAGCTTCTAGCATGTCGTTATAGGCATCATCCGCGCTTTCATCTCCGCCCATAAGCATCGACAAGGCGTTATATCCTTCAGGGATGGTCTTTGTCTCGATGACGCGGACGCGGCTACCTTTGAATAATTCCGCAGCCTGTTTCGCGGCCATTATGATGTTGGTCTCGTTTGGAAGAAGGATGATTTCATCCGAATTTGCGAACTTGAAAGCATCGATCATTTCAGCGGTTGAAGTATTCATCGTTGTGCCGCCATTCAAGACGATATCGGAGCCAAGTTCTTTGAACAATTCGATGATACCGTCACCTTGGGCGATAGAAATGATAGAAACATTCTTTCTGACTTTTGCTTTCTCTTCTTCTTTATGAAGAACTTCATTGTGTTGCAAAGCCATATTCTCCATCTTGAAGGCAACAAATTCACCATATCTCTGGGCGAATTCAATCACCTCATATGGTTTTTTGGTGTGAATGTGGACTTTGACAATCGTGCCAGTTTGGAAACAGACGATTGAATTTCCGTGCTCTTGCAAATACGCGATAAATGACTGAATGTCGAATTTCTCAACATCGATTTTCGATGTTAGTAACTGAAGCAAGAATTCAGTGCAGTAACCGTAGTCAAGGACGGAATTCTCATTGAAGGCGGAGAAATCAACAGATGATGTCGGAAGAGAATGGGTATCCTCTTCATCATATCCAGTTATCTCTTCTCCATTGAGATATTTGAGAATGCCTTCAAAGATTGTTAATAAACCTTTGCCTCCGGAGTCGATTACTCCACTTTCCTTAAGGACAGGCAAAAGATTTGGAGTGTTGTCTAGCGATATCTTCATCGCATCCACAACCATTGCGAATAATTGGGCAAATGTTGTTTTGCCGCTTACAATGCTCTTTTTGACATTCTCGATGCCTTCTCTGGCAACGGTGAGAATCGTTCCTTCTGTAGGATCGACTGTGGCAGAGTAGGCTGTTTTGTAGCCTTGGACCATGGCTTCGGCAAATTCGGAGACTGTTACTTCTTTTTTGCCTTTGAGACCATCGGCTAGACCTTTGAAATATTGTGAGGTAAGGACGCCGGAATTTCCTCTGGCGCCGAAAAGCATACCTCTAGCAAGATTATCGGCGATGTCGCCTATATTCTCGCTTTCTTTGATGTTCTTCAACCCATTGTTGAAGGTCATCTTCATGTTTGTGCCCGTATCTCCATCAGGAACCGGGAACACGTTTAAATCATTAATGGCCTCGTAGTGTGCGGCCAAATCTTGGTAAGCGTAATTTAAAAGCTGGTTAAATAACGCCCCATCAAGGGTAAGGGAATCCATAATTGTTTTTTGTCTTTATTCTCCTAGTATGGTCACTTCGCTTCCAAAGTGATATATGGCAACAGTATCAGGACCGCAGGTGGCACCAAGGATTGGTCCAAGAGGTACGATGAAGATCTCTTTGGCTTTGACGCCGGCTTCTTCTAACATCCTCTTCAACTCGAGCGCGTCTGCTTCACAGTCGCCGTGATCAATGGAAATATATCCATCCACAAAAGAGTTTTTGGCAGAGTCAACCAACTCTTGGAGAGCGGCTTTTCTGCCTTTCACTTTCTTGTAGGCAAAATTATTTCCTTTGATATCCGAAATAATGATTGGCTTAACGCCAAAAAGGTTTCCAAAGAAAGCTTTGGAGGCTTTGATGCGGCCCGCTCTCTTTAGATAATTCAAATCTCCAACGGTGGCCCATTGGTTGAATTTTAATTTATTCGCTTCTAGATAATCTCTTATTTCTTCGATGGATTTGCCTTCGCTTCTCATTTCCGAGGCTTTGATTCCCATCAAACCTTGGCCCATGCCAGCGCATAAGGAATCGACAACAACGATTTTTGAGTCAGGATATTCTTTCATGACTTCGTCTGCGACCTTAGATGCAGCCTTTACCGAAGCGGATAAGGCACCAGAGCAAGCTATATAAAGAACATCTCTTCCTTCTTGCACCAATTTGACAAATCTATCTCTATATGTGTGGTCTTGGACTTGGATGGTGAATACCCTAGTGCCTGACCTCATTATGTCATAGAACTGATGTGGGGTGTAATCTTCCCAGGTCAAAGAGGCCTCATGCTCTTCTTCGCCAACGGACACTCCCATTCTGAAGTAATCGACATCGAACCTCTCCATGAGCTCTTTTGTCATGTTGCAGGTTGAGTCTAATAATATTGCGATTTCTTTCATAGTAATTCCTTTCGATTTTTTAAACAAAGAGATTATACCATAGGAAAACTTTGTTTTCTCTACCATATTTTTTTGTGGGATTTTTAGTGAATTTGTCTAGGTTTTGTCTTAGATTATTAACATATGAAAAATAAATTTTTGATTTTTGTTAGCCTATCTATCATTCCTTTTCTATTCTCTTGTGAAAAAGAAAAGACATCATCGACTTTCTTTAGTGAGGAATCGTCTGCCTCATTAAGTAATGCATCCTCCATTTCCTCAACAAGCGAAGTTTCCAGCGGAATAACTGCCTCAGAAACTAGCGTTGAACCATCAAGCGAATCAATGACTTCCGAAGAAACATCATCCCAATCAATCGAATCTTCTTCTGCGCAAGAAATGCAGCAAATAGAATTCACTTTTTCTGATTTCCCCGCCCCAACTGGAAGCGGTTATCCTTCAGACGAGGTAGAAATCGAGAAAGACAACATCCATTTTTGTTCCTTCAATATGATGCAAGGCGGAGGTGAGCATAATGGGACCATCCAAACCAAAAGAGGTGACGAAGGCGAAGGAGGATATTTATATAACGCAGATTCTCTAGAAATTAAAAGGATTGTCGTTGTCGAAAAAATCTTCAGTTCCGCTTACTTTACCAACACTGCATTAATGTCATGTTTTGCTGGAGATGAAGCAAATCAAGGCGAAAGGAAATTGGATAGGACCTTCAAAGAAGATGAAAACACATACACCGTGACATTCGATTTCGATGAAGATGACCGTTATTTTGTTTTGTGCAATCTGGATGGAAATGCGGTGTACGCTTTATCGATCACAATATATTATTAATTCTCAAAATTACGGTATTCGCTTATCTTCCAATTTGGGTCCACTCCCAGATCCAATGAGGCGAATACCTTTTCTTTATATAGCCTAGCCGCAACTTTCGCTATCATCGCGGCGTTATCGGTAGTGCACCATAGAGGCGGGATAATCAAATCTATTCCGGTTCCTTCAAGTCTTTCTTTCATCTGCTCCCTTAAATAGCTATTCGCAGAGACTCCTCCTGCAAGAACAACTTGTTTGACCTTATATTCCAATGCGGCTTTTATGGCTTTTTCCACAATCATCCCTATCGCCACATCCTGGAATGATTTGCACATATCTTCCGCTCTAATTTCGTGGCCTTTCATCTTTTCGCTGTTAACAAGATTAATGACGCTTGTTTTCAAGCCGGAATAAGAGAAATCATAGGTATTTTCTTTATGGAGAGGCAAAGGCAAATCGTAGGTGTGTTTGCCTAATTTAGCCTTTTGGTCTATTGGGAGGCCACCTGGATATGGGAGGCCTAAAACCCTAGCTACTTTGTCGTAACACTCTCCGACCGCATCGTCTTTCGTTTCACCGATGATTTCAAACTGGAGATGGTCCTTCATCAATACAAGTTCGGTATTACCGCCGCTTACAACGACACATAGCATCGGGAAAATAAATTCACCAGCGTATTCGTTAGCGTATATATGCCCACACAAATGATGGACCGGAATCAAAGGCTTGTTATATAGCATCGCAAGAGTTTTAGCAGCCTGCAATCCCACATGTAAACAACCGATTAGACCAGGCCCTCTGGTTACTGCAAAAGCATCGATTTCCTCCAAAGAGCATTTGCTTTGTTCCAAGGCTTCTTTGAGGCAGACGGTGATGTTTTCAGCATGGAGTCTAGAAGCAATCTCTGGCATGACTCCTCCATATTTTCTATGGACTTCCACTTGGCTTGAGATGACGTTGCATAAAAGCTTATCGCCATCGATTATGGCGACCGCGGTTTCATCGCAGCTGCTTTCTATCGCTAAAATTTTTGCCATTAATAACACCTCACCATATACAACGCATCTTCTCCATCGTCATAATACGCTTTCTTTGTCGTTATCAATTCGTACCCTCTTTTTTTGTATAAATTGATTGCATTTCCGTTGCTCGTTCTCACTTCCAATGTTGACCATGAAACACTGTTTTCTTTCAAATTTTTATCCATCTCTTCCAATAAAGAAGATGCGATTCCTTTGTTTCTATGTTCGTGATAGACGGCAATCCTGCAAATAGAGGATGAATCGAATGTAATAAGATAATCTAAATATCCCAGCAATTCGCCATCTTTTTCTGCAATAATCGTTATTGCGCAGGGATTTGACGATATTTCATATTCGATTTGCGATAAAGGCCAAGGATTCTTTAGACACTTCGCTTCTAGGTCCGCAATCAAATTGGCATCTTTTAGTTCTGCTTTCCTTATATTCATACCAAATACGTGTCCTTTAGATAAACCGGCTTAGCGGACAAACTGTCCTTAATTAAATGTCTCTCGTCCACCGAATCAGATAGGATAGACAAAACATCATATTGTTCCCCGGTAAGGGAAAGATAAGCGACATCCCCGCTAATCAAATAATCCTTGTGCTCATTGATGTAAGCAAACACCTCTTCATTCGTCAAAATCTTATCTTCTATGATGGCGTCTTTGCCTTTATAGACCGCAAAATAACTTCTTTTGCTTCTGGCATTCATCAAGCAAATCGTTGGTTTGTCTTTTTGACGGAAGCATTCTAAAGACGAAACGAGATACAGAGGGATTTGCAGAGCAAACGAAATTGTTTTAGCGATGGACAAAGAAATTCTTACACCAGTATATGAACCAGGACCTCTAGAAGAAACAACTCCTGCAAGATCATCTTTTGTCAAATTGTTTCGATCCATCAGCCTCTTTATTTCCTGAATCATGAATTCGCTTTGCTTTTGCCAGGCTTCATAAGAAATTGAATCGAAAACATTCCCGTCTTTAGATAACCCAACAGAAAGATATTTATCCGATGAATCTAAAAGAAGATAAATCATAACGAAAATCTCCTCAAACCCTCAATCAATTCGGAAAAATGCGTTGAATCGCTTTCAAAAACGATGTGCCTATGATTGTCGCCTTTGTTTAACAAAGTTATGTCAAGATGGTCATCGGGGATAAGAGGCAAAATATATTGAGGCCATTCAATCAAACAAACACCATCACCTTCAATATATTCATCTAGCCCTATCTCTATCGACATATTCTCCAATCTATATGCATCGATATGATACATCGGCAACTTCCCTTTGAAATAACACTTCATAATGTTAAAAGTAGGCGAAATGACATCCTCTTTTATCTCGAGTCCTTTGGCAACCCCTCCTACGAATGTCGTCTTGCCTGCGCCGAGATCTCCTTTTAGGAGAACGACATCTCCTGCAGTGAAAAACGACGAAACAAATTCGCCAAGCGCTTTAGTTTGTTCGCTTGAAATGGTATTGAATTCAATTCTCATAAGTCTCTATTCTGTTTAAAAGGCGTGAATGGCTTGTTTTCATTCAGGAATTTCTCATATATTTCCCTGATTGATAAATCATCAAAGGGATATTCTCCTTTTGATATCATTAGTTTGACTTCGTTCATCGATTTTTTTATGGCAGAGGTCAATTCATCGCTATAGCCGTATGTTTTGATATGCCTTTCGAATTCCGATTCATCCAATTCCTTTGTTGTTTTATCTGGGAATAGTTTGATATCCAAATCATAATCGATGTATTTAAGCTTGCCTTCATCCATTATGGTTGGGGTGGCAATATTGACGTAATAGCAGATCCCTTTTTCGGCATTTGGATCATGAGAGCCATCATTCTTCAGCATACAGATAACATTTAGCCACTTCTTTTTGAAGAAGATGAAAACAGCGTGTTCTCTTGTGATCCATTTTCTTCCGTTCGCCTCTGTTACTAAACTCGCTCTAGAGCAAACAGCGTATACGTCATCATCATCCACGGTTAAATATGCAGGCGACCACTGCCTGTGTAATTTTCCATCGTGCTTATATGCTTGCACGATTATCCATTTTTTAAATCTTTGATCTACGGTCTCGTTCATACTAATGACATTATACACTTGAAAGATGATAAATGTATTTATCAATGATACACCACGAAAAAATCTTTAAGAAAATACAGGAATTATCATCAAACGGGGTATACTATTACTAGTAAATCATTGCAAAAAAATGCGAAAGGAGGCTTTTATGAGCAAATTAGCACTTTTTGTAAAAAAGAACGCCTTGTTGTTAAGCTTGATTTTCCTAGGATTGTACAACTTCTGCTATCTGATTTATCAGTTTGCGACAATTGGCGACACATTCTTCCCGATTATCGGAAGCATCGTTGCGGTCACCATCATCACATTGCTATGTGCGGCGTTGGCGGTCGCTTTGATTTTGAAGAAGGCTGGCGCGGTTAAAATATTGACCGGTCTATGGTTCTTCTTCTCTTTATTCTATTTCATTAGAGACATCGCTTGGTATTTCTCAATGATGGGCGCCGACCCGGAATGGGATGGATCAGGCATGGAGATCGCTGCCGGTATATTCGGCACAGCTATGACATTAGTTATCGCCACTGCTTTCGTTTTCGTCTTGCTTGGGGAATTCTTCCCAACGCTAAAGAAGCTAAGAAAAGTTTCCTTGATTCTCATGCTTTCGGCGGTTGGCCTTTCGGTATTCGTTTTCTTATTTAGATGCGTCTACGCTAGCATGTTCGAATATGAGTGGTTTGAATATTTCTGGTATATAAGCGAATACTTGGCATTGTTACCGCTTATGTCATTCCTTTACATCGCCTTCTTCTATGAAGTTGATGATGTTGAAGAACCTGCTATAGAAGAAACAACTGAGCAAAACAAACAAGAGCCTGTTGAAGTTGAAGCAGAGCCAGTTCAAGAAGAACCAGCCAAAGAAGAATAGTCCATGATAAAAAAAGGGACCTGATTTTTCATTCAGGTTCCTTTTTTCTTATAAGTTGAGCAATGAATCGACTTTCTTTATAGAAGCATAGTTCTTTTTGATTTCATCAAGTGGAGCAAGCACAAGCGGCTTTTCTAGTGGTAACACCATCGCGGAGTCATCATACCCCATGAAATAATAGGTTTTGCCTTCGACGATTGAAATGGTCACATCCACCAATATTTTGTTTGTGTCAAATTCATCGAGAAGAGTTTTTAAAGTCTTGTCGCTAAATATCTTTGCAAATTCCGTCTTATTTCCAAAAGCGGCCATTCTTCCATCGTTTAAAATCTCTTCTTTTCCGCTTAAGGCTGTTGGGGGTAAACCTCTGCTATAGCCTTTGATATAAAGCAATATTTGGTCGCCTTTGTATTCATTATCAATGACAAATAACTTTCCGACGAAAACTGTTTTTAGTTGTTTGCCGATTGAAATTTGAGCAGCGCAGTCGCTAACCAATGCGTTTTTGCCGTTTATGGAGAACTTAAGCGTGTCTCTGCTGCCGATTTTATAGATATCCTCATAGGTCTTCGCTTCTTTCAAAGTCAAAGGTTCGAGTTTTGTATCAACATCGCCTTTCGCGCCTTCTTCGTCGCCTTCGTAAACATATGAATTCGCACTGGCGTAATAATCGGCAAAATACTGCTTCATATGCTTATTGATCCATCTTCTTGAGACAAAGCTATAAATGGCAATGCACAAAACTGCGAGAATAAGGACACCTAAGGTAATATATATCCCCCAGGTTGAACCTGCCATTGGAGGTACGGTTGTCGGAATGACATATCCAAGAACAATCAAAGCCAAAGCAGATAACGACACAACCCATCTGAATATGTTGGTTTTTTTATATTTTTTATGGAAGTCCGCTCGACGTGATTCAATTAATTTGAGCCTCTCATCGGTTATTTCCCCTGCGGATTTAACTTCTGGGGCCTCTCCTTCTCTATCCCAGTTTTTTTCTTCTGGTTTTTCTTCTTCTTTCGTTTCTTCTGGTGGCGGCAAAGTGGATTCTTGCTCTTCTAGCGGGGCAACTTCATCGGCGAAGTCGCTTTCATTTTCCTCAACGTTCTTCTTTTCTTCTTCCATCGTTGTTTCCTCCGTGCGTTGAAAATACTCTAACACGAAAAGCGGCAAATAACGAATAAATATATTTATTTAGCGGGGAATCGACGATTTAGTATCGCCAAAGGCATATATAATGCTTCAGTAATTCCCAAGGCAATCGCCCCAGTAACTGGGATATATATCGAGTTGTAAGCCAAAGCGGCTCCAAACGGATAACCATAATTCACGATTGAGCTAAGGGTAGAGCCAATAAATCTAACCGCAGTTCCTAATGTCACCCCTAGAGCAATCCAGATAAATCCGGAGACAGGCACTAAAGTTCTCTTTCCGCCTGGTTTAAGAAAAACGAATTTGCGGAAATAACCTAAAATCGCCACGCTTCCAAATCCAATTAAATAATCAAACGGATATGTGAATAAGCCATATCCATCTAGGATGCAAGTGATTAAACCATATATCAAACCGCCTGCGATAAACCCTTTTATCGGACCATGCCTTAAGGCAATCATGAACAAAGGAACGATGCCTAAATTAACGGAACCACCGGTTACTCCGATGGGAATCTTGATGAATTGAAGGCCAATTGCGACGGCGGAAAAAATAGCCACTTCAGTCAAGTCTCTTATATTCATTGCTTCCTTTTGGGTTGCAGCATTGAAATTAATCAATGCGGCGACAAAGGAAAGGATTGCTGAGAAAGTGTAGCCAAATGATAATTTCGTGCTGAAGGTCGATGCGATATCTTCTATCAGGCTAGATGCCCCTCCTTCAACTGGATTCAAGGAATTGTAATATAGAGAAAGTCCCAAGTTATATAGGTGTTTTCCAAAAAGGAAAAAGATTCCAGAAACGATATAAAAGAATGTTGCGATTATGTATAAATCATGCCTTTTGAATGAAACACAAGAAATAACGATGCCCACGACTAGAAGCATATAAGGCAGTAAAGCTGTCCAGTTGAATGGAGAGAATAATCCGTTTAAGAATACTCCTGCTCTATCCGCGCCAGTTCTTTCAAAAGCCCACCAACCGTCAATGAATTCACCGGTGAACGCCTTGCCGCTTACGATTGGGCCAAACAAACCGACAAGCGCGATGATTCCAGAGACTATAGCGATAAGCCAATAATGATTCCTAAGCCACTCTATGACTTTACCATTGGGTTTGTCTTCCTGCCTAATAGGTTCATCTTCTCTTTCTTGAGCAGTCATTTCCTCGTCCATAAAAAATTCCTCCATATTCAAACGGAGGATAAAATTCATTCCTCCGCCAGCATTATCTGGATCAGGTCCCGTCGAACTTGCCTTAAGTTCCTCTCAGCCCACTGATGGTGAGCTCCGGCATAAATTAGACTAATCTTATTTGTTGGACCAGTCAATAGGCGCGACTCCTTTGCTTAATAGAAATTCATTGCACCTAGAGAACTGCTTTGTGTTGAACCATCCACCCCTATTCGCAGATAACGGAGATGGGTGGACGGATTTGATAATCAAACGATTATTATTTTTAATAAAACCCTCAAATTTCTTTGCGAAACCGCCCCAAAGGAAGAAAACGATTGGTTGATCGAGTGTATCAATATATCTCATCGTATCAGCGATGAAATAATCATATTCTTTTCTACTGTGGCTAAGCGGCTCGTTCTCTCTGACACTTAAATATGCATTCAAGAGAAGCACCCCTTGGTTTGCCCATTTGGTCAAATCTCCATTGGACATATCCATTTTTATTCCTAAATCATTTTCTATTTCTTTATAGATATTGATTAATGAGGGTGGCGGTTCTATCCCTTTAGGGACAGAAAAAGACATGCCCATGGCTTGTCCAGGATTGTGATAAGGATCTTGTCCTATGATAACCGCTTTAATGGTTGTAGGATTCGTCTTATCGAAAGCATTGAACATTAATCGCCTTGGCGGGTAGACGGTGAAATTCTTATATTCTTCATCCAAAAACTCATTTAGAGTGTGAGAATATTCCTTTTCTTTAATTTGTTTAAAAAAATCATTCCAATCTTTTAGCATTATAAATATATAATCATTTCATTAAGGAAAAAGAAAGCCGAGAAGTTTATACTTATCATTGACTATGAAAGTGCTCTGGATATTCAATCATCCCGCTCCATACAAGATCGATTTCTTCAACGAACTAGGAAAAATCGTTGATCTCGATGTCATTTTCGAACGCAGAAAAGAGGATGATAGGGATCCCGCTTTCTATTATCAAAAAGTAATTAATTTCCATTGCGAAATAATCAATTCTCTTAGATTTGGTTATATGAATAACTACACCGGGAAAGTCGTGAAAAGAATAAAAGAGAAGAAATATGACATCATCGTGGTGAATGGCTGGAGAACGTTCACAGAGATGAAAACATTATCTTATCTCAAAAAACATAACATCCCCTATATCTTCGCGATAAATGGCGGAATCATCAAAGCAAACGAAAGAAAACTATACAAAAAAATAAAAACCAAATATATAAGCGGGGCAAAGTTTTACCTCGCTCCAGATGAGAATTCCGCTTCCTATCTTAAATACTATGGCGCGGATGAAACTAAAATCCGCCTTTACCCTTATAGCACCATATATGAGAAAGAGATTTTAAATAATCTTTTATCCTTAGAAGAAAAAGAAAACAAAAAGGATGAATATGGGTTGAAAGGCAAGGAAATATATGTTGCAGCAGGCCAATTCATCCCAAGGAAAAACGATGCTCAATTAATCAAAATCTGGAAAAACGTCCCTGACAATAAAGTTTTGGTTTTAGTCGGTTCCGGAAGCGAGCAAAAACAATATGAGAAATATATAAAAGAGCAAAATATTTCAAACATACTGATAAAGCCATATATGCCGCATGAAAAGCTTTTGGAATTCTTTAGCATCTCCGAAGCATCCATTCTATTAACCAAGGAAGATATTTATGGCCATGTCGTTAATGAATCGTTAAGCCAAGGATGCCCAGTGATAGGGAGCAAAAACGCGAATTCCTCGACTAACCTCATAAGAGATGGAAAAAACGGCTTTTTGGTGGATATCTTAGATGAAAAACAGATTCTTGATGCAATAAATTCACCGATATCCGAAGAAATGAGAAAGAACGCGATTAGCACATCAAAAAATAACACCATAGAGATTATGGCGGAGAAACACAATTCCTTCTTCGAGGAGTATCTAAAATTATGAGGGTGCTTTATTTGACAACTTCTTTAAAGGAAGAAGACTATTCTGCATTGCTCAAATTGACAACCAAAAAACCAAACCCCTCAAATCAAAATTTTCATTCAAAATTAATCAAATGCTTTGAAGATAATGACCTGCAAGTCATTTCTTTATTGCCAGTCATATCGAAAACCAAATTCATAAATTCTGGATGTTACCACTACATCAACTATGGTTCCAAATGGGAGATGCTTCTATTTCCTAGGCACAAAGAATTGATAAACGAGGCCAGAAAGATATACAAAGACAAAGAGAAACCTGAATTCATTGTCTTTGATTCTCTTTCTATTCCTCTAGGAAGAGCGGCAAAAAAACTGCAAGATATTTGGGGCTCAAAAACTGTCGCGGTAATTACGGATAATCCTGCGAACCTATCCGAGGTCGATGGCAATTTCGTTGAAAAGGTTTACGAATATGTCTCTTATTCAAATGCGTCTATTGCCTTAACCGATGGACTCGTTGATGCATTCAATTTAAAAGAAAAGCAAAATCTTATTATCCCAGGAATAGTTGATTCACCAGTAGAATCAAAACAAGAGAAATACATCTATTTTGGCGGCGCCTTATACGAAAGATACGGCGTCGCGAATATGATAAAAGGATTTTTGGAATCATCTAGACCGATTGAATTACGAATTGCGGGGCATGGCCCTTTAGAAAATGACATACAGGAAATTGCAAAAAACTTTGCAAATCTTAAGTATTTAGGGCAAGTAGACAAAAAAGAAAACTATGCGTTGGAGGCTGGATCATCCCTGTTAATAAACCCAAGATTCTTTGATGAAACTCTCGACAAAGAATCCGTTCCTTCAAAATTGCTTGAATATATCTCTTTGGGTGAAGTCGTTGTGTCAACCCCCAATTCCATAATCAAAAAACACTTTGATGATGACATTAATTGGATCGAAGACACTTCCGTTGAATCATGGAAGAGCTTCTTCTCCAATCACATAGACGAGAATGGGAATGTCTATGGGTTGAAAGGGAACAATGCAAAAGAAAAAATCCAAGACTTATTTGGAATAGAAAAAACAAAATCTAAAATCAATCAGTTCTTGGGTGAACTCAATTCAGCTTCAATTTGAGAAATGACATTTTCATAATCGAAATGTTCATCGTAATATTTTTTATTATTTAAACCCATTTGCTTTAGCGTCTCTTCATCGGTGTTGATTATTTTTTCAATCGTCGCGCAGAGAGATTGCTCATTTAAAGAAGAAAAGAAAGCACCCCCGGTTTCTTTGAGTATCTTTTCACCGTCTCCAGAAATCGATGCCAAAATAGGTTTGCCGTAACTCATAGCAGTAACAAGTTTATTAGGAATGGTTGATGATACCCACGAACCGTCGTTTTCTAAAGGAACGATGATGGCGGTACTCTTGTTATAATATCCAGAAAGTTCCTCTGGACTAATAAAACCATGCATTTTTATTGTGTCCCCTAAGTTTCTTTCTTCTATCATTTTGGAAACTATTTTTCCCTGCGAACCAGCGCCAAAAATATGCATTTGGAAATCGGTTCTATCTCTTAGCAAAAAGATGGCTTTCACAAACTCGTCCAATCTTTGAATGGTTCCGATGTTACCAGCATATGTGATATTGACTCTTTTTTCAAAGGACTTCTCCCCAGAGGAAATTTTTGAAATAGCGGGTTGGGCAACAAATTTAATATCTTTGTCTTTTAATCCCAGAACTTTGTCGAAATATTTGATGAAAGATGGTGATGAGACCAATAATTTATCAGCGTTTCTATATATTGCCCTCGACCAATTAAAGAGGAATTTATACAAAATAGAACCCCTTTTGATAGCATGCACTGCAACAGGGCTTTCCGGCCAAATATCCAGTATGTGTGACACGTGGTTGATTTTATGTTTTTTTGCGTATTTGTTCGCGGCCACAATAGAAATGACAGGGCTAAGCGACATAGAATAAACAACATCATATTTGTCTTTAATGCGGCCTACGAATCTTTTCGACTTCCTCCAAAACGAAATATAGTTTTTGAAAAGGTTCATCATCCCAGATTTCCGTGGTTTTATTTTCACCCTGTTGACATGAACGCCATTAATCTCTTCATACCTTACTTTCTCATAACCAGGCTTAATTCCGGGCATGCCATAATTCGGTTGCCCCGTGACAACATCAACTTGATGTCCTCGTTTAACAAGAGATTCGCAAATGGAAGTTATGGAAAAACTCTCTGGATAATAATATTGGCACACAACCAAAATCTTCATGTGAAAGATTATTACACAAAATAATCATTTTGCATTCATTCTTGTATAATTATTTTTATGTTGCAGCCAAGATTGAAGGAAAATAAAGCCAAAAGATTTGTGGCATCTATCGTTAGGCCTTTTGTCAAATTCTTTTCTCCAATCGGTTACGTAAAAGCCCAATATAAATACATAACCCATCATAAACTGAATCTGAAAAACCCAGTCAGATATACGGAAAAACTACAATATCTTAGATTATTTGTTTATCCAAAGGATAAAGATGTGATTAGATGTGCCGGAAGAGTCGGTGTGAGAGATTATGTAAAAGAAAAAGGATATGAAGGCTGTCTAATAAAATGCCTTGGTGTTTACGATCATTTTGATGATATTGATTTTTCTTCTCTTCCGAATAGATTCGTGATGAAATGCTCTCACGCTTCAGGATTCAATTTAATTGTGAAAAACAAAAATGAGTTAGATTTAAAAGCGGCAAAAAAGAATTTCGACAGATGGCTCAGGACTGATTATGGGAAGAAAACCGTTGAGAGGCATTATTCTCCAATTAAGCCACAGATTATCATTGAAGAGTATATCGGCAGCGATGATTCTCTTCCGATCGAATACAAGATACATTTATTTAATGGGATTGCGAGAAACCTATACACGGTGACTGGCAGAGGGAAAGATATCCGTTATGACCAGCTTTATATCGATTGGACTCCATTCGATGAATCACAGTTCAATGGATGGAATAAAAGTGATGAAATCCCTGTAAAACCTTCAAATTTTGATGAAATGGTTAAAATTGCGGAGGATTTAGCGAAGCCATTTCCTTTCGTTAGAGTGGATCTATATGATGTTGGTGGAAAGATATATTTCAGTGAAATGACGTTCACTCCAGCGAAAGGCACATTAATATTCGACGACGACAAAGCCGACTTCATTCAAGGCGAATGGCTAGATATACGCAAATACATTAACGCCAAGAAGCATTAACGAACATCAGTTCATAAATGAGCAGTCCCCAATAATGCTCGGACTCATTTTCAGGCTCAACGGAATCATTATTTGTTCCATCGTGAAGGTTGGTGAAGCCTATTCTATAGCCACATATATCTTTGATATCGAAATTTGGCAAAGCATCGGAGAACTTAAAACCGACAAAGGAACAGCTTTCTCCGCCACTGTCGGTTCTTTCATAAACTTCATTCAGCGTAACTTTCGTTCCTTCAAAGCCATTTGATGTTTCTTTATAGAAGGTCACACTCAAATCAATGGATGTAATTCTGCCTTCGCCCCTAGTGGAACCACCTCTCATGGAGAGCAAGAAATATTCACCTTCAATTAATTTCTTAGAGAATCTGTGGCCAAAGCCAGACGCGGATGTTTCCACTAAAGCAGCGCTATGGTAGTTATAGCAGAACATTTGCCCATCATACAATTTGCTCAAGATACCTCTTTGGAAAGAACTATCTTGTTTATCCATGCATTTGGTTCTTCCAAAATCATTTCCTATGTATTTCTCATCTTCGTTAGCATGATTCATCGTATAGCCGAAACCATCTAACGTTGATGTTGTTTCTCCGTTTTTATATTGGAACATCTCGGGGTATTTGGTTTTCGCACCAACTCTAGTAATGCTTGAGTTCACTTTGAAATCTGTGACAAAGTCACCGTTGAAGTATTTATCGGAGGAAAGTTCGAATGCTTCCTTTATCGTTGCGTCACTAAAAACATCATTCTTGTAATAATTCCGCTCAAAATAAGGAGTCATATATTCGTAAGCGTTATAGAGCTCGCTTGTTTCTTTGCAGCCGCTTAACAATACCAGAGATAGGGCGGCGATAATAATTGTTGACTTATTTTTCTTCATGTTTTTCGCCCTCCGTTTTTATAGAAAAGATGTTTTCGTGAGTATATCCGAGCAACATCAAGACGATTATGATTGTCGAATCCTGACTAAATGGAGTCATATAAATATTCGATCCGACAAACGGAACCGTATCGACCAGCAGTGATTTATAAATAAACCAGCCAAGAATCATCAAGGCGAAGACCATTCTTTCGTTCGTGATCTTATCTTCTTTGTGGAGATATTTTCTTAAAGAAATCACGGAGAAAACAATAGCGGCTATCAACGCGACAAAGCAAATAAGTCCACCCTCTAGCAAGGCTTCAAATTCAAACGAATTCGTTCTTATATTGCTGACTGAGGTGCTATTTAGTTTATCGAAATAATCATTTAGATTCGTGCCAAACAAGGTGGCGATTATACCTTTATCGTTTTCAAATATCGCTTTAAATACCGGAAGGTTATCAGAAACCAAACCATTGGTAACCAATATGTTATCTACGTTCCCTTTTACGCCTGCATAGGTAAGAAGAATAATATAGGCCAAAGCAATAATCAAAATCGCTATGCCAACTATCTTTACCCATAGAGACGCTTCTTTTTTGTATGGCACAAAGCGCATCACTAACGCGAAGACAAATACCACCGCCAACAATATCAACGCTCTAGTATATGGAATAAAAACAAGACTGAATAACCCTATTATCCCTGCAGAAATCACTGATATTAGATATATTCTATTGAGATTTCGTTTAATAAAATTACCTTCTCCCACCTCTTTGAAGGAAGAAAAGTTCATAAATAGAATAGAAGGCAAAATCGACGCAAGCATAAAGGCCAATGTCGACGAATAAGGCAGCGTTGTTCTTTTAACATCAAAGCCAATTAGCGATTTCATCTCTCCGGAAACTAGATAATGATTGCCATCGAGATAATAAATTTTGCCATTATATAAAGCCGCATAAAAGAACCCATAATCAACCATATTAATTATGAGATTAATGAGAACATATAAGCCCGATAAAATTACAACAACGGTCAAAATGATTTTTGGTGTAATCGATTCGTATTTTCTTAGAAAGAACCCTAAAAGGTATGCACCTAAGAGGCCCAAAAACAGCAACAGCGAGGAGAAAAAACCCGAAGACGATGATAGCCAGAACCTATTAAATGAAATCAAAATCATGAAAACCAAAAGAGGCAAGGAATCCGCAACAAAGGAAAGTTTCTCGTTTTTCTTGAGTTTCTCACCCACAACCATCAAAAGGACGATGGCAATCACAAATCCCACAGACGCAAAAATTGTTGCGATCGTGCCACCACCAAAGGAAAAAGATAGAAGGCCAATAAAAAGCAAAATCGCATAGCTTATAAAATCTAGTTTCTTTGCAGGTTTGTTTTCTTCCATATCACCAGTACGCTCCATTATCCACTTGCTCAAATCCATCGGGCTTAGAATTCGGTCTAACCCAATATTCATTTACATATTTGGCTACATGTTGCCTATTTTCCCACCTTTTGCCCATTATTCCAAATAATGTTTGGGTCGCGCCACCGCTTTGAATGGCCATTTTGCCAATGCTTCTGCAATACATTGTTAGTATGCTTCCATAGGCACCAGCCCCTATCAAGGCGATGTCAAAATCTGTATTTTTGATTTCTTCTTCCAAAAGTCTTATGTATTCGATCGAACTTTCAACTTCAAATTCTTTATCGTTCCCTAACGTCACTGGCGCTTTGATCAATTTCAAATCAAAATCTGGGAGAATATCATTTTTAGGAAAGAGATGCCCCCTTTTCTCATATTGTGATTTGACTTCATCCACAAATGGGGTGATCACCAACACCTTCTTTCCTTTTAGGGCATAGGTCCATTTGCCTAACAAAGGTTCCATTCCCCAATTGGATATTATTGTCGCGTTGGGGCAATATCTTTTGGCAAAATAATCTTCCATATGGATGCCAGATATAGCAAGTATGTCTATATTTGGCGCCAATTCTGCAAAGATTTCGGCATATTTGTTTAAATATTCATCAGTGGTTGGATAATATCCTCCCCTGACTTTCATTGCCCATCTGACTTTGTCTTTGTATGTTTTCCTGAAGCCTAAAGATATCTTCTCATGATTGTTTAAACAACCAATTTCAGTCGCGCCAAACCTAATCGCCGCAAATGGCTCTCCTTTGTTTATCATCTCAGCCAAAACTTCACCACTGCTTTTTGTCGTGATGCTTTTTGTGCCTCTAAATCTTTTTATTTGCTTTGGTTTATGAAAAAGCCTTTCAAAAAGAGATGAAGGAGCGTTCTTAAGAAAATAACCTATGTAGACTAGTCTCTTGCCCATGCAAATAGTATTTTAACCCAACAAGTGCTCATTAAATAGATTTGAATAATCAAAAGTCTTTTTTTCTATCTTTAATGATAATAATGTCTTATAATCCTATTGCTTACATTGTAAGCATGTTTGTAACTTAAAGGAGTAATGAAAACATGCCAATTATTGAAAAAGTTCACGCACGTCAAATCATTGATTCGCGTGGCAACCCAACAATTGAAGTTGAGGTTTTAACCGAAAGCGGCGCTTTTGGCCGCGCAGCCGTTCCAAGCGGCGCTTCAACCGGAGAAAGAGAAGCTCTTGAATTAAGAGACGGAGACAAAAAGTTCTTCGGCGGAAAAGGTGTTCTAAAAGCTGTCAAGAACGTAAATGAAGTTATTGCACCAGTCGTTGAAGGAATGAGTGTCCTTGATCAAGTCGCAATCGATGAAGCCATGATCAAACTCGATGGCACCGAGACCAAGTCAAAATTAGGCGCCAACGCTATGCTAGGCGTTTCTCTTGCCGTTGCCCAAGCTGCTGCCGATTTACTAGGCATCCCTCTCTACCGCTATATCGGTGGACCAAATGCTAAGAAATTGCCAGTCCCGATGATGAACGTCATCAATGGCGGAAAGCACGCAGATTCTTCAGTCGACTTCCAAGAATATATGATTATGCCTGTTGGCGCCAAAACATTCTCAGAAGCCATCCAAATGGGTGCTGAAACATTCGCAGCCTTAAGAAGCATCCTCAAAGAAATGGGTGATGTCACTGCAGTCGGTGATGAAGGTGGATTTGCTCCAAATTTAATGAAATCCAACGAAATGCCTTTGGAAATCCTCGTAAAAGCCATTGAAAAAGCTGGCTATGAAGCAGGGCCAAAAGGAATCATGCTCGGAATGGATGTCGCTTCATCCGAATTCTACAATGCCGAAACCAAGAAATACGAATTAAAGAGAAGCAAAGGCGGAGAATTAACCTCCGAACAAATGGTTGCCTTGCTCGAGAAATTCGTTGAGAAATATCCATTGATCACCATCGAAGATGGATTGAGCGAGAATGACTGGGATGGATGGAAACTATTGACCGAAAGACTAGGCAAGAAAGTTCAATTGGTTGGCGATGACCTCTTCGTCACCAACAAAGTCTATGTCGCCAAAGGAATCGAGCTTGGCGTCGCCAATAGCGTCCTCATCAAAGTCAACCAAATCGGAACCTTGACCGAAACTCTTGATACCTGCGAAAAAGCAATGCGTGCTGGATATACATGTGTTGTCTCCCACCGCTCTGGCGAAACAGAAGATGTCACCATCGCTGATCTCGTTGTCGCCCTCAACGCTGGCCAAATCAAGACTGGTTCAATGTCAAGAACCGACCGCATTGCCAAATACAACCAACTCTTAAGAATCGAAGAAGAACTCGGTGAAACTGCTCAATACCCAGGATTGGCTGCCTTCTATAATCTATATAAATAAATTAGATTGTTATAACCGCTTCGTGGATAAATCCATGAGGCGGTTTTTATATGCTTTCTTCAAACATAGACAAGATTGAATTAAATAAGTCTAAATTAAGTTGACTGGATTTTTCATAATTTATGTTTTCTATAAACTCTTTTTTGATGTCATCAGGAATATTTCCTGAGTATTGTTCTTTCAATCTATCGTAGGCCGGTTCCAATTCGTTTGTTATGTATTCATAAGAATCTTTTGAATACCAAACGTATTTATGAGCATAACCTTCCAAGAATATTCTTTGAGCATGATCATTTGTAATTTCATCAAACTTTGAATAAATGGATGCTTCATAAGGAACTGTGGGATCATCCGATCCTTGAACAGATAAAAATCTAGTTTCAGTTGCTTTATTTATTCCAGTGACCGCGCGCGTGGATGAGTATTTACTCAAGCACTCCTGCGCAAAATCAATTTGCCATTTGCCAGCGTACGCTATATTTCCGGCGTATGACTTTGCAAACTCAAATATTTCTTCTTTGGGCATATCATACCCAGAGAAAGAAACCACTGCTTTCGGTGTTTGGTCGAAATTTAGGGCGGCGCTTACCCCATATCCACCCCAGCTATGGCCAATCATAAATATTGGCAAATCTTTTATTTCGTCATTGCTATGAATGTATGATAGACAATCTCTAACATTTAAAGCACTTTGATGCAATCCTTTCGCATCTTCCCCGCTGCTTCTCCCTGATGCAACCATATCAAAACTAAAAACGCTGTAACCATTTTCTAAGAAGAAATTTTGATATGAAGCGTGGGAATCATCAGCCTGCGATGTGATGCCATGTGCAGCAACAACAAGCCCCTTCGGATTATCGTTTTTATATAAATATCCCTGCAATTCATCGCCATCTGAAGCAAATCTCACTAATTCCCTATCTTGTAATAATGGGTAGTTTTTCTGAGTTTTAGTAAGTCTTATTTCATCAAGATCAGAAGCAAGGCTTTGTCTTTTTGACAACAAACTTTTTGAAACAATAAACGCTGCAGCGATTCCACCAAAAACATATAAAGAAACGAGTCCGCCCAGTATCGATGAAGATATGATCACTATTCGCTTTTTCGTTTTTGTCATACATAAATGATACATTATGTGCGAAAATAAGTTTATGGAAGAAAAAGCCACGTGGAGCAAGAAAGATACGTTTGCTGTTCTTTGTTTCTTTTTTGCTTTGACTGAATTTCTTGCCCCAGCAGGAATTGTTTTAGGCTTTTTATCCAGAGGGGCGAAATGTAGGAGCAAACTCAGTAGAGCAGGACTTGTCCTTTCCTTTGTTATAACAGGAGTTTGGACAATGGTTTTGCTATTCTACTTGATGTCATTAATATGAGAAAAGGCAAGACAATAATCTCTTTATTTACGCTACCACTACTAATGGCTTCCTTTTTTGCTATCGCCACTTCTCCAAAAGAAAGCAACGCCAACTCCGCCGAAGTTATCTACCCAGGTGGAGGGACAACATCCATAATGCCTGCAAAAGACAGCATGATTGAAGTTGAATCTGAAACAATTGATTTCAAAGTGGGCAAATATGAAGATTTTATTAAAACAAATTCAGTCAATATAAAAGCGGATTATAAACTTGTCGATGTTGGCGAAGCAAGAACTGCATCTTTCGGTTTCCCTTTTGTTTCCACCCTAGATGATGTTTTAAGCAATACCAATGCTCCGACAATCAAATACAATGATGAGAAGGTTAAAGCAGAAACCATAATCCTCAATCCTTATTACCTGGATCGTGGCGAATTTCAGTATTTGGATTTTTATGAAATGCTTGATGAATATAACGCAAGCCAAGCAAGCAGGATAGATAACGACAAAACGCTATATGAATACAAAATATCTGTAAATCGCGGCAAAAACGGCGCCAATTTCACTTATGCAGATCTCGAAATAGCTTTAAACTTCATCGACACCGCTCCCGATGATGTATTTATTTTCGGTGAGAATGGATGCCCAAATTACTTTCATGATGAGAAAAAATTCACCAAATATGTAGATCCCTCTACCACAAGCATGTCGTTTTCTTTCTATTCAACAAGCGAAGTAGAAATTGATAAAGTAACTTATAGCTGGAACGAACGGATTAATAATGTATATAGAACCGTCTATGAAAACGGTGTTTTTGTATTAGAAAAACTAAAAGAAACAACGTTTAATTCAATATTAAATTCCTTGTCAATGTTAAACGGAATAAGTGCTGACTCAATAGGCGATATTTTATTGTTCTCATACTGGCAGAATCATTACGCAAATATTGCAAATATAACATTAGGCGGATCTGATGTTATTGCAATGTATCTATATGACTTAGATTTGCCCGGCAATAACAATAGATTCTCTATGAGTGTTGAATATGATTTGAAAACAAAAGTTATCACAAGATATGACCCATATGTTTATGGTGTTTCGTACGCTTTAACACCCGCCAAATACTGGAAATCCTTCAATGAGTTGACCATCAATGTTGAAATTAGTGACGCTTACGTCGTCAACACCAATATGGAATTTGAGAAAACGGATTTTGGCTATACATATAAAATAACAAACCCAAGCTTTAATCAGAATTTGTTCTTCGGGATTTGCGAAAGCGAGAATCCTACTGCCAGAGGATATTACGCAATCAATATCGCTCTTAATGTAATTGTCGGTTTATTTGGCGGAATCGCTTCCTTCATAGCTCCTCCAACTGCCATATTCATCGCCAGAGGATTATTCGCGAGCGGTCTAATTGGTCCTGCTATTGTTTCGGTTGTTGCCGCATGCTTAAATATCCTAATTTGTGCAGGAATTGCAACGTTATTGATTCTTTTAGGAAAGAAACGGTTTAAATAGAATTGGCTTCTTCTTCAATTATATCCGCGACTTGTTTTGCGGCTAATTCCGCCCCTTCTTCAGTCAAATGAATCAAATCATCCGCCCTAATGTATTTCTCGATATCGTTTTTGAATAACGAATTCAAATCATTGATTTTGATTCCTAATTCTTTCATTATTTCCACTGCGACTTCATTATATTTGTCTATTACTTCGTTCATGTTATATGGATTTTCTTTCCTAACAGGCGTTGTCGTTGCAAATATGACATGTGGGGTTATATCAAGGAATAATTCGGCAATTCTCCTTAAATTTTCCTTATATTCCTCAATAGAAGAGAATGCTTTGCCATCTTTATTGATTGTACAAACATCCCATAAACCAACATTAAAATGAATTATATCCGCATCTCTAATATATTGGTCTAACTCAAAGATGAGTCTTAATGTGTATTTGCAGAAACGGCAATTGTCTTCGGGTTGATACACATCATATCCCTTATCTTTTAAAATATCAGAAACTAATGGACCATACCCAATTAGACGGATTGAATCGCCAAACAACACTACTTTCATGACTATTTTCTCCTTTTCAGCTTTATTCCGACAATATATGTAGGCCCAACAAAACAGTATGGGCCTTCTCCATCGCCGGATGCGCAATAAATATATGACGGCTCGCCATTTTCATCAAACAACACTGATGGTCTTTCTAGATTGCATAATGTTTTAGTAGCACCATCTTTAAATCTTATCGTCCTTGAATAGACTTTGGGGAATTCTGCCACCTCAAAATTGATGCAATCATCGCTTTCGGCGTAAAAAGCGCTGCCATATTCTTTGTTAATGCCGTTATTATTCAATTCATTGTCTTTTGCTATCAAACAGAATTTATTTCTTTTTTCATCGTACCAAATGAATGGATCTTCCATATCCATATCGAGTATTGGTCCTTCGCACAAACGAGAAAATGGTCCAGTGGGGCTAGGCGCAATAGCGATTCCTAACTTCAATTGGGATGTCGCCATAGTCCTCGATTTATAAATCATATATGTTGTACCATCTGGCTTTATGATAACGCTAGGATTTGTAGTGCATGTGCAATCCCAATGGGAGCAATCTCTTGGTTCCAAAATAGGCGAATCTAGCCTAACGAATTCACCATTTATATCATCCGCAACAGCGACACCAATTCTTTTGCGATTCCACGTTTCCCTTGCAAAATACTCGTCAATCTCACTTAAATTCTGAGGAATAGGCCCTGGATAAGTGCAGCCCATATAGTATAAATAGAACTTTCCTTTATATTCTTTGATGCAAGTATTATGGGTGTTCATTCCATCAAAATAATGCTTATCTCTTCTAGAAAATACCACGTTCTTAAACACAAATGGACCTTCTGGTGATGAAGATACGAAATGGCAGATTTCACTATGGAATAGCCAATTCCATCCAAAGCCCAATTTAAAAGGCCAATGAGAAGAAAACATATGGTATTCATTTCCTACCTTGATGGTTGAGCAATCCCATACATAAAAACCATCTTGTTTCATCGCGATTGTCGCATATTCCGGCTCATAATCAAATTGCTTAGGTTTCATATTGAAGATTATATCACAAAAAAAGAAAACGCCTCGCATTACTGCGAGGTGTCGCTCGGCTTTTCGTTTTAACGTCTATATGAGCTCCAAATTCGACGAGAATGTTTTATTTACGGTTTACCGTGTGGGAAGTTCCAATTAACCACTCAGATTGCTCTGATCAGTTCTTACTGGCTTCTCTCCTTGCGAGGAAGTCGTTCAGAACAAGTTTTTGTTTCTCCAGTTTACTGGCGAGAAGAACTCTTATCTTCCTAGGCTTGTTTCGGATCACTCTTGACAAGTCTCGGCATCAGATGTCGCTTACGTCTCCCTTCAGCGTGTTTCTAATGTCACATTCCAACTTTACGAATTGTAGGGTGGAATGACTTCCTTCGAAGACAATGAATGTCCTCGATCAACTACTCATCATCCGAAGATGTGAGGTTAAGGCATTTCCAGCGGTTTACCGCACGCCTAGCCTTTGTCGGCACCTTCTAGTTATGAATTCCTAGAAGTTTTCGGATTTCCCTAATGAAGTGAATCATTCGAGAGATTCGTATCCTCTTTGTTGACGGTTTCACCGGTGAATGAGGTTTTCACAGATCCACATCTAGAGGATGCAAAGCTTATCTTAGCGAAGTTAATCGGCCTTTATACCGCTTCTAGGCTAAGAAGAGATGATTTTTGGTTTACCGTTGGCCCATCTTCGTTGCCATGGGTTTTTCTCCCATCATATCCTTACGGATATATCCCTTTTTGTTTTTCTGGTTCTACCAGACAGCGATTAGGAGTTCGTTGCTTCGTCAAGTTTTCACTTGATGGAGTCGCTTTTGATTTCAGCCATCTTTCGCAAGATGGAGAGAATCAAGGCTTCCGATGTTTTTGGGTGCACCCAGAGGATTGGCTTTTCCTCATCCTTGAATTGCTACAAGAATTTGCGAAGTTTCAGACGCGTTGTTGTCATCCTCTTCGTTTCTTCGTTTTTCCGGTCTACCGGAAGAGGGAGAATTCCTCTTGTTTCATCTGCGAGAGATGAATTTCGATCCTTTTGTGAATTTATCGGATCAGCAACATGTTTTCTGGTTTACCAGGCGATTGTTGGCTTATCGCTGAGGCTAAGCTGTAGAGTCAGCTATTTCCTGCTTTTCGGATTTGTCCTGTTTCAAGGCCTTTCCGAATCTCCCTTTTTTCTAGGTTACTAGTCGTCAGGGTGTCTTGGCGATGACTTGCTTAAGACGAACTCAAGCGTCCTTTGCGTTCCTTTCCCCTTCAAGACGAGCTTGAAGTTTTGGGAGGCTCTTCCATTTTTCGGTTTACCGAGAGGCGAAGGGTTCCTTTTGATCCAGCATACAAGTTATCTGAACCAATCCTGGCGATTAACCAGAGAAGACGTTTTTTGGAATTAGATTCCAATGGCATCTATCTCTCCGTAGCAGAGCTGATTTTGCAATCAGTTGCTAGCACCCTTGTGAGCGAACCTTGCGGCCCTCTCTTTTGGGGTGTTGGTATATTGTACACCTACAACAAGTGTATGCAACACTTTTTTTAAATCTTTACATTCTTTTATTTTATTAAGGTATAATCACTGATAATTGATATTTTTTTGCTATTTTTTAAAAATTTTTCACAAAAATATTTTGTTTTTTTATAAAAATGTTTTGCATACAAATATTACACACGTATACGCGTGTTACATATATATAAATAAATATGTATGTAATATGGCTTTTCTCATATTTATCAATTAAAAAATTCGCTCAAGAACCTCAATGTAAAATCGCTTAAATTTCAGGTTTACTTGAATTTTCTTAGAGTTACATATACGAAAACTTGGTTTTTCTTTTAATTTTCAAATTTTATTGAATTGTTTTAGATATGAGACTACGTGAATTGAGAATAATGAATGAGATGACACAGACAGATGTCGGCAAGGCGGTTGGAACCAGCCCTCAAACTATATTGAATTGGGAGAATGGCATCCATGAGCCGGATATTGAGCATCTTATAGCGTTAGCAGACTTATTTAACGTCACCATTGATTATCTAGTGGGCCGCGACTTCAAATCAATGAACCAAAGCGAACTGATAAGCAATGCCTTCAGACAAATCGATCCCGATGCTTTTGCGGAATTCGTCAAAAGAGAGATCGAGAAGTCGATGAAGAAAATCAAATAACTTGCCTAAGCCCAAAGGAAGATAGATATTCTGATATCTCTTTTCTATGATGGCCGTAAATGACCTGATGGTGATTTCCCAAAGAAGCTGATAGAAAATATCTAACTGATGAATTCATTTTTATTTTTATTTGGGTTCTGCAGCGATCTTTCCTGTATTCGTTTTTCTCTATAACCCCTTCTTCACAATAAAATTCATCGAGTTTTGCGCCGATTTTTAAAATAGTGACATCTCCTTCTTCCATTTCTCCATGGATTCCTATCCCGATTCCAGACTCAAAGTGAGTGGATAATGTGATTGATTTTGCCATATCTAGAGGCAAAGTGCAGTGGGCGAAATAAATCTCATCTTTTGATGGGTCGATCCATTGAGGGTTGCATTGGAAAGAATGGACTTTAAGTTTCTTCAACGCCAAATAGGCCGTTATCATCGCTGGAACATCGCCTTCGCATGAGGCAATCACATCATCTTTATTAAACAATGATAAAGCAAGGCAGGCTGATGATTTTATTTCTTTAATGATGTCAAAACAGCGGATTGTGAACCCTGAAAGAGAATATTTCTCCACGATTTTCTTCAGCGCGGCATATATTTTTAAAGCTTTTGACAATTCCTTTTTATCATATTCAAAGTTGTATGCTGTATCTTTTTCCTCTTTTGCTGCTTTAATTTCCTCAATCACTTCTTCCTGAGGTATATCCACCAATTCAATCCCGAATGTTTCTAAGCATTGTTTTTTATCTACATATGAAGAAATAAGCCAATCGCTAGGCTCTCCTATAATACCAAGTCTACTGACGCTATAGACGTTTTCGCTTTCTGCAATTGTTTTTATTCTTTTAGCAATATATTCGTCATTTCCATGCAAAACCTCAGCCTTTTTGTTGTTTTGCTTCAAAAATGTGAGGATTTCCAAAGAAGCCGCCAAAGAATTTGAGGAGCCGTATGTAAGCAAATAATAAGGTCCTTTGAATTTTGGGTAGACTTCGTTTTTGAATATCCCTTCGCTTCCGCCGCTTTGAACAAGTATCAGGACGATGCCATCTTCATTCGCTTTTTTGAAATTGTCTATGAATTCAAAATCATAGTCATCTAGCAAAGATGATAATGACGATAAAAGCTTCTCTGAATCCGATGAAATCATATCGCCATGAGACATCATCGACCTAATGGGGTAAATGTATATTTTCTTCATGGATAAGATTATAACCCACATTAAGTAAAACGCTTTCATTAATCAAATATGAGTTAATTGCTTAAAATAAGTATATGAAAGAAGTCGTGATGAATGAGGAGGAAATCCTAGATACCTGCAAAAGGTTGGGTTTTGCTCTGGGTAGTAAATTAAAGAATGAGGAAAAACTCCCTGTTTTCCTATGCGTTATGAAAGGCGCCTTAAATTTTATGGCGGATCTAATCAAGCAAGTCAAAACTGACATCCTATGCGATTATATCCAAATAAGCTCATATGAAGGCACCTCATCCACCGGGAAGATAATTCTTAAAAGAGACATAGAACAAGATATAGAAGGCAGAACCGTCGTGGTAGTCGAAGATGTCATAGATCTAGGAACCACGATGAAATATCTAGTTGAGCATCTTAAGCAAAAGAATCCAAAAAGAGTCATTGTCTGCGCTTTGTTCGACAAAAAGGTCAATAGAATCTCCGATGTCAAAATAGATTATGTTGGTAAAGTATTAGACGAAAACAAATTCTTAGTGGGTTACGGCCTGGATTATAACGGCTTATTAAGAAACGTCCCCTACGTCTATATCCCAGACGAAGAAGAAATAAAGCGATTGGACGAAAAATTAGCGAAATAAAAAAGGATAGGCAATCAAACGCCTATCCTTTTTTTGTTTCAGTAATTTTAGTTTTCTTTTGGTTCTTCTACTGATGCAGGCTCTACTTCCTTAACATCTTCTTTATCTTCTTTCTTTTCTTTTAGAAGTAGATTCATCAAGATGCCAAGAATCATGCTGGTAGCAACTGAAGTGATTTGTATGACTGGGGCTTCACCTGGCGCGCCAAAGGCGAGGACAAGTCCACCGATACCGGTGATGAGAATGACTGAGGCAACGAAGATGTTTCTTGTCTTGGTCATATCGACTTTCTCGGCGATGATCATCTTGACACCGCTTGAAGCAATGAATCCATAGAGGATGAGTGAGATTCCGCCTGTGACGCAGGCAGGAATTGTCATTGTTAGCGACATGAGCGGTGAGAAGAAGCCTAATCCGATTGCAATTAAGCAAGCAAGAATCATGACTTTAACAGAAGCGATTTTCGTAACACCGACAACCGCAACGTTTTCACCATATGTGGTATTGGCGGCACCGCATAAAGAACCACTGATGGCGGTGGCAACACCATCACCGATAAGGGTTCTGGATAATCCTGGCTCTTCTAATAGATCGCGGCCAAGGATGCCTGACATATTCTTATGATCGCCGATATGCTCACAGATTGTGACTAAGCTGACTGGGATGAATAAGGCGGCTGCTTTGCCGATATCCGCGCCAGTTAAGGCGACATTTGTTAATGTTCCTACGCCTGGATTCTCGACGTTGGCGAGGAATAAGAATTTTGGATAATCAAGGAATGAGGTGAATCTGATTGGCGAGAAATTGTTTACTAGCGGTGAAAAATCGATGACTTTTAGGTAGTCATTATTCGCGGCATAGCCAATTCCTGTAAAGATTGCTGCGGCGATATAACCTCCGACAACACCGAGCAAGAATGGGATAAGAGAAATTGTCTTTTTGCCAAAGTGAGCGCAGACAGCGGTTGTGACCATGGCCACCAAGCCGCAGACAATTTTGACAAGGTTGTAATTACCAGCTGCTGTCCCGGTTAAGTTATTTATGGCGCTTCCGGCAAGAGAAAGACCGATTACCATGATGACTGGTCCAATAACGATTGGAGGCAAGAGTTTATTTAGCCATGTAACGCCGAATTTCTTAATGAGCAAGGCGACTACGCAATAAACGACGCCAACCATCGCCATGCCAATTGGAAGCATCCATACATTGGCGGTACTTCCGATTACGTTGTTCGCTTCGTCATAGACTGGCTGAGCGTTTTGAGCAATCGCGCTTGACATCGCTGCCATATAAGCAAAGCTGGACGCCAAAAACATTGGGCTCTTTCTTTTGGTGACAAAGAGATAGAACAGGGTTCCGATTCCAGCGGACACCAAGGTTGGGGCAATCATTACGCCCGCTAGTGAGGTGCCGTTTGGGGTGACGTATCCCGAAAACACGATCATAGGAACCGTGATGCAAGCGACGAACATCGCGAGGATGTGCTGAATCGCTAGGATGATGCGCGAAGAGATTTTCTTTGGCGTTTCATCGACGTCAAGAAGCATTCTCTTCTCTGGTTGTTTGACTTCTTCCATATTTCCTCCTTCAGGCAAAAAAAAGAGGCTTAATCAAGCCTCAATAATTAGACAATAAGGACACTGACTCCATCAACGCAACTTTTGGTAACGGGATGATTCGTATTCTCATTTTCTTTTCGCCTTTTAACTGACAATAAGACATTTTCGTTTCAAAGTTAAGAATTATTTATAAAACTTTTTATGAAAGTGCTTTCTTATCTTTTTTCCTGAACGAATTTCGTAAACGCTAGAGCCTCTTCTTCGTTTTCAAACTGGGCGAAATAGAATTCATCTCCCAGGGCGTCCCTTATCTCTACGTTATAAAAGCCATGCTCTTTTATATTCGATCCATATTTATTCACTATTTCTTTATGCGTATGTACGTATATAAAATCATTTTTCTTATTGACTGATATGGCGACTTTCCTGTTGGCGAAAGCTGAAGTGTCACAATAATTATTCGCAATTACTTCTGCGTATATGTCGTAATACGAACCATTTAACGCCAAACAAAGCAAATCTGGGGTGTTTCCTCCAGGGGAACGCATATTGACTTCTAGGGCAACGATGTCTCCTTTTTCGCCTAACCCAGCTTTGTCTTCATTCAGAACAAAGAATTCGATGTGAAAGCATCTCTTCTTAACGCCAAATGATTTAACGACGCTTCTGCCAAGTTTCTCTAAAGATTCTCTAACATCCGCTTTGACGTAATAATAAATATCCGTATTCTCGTTAACCACATCCGCGATTGGCCTGGGGAACACTTCGTTAAAAGAAACGACTACGTTAGATTCATCGTCGCATATCCCATCATATGAGATGATATATCCATCCAAATATTCCTCAATGATGTAGGTTTCGTTATCTTTTTCGCTATAGAATCTCCGCAAATCCGCCTCGTTTTCTATTTTGTACGTGGAAGAGGCCCCTACCCCGTTATCTGGCTTGGCGAAAAGAGGATATCCGACAATAGAAGCGAATTCTTTAGCCTTTTCAAACGATGAAGAAAGGGTATATCTAGCCACTTTCGCCCCGGCTTTAGAAAAATATTCCTTCATCTTTGATTTGTATTTGATCTTATCCATCTCATAAGGGAGGAAACCGTTTTTGCATCCACAATATTCCCTTAATAGAGAATCGGAATATAGCCAATATTCGTTATTCGATTCAATATAATCAATCTCCCCGTATTTGTTGCGAAGATAAGACATCGTGTCCTTCATATATTGAAGATTTCCTAAATCTGAGACAAAACAATATTCTTCTAGATTCTCCTTTAATTCATCATTCAGGTTAGAATATGGCTCATCGCCTATCCCAAACACTTTGACACCTTTATCTTTTAGTGACTTCACAAAATGGGAATATATTTTTGGGAAATTTGGGGAAATAAAAACGTAATTCATGGTGAATGTTATACCACAAGAATTATTCAATAACCCGTACTTTGTTTAATTTAAGGTGGTATATAATAAAAGCAAAGAGGTAAGAAAAATGAAAAGCAAATCTTGTTTATTGGTGTTGGCATCAATGTCAATTGGCTTGCTAGCAGGCTGCCAAAATGGCGGAGATGACCCCGCTCAGTCCACTGGACTTTCAACTTCTGCATTCACCGGGACTGGATTAACTAGCAGAACCGAACTTTCAGGAGACGACGAACTAAGCGAAGAAGAAATGTTCGACATGCTAAGTGAAGCCGGCATCAACATGGATGATTACGAAGGATCATTCACCCTCCATGAGATATACGACAATCCAGAAGATGGATACGAGGAATCTTTCTCTGGATTCGATGCCACTACATACAAAGGATACTCCATAGATAAAGATGCTGAAGGCAAGATCACGTCTATATTTAAAATGTGCGAGCTCCAGAACGAAAGACTTCTCGGAATGGCATACGAGAAAAATGGCGACGAAGAAAAATACATAACCACTTCGTTGGATTATTCGAAAAGCATCCTCACCGCCGAGGTTGAATCACCTGTCAATGGAATGAGCTACGAAACTCTTTCATATATCAAAGAGAATCCTGATGCAGCAAGCCTTGTCTATGAAATGATGTTTGCAAAGATGGGAGATTTCAAATACAAAGAGGGCAGAGCAGACTATGTGTTCACCACCCTTGATGATGGAAGATATGGTTTTGAGTTGCAAATGGTAACCAAATTGGTTGATGAAAGCACAGGCCTTGGCTTCCCTTCAATCACTATCGATATGGGCTATAAGTTTGAATTTGATGAGGATTATATCTATTCATTAGACGCCGACCAAATAATGCAAATGAGAGTGGGGCCCAAAGAGACCGATGTAATAGAACAAAAAATGCTCATGAAAACTGAATTCGAGCCGGTATTCGATAATGAGATGTATGAGTCCATCGCAGTCGATAAGGCCGTCATCGAATCACAAAAAGGAAAAGCATATTATTCCAATAATGTGGTTGCCTATTATAAAGGCCAAAGGCTCGGTTGGCTAAGCATTCAACCTGGCGATCCGCTCACGACAGCCATATTAAATGCGGATGTCGCTACAAGAGAAGAAAATATAGTAATAGATGGTTATTATTACGACAAAGAATTCACAAATAAGTTCACGGACTTAACAGCGTCTTTCAACTTCCAAAACACTCTATATATTGATGGACACGCAAAAGATGGATTCATCGAAGTCGATTACACATACATTGATAAGCACGTCGATACATATGTAAGCTCCTTGCCGGAGGAAACCAAGGATTTACTTGATTCCTTATTCAACATGCAAGATGTCGAATATGAAGTCCGGGGCCAATATGAAATCATCTCTTCTAGCGCCGCCAGCAATTACAAAATAAACACAATAAGAGCTGCCGGCATCCATTGCCCGGATGTTAAACTCGATGGCGAGGAAATATTCGACACTCTAGTGAACATAAACGATGGAAACAACCATGAAGTCGAAGCGACGAGAACAATATACGACTATAGGTATGGCGGTGATGAAGACGAAGCAAGAAAAGTGCTATGGGATGGCATTTGGGATAAAGAAGGTGAAGTCGTGAATGAGGATATAAGCGGGCTTGCCGAAACAAAAAGCTTCTATCTGGTCCTTGACCATGGACATGGCGAAGACCAATTCAACTGGGGAAAAGAATTCCATGTCTATAGCACAGGCACAGAACGCCAAACCTTAGGACACTATGCGACGAGCTTAACTGGTCTAAAACTAGGCACTGACTTCACGATGAGTGCTTGGTATTACGATGGGGAAACCAAAGTCGAATTGGAGGTTGATGGAGTCGATGTAAGCGGAGTCCCAGCCGAATTCGAAGGAGAAATCTTCTTCAAGATCACCGCGCTCAAAGCATTTGAGGCATACACATATCTCCAACTCTTATAATCATCATTGATTCTAAAGCGTCTCAAAACGAGGCGCTTTTTCAAAAACAATATCATTTAATATTGATTAAATGTTAAGATTAAATATTCAATGAGGTAGAACTTATGAAAAAGTCACTATTTACAGCTGTATTAGCGTCCATCCTTATCCTTACTGGATGCGGAGGGGATAATCCCCCTTCTTCTGAAGGGGAGACTCCCACCACTTCAACTTCCAAAACCACGGGCCAAAAGGATAATAACAAGTTCAGTGATGAATACGCGTCTGATGAGGATTTTCACTGGCATCCTGCCCTCGATGGTTCTAAGGAAATAGATGGCAAAGAAGAGCACACCTTCACTGATTGGTACACCGAAAGAGAGACCGGCGCCAAACTAGTCGGTATCCAAGAAAGACGTTGCAAAGTCTGCGGCTACACCGAAAGAAAAGAAATAGATAAACAGCCCCTCATTTGGATAAAAGAAATACAAGATATGTCCACTCCTAAAGATGGACATTATATAACCTTCATGGACATTATTTTGGTAAATGAAGAGACTTTTGTCTCAACAACAGATGACATATATATTTTCACAAATGACGGCGGTATGCTTAAAACGAAAATCGATGTCATAACCCTGTATTACACCGACCCAAAGACGGAAGAAATCACAACAAGGTCAAACCGAGAAAAAGTCTCATTCTCCGATTTAACGGTAAATCACGGAGTTGCTTTGCAGTTCTTTTTCGATACATCAGAAGATGCCAAGTCATTCAAATCCAGCATCAACATCGGACAATCATTCATGTCCACCGTGAATAACTTATATCGCTATAAGTTTGATGAAAATGATGTAAATAATAACTCCGAGATAATGTATGGCAGATTCGAATATCTGACCAGCGAATATGGAGGAACGGGAAAAGGGCCGATCACTGGGACATATAGCCCACAAGCCTATACCGAAGTAGGAGTTGGAGATTTCACGATAATCATGGATCTGGTTGATTCGGAGACGATTAAACCAGGCGAGACGAAATCAGTCACGTTCCGCATTAGGAATGGCATCTACACCTATGTATGCCCCTTCCTCTCCTTCTCAATCAAATACGCCGGGAAACTAATAGGATATCTCACCATAACCAAAATACCCAATTACCATGTGGAGGAGGAATAAAAGATGAAAAAGCAATTGATTTTATTATTTTCTTTAGGTCTTCTCTTCTCGTGCGTTGGAGAAAACGGAGGAGAGTCGCCCGCCACCGATTCTTCAACAAGCGATATAATCATCCCAGTCATCGACAAAAAGGAAGGCGAAGTTCTTGTATCTTATTACAACGGGAGCACATTATTCAAGCAAATCGCAGGTTTGCCTGGTTCCAAACTCAGAATGAACAAAGTTCCGGAAAAAGAAGGACATAATTTTGTTGGATGGGGGTTCAAAAACAGCATGAACACGATTCAAAAACTGACTGAATTCCCTGAGAATGACATAAATTTATACGCTCAATTCGAAGTGGAAAAATATTTCCTTCATTTTCATAAAGACGTCGAATATTCCAACTTCTATACGTATGGCGAAAGCATTCCGCAAAGCAAAATCACCGACCAAGGCCTTTTCCAAGGATGGAAGGTGTTAGGCGATGATGGAAGCCCGATAAATATAGTCAAGGATTTAGGCGATGATGGCGACGATTTCTATTTGAATCCCGTCTTTGCAGATTCTATTTTCAACATTGAATTCGAGCCTGCAGATGAAGGATATGCCGCGCCAGATCCAATAGAAAACGCGACAATCTTCAGCGCTTTACCTACCGATATCGAGGTGCCAGAAGGATATTGCTTGGACGGCTGGTCATTATCGGATTATGACCAATATGATGATGAAGTTTATATTCCAGGTGAAACAATCTCCTCTATGGCTTGGACTGCCATAAGAGACCACCAAAGCGAATGGAATGGAGAGACCATTACTTTATACCCGGTCATCAGGCCAAAGGAATTCTATATCGATTTCTATGACCACGACGGAAGAGACTTAGATCAATCCGCCTTGGACACATATGATGTCGATATCCACCGCTGCGTCTATACTTATGGCGATGATTTGCCTACATTTGATGACTATTTGATGATTGATGGATCGGTAGCCGATCCTAAGCAATTCTATGGTTGGACATTGGGGGATAAGGCCAATCCCACGGAGGCGATAACCCAAGTGGGAAATTGGGGAGAAGATCACACAACCTATTCCTTAATCGCCACGCTAACCGAGAAAGATTACAAGATTCGCTTCGTAAAGAATTCCTCATTCGAGTGGGCATCTAGTGAGATGGAGAATAAATATTCAGGAAAAATATTCACATTTAAGCCGGGGGATGCTTTGCCTATAGGCCTATTCACGAAAGAAAATGCAAGCTTTGCTGGATATAGATGCGGCTATAGCACAAATACTTTCTATAACCTCCCGGATTTCAGCAAATTAGTTGACGATCCAAATGAATTAGAAGATGTCGTCAGCATCAGTCCGACATTTGAGACCGATGTCGTGCCATTAATCATAGATTATCGCATCTACGATGACTCCGCTTTGGATCCCACATTCATCCATATGAGTGTCAACGATCTCCGTTTCCCTCAATTAAATTGCAAATCGACCTACGTCTATAATTTTGATGTCGGGGCAGAGCTTCCAACAAACGGTGGATCATTTGGCCAAATAGAAGCCCACGGATTAACTTTAACTGGCTGGAAAATTGCGAGAATCGACAATCCTGAGGATTATAAAGGGGGGATAACACCCACCACATATATCGAAGATAAAAGACTACCAATAACTTTAAGCGATAACAAGATACCTTCTATCGAGGCCATAAAAGAGGGAACCAAATATCAAAATGTTCCCGGAAGCGTGCTCGTATTATACCCAACCTTTGAATTTGAGACCGCTTCATCTGTCCCGATGTTCGATTTGGGATATGTCTTTGGGAATGACACCCGTTTTGGAACCGCCAGCGTCCGATTCAGGAATTGGAATGGCGAGGAACATTTGACAAAAAAAGCTTTGAATATGGAGATAATACCAGAATACGATACAGGCAGAAACCCATCGTATCACTCAAACTACTATGTTAATTGGCTATACACAAATTCACGCGACTTCTACATCGATAGAATCTATCCGACTTTATACAACAGGAAAGACGGCTCCACAAAAACAGTTCAAAACGATTTCCACATCTATTCTACTACATGGTCTATAGAAGGAAGTTTGCATTACGAGGGGAAAGGCCATTTCGATGGTTTGAAGCCCGATGACTTCCTTTTCGACCAGACCCCAATAACCTCTGCGACTTACGAAGAATCCTGGGTCGTTACAAGATGGAATTTGGATGAGCAATTCTCGACAGGAAGAATACCCCAACAATAATTTTGGAACAATAAAAACAAAAATAGCCGGGATTTCCCGGCTATTTTTTAGAAACTGTCAACTTTTGCCGCCAATTTGCTTAAGGTGAAGTAATTGCTGTAATCGAATTGATACTTGCTTTCGACTGGATATCCATGCTCGTAATTGATATATGAGCCATCGCTTTGCTTATAAGCCGCAAGCATGTTTGAGCTCATCCAGCCCATTGCCCCATCGATTGAAGCAAAATATCCTACGGAGCACGCTCCACCACCTGATTTATGTCCAATAGGTGTAGCGATACCATTCTCTTTGCATAGTTCAGGCATGAATGAAGCGCAGGAATATGAGTATCCGGAGGTGAGGATATAGAAATTGTATTGGCCCTTAAATCCATCGCTGGAATTGAATTTCCCATCTAGATTGGTGTCGACTTTGTATGTCTCGTGCATGATAGACCCAGTCAAAGGATTGGTGATTGAGGTCGAGAAAGAGCCACCCAAGAAACCAATCGCACCAAAGAGCGATCCCACTTCTCCTCCGCCATTCATCGACAAATCAATCACAACATTATTTATGCTGGAATTCGCCTGGATTTTTTCAAATGAGGAATAGAAAAAAGAGAACACATCGAAATCATCTTGTGTAGGATCGTCGACGTAAGAAACGTATTGTTTGCCGGAGAAATTGTCTTGGAAAGCGTCAAAGCGAAGTACTGCAACATCACCATAAGTGAAATAACCTGCTGTGTTTCTGCCTCTAGCAGAACGTACATCATTACGAGCGTTAATTATCTCTGAATTCCTGACTCCTGATTGCGATGACCACCCAGAGACAGCGTATGAGGTGTTGTAATAGGAGTTATAATCGGTATGCGAATGTCCTTCATCGAGGACGGTTTCAACGAAATCAAACAAAGCTTTGTTGTATGTTGATACATTCGTGGATAACAATTTGCTCTTGTATCCCTCATTTTCCAAAGTCACATCAAACGGCTTCAACTCAGAATCATCCGCCAAACCATAGAAATGGTCTAACATGAAACAAAGATAGTCATAATTGTATTGGGCAAATGATGAATCCCTTGTCCTTTTTGAAACATATGGACCGGAATAAACTTCTTGGGTATAAGCGTATGAATCATTCTCCAGCGCCGCATCGTACGCCAAATAATAGTCTTGGCCATTGAAACCTATCGCCAAATTAGATCCAAGCAAAGTTCCAAATAGGTGCATAGCTGGCACATAAGTCTCGTTTTGATAGCAGAGAATATCCGCGCCATAATCGCCTAAATAGAACGTGAGGGAACGGTCATCATCCAATAATTCGGATGAAGAAAGCTGGAGGTAGCTATAATAATCCACTCCACCGACTGAATCTGCGGCGATTTGATTGCCTGACCCGCTATCAGCGGCGAAATGTTCGTAATCCGCGAACCAAATCGTATCGTTTGATGCGTCTATTATCACTTCATCAGGCACATATGATGAATTGGAGACGGTGAGAACACCTCCATCATCAACTAAAGATGCACCGTTTCTAAATGTGTGGGCGAATGATAAGGCATCCGAGGCGACAACGTATGGAATGGAATCGTATCCTCTAAAATATGTTGTTTGAATATCTTGTGAATCATATGATGAGGTCTCGATTTCCCCGGTTGATTCATTGAATTTGGGTGATAAAAATTTAGATTGAAGGGTAGAAGAAACCACCACTTCGTCCGAGGAGGATGAGGAAGATGAAATTGATGAAGAGGACGAAGAAGTTTTGCTTGTTGATTTGCTTGAAGATGCACTTTCTTCTGATGTTTCAGATGATTCAGATGTTTCGTGACTCTCAGAAGATGATATTTCTGAGGAACTATCTTCGCTTTCGCTGATTTGTGATGATTTAATTGGTCTTCTTGCGAGATTGCAAGACGCCAAAATAAGAGATGACGCTATTACCAATAAAACTACATTTTTCTTCATATCTACCCCTCCTTTAAGGGAGTAGATTATTATAGATATACGTAAATTGATTGTCTAATGACAAAAATCAAATCTTGACCAAGACAACTTTCTCTTGGGTTATCTCGTAAGGCGTTTTGCCGTTTACGACTTCTCGGCAATAGTCTAAGGTCTTCTGCATCTTCATTGCTACCATTTCAAGCCCTTTGAATATCAATTCATCATCGGTTTCGACCTTCATGATGAATTCTTTCTCATGTATTTCTAACCCTTTTACCGCATCATGCTTCATGAATTCGATCAAATCTATTTCATGGGTGATTTTGTTTAAATCATATATCGCGTGGGAGTTTCTTGAGGCCGTGACATCTATTTCATCCGCTAAACGCACGACTGCGGAAAGATAAGGCAAGCAAATCGTGTTGCCATTTGGGACCTTCAGATTAAGCGGATATTCTTCTCTATCATTCAAATCAGTTTTGCGATGTCCTCTAGAAATCTGGATTATCGCAAACATATGCTCTTTTGAAGGGAATTCAAAGAATCTTGAATATTTTTTGATGAATTGGCCAGAATATTCATTATGGAACGCCCTGATAATTTGGGGTATATCATCCTTTGAATGTGTTTGGAAATAATCTTTGAAATCGATGTTTTTGGAGAATTCCTCATAATCTCTCATGCTTATTCCCATTCCGCTGTCGTGGAAATAGCAGCCAACCAAAATCGAATATATCTCATCTGCATTCAATTTATTGACCTGGTCACCGATTAAGTAATTGCAGAATTCGATGATGTTTAGTGAATGTAATTCGGTATGGTCGGTGAATTCTGGGAAAATGAGTTTATAGTTTGAAAGAATATGCTGAACCGCAAAGACGGTGTTAACAAACCTATCGTGTAAATCCTTATCAAGCTCTTTCAGTCTTTTTTCTAAAGAATAATCAAATTCACCCATAAAAACCCTTCTTTCAAAACTCTAGAGGTTTTGACAAAATCAGTCAATAAAATAAATCAACATTTAGGTGGTTTTGAATGTATCACTTATAGATTTGCGGCTTTAAAAATAAACCGATATGGATTGGATGAATTCATCGAATCTCGGTAGAGCAAAATCAACCTTGCCGTAGCCAACAACTTCAATGATTCCTTTGCTGATGAGGCTGGATCGATAATTTTGGTAATTGCTTTCCTTCAAATCGGCTAAATTCATAATATCGTTTGTGTCTTTGCTGTTCGAATTATGGATGGCAATGCACAGCCCTTTTTCTCTATCCGTCAATTCGTTCCAGATGACGCCATAGCCATTTTTTCTAAGATACTCGTCATATTGGTCCAACAACTCATCGTCTATTTCTCTAGACGCAGATTCATAGAAATGATAGCCGAGTACTTGGTATGCAAATGCATATCCTTTTGTTAGCTTTGCTAGCGAGAACGCTTTGACATCATCGATAGAGAATACCTTTTTGTATTCTTTTGCTATATCCACCAAATCCAAAGGCTTGAGCGTTATCTTTGGCGTTCTTGATAAAAAACTAGTCGCACTTGATTCGACGAGAACGTCAATGTTGTTTTTTAATCCAGTCATTAGCAAGAAAACATGGTAACCTTTCCCAACCATTGACTGATAGAAATTTGCAAACTTTTTAATGTCTTGCGTGTTGTTGACTTCATCAATTGTGATCAAGATCCGCTTATTTTTCTTTTCTAGATCTTTTATCAATCTTTCCCCTATTACTTCAGGATTGTTAATCTTGTCATCTTTGCCAATTTCAAGTTGAACATATTTAAAATCGATGGTGAGATTGAAATCGAAAAATAATTTAATTCTTCTTCCTTCGTAAAATAGTTTTTGCCCAAAAGAGCTGATCATTTCTTCTTGCGCATTCAAATCAACCACCAAGAAATCATTTTTTTCTTGCAATTCCCTTGCGATTGCTCGTAATAAAACCGTTTTGCCTGCACCTCTAATTCCTGTAATCGTATATGCAAGCGTGCTTGGAGTATCGCTAGTGAAAGTGTTGATTATTGTTTTGAACTCTGCGGTTCTTTCAATAATGCTTGATGGGATTCTTCCATACATCAAGCTAAACGGATTGCTCTTAACCATGTCTATTCCTCCACTAACCTTTGATGCGTTGTGCAACTTTATGCAACTCTGAAAATATTATGCAACTTTATGCAACTTTATGCAACTTCAAATTTTTTATGCAACTTTATGCAACTTTGCCGCTAGCATAAACCAATAAAAAAAGACAAAATGTTTAACACTTTGTCGTATTTTTTCGAATGTATTTAAATAACCCAAATAATGCCAAATTAAAACAGAAAATTTCCTTTAATTCTCGAATAATACCGCTATTTTGATAAATAATAGAGTCTTTTGATTTTTAAGGCGATTTAAAAATAAAACAATTCCTCGAATTTTTTATCCAGTGCCACGCATAATAGCAGCGCCAATTTTGCGGTTGGTTGATATTGTCCTGTTTCAATGGAACTTATTGTGTTTCTTGATACGCCGACAAGTTTTGCTAAATCAGCTTGAGAAAGAGCTTTTTCTCTTCTAATATTTGCTAAATTATTATGAAGAACTAATGATTCGTCCATATTAGGCTGCCACTCCACAAAGTTGAAGAATCCACCACACCATCATCCCAATTGAGCCAATTCCCCAAAAGATCATCACAAATAATTCATGTTTCTTTCTTAATCTAATGTATTTAATTAAAAATGCGGTAAACGCCATTGAGAATAAAGCAAAATCCGCTCCCCTATTTACATTATGAAGAACGACCCCATTAACGACATCTACTAAAATTATTGCTAATACCGCAACAAAATAGGCAATCCAAGCTCCTTCTTTTTGAGCTTGCTTGTCTACTAAGTCTGCTCCTTTGTTCTCTTGCTGGGCTTTTTGTAAAATTTCTTCTTTATCCATATCTTTCTCCTTTGCCAAGTTAACTTGTCATTATTATCTTAGTTTTTGCCAAGCGTACTTGTCAATATCAAATTTGAAAAAACAACAAAATAAAGCCAATTGCGAATAGAAAAATATTATTTGCTATTATTTAAAATAATCAAAAATGTATTCTTTAAATCTTGGCAACGCAAGAGATAAGTATCCCCTTTGCTTTGCAATAACCAATCACTTTTGTAACAATCTATCACGATATACCGAATATTCTTTGTTTGAAAAGCCTAAATCTTTAATAATGTCAGAAGTTTTTCTCTGCTCCTCTTTGGTTAAATTCAAGAGTTATTTTCTATTAGTATCTGTTAGTATTTTTATAATTGACAGATGACGATAGGGTTTTTCTAGAGAATGACACCAAAACCAAATTTATAATTTAGTCAAATTATCATATGCGTGGACATCAGCATGGACATTTGTCTGGACATTGTTTCTATAAAATACAAAGCAAAAACCATAACTAAATCATTTATATTTTCATTAAAAACATTTCCTAGTTGCCCGTCAATTATTTGTAAAGGTTCTAATATAAATGTTTTCTGAGCTGATTTTTTTATATGTTTTAGAAAGGCACCGTAAATTGATGATTTGATTTATTGAATTAAAAAAATGGGGCTAAAAATAAGGCAAATTCCTTATTGTGCGGTATCGAACTCCGGTGATTTTACCTATTTTACCCCTAAAAACAAAAAAATTGTGACAGATTTCTCGTATCACAATTCTAGTTCTTTTATGAGCTAGTGGAATATTACCGATATAAAATAAGTTTTTTTCGATAGGTAGATGAAGTCTTTTGATACAAAATCACTGAGGTGACGAGGCTTGAAACTATACGATATAAGTTTGTTGCAAATATTAAAAATAGAACAAATCGGCGCCCAATCTTTCTAATATTAGCGTAATTAATTGTGATGCAAATATCCCTCTAGTTTTAAAAAGATGTCATTTAATAAGAGCGTGTTCCGTGTCTATTCTTTTTTTAAATATTCGATAAATAACGGCTCATATTTATCAACTATTTTTTTGCACATTTCAACATCATCAGCAAGATCCGAGCCAGCATATCTTAGACATTCTAAAAGAACTGTGTCCAACAATGATCCTTCTAATATCCTTAAAACATAATTATAAGTTGATACATATCCATTATCGCTATATTTAGTTATTATTTCCGATTTGCACAAACAATAAAGCGATTCGATTATTTTTCTTTCTTCTGTTTTTGAGTTATCCGCAGAATAGTCGTCATATTCAGCATTTAAAAAATAATTAGGTTGAACCTGCAAAGCATCGCAAATGGCTAGAAAAGTATCTAGCCGAGGGGCACTTTCACCCTTAACGTATTTTGTAATCGATGCACGATCAATCCCTATTTCTTGAGCTAATTTGTTATGAGAAATCTTTTTTTCATCTAGAAGTTTTGAAAGTTTTTTTCCAAAAACTATTGCCAATTCTTCGACTTTTGCCATTTTAGTATCTCCTTATCAAACCCATTATATTAAATTTCAACATAAAATAGCAGTAAAAGTTAACAATGTTGCTTTTTGACTATTTTCCAATTTCTTTATTGAATTTTTGTGCGTATTGTTGCGAAAAATAAAAGTGATTCGCTCAATTGTTCATTTCATTAATTGAAATAAAAATATAAGTGTGCAGCCCCGGGGCTCACGTTAGCGATTAAAGAAAGGGGGAAACCTAAAAATGAAAAATCGTAAACGTGGCTTGCTGCCAGATACATTTGGCGCATATGTAATTAATAATGTGCTCGTCGCTGGTAAATACGATATGCCAGTTATTGGTTATTTTGGGTATGATCTTCCTGATTATCTTGCTTTATATACAGATATTCAAGATTATAGGAAAACCAAGAATACTTGTGTGGTTTTTTACCAATATGATGAACAATTTGATTCTATAAATGGATTATGGAATGCAATTATTCATAAAAAAGAAAAACTATTATCTCAATATAAGCAAAGATTTAAGGATGTAAAGTTTGTTTGTTGCCCTGATTATTCAATAACGGGCGATATGCCTTTGGCAATGCAAATATTTAATGTTTATCGGTCGAGAGTTGTGGCTATTTGGCTAAGAGAATTCTGCGGCTGCACTATTATTCCTAATTTAAGATTCAACAATCAAAAGAGCTACGAATATTGCTTTGACGGAATAGCTTACAAAAGTGTTGTATGCTTAAGCATTTTGGGCCTTTGTTCAAAACCAATAGATGTTCAAAATCTTATCAATGGTTTGCATGAAACAATAATCAGAATTAGACCATCAACAATTATCGTTTTCGGCGAATGCACCGAGGAGAAATATAATAAAATCTTTAAAGAATGCCTCGATAATAATATCAATATCGTTAGGCCGGACAATAGGAATAAGGATTTTTGGAGGAACAATTATGGGATCACCAAATAGCGGGCCGTTTAGTTATGTTTCTGGTTCTTTGCAATTATATGCTGAAGCACTAAATTATCATGCCAATAATTCATTATTAATAAAAAGCGAAGTAAGTCCATCAAAAAGCGATTTTGTGAAATCAATAAACAAGATGGACTCCACTATAAGGAAGGAAGCGAAGTTATTTGCAAAAAGAACCGGTTCATCTTATACAAATTTTAGATATGAGATTCATGAAAATGGATTGCATGTATTAAGGGCAACTAAGCCAGGTGATGTTCCCGGTTCGTATGCTGAATACGTAAAATTTTTGTATAAAGATGGTACAATAAGAGCAGTATTTAAAGACACTGTCGACAATAAAGGAAATAAAGTTCATAGGCACATCAAATGGCCTACAAAGGAGTTATAATATGGCACAACATAAATATGAGTCATTGGTAAAATTCGTTCATCTAGACGACATTAAAGAGTTCAAAGAAACCAATCCTTCACTTTTTAGTGAAGATGGCATTTCTACTTCAACATTAGAAGTTGATAACGGCAAAAACGCTCCAGTAACAATGTACGATGCCAAGCATGCCTGTGAATTATTTCTTGACGATGAATTAACCCTATTTCAACTGCAACAATGGGGCGAGTGGATACATATGATGGATTTCTTTGATTTAATACCAGATGGAGAAGAACCGGAAAACGATGAATCATTAATCAACGTTCTAACTGATATTGATAATTTGGATTTAGTAGAAAAAGATAAGGCTAAAGATAAAGTCAAAGATATCCTAAATTCAATTAATGTTTGGATCAATAATCATCAATAAAGACTGAATCAAAATATAAAGATTATTCAAATAAATATCACATTTCCGTTTAGCGCGGTTTTGTGATTTTTATTTAGAAGCAAGTAATAGTTCCTTGAGTTTTTTTATCAATAAGCGTGCATCTTAGGCAGCTCAAGTCCCGTCAACAATCTAAAAATTTGCATCAAGGGTGTAGCAATTGAGGGTTTTGATACATATTCTTCAGTTATTGCTTATCCGCCATTGCTTTTAAAAACCATCAAAAATCACTAAAAATGGGCAAAAAAGCAAGAAAAAAGGCTTGATAACGTGTATCAAACCTATTCTTTACAGATGGTGGACCCGAGGAGAGTCGAACTCCTGTCCGGAGAACATCCCACAATGACCTCTACAGTTTAGGTCATGCCATATTTGATTCGATGGTAAGGCACAACCAAGAACCATCGAACGGGACTAAAGTGGTTTTCGTCGTAGGCGGCTAGTTAACCGCATACGCTTATTGCCTTTTTAACGCTTGACCCACCTAGAAGGCACTTAATAGGTGGAAGCGAGCTGCCCATCTCCGCAGAGAGGAACCCGTAGGTTACTTAATTAAGCGCAAGCGTAGGAGACGCGCTGGGCGTTCCTGAAAGAATAGTTGTTGGCAGTTATTGCCTTTTGGTGTTTAAGCTCACCACGCCACTGCAGTCAGAGCCGGATAATTTCCCCGTCAAAACCAGTACGAGCCCAAGAACAATGCCTATTATTAGGCTTATGAATTATAGGTTTGTATTTTGTTTTTGCAAAGAGAAATCTTTAAAATACTTTGTATTTCACGCTTCTTTGATATAATTTTGAAGATTAGGAGATAGAAAATGGCCAATAAAAATCAAAAATACAATAAGAATCAGCCAAATAAAAAATCAAAAGTTTGGGCCAACATCAAATTCTTTTTATTTTCTCTTTTCAAGAATGATTACTGCGTTGAGGCAAGGAAAAAGCCTTGGTATCCTGCTGTTATATTAGGTTTATTATCCGTTATTATCGCAACAGTCCCAATCTCAGTCATGTATTTCAAGAGAAACGGAGGGCAATTCGTTGACTCCCCAACCTCCTCTTTAGAAATATCACTTGCAGACTTCCAGCAAAAACTTGCAAGCAAGAACCTTTCGATGAAGATCAATGAGAATCATCTTCTCGAAGTCGATGAAGAAGCGTGGGGCAATGCCTGGAAAGCGGTGAATGAGGAAAGAAAAGCGATATATCCTTCAATAACCAAATCAAGCTCCCTCTTCTACACCCATTGGTACTTGCAAGAGACAACCAAAGATTGGAGAGAAGAGAAAGAGGATGGCACAAAAGAGCTTTCCACCAAAAAAGAAGAACATGTCGATTTAGCGGTCTACTGGTTCAATGAAATAGGAAGCGAATTCGACAAGAAAGTATCTGACTATGTCAAAAATGCTGACCCAGAAGGCAATTCGAAATATTCCATTTCCGCGATATTCTTTGGGCCTGAAAAGTTTGTAGCCTATAAAGGGAAAGGAAACAACAACGGTTTCACCGGTTCTATCACCTGCAATTACAATCGCAGCGCCACCACCTTTGATTTCATGACCTTGGTAAGCAAAAACACCCACAACGAAGATAATGAGATCATTTATGATGTGACAAAAGAAAATGGCGGGCTTGATTCTACAAATTACCAGAAATATCTCAACCAAACCCTAAGCAACTGGAGACAACTATTCAATGATGGCTGGGAAGATACCAGACTCAATCAAGCCTGGATGTACACCGGCATCGCCTTAGGCGTATTCGCTGCGTTGCAATTATTCCTCGGCTTCATGGTCTGGCTTATCACCAGAGGCAAAAAGAATCCTCTCCACGTATATAAGATCTGGGAGTGCCAGAAGATTGCCTATTGGGCTTCCTTCACCCCTGCTCTCCTCTCTTTAATAGGATTAGGATTAAGCCAATTCGCCATGCTTGCCTTCATCTTCTTCTTCGGCATGAGAATCATGTGGATGTCGATGAGAAGCTTAAGACCTGTCGGCGGTCCTCAACAATAAAGAACGATATTAAAGAAACGTGGCAGGAGATAATCCGCCACGTTTTATTTATCTTTCCCAATGATAAAACTTCGATAATATCTATTCAGGCACACTCTCGAATAAGTAGAAATCAAATTCTCCATCCCATGTGAAGAATTGAATTAATACATTATCTTTTGAGGCATAATAGCCGTCTTCATCATATTTTGTAGCGTCGATATTCCAGCCATCTTCTTCTAAAGCGGATTTATAGACATCTTCAATAGAATTAACGCCGATTTCACCATTATCTAAAGTATAAGCGTATCCATAATAGCTTTGGTCATCTCTTTCAACGCCGTAATACCATTCATCTCCACCAACAGGAAGAGGAAATTCAGGTTTATATCCAAAATAATGTTTATGGATTTTTCGCATGATTTCATACGGGAATTCAGTAGTTGGTTCGTTAATGAATTCTTCAGCATAAAGCCAGAAGTGAAAAGAGCCATTATAAGTGTACCAAAGCATCATCGTATCATTGTTATCATATACGATTTTATATCCGGATTTATCATAATCCGAAGAATCAACTTCAAATTCAGCTTCCGTTAATAATGCTAAAAGAACATCTTCTAAAGAATCAGTACCGATTGTACCTTCATCTTGAGCGTCAAGTTCAAATGCAGGGGTCGATCCATTTAAGAGATAGGAATGCCATTCCCAAGAAAGATCATCCGCGCCAAATGAAGGAAGTTCGATATACATATGATAAGTTGTTAAGAACGTTTGAAGTTCTTCTACTGGGAATCCAGTTTTTATTCCTTCCTCAAGGAATGGGTAAATAAAATCATCTTCTTCCTCTGGTCCGCTTTCTTCACCGCCTGGTTGGTTTTCTGATTCAGTTGGTTGTTCACCTGATTCGACTGGTTCAGCGCTTTCAGTGGTTGGTTCGTCTTTACTTTCTTTTTTATCTCCGCCTTCATTACAAGCGCTTAAGCCCAATGATAAAGTGGCCAATAAAACTAATAATTTGTTAACTTTCATATCATTTTATCCTTGTTATATCAGATAACTATAACAATATATTGTTATTAGAATAATCCTAAGGCATTATTAAGAGGATTATCTGGTGTATCAGTAAATGCTTTGATTTCAGCGTCAAAACTTGTTACTTCAAAGCGATATGGTTCACCGATGTCATCACGGAGAAGGAACATATTCATTTCAGCATATAAGTAATATCTTGAAACTGTTCCGTTACGTTTAGATTCATAAATGCTGACTGGTTTTCCTAAGAATACTTGGCTGCCAACAAGTTTAGCACTATGTAATTCATTTAAATCAAAGGCGTCATAGCAACCAGCATTAGATGAAAGGACATCAGCGACATCTTTAGCGGTTTCAACACCATTTGATGCTACCCATTGTTCACCAGCGTAGTAGTCTCTTTCATATTTTGTATAAGCGCCATCTTCAAATTTATAGAATTTAGCGGATTCGTTACTATCGCCTTTATTATAAAGATAGACATCTTTACCGATGATTTCGATACGTTCTGTTTGTAGCTTTTCATCACCATGGAAATAATTAAGAGCAATCTTTTCAGGGATTTTAACTTCCCAATCTTTCATGACATCTTCAGCATTGACGATATCTTCTTCATCAACATCCGCAAGAGCAGGAGCTTTAACATCATCACCGACTAAAAACATATTTGTTTGAATGGAGATTAATTCGTTTGCTGGAACTTCATCTAAACTTTCAATACCTAAGGTAACACCGTATTCATCATCAATATAAGCACGATAATTATATTCTTTAGTGGCAAATTCTGCTTTATAGGAGAAGGTATAGGATGTGGCTGGACGATCGCAAATGCTAAGGTCTTCATCTTCTTTGGTAAATTTAGCTCCTAAACCATTAGCGAAGGTGATAAAACTAGCATTTTCATACCATTGATCATAAACATCTTTTTGATAAGACATATAATATTCAAAATCAAGATTATTAAGGAAATAGATGTGATAATAATCGCCTTGATGTTTGATGGCAACACCTTCATTTTGTAATCCATTAGCTTTTACATAGGAGAATGTTTCTCCTTTTCCTAATGCATCAACGCCAAAGTGCTCGCCATTATATTGCATTTCGTAATTGATAAAATAACCTTGCTCTTTAGCGAGATTTCTCATTCTCTTATTAACTTCCGCTCTATTAATAGGAAGTCCACTGCTTTCTTTAACACCGCCATTGTCACATGCCGTAACAGCAAAAAGTGAAACGGCTGAAAGAATCAACATTGATAGTGATAGTTTCTTCATATTTTTTTCCTTTTTTTGTTTATTTTACACAAAGGTATTGGATATTTCAACGCGTGCATAAAAGGACATTTTTCTTTTAATATGAAAAGATAAATAAAAAAGGGGTTGTCATTCACCTTTTAGGTTTTCGAACAGCCCCTTTATTTATCTTTCCCTGTTCTTCCTATTGAGATGTATTTGAAGTATTTGAAGTAATTCTTTTGATAAAGGTTTCTCCCATCGAATATGAGCCTGCCTTTCATTAATTTTAATAGAGCCTCCTCATTCATGTTCTTGAATGATTTATTATCATTGGAGATAAGCAGAATTTCCGCGTCTTTGATAGCGTCTCTGATCGCTTCCTTCACATCAACATTGGGAAATAATTCTTTGAATTTGCTTCTGGCGTCTTCATAAGGATCATAAGCGGTGATATCCGCTTCATCCTTTATTAGTTCATTTACCAAATCGATTGATTTGGCGCTTCTTAAATCAGAGCAATTGCCTTTATAGGAAAGACCTAATAAGGATATTTTCTTTCCTTTAAGACTCCCAACTTCTTTTCTTATTTTTTCAATTAGGTATAAAGGCTGACTTTCGTTGATTTTCAATGCGTCTTCCACCAAAGGCAAGGAAACCCCGTTATTTTTTGCCACATGTAGAAGCGATTCGCTGTCTTTTTTGAAACATGAGCCGCCGAACCCCACCCCTGCTTTAAGCATTGAGGAGCCGATGCGTGGGTCAGCGCCCATAATCGAAGAGACTATATCAATATCTGCGCCGATTTCATCAGATAGCCTAGAAAGAGAGTTTATGAAGCTTATTTTCGTCGCCAAAAAAGAATTTGATGCGTATTTGGATAATTCGGCGGAGATATTAGTGGTTTCATAATATGGCGCGCCAGACGCAATATCTTTTTTATAGATTGTGCGCATGAAATTAAACTCTTCCACGGAAGAAGCACCAACGACGATTCTCATCGGGAATAATTCATCCCTGATTGCACTTCCGCCCGCTAAGAATTCCGGGTTGCTTATTATCCTATATTGAGGCAATTGCGCTTTTAATGATGCTGCGGTGCCTAATGGGACAGTAGAACGAATTATGATTGTTCCTTCTTTGTTGTTCTCTTTCTTTATCATTTCAATCGTTTCATTTAGATGGGTTAAATCGCTTTCCCCGGTCTCTAATGATGGAGTGTCCACCGCAATCAAATATATAGAAGAGAATGAATAGGCTTTATTTGGATCGGACGTGAAATCAATCCTGTTTCTATATCTTCTGATATAGTGGGCGACATCTGGCTCCGATAAAGGCGAATCACCTTTGATATAGGTTTCGATTCTTTCCTTGTTTAAATCAAACGCTAAAACGTTATGGCCTTTCTTCGCTAAAGAAATGGCATTTGCGATTCCTACGTATCCGAGTCCAATTACCACTATATCCATATTAATCTCCATAGTCGCTTGGGCGATTCTTATCCTCTACGTATATCTGTAGAGGATCACTTAAATCCTGTATCTCGCGATATATAAATCCCTCTTTTTCCATGAATGGATTCTCAAAATCCCCGCAGAATATGACATTTTTCTCTTTATTCGCCGTTTCTATCATCGCATCGATTATCTTTTTATATTCATCGCCTCTTCTATCCTTGAAACCCATCAAGCCGACATAGAAACCTGGTTCAATGAAAAATATGGCGCCCTCCTTGGTTTTGTAGCCATTGCAAAAAGGGTTTGTGGGATCGCTTATTTTTTCAAATTCAGAGAATTCCTCGTATTCCATCGTGTTTAATATAAACCTTTTTACCTTTTATATAAAGATTCCTTACTTATGGTAAGGCTCCCCTTTATTTATTTTGAAAGCCCGATAAATCTGCTCAAGCAATATCACCCTGCTCATCTGGTGGGTGAAAGTCATCTTTGATAAAGATATCGATTCATTTGCCCTTTGTTTCATCTTCTCGCTTATTCCTAGCGATCCTCCGATCACAAAAGACAAGGAAGCTCCCCCTTTTTCAATCATCTCCATCAACTTGGAGGAAAAAGAAACGGAATCGTATTCTTTTTTGTTCAAATCCAGATTGCAGACAAATTCATTCGGTTTGATTTTCGATAAAATCGAATCGCATTCTTTGTCTTTGATTTGTTCATCGCTTTTCCCTTTCATAGACAAATCATCCACTTCAATTATTTCAATCTTCGAATAAGGGCTGATTCTTTTTATGTATTCATCAATCGCGTCCACCCAATATTTTTCTTTTATTGAGCCCACAGCATATATTTTTATTCTCATTTCGCGTGGCCTCCTTTGGTGAATGAGCGTTGCTTCAAACAAACCAAATCGATTTTATCCACATCGATCCTCTTCTTCTTATAGGCTTTTAGATGGGCGTCTATCGCTAAATGAGGGAGATTGCATTCCTCCGAAAGGTGGGCGAGATATATCTCTTTCGTTTTAGGCCCGATGAAATGGGATAAGTAGAAAGCGCTGTCGACATTAGAAAGATGCCCCAAATCACTATGGATTCTCTTTTTTAAGCTAGGAGGCCTCTTAGATTTCATAAGCATCTTGTAATCGTGATTGCTTTCGAATATGTAATATGTGGCGTCAACTAAAAAAGGGAGAGTCTCATCGGGGATGAATCCGGTGTCGGTTATATAAGCCAAAGATTCATCGTTATCTTTTATCAAAAACCCGATTGGGTTTATCGCATCATGGCTTGTTTTTAATGGCTGAACCACCATAGAACCAATAAGGACGCATTCATCTAAATATAAGATCCTATATTCCCCGTTTATTGTCTTTTCTGAAGCAAACCTCACGACATTTTTTGGTAATCTTTCCAAGGTTGAAATGTGGTCCGAATGGTCATGGGTTATAAAAACCGCCCGCAAATCCCCAATGGATTTCCCTATTTCTTTTAAAGCCGCTTTAATCGACTTCAAAGGAAGACCCATATCTATTTGGATCAATGTGTCTTCGTTGTATATCAAAGTCGCATTCCCTTTAGAACCGGAACCGACATTTATAAATGAGAGCATTTTATTCTTCTTCGTCGTCCTCGGGGAGATCTATGCCTCTATTTTTTGCCACCATTCTTTCCATTTCTAATGTTGGGGTGGTGAATCTAGAGAAATTCTTCTCGAACATAAGAGTGACTTCGCCTATTCTTCCGTTTCTGTTTTTGGCAATCATTATCTCGACAACCGACATTCCACCTTTATCGTTTCCTTGGGCTTTGTTGACATTGACTTGTTGCTGGATCTTCTTGGTGAAATCATCTGTTTTCATACCCTGCTCGGAATTGTTCCCTTGCGCATATTTTGCCGCCGCGGCCTTCACGTCTTCTTTCTTCTTCATGCCCAAAGATGACCAGTAATCGCCTCTATGCATAAGAAGAATCAAGTCAGCATCTTCTTCTATCTTTCCTGATTCTTTGAGGTTTGAAAGCATTGGGATGTTGTTCTCATTATCTTCAACGCTTCTATTAAGCTGAGCAAGACAAATAACTGGGACATGGAGGCTTCTTGCCAATCCTTTCAAAGATTGGGTGACTATGCCTAATTCTCTAGAACGGTTATCGCTTCCTCTAGAGGAACCAGCTGAGATAATATTCAAATAGTCAATAACGATAAGTCCAACGTTCTTGACTTTCCTTGATTTGGCAAGGATATCGCCAAGCGCTGGGTTTGGGGTGTCATCAAAATAAATAGGCAAAGTGGAGATTTGCTGCAATCCTTGCTTGATTCCCACTCTTTGTCCATCATTTAAGAATCCGGTCTGGATTTTCTCTGAATCGATGGTGGTGACAGAAGAAAGCAATCTCTCCATTATTAATTCCGAAGACATTTCTCCAGAGAAGAATAAGACTGTCGTACCGGCTTTGGCAGCATTATAAGCAAGATTGATGGCAAAAGCGGTTTTACCTACACCAGGTCTAGCAGCGATAAAAATCAAATTCTCCTTCTGCCAACCATGGGTGTATTTGTTTAATCTAGGATAGCCCGTTTCTACACCAGTCAAACCAGTCCTATCGGTTTTTCTTTTTAGTTCAATCGTGTTCAAGGTTTGCTCGGCAACGCTATCGGCTCTTAAGAAATCGCCAACCGAACGGTTTTCTGAGATATCCGTCAATAATATTTGCGATGATTGGAGGAAAGAGGCGATATCAGAGGCTTTGCCATCCATATAATCATCCCTGATTTTCCCTAAAGCGATCAAATATTGGCGCAAAACCGAATTGTTTTTCACCATTGTGACATAATGGTTGATGTTTTCTGGGTTCATGAATGTATCAATCAATTCGGAAAGATATTCAATGCCTCCAGCCTCCGATGAGGTATGGAGAATTGTCAATTCCTCATTGACTGTCTGCGGGTCAATCTTCGCATGGCTTTGATTCAATTTGACCATCGCATCATATATAAGTTTGTTCCTGGGATCGACATCGGAGAAATCATCAACTGAAAGAATGGACAAAGCAAAAACCGCGCTTTGCTCATCCATCATCATCGCTCCGAGGACTGCTCTTTCGGCTGCGACGTTAGAAGGTAAAACCAATGTCTTGGCCTTTGCCATATTAGGCTCCCTCCTTTTCGCTTATATGGACGTTGACGGTGCCTATTACTTGGCCTTCACTTCCTTTATATAATTCGATTTTGAGCCTTGTGTAACCCAAGGCATTCGCTGGATATTTATCGATGAATTTGCGCTTATCGATGGTGATACCCCACTGCTTCTTAAGCCCTTCTTCGATTTCTTTGGTGGAGATGGTCCCAAATACTTTTCCGCCCTTGGAACTTAATTGGAATTCGACATCGATATGCTCAAGGCGTTTGGCTAGCTCTTCCGCATCGGCTTTGAGTTGCTTTTGCCTCGCTTGCTCCTTGGCATTATCGTTAGCGAGTATCGCCTGATTGCTTGAATTGGCCACAACGGCTAAACCGCGAGGAATCAAGAAATTGGTGCCATATCCATCGCTTACATTGACCAATTCGCCTTTTTTGCCAACGCCTTTAACATCGGCTTTCAAAATAACTTTCATGCTTAATCCCCCTCGATATTCTTATATTCTCTGGCGGATTCTAGATATGTATCCAAAACCTCCAAGAGTTCTTTTTCCATTTCTTTTATGGTTGTATTTTCCCTGGCGCCTGCTGCCATGCTGTAATGGCCTCCGCCGCCTAATTTTTGCATAAGCAAACCAACACTGACGGAGCCATCTCCTCTAGCGGAAATACGGACTGTTTTTTCATCGGTTCTACCTATTACGAAGCAAGCGGATATGCCTTGCAATCTCATCGCTTCGTTTGCGACTTTGGCTAGGGTGGATCTTTCCACCAACTCTTTTTCATCGGCTTTGCAATATATGATGCCGAAATGCGGGGTAGCCATGGTGCCCAATATTTTGTTTATGAGTTGGAATTCGTCGTAATCGTCTTTTAGATAGTTATAGGCAATGGTGTTATCCGCCCCATATTCTTTTAAGATTTGGGCGGCGGCAAATGTACCCCTGCCAGTTGATTTGCTCTTGAAATAGTTACTATCCAAGAATATGCCGGAAAGCATTAATGTGGCGTAGCTTGGCGACAATTCGATTCGAGGATTCTCGGTGGCGAAATAAATCATTTCGGCGATTAACTCCGAAGCAGCACAGGCTGAAGGATCAACCATGTCCAGAACTGGTCTTTCGATATAATGGTCACCACGCATATGATGGTCAATGACAATTATTTTCGAGGCTTTTTCCAATGCCGCAGGGCACATTGTATTGGCAGGAACGGCGACGTCAGTTACCACCAACAAAGACCTATTTTCTATCTTGGTCAATGCGGCAGAAGGAGAAATTGTCATCGATTCCCCTACATCTTTTGGGAAAGCGTTCTTGAACGCTAATCTAGTTTTCTTTTCAGCTTTGTTCGGGTCATAAATCATTTTCACAGGCTTATTCAAATGATGGCAGATAGCCATGATTCCTAAACAAGCGCCTAAAGCATCCATGTCTGCCTCTGTATGGCCCATGACATAGACATCGGAAGCGTCTTTTATCAAAGTTATCAAGCTATCGGCAAAGGTTCTGATTTTGATTTTAGAGGTATTCTCCACCGCGGCGGTTTTTCCTCCATAGAAAGCAAGCTCCTTGCCATAGTGGGAGACAACGGCTTGGTCACCACCTCTAGATAAAGCAACATCAAGCGCAGTCGAAGCCATCTCATTAAGTTTTGCGGTATCTGCGAAATTATGCGCAAAGCCAATTGATAATGTAAGTCTATTTCTTTGGCCGTCGCTTGATTTATGTATCTCATCAAGAATGGAGAATTTATCCGCTTCTAAAGCATCTAGCGAAGCGCTATTACATATGGCGAAATATGTATCTGCCCTCACCATTCTTAGCAAAACGCCCATGTTTCTGAAATATTCGACGGTCAAAGTCCTTACTTTTGTTACGTATGCCGCACTTTCATCCGTATCTGAAGCGACATCATCATAGTTATCGATTTGGACGATTCCTAGAACCATCGCGTTGTCGTTTGAATAATGGAGCAATGATTCGTAATCGGTTCTGTCTTTGAAGATGAATAAGCGGGGTTCTGAAAGATATGAGACCTCATAAACGCTATTGGAGACGTTTATTTTCTTGTTTTTCCCGACTGGTCCATCCACCAATTCCTTCAATTCTGGCTTCCACTCGAATACCTTTGTGTCCACTAGATTCATATTTCTCTCTGGGAAAAGGTTGCTTGTCCAGATGACAACATTCTCCTCGTCTATAACCAACAAGCCGATTTGACCGAAGTTATAAGCGCTTTGAATATCGTTGGAGACTAAACTTGCAGCCTCAAAGTCGTTCAAAGTCCTTTTCCTATTCAGTGATAAAAGCCCGAACCAATAAACCAAGGCGTCTAAAACAAATAAGACGCTGAATCCGATTATCAGATGGTAAAATTCCAACACTTCGTTGATGTTGAACCAGTTAAGATACAAGGCCACGACTAGCAAAACAAAAATGACGGCCTCGACCCCGAATATTATGAATGTTATGTTTCTAAGTTTTTTAAGCGATTTAATCATGTGACAATATTATAGCTTTGCTATCAATTGTCATAAACAACAAAAATATTTTTGTTCACGCAAAAACGTTCTAACAAAGAAAAAAGAAACAAACCAAAATTCATAAGCGACACACGACTATTAACTGTTTATAATTATGGGTATGAAATATAATTTCATATCATTGGAGCAAAGGCTAAACAAATACGTTTCAGATAATATGGTTTCCGGTCTTTCGCTTGCGATTGCGAAGGATGGAAACATTTTGTTTAGTAAATGTTTTGGAGATTCGAAAGAAACAACATTATATCGTCTTGCTTCTTTAACCAAACCAATCACCGCCGTAGCGGTTCTAATATGCGAGGATTTAGGCTTGTTAAAAGTTGATGATTACATCGACAAATACATACCTTTTCTCGGTAATTTTAAGGTGGATGGGCAAAATGGAACGTATCGAATCACCATACGCGAACTATTAAGCCATTCTTCAGGCTTCCCCTCCTCTTTTGAAGATCATCGATTCGATAATGGCTCTTCTTTGGAGAAAACTGTTGAGACTTATAAGGATTTCACACTTCAATCGATCCCCGGAACAAAGGAAACATATAGCAACGAGGCCTACGATGTTGCAGCGAGAATCGTGGAAATTGTCTCTAAGATGAAATACGAGGATTTCTTGAAGAAATACATATTCGATCCACTCGGCATGAAAGATACTTGCTACTACGTTGATGAGAACAGAATAAAAAACATGCCGGTTTTATGTGAATACAAAGATGGAATTTTGATCCCAGAAAACAAACTGACTTATGGTTTTGACAAATACCCAAATGGCTTCAATGGGGGCGGCGCAGGACTTCTATCTACGCTTAGCGATTACCTCAAATTCGCCATCGCTTTAACCAACAAAGGAGAAGGTTTAATCTCAAAAAAAGCATTTGAAGAAATGATTGAACTATATAAGCCGAAAGACTATAAGTCATATTTCGGATTAGGCGTCTATATTAGACAAGGCGATGATTGGGAAACATTACCTCCGGGGGCATTTGGCTGGTCTGGAGCCTATGGTGGCCATTATTTTTCTTATCCAAAGGAAAACCTAACCGTTGTTTATTTGCATAATTCCATCTCTTTTGGTGGATCGGGCGCTCCGCACACGATTGAATTGGAAAAAGATATCAATCAAATTTTCGGCCTGAAAAAGAATTAATTGACTGATAAATAGCAATTTATGCAGTTTTTGCAGGGATTTTAGGCTTCAACAACCTCAACCGGCACGAGGATGGTTCTAACTTCATCATTATAGTATGCTGTTATCCTAAGTTCGGTATTTCCTACTCTAAGTGGTGTAAATGAAGAATCGGTGTTGACTTTGAAATAGGAATAAACCGAGCCAGAGAAAGATGTATGTTGTTCTGCAAAATATGACAATTTGGCTTCGACGGGGTCACCATTGAAGAAAGTCTCTGGTGGCTCAATCGTATAATCGCTGCCCATCGTCAAAGTTATTTTATCAACCGAGGCAATTTCTAATGCATTCGGCGTATAACCTTTTACCGTTCTTGATAGATATGCATCGGCAAACATATGCCCCAAGTCAATGTAGCAGGCTGCATCATAATGGGCTTTATCAGTGTATGTTCCTAATGGCTCAAAGCGTGTTGTGAGCCTGGTGTTGGTTTCGATATAGACATCGTTATGCTGTTCGGCTCTTTGCTTTTTTATAGCGTTCATCTGCTTTGGATACGCCCACAAAGATGTTTCACTTATCGCTGCATCATACACGGCAAATTTATAGCTGATATTGTCTTCGAAAGTGGTTTTGAAATCATCAATAAGCATATTGAATGATTCTTCATAGATATCTAATGTCGATTCAAGATCAGCATCCGCTTCTCCTTGCATCCACATAAACGCTTCAACCATCGGGATGGTGTTTGTCGTCTCACTTATATAATCTATAGCGGTTCTCAAAGATTCTTCCAATCCACTGTACAGCCATCCTCTTTCATAAGGATAATCGGCAGGAAGCGGGAAGATGTTGCTGATATTCTCCTTCATCGTCGGAGAAGCCCAGTCATAATTGAGGGACGTTCCTCCATGGGCGTATTTGAGGATATAGGTTGTTTCATCAGGGAAGGCTTTTGATAGTCTATCTGCAAGTCCTACCTCAAAGCCAAATGTCCCTGGCGTGGCCGCGGTAGCGGTTTGCCTGGTCGCATTTACTTTCCTAAAGCCATCAGTGAAATAATCGCCATGCGAATAGCCATATATCAAAACATTGTCGTATCCGTTATTTATCTCTGCAATCTTCGCTTCATCTAATGAATTCTCAAGATATTGGTAATGACCTACGCCCGCACCATTGCTTTGTCCTGCCATAACGATTATGCGGGAATTGGATTTTGGCTTATATCCGTTGATGGGAGAATAGATGACATTGATGGAGATATCGCCAGTTACCACCAAAGAATTGATTCTATTGAACGCATCGTCATACACTCTAAATGTGTAACCGTCTCTAGCGAAAACAGATAAGTCAAATGTCGTTCCATAATCAACATCGAAAACTCCATCTGGCAAATTCAATCCGGAATAATGGACCGCCACTTTGCATTTATCGGTGGAGCGATAATCCAAATACATATCGCTAATGACCACATCATTATCAAAATCCCATAAATCATTCCCATGGTACCAGGAGCCATTTCCTAGATCAGGCCTATCGACTGTGGACCCGATTTCCACCATCTTGATGATTGGAGTCTCGCCATATTTCCTGAATGTGACTTTGGCTAAATCGGTATAAGGTTCAGGATTGACATCTCCTGCAACAAATCCAGTATCGATATCGCCTAATAATATGCCTCTAACGCTCTCACATTCTTCGTGGGTTAGCCCCGCCATAGTAACAAGATAATCCTCCATCTTTTCGGAAAGATTATTGCCAGAGAATGTATTTATGTAATCGCGGATGCGGATGAATCTGCTATGGAGTTCGGTATGTCCTTTGGTTAAGGCGCCGCTTGTGGAGAATAAAGACAACGCGAATTCTTTGAATGTTGTCTCTTCGTCTACTCCACAGAGGAAATTCAAGCACATTCCCATCCATCCGGTTCTATCTCTTCCAACCGCACAATGGAAATAGACTGGGTAATTGTCTTTGTTGGCTAAGGTTTTGACCGCATTTCCAAAAGACGCCACCAGAGAGCCGCTTCCCATCCATTCAATCCCCATGTTGCTGCCGCTATTGGAATAATAATCAAGCGGCGAAGGATAATGATAATAATTAGAAAGCGATAGATAATTCTCTATTCCTTCTCCGACCCCTCTTAGATCCAATTCGCTTTTTATGCCAAGCTGGTTCTTGAATTCGTTTTCGCCATCTGTGGTTATTGCTTCTAATCCCATTCCACGATATATGAGGCCTTCCTTCATTTTCTTGCCATTTAACCCAACATTTCCGCCTAAGTCTCTGGTGTTAGATACACCTTCGATTTTGACAGTTCTTGGTTTGGCTTGGGTCTTGAAATTGAAGATATCGGAATACGCCAAAGAGTCATCGTTTTTAGTGGCAATCACTTGCCAATAATAATCCACCCCAGTGTATGGGTTCTCAAAGACAATAGAATTCTCATCGCCAGAAACCTCATATTGCCTTTCGATCGTTGAGAAAGATTTATCCTGCGAAATGATGATTTTATAGCCTTTTGCGGGGATATTTGAGTTCCAGGCCAAAACATTGTTGACCGGCCTAAATAAATCATATTTATCAAATATCGCTCTTCTTATGTTCTTTTCTGATTCGGTATTGCTTATGTGAGACGTCCAGGAATAAAGCTCATCGCTATAAGGAGTAAGCGCGCCAATCTCATCAAGCTTATCTCTATAAGTCCCAACTAAATTGTCCATTTGCCAGAATTGAGATAAGGCATCTGGCAATATAGAGACATTCTCGCCCTTCCCAGGTCTAGTTGGAGATATTTCAGTTGTCAATGTTCTAGGCGCCGAAGGATTGCTCGCACCAGAGATAATTAAAGAGGTCGGAATGGCAGTTGCCACCAAAACAAGGGAGATAAGTGCAGATGTAAGTAGGAATTTCTTGCTTTTCATATTATCTTTCCTCCTTTCTTTTTCTTGCCACAAGCAATGTCGCAAAAGCCGATGTTACGAAGAATAAAGTTACCGATGTGGCTTCTATTGCCCCGCCGCAGCCAGAAGAATTGCCACTGAATTTGATTAACAAGTCAGCGTATTGGACTTCGGTATAAACCTCTCCATTCTTCGTGAAGCACCTATTGCATTCGGAACATTCATAATGCTCTTTGACACCACTGCTATTACTTGTTGCCTTAACTTCTTCAACCAAGACATATTTATGCGGGGTCATAGGCGTCTTCATTATCTTTGTTTGAGCGGAGAATCTCTCATCTTCAAATCTAACAGAAAGAGAAATCTCTCCTTCTTTTGAGCAAGTTGATTCACTCAGCACCACCTTTGTAGCGGTCGCCGTCTCGGCTATTTCTTCATCGCAATTCCCGCATTTGATTGAAGCGATGCAGCGATATGTTTCCTCTTCTTGTGTCCAAGTATAAGTTGGTGCTTCATATTCGTGGCCAAGCGGAGAAATGACAATCGTCTCTAATTCGAATGTGCATGCTTCATCGCCATAATACACCCCTGGCTCATTCGCGCAGGTCCAATGCTCTAAATATCCGTTTTCTTCGCAAGAAGGTTCCACCGCATCATGATGGGTGAGGATATGGGCTTTCTTTGGTATTGCCCAATCTAGCATCTCCTCTTCGCCATTCTCATCAACGAAATGCTTTCCGCATTGAGGGCAGAAATAACATTCTTTGTTGCCGACTTTGGCGCAGGAAGAATCCTCATAATCAAGATGGACAATATCGTGATTGAATTTGTGGATTATAGGATCTTCGATTTGCTCTCTTCCTTCGGGGTCTGCGAAATAATAATCTCCATAAACTGGCGAATACCAGTATCCGATGTTACCATCCTCTGTGCAGGTTGCTTCAGATGGATCAATGTAGGTGAACACCACGACATATTTAACGGTTATTGTGATATCGTCTTGCACAACAAGAGAGGTAATTCTATTCTCACCATAATAAACTTCATATGTCGCACCTTCTAATTCGAAAATGATGAATGGAAGGCTGCTTCCCTTGGTTAAAGAATATGTCTCGCTCGCTCTTTCTATCCCTTCGAAAATAACAGTGACAATGTAATGAGGCGTTGTTTGCTTGAAGCGCGATTCTAGATGCATATCACCTTGGACGACGTCATTCTCAAAATCCCATTTCGCCCCTTCAAAATACCATCCGTCGAACACATAGTCGTATTCGCCTTCGCGATATGTGCTTGGGTTATCGGGTGGAGTTAGTTTGGAACCGATTGGCACTTCGATTGGCTCGCCGTCATCGTAATAAATCTTAGCCATTGAAGAAAGGCCGCTGACTTTGATGATGATTGTTTTGGTGATTGGCTCATATCCATCAACGGTGAGGATTATATTAAGTGTCCATTCGCCAGCGTTGTATTTGCCATCGCTTACCGCTCCATCCTCATATTCATAATGGATGTTGGCGTAGCTAACCGTATCATCATATAGCGAAGAAGCATCCACCACCCCAACAAAGTTGTAGACAGGGTCCCCTTCTTTGAAATTGTATATGGACGTTCCTCCATAAATGATTGAAGGCTTATACGTAGATGGCTCGCTATAGGCGTCGAATGTTAGATATCCAGAATTATCAACAACCCACACATCACATTCCCCAGCCTTAGAAGAAGCGAATTCGTAATTTATCATTAATAAATGATTGATGGCGATGGAGAAAACAGTTGTTTCGCCACATCTAATTTCCATTTCGATGGAATATGAGGAATTTGGCGCGAAAGCGTAGCCAGAAACGCTTTGAGCAATCGCGTTGTTGTTTTCTTTATCAAATAAAGTAAGGGTGCCAGTTGTGAAATTGATATTCAAAATGCACTTATAAAGCCCATCAATGTTCATTGAAACCTGGTTGGAGTAATCAGCTAGGTCAGTATCGCCTATCTCGATATTGAACCTTATCCCGCAGCCATTGCTAGGCAATTGGGAGAAGACTGGATGTGGGTCAGTGCCCAAATGATGAGGAAATGTGACCAAAGAATAAGAATTGATGTTAACTGGGTCATCAATCTTAAAGTCTGAGGCAGTCGAGGCAATCCACTCATTCCCCGCCAATTTCAAAGTGACTTCTGGGAGAATTGAGTCCATGAATTCTGCGCCGGCTTCTATATGAATGGTCGGCACCAAATAATCACTCGTGGATAAAAGAATTTCTTTCGGGTAGTTGACATAGAAATAGCAATAACCATGGTCGTACCCCACTTTTGTATTTCCATATTTCTCGCGAATCTTATAGATCGGAAGGCCGTTGATAGTGAGTTTCTTTCCAATATCAAATCCACTTGTCGCTTGGTTAGTTGCATCCGCAACATGGCTATCGGCTAAATAATCGGCACCGTGCTGACCGAATTTCAGAATTAAACTGTTGTATGTTATGTCGCCATAGTTGGCGTTATTCCATCCTGCAGCGATTCCAGTATAAGTAACTTGTTTCTTTGGTGTGTATTCGCTATAAACTGAAGTCGCGGCAGTTTCGAATTCATTTACGCGCGATAATTTTGCAATTGCCGTGTCTTTCTGGACGAATTTCTTTTTCGTTCCCCCATTAACGCAATAATCATATGAAGGGAATTCGCACCCTTGGAGGACTCTAATATATTCATATGTGCAATCTTCTCTAATGGTTGATGCGTTACGCCTAATACCAAATCTGAATTGCCCATCTTTGAAGAAGAAATTGAAATCGATGTTGAAATATATGGTGCTGAAAGGAATGTAAGTCACATTATCGGAAGATAGTTCGATATAAGATAAGAAATTGTAGTCCGATGTGTCGTAATATGTTGCAGATCCTACATAAAGATTGTCGCTTCCCATCGATGTATAGTCATTTGTCTCCAAGGCGAAGAACATGTAGGCATCAGAAGCATCAAAGATAAATGTGCAAGTTGATGGCAATGCCTTTGTTTCCACCGTCTCCCATTCATCCGACGCCTTTGTTTCCTTTATGCGTTTTGTCGGTAATGAGAATGAGGCAAAAATAAAGAAGAACAATGAAGTTAATAACGCGAATTTGTTACTTTTTTTCATTTAGCACCCTCACTTTCTAGTATAAACAACATTTATATATGCATCTCTGGTGACGTTATAGGAATCTATTTTTTCCCCTTGATCCGATATCGCCACCATATCAAAACCATCTAAAGTGTATTGGCTAAGATTTACCACATCACCAGATTTCAAGGTCAAAATCTCATCGGGTTTGGCGATTCCGACAAAGTGGATTGTTATGATGCAACGAGGAGCGTAGTCAGCATAAATGAATGTGTCTTTTTGAATGGAGGAAACAAAATCAAAAGTTTTTCCTTCTTCTAACCACATAAGCGAATCATCCAACTGATATGGCGCTTTAATTGTTGCCCCTTTATCCACCATCATCGCAACATCTTCATGTCCAAGCGACTTAATCTTCACAAAGACCTTTCCTTCGTAATTGTCGCTTGCTTTAAATGTTTTTTGGCCATGTTCCACTTCAATTTTCCCAGACCAGATATCTCTAATTTTCTCTATCTCTAGTTCAGATAAACCAATGGTTTCCCCGGTAGAAGCATCCACTTTCTCTTTTAAAAAGTTCTCTGCGCCGCTAGAAAGCGAATCACCCATACCTTCAATCATGTTAAGCACATCATTAACCGCATAGAGATTCAAATCAGAAAGGGTTTTCTGGTAAGCACCAGTCACGGAGAACATCGATGAATAATAATCGTGGATGATGTATTCCCTTGACGCTCCGCATAGCGCTTGAAGCAATATCCCCAAAGTCCCTGTTCTATCTCTTCCAACCGCACAATGGAAGATGATTGGGTAATTAGCCGGTTCGGCAAATACCCTTACCGCTTCAACTGTGGCGGCGCGATATGTATCCGAGAAATCTGCATAATAGCTTTGCATGGTTTTTTGCATGTAATTGGGGAGATTTGCGGGGTTTTTCCTTCCCTCGCCGACTCTTCTTAAATCCAAATCGGTTTGGATATCAAGCTGATTCAAGGCCTCGCGGCATAGTTCAGTGCAATCATCAAGACGCCCGCTTCTAAAAACCAAGCCTTGTTTCATCGTCCCAAATTGACCGGTGAATCCACCGACATCACGCGTATTGGAAATGGTCGGTATATCAACAGTCCTTTTGTAATCACCGCTATAGAAATCAAACAGGGATGACTTGAAGTCCCCTTTGCTCGTATGAGATGTCACTTGCCAGAAATAATGGGTCGAGGCAAATGGGTTTTCCATTGTGAAATATGGCTCAGTCAGACCCTTTTCTTCATATAAGGCTTCTGTCAAATCTGATTTTGTTGAAACGACTATGTCGTATGAGTTCGCTTTGATGGTGGATTTCCAAGACAATGTGTTGTTGACCGGCTTAAAATCATCCCATTTGTCATATAGATTCCTTGTGTATTCGTGATCAACCGAATTAGAGGGGAATGAGGCTATCTCATCATTCATCTCATAAAGCGTTTTTAACGTTTCTATATCGGTCGCATCGTTATCCCAATAGGCAACCATATCATCATTTAGGAAATTTATTGTTTCCCCGTCTTTGTGGGAAAGTGCTTGGATGGTTTTTGTATCAAAGGATATTTCTCCATCGGCAAGAGTTGCCCTAGAAACACCAACAAAGCCAAGGCTTGCGAAAGAAACGAAAGAGAGCAAAGCAAAGATTGTTATTTTCTTATTCATGCTCTTTTCCTCCTTTTATCCTGCCAAATGCAATCGCAATTCCTGCAAGCGATAAGATGGATAATAGCATTCCCGAGGCCGCTACACTTCCTCCACATCCATTTTTCCCTTGCTCGGGATTCGTAGATGCGTACACCAATTTAAGAGTCGTATCTGTGACGATTGTGATGGATGTGACTTCTTCTTCATTCAAATAGGCTTTCAATGAATATCCTTCTTTTTCAAAGATGGACATATTCACAACTGTCCCGTAAGTGAAATACATCGACTGGGTTTTGACTCCAGGCAATCCTTCCACATTCATGAATAAGCGGTATTCCCTGACACTTTCTATGAATCTGCTGACAAGATTTACATCTTCAACGACATAATCGTTCTCGAAATCCCATGGCCTATCATTCAAATACCAGCCAAGGAATCTATATGTGATTGTCTGCGTATCTTCTTTATGAGGATTTTGGATTGGCGCGATATGGTCACCGATTTGATATATCGTTTCGTTCGCTCCGTCAAATGTGACTTTTACTTCTAATTTATCCGCGGCAACAACACTCACAATAATTTGGTCAGTATTTCCGGACTTATCGAACGCGCTTATTTTGACTTCCCAAATGCCCTTATTAATCTTTCCATCAGTTAATGATCCTTCTGGCCAAACGCATTGGATTAAGTTGGTGACATCGCCATCATACGCATCAAAAGCCGCACATTTTGAGACGAAATCTATTTGCTCGCTTCCGGAAAGAACACCATAAACAAGTTTACCACTATATGTCAAAGTAGGCTTTTTATTATCCCCTCCTAGAACAGTATTTTTAAGCGATACTGTGCCAGTTCCTAACACTATCGAGAATAGATTTCCTAGGTTATCTTGATTGGCGATATTTGGCGAATCGAGATGAATATAAGTTATTTCATCAATCGCAACGCAAAGCGAAAGCTCATCATCCACCATTTTGGTATAAATGAATAACGAGTACCATTCATTGAAAGAGAAATTCAGCAAATCGATTGAACCAAGAAGGGAATAATTCTCCGTAGCATCATAAACCGAGATGGTTTTGTCTCTAAAGACCAGCCTTAATCCTGTTTGGTTTTTCGCACCCGCTGCATACAAAACAAAGGAGCTGTCGGAATTTTCTAATTTGTAATCGAAATAGAAACCAAAATCATAGATGCTGCATTCTTTTTCGCTCGATATCTGCCTATTCGCCTCATTTAGCGTGACTTGCTCATCGCCGAAAATAGATGAGAAAGTAAGAGAAGAGACATAGTCGCTATCGTCTGGGGTTTCTGGTTTGGTGTAAATCCACCTATCCATGAATAAATATAAATTGACCTCAGGCAGCACCGTATCATAGAAAAGGGTTCCTTCATTGATATGCAACGTCGGTACTTTGTATCCGTTCTTTGGCGACATACACGACAAAGGTAAAGAAATATAAAGATAGCAATAGCCATGGGCATAGTTAACAACCGCATCCTCTATTTGCCATAAAGGCACCCCGTTTACTGATATTTTTGTTCCGCAGTCTGAATATTTACCAACGAGATTATGCTCGCTTGCGACTCCATCTTTCTTGAGGAAATCGACACCGTATTCGCCGAATTTCAAAACATTTTGGGCATGTGTTGCGTCTACTGGAGTGTTATTCCATCCTTCTGCCACGCAATCGAAAGCGAAGCGATTGTATTCCGATGAAGGCTTTCTATATATCCAACAATTTGTTTCGCCTATTTCCCCTTGGAATTCAAAGTGAATTTCTGGGAGAACGACATTATTGAAGGAAACCCCTGCTTCCATCGAAATCGTGGGGATTTTATAAGTATCGCTATAAATTATAGAGGCTTCTGGGATATAGAAAAACAAGCCATACTGCGGATATATGTAGCAAACGCTATCTTCGACATCAACGATATTGACACCATTGACTTTTATCTTTGTATCAGCGTTATGGCCTTGACCTATGACACCTCTTCCTGATGTGGTGAGTTCTCCAATCTTAGATTCTTGAACGCTCTTGCCGACCTCATTGAAGAAAACAAGTAAGCAATATCCATTTTCTGGGGCGCCTGATGGGCCTACATCCCCGCACCAAGAGGAACCTGTCGTATAGGAATAATCCATGTTGTTCCAAGAAATAGATGCAAACTCCGCTTGGACGGTTTCTGGTTCATCGGCATTTACAACATAATCGATTTTATTTGACGCGAATGAGAAAGATAAAGCGCCGATCGCCGTCAAAACCGATAAAACAAACCCAAATTTCTTTTCTGGCATGATCTTACCTCGCCTTAAAATTTAGTTCTTTATACTTATAGTTTATAACTATGGGCATATTAAAATAATTTTATTTTTGCTACAAAATATCAAATTATCGACCTATTTGTTCATTTGTTTGAATACGTTATCTTACCCCACTCCTGATAGGTGTCCATTTGAACGGATGATCCGTGCAGTTTGCGGTATTTAGCGGGAGTGATCCCATATCTTTTCTTGAAGATGTTGATGAAATTGCTGACATTGGAGAAATTAAGCGAATCGCTGATCGATTCTATCGACAACGAAGTTGTTGCAATTAGAACGGTCGCTTTCTCTAATTTCTTCCTGATAGTGAATTGAATAATTGAGCAGCCAAGGTATTTCTTGAATTCTCGATTGACGTATCCGTGGGAGTAGTTGGTGCTTTTCACCATATCCTCCACACTCATAGATGAAGCATCCTCTTCTTCCAGTTTTCTTAAAAAACCACTTAACCAGACTGGATAGACAACATTGGTGGATTTCGAAGATGTATATAAAGATAAAATCGTTGAAATAAGCGATTTATGGAACGAATCTTTCTCATCATTGATTCTTTCGCCCATCAATTGAGAGGAGCTTTCGGCCAAAAAGATAACCGCGGAAGGAGAAAGCTGGAAAACAATCGGAGAAGTCGAATCAATCAATTTATCATAGAGTCCTGGCTCTAGAAAATCGCAGCATTCCTTCATTTTTTTCTCGCTTACGAAAATATCTCTTGCGAAAAATGAAGGTGAAACGTTCTTGAATTGGACAGGTGAGAAAGGCAAAAGGAAGAAACAATCATCCTCTTTAACATCTACTGCCGTCTCTACCCCATCGCTTGAATGAAAAAATAGTGTTGCTTCGCCTTTCTCCACTATCGTCAAAACGAAAAACGTAGATTGGTGGACATCGGTAGGCGGCATGCGGAAAGATGCGGTATATGGGCATTTTCCAATTGTTTCAACTGTGTGCATTTCCATAGACACTATTCCTCCTTCTTCTCTAACGGCTTCAATCCTTTCCTATAAATTTCCGGGTAATGCTCTTTATTAATGTATTTATCGAATCTCGACATCGTGAAAAGAGACAACGATAGCAGATATAGTGGCGACAACAATATTATTAACGCTTCAATCCCAACCCTCAATATTGGATTGAATATGTATCTTAGGAAATAGACCGCAAAAATAATGAACGAGAATATTAGCATTAACAAAATGGAATTGAACGCCAATTGGGAGGAATTTTTGAAATTAGTGAAAAATTTCATCTTATAAATGGATGATTCTGCGAACATAAATAGCAATATTGGAACGAATACGATATGCAATATCCCCGTGGAAACCCCATAAACAATCTCTGCCATATATGGAATGTCTTTTATGTAAATGAAAACGATTTGGTTGGCGAATCTTAACACACCATAAATGAACATTAGCGACATAAACTGCCATACATTCATTTTTATTCCATCGAAGAAGTCGCTTTTGAACAAAACGCCTTCACCATGGACGAGCCTCTTATTGACTCTAGCCACCCCGGATAGAGGTATCGCGACAAATAAAGAGGCCACCACCAACGCCGCTTCATAGATGATCTCGGTTAACATCAATCCGCTGGCTATCATTTCAGGCGTCCCGCCATCTGATTTTAGCTGTTCAGGTAGATTAACTTTAATGAACCAGTGCAATACATCGATGCTTAAATAAGGGATGGAGAAAATCAAAAGAATTGCCCCCATTAATAGAAGCGTCTTCCACTCGTTTTTCAATATATCGAAAAACTGCGCCCTTCTATTTAATGGCAAATCATCAATTCCGAAGTCATCGACTCGGTATTTGTTTCTTTTGAAATACGTCGTTTTCTTACTCATATGAAACTAAATACTCCATAACGCGACTGACTTGGTTTGTTTTTCCTTCTTGACCAAGGCCTAATAAATGAACGCTGTCTTTGATGATGCAAAGATAATAATTGTCTTCAGCAAAAGTGAATAAATCATCCGGTTTTTCATCCTCTTTGGTGTGATATAGAACCCCTATCTCATGACCATCGATAACATAATTGTTTTCCTTTTCTAGCGATGTCCCGCTTAAATCAAGAAACGGTATCGTTTTGAAATTGGACAAGGTCGTTTCAGAAAGCAAACAGATATCACTGCTGAATCCGTAGGAAGATAAATATGTGTTGAATAATCTATCGCTTCTCTCCATCTCATATAAATCGATGAGTAAATCCTCTGGGATAACCTCGAACATCAAATCTTTGAATTCACCATCATTCACAAACAAGGCCTCGGAGAAGAAAGTGAATCTCTCATAGTCTTTAGGCCTGGTTTTCAAATGAATGGAATAAGAGCAAAGCAAAGGAACAAGAATAATGATGGCTAAATAGGCAAAGAAGCCATGCGAGATATGGTTTTTTAAAGGGAATTTAATCTTCATAGCAATACCCCTTCACATAATCAAACGACACACATATTTTGCATTTGCCTGATTTAAGCTCCTCGCGATCAAAGATTTCGCTTAGGTAAAATATTGATTCCTTTCCTTCGGTTTTGAACAAGACTTCGTAGCAACGAGACTTATCTGGCAAAGTCGTCAAGAAAGAAGAACATTCTAAAACCTCCCCTTCTATCTCTTTTGTTTCTTCTTTTAGAATGGCGTTGTACTCGTTACAAATTCTTTTGAAATAAACAAATTTGAATGCGAAAAACGCTGCAAAAATAGCAAAAACGACGCAAATCACGCTTGAAATGATAGAAAAAACAACTCTTGTTTTGTATGTGCTAACCAAAATGAACACCAAAAGCGAGATAGCGAAAAGCAAAGCAAACACAATAACGAGAATAAGTATATTCTTCTTGGATTTCACCAGATTAAGTAAATCCCTTTCGTTATATAGCTCCACCATTTTAGTTTTTAAGCAACCTCGTTATTCTTTCATCTGTCTCTAATAATATTTGCTCCGGGGTGCCGGAAAAGATGATATCGCCCTCATGCATCGCATAGACTTGATCGGCGAAAGATAGCGCCTCGCCTACATCATGGCTAACAAATATCACGGTGGCATTTAATCTTGAGAATAACTGTTTTAATTCCTGTATCAATTCGATAGATGTTTTTTTATCGAGATTTGAAAAAGGTTCGTCCAACAAATAGACGATTGAACGTTTGATTATCGCTCTAGCAAGAGCGACTCTTTGAGCTTGCCCAATAGATAATTCCCTAGGCTTTCTGCTCAATAGATGCTCTATTTTTAGCATCTCTGCAACCTCTTGGACTCTTTCTCTGATTTCATCGCTTGGGGTGTGGGACACCTTGAGAGGGAAGGCAATATTATTGAAAACCGATAGATTGGAGTATAGGCCTATCATCTGGGAGACATAGGAAAGTCCTCTATTGGATGGATCATATTTTGTCACATCAACATCATCAAAATAAACGCTTCCTTCTAATGGGGAAATAAGACCGGAGATCGCACGCAAAATCGTTGTTTTTCCACATCCCGACTCACCGATGATGACGTTGATCTTTCCTCCGATAAATTCAACATTCAAATTTTTAGAAACCACATTCGTCTGGTTCCTTTTGGATTTGTAGCCTAATTTAATGTTTTTTAATGATATTCTTTTCATTAAACCACCATTTAATTTAGTATGTCTTGCATCTTCTTCTTTATCAAGTGGCGTGAAGACAATTATCTGATTCTATTTGTGCTATCTTTGTCAAAGAAATATAGTGATTCGTCGTTATATCCAACCACCAAATTATCGCCTGATTTGACGTTTTTGACGCTGTCGACTTTGATAAGCAATGTTTGACCACTTAGATGAGTGTGCACCACAGAATCATATCCCAAGAGCTCTCTAAATTCGCAATTAACCTCAAAATAGTTATGGCAATTTTCTAGTTTGTAATCGCCCTTGACATACAAATGCTCTGGTCTGATACCAACGACAATCTCTTTGTCTTTATATCCTTCAAGTGTTTTGATTTGCTCTGCGCTTAATTTGAAAGAGGCTTTGCCTCCACCTTCTTCTTCATCTAAGCAGAAATTCTTTCCATCGAATCTGCCAGTTAAGAAATTCATCGCTGGATTGCCGATGAATCCTGCAACAAAGATATTTGATGGGTTGTTGTATATCTCGTTTGGCGTGTCGATTTGTTGGGTGAGACCATCTTTCATAACGACTATGCGATCCGCCATAGTCATGGCCTCGGTCTGGTCATGGGTGACATAGATTGTGGTCGCATTAACTTTTTTGTGGATGTTTAAAATCTCGCCTCTAGTCTGGACTCTTAATTTGGCATCCAAGTTGGATAATGGCTCATCCATCAAGAAGACCTTTGGATTTCTGACTATGCATCTTCCCAAAGCCACTCTTTGGCGTTGACCGCCCGACAATGCGGATGGTTTTCTGAATAAATATCTTTCTAAATCAAGTATTTTCGCAGCCTTGTTTATTTCGATATCCATCTCATATCTAGATAATTTTCTGCTTTTGAAAAGCGGGACTTCATTTGTCTTGTAGTATTCAAGTTGCTTTAGTAAGTCTTCCTTTTGGGCGGTTTTTTGTTCCACTCCATCATGCAACGCTTTGGTGGCTTCCTCGGTAAACCCGCCTTTCGCTAAATATTTGTTGTGTTTAGCGATGTCATTATCCAAAACCTTGACTTGATATTCCAAATCTTTGATTTTTTCCTCGTATATGCCAACCTTTTGATTGGCCTCGATTAATTTTTGGGCTTTATTGTCGTTCTCAATTATTTTGTCATAGATTTTTGATGCCTCATCGAGCAACGATTTATCCTCGTTTTTCTTTTTGGCTTTCTTTCGCATGGCCTTTGCTTGTTTGATTAGCTCTTTGTTCTCGTTTTTTAAAGCAATTAATTCTTCATTCTCTTCATAGACTGGGCAAGGAACTTTTCTTAACTCCAGGGCAAAAGCCATATTGCCGTAAACGCTCATATGGGGGTATAAGGCGTAGTTTTGGAAGACCATCGCGATATTGCGTTCTTTCGGCTCGATGTTATTGATTAAGACGTTATCGATATATAGTTCACCGCTGGTTATGCTTTCTAATCCCGCGACCATTCTCAAAGTCGTTGACTTTCCACAGCCTGATGGACCGACAAAGACAATGAATTCCTTATCCTTTATCTCTAAACAAAAATCAAAGACCGCCTGCACGTCGTTGTCATAGACCTTGTTAATGTTTTTGAATAGTAACGAAGCCATTGCTCTTCCTCCTTTTTTTAGTTATTTATTGGATATCTTTCCTATTGCCTCATATATCGCTTCGGCAATCCTTCTCATGCCTTCATCATTTGGGCAAACCTTATGTTCGCGGTTTGGATAATCAGAGGTTGAGACGCAAGAAACATCCAAGCCAATCTGCGAGATGTCGACATATGGTGCGTTCAAGATGTCCGCGACTATTTTTTGATGCTCGTCAATGTCTTTTCTGCCATTGAATGTGTTCGTGAAAACAAATCTTGTTTTTGTCTCTTCGAACAGCTTGCATAGTTTTAACAAACCATCTTTATAAGGATGGTCGATAAAAGAATGCTCTCCCACATTTTCGCCTAGCCTAACAATCACAAGATCATATTTCTTTTTTGTGAAGTTGCCTAATTCCTCTAACAATTCGCCGCAATAAAAACATGTCTCCCAATTTCTCATATCAATGACTGTTGTCTGGGTTTTTGCATGCGTTTCTTTGAATTTTCCATGCAAAACGTGGGCAAAATCGTTTTCCATTGTTGAAGCGTCCATCCCTCTTGATTCGAAGAATTTATTCCAGGGCGCGCTTTTTTGATAAGCGATATGATTCCCGAGGATCAAGACATTGAAGCCGTCATCTTCTTCACCGATTACTTCGTTTGGGAAAAGCTCTCTTTCTTTTGAAGATGCATACTTGTATAAGGGAGATAAAGGTGCCTCGCTTCCATTCATGAATTTATAAATCTCTATAATTGATGGCTTAGGCAAAAGAGGGCTATACCAATCATATTCGTTATAGACCAAACCAAAATTATCCTCCCCTTCTGTTTCGGGCTCATTGGATAAAGTGAAGAGACGGAAGGGAAAAACGGTCTCGACCCAAGGCATATTGTCATTCACATAAGAGAGGAAATCATTGAATCGTTTCCCTATATCATGTTTTTCGTCTTCTCTTTTAAAATCCGACCATCCGATCTCCGTGTACCAGACTTTGCGTTCACCATCACCATGCTTCAAGATGACATCCCTTATCTTCTTCTGGCTTTTAATCCAATCATCGTTTATTTGAACGCTGATCATGTTATAAGGATGCCAGTTTAATATCTCAAAGAAGCTTTCTATTCTCTTTGATTTGACTCTTCCGATTGTGGGATACTTCCCGCTTTCAATTTTGGTATACAAATTGTCTAAATATTGAGGCGAATAATCTAGATTGCAAAAAGATGGCAATAGCATCTTTGCGTCTTTGTTTGCGGCCTTTATGCCTAGCGTCTCAAAATAATTCAAATCCAAAATGATGTCTTCTATCTCGTCCCTCGTATAAACCAGTCCTTCATTGTTCTTTCCATCAAAATGGAAGCCGTTTTTATGGAGGAATATCCCTCCAGGGCCATCTGGTTCATTAGTGGATTCAAAATATTCGATAAAAGTGAAATTCCTCGCAATTTCGAAGCGAATTCTCTGCTGAAGCAGCAAAAATCTGATATACATTCCGCGTTCTGTTTTTGGGTCTGGCACCACCCACTTATCTGTTGCGATATAGCCATATGGGTAAACAAACCCCCAATCTAGAAGCAAGAAACGCTCAACGCCTGCCTTTCTCATAGTATGTATATAGTTGTGAAGATTTATTAATCCTTCTGCGTTGAACTGTATTTCATCGTCTTCGCCTATCGTGATTATTTCTTTGGTGTTTAGCCAAACCCTAAGTGTTTTGCAGTTCAAGGCATTTGCAAAATGGGCGATATATTCGTTTTTTAAGCTTTTATCCACCCCTGCATTCAATTCTGCAGATACTTCATCCAATCCGAGGAAATATTTGTTGTTAATCACAAGTGCTCCTCCAAGTCATAATCTTGGCCATTAAATGCTTTGGCAACGGCGTACGCGGCAGGTTTAGGCCCGCCATGATGGAATTCGTCATCAGGATGATAGAAAAGCCCGAAATTCTCTTCGCCTCCAGTCGCATCGAGCATCTGATATTTCAAATTGGTTAATCTGAAAGCAAATACCGCGGTAACCCAAGGCATCTCTTCTCTTATAGTTTTAAAGGCTGAAGAATAATTTGAGGCAATTTTCTCTTTTTCTGCGTCGTTATCTGTGCCCCAATCAGTCCAGCCTAGCTCTGAAAAATAAACTTCTTTCCCTTCATCGCCATGCCTTTTAACGACATCGTATATGCTTTTATTGTATTCGGCCCATTCATCCCAATTTATGTTGAATGATGTATCGAGCTGTGTTGGGTATGGGTGCCAATTGAGAATATCGAAATAATGATCTGGGTTGTTATCGCTAAATTCTTGGCCAGCAGGAAGAGTCTGAGATTCTATCTTCTTATAAATAAGATCGACAAAATCAGGGACCGTCGCTTGGTTCGTTAAGCCAGGATAAACGACTTTGGCGGATGGATCCACCGACGTTACAGCCTTCCTTACATACCAGCAAAGGTCGTTGAGGATGGATATCTTATCATCGTCGTTATAGATAAAGTCACTATTAACATTCATGCCTCCGCCATGGATGAATCCGTTTTTATGGATGCATCCTGGGCAAGCGAAATCAGGCTCATTTCCTGGCTCAAAATTCCTTATTTCCGGGAAAAGCTCCTTTATTCTTCCGGCCGCTTCAGCGTTCATTTTCAAGAAACGAAGGTAGAAATCGTATTCCTCCCTCGGGTTTGGAACGACATATCCGGTCGTAGGAACATATCCTGTTGGATATACGAAGGCTGTGAACATGAGCAAGAAATTCTCAACCCCTGCTTCTTGCAGCTTTTCGACATGGTCTTTCATTACAGAATAATAGATTTGATTCAAATGCAAATCATCTTCTTCGCCAACTGAGAATAGACCACTCATAGCAATCCATATGCGGCATGATTTGGCCCCTAAGGCTTTGGCTTTAGAGGCAGTCCATTCGTTTGTAAGCCCAACATCGACTCCGTTATTGAATTCGCCAGATAGAGCGCAAATGCCGTTGAAATACGAATAATCATATGTAGGCGGAACAGTTTTTTGTTTCTCTCCCGTGCATGAAGCTAAGCAAAGGGAGAGGGAGGCCAAAGATAAAATAATCCCTTTTCTCATTTTTCAATCCTCCTTCTATAAGAAATCGCCACTAAAATGCCGGATGCGGCAATAAAACACATCGTAAAGGCCATTGATTCGATTCCGCCAGCGCATCCATGTTTCGCACTGGAATCATTTGTCGGTCGATAGGGCCAAGGATCATAGTCATCTATTGCAGGATCGTAATCGCGATTGGCGATGGTAACGGAATCGTTCAAATTGATGAAAACAAGGGAAAGCAAGATAACATTGCCATTTAGCGCGCCAATTGACAAGACGCTATCGGTGCTCAACGCCACATCAAATACGATCTCATCTTCTCCAAATAATGATAGAGATGAATTACCTGCAACCATCCTTATTGTTAGCTTCTTGCCTAACTTCTCCAATTCGATGGTTGAGCCTTTGAAAGCAAAGTCATTGCTTAACGCATATGTCTGCGTTGCATTTCCTTCAACCACTTCAATGCGTTTATTCGCATTCTGGTTGATGAATCTAACATCCAAAGTCCCTTCTTTGATTGAAAGAGTGTTTCCTATATCATCCACTTTTAATCTGAGGATGTTATCGTTGACCAGCTTTGACGTTTTGATTTCTCCTCCGTCGCTTATGATCTTTCCTTTTGGTGATATTTCTTCATTCGATGAGACAAGTCCGCCCATATCGTTTTGTTTGGTAAAGTCAACTCTAGTCACTTCCTGATAATCGCTATTTCCTTTGTATTCGCAGACGGGTGCATCCAAATCCAAATTGATTATTGATAAATTATCAATGGTGAATGAGATGCCATTCGCCCCGAAAACAGCGAGATATCCATCTGTTGACTCCTCATCCCTTACGGTTACTGCCGTCCTTAGGATGTTTAGATTCGATTTATCTTCTCCTTCCAAAAGGTAATAGAGGGAAACAACGTTGTTTCTAGCGATATACATTAAAGTGAACTTTCTTGTTTTCTCATAGATATTAGTGATGTTGCCATCTTCATCATAAAAAACATCAGAGGCACCAGGAACGTAATTCACATTCAATGGCGATGGGACACTTCTATAAGTGCCTGTGGTATCTGGATAATAGCCAATGCCTAGTGATTTGGTATTTTCATAATATAAGCCAGGGCGGCTATTGCCGAACTGCAAGCCAAGTGTTCCTCCATGGGGAATGACGCTGCTAGTGACTTCCACATCAAACCTAACAACAAAATCTTTGTACATGTTTTTAGGACCGAAATATGAATTGCCAGCAGACCCATTGAATTCAAGTTTCCCGTTTCCGTTGTCGCTTCTTTTCCATTTGCTGGTTGAAACTCTGGCACCGATGTTCCATTCTTGTCTGGAGAGGAAATAATCGTAAGCGTACTCATCTATATCTTCGAAATACGTTCTCTTGGTTCCGTTGAAATTGATATAGACATCAGATGCATCTCGTTTTAGATAATTGTTTTTCCTTAGTTTGAACGAATTGAAATATGCTCCAGCGCCATGTTCGCGGTTTTTAAGGATGTTTTTGTTTGAAATCCCTACAAAACCCGCATATTCTTCTATAACTATGGAGAATTCTAATTCGCCGCACTTAAAATCAACCTCGCCATTTTGCTTTATTTCTATAGACAAATGGACACTTAGATCATCATTCTCATTCGCGCAATCAAACTTATCTATCACACTTCCGGTGTTGTCATAATGGATAAGAGAATATCCGATCGCTTGCTTTCTTACACCAAAGAAGTGATAGTTATTTCCATCTTCGCTTCTAGCGATTTCAAAACCAGATTCGACATCGAAATCCATCGGCATGTATTGAATATCGCTTTCCAAAATATATCCGACATCAATGTCCGCATCGTCAATCTTTGAAATAGGATTTATGTAGGTTAATCCCGCACCGATATCAGATAGAGACAATGAGCTAATATATCCAACTTTGAGTTCGTTCTCTCCAAAATTGATTGAATACCATTCGCTAGATACAGAACCGCTGCTGGGATAGAGAACGCAAGATGAAGAGAAGTCATCAGAATAAGTGACTTGTCCTAATTCATCCTTCACTTCTACTGAATATATTTCTACGTTTTTGAGATTGCTATTGAATCCCATATATCCCTCTAATTTGTATTCAAAGACATACGGGGATTCAAACATTGTCCCAAGAGACCTGTTGTTTTCAAATATCTCGCATTGTAGTGATGACCTGTTCTCATCGACGTCATCCACCGTAAGCAATACTTTTCTTTTGCTTCCCAAAACATCGCTGAACGCCGAAATGGCGTAATCGCCAAGTGAATCCAATTTGTCTTCTGGACAATCCAAAACCTTTGAGTAATTGTTGTTGAAGAAAACCACTCCACCCTTCATTGAGGTGAATGAGAAACCGGGGCCAACATTTCCAAAAGCGATGGCGAACCAACCGGAATTATTGCTTGAAGATAATTCAATGCTTACGCTATATTTTCCCGACAAAAGCCTATTCAAATTGACTGAGCTTTCCCAATTATAGGCATCGGGGTTAAGCCTCATCGATGAATATTTGTGGCGTAACTCCACTTCTCCACTTTGTATCCATTCTTCTTTTATCTCATTGGTGTCAAAACGATCCTCGAAGACTATTTTTGTATCGTACGAGGCATCAACCTGATTGATTTCTTGGCTAGAAACAAGCGCTAGAGCGCCGGCGAGGAAAGCGATAAAAGGTAAAACAAAAATCTTTTTCATCAATACGAGACCTCCGCGGTGAAACGATTGAGGATTGCCCTCATAAGAAGATTAATCGGCAAAATGAATATGGTTAGAATAATGCCTAAACATGCAGCGGATACCAGCCTTTGCTTATCGAATCCGGCATCTGCTACAAAATTGAAAATCTGCATCGGTGCCGTGGAAAACATATTGTCGACGCCTGTGTTGTAATCAAGCAATAGCATTGGCTGCATAAAGAAACTATAAACGGAAGCGAATATCATCATCACCCAAGTGGTAACGGTAGGCATAACAAGAGGAACGGTAACACGAGTCATCTCCCTAAAGAACCCGCAGCCATCTAATCTCGATGCTTCGCTTATCTCTTTTGGGATTCTATTCATCGCGCTGGTGATGAGAATGACGTTTGCGCCCATGCCGTTCAGTATCGCAAAGAGATATATAAGCGGCCATTTGACGTTGGTATCCACATCAGGCGTGAGCCATTGCTTATTTATCCCAATCCAACTTAATAATTGGGCAACAGGTCCATTGATTATAGTTTGACCATCGTCATATTGCCTAAACATCTCTCTAAACGCCGCGGCCAATACGACAATGGAGATAATGGAAGGCAAATAGAAAACAACTCTATAGAAAGAGTAACCATAAACTTTTTTGTAAAGACAATAGGCTACGATTATGGAGATTGGCAAGATTATTAAATTGATGCCGACCGCATGGAATGAGTTCCAAAAACTAGTTGCGGCACCTTTATCTTTCCCACCAAAGATATTGGAGAAAAGCGTGGCGTAGTTTTCGATTCCCACAAAAGTTTCTTCTCCAAATTGGTTTATCTTGAAGAACGTGAGTCTTATCGTATCGAAATTGATATAGCACCAAAACACAGCGAAATTAATCAAAGACAAGGCCAAAAACGCCAAAATGAAAACGGCTCTTTTGGATTTGGCGAACACTTGCTTGTTTAAAATCATCTGTGTTTCCTTCCTGTTTTTATAAATCGTATAGCCTATTCCATTCGGTGAAGGCTCTTTGGGCGCGTGAATAAACGCTTTCGAACCTATCGGTGCCATCGACCATTATTTGTTTAGGTGTCAAAGTCTTTAAACTGGAGATTATCGTGAAATAATTCGCTCCGCAGAAAATGCTCTCTGAGACGCCTTCATATAGATAAATCGGCGAAATATCGTCTATTGCTGCGTTTCTTGGGAACTTGACGATATAATCGTCCGCATCATAATACAAATCAAAAACGCTCTTGGTGAACTGCGAAAGAGATGAATAATCAGTTATGTTTCTAGCGTCGTAATTGAATGGTCTTATCGCCCCGATCATTCCCGAAATCTTTTCGCAGCTTGATTTTGTTGATGTATAGACGAGGAAGTCTTTCGCCAGCTGCTTATTTAATGCTTTTGAAGGGACATAGGCGCAACTTGAAATGTTTAAGAATGTGAGTTTTTTAACTTCTCCATCCTTTGTTTCAGCCCCTTCAATTGAAGGAACTCTCATCATGCGGAAATCCTGCCCGCTTTGTTCGATGAAAGAGGAATATTCTTTTTCAAAGAAGTCACCAGTTAAGCAGAATAAGGATTTGCCTTCTGCAAAGGCTTGTTGAGCGCTCTTAATCGTCATTTCGCCAACCTTTGGGAAAGAATTTACAAATTCACCACCGGAGACTAAAAGATCTTTTATCGTTCCCAAGGCATCCTGAAGTCCTGTCTGTTTGAAAATATCAGGGCTATCGTATTTCCAGAAATCATAATAGCTTCCTTCTGTAGTGTATTGATTTGGCTCATCCACGCCTTGCCTTTGAGCCCACCAGGTTGAGATAAGCGATTCGAACCAGTTCGTTCCGTTGACTGGTGCCCAGCCAAAAATGGCAAGATTTGGATTGTAGGCTTTGCAATCTTCAAAGATCGCTTTTAATTCGGTCACAGTCTCTGGTGCCCTCTGCCACTTCCCTTCTGAATCCAATGCATCTTCTCCTACAGATAAAGAGGAAACGTGCTGGATTTGCTTCAAAATCGTGTTGTTATAGGCGATTGAAATAGGAATTGCGGTCCAAGGCATTGCAAAATTATGCTTGTCGGTTTGACCTCTTCTTATTTCAAAAGAATATTGTTCAACTGCCTCACTCATGGCGAAATCTCTTATTTGCATCGATTTTCCATCGACATCAATTGTTGCATCAAAGACATCATCCAAATTAGAGATATAACCTTGGGTGACTGCTTTTGGCTGTAATATGTTGGAGATTATTATATCCGGGCAACGCTCATCGCTTGTTATCCAATAATCGGCACCATAAGTGATGTCTTCATCTGGTTGAAGAACGTAATCTTTTCCCGCTTCAATCTTATCTGGCGTTGTGTTGTTTTTCGATGCTAGGAATTCTTTGCATAAGGTGTGCAAATAATCGGCGCCATAGCCACCTGGATAATAGACAATTGATAACCTGTCGGCCATTTTGATGTTGTCGCCATTGACGTTGCATCCAGCAAGTAGCGGCATGCATAGGCCTAGTGTGCTTAGGAATAGAATTTTCGGTGTCTTTTTCATAAAATACCCTCCTTAATTTATTTGATTCCTCCTCCGAGGCTGATTTTCATTATTTGTTTTTGGAACACTAGAAGCAAAGTAACGACTGGAATGATTGAGATGATAATTGCGGCAAAATATAGAGGATAATTGTTCATGAATATATCCGAATATTCGCCTACATCGGTTACTAATGTGTGGATTTTCTCTAATCCTGTAGCGATAGTCATATATCCTTTTCCAAGGAATATCCTTGGAGTCACATAGTCATTCCACGTCCCAATAAATCCAAGGACCCAGTTGGTGCCTATAATGCCCATCGCATGAGGCAACATTATCTGGAAGAACGTTCTTAAATGTCCGGCCCCATCGATTCTGGCCGCTTCCATATATGTGTCACTTGTGGATTTGAATACCGCATAAATTAATAAGAATCCCAACCCAATTCCATTCGCAGACATAAAGGCAATGCCGATGAATGGCATTTCATCAAAACCCAATTGCTCGAATAACCTCAAAGTCGAAGAGGCCGTGCCTGCAATCGATACGATCATCGGAATCATATAGACGAAAAACAAAATGTTTCTTCCTTTGAATTTGTATTTGGCCATGACATATGCCGCCAAAGTTGTCGATATGGCGCTCATTGTCGGAACAATAAGGCAAAGAATCAAACTATTCTTGAACATATCGAAGACATCAAATTTATATCTTTGAAGCTGGAACAATTGGGAATAATTGGAGAAAACCCAAGTGGTCGGGAAATTCCATGTGTCTTGCGAAAACTGGGCTCTATCCTTAAATGAATTTAGCAAAATCCAATAAAACGGGAACAACAATACGAAGGCGTAGATGGCAAAAATGACGCAAAAAACAATCAAAACAACGTGGTCTTGCCTTTTCGTCCTATTTTTAATAGGGAAACCCTTGAGCTTGCTCTTTGCCACTTCCTTCATCTAATCAAATTATATTCACCCCACAAAGAGCCAAAAATATTTAATTTATGACAAAAATATTTAATTTTTGACCAATAAATGAAAATATGCCTCTCTAAAGAGAAGTAAACACAATCCAAATGATTACTAAAAAATCGTTTTGATTACAAAAACATTGATGAAAATCAGTAAACATGCAAATAGAATTTAGGTATGAAAACAAAACTGAATTTGCTATTTCTAGCTCCATTACTTTTCTCATGCTCTGGAGAGGAGACAACAACGATGGATGATTCAAAACAAGTTGATGTAATTATTATTTCCGGCCAATCAAATGGGGTTGGCTGCACCAAATCAGAAGAGCTAATGACAACGATGGGCGATGAGAAATATCTCGAATATCGCGCTGGATATAAAGGCATTCAAATCGCATATGATTGCTGGACAAAAGATTGGCCCGCCAGCGGGATTACTTTCTTCTCGCAGAATTCTTCCGCTAATGGAGAATTCGTTAAAACCGCTTTAGGCCAAGGGAATGGCTATGCGACATTCGGTCCAGAAATCGGTATTGCAGATTATCTGCATGAAGAATATGATGGCAGGCTTTTCTTGATTAAATTTGCCTGTGGAGGAAGCAACCTAAAAGATGATTGGCTTGGAGGAAACTCTCCAATGTATGGAAGAATGATTAATTTCGTCAAAGCCCAAATGAATAATCTGGTCAAAAAAGGTTACTCCCCCACCATCAAAGCTTTCTGCTGGATGCAAGGAGAGGGCGATTCATATAGAGGGTATTACAACTATTATTTGGAGAATTTAAGGCAATTTGTCGGCGATATCCGCGCAGATCTAAGGGATTTAGCAGGAGGAACCGATATTCCTTTCATCGATGCTGGGATAAGCGATGCGAGTGTTTGGGAATTCTATAGAGAGGTCAATGACGCCAAAAAAGAATTCGCTAAGGAAAGTGAGAATAATATCTTCATCGACACCATCGAAGAAGGCCTCCATACCGACCAAGAGCCATGGTATCAGCCGGATATCTATCACTACGACTCCGATTCAGAAATACTATTGGGCAAACTTTTTGCGCAAAATTTTGAGCAGTTCTTGCTGAAAAAACAGTAGAAATATACCAACTTAAAAACTTTACGCATATGGAAAAACATGCGAATTTTAATATAATGTTTTTATCGTTGATTCTAAGAGGATTATAGACATATGAGAAAGATGCTTTATGGAACGCAATATTACCGCTTCCCCACTCCTTTGAAAAATGAATGGGAAGAAGATATTACCAACATGGAAAATTATTCCCTGGATACTTTCCAGATAAGAATCAATTGGAGGGCTAATGAAATCAAAGAAGACGTCTATAACTTTGATGATGTTGATGAACTTGTAAGGTTAGCCAAAAAACATAACAAGAAGTTCATAATTAAGTTTTTATTAGAGTGCGCTCCACAATATATCTTTGATAAATATGAAGGAACGAGAATCGGTCCAAAAGGCGAGAAAATTAGAGGCGGATACCATGGGGCGTTCTATGGCGGATGGCAGCCATGCTTCACCAATCCGAAAATTCAAGAAAGAGCGAGAAAATTCGTCCAGGAAGTAGTTAAGAGATACAAGGATGAGGAAAATCTCCTCTTCTACAACGCCTGGAATGAGATTAGAAATAGGCCAATCGAAGATTGTTTTTGCCCACATTGCAAAAAAGAATATCAATCTTACTTAAAAAACAAATTCAAAACCATCGAGAACTTAAATGAATTTTATGGAGCGGCTGAAGAAAGTTTCTCCACGATTGATATGCCTTCCACTCCTCACGGTTTTTGGGATACATATGAATTCAAGAAGTTCCGCGGCGAATATATCAATTACCAAAAAGTAAGAATGGTATATGATGCGGTTAAGGAAATAGATAAGAAGCACAAAGTCATGTGCCATGTTGGGTTTACCTGCGGCTTCCAAACAGATATATGCGACTGCGTTAACGATTTCTATGTCTCGAGAGCGGTTGATTTCTGGGGCACCTCAATCCCATTTGAGCATCATATGGATACTTTCGAGCAAAGAATGGATCTGCAACTGCTTATCGATTTCATCCGTTCGGTCAACAAAGAATTTGTCGTGCATGAATTATACCCATCTTTAGGGAGATATATACTTTACGACACGCCTTACGAGCTCAAATACAAGATCTTCAAGATTTTATCTCGCGGGGCAAAAGGCATATGTTATTGGCAATATCGCAGCGAAAGAGTTGGCCACGAATGTGATTGCAGTGGAATCATGTATATGAATGGCAAACCAAGGAAAGTTGCTATTTCCGTCAAGGAAGGCGGGGATTTCGTTAATAAATATGATAAATTCCTATACGAAGCAGAGACAAAAAAGAATGAGATGGCCATTCTCTATGATTTCGATTCAATGTTAATGAGCGAGATCGAAGATGCCTCCAACTCTCCCGACTACTCATTCACTTCTTTATGGCCGATACAATATTACACAAAAGCGCATCAGGGCTTATATCGATTACTAAACGCTTGCGATTATGAGGTTGATTATTTATCCACAACCAAATTAAACAACATAGACAATTACAAATTAGTGTTCGTCCCTTCTTTATCGATGCTAAACAAAGAAAAGAGCGAAGCGTTGGAAAGATTTGCTGCCAACGGAGGTACATTAATCTTAGAAGATGGGTTTGGCTTAAGACAAGAGAATACATGGTGTCAGCCATATGATATCAAAACCAAAATGATGGATGCCTGGCTGGAATTCAGGATGAGAGAAAACAAAGAAATAGAGTTCGATGATATTAGAGAACAAGTCGGCCCCTACACCAGCGTCACAAGAATCAAAAACGCGAAAACAATAGGCAAATTCGTAGACGGCGAACCCGCCATACAAGAAGTATCGTATGGCAAGGGCAAAATTATTGTCTTGGGCTTCTCTTTGGGAGCGACCTACTTCAATTCACCGAAAGAATCCACCAAAGAATTGATGGAAAAACTAATTAAAAATGAAAATGTTTCCAAGAAATTATATTCAAATATCAGTTCTGGAATCGAAGAGAATAGACTAGCGAGCGGCAATGAAGAGATGGTCTTCTTGTTCAACGCCTCCAACAGCGCTCAAAAAATCAAACTAAAAGAGGAATTATTGGAAGTTTGTCTCGGGAACGAATTGAAAGAAAACGTTATTGAACTTGAACCGAAATCTATCTCAGTTATAAAAGTCAAAAGACCTTAAACAAAATATTTAGATTAGATTGTGGTCTCTAATTATTTTCATTTATTATTTCTTCACAATATTCTCTTAATTGTTTTATATCGTCTGTTGCGGTTCGCCATATCTCTTTCAAATTAATTGCGCCATAGCCATGTGCCACCCAATCTCTCATACCTTTAATATCCTTCCACGGTACATTAGGGTACTGTTTAACAAAATCGGAAGATAGATTTTTGGCCAGTTCTCCAATTTGAAGTATGTTGAAACTCACGATTTCCTTAATGTCTTCATCCGCCACAAAAGATTCAAGAGAAACACCGGCAATCTTGTCCTCTACTCTACAGCAATGTTTAACGATTGATAATAGTATTCCTTTTTCTTTCACCGTTAGCATATTTTAACCATGTCCTTCTCTAATTGTTGTTTGAAATAATCATCCATTTGTGAACCGATTGTGATAACATCAGCATCTTTTCCTAAAGCATCAGCGAGTTCATCTTGAAAGGCGGAATGTTTCCATAATGAATCCACATCGCCACTATCGCAATATATATCGACATCACTTTCTCTAGTCGCTTCGCCTCTAGCGTAACTGCCGAACAAATAAACGTTTTTAATCCCGTGTCTTTCCATAATTGGATTGATGCTTTCTTTGATTTGCTTAATCGTCAGAACATCTGGTTTGATATCTTCCAAAACAAGATTTGTTAAATAACTATTTCTATTGGGAACATTATCCAATTTGTTGATCAACTCGATATCACATTTTTTTACTCTAAAAAGGTACATCTTATAGTTATCTTTGTTGAATTTGCTTATATAATTCGCCCGTTTTTTGTTCATAATATTTCAATATCAAATGTATGTTATCATATACGTTATCATTTGTAAACCCACTCACCTTCAAACAGCTTTTGGTAATAGGTTTTGCAAACAAATTGTTGCAAGTGCTACATTTTGTTGCAGAAGCCCGAAAGGCAAGCAAAAAAACCTATCTTTCAATAAATCTCTTTGTGTTTTGTATTGTTATGACTGCTTTAATTATCCCCATAATGCGATCACATTGAATGGATAACAACAGTATTGATTTTAGGGTATGTGCCATGTCACATTAAGATATTTATGCGGACAGAAATAAAAACGATCCGCCTAAGCCACGGACCGTTTTGTAATGTTTTATGGTTATGGTTGTCTGAGGCCAGTTATTCATAAAACAATCATTAAGAATAATAGTGAAATCGCTAATGTAGGAATAGAAATAATAGATCCAAATTTTATAAAACTTAAAAATGAAAATTTGATGTCGTGTTTACTTAATAAAGAAGAAAACATTATTCCCGCTAAAGCGCCTATAGGAGTAAATATCGCTCCGATATTACTACCAATAATTGAAGAATAAACTCCTTCTAAATAAGCTTTTCCAGTAAGTCCGCTAACAAAGTTAGAGAATAAAATCGACATTGGAATATTGTTGATGATATTCGCGCTTATAAATGAAGAAGCTCCATAAATCCAAATTGATGAGCCCTTATTTAAGAAACTAGATATATGTTCACTTATTCCTTGGCAGAATAAAGCAACAACAATTACAAACATCGATAGAATAAATGGAATTAATTGATAAGGAAGTCTCACAAGCGAGTCTCCTAAATAATTCCAGTTCTTTTTAGTGAATAATCGAATAAATAATGAGATTAGTAATAAAGCGACCGCGCCAATTAAAGAAATTAAATACATCTCTAGATGGATATAATTTGAAATAATTAGTAACACTAAAACACTTATTAAAATCGTTAAACCGACGATTAAATCAACCTTGCTTTCAATTTTATATTCTTCATCTTCGGCGCTTATTGGCTCTTTTAATTTCTTAAAGAAAATTAAGAAGATAATTCCCAGTTGGATGACTCCTGCAATAAAAGTAGGAATAGCCATAACTTTAAAATAATCAATAAAGGTAATACCCGCTGAGGTGCCTAAATATATGTTTGTTGGATTGCCGATAATAAACATCATCGACCATGTGTTTGCGGCAGCGAATTCTGCAATTAAATATGGTAGAGGATTAATCTTCGTTCTTTTTGCGAAGAAACAAATAAATGGAGTAAACGTTAGTATCACTACATCATTAGATGTAAAAATAGTTAAAACTGCGACAAGTAGATAGAGAATAAGGAATAACACAAATTGGTTTGAACCAGCCTTTTTAGCGGCTTTATTCGCGAGATATTTAAATAATCCAAGCTCATCTAGATAAATAGAAATAATTGTCATTGAGAAAAATAAAACAAGTATCTTAAGTGGATTAATAGATGTATCACTTGTCAATGATGAAATAACTTCATTAATAGGCGCAAGAGACGCCGACAAAAGAATAATCGCGGCGACAAGTGGAAGCATCCAATATGTATCAATAGTGATTTTCCCGATTTTAAAATGAGGAATGAATATTATTGAAGCGATCACTCCAACAAAGGCTAAAACTGAAATAACAATAGTTGCTATCATAAGAGAAAATTATGTTCTTATTTTTATTTAAGTCAATATCCTTAATTTTGTTTAAAAACAAAATTAGCCATCCGACTGAAGTGCTAGTGTAAAAGTGGACAATGGTAAAAACCCAATCCACTTTTTTCTTTGCTATTCTATTAAAAAGGAGAATCTATCATGGCGAGACAGAAAGGAACAAAAAAGACCTACCTTTCGATAGATCTCTTTATGTCCTATGTGTGTCCTGATCAGATGGAAGTTTTTAGCCAACTTCGGATAAGTGACTTTGGACAACTACAATGGTTATTCTTTCTGGCCAGGTTCTTTTAGAAGAGCCATATATCTGGCGTTTTTGATGGCGCGAGCCAATTGACGCTGATACTTGGCAGAGGTTCCAGTTGCACTCCTTGGAGCGATCTTGCCATCAACACCGATGTATTTTTGGAGTAATTCAACATCCTTATAGTCGATGTATTTGACATGATTTTTCGTGAAGTAGCAAACTTTTTTATGTGGTCTCATTTTTTTGTACATGTGGGTTTGTCCTTTCTTAATTAAAACGGAATATCATCTTCTAGAGGCATATCATCATCAGTGATATCGATTGAGCCGAGATTGCTGCCTTGCTGTGGATTCTCATAGCTTTGATTGCTATAACCAGTATCGGCATCTCTTCCGGCTTGAGCAGATTTCGGTTCGAGGAATTCGACCCCATCCGCTACAGTTTCGATAACTGTGACATTGACGCCATCTCTATTCGTGTATTTTCTTTGGCGAAGTCTTCCCTCGACTGAGACTAAGGAGCCCTTTTTCGTGAATTTCGCGACATTTGGGGCTCTATTCCCGAACATGGAGCAAGACATGAACAAGGTGCCTTCGTTGCTATTGGCAGGTTGTTGCTGTCCTTGTTGTGGCTGATTCTTTCTTGCGTAAGGATCGTCCACTGCAATCGTGAAGGAAACGACTTGCATTCCTGATGCGGTTGTTCTTAGTTCCGGGTCTCTAGTTAGACGTCCAACCAAACAAACTCGATTTAACATTTTCTTTCCTCCTAGTTTAAGTGATAGACATTAGTCCTGATCAACTGTGACTAGATGACGGATGACGTTGTTATCAAGCTTTGCCAAACGATTGAATTCATCCAAATTGCCTTCTGTGCTGATCTTTAGAACAACATAGTAGCCTTTGGTTTGCTTCTTGATCGGATAGGCGAAATCTTTGACGCCCCACTCATCGGTTTTGTTGACCTTGGCACCATTGGTTTCAAGGATTCCCTGGAGTTTGGCGACCTCTTCTTTGTAAGCAGCTTCATCAAGTTTGGCGCTCACAATGTACATGATCTCGTACTTCTTCATATTGCACCTCCTAATTTTGGTCTTTGGATCGCATCTGAGTGCGACCATAAGAGCGTGTTTGCCTTCCTTTCCTTCGTAAGAAGGCTTAATAATCATACTCTAGAAATCCAATGTTTCAAATAGGAAATGCGGAAACCTTCATTTTATTGGTGCTTTCCCACATTGAAGGGCTGAGACTTCCCTTCATCTACTGATACACAAAAATATAATGAGTTATCCGCTTTTCTTGCTAGAAAAACATAAAAACAGCGAAAATATGCGAATAAAATCGTTATTTTAGAAGAAATGTAAAATTTATGACAAAGTAACTGGGGTTGTTCTTAAACCGTTGTTATCCCAGATGAAGTTAGCGTACTCAGGGTGATCCACAAATGGATTTCTAGCATAACCCATCTTGTAATATCTTTCGTTTACCGTTCTTTCAAAATCTGTTGGCTGGTATGTTGAATTCCATTCCAAAAGGGTTTTTAAGGTTCCCATGGTTTTCGCGCTTGTTGAATCGCTTGGGTTGTTGGATAAGGAAAGGCCTAAAGAATAATAACGGCAAGCGGCATACAAAATGATTCTGGCCGATTCTCCTCTTGCTCCTTCATATCCACAGGATGCAGGATCCCATTCATTGCTCTTTGTATTTCCGTAGAAATTATTTCCACGACTTGAATTGTCAGCATTCAATGTTGGCCTAATCACAAGCGGGTCCGTTTCAATCGAACCACCACCTCTGGAATCTGGCCAAGTATGTTCTCTGTTGCAGCTGCCAGTTGTAGTTTGCTCAGATGATTTAGCCTCATGGTAGAAAGGAATGAAGGTTGACGAATTATCATTTGGATATGCAGCCGCTTGGGCACCGACTTGCAAACATTGCTTATAAGATGTCGAAGATGGGTTTTTAGCGGTAATCAATCCAGCTAAAGTATTTCTGAATGTCGTGCCATATGTGGAGAAATCCAATCCCGCCCACATATCATCATCTAGACCACTGCTGCTTACAATGTATGAAGACCCATCAGAAACGGTTGAGGAAGAAATAATTACATCCTTTGTCCCATTTTCTTGGAATAGATAGGCATTGCATGAATTCTTATAGCCGCAGAAACTACCTCTGTAGTATTCAAGATAAACATTCCTATCAGAATAGAATCTGACTAATCCTTCGCTTCCAAATGTCAAAGTCCAGTTATTGCTGTAGCTGGAGTTATTTCCAATATTGATTGAATAATGGGTTCCATCGACATAGCTTTGGAGGTATTTGCCATCGGAGACGAAGGAATAATTCGTTCCGCTTTTGCTGATATCCCATTCAGCGAAATCACCCTCTTCGATTTCATTGGACGAATCGACTTGGACTTCAGTTCCAACGATATACCAAGGAAGTGTGGATGATTTCGCATTGGTTGTCATGGCATAAATCATTTTTGGAGCCGAGGCATCTGGAGCACATATTACGGTCTTTTTGGATAAATCCAAAGAAGATAATGAATCCACCCTCTTGTAAACCTTAACCTGCTGAACTGCTTGCGAGGAAGATGAGACTTCCGAAGAAGAAACAGGGTTATCGCTGCATGTGTACTCCAATTTGATGGAAGATACATAAGCGGTTGAATCAGATGCCTCTAATTTAAAATAATCGTATCCGCTTGGGGCTTCATAACGGACATTGCTTTCCACCGCGGTTGCACTGCCAAATTGGGAGGAAGATGTGCCGAAATATAGATTTGCGTTGCTTTCCGAAGCTAAAGTAACTGTAACAGCGGTTAATCCTTTTAATCCATTGGTGGAATAAATATTTCCGTTTATCCCGATACGGCCATCCGAAACAAATGCATTTTCATAAGTGAGATACAGAGGATTACCCAAAGTAGTCAAAGGGCTATTAGTCGAATTGGTCGTACCAGTTGTTGGCTCATCGCTTAAAAAAGCGCAGTTGGAGCTATCCAAAATCAAAGTGTAACTAGTCGTTGCAGCGTTGATTGTTTCTCCTAATCCTTTGGCGATTGATACAGTTGAAACAACCGCTAAAGTTGGCACCGCGATCATAATTGCAATGGAAGCCAGGGTTTTGTTTTTCATAGTCATTTCCTCTACATAAATAGCAAAAATAAGCGCAAAACCCGCTTATTTTTCATCTTTCATCGTTGGGAAGAGCAATACTTCTCTGATTGTATCTTGCTCTGAAAGAAGCATACAGAATCTATCGACTCCTAAACCGATTCCGCCGGCTGGAGGCATACCATAATTAAGCGCGTCCAAGAAGCTATAGTCGATTTCATTTGCCTCATCATCTCCTCTTTCTCTTGCTGCCATTTGGGCCAAGAATCTTTCTTTCTGATCGAAAGGATTATTGAGCTCGCTATAAGCGTTTGCGAATTCGCATCCAGCGATAAACAATTCAAAACGGTAGACGAATCTAGGATCTTCGGTCTTTTTGGTAAGAGGAGAAACCTCAATTGGATATGTGTGGATGAAGGTTGGTTGGATAAGAGTCGGCTCAACTAATTCATCGAAAAAAGCCTGCATGATATAACCGACGCTATTCCAGCTCTTTTCCAAAGGAATATTGTGCTCTTTTGCTAAAGCAACCGCTTCTTCGAAAGTCATTTGCTTAGTGAAATCAACCCCGCACGCTTCCTTGATAGCTTCTGCCATAGATTTGGAAGCAAAAGGTTTAGATAAATCGATTTCGTTTCCGTGCCATTTGAACACTTCTTTGCCGACGACTTTATCGGCGACGTAATGGAATAGGCCTTCCGCCCACTCCTTCATATCGCTTAAATCACCATAGGCTTGATAAAGCTCGATTGTGGTGAATTCAGGATTGTGGCGGTTATCCATTCCTTCATTTCTGAAGATACGTCCAATTTCATATACTCTATCTATTCCGCCAACCAAGCATTTCTTCAAATTCAATTCGGTAGCGATTCTTAAATAGAAATCTTTATCCAATGTGTTGTGATGGGTGATGAATGGTCTAGCAGATGCTCCACCTGCAATTGGTGATAAAACAGGCGTCTCAACTTCAACAAATCCAAGATTATCGCAGTAATCTCTTATCCCTTTGACAATCGCAGGTCTAAGAAGCGCGACCCTCTTGCTTTCATCATTAATGATGAGGTCAACATATCTATGGCGGCATCTATCCTCGATATCAGTCAGTCCATGGAATTTCTCTGGGAGAGGTTTTAAACATTTTGTTATATGGGTAAATTCGACGCATCTGATAGTCAACTCGCCAGTTCTTGTTAGCATCAAAGTTCCCCTGATGCCAACGATATCGCCTAAATCTTCAAGTTTGAAAACTGCAAAGTCATGCTCACCGATAACGTTTTTACCAATCCAAGATTGGATTGTGCCATATTCATCTTTTACATTGACGAAAGCTGCTTTGCCCATGTCTCTAATGGCAATTAAACGTCCTGCGACATTGACCTCGATTGGGTTAGCGGCAAGCTCTTCTTCGCTCATTGAGCCATATTTTGCGCGGATATCTTTAATAGAATCCTTCCATTCGTAACGCTTCCCAAAGGGATCCACCCCTAATGCTTCGTATTTTGGGAGTTTGTCACGTCTAGCTTGTTCTTGATCTGTTAATTTCTCTTCCATAATAATCTCCTGGAGACATTTAAGTTTAACGCATTTATGCTCTTTCTTAAAGAAAGCATTTATTTACCAACCACACCGCCTGTGTAAAGTTGGTAATATTTTCCTTTTTCCGCCATAAGTTGCTCATGGTTTCCTCTTTCGATTATCCTTCCTTTGTCAATTACCATAATCACATCGGAATTCTGAATCGTGGATAAGCGATGGGCGATGACGAAAACCGTTCTTCCCTTCATTATGGCGTCCATACCTTTTTGGACGAGTTGCTCGGTTCTGCTATCGATTGACGAAGTCGCTTCATCCAATATCATGACTGGAGGATTTGCCACCGCGGCTCTAGCGATGGATATGAGCTGTCTTTGCCCTTGCGAAAGTGATGAGCCTCCATTGGTTAAAACGGTGTTATATCCATCAGGAAGCAATCGGATAAAGCTATCGGCATTCGCTAATCTAGCAGCTTCATAGACCATCTCGTCTGTAGCGTCTAAGTTCCCGTTTTTGATGTTTTCCATCACTGTTCCGGTGAATAATTTTGTATCCTGCAACACAATGCCTAATGACCTTCTTAAATCAGCTTTCTTGATTTTATTGATGTTAATGCCATCGTATCTGACTTTGCCATCTTCAATATCGTAGAAACGATTTATAAGATTAGTTATTGTGGTTTTTCCTGCGCCCGTAGGACCGACGAAAGCGACCTTTTGGCCGGGTTCTGCATACATTTTGATATCATGAAGCACGGTTTTGCCAGGGATATAAGCGAAATCGACGTCGGTGAAAGTTATATGTCCTCTTAGCCATGTGTAATCAACGCTTCCATTGGAATGAGGATGCTTCCACGCCCACTTACCCGTTCTTTCTTTGACTTCGATAGGCTTGCCATCTTCTCCTTCAATCGCGTTCACGAGTTCGACATATCCATCATCCTTTTCTTTAGGCGTATCGATGACAGCGAAGATCCTGGTCGCGCCCGCAAGCGCTAAAGCCATAACATTCATCTGCTGCGATATCTGCCCTATCGGGTTAACGAATGATTTCGAATACATCAAGAAGCTTACTATAGTGCCAACTTCTATTACCATGAACCCTCTTAAAGAAAGGCCTTTGATTTCATTGATGGCCATAAACCCTCCGACAAGCGCCAAAACAACATATTGGAGGTTGCCAAGCTGGTTGACCGTCGGCATTAAAATATTTGCGAACCTATTTGCCTTAACGCTGTATTTGAATAAATTGTCGTTATGTTTCTTAAACCCTTCGATGTTCCTTTTCTCGTAATTGAAGACTTTTACGACTTTTTGTCCGCTTGTCATCTCTTCGATATAGCCGTTAGTCTTGCCTAGTTCTATTTGTTGTTTTATGAAGAATTTGGAAGAGTTTTTGGTGAAAATCATCGTCAAAACGAAAATCATTATCCCAAATCCGATGACCACCGCGGTTAACGACATATCTGTATAAAGCATCATGATAAAGCAAACCGTCATTGTCATCGCAGACTGAGACACCATCGGGAGAACTCTAGAGAGCATTTCTCTCAATGCATCGACATCATTCGTGAAGACCGACATGATATCGCCATGCGTTCTTGAATCGAAATAGGAAACAGGCAATTCTTGCATATGGGCAAAAAGCTCATCTCTTATTCTTTTTTGCACCCCTTGGCCGATATAAGACATCAGCCAGTTATATAAATAATTGCACACTATCGCGGAGGCGTAGATGATACCTAAAACGATAATCGCGGTATTGAATCCGTTCCAATCAAAATCTGAAGGAGAAACGATATGTTGGCTAAGCCCTTCCCCTTCCATTATGAAATTGTTGATTATCACATTTCCAACAACATATGAGCCCGCAACCCCACCAGAAGATGAGACGATTATGCAGAAAGTCACAAGCAAGAAATGAAGTGGGTAATATCTAAAAACATACTTTAAAAGCCTGCGAATCGCGCCTCTTTTCTCTTTTCTCGAGACCATAGTCATGTTTCTCGCCCCTTTTGTGGCTCTTAAATTACTCGGCGGCATCAAAATCACCCCCTTTCATTTGGGAAACAACCAATTCTTGATATACATCGCAATTCTTTCTTAATTCTGCATCGGTTCCACGTCCGATAACTTCACCCTCGTTCATTACGAGAATTTCATCGCAATCTTTGATTGAAAGAATTCTTTGAGAGATTATGAATTTGGTGATGTCTGGTCTTACCGCTGCTAACTGCTTTCTTATCATCGCGTCTGTTGCGGTGTCGCAAGCGGATGTCGTGTCATCCAAAATCAAAATCTTAGGATTCTTCAATAGAGCTCTGGCGATGCAAAGTCTTTGTTTTTGTCCACCTGATACATTTCCTCCGCCTTCCACGATCATCGTATTCATCCCATCAGGGAAGCTTCTTATGAATTCGCTGGCTTGGGCTATATCTGTTGCGTGCCATAGTTCTTCTTCGGTTGCGTTTTCATTTCCCCACATAAGATTCTCTTTTATGGTTCCAGTGAATAATGTGTTTTTCTGAAGAACTACGGCAACATTGTCACGCAAGACCGTCAAATCATATTCTTTGACGTTCACTCCGCCCACTTTGACTTCTCCTTCTTTGACATCATATAGACGGGCGATTAACGAAATGAGGGTGGTTTTGGAAGATCCGGTTGAGCCGATTATTCCAACGGTGGTCCCTGATTTGAATGACAGGTTCACGTTTTTTAAGACATATTTATCTGCGTTATAAGCAAAATTGACGTTTTTGAATTCGACCGATCCGTCTTTTATCTCGGTGACTGGATTCTCAGGCGAAACGATAGCGGGTTTTTCATCAACAAGCTCCACAATTCTTTCAGCGGAATTTCTTGCGATAATAATCATTACATAGACCATCGAGACCATCATTAATGACATCATTATCATCATCGTGTAGGTGATCATAGTTGAAAGAGCACCAACACTCATCTCGGTGCCGCCAGAATTGACAATTGTTATAGCACCAAATATAGCGATTGCGATTGTTGCTCCATACACCGCTAAATTTAGCGAAGGTCCATTGAAGGCTAAAAGCCTTTCCGCTTTGACGAAATTGCGATAAATGAAGTCGGATATTTTTCTGAATTTCTCATTCTCTTTCTTTTGCAAATTAAACGACTTCACAACCCTCATTCCGTCGACGTTTTCCTGCACTTCCTCATTCAAAACGTCATATTTCTCAAATATTTTCACAAATGTCGGATGGGCTAATGATGCTATTACGATTAATGCCGCAAAAACAAAGGGGACAATAATCAAATATATCCAGGCTAACTGCCATCTTGTGACAAAACACATCGTCAAAGAAAAAATCATCATGAATGGGGCGCGAATTACCGCGCGGATTATCATTAAAAAAGCATTTTGGACATTTGTTACGTCTGTTGTAGTTCTTGTGACGATTGAGCTGGTAGAAAATTTATCAATGTTCTCAAATGAAAAATCCTGGATTTTCACAAACATCGCTTCTCTCATGTTCTTGCCAAATCCTGCTGCGGCGGAAGCGGAATAATATCCAGCCATGATGCCAGTCAAGGCAGCGACCATAGCCATTGAGGCGATGATTATTGCAAATCTTATTATCGCGTCTCCATCACCCGCTTTGACGCTATCGATTAAGAATTGCATGAAATAGGCGACCAACACCTCGCAAACGGATTCCAGCAAGACCATAATCCAGGTCATATATGTGTCGAATCGATGTTCTTTGACGTATGGCCTTAATTTGCCGAGGGTTTGGAAAACCGAGTTTTTGTTTTCTTTTCTCATATATTCTCCTCCCCAACATTACTCAATATCTTATTTAACGTTGCTCTGAAAGCAGCCTCTTCTTCTTCGTTTATCCCTTTTGTGATTTTCTTTCTCACAATCTTTAGCGAGTCATCGAACTTCTTTTGCATCTCTTTGCCAACCTCAGTGAGTTCAATGACCTTGCTTCTTCTATCTTCTAAGTCATTTTTCATAGTGATGTAACCTTTGTCCACCAAGCCATTAAGCGTTTGTGATGCAGTCGCTTTAGATATGCGGAAGGAGGTCATCACATCTTTTGAGGTGAATTTTTTATCCCTGTTCCTAAAAATAAAAAATATCGTCATCCCTTCCACTCCCGTCAAATCAATCCCTGTTGATTCGGAAAGATATTTGTCGAGGTATTTTTTGATGGAATTCGCCACCATTCTTATCTCTAATCCAAGAGGTTTTGTTTCTTCGTTATTTTTCATACCAAATAAGAAAGATAGACTTATTATTAAATAAGTCAAGACATTTCGTTCGGCTACTAACTATTTATATATAATAAGGTATTATAGGTGCTGTCTATTTTGGATAGAATCAAGCATCTTAAACAACGTATCAGAGTTATCTAAATGCTGCGATATCTCTGCGCGGACTTTTTTATATCCTGGGAATCCTTTAAAAAAATGCGGCAAAAGTCCCCTCAATTGCATTATCGCCGTTCTTTCGCCGAAATATTCAATCATCTTTTTGGAAAAGGTTTTCGCGTATTCAATCGATTCATTTAACGTTGGTTCAGGAAGTAATTCCTCTCCGTTAATCATTCTATTGATATTGGTTATGAGTCTCGGGTTGCCTAATGATCCACGGGCCACCATAACGTAACTCGCTTTGGTTATCTCCATGGCTTTTTTTGCATCTTCTACCGTGAAAATATCACCAGATACGCATAGAGGCGCGTTTAGTCTCTCTCCAAGTCCTTTTATCTCCTCGTATCTAGCAGAGCCTGAATACCCTTGCTTTGTGGTGCGGCAATGGATGGTTATCATGGAGACACCCGCTTCATCTAAAAGATGAGCGACATGCTCACAATTGATGCTATTCTCATCCCAACCAAGCCTAATTTTCGCTGTGACTGGCTTTGAAGATGCCTTAACGATACTTCTAACGTATTCAAACATCTCTTCCGGCCTTCTAAGCCATGCAGAGCCTGCTCCTGTTTTGGTGACTTTCTGAACTGGGCATCCGAAATTCAAATCAAGAATGTCATATTCCTCGTTTTTCTCTAACCACTCTATCGCGTTTAATGCCATACGGAGGTCAGAGCCAAATATCTGCAATCCGACTGGACGGTCTATTTTTGAAGTCTCACAATATCTTTCGGTTTTCTTATTTTTATAAGAGATTCCGCAGTCCGAAATCATTTCTGAATAGGACAAACCCACGCCAAATTCTTTCATGAATTCGCGATATGGCAAACTAGTGACACCTGCCATCGGGCCAAGAATCACTCTGGAATTCAGTTCTATATTTCCAATCTTCATTGCGATATTAAAAGCCCTTTGCGACTTGCAAAAGGCTTATTTTAATTTACTTTTCTTCCGGCTTATCCTCAGGAATTATTTCCTTTGTTTCCGCTGCTTCTTTTGTTGGAAGCTTGCCATCTTTTATAAGAGATTCAATCTCTTCAGCGGTAATCGTTTCTTTCTCAAGCAACGTCTCTGCGATGAGAATAACATCGTTTTTGTGCTTCAAGAGAATCTCTTTGGCTTGCTCATGAGCCTCTTCGATTATCTTTCTGACTTCTTTATCAATCTCATCAGCGACTTGGTTCGAGAAATTCTTTTGGACATTCGTATAATCTCTTCCTAAGAACACCGAGCCAGAATCTCTTTCATATTGGATTGGGCCAAGATCAGACATACCCCATTCAGTAACCATGAGTCTAGCGATTCTGGTTGCCTTCTCGATATCGTTTTGAGCGCCTGTGGATATATCGTCGAAGAATATTTCTTCGCTTGTTCTTCCTCCAAGAAGTCCAGTGATTTCCGCAAGAAGTTGCTTCTTGGTGGCGATGAATCTATCATCTTCTGGCGTCATTAAGACGTGACCGCCTGTATTTCCACGCGGGATAATCGTGATTTTTTGGACTTTCTCAGAATGCGGAAGCACCAAACCGATGACCGCATGTCCTGCTTCATGGTAAGCAACCTCTTTTCTTTCGATCGGATTCATTCTCTTGCCACTCTTTGCCGGTCCAGCTATTCTACGGTCTATAGCCTCATCTATCTCGGTTATACCAATAGAATCTTTGCCTGTTCTTACAGCAAGGATTGCCGCTTCATTCATGATGTTTTCAATATCAGCGCCAGAGAAACCAATCGTGCGTTTGGAAAGGGCTTTGAAATCGATATTCGGATCAAGCTTCTTATTCTTGGAATGGACTTTGAAAATCGCTTCTCTTCCCGCTGCATCTGGGGTAGAAACAGTGACAATACGGTCAAATCTACCAGGACGTAGCAACGCAGGATCCAAAACATCGTCTCTATTTGTGGCGGCGATGACTAGAATTCCAGCATTGTAATCAAAGCCATCCATCTCTACCAACAACTGATTGAGTGTTTGCTCTCTTTCGTCGTTGCCTCCGCCTAATCCAGCACCTCTTTGCCTTCCAACCGCATCAATTTCATCGATAAAGATGATGCAAGGAGCAGTTTGTTTGGCTTTCTTGAACAAGTCACGGACACGTCCAGCACCGACACCGACGAACATCTCAACGAAATCAGAGCCGGAGATTGAATAGAATGGTACTCCAGCTTCTCCTGCGACCGCTTTAGCAAGCAATGTTTTACCGGTTCCTGGAGGGCCTATCAAAAGCACACCCTTTGGCAATCTAGCCCCGAATTGCGAGTATTTCTTAGGATTTTTGAGATAACCGACGAGTTCAACCATCTCCTCTTTTTCTTCATCGCATCCAGCAACGTCTGCGAATCTGACTTTGCTAGAGTCTTCTCTTCTAGCGGGCGATTTATTGAAGTCCAAGGCTTGACGATTGCTTCCTCCAATCGAGCCGCTTAAGCGAGTGAAAAGGAATAAAAGCAATAGCAATGTGATGCCAGTTGAGATTATGGTTGGTCCCCAGGCATCCCAGAATGAGACTTCATATGGATTGCCATTATCGATTCTGGATTCTCCATATTGTTCCACTAAAGCGGCATTCTTTTGCCATTCTGCAGTAGCAGAGATGAATATGCTGCTATATGATTCGTGATTGATTGGATTGCCAAGTTCATCCACCCCAACATTGAAAGGATTGTTCCATCTTTCCGCATTAACGATGAATGTGTATCTTACCGCATTCTTTGGGTTAGCTTTTTCTCTAGCCACACCATTGACGGTTGTGACTGTATAAGATTGAGTCTCGGAATAAGTTTGAATGTAATATTTGCCTTCATGATCCGTATCTTTGTTTCCAGACCAATAGACATATGAATCTAGCTGGCTCTCCCTCCATCCTACTGTTGGATTTATGAATCTAGTGACGAGCAGAGAAACAATTCCACCGACTAGGATAGCGACTAAAAGATAAGGAATGATATAACTCCAGATAGATCTTCTTCTGTTATTTCCCATCGATTTACCTCCTTTTTTGAATTTATAGCGTTTATTTTTAATAAATCAGTTTGCAAGAAGCATTATGAAGATAAGTTATAAAATTGCAATATTTTATTTCTCTTCATCCTTGACCTTGATAGTCAATTTGGAAAGTCTATGGTATTCCACAAACCCTCTCTTATATCTCGGAACGTAGATTATTTTCCCTTTTTTGTTTAAAAATACTGGCCAAATAGCTCTTAGCCTCAAAGGCATCTCCTCCTCGATGTAGACCTCCTTGATCCTGGTGAGATATCCTCCGATATCGGTCACATCTTCCGGAAGAGCGGTTCGAATAGTCAGCGGATAATCGGATTCCTTGATGTTTCTATCTTCCGCGCCTTTGGAGAAATCTAGCGAAAAGACATCAGTGTCAAGTTTGCCTGGTTTTTCAAGGACATATGTATAAGGAAGGGCTTCTGGATTTGTTCCTAAAGATAACGTATCCCATGTTTTTATTAAATAGACATGCTTGGCAAGATGGAGTGAGCTGGTTGGTTTTCCATCAAGGCACATGTTTCTTATGGCCTCCAAATCACTTGATTTAAGATGCACGCCTTTGGTGTTGACGAATTTGACCATCGTCTCAGCGAATTCATCTTTGGATAAAGCGAAGATTTCCCTTATGTTTAACTCATCGCCAAAATCCGCTTTGGCGCCGACATTTGCAAAGAAATCATCCTGCTCAACATTTTTATCTCTGATTTGCTGGATTATTTGGTCTCTTTCGGCTTCATTTAATCTATCAACAACTTCGCTTCTAACTTTGTTTCTCGTGAACATATCTTCGTACTTGGCCATGTTTGTTGAATAAGGAACGTTGTTTATGCGGTCATATTCGAGAATGTCCTCATAGGTGTAATTCACGAGTGGGCGGATGACGATCATCCCTTTGTATTCGTTTATGACATTCGCTCCAAAATGCTCATGGTCTTTTTGACCATTTTGTTGGGCTAAATAAACGGCTAAAACATCGTCTTGGCAATGGGCAAGGCAAAGTCCGTCAGCGTTATATTTTTTATACATCTCGCTGAAGAAACTGTATCTTGCCAAACGAGCCCATCTATAGAATGGGGTATTTTCATCTGGCTGAGGCAAAGAAGCGGTGTCTAGAATCTCCAAAACCAAATCTTTTTGTTTGCAATACTCTTTCATGCCAGAGACGGCTTCATCTAAATTGGTGGCGTTATGATACATGACAAAAAGGCAAATAGGCTTGATTCCTTTTTTATCAAGCATATCCAAAAGCGCCATTGAGTCTGGGCCATAAGTGGCGGCAACTAGATAGGTTAATTCTTTGGAAAATTTGTAGTCGCTCATTTTTCTGCCTCCTTGTATTCATTTGATATTATTTCAATCATATTTGAAGCGTCTTCTTTTGATGCAAATTGTTTAATTGCGGCAACTTTTGCAGTGATTTTGCGCTTCCCTAACTGAAGAATGATGATGTCGCCTTCATTAACTTCTGAACTTGGTTTGGCGGGCTTATCATTAATCCAAATCAATCCTGCGTCGCATAGTTCTTTTGCGACTTCTCTTCTTTTGATTAAGCGCGATACTTTGAGGAATTTATCAATTCTCATGGGAGATATTGTATCACGAAACAGAATTTTTATTCATATATAATTTATGAATAATCATTAATATGTCGTAAACCCTTTTTATCCATTCATCATTTTTCTTCATTCTTATGTTCAATTCCTTGTTGATAAAAGTCACTTTGATTGAGTTTATATATGGCATAAGCTGATTGAACAATTCGACTCCTATTCCTCCGATTCTTGCGAATTGCGACGACAAAAGAATGTCAACATATTCCTCACTTTCTGATACATCAACGAATTCTTCATTGTCTAACAAAAGATCGATTTTTTTCTTTTCTATCAGTAAATTCACTTCATCTGGAAGTCTTCCATATACATCCCTAATGTGGGAGACAAATTTGCTTAGTTGAGACTCGTTTTCAATCTCTTGCAGTTCTTGATATAGCTCAATCTTATCGCTATTTATCGCATACTCTTTCGGTATGTAGGCATCGATGTTGAACATCTTGTGGACTTTGATTGGCTTAGGCTTTTTTCCGGTGGTTTTCTCTTCTATGGCCTCATTTAGCATTTTTAGATATAGATCAAGACCGATTGAGTCGATGAACCCCGCTTGCTCGGGTCCTAAAATATCTCCAGCACCTCTGATTAATAAATCTCTTTGGGCGATTTTATATCCGCTTCCTAGCTCGGTGAATTCTTGGATTGCCTTCAATCTTTTTTGAGCTTCCTCGTTCATGTCTTTATATGGGTTATAGAAAAGGTAAGCGTATGCTATACGGTTACCTCTACCAACTCTGCCTTTGATTTGGTAAAGCTGAGACAAGCCAAACTTATCAGCATTTTCAACGATGATCATATTTGCATTAGGGACATCGATTCCGTTTTCCACGATCGAGGTGCAGACCAACACATCAATCTTGCCTTCGTAGAATTTGCTCATTGTTTCTTCCACTTCTTCTTTGTCTAGTTTTCCATGGACAACACCCACTGTTGAATTTGGTATTTTACGTGCGATTTGCGAGGCTTTTGAATATATTGTGGTCGTATTGTTAAAAAGATAAAATACTTGGCCACCTCTGCCCAATTCTCTTTGAATCAATTCGATGGCTATCTTTTCATCATAAGGTGTTACATATGTCTGGATCGGCATCCTGAGTTCTGGAGGGGTATTAATCGTGGACATGGCTCTTATACCCACCAAAGACATCTGCATTGTTCTGGGTATTGGGGTGGCGGAAAGAGTTAAGACGTCAACGCTCTTCTTCATCTCTTTTATGGCTTCTTTTTGTTCAACGCCAAATCGTTGTTCTTCATCAACGACCAAAAGGCCTAAATCTTTAAATTGAATCTCTTTGGATAAAAGTCTATGGGTTCCTATTATTAGGTCAACGCTTCCAGATAGCACTTCTTTAATTTGCGCTTTTTGTTCTTTTTCGGGCACCATCCTTGAGAAGAGAACGATTTTGACGCCAAAGGAGGCAAAGCGAGAAAGTGCGACTTCATAATGCTGTCTCGCTAATAATGTTGTAGGGCATAATATGGCGGCTTGCTTTCCGCTTAATATGCACTTCATGCAGGCCCTAAATGCCAATTCAGTTTTACCGAATCCGACATCGCCGATTAGAAGCCTATCCATTATCTCGTCCTTCTCCATATCGGCTTTAATTTCTTGCAAAGACTTTTCTTGGTCTTCAGTTAAAGCGTAAGGAAACTCATTCTCGAATTTTGTTTGTATCTCATCATCTGGGAGGAAAGCAAATCCCTTTGTTTTGGCTCTATCGCCATATAAAGTGAGGAGTCTATCGGCTAGTTCATTGATTCTTTCTTTGATTTTCTTCTTTCTGTTTTCCCACTCTTTGCTGAAAAGTCTAGAAAGCCTAGGAGCGGCGCCATCTTTCGCCGAATATTTTCTGACAAGCCTAAACTGTTCTAAAGGAATATATAACTTTTGCTCGCCAGCGTATGCGATATATAGATAGTCTCTATGCTTGCCTTTATCTTCTAGGGTTTTGACGCCTAAAAACTGACCGATGCCGTTATATTCATGCACGACATAATCTCCTGGAATCAAGTCATCGTATGTCCTTAAGATTGTCGCCTCTTTGAACCTTGATGTAAATCTTGATGCTGCGACCGAGTGGCCAAATAATTCACTTGAGGAAATATAAGTTATCCCACACTCGTTAATCTCAAAACCATGATTTAGGTTGGCATAGGAAATACCGAGATTTCCTTTTGGCAGATTGAAGCCATCCACTTCTTCATATGGGAGACTTTTTTCTTCCAAAATCCCTCTAATTACTTCATTTTGATGGAGATCTGGCAAGGATATAATCACTTTTTTGTTTTCGCCATAATAAGTCATTATGGTTGGGATTACTGAATTTAATCCGTTGCCTGAAGGGATAATATGATGAATGTTAGCGATGATATCGGTAGGCTCTTTTGCGAATGTTAACCCAAATTTTAGCCTATTATCATCTTTCACAGCCTGCTCCAATTTCATATAGTTCTCTAAATGAGATGGACATAGCCTTGCCTCAAAAAGTTCGTTGAGGAAATGCCTGGAATCAAGTTGCATAGAACCATATGAGGATGAAAAAGAATCTTTAGAGGCAATGTACACAAGCGGGTTATCTAGATAATCCGCAATAGAAAAACATTTGTTTAACGCAAAACCATAATATTTATAAAGATATGGGCGATAATTTTTCTCAACGAAAAGAGACAAATCATTCATCACGTTTTTCTCAAGTTCTTCCGCTTCATCGTTTTCAAATTTGTCTTTATCAGTGGCAAGGATGTTTTTAAGCCTTAAGGCGAAATCAGTTAGTTCGTCATCGCTAAGAAAGATATCAGAAGCAGGCAAAATCTTTGCAGATTCCATCTTTTTTCTGCTACTTTGACTAGCAATATCAAATGTTTTTATGGATTCAATCTCATCGCCAAACAATTCAATTCTTGTCGGAGAAACATCGCCAACGGAATAGAAATCAATGATGTCACCCCTTATTGCGAATTGAAGCGTCTGATCGATTTTATTCACTCTTGTATAACCAAGTTCGATCATCTTGCTTTTGAATTCCTCGATGTCTATTTGGTCACCGACTTTCAGAATCATCTGGTTTTTCTTAAATTGCTCAGGGTCTGGCAAGAACCTAAGCAACGATGTTGGGTGGGCAACAATGATTTTGTTTTTCTTTTCCAAAGCTTTGCTCATCGCATAAAGCCTTTGGGATAAAAACTCCTTAGAGGATGAAAGCTGCTCTGCCCTAAGAAGTTCATCGGATGGGAAGAAAATAACCTCATCTTCATCTAAGAAATTCAAAAGGAATTCATAAGACTTTTGAGCACTGTAAAGATTAGATGCAACAAGGATATAGTTTCCTGGTTTTTCTTTGAAAAAAGATGCAAAAAGAAGTGATATTCCTATCGTATCATCAACGACCAAATGCCCTCTTTTTTCGTAAAGGGGGGAGGTCAGGTTAGATTGTCTGATTGCTGCAAATAAGTCGATAATTATCCCTTTTTGCCATTATAGATGCTCATCGCATATTCAAATGATTTGATTTCAATATCGCGTAGAGCTTTGGCCGCATCGGCGATGGCCGCATCTATTTTAGCAAAAGATTCCGCGTTTGGCTTGCTTAAAACATAATCAATAGGATTATGGTGGGGCGGCTCTCCTATCCCAACACGGATTCTTTTTATTTTCTCCGTCCCGAATAATTGGATGATATTCGCGATTCCTTTGTGGCCTCCGCTTGACCCGCCTTCTCTTAATCTTATTTGTCCCTCGGGCAAGGCCATCTCATCATATACAATCACGATGTCAGAAACATCTATCTTGAAATAATCTGCGAGAGGTTTGACGCATTCACCAGATAAATTCATGAAAGTTTCTGGTTTACAAATGATGATTGGTTCCTTGAACGCTGGATTTTTTATAATTCCATATATCCCTTTAAAACCAGTTTTATCAAAAACCCCTCCTGCCATTTCGGCAAAACGGTCAATGACTTCATATCCCATGTTATGTCTTGTGCCTACATACTCCTTGCCAGGATTACCTAGGCCAACAAACAGTTTCATTTTAGGCTTTTGTAACCTCCATTTTAGCGGCTTCGGTTCTCAAGACGGTCAATATCTTCTCAACTTTCTCTGTGTCGTTGAAATATAAAGGCCTTTCTTTTAATTGCAAAAGATCCGCGGAGTTTTCGCTCATCGATGGATCTTGTTCAATTCTCTTCATAGATATATTCATGTAAAGGTTATAAGGGAATTTGAGTTTGGCGTAATCATATGAACCTCTGAATTGATAGAATCTAAGATGGTATAAATCCAATACATTCTGAGAGATTAATATTTTTCTTGATTCATCAGTCGGTATGCCCATTCCAACGGCGAAGACGAGGACTACCATTCCTTCCATTTCATCCCAATGGGTTAGGAATTTGTCTATGCCTTGAATGGTGTTTCCCATTATCCAACCGCCAAAGACGACAGCGTCATAATTCTCCCTTATTTTTTTATATGCCTTAAATTTCTTCAAAGGCATGACATCGCCATGGATTCCTTGGGCGATGGCTTCGGCATACGCTTTTGTGCAGCCAGTGTTTGATTGATACAATACTAATGTTTTCATATTTAGCATAATAACTTGTTTGTATTAAAATTGCGATAAGGCAGTATCATATTAAGCATGAAAAATAACTTCTTGACACGTTTTTTGAGGGGATTGTCCCTCGGTATGGGCGCTATACCAGGGGTAAGCGCTGGCACGATGGGTGTGATTTTTAAAATATATGATGAGTTGATTGGAGGCATTTCCGGCCTAACAAAAGATTTTAAAAAGAACATCAAAATTTTAATTCCTATAGTTCTTGGAGCGGGGATAAGCGCGATTATATTCTTCGTTGGTGCGCATTTCGGGTATGATTTGGCTCCTTTTGCCATTACATCCTTATTCGCAGGTTTCACAATAGGATCGCTTCCTGTCGTTTTCCCTGAATTTCAAGGCAAGAAACTAACCACCAAAGACATTATCTTAATGCTTGTTGGATTCATCTTATCCGCCGGCATTGGTGCTTTGTCTGTTTTGGCGTTAACTATATGGAAAATAGATTTATCATCTGCTTTCGTTGACAGGGTTTGGTGGATATATCCCGTTTGTGCGATTGTAGGGTTTGTCGCGGCGTATTGTTGCATAATACCGGGTATTTCGGGCGCGATGATATTGTTTATATTCGGATTGTATAATCCAGTAATCGCATTATATGTTGGAAATCAGTCAATTTTCCATGTGCCTGGAACCGCATTAACAGGCCTTTTGTTAACCTTATGTATTTTAATCGGGGCTCTACTTGGATTATTCGTGATTGGTAAAAATATGAACTTTTTGCTTACGAAACACCGCTCAATTACGTTCAAACTTATTTCTGGATTTATTATTGGATCGGTTGTTGCGATGTTTATCAACAACCAGATTTGGTACCACTATACAGGATTTGATGATGGAAATATCGTCATCGCAAAAACACAATTATGGGAATATATCCTTGGCATAGTCCTCTTTATCACCGCTGGTGTTTCAATGGCGATACTAACCATAAAGGCCAACAAACGGAAACAAGAAAATTTAATTGACGAAAATTCTAACAATTAATTTTATTTTCGTGTATTTTAAATATAAGGAGAAATTTTTATGCCACGCACACCAGCCCAAAACAAAGTCATAAAAGACAAAAGAAGAGAAAAACTTCTTAAAAAATCATTAAAGGTATTTGCCACGAGGTCTTATAACGAGATCACCGTTGATGACATCACCAACGAAGCCAATTGCGCCCACGGTCTTTTCTACCACTATTTCGAAGGAAAAGCCGAAGCTTACGATGCGATTGTCTTAAGAATGCAGGGAAAGAAATTCGTTTCAAGACTTCCTAAATTCGAAGAAGCCAAAAAGCTTGGCGGATTCAAAGGAATTCAATTCTTAGTTAGAGAAATACTTGCCGCCACAAAGGAAGATGATGAAATTGTTTATTTCCTTCTTTTGTGTGGATACCGCCACTTCGTCGACGATGAAGGAATCAAATCGCCGGACCTATATCTCGATTTGAAGAAAATGGTCAAAGATGGCCAAAAAGATGGAAAGCTTAGAGAAGGCACCGCTGATGAAGTCGCCCTAATTCTTGTCGACGTTCTTAACGGAATGCTGCGCAGAAGAATCATCCAAGGCGAGAAATTCAAAGCCCCAAAAGAAGAGACAATTTTATCTTTGATTGCAAAATAAAGATTACAAAAAACGGCACTGCTTTTTAATGCAAATGCCGCTTTTTTATTTTGTTTTTGCAAGGATTTTATTTGTTTTGAAGCCTATTGAATTGCTTAATCCTATTATAAGTTTTGTTTAATGATGGGAAGATTGACTGATAGACTTTGTAGAACAAATAGTCATATGTCTCTTTGTTTTCTATATTTGGAGTGAATGTTTTGGAAGGTCTAACCATATTTTTGGTTGCCTCTTCTACATTTTTATATTCTCCTATGGCCATAAATCCAGCAATGGCTGCGCCTAAAGAACAAGTCTCAAACGTTTGAACTCTGGTGACAGGTTTTTGGAATACATCTGCAGTTATCTGGCATATTTCATCGCTTTGGGAACCGCCACCACTGATTCTTAGATTTGGAATTTTATGTTTTAATTTCTTTTCAAAATGCTCTAATGATTCTCTTAGGGCGTAGCAGATCCCTTCAATGATTGCTTTGTAGAAATGCTCTTGGGTTATGCTATCGGAAAATCCAACCACCGCTCCTTTGGCGTTAGGTCTAGCTAAACCTGGTCCCCAATATGGCTGAAGCACCAATCCGTTGCTCCCAGCAGGAACTTCATGAAGCTTGGAATTCAAATAGTCTGCGTCGAAATCACTAGACATAACATCCTCGATTTTTTGTCCAGCGAATTCCTTCAAGAACCAATTTATCATCCAATACCCGCGATAAATTTGGACATCCATATTGTAATATCCACCCTTGATTGGCGCGGGAAATGCAGGCAAAAACGGCTCAGATTCCACATATTTCTTAACTGTGGTCTCTACGGTGCAAGCAGTTCCATATGATAAGGCTGCTGTCATATCATCTATGACCCCTAGACCAAGCGTCTCGCATGATTTATCAGAACCACAGCTATATAAAATTGTCCCAGCAGGAATCCCTGTTTCTATGGATGCCTCTTCTGTGATTTTCCCGATTATAGAACCCGGGGCAACAAGCTTAGGAAGTTTATCCTCGCTCAAACCAAAAATCTGGCCTTGGAAATGCTTATCTGGGTTTTTATACCAGCTTCCCTTTTTGAAATTAATTGGATAATGACCGGAAGCGTTTGAAGCGCTATCTAGCATTTGCCCGGTCAAAAGGAAATGGAAATAGGTCGAAACAGGGAGCCATTTCTTGCATTTGGCCCAATTCTCTGGCTCATTCTCTTTGATCCAGTTGGCCATGCTTCTTTTTCTATTGGCGTCGATTGTGTCGGTTTTTCCAACCAATCTAAACAAAAACCTATGAAGGACAGGGAGTTTATTTTCGCATTTAGCCGTTCTTTGATCTAACCAAAGAATCATCGGTCTGATTACTTTGTTATTCTCATCAAGCATCACCGCCGAATCACGGAAGCAAGTCAAAGTTATTCCAGCTATTCTTGTAAACAAATCAGGATGCTCGCTTGCAAGTCTCTTTGTGCATTTGCAAAGTGACTCATAATAAGAATGTGGATCTTGCTCGGCATAATTAGGTTTTAACGAATAATATGCTGGGCTGTATGTTTCTTTGGCTTGCGCCAAACTCTCGCCCTTTGCATCGAATAAACTTGCCCTGACGGACTGTGTACCAAAATCAATAGTAAGAATTAATTTATCTGACATAGGTTTTCTCCCTGAATAATTTTATCACTTTATAAAATAAATAAAGTGGTAGAATAAGACCACAAGAAAAGGAATTCTATTATGTTAATTGCAAGAGCCCCATTTAGAGTGAGTTTCTGCGGAGGCGGAAGCGACATCCCTTCCTTCTATGAGAAATATGGTGGATGCGTCATCTCTACAACAATAAAAAAATACGTATATCTAACAATCAATCCAACATTCAACAAAGATAAAATCACCCTTAAGTATTCAAAGACCGAAGTTGTCGACGAGGCCGAAAAAATTGAGCATAAGATTTTTAGGCAAGTCCTAGAAGACTTCGGCAACAAAGGCATCGAAATCACATCGATGGCAGATATCCCTGCAGGAACAGGGCTAGGTTCATCAAGCGCCTTCACAGTCGCTTTACTTAGATTAATGTATTCATATAACGAAAAATCTGTTTCTGCTTACAAAGTCGCCAAAGAAGCATGCGAAGTAGAAATTAATAAATTAGGTCATCCGATCGGAAAACAAGACCAATTTGCCTCCTCTTTTGGTGGACTCCGTTATTACGAATTCTGTCCAGATGGTTTCGTCAAAGTTGAGCCGATCGTTATGAGGCATGAATCATACGCCAAATTATCAAGCAGTCTTTTGATGTTCTATACCGGCGCTTTGCATGATGCGAATAAGATACTTGCTGAGCAGACAAATAGCTACAGCACATCTGCCGAAGACAAAATAAACGCGACCAAAAAACTCTGTGAATTGACGAGGAAATTGAAAACCGAATTGGAAAACAATCATGTTGATGCGCTTGGTCCGGTCTTGAAAGAAAGCTGGGAAATCAAAAGAAACCTCGCTGCAGGAATCACCAACCCAATGATTGATGAATATTATGAAAAAGCAATAAAAGCAGGGGCGACTGGAGGCAAGCTTCTAGGCGCTGGCGGAGGAGGTTTCCTCTTATTCTATTGCCCAACTAGAGAAAGTAGAGCGGCGGTCAAAGAAGCATTAAAGGATTTAAAAGAGTTGCCGTTTGAAATGGATCAAGCCGGTTGTTCCATCATTTTCATGGATTAAGATGCAGGCAATAATTCAAGCTGGCGGAGCTGGCACAAGATTAAAATCGATAACTGGTGATTTGCCAAAACCAATGGTTAGCATCAATGGCAAACCAATTTTGGAATGGCAAATATTGTCTTTAAAACAAAGCGGAATCATTGATGTGACAATAGTCATTTCAAAGAATGGCAATGCGATAAAAGAATACTTTAAAGATGGTAAAGATTTTGGCATTAAAATCAGTTATATCGTTGAAGAAATTCCTTTAGGAACCGCCGGTGGATTATATTTTGCGAAGGAATTCATAAAAGATGATTTCTTTTTGGTGTTTGGCGATTTGATGCTAGACATCGATTGGGGAAGATATAGGGATTATGCTTTATCAAAAAAGGCTTTACTTGTCCCGCTTGCTCACCCAAATTCCCACCCATTCGATAGCGATCTCCTAGTCATAGACGAATCAAACAAGATTCTAAGAATAGATAGCAAACATAATGTCAGAGACTACTATTATAAGAACCTCACAAACGCAGGAATCTATTGGTGTGACCACAACATACTGGAATTAATTGATGAGCCTAAAAAAATCGATTTCGAAAAAGAGATATTAACCTCTACGATAGAAAGGGGAGCAGCGTTCGTATATAAGAGCAGCGAATATGTAAAAGACTGTGGCACACCTTATAGATATTATTCGGTAGAAAACGACTGCAAAAACGGAATTATCTCTGCAAAAAGGCTTTCAAATAAGCAAAAAGCCATATTTTTGGACAGAGATGGAACAATAAACGTATTTGGCGATTTCGTTAGAAATGCGTCGAAATTAGAGTTGATTGATGTTGCTCCAGAGGCGATCAAACTAATAGATGAATCTGAATATCTGCCCATTGTTATCACCAATCAGCCAGTCATCGCTAGAGGCGAAACAACATTTGATGAATTAGCAAGAATTCACAACAAAATGGAAGTTCTTTTAGGCGAAAAGAACGCCTACTTAACTGACATCTATTTCTGCCCACATCACCCAGATTCAGGGTATGAAGGCGAAGTTAAAGAGCTAAAAATCGTTTGTGATTGTAGAAAACCAAAAATCGGCATGCTTTTAAAAGCGGCATCAGAATATAACATCGATTTATCAAAATCGTGGTTTATTGGCGATACATCGCAAGATGTCCAAACGGGCATAAACGCAGGGTGCAAAACAATCAGGGTCACAAGCGGAGATCCTAGACCCAATAAAAAATACGAAAATGCTGTTCCAAATTATGTCGCTAATGATATTCTTGAAGCAGTTAAACTGATTTTAAATAAGAAATAAGTTAATATAAGTACGAGGATGCAAAAATGAAAGATTTCAAAACCGACATAAAAGACTATTTGTTAAGAGAAAAAGCCGCTTTAGATAAAATCAACATCGATGAGCTTAATGATGTTTTAAATTGCATGTTAAAACATTATGAAAACGAAGACACCATCTACGTTATGGGCAACGGAGGGTCTGCTTCTACCGCTTCGCATATGGTTTGCGATTTCAACAAAGGCGTGTCTTTAAATCTTCCAAAGAAATTCAATCTTGTCTGCCTAAACGATAACTTAGCAGAGCTTATGGCAATCGCAAACGACATGAGCTATGAGGATGTGTTTTGGTATCCTTTGCAAACAAAATTAAAACCAACGGATTGTGTTCTTGCCATTTCTGGATCCGGAAACTCCAAAAACGTTATCAAGGCAGTCGAATACGCCAAAGAAATTGGATGTGACATCATAGGTGTCACAGGGTATGATGGTGGCAAACTTAAGAAAATTGCGAACTATCATTTAGATGCAGGCGTAAACGATATGCAAATATCCGAAGACCTGCACCTCATCTTCAATCATCTTATGATGCAAATACTTTGGAAGCATCTAATGAATGAAAACGGGCAAGAAGCCATATATAAAATCAATAAATAATCGCATTTAAACAAAAATTCCCGTGATCTGCGGGAATTTTCTTTATAATTTAGTTCCTTTTTGAATCTTACTATCGACGAATGGCAGATAAATCTTCCTCTTTTCCATCGCCGATTTATAGATGGCTTTAACGACTTCTAGTGTCTTTCTTCCTTGGTACATGTCCACAAGAATTGGCGTGCCATTAAGCACCGCGTTATAGAATTCGTGAAGCTGCATAACATGGGTTGTCCCCCAATATCCTTTGCCTACCACTTCTCTTTCTTCAATCTCTCTATATTCTTTGTAGTCGCTACCTACAAGCGAATAACCGACATCTTGATGCAATCCAAACATGCCTTTTTCACAGCAAAAATCGATATTGATAGGAGTATCGTCGCCGAAGAAAGAATCTGTCGCATAGAGATTGTAGATGATTCCGTTTTTGAATTTGATTGTGGCCTCTGCAACATCTTCGACTTCAACGAAAGGATGAACCCTGTTTGCGATATTCGCCTCGACCCATTCGACATCATCACCCGCTAAATAAAGAACTCTATCAAGGCTATGGATGGCTTGGTCTATCAAAACGCCTCCGCCTTCCTTATCCCATGTTCCTTTCCAATTTGATGAAGAATAATATTCTTTATCCCTTGACCACGTTAGCAATGAACGGATTGATTTTATTTTGCCGAATTCTCCATCCACGACCATTTTCTTAAGGATATGAACCGATTCGTTATACCTTGTCTGGAAGATGCAACCCAATAATTTGTTGTTTCTCTTGCTTGCTTCAATCATCATATCGGCTTCTTGAAGCGAAAGCGCCATCGGCTTTTCGGTCAATACGTTGATTCCATGATCCAAACAATCAATCGCCACTGGAGCGTGCAAATAATGAGGGAGACACAAATGGACAACGTCTATATTTTTACTAAATATATCTTTGTAATCTGTCGAATATTCGCAATCGAATTTCTTTGCGAATTCCTTAGCTTTTTCTTCCTCAATATCGACAGCGAAAACTATATCCGATATAGAAGAAAGCCTTTTAAAAGCATCTTCGTAAGCAACCGAGATGCGTCCACACCCTATTATTGCGACTCGTAATTTCCTGTTCATAACAAACTTATTATGTTCTTTAAGTAGTCTCTTGTATCGACTATATCCTTATGTTGTTCTTCCGAACCTTCTTGAATTTCTCTTTCGATAGTCAAATCACCATCATATCCGTATGTTTTTACTAATTTCTTAATCAGTTCAGGATAATTAACTTTTCCTTCTCCTACTTTAACTTCTCTACCTAATTCAGTCCCGTTTGTGGGATAGAAACCATCTTTGACATGGATTCCTTTAACATATTCCCCAAACACATCTAAGGCGTCCACCGGATTGGCTTTCCCATATAAAACAAGGTTAGCCCCATCAAGATTGATGCCAAGATTGTCATATCCTACATCTTGGATGGCTCTTCTTAATGTCACAGGAGTCTCTTGCCCTGTCTCAAAAAGGAAAGACTGGCCGTTCTTTTTGCATCTTTCGGCTATTATTTTAACTGCTTCAATCGTTGGTCTATAAGAAGGATCGTATGGGTTTTCAGGAATATATCCAACATGAGTAATGATGTATTTTACCCCCAAAATCTTTGCAAATTCGCTTCCATTTAATAAATCGCGGACTCTATCGACTCTGGTAAATGGAGGAACTAGACCAAGGGTTTTTTGTCCTTCATAGAAATTCCAAACGATGTTTCCGCCATAACCGCACCAGAAGTGAGAGATGACAATCCCCGTCTCTTCCGCCGCCTCTTTGGCTTTTTTAGCGTATTCCAAATCAGACAATATTTCTGGGTCCCAGCACGCCAATTGGCAGCTTTCCATCCCAAGTTCCAAAACGGCTTTGAACCTCTTTTTCAAATCAACGTCTTTATAGTAATGAACCATTGTCCCTATTCTCATAACTGTTCTCCCTATTTTGCGCTTTTCTTCGCTAATTCGTATTCTTTTAAGCATAATAAAACGCTTTCGGATGCGCTTTCCAAAGAGGCGATTTCATTTTCTTTGTCTTCTTTGATGCATTCAATGAAATACTTATCCTCTATATAATAAGCCCCCATATCGGATATATTCATATTGGCTTCTTTGTTTTCTTCATTGAATTCGGCTTTTGGTTGCTCGAAATATCCATCTTCATTGTTCCAATTGGTCCAATATATCCTTTCGCCTTTCGAAGCGTCATAAATTATGCAAGCATCATCAAATTCCACTCTATAAGAAGGAATGAATGGGAATTTTAGGCAATGATGCCACACACCTTCAACTACCGCTTTAGCGTCGCCAATATCGAAAGTCGTTATTATTTGGTTGATCATGCCTGTGTCTTTGTATTTTGTCGCAGTAACGTGCTCGATTTTCAAATCACCGAAAATATATTTGAGCAAATCAACATCATGGATATGCAAGTCCATTACAACCGATCCGCTCTTCTTTTCGTCATTGAACCAGTCATTCCATGACCAATGCGGATTGCCGGAAAGCCTTTGCATAACTATGCTTCTTACATTCCCAAATTGTTTGGTGTCCACTATTTCCTTTAATTTAATATATGGCCACATGAATCTGACGACCATGCCAACCATCGCTTTCTTTCCGCTTTTTCTTTTGGCTTCCAGAATAGCACGGACATCATCTTCGCTAAGGCAAAGTGGTTTTTCCGAAAAGACATGGCATCCTTTGTTAAGTGCTTTGATGACAAATCTCGCATGCAAATAGCTTGGGGTCGTAACCCAAACCACATCCACATCGGCGTTGTCTAAAAGCTCATCGCCATCATGCCATTCTTTCGCATTTGGCCAAATGGTTTTAGCCCAATCTAGCCTTTCTTGCCTCACATCAGCGATGTCAGTGACTTCAATGTCTTCTTCCTTAGCCAAAGCTTTGAGGGATCTAACATGGAAGCTCCCCATGCTGCCGGGTCCAATGAATCCGATTTTTAGCATATTGTTATTTTCCTGCCTTCTTTTTGGCGGCCTCGTATAAATCTTCAGTTAGATAAATATCTGTATCTGGATGGTTTATTAAAGCGGTCGCAGGCCATTCGATTGTCGGAACGCCTTTCAATAATGAAGCAACCGCATCAATTTTAGATAAATCTGAGGCAATCAAAACATTCTTCTTTGATTTCAAAATCGTTCCGATTCCCATCGTAACCGCGTGGGTTGGGACATCTTCTAGGCATTTGAAGAATCTTTGATTCGCTAACCTGGTTGATTCATCAAGTTTCATGACGTGGGTTTTGGAATCGAATGGGCAGCCAGGCTCGTTGAAACCGATATGACCATCGACCCCAATGCCTAGGACTTGAATATCAACTCCTCCGGCTTTTTCAATCTCGGAATCGTATTCTTCCAAATTTTCTTGGCTTGGGAAGTGCTTAGCCTCGTTCCTCATATCGACATGGTTGAACAATTCATCATCCATGAAATATTTATATGAGACATATTCGTAAGGATAATTGATGTATTCATCAAGATTGAATGAGGTGACTTCCTTAAACGATATCTCTTTGTTCTCGTATTTTTTTATTAATTGCTTATATGTAGGGATTGGGGAAGAACCAGTCGCTAAACCAAGGACACAGTTGGGTTTGTTTTTTATTAAAGTCGCTATTTCTTCAGCGATAGCCTCTCCGATTTCCTCGGAATTTTTTTTGATAATAAATCTCATTTGATTAGCCTTTCACGAATTAAATACAATTCTAGCATTATTTATCGTAAACGATACGCATTAAAGTTAATTTTACGTCTTTTGATAATTATTAGTTTAAAAATAATATCTATTCTTCTTCATTGAAGAAGTCTAATGTGCTATATTTTTAATCGTTAGGCGGTTTTAGTACGCCGCCAGAAATGTCATTTAGGAGGACAATATGGCAGAAAAGAAGTACGTTTACTCCTTTGAGGAAGCTCACAAGACCAAAGTAGGTAAAGAGATTCTCGGAGGAAAAGGCTTCGGATTAGCCGAGATGACAGCCGCAGGAGTTCCAATCCCTGCCGGATTCACCATCTCAACCGAAGCATGCAACCTTTACTATGATTCAGGAAAGAAAATCCCTGACTATGTATGGGCTGACATCGTGGAGCATGTCCACGAAGTTGAAAGAAACAACAACAAATCATTCGGCGGAGAGAAAGATGGCGTTATGCCTTTGCTTGTCTCAGTCCGTTCCGGCGCCAGGGTTTCAATGCCTGGTATGATGGACACCATTCTTAACCTTGGTTTGAATGATGTCGTAGTCGAGAAATTGGCCAAATTCGCCAATAACGATCGTTTCGCTTGGGACTCATATCGTCGTTTCATCCTTATGTTCACCAACATCGCCAAAGGCCATCCACGCACCGAGATGGATAAGATGCTTGATGAATTAAAAGAATCAAAAGGATACAAACTCGACACCGAAGTCACAACCGAAGAGCTCAAAGTCTTAGTCGGTAAATACAAAGCATATTACAAGAAAGTGTTCGGCGAGGAATTCCCTTCCGATCCATATGCTCAATTATTAGAGGCTGTCTCTGCTGTTTTCCGCAGCTGGGATAACCCACGTGCCAATGTCTATCGTCAAAGAGAAGGCATCCCATACAGCTGGGGAACCGCTGTCAATGTCCAATCCATGGTCTTCGGAAACATGGGTGAAGATTCAGGTACCGGTGTCGCTTTCTCAAGAAGCCCATCCGATGGAACCAAAGCCATCTACGCTGAATTCTTGCCAAATGCCCAAGGCGAAGACGTCGTCGCTGGTGTCCGCACCCCTCTCCACATCGACGAATTGAAGAGAAGAATGCCAGAAGTCTATGAGCAATTCATGGCCACAATCGTCAGAATGGAAAATTACTTCCACGATATGCAAGACATGGAATACACCATCGAAAGAGGAAAGCTCTACTTCTTGCAAACAAGAAACGGAAAGAGAACCGCTCGCGCCGCTCTTAAGATCGCTTGCGACTTAGTCGACGAAGGCTTGATCGATGAAAAGACCGCCGTCACCAGAGTCGATCCAAAGCAATTAAACGATTTATTACACCCAACATTCGATGCCGCTGACCTCAAAGCCCATGACCCAGTCATCAAAGGCCTTCCAGCCTCCCCTGGTGCAGGAACAGGTGCAATTGTCTTCACCGCAGAAGAATGCAAAGCCCAACACGATGCTGGAAAGAAAGTTGTCTTAGTCCGTTCCGAGACCTCTCCAGAAGATATCATCGGTATGGTCAATTCCGAAGCTATCTTAACCGCTAGAGGCGGTATGACCTCCCACGCTGCAGTCGTTGCCCGTTCAATGGGTAAATGCTGCGTCGCCGGTGCTACTGAAATCGTTGTAAACGAAGAAGAAAAGACCGTCAAAGTCGGAGACAAAGTCTTCCACGAAGGCGATGTTTTATCAGTCGACGGTTCAACTGGTTTAGTCTACGAAGGCGAAATCAAGATGGTCCCAGCTTCCTTAGGTGGCGATTTCGGCCGCTTGATGGAATGGGCCGATAAATATCGTAGATTAAAGGTTAGAGCCAACGCCAACACCCCAGAAGATGCCCGCAACGGCCGCAAATTCGGCGCTGAAGGTATTGGTCTATGCCGTACAGAACGTATGTTCTTCGCCCCAGAAAGAATCCTCAATATGCGTGCTATGATTCTTTCCGATACAACCGAGCAAAGAGAAGAATGCTTGGAGAGAATCCGCCCATTCATCTCCGGTGATTTCTATGAGATGTATTTGGCCAACCCAGATTCACTCGTCAACATCCGTTTGCTCGATCCACCTCTACACGAATTCTTGCCAGAACTCCACGAAACAGCCACCATCAAAGACTTGGCCAAGAGCTTGAACATCAGTGAGCAAAAAGTCATTGATAGAATCAATCAACTCCATCAAGCCAACCCAATGATGGGCTTCCGTGGTGTCCGTCTCTGCGTCGCTTATCCAGAAATCTACGCGATGCTTGCTAGAGCCATAGTCCAAGCCGCTGTCAAAGCCAGTGCTGAATTAGGCCATGACGTCGAGCCAGAAATCATGATTCCTCTATCAGGAGAGCTCAAAGAATACAAATGGGCCAAGAAAGTTGTCGTCACCGCTGTTGAAGATGAGATGACGAAACTTGGAAAGACCCTCCACTACACCGTTGGTACGATGATTGAGGTCCCGCGTGGCGCCCTCCGTGCTGGAGATCTCGCCACCGAAGCGGAATTCTTCTCATTCGGCACTAACGATTTGACCCAGCTCACCATGGGCTTCTCCCGTGATGACTCCGGCCAATTCTTGCCATTCTATTACGATAGAAAGATCTATGAGTTCGATCCATTCCAGACAATCGATGTCGAAGGCGTGGGCGAACTCGTCAAGATCGCTGTCGAAAGAGGACGCGCTACCAAACCAGATCTCTTGATCGGTGTATGTGGCGAAACCGGAGGCGATGCCGCATCAATCGAATTCTACGATGCCGTAGGACTTGATTATGTCTCCTGCTCACCATTCCGTGTGCCTCTTGCTAGATTAGCCGCTGCTCAAGCCGCTATCAAGCATAGCAAATAAGCTAAATTAAAAATTAGGATGCTCGTAATTCGGGCATCCTTTTTTCGTCTTAAAATCATCTATAGGAATTTAGCCAAAAAGAAAAGATGTGAGAAAACCCACATCCATTCTTTATATATTTTATTTCTTGATGACTCCAGTCCTTATAGCAGCCTCTTTCACGCTTCTAGCGACAGAGACATGCGCCCTTCTATCATAAGGATAAGGAAGGATGTAGTCTCTGTTTAACTCCTCTTCGCTTACGCATGAGGCGATGCCTTCGCTGGCGGCCACCATCATCTCGGTGTTGATCGTTCTAGCGTTCGCGTCAATCGCTCCCCTGAATAATCCTGGGAAGACAAGGACGTTATTGATTTGGTTCGCATATTCGCTGCTGCCAGTACCGATAATATAGGCGCCGGCTTCTTTTGCTGAAGAAGGATCTATCTCTGGAACTGGGTTAGCAAGGGGGAAGACAATCGATTTCTCATTCATTGAGGCAATCATCTCTTTGGATACGCAGTTGGGACCAGAGACACCGATGAAGACATCCGCGCCAACCATCGCATCTTTCAATAGACCGTGAAGCTGATCCTCGTTGGTGAGAAGAGAAATCTCCTTTTGGGCTTTGTTTAGCGATGCATCGTCACGGCATATTATGCCTGCCCTATCGCAAATTAAGACGTGTTTTGCGCCGTAATTGAGCAAGAATTTGCAAATGGATATACCTGCAGCACCAGCCCCATTGATGACGATTTTGATATCTTCAATCTTCTTATCGACTATCTTTAAGGCGTTTATTAATGCCGCTAAAGTCACAATTGCGGTGCCATGCTGATCGTCATGGAAAACAGGGATATCTAATTCTTCTTTGAGCCTGGTTTCAATCTCGAAGCAACGGGGAGAGGAAATATCCTCTAGGTTTATGCCTCCCCAGCTGCCTGCGAATAGTTTGATGGTGTTTATGATCTCATCCACATCCTTAGATCTGATGCATAGAGGATAAGAATCGATATCGCCGAATGTTTTGAAGAGAACGCTTTTCCCTTCCATGACTGGAAGGCCTGCTTCTGGGCCGATATCGCCTAAGCCAAGGACTGCAGTCCCATCGGTGATGACGGGAACTGTATTCCATCTTCTGGTTAGTTCAAAGCTTTTGTTGACGTCGTCTTTTATAGCAAGACAGGCTTCGCTTACGCCTGGGGTGTAGGCAATCGAGAGATCCTCTCTGGTTTCAACAGATACCCTGGGTTTTATCTCTATTTTGCCTCTCCACTCTTTATGCGCGGCTAAAGATTTTTCTTTGTAATTCATGTATAGACCTCCAAATTACATCGGTATGAATGAGATTGAGGCGGATAAGCTCATCATGATGAATATCATGCACCATAATAGAGCCCCGCTATAGACATTGCCCATCTTCTTGTATGAGAGCCTATTGAAGATAGGAAGTATCGCCATCATCACTATTAGAGGGAATACCATATTGATGTATAGCCACATCTCATTCGTGTCCGTTGGGCTGTAATAGCCATAGAAGACTGTGCCTGTTTTGAAATAGACAAAGTAATTGATGATGATTATGAAGATCAAACCAAGCGAGTTGGCTAACGCTCCTATTAACATCACCTGCCACTCCTTGAACCCTTCTCTAGCGATACCTAGATTGACTCTTAGTGAGTTGGATAGATAGAAGACATAGAATCCCGCTAAATAGATGAGCCAAGTCACGATGAAACGCGGCTGTAATGGCGAAGCGGAAATAAGCATGAATCTAAAGTCTTGGTGAGAGGTGATATAGACAAGTTGGAGGACTCCATAGAAGGTGAAGAATAGAACAATCGCCAAACCAAGTGATTTTAGTAAATCAAGCGGCTTTACCTTCAATCCCTTCAATTTCTCCCAATCTACGCGGCTTTCCCCTCCTTTCACCTTTTGATAGATGAAATAATAGAGATTCTCGCACAAGGTTGTTCCAACCCAGATTAGCAAGCCTATCGTTCCATTGACCACCGCCCAGAGGAAGACAGCATTCATCATTCTGGCTGGGAAGTAGGAGGTATAGATGTTTCCTGCAGCGTCTGCGAACACATCCATTGATAATCTTGCTAGAGGGATATAATCCAAGCAGGCGATGATAGCAGTAAGCACCATCGGTAGCCAGAATAGCAATCTCTTGCCAATTCCCCTATCGACTTTTTCACTTCCCGCTTCTTTCCTGGTTAGAGGATCAGAAGAATAACGCTTAGCGATTTCGTGCTCGTTCTCTTTTCTTTCTTCGGCGGCTTTGCCAAGCGATTTCATGAATGGGACGAATCTAATGACCACCCCAGTCAATGAGATAATAAGCATAAAGGCGAAAACCAAAGCCAAACCATTGGATAATTCTTTTCCAAACCATGTCTGGCTGCCATCTTCTAACGAGGTATTCAAAGAAAGCGTCCTTCTAAAGAAGTTTGTGGTGTTGCTGATTGAAAGAGGATCATACATCTCAAAGCAATGGTTGATTTCCTCATGATGGATGATGCGGTATGTTCCTGTCTCCATATCGCCATAGTCGTAATCTTGGATGAAATCGGTGAATTTACCATTCGCCCCTGCGGTTTTTGAATTGACTTCATTTATGAACCTCAAGGCGATGACTTCATAAGCCTGGTTCTCGTCTTGATATCTGAAGCTGCCTTCATCGTATTTTGCATAGGATAAAGCCGTGTTGCATCTTAATTGGTAGAAGACATTGGCAGCGCTGGTCTTGATATAACCGCTGATATATAGAGATTTGACGATGCTCTCTTCATAGGATGTACCCGCTAAATCAGCAGCCAATTTGCAAGCGTCGCCTCCTCCAGCGGAATGGCCGACAAGCCCGATGTTATCCCTATCAACGAAATCGAATTCGTCGATGTTGTTATAGACGTAAGGAAGCAAATATCCCATTCCGCTTCTAGCGACTGAATAGGAATTCTGTATCTTGCTCCCAGTTTCATCTAAAACATATTCGCCTGTCGTATCGTCATACTGGTAACCGCCATATGTCGTAGCCCCTTGCGATCCTGGGTCAATCGTGAAGACAATCGCCCCTCTTCTTGATAATTCGATCGCATATTGGGCCATTGTCGCCTTGGTTCTAGTAAATCCAGGGACCACAAAGACGGTAGGAAGTTGATTAGATGCACTTGCCTCTTTTGGCTTGTACATCGTATATGAGATGCTGACTGTAGGATCGTCGATGGTATAGGAAGTTCCGATAAGCGGCTGATCCTTTAAATATAAATCAGACTCATGCTTGGTGATGGTGCCATCTTTTACGATGACTTTGCCTCCGCTTGTCTCGAAGGCGTTGCCGCTTATTGCAGTGGCGATAATGCCCACTAAAGAAATGGCGGTGACGATTATTGGAGCGGTTTTAAACCACTTTCTCTCCTTCTTCTCTTTCTCGACATAGTTCTCATTAAGAACCACCACGGTCGGTGATTCCTTTTTGCTAACCAAGGTCAAGATATTGAACAATAAGGGGAGGCAATCGACCACCGATAGGACAGTAATCACTATCGTTGCGATAAAGTCTTTCTTTGAAAGGACATTCTCTTTCTTTAGTCTAAATATGATTGATTCTGAATATAAACCGACGCATAAAGAGAGTAGAGCGAATATCAAGAACATCCAATACAAGTTATCGCTCATCGAATAGAATAAAGCGGTTGTTATAGCGTACACGAAAGTGAAGACATATTCGAGAATCGATGCAATTCTTAGGTATTTTGCTTTCATATCTCTGCCTCCTAGCTATTGAAGTAGCTTTTCGATTCCTCGCTTTGGAGATATTCCATAAGCTTCAAAGAACCTTCGCTATCGCTTAAACGATGAATGTAACGATTTTTGATTGTGTCGCCGTAAGTGATTGGATATTCGACGCTTTCCTTGATCATCTCTTCTGGGATGGAGCCGGTCGTAGTGATGTTGCTAACCGATCCCCAGCCAAACATGATGTCGACATCATCGTCATACAATATCTGCCCGGTAGTTGGCCCTACATTTCCCGCATAGCCTCTTACGACAACGGAATTGACATCTTCTTCTGACACCCCTTCAGAGGTTAGATAATTTCTTATCATCGTCTCATATGTGTCCATCTTGCCTTGGTCGAGACCGCTGTTGGCGGCTTTATCGTACCAAGCCAAAACCACGTAATGATAATCCTTGGGGATGTCATCTTTATGGAGGATCAAAGCCTCACAAGTGACTGTTTGATTCTCCGCAAAGGAAGCGACATCCATATAATGGACCATCCTTCCTGCTGCGATATATTGGGTTTTAAAGTGGGTCGCTGATTCGAAATCCAACTCATCTTCGCTATAGCATGTCCAACCAAGGAAACGATAGTCTTTCGGGACATAGGTTTCGCTTATGGTTGGTGATTTGATGTTTTTGAATTGGGTAACAGTCCCACTATCAACGATCTCTCCTTCGTTTTTGAATACGACGTTTATCTCTTTCTCAAAGATTTTTGCAGCGCATCCAGAAAGAGAGACAAGTCCAATCGAGGCACCCAATAATAAGCTAAATGGCTTTTTTATTTTCATATGCCTCCTCCTTTCTTATTCGCCAGCTTCGGCAACTACGAAATAGGTGTTATAGGCATTGGCCGCTAGAGGATTATCGTTAACCAAGGCGACATAGCGAGATGAAGCGGCGACAAATGGTGTTCCAAGCGCCTTTTTCTCAACGATGACCATATTGCCATCATTATCTACGTTGCCTCCACATCCAACAATCAAATCCGTTCCTTTGCCATCTCTTAAGGCTTTTGTCTCAGTGCAGAGATCTGCGACTTTGGTGTTTGTAGCGGTGTAGAAAGTTGTGCTTACATTGTATTTATCCGCTAAAGTCTCTTCTTCTCCGATAGCAAGATATGTTTCAACATTGCTTGTGATTCCTTCGGTGATAGCGGTTCTTTCTGCTTCGGTGACCCACTCATTATTCTTGTGCCAGAAAGTTGTATGGAGCTCATATGCAGGAGCTTCTTCGAGCAAGAAATCATACAACGCTTTGGCTAAAGTCTTATGGGTTGAGGCAACGGTGTCTCTAATTATGACTTTTCTTGTGTTGGCGAAATGTTTTGCACCTGTATCGGCAAGTGGTCCTGTTTCATCGACGCCGAATGTATTTACTGGGTTGCCTCCGCCAATAACGACGTCGGCATCGTCTCCGACCGCTGCTTTGAACGCATCAGCTTTTGCATCAATGATGTTGAATTTGACGTTTTCATCGGTCAAAGTGGCTTTGAATCTAGCTTCAAGCAGTTTTGCTTCTGGAAGAGTAAGGTTGCTGCCGTTAACTTGGACATAGACAACCAAATCTTCTTCAACAACAGGCGCGTCTTCAAACACAGGATACAAATCGAGCGTTGAGCTTCCTTCTGCCACCAAATCCTTCAAATCATCATATTTGAGAGTGGCGTTTTTGGCGACATCCAAGACCACTTCCCCATCTTCAGTTAAGGCAAATCCTTTGAAGACTTTGCCATCTGGAATAGTAATGGCTGGCATTGTGACTACATCGTCTTTATCGTCTAATAATGTGGTTTCATCGGTGTCCCCATGGACGGTAACAGTAAGGCTAATGGTAACAGGAACCAACGAGGCTTCGATTTCCGCTTCGCTTAATTCCCTTACGAATGAGGCAATGCCTGCGTCTGTGTTTTTTAGCCAATCATAGGTGCTGAGTCCTAAATCAGTCGCAGTTGAAAGGCAAGCGACATATCTAGAGACTGAGTTACCGCTTGCATCGACGCTCATCGGGGTCTGGAATTTATAATCATTGCTGGAATTATACAAAGCGACGCCTGCAGTCGAATTGATATTGTTGCCAACTCCAATCAATAAATCCACGTCCGCATCTGCATTGACTTTCGCACCCATCTCCGCGACTGAATCTGTGGAATAGTTCCTGAAGCTGATGTTTGCGATGTTTTCATCGCTTGCGCCAGAAGCCTTTAGATAATTGATGAGGTTGCCATAGAATAACCTCACTCTATCCCTAGTAAGATAGCTGGTGTATTTCTTGCTGCCATCATCATTAGTGCCTGTGGTTTCCCACCATCCCAGAACTAGGTAATAAGCTTTCCCTTCTTCTTTGACATCATCGACATTCAAGGCATCTTCGTCTTGGACTTCCTCGAATTTGGCGGTAAAGATGACATCACCATTCACTACGTATGTCGAGAAATCGACTAAGGTGTCGTCTAGATACCAGCCAAGGAAACGATATCCTTCTTTGCTTGGGGTTGGGATTGTGTCGGTTATTAATTCCCCTTCTTTGACCCTTAAGGTCGCGATTCTTTCTCCATCGACTTCAAATCCTACCGTGTAGGTTTGGGCTCTTTTGGAGGTTGATGTGTTGGTTGTTGGTGTTTCGCCTTCGGAAGCGCAGCCGCCTAAAGCCAAAGCCGCGATGGCGATTCCAAGCAAGCCTAATGCTTTCTTTTTCATAATTTCTCCTTTCATTTTGAAAAAGTGATTAGATTGTTTTATCTGTAACGCTTAATAAAGCTTTACATTCATTTTGGGGCAAGTCACAGTATTCGGTGCATCCACTGACATTGACTCTGAAGATGCTCCTTAAGTGACATGCGGCAGATAAATAAGCGCCTAACCCATTTTGGTGGCGGTTATCATCCGCGTAGATATTTATGTTTTCTTCCATATAGGCAACGGTGAAAGCTTTGCCGATATAATTGACTGAACATCCGCTTTCTTCGCCAGCGTTTTTATAGGCTTCGCGAAGAACCGCTTCCATTTCTCCAACGTTCTTATAAGATGTGCCTTCTATCGCAGTAGGCGATCCCCATGTCTCATAAAGAACGGTTTTGCATTTGGTTTGTGTTGCATCGATCCTGGCCTTTAATTTCTTCACAGCGGTTAGGAAGTTGTTGTAGTTATTAATCGGCGTGGTTGATTGCTCTTGGAGAATCACGTAGTCATATTGATTCTTGGTTAATTTATCTTCGACAATCGAACCCATCTCATCGGTTTTATCTGCAAATTTAGTTAAGGTGTGGCTGCCTTTGCAGACTGAATCGATATTCACATCGATATTGAGATTTGAGGCAATTTTCTTGAAATCGAGAGGCACTTCTGGGTTAGAAGTGTCACTTATGTTCGTGCCTCTATAGGTAAAGCTATTTCCAATGAAAAGGAAAGATACTGGGGTGACTACCCAAATCTGAGGCTCCCCATCCTGCATATAGAAATATTTTCCTGCGCCTGTGGGTTTGGTCTCGCTATATAAATAAACATCATTATCGATGTTATCTAGTTCGCTTCCATAGGTGAAAATGGTCGCGCTGCTATTAAATGTGTTATCCCCAACTCCTTCCACGGTGGAAGGCAAAATATATCTAGATGATGGGGTGGAGAAGAAATAATGATCGCCTATATATGTGATTCCTTCTTCTATCGTCACCTCGGTAACTTTTTTAGCGATTGGGTTCCAGGGGACAAGATTCTTTGTTTCATAATCTTTTCCTTCTCCTTCGCCAGATATTGTCAAAGTGTAGTAATTGCCTTCCTTTTTGCTGGTGCAGATAAGCGAGCCATCTTGGGCTAAAGAAATATCAAAAACCCTTCCGTCATACGATGTTGGCTGGCTTGCTCCATCGCTACAAGCACTCAACAAGAAAAAAGATACCAAAGCGCCTAAAACTTTTTTCGTAATAGCGTTTTTCATTTAGCTCCTTTGACTATATTGTAAAGAAACTCATTTATAAAAAAATAAAATATTTTGGTATATATCAATAACATTTTGATATACTTAATCTATGAATTACACATACTTGCATGTCTTTTATACTGTAGCAAAGCTACAAAACATCTCAAAAGCCGCGGAGGAATTAGGCGTTACCCAGCCGGCAGTGTCGAGGATAATATCAAATATCGAGAAAGAATATGGCACAAAATTCTTTTATCGGGGCAAGAACGGGGTGACACTTACTAAAGACGGAATTGATTTTTTTAATTCAATCAAGTTGCCTTTCGCTGAGCTAGAGAAAGTAGCATCCGGCATCAAAAATGGGAACAAATTCGACAAAATAGTTGTTCATATAGGAGCGACTTCCACCGCATTATATTGCTATTTGTTCAAATATCTAGAAAGCGTGAAAGGCCTATTCCCAAACGTCAATTTCAGCATTTATTCCAATTCATCCGCGAAACTTTTGGATATGGTGGAACGAGGAACGATAGATTTCGCTTTCATCACCACACCATTCAAAGGAGGTGATGAATTGGAGATTAATAACATCGTCAAATTGAACGATATCTTAATTGCGCCGACTTCATATAAAAATATCATTCCGAAGAAAATATCCGTCAAATCCCTCGTCGAATATCCTTTCATTCTCCTATCAAAAGATATGCAATTCAGAGAATATATTGATGTTTTCCTTAAAAAGCACGATGTTAGAATTTCACCTGTATATGAAACTGATAGCAGCGCAATCCTCACTCCATTCGTTGAATCCGGGTATGGTCTTACCTTCATCCCTGATGAGATGGCGAAAAAATCAATCGATGAAGGAAAGTGTTTCAAGGTACGACTAATAGAAAAATTGCCTCCAAGATTCATTACTTTCGTCATAAAGAAAGGGAATGATCATTCGAAAACAATCGAAGAGATTAAGAAGACTATATTAAGCGGAAATAGGGTTGATTGATTTTTCAAAACAAATCAACGGTATTTTTTCATTATGATTTCTTTTTGCTGAGCGAGTTCTTCTTCCGTGAGAACCCCATCTTTATGCAGCTGGTTCAATTTAGTTAACGTATCCAAATCTTCAAGGCTAATCTGTTTCGGTGAATTTTCAGATGGTTTTTCTTCGAATATGTCCCTATTTCTCCCAGCGTTTATCAAAGCGATAAACGTATTGTTCTTATACATGTAAAAAGAGTGTTTGTTTCCGTTGTTTGTTAAGACCGTAACTGTTTTTTTGATTCCAGAGGAATTTATTATCTCTTTTATATCGTCATAATTGATTTTGAAATCGTATTCTTCTTTGCATGGCCTTCTAGATTTGAATTCAAAATACGTCTCAAAGAAATACACCATTCCATCGGCACGCATGGTATCGATTCTCATCTGTTTACCAATATATTCCATATCACATCACCAATGCCGCTGCACCTAACACGCCTGCGTCATTTCCTAGATTAGACACAAGAACTTTAACTGATGGGGTTCTCTTAAACCCGTAATTCTTTTCTTTTAGTCTCTTCTCTATCTCATCGGTGAGATATTCTTTTTGGGAAGAAACGCCTCCTCCTAAGATTATGGCTTCAGGTCTGAATATATTACAGTAATTAATAATCCCAAAGGCAAGATAGTCTTCGTACTTGGATACCACTTCCATTGCAGCCTTATCACCTTTTTTGGAACATTCGAATGATGTTATCCCGTTAGCCTTAGATAAATCTCCTTCAACTTGTTTCCACATCAAGGAGTCTTTGTGTTTTTCCATCGCTTCCTGGGTCATATTCTTTAAAGCGGTCGCGCTGGCATAAGCTTCAAAACATCCCTTCATCCCGCATGTGCATTCTTTTCCATCGGGATCGATTACCATATGGCCGAGTTCCGCACCTTTACCTTCTTCGCCTTCATATAATTGATCGTTTAGATAAAGGCCACCTCCTACTCCAGTACCCAGGGTAAGGAGAACAAGATTGTGATATTTCTTGCCCACGCCGAACTTGGCTTCTCCTAACATCGCCACATTCGCGTCGTTTGATATTTTCGCTTTGATGCCTGTTGCTTTTTCTATCATGGCCACGATTGGCAAATCAAACCAATTGAGGTTATTTGAATATTCGCATATGCCTGTTTTTGAGTTGATGGATCCTGGGCATCCTATCCCGATGCCTCCCACTTCTTCTTTCTCTATTTCTTTTTCTTTTAAAGCAGAATTGATGGAGTCGCCTATAAGAGAAATAATCTCTTCCTGGGTTTTTGAATAATCAACCCTGAAACCGAATCTATGGGTTATTTTCCCTTCTTTAGTGACAAAGGCCCCTTTGATGTTGGTGCCACCTATATCCAAGCCGATATAAATCATGCCTTAACCTCCGTGAAGATATATTTTCCTGTTCCTTCTATTCTTCCTTCTTTATTAGTGGGAATGAAGAAAGTGTCGCCTTTTCTATAAGAAATCCCTGCAAAAACCCCTTCTCCTTCAATAAAGGTGATGGATGCGAATGAATTTGGCGAGGCTTTTACGTGTTCATTTCCTTTAACATCGTATTCATAGGAGGAGAAATATTCACATTCTCCGATGAGAGGTTTTTCAAAACTCAATGCTTTATAAGGGGTGAAATTCAACACCTTCAAAGCTTTATCGACATGAAGTTCTCTTTCGTTTCCGTTCTTGTCTTTGCGTTTGTAATCATATAAGCGATATGTCAAAGTGCTATTCTGCTGAATCTCTATTACCGTAACGCCTTTCCCGATTGCATGTATCGTCCCTGATGGGATGAAATATGTTTCTCCTGGTTTAACCTCAAAGAAATTCAATATCTCCATGATGGATCCATCTTCTATTTTCTTTCTAACTTCTTCTGGAGTAGTTTCTTTCTTGAACCCAACATATAACCCTGCGCCTGGTTCAGCATCAATCACATACCACATCTCAGTCTTGCCAAGCTGATTCTCATTCTTTAAAGCGTATTCGTCGCTTGGATGGACTTGGACTGATAGATTGGAATCTGAATCAATCAATTTAATTAGGACCGGGAAGAAAGGAAATTTGGAACAGGCCTTGCCCAATTCTTCTTTAGTTGCAACATCTTTCAACGCTTTCCCTTCATTATCTCCAGATGCGATGATAGAAGGCCCGGCCTCATTAAAGGAGAGCTCCCAGCATTCGGCGATGTTATCATATGGGGCTTCTTTCCCCATCTTCTTTAGTTTTTTGCCACCCCAGATATAATCTTTGGTCGCGGGTTTTAATTTAACGATTTCCATTTGCTTTGATTATATCAACTATTACGCAAAGTGAAGAAAAAATACGCAAAACTTGTTGTTTTTCGTGTATTACAATTTTTCTTTTATAATTTTCTCTTTGGCTTGTGAGAACTCTTCTTCTGTTAAAACACCTTCATCATATAACTTTTTGAGCTCTCGTAAGTCATCAAATCTATTGTTGCCTTGTTTCTTCACGCCTTTCTTATTCTTTTCATCATCTGGTTGTTTCATATGAATAAAGTTTTTTAAAAGAAGGACGATAAATATCGTTAAGTACGCAACGGCGAAAAACGGTATAAGAAATCTTATAACGATGGCGGCATAAGCAAGCGAGATGAATTCATAAATCATCATTGTCACAGCGAATGACAAAGAAAAAACCATTATTAGAACTCTAACTGGTCTATTGTCGTAACGTTTAAACGCCAACATCAATGCATACGCAGTAGTCGATAACACAGCCAAAATTATTCCAAATGTCATATCGTAAGGATTGTTCAACAATACAATCAAAGATAAGAATATATTGGAGGCAAAAGAGATTTTAAGAAGGCCTATTTCATTTCTTCTTTTGATGAAATAAACCAACATTGCTATCTGGGCAACAAGGTTGGCAAAGGCCACCACAATAGCAGCATACGCAAAAATTATGTAGTTTTGGGAATTCCCGGAATATCCCGACATAACTCTATATATCCCGCTAATGAGTAAAAGAACCGATAAACAAAAACTGATACAAACAAGTGTTATAGGCAATCCTATTGATTTCTTTTGGACTAATACATCTTTTTCCATATAAATATTATACTCCGTCTCTCTCAAGAAATTTTAATCAATTGATGTCAAATAAAATTAACAATTATTTACATTATTTGCAAATTTGTATAAAATTATTTATGTTATGAGTAATCCAAGAACACCAAGATTATTGCCAAACGAAAAAAAACTATTAGAGCAGCTAGGTTATCAAATCAAGATGGCTAGGCTTAGAAGAGAATTGAGCGCAAAGCTAGTCTCAGAAAGAGCTCGCATAAGCAGAGCAACCCTTGTAGCGATTGAAAAAGGCAGCCCAAGCGTTGCGATGGGATATTATATTGCGGTTTTACACGCTTTAGGCGGATTAGATAAAGACATTCTTCTGGTCGCCCAAGACGATAAATTAGGTAGAACCATCCAAGATTTAAATCTAGTCGTTAAGAAAAGAGTGAGGGACAACGAATGAAATCCGAAGAGAAAAAAATATACGTTTGGTTCAATCATAGAAATTCACTTATAAACATGGGGATATTGTTTGTTTCCAACGTTAGAGGAAATGAGGTTTTTGCATTTGAATTTTCAAATGAATTTTTATCATCTCCTTTTAAAACTATCTTTATTGATCAAGACATAGGCAATTACATAGGGAAACAGTATCTCTATGATGGAAAAGAAATATTTAATGTGTTTTCAGATTTAATGCCGGACCGTTGGGGCAGAAAATTGCTCGGGAGAAGAGAAAGGTTCTTGGCCAAAAAGGAAGGCAGAAAACCAAAAAAACTAATGGCAAGCGATTATCTTTTGGGCGTTTCTGACGAAGGAAGAATGGGCTGCATTCGATTAAGTGAAAGCAAAGATGGTGATTTTGTATCAAACAGCAAAGAAATCGAGGTTCCGCCAATAGAGGATATAAGAGCGTTGGAACAAATGGCGCTTGAATTTGAGGAAAATGACGAAGTCGATAATGCATGGATAGAGCAATTGATTGGCCCTGGTTCATCGCTAGGCGGAGCAAGACCAAAAGTAACAATTAAAGATAGGGATGGTTCTTTGTGGATAGCCAAATTTCCGTCAAAAAACGATGATTATGATGTTGGGGCTTGGGAAAAGGTGTCAAACGATTTAGCGGTTTTGTGTGGTTTAAATGTCCCAGAATCACGTCTTCTTCAATTCTCTAAATATGGATCGATATTCCTATCCAAAAGATTTGATAGGAATGGCAATGAAAGAATCCATTTTATTTCCGCTATGACTGCTTTAGGAAAATCTGATGGTGATGGGGAAAGTACAGGTATAGGATATTCCGACATCGCTTCTTTCGTCATTTCTTATGGGATTTCACCAGAGAGCGATATTTTCGAATTGTGGAAACGCATGGTCTTTAATATAGCGATATCAAATTGTGATGACCATTTAAGAAATCATGGCTTCTTGCTTTCAAAGACGGGCTATAAACTAGCACCAGCGTATGATTTAAATCCATCCATTGGAGGAAAAGGACTTTCTTTGAATGTTTTTGGAGAAAGCAACGAATTGTCGTTCAAACTCGCTTTGGACGAAGCCAAAGAACTAGGAATAGATGAAGCAGAGGCGAAAGCAGAAATCGACAAAATAAAAGGGATTGTTTCATCAAATTGGAAAGATTTGGCAATTAAATACAAAATAGATAAATCACAAATTTCTTTGTTATCTGACTGTTTTTCGTTTAATGACTAATTGTCTTTAATTATTTTTTGCAGCGAAAAAACTTCTCACTCAATATTTCATCCTGCGAAGAAATCAATTCCCAGCGGGGTCGTAGTCTAAATTTTGCCAGCAAGTAGACTTACAGCCTAAGAATTTTCAGTCTATTTGTTTCAGTCCGCATTCAGCCCTTTGTGATAATAATCTTCAAATTGGTCTTTGTTTATGTATTGATCGAATTTCGCCGCAGAATATAGGCTCATTATAAGCAATACGGTGGGATAGAAAAATATCATAAGAACGCTCATAACGCCATATTTAACCGCCAAAAAATCAATCGGCACCAAGATAAAAGCGACCGGCAATAAAATCACAATCGATCCCAAAATAGACCAACCTATGGTTTTGATATAGAAAAAGAAGCCATTTCTCACCAAAACGAAGAATTTGGAATCATATACGTTGTTCAAGAAGATAATCCAAAGGTAAATCGGGAATAATATCGCGACGAATAATAGCATCGATACATAGGCTACAACCGTGTCCGCGAAAGAGATAAAAACAAATAAGGCCGCGCCATAGAACAAAGAGAATATCAAAGTGAATAAAACATTCTTTCCGCCATTCTCTTTTATCGCCCCAAAGAAATCCTGTTTGAAATATATCCCCTCTCCCCAAATCATGTTTCTTAATATCCTAATCGATCCAGTCAGCCCCAAAGAGGCGACAAGCGATAGAAGAATTAGACCTGCATTCAACCCATAATGCCAAATAAGCAATGTCTCCTGCAACCCTTCTTCCGTAGATCTAACCAAGGAGCCATAAAGCATATCCATAAACAAAGAAAAGGCGATCATCGGGACAATGGAGACAAACATCATCATCCCCACCTTGATCAAAGTGGAGAAATTCATTTTGAAGCAGTCTTTGAACTGCTCCCTTCTTTTTCTAGGAAGAAACGCTTTAGAATAATCTATCTTGCTTGCCTTTCTTTTCATTTAGGAAGCCCTTCTTTCAAATCAAGCACGACTGGATCAAAGCTATCTAAAAACTGATTTCTCGTGTAAATCCCGCTTATTTTGCCTTTATTCATAACGTAAATTGAGTCGGCGAGATATACGCAGTCAGCGATATTGTGTGATACATAGATGCAAGTTACATTAAAGTCTCTTACGATATCTTTTATTAATTCCCTTATCTCTTCCGATGTCTCTTTATCAAGATTCGATAAAGGCTCATCCATAAGCAATATGTCTGGGCGTTTCACTAACGCTCTAGCGATCGCGACTCTTTGTTGTTGACCTATAGAAAGATATTTAGGTTTCCTGGTCAATAGGAAATCAATCCCTAAATATTCCGCGGTTTCTCTAATTCTAATATCGCATGTAGCCCTATCAAGCTTAAGCAATTTAAGCGGATAAGCGATATTGTCATATACCGTCATATTGGGATATAAGACGAATTCCTGGCTAACATAGGCGATGTTTCTTTTCTGGACTGAGATGTCTTTGATGTTCTTATCGCCAAAATATATATCGCCTTCATAATAGACTTTGCCGCTTAAACAATTGAGCAATGTTGTCTTCCCACATCCCGAATATCCTATCAAAACATTGATTTTTTTATCTAAGAAAACAAAAGAAACACCGTCAACCGCGGTCGTGATGTTTCTTTTTCTATCTTGATAATAGACGCTGACGTTTTTGAATTTAATGTCGCTCATTGCTATTAATATACAGCAATAGTGAAGCCAATTGAGGCTTTTTCTCCATCTTTTGAAGCGGTCGCGACGCATTTAGAGGTACCAACACTTAAGGCTGTAGCCTCTTTCCCCGCAAAGGAAACGACGCTAGGATTGCCAACTTCGTAGGAGAATGAAGCATCTTCTATAATTGTATTCCCTTTTCTTACTACAAAAGGAAGAGCGAAGACATCGCCCACTTGCAATGTGAAGGATGTTTTCACAAGAGTTATCTGCAGCACTTCTTCAGCTTGATAAGGTGTGACAACGACATCGATTGCTATTGAATCACGTCCACCCCTTATTGTAATTGTGGTTTGGCCTTCTTTAATGCCTGTTATTAGACCATTCTCATCGACTGTAGCGACGCTTGTGTCGGAAGAAGAATAGAAAACGATGGTCCTTGGTTTAAGGATTTCCACTTCGATTTGGAAGGTTTTTCCTTCCATAACGCTCACTTCTCTAGTCGATACGTTGATGTAATCTTCACGGGAGGTAACGGTGGTTTCACTGTCTACATTGTTGCAGCCAACCAAACAGGAAGGGAGAATCAATAATAATGGCAATAATCTTTTCATATCTCTCCTCCTTATACCCCGAAGAACGAATCGACATCGATCATCGTTCCGCCTTCGCTTGTCTTTGTTATCCCAAAATATGCGATGTAATAGACGAATATCTCTTTCATTTCCAATTTCTCTTCATCTGTCAGCTCCGCTCTCGACAAAGAAACAGTTATATAGATAACGCTTAGATATTCCCTCATCAATCTTGCCTTCATGGTTGAATAATAAGTTGGATTGCTTTCTTCAAATGGAGCGATTTTCTCCATTGCTTTTTTGAAAAGCCCGATGAAATGACGGAGAACACTATACGGGTAAATCTCTTTCTTGACGATTGTGGTGTAGATACCACCTCCATCGTTATATAAGTCGTGATATCTTGTCAGTCTTTCTCTCACTGTCGTGTAATATTCATAAATCTCTTCGCTAGCCTCTTTGTAATAATGGTCGATGAAGTCTTTGGCGAGTTCCTCATAATTGAGATTGATATTCCACATTAGTCGCGATTCAACATAGTCTCGCAAATAGGCAAAAGGCACAGGATCTCCATCCACCCCACCTTGGGTATAAATATAAGTGACGCCTTTATCGTAACAGACTTTATACATTTCCTGGACGGTATTGAAGTTTCCAAAATTCGCGAAATAGAAACGGAAGTTCGTGTCGTATAGATAAATGATAAGGTGGCCTGCTGCAAGCTGGCTCCACTGCGTCAATTCCAAATAAGACTCGGAATTGTAGTAATTATTGTCTAATGGGAAAGCGAAATTGCATCCGATTGGCGCATAGAAAATATAGAGTTTCTCATTTGGTATGACCTTTGGATCGATTGGGGTAGCCACTCCATCAACGTCTTTGACAGGCGGCTCTTTGGTGGCCATATAAGCGTAGACAACATATCTTACATTACGGCCAGGCTGATTCTCCGCAATCCAAGCCTCAGTCTTTTCTATGACGTGGTTCATGAACATAATCTGCAATCCCGCGTAATTCATTCCCGGCGTGGTGGCTAACGCTCTTTGACATCTCTCGCAATTGCAGAAATATAATCCGTTATCTTCTTGGCCAAACATGAAATAAGTTGCATTGGGGAATTCCTGGAAGAAATTAATGAAACGTTTCGCAACATAATCTTCTAGGCCTTCTCCCGCAGTCCAGCAAAGCTGATTGTTCGTAGTTTCCGCGACTTTGGCGGTCTTATTTGCGAACCAATCCTGATGGCATTCATATAAAGGAACCCCATCTATTGTATCTTGGGGCCTAACAAAAGCGGTCACTTGGCTATGCCCGAATATCGCTGAAGCCCATTCGCTGCCTCTATAGAGGTTAGAAATGCGATGATGGTCACAAATGCTTTGCCCATAAACAAGGTGATTGTTGCTGATTGATCTGCCGTCAAATGAAGGCTCGACGAAAATATCCTTGTAATTCCTTAGGTTAATCGTGGTCTCTTTGGTGTAATAAATCTCATCTTGGGCGTAATATTCATAATTCACGATCTCATGCATGAAATCGTAGGTGCCGTATATCGTCCCTTCTCCTCTTTCATTTGGATTTGAATGAATATAGATGTTATCGTCTCTAGTTGAGATGAAATAAGCGCTAATTTTATCATCTAGAGGCGACATATCATCTTCTGCAAAAGCCGAGGCGAATAGATTTGTGTTTCCCAAAGAGATGTATTTGGCTCCGCCGACAAGTTGGCTCTCTTTGATTATTTGCATACTGCATCCAGTAGATTTCTTGATGTAGGAAGCAAGTTCCTGAGAGGCATTGAATTCGTTGGTATTTGGATAATCGGGGATGACGATTCGATAATCCGTCCTTGAATCGTTTACTATGTATTTGCCTGCCACCACAGGAATCGAAGAGCTCGCTTGGCTCCATTCTTCGTTATTGGGGCCGGTGCATGAAAGCAAAGTCGAGAAAGAGAACAGGGTGAATATTAGTTTTGTTAATGATTTGTTCATGATTTTCCCTCCTATCTCACGATGAATGTCCTTGATTCGCTTATCTTGTTATAAGCATCATCATACAGAACATACCTAAGCTCATATTTTCCCTTCATTTCGAGCCTGAATGTGTTTTCATTCACTTTGAATGAGTTGTTATAGATGGCGTTTTCTTTTTCTAACATCGATGTTACGGTGCCCGATTCATCGGTGATTAGCAATCTCATGTCGTTATTAGGCAAAATCAAATACACATCGAGCGTATAAGCTCCTGTATTATCACTTGCTTTATATGTGGGAATGCTTACCGCATCGTTAAGCGAATAATATTCCCTCGTGTTCCAATTGACTTCAAGCTCTGGCATGACGTTATCGTAGACGACAATCTTTCTAGGAAGAGAGGCTCTTCTGCCCACGGCATCGACTGCGGCGTATGTCAAGTTATAAACACCAAAGGAATCAAGCTTGAATGATTGCCTTGTTTTCGCATCGACATTCTGGAGAATGAATGATTCATTTGGATGTCTTGCACTCAATGTCACCGTCGCATCATTCAAAACATCGAATACATCGACTAGAGGAATGAAGGCATCATTGCCTATCTCCTGGGTGTTGATGAAGGTTTCTTTGAACAAGATGACAGGAGATACCGTGTCTCTATAATCATCTCCTAGGCCTCTATGACCTAAATCATGATTGGATATCGTCTGGATTTTTAAGGTGGTTGAAGCATTCACTCCAAACATGCTGATATCTAGATAGACACCTTCCTTAAAGCCGGTGAAGTCTCTTCCATCGTCCCACTTCTTGATGGTTGTTAACTGCCTCTCTTGATTGATGTCGCTTAGGGTCTTTGACAAGGCGGAGAATCTAATTCTCATCGTATCGCTTCCGGTGTTTCTTTCGGTTGCGAATTCATACGCCACCGTTGGGTTGGATTTTAAAGCAAGTCTCCAATCTTCCCCATCGTTCGTAACGATGTAGGTAAGGCTCTTGCTTTCATCATCCGCAGAGGAATATTTGAATTCAAGCCTTGAGAAGTTCTTATCTTCATCTGCCACCTCGAAATAGATATTCGTCGCATCATACGGCAAAAGCGAGGCGAATCTTGCACTCGCGTCGTGATTCGCGCTTAATGATATGTCATTCGCATTCATCGATACATCATCGAAATTGCCATAGAAATACGCAGCTTGGTTCTTGCCTAGATTCGTATCCACGACTGGAAGATTTATCGTCTCTTCAGTAGTTCCGCTTGTTCCGTTTAAAGAATAGACAATGGAGCAGGTATCACCCGCTACAAAACTGCCATCTATGGAAGCGCCATTGACCTTGATGGAAGAAACTAGTTCTTTGACCTCTCCATTTACCGTCTCAACGCCCGCTCTTTCTTTGATTGAGTAGGTATGGCCTTTGATCAAAACCTTTGGCAATTTGGCTTCTTCTAAGAATTTCGGCTTAGACAAGCTTGCAACGTTTATGCTATAAGTGGCGCCATTCGAAAACCCTAAATAATCGGTGACGATATATAAGACTTTATAAGTCCCGATCTCTTTTGGCACAAAGGAATCGCCTTCAAACTCAATTGAATTCGACTCATTGTCTAGCAAAATCCTTTCTAAAGTTACTTTACCGCTGCCACCTGTGATGAGGAGATCTTCTAATGTGGGGAGGTTGACCACATCGAATAGTTCAGCCTCAACTGAAAGGGAAGGCAAAGTCACTTTGATCGCCTCGTATTCGCTATTCGCCCTTACCGTTAATCTTCTATTGGAAGTGTTGCCAAATGAATCTCTAGCGGAATAATTAATCGTGTATTCGCCTTCTTTTAATGGGGTAAATGCCCCATCAACCACGCTGACATCTTTGATTTTATTGTTTTCAGTGTCGTTATATGTGACGTTTACGGTGTAGGAAGGATTTCCATCAAAATCATCTTCCGCTTTCGCGTTGAATATCTTATAAGGGCTTCCGACTTTCCCGATTGGCAAGCTTGTCGCGCTTTGCCCGGAATAATCTATCGTTACTCTTGGGGGAGTGACGTCTGGATAAGCGTCTTGTGATAAATCATACCCACCCATCTGAGGGATGATTATCCTGCCGCTTCCCCCGTTGACTTGATTGGAAAATATCGATAAATAAGCTTTTCCGCTTGCAAATCCCTCCCAAACATTTGCTTTGTAGATTTCTTGAGAATCCAAATCTGTCAAAAGCTGCTTGTTTCTATATCCATGGGATGGGTCGACATAAAGCGATTTGGTACTATGATCTAAATATAATTTTGCGGTAGTTGTTGGATCGGTTTCAGGCAAGGCGCGGAAAGAAGAGCCGACATTCGCGCCAAAAGGATCATCGATATGGAGGATATAACCACTCCCCCATCTTTCATACCCCGTCTTCTGCTGACCATTTGCCCCTGCAGCGATGTAGCATCCTCTCCCCTCATCGTTTATAGGCCCGGAGTCTTTTACGATGATATCGACGTAATTATCGTCGTTTTCCGCATCGGTTAATCTTATCGTGAATTGCTCGATATCAGAAGATGATCGCGCAGATGGGTCAACAATGAATTCTAAGAATGGCGTATTAGCGTCTAAAGTGGTGAAATCGATCAAGTTTTTGCTTCTTAAAGTGGACCAATTAGTGATATCGTATTGGGCACCTCTAACTTTCTTTGTCTCAGTGTTGTATCTATATTCTCCAGAGCTTATTGAGCCAGATGCTCCAGAGAAAGTGAAAAAATCTTCAGCGACAATATTTCTAACATAATCAATATTTTCTTCTACTTCCTCAACGCCGAAATGGGCTTTGTAAGATACGCGGTAGAGTCCCGCTTCATTGGCGACAAAGGAATTGCCTTGACGGTAAGTCCCATCTGGGAAGATTATTTGTCCCTTGACCGTCTTGCTTTCCCCTCCATGAACTAAGATTCTATCTTCAACAGCGACTTTCTCCCCTTTTTCCACATTGTGTGTCTCACTTGCGAGCAATAATTTTGCAGAATTCACGTTAAATGAGATGGTGGCAAGAGAAAGAAGCAAAGCAAAAGATGAGACAAGAACGATTTTTGATTTCTTCATCCTTTTATACCTCCTGCTGCAACTGCGAAACGCAGCCTCTTATTAAGTATCGCGAATATGATAACGATAGGCAGAGTCATACCCATGATACCTGCAATTTTGATTGGGTCTCTATTAATCGCCGTCTCGCCGGAATTGGCAAGATAATATAATCCGTCAGCGACCGTAGGATAGCTAGGCAAATAAACGTGGGGAATTTGGAAATCATTCCAATACATGATGAAAGTCAATAGGAACACCGTGACGATCGTGGATAAAGCCTGAGGCAAAACAATCGTAAACATGATCCTAAGATTGCTCGCCCCGTCGACTTTCGCCGCTTCAGTGTATTCCATAGGAATGCTTTCGAATTGGGCATAGAAAATCAAATAATAGATGCTTAGGAAATTCATCCTTAAGACAAACATTCCAAAGAATGTGTCGAATATGCCTAGATTCCTTAACATCCTCATCTCTGAAGGCATAGCCCCGACAATAGGAAGCGCCATAGCGATGATGACGAAAGCGTATATAACCTTCGAGAATTTGAATTTGAATCTAGCGGAGCAATAGGCAACGATAAGAGGGACAAGCGTAAAGAAGAAAGCAGATCCCGTCGCATAAATGACTGAATGGCCAAACATCTGCAAGAAATTATATGATATGTTCGTGGTGTAGGCCTCATATTCGAATTTGGTGAAGGCAGTCACATAATTATCGATTACCAGTTTCGTTGGGAAGTCGAGATAAGAGACATAGAATGAACGGAATTCCTTCCAATCATTGAATGATGAATAAAACGCCCAAATGATAGGGATAATCAAGGTGATGAAATAGATAATCAGAATGATGAAAATGGCAATCGTTAAAGCGGAGGCTTTTTCTTTTGGGCTCCCAACAAGCGATCCTAATTTCTTCTTGCCCATTAACGATCACCCACCCTTTGCAATATTTTTCTCACCACAAAGGTGATTGGCACGGCGATGCATGTGGAAACAAGGCCCAAGAATGAAGCATAGCAATAATTACCCATGCTATCTTGCCCCGACACCATCGTGTATAAGTAATATCCGATCGTTTGGTCTGTTCCTGGGAGATTGCCACCAAATATGGCGAATAAATTGTTCTGATTGGTGAAAATAGTCGCCACCCCTGCCACAACAAATGTCGTAACTGTCGGCATAACCGTAGGAAGAATAAGGCTAAAGAATTCCCTGACTGGGGTGACTCCATCAAGTTTGCCCGCTTCAATCATCTCGGTAGGAATCTGATCCATCGCCCCCGAATAGACAAGGACTTGGCTACCAAACCCAATCCACGTCGAATAGATTGTGATAATCCAGAAATATAGATTCGGATTCTGTAGCAAGGCCTCCACCACCCTCTCTCCGCCGTAGAAGAGCTTATTCATGAAAACAGGAGTTGCCGTATTCATGAAGAATTTGAAGATGAGAGAAAGGAGAATGCCTGGGATAATCGAAGGCAAGAACAATACGAATTTGAAGAATTTGGACAAAGTCCTCTTCTTGTAGATGTAATACGAGAATAACAAAGCCAAAACTGTTCCAGCGAATTGTGAAGCGACCCATACAACAAATGAATCTTTCACCATCGACCAAAACCAAGGCTCTTTTATATCATTGAGGAACAGATTGAAGTTTCTACTGGCGTCCCAAGTGAATGTATTATCCACAGTGCTATAGACCTGGAAAGACATCATTATGCTTTGGAAATTGACGCCGAAATAGAATATGCCAATCTGAACTAGAGGGATAAGAAGCATCAAGCAATAGAAAACCAAGTCCCCTTTGGTGGAGGCGCTTTGCCCGGATAAGTTGATTTTCTTTGCAAAAGCCATCTTAATTGCCTGTGATTAATGTCCAATCGGATGCGGTTAATGCGTTTACCGTCGCATCAAAGAAATCTTTGGCTGAAACTTCTTTTGATGCTTGCGTCATGAAATAAGTCATTGGATTTGCGGTGTAACTTTTGTTGCTCCAAGCCCATTGTTCAGAGTTGAACGTTGCCGGATTGTCGATGACAAATTTAAGCGAGGAATATGGATAGACGGTCTTCGCGTGTTCGCTTTCCTTGATATTCATAAGTTCTTTTCCAAAAGTGGTCAAAGAAGCTTTATCAGACTCTTTTATTTTGTAATTGAAAGATCTAGTCATACTTGTTTCGGCAGTGAATGCTGAAAGATGATTATCATCGTGCAAGAACGCCATAAACTCTTTGGCTAATTTAAGCTTCTTGGTGTTGGAAGCGATGAAACCATATGAATCGTTCAAGCAGATCAATGTGGCATCGCCCAAGTGCGATTCATCTACTTTTGGAATCGGCATGAAGCCGTAGTTGAATTCATTGGCGCCATGTGACATAGCATCTTCGAAATTGCCTTCTTTTCTCGCCTCATTCTCCCACCAGGAGCCTTCAATAAGCATAGCGACAGGCTTGTTTTCACTTCCACCTAGGTATTTGTTGTTGGTGAAAACATATTGTGCATCATAGTTACCTCCGCCTGGCAAATAATATTTGCTATTCGAGGTAAGAATTTCTTTGGCGAATTTCAAGGCGTAATATTTTCCAGCCTGGCTCTTTAGTTTATATCCATTGCTGACTGTTATGGTCTCGGTCGATAAAACCGGATTGCCAGAAGCATCAAATGAGGAAATGATTGAATTATCCTCCCCATCGAAAGTGTAATTGAGTTGCATCTTATCATATCCTTCATAATCGCTCCAAAGGACATTCATAGCTCTCATCGCATATTCGCTGCCTGTTCCGTTAGCGTATGCATATGGAGTAACGTTATTCGCGACCATATAATCCATCATATTCTTGAATTCGGCATAGGTTCTTGGCAAACCATCGTCCCAGTCGCCTGCAACTCCATTGGGCCCGGTCCCGAATTTCGTTTCATCAGAGGTGAATTTTCCTTCATCCGTCATATAGAATCCATTCTCTTTGAAAAGATCTTTGTCATAGATTAGGCCATATGTGTTGTCATAGAAAGGCACTGCATAATAACTGCCATTTCTATTTAGATAGGCGCTTAGATTTCTATCTAGTTTAGATTCAATGGTTTTGCCTCCATCGTCTGCGTTAGGAGTCGTCAAGATATCAGTGATGTCAGCGAATTTGTTGTTGTTTGTCATGTAATAATAGTCAATATTTTCGGTGAAATAGATGTCTTGTTTCATTTCAGCCGTTCTTAAATTGCCTCCTCCGCAAGACCTATCGGCTTTAACGTTTATCTGGACACCGACTTTCCCTTCTTGGAAATCTTCTCTATCTTGGTTTAGCTGAGTGAATTCCGCGGCGGCTTTGCGGAGCCATTCGGAACCAACGCCTCCATCGAACGTGATTACTTCCAAAACTGCTTTGGTGCCGGAGTCACCTCCGCCACCTTCCCCGCCTCCACAGGCCGCTAGTAACGTCATAGCAGCTAAGGCGAATATTCCTTTTTTGATTATTTTCCTATCCATTTTCATTCCTCCTGGATTATTTTTCTTCTTTTCTGCGTTTTAAAGCAAAGGCACTTATTCCTGCTAGTGCTAAGGCGGATACAACTAAGGAAGAAGCAATCGCACCACCGCATCCTCTATTGCCACCGGCCTCTCCTTCGACGTATTTCTCTCCATCGAATGTCGAGCCATCATTGGTTTTGATAGCTTTTACTTCCTCTTTGAAGGCACTGACTAATCTATTTACCTCTTCAATGGAGGTTGCAGCATCGATATCCGCTCTAACTTGAATTATCTTGTTATGTAATGCTTGGTAATTAGCGTCGCTATAGCGATCGACATCAAGCAATTCGACATAATCTGCCACTTCTTCTTTGGCCCTGGCCTTTGCTCTTTCAAGCTCTTCAGCAAGATATTGGGCATCGGTCTTGAGTAAATCCAAAGAGGCTTTGGCTTGGGAGACGAAGACATCGATGAGGGTTTCGCTATCGGCGCCATCGATTTTTGAATAAGCGTCGGCGAGTATGGCCTCAATCCTGGCTTTCTCCGCGTCTCTATAAAGCGCCTTGTCTTTATAAGAAGCAAGTTCGTTTTTGGCAGATTGTTTATAAGCATCAAGCTTTGTCGGTACCGCATCTAGTTTTGCGATGGTTCTATCGACTAGTGCTTCTAACGCTTCTTTGGAATTGATTCCATCAAGCGCGGATTCGAACTCCGAAACAATTGAAGCGATTTTTGCAAGGTTTTCCGCATCATATGCGCTTGAATCGGTGTAATTTCTCACATAATCCAAAGCGTTTTCTTTCAAGGTGTCCAAGTCAATCTCGCCTTGCTTCCAAGTTTTTGAGGAAGAATCGTAGACGAAGGAAGACGTTGACATTTTGAAGATCGTCTTTGTCTTTGTTGTGTCATCGAAATATTGGAAACAGCCATCGATCACCACCGAGAGGCCGTTATCCAAAGCGACTCCGCAGGCAACTAATCTTAGTTCATACCTGGTTTCACTCACCTTGACCAATATCGGATTCTCTCCAGCAGGCAATGGGCTGCCATTTACCAGCACTGCGTTCTGCTCTGCTGGATATAATGTCGCATTAACTGGGATTGAATTCTTTCTTAAAGTGAAAGGCAAGGCTCTTTCGTTTTGTTCTTCAATTAATATCGCTCCACCTACAGGCGTAGAGAAATCTCTCTTGGTCGTGCCTTCATCCACAGGCGAAAGCGTTGCGATGTTGCTAGTATCTTTTCCGGTATAGCAATCGCAGAAAATGATTCTATTAGCGGCTGTAGGCAAGACCGAATCCGTTATGGTCTCTGCTTCGATATTGCCATTGACCATGACATAGTTATAAACCCTGCTATAACCCTTCAAATCTATCGAGCCGCATTGGATGGTGTAATTAGTATTGGCCAATAAAGCGGTGCTGCCTTTAACGTATGTTTCTTCGATTTTGCGATCGGAAGCGAAATTAGCATACGAGACATAGGCTGATTCCCCCACCTTATCAGCAATATAGAACATGTTGCTGGTTTGGGCGGTGCCTCTCATTCTCAAGAATATCTGGGCACCGTAGCCATTTGATAATGGGTCGGTGGAATTATAGACGAATTGGAAGGCAAGGCTATTCGTTGTGTTTTCTTTAGAAACAGCAACAGTCGATCTATATGTATCTAATGGATCGGATAGGTTGCCGAATGTTGTTGGTACTTCGCCTTTTTCTGTATTTGGAAGTCTCGTGAAGGTAAGAACTCCGGTTTGCGATAAATCGCTTGTGGTCACGACATCGTGATACGCAAGATATTGCCTATATCCTTCTTCGTGATTGAGGATTCTTTTTTCGATTTTAACAAGCAATGTCTCAATTTGATCCACCGCATTTTTGAATGTGTCAACGATAGAATTGAAGGCTTCCACACTTTGGGCATTATCCAAATCAGATAAAGCGGTTTGGATAAGCGAAGAAATTGTATCGGCGTCTTCTTCGGTGTAATTCGTTAGGTCGGCGTAGTTATTGACCACTTCTTTCGCCGCCAATCTAGCCTCTTCTAATTTCTCCCTGGCTTTTTCTTCGTTCAAAGGAACTTCAAGGATATCGTCCTTGGCTTGCTCATATATCGTCCACATAGCATCGGATGAAGTCGCATTGCCTAAGTCGGTTCTCGCTGCGTTCACGATGCCTTGTAGAATCACTAATTTGTCATCGTCATATAAGGTAGGATCATAGGAAGAAGCAAGTTCATCGCCCAAATATTGGCTTAATGAGGTTATTTCATTCCAGTATGTTCCATCGAATAAAGCATGGAATTCCTTAAAACCAATAGAATATGTTCTTCCTTGGTAATATTGGTGGAATTCGCCCCTAATGGTTAGGATATCTCCTTCGATTGGCTCTCTTGCCCCGCATTCGGTCAAAGCTATGTAATATTTGTTTTCGTCATATTTGACTAATGGTGTGACTGATTTGCTCGTTATAGCGGGTTTGCCATTATACAAAATATTCGTTGTGGTCGCTGAAGCAGAACGCAATGTCCAGTTCGCCGAATCAAAAGGCATATCATCCGCGACACCTGTTGTTAGATAGATGCCTCTATGATCGCCTCCGTTCCCATCAGTCCCTAGATGGAGCTCGGTGCTCATATCCTGGTCGATGGCGTTGCCAAGGAATATTTCATTAGCCACACCATAATATATGCCTACTCTATTTGTGAAACCTTCATCGGAATATTTATCTTTCAGGGCATTGAACATAAGCACGCCATCAACTTTGGCATAAATATATGTCTTATCGCTGTTTCTTAAAGCGATTGCCCCAAATTCAAACAAATATCTTTCACCAACATTGTAATGAAATACCTGGTCTCCTGATTTCCATAGACTCTGGGAGGTCGCGTCTGTTTCGGCGGAAACCTCATCTATAGTGAAACAATTGTATTGGGTCCATAAACTAAATTGATAGAAATGGCCCAATCCCCACCATCTAGAAGTACCGACCCTAATAGTGAGTGGCGCGCCTGTTGGGGATTCTTTGTATGATTCGAAATTGAATTTGAAGACAAATGAATTCGTGGAATTATCCGCGCTTGTAGGGAATGAATTGAAAGAATTCGGCCCTTCATAAGCCTCAGTGTTTATGGCAACACCATCGAAATCATCACAGCCGATTTGGGCTAAAGAGAATGTGTCATACGCTTCCAAATCAAGATTGTCGACATCGATATAATCTACCCATTTCGTCCCATCCCATCTGAATGATATGGGCTCTATGGTCATGGAATACGCTAATCCATCTCCTCCCAATGTCGTGGTCCAGGTTCCTTGAAGGGTGACAATTTCGCCTTCGCTTCTAGTCGCTAAACCAGCATCTTGCAAAGCCAAATAATAATCCACGCTGGAATGTTTGCAGATATTCATTCCGCTTAAATTGCCTTTTTCTTCGCCATTGACGATTACCGCAGATGCTTCATCTGTATAGAATCTCGTATACCAAGGCTGAGCCTCGGTGTTGACATAAGGTATGCCATTATCGACATCACTTGCTAAATAAATTCCACCGGTTGAAGCAGGGGTTCTCAAAGAAAGCTTTGTGGATACTGCCTCTTCTGCTTTGGTGGCCACTACGCTCTTCGACACGAATGAGGCAGCTACACCAGCACTAGACAAAACAAGGAAGCCAAACAAAGTGCATGATAATGTTTTGCGCATAAATATCCTCCCTATGAAGATAATATTTGGTTTATAACAATATTTTATATTTTATAACAATGCGATAGTGAGACTATTTTGTTAAAATTTTGTAATATTTTGATGTCAATATGAAACAAGCAAAACAAAAGACCGGTTTCCCGGCCTTGAGTTTTATTTATCGTTGTCGCTTATTTGTGTGAGCGGCGTCTTCTTACGAAGAATGTGGCTCCCGCGATTGCTGCAATGGAGGCAACACTTAAGATGATGATTAAATTGGTGTTATCAGCATTCGGAGTGAAGCTTGTTGGGATTTTGACGATTCCGTTTGTTGTGACGGTCTCGCCAACAGCATTAGCCCAAGCTTGAAGTCTAGCGAAGGCTGATCCGTATGCAGCATGGGTGGTGAATAAGGTTTTTTCTGCAGTTGTCAAGGCATCATAGGCGGCTTTGGCGGCTGGATAGTATTCAGAGCAAGTGTCGCCACTGATGTAGCTATACATCTTGAGTTTGTCATAGACCAATTCGTTCAAAGCCTGATCGTAATCAAGATAATCGCATTGGACATTTGACATGAAGAATTCGCCGTCGAAGTTCCAGAGAACAAAGCAGAATCCATAGATATCGCCATAGGCGAGGTTGAGAGTGCATGTATGAATTCTTCCATCGGCGATGAGCTCGACATCGAAGTCATAATACATATTTCCGCCAAATCCTTCGTGGCAGAGGGCTTGGATAGTGAATTTGTTTGTTTTAGGACCTGTGGCGGCGACATAGTAGCCATCAGATGTTAATGAATGGTTACGTCCCGTTTCGGTAACAACACCTGAATCCTTGAAGATGTAATTGAAGGAGAATTGGGTCATGGCGTAGCCTTTTGATTCGGTCTTGTAGCCATTTCCTGGGGTGTAGAGACGGAATTCGCCGTGTGTAGCAGAGTCGCTATTTGAGAAATAGATACCAACGTTGCCGGCATAATCTCTCTTGTATTCAAGAGTATCGACTTCTTCTCCTAAATCATTGTCCCAGACGACTTTCTGGTCGAATTCTTTAACAGCGGTTTTTGCCCTATTGGCTGGGTTGGTTCTACCGATGTTGAGAATCATGCTATCGCTTGGTAAATCGCTTACTGTAGCGTCTTGCAAGCATCCTAATTCATAGATTTGCCAGCCATTAGCCAAACGGATGAAGCTGATTGGTTTCATTTTGAAGAAACTGTATGTTCCATCGCTTATCTTGTGCCTGAATGTTCCTTTGAGGGTGATAACGGAACCTTCGCTGATTAACTCATCATAATGCCAGTCGGAGAATCTCAAATAATAGTGATTGGCAGTGTATTTGCAGATGGCTGCTCTTCCGTGCTGATAGAATTTGTTGCCATCGAGAAGAATGTTATCGCCAGAGGTGGCCCAATATAATGTTGACCAAACCCCATCCTCATAAACCGCATCATTCGCTGGTAAATCGAAATATAAGCCTGCGGTTCCGTTACCCATAGTTTCACCATCTGTGACACCGCCTTGATGGTCTGAATCATAGACATCTTCTGCCCAGGCATTGCGGATAGCGATGTGGCGATCAGCATCAGCACTAACATAATAAATGCCGATGCGGGTTGAATATTCATCCAATGTCGTATCTAGTGGGCGGATCGCCAAAGAAACGACTGCCCCATCAACTTTCATAAATGTGTATTGTTGAGTGCCGTTTAACATGCGAACATTACCAACTTCATATACGTGTTTGGAATTGACCAAGTCGACAAGTACGTCTCCTCTTTTCCAAACTTCCGCGCCGTCTACGCAATCTTGGAGGGTGGAAACACCAGTCGGGCCCCATTCGCTCATTAGTTGTAAATAAAGTAGATGACCTACGTTCCAGTTTGACGAAGAACCAATTCTTAGATGGAATCCGCCAAATGAAGTGTGGTGCATGCCGTCAACTTCATATGCCTCGATGCCATAGGTCTCAAGTTCAAAAGCAAAACTGAAGTTGTGGTGAATATTTTCTGAGCTTGCATGGTAACAGTTACAGTTTAAATTCTCCCAGGCATCTTCGGTGTTATAAACTGGAATGTTGGCTCCATTTAATTCAAGCTCATTGGGTTCTGCTTCAAAGAGGCCGGCATCTCTTAAAGTGATTCTGTCATATGGCTCAAGGACATTATCGGTTATGTTGTATTGCCATGCAGTGCCATTCCACATGACATCAAACCTTGCGATGGTGAAACGATAGTTGGTGTCGTTGTAATCTGCTGACCATTCACCCTGAATCGTAACGGAAGTTCCAGTCGTGATTTGCGATGCAAGTGAGCCGAAATCGAAGAAATTTTCCTCCCTGCTAAAAACAACTAAGGATTGGTTTCCAGCCACGGTGGACGGATAAAGACAATTGGCTGCATCAACTCCATCGATTTGGATACAAGAAGCCGTTGTTGGGTAATACCTTATGCTCCAGCTCTCATCACCCCCACCCTCAACAACATAGAGGGAATCTTCAGAACCAGATTCTGGTTTCGCATAGAAGCAACTCCCATTGTGAGTGTTGCCCAGGGTGAAAGAAATCTCCGGCGTATCCGCCTTTACTTCTGCCACTTTGCCGCTACTAGCCACCATAAGAGAGGACGCAACCGCCCCGCCTAGGATAGCTAAAGCAGCAACTGATGTGATGATTTTGCTACTTTTCTTCATATAGCATTCTCCTTTTCGTTGAAAAAGCGAGAAATCTCAGTACGAGTAATCCACGCTTTTATTGGTACTTAAATATTTTATCGTAAGCGTTTACATAGAAAGATTATATTATTGATTATTTTTTGTATTATCTTGATATTCTTCGTATAATAATTATAAATTTTTGTAATTTATTGATAAAAAACATAAGTGATGGCGAGAGAAAAGAACAAATACAGCATCTACCCTTATAGAGAGAAGGATAATAAGCCCATCCACCCTCCATATTTGGAGTTGGAAAAGGATATATCCGTAGAGGATTTAGTATCTATATATTATTATCTGCTCTATCCAGATTTGGATTACGCAGGAGAAAAGCATAACTATTATGAGATGTTCTTCTGTTTGAATGGGAAAGCCAAAGTCAATATCGACAAAGAGGAATTTAGACTGGGCGAGAAGAAATTCATCATAACCAAGCCCAATTCATTTCACACCCACCTCCCCGATAAAACGCTTCTTTCAAGCGTCTCCATCTCATTCTCCGCTAAGGGAATCGATGATGAACTCATATGTGGAAAAGTCGGGACTATGAACGAATCGATGATGAATTTGCTCAATTTGATGCTAAACGAATACATCAATAACTTCGAGATGCAAAGCAAATACCCCGCCCCATATGTCAAGAACATCGACCTTAAGAACGAATATGGATACAAACAGCTATTAAAAGATGGCCTAGAGATGATGCTTGTTTTGATAACTAGGGCTTTCAAAAACGACAAAACTGAGCAGAAAGTCGATATATCAAAAGAAGAGAAAGAGGACCAAAACGAGATAATCCAATACATAAAGGCCCACTACAAAGAGAAACTGCCTCTAAAAGAGATCTGCGAGAAATTCAATTATTCTGAAGGCCACCTATGCAGAAAATTTAAAGCAGAGACCGGAGATACCGTAGTAGGCTTCATAACAAAGCTTAGAATCAGCGCCGCAATGCATCTATTATTCGAAAAAAGGAGCTCAAATATCGAGGCGATCGCCTTTGAGGTCGGTTTTAACGACATCCAGTACTTCAACAAATTATTCAAGAAATACGTAGGCATGACGCCAGGCAAATACCGTGCGGAAATTAGAGAAAACAAGGCGTTGCATGCCCAAGACGTTAACTTTGACGTCGTGAAAAACGTTTAAGCAAAGCTTAATCGTAAAATGTTTTTTCAAAAAGTGTGAAAACTTGCATTTTTTGAATTCAAAAAGTGTGAAAACTTGCATTTTTTGAAAATTTAGCTATATTTTTGTTGAGGTAAATATGGAGTTACAAAGAAAAGTATACAAACTATTGCTTGATTGGAAAAACAAGAAGGACAAAAACCCTTTAGTCATTGACGGGCTTAGACAAGTAGGAAAAAGCCATATAGCAGAGTTCTTTGGGAAGAACGAATACAAGAATTACGTCTTCTTTGATTTAAGGTTTGACTTAAATGCAAGAAATATTTTTTCAAAAAAAGAAGCCGAACAAAAAATCGATGTTGATTTGATCATCCAAAGGGCTCGGGTTTACTATTCGGACAAAAAGATAGAGCCAAACAACACATTGCTCATTTTTGATGAAATAAATGATTGCTCAGAGGCCAGGGAAAGTTTGAAACTATTCACCCCAGAAAAAGGGTATGACGTCATTGCTACCGGTTCTCTGCTTGGGTTATCTGATTTCAAAGTCAAAAACATTCCAGCTGGGTATGATGACTATTTAACGATGAAACCTCTTGATTTTGAGGAATTTCTTGTTTCTTCCGGAGTCAGCGAAGACACCATAAATCTAATAAAAAAATCGGTAGATGAAGGGAAAGAGTTAGATAATGTTATCCTTGATGTCCTATATGGTCACTTTCTCCGCTATATAATTGTTGGGGGGATGCCCAAAGCAGTCATCCGTTTTTTAGAAACCGATGATTTGATGGAAGCGCGCTCCGTCCAAACAAACCTTCTAAAAGATTATTTGAACGATTTCGGAACGAAATATAAATCCGACGGAACCAAAGTCATTGATGAAAGGCTTTTTATTAAAACATCAAAACTCTTCTCATCGATACATCTTCAATTAGCAAAAGAGAACAGCAAGAAATTTAGATACAAAGATATAGAAGGCGGCGGTCGAAGCGCTGAATTTGAAGATGCAATAACCTGGCTGGAGAAAACAGGACTAATAGTGAGATGCTATAACACTTCTGCCGTAGAGACTCCACTCGAGGGGAATTATACCAGCGACAAATTCAAAATATATTTTCCTGATATCGGGCTTCTTGTTGCCTCATATCCGATGACTTTGACAAGTGAGTTAATAAGCGGCAACCTCGGAGCATACAAAGGGGCAATATACGAATCTGTGGCCGCTGACATGCTGTACAAAGCAGATGTCCCTCTTTATTATCACGAAGATACATTAAAGCACTTAGAAAACGATTTTCTCGTTGAGACGAAAGATGGAATAGATGTTTATGAGGTAAAAGCCACTAACGGCAAAATGAGTTCAGCCAAAGCGCTAATCGAAAAAGACAGTCCATACAAGAGCCAGATAAAAACAATTTATAAAATCATAGATAAAAGATATGGGAGGGGTGATTTTTATTTAACTATTCCACGTTTTTTATTGTGTTTCAAAATGGAATCAGACAAGAAAAAAATAATTGAGTCAATAAAATTAGAAAAATTACCAAAAATCTAACAAATATTAAAAATCGAGGCATCAGCAAGATGCCCCGATTCTTTTTATTCAAAGTTATTTATATAACTCTTTGTAGTTGGCGCAGGCTCTATAATCCGCCGCTTCCAAGTCTTTTGTGCCGAATGCGCTCCAAGCGTGTGGTCTGAAGATATCCGCATCATCGATATTGTGCATCGAGACTGGGATTCTAAGCATTGAGGCAAGGGTGATTAAATCCTTTCCTACATGCCCATAGACGAAAGCGCAGTGATTGGCGCCCCATCCCGCCATGACATCGTAAACGGAATCGAAGGCGTGACCATAGTTATGGTCTTTGTCGTTGATTCTTGGGGCGAAATAGGTGCTTGGCCAAGTTCTATCGGTTCTATCGAGAATGATTTTATTCGCTTCTTCCGGGATGGTAACGCTATAGCCTTCGGCGATCTGCATATCATATCCAAGTCCATCAATTAAATTGATACGGACGATGGTGATAGGCATTTCAGCGCAGGTATCCCAGGACGAAGAGAAGCCTCCTCCTCTAAAATATCCTCTATTGGCAGGCGCCCACTTGACTGCGTCGATCATGTTTTGGATGTCTTTATCGTTCACATCCCACCATTTCTTCTCACAATGCTCGCCTTTTTCGTTGACTGCTTGGCCTGTCAAATCTAAAGCGCAGGCACCAGAATTTAATAGATGCATGAAGCCGTTTTTGGCTTTGCCTTTGACTTCATATCCAGTCACGCGTTTGACCGCTTCTGGGCTCCAATATGTTCTAACATCGGCGAATCCCGCAGCCTGATGTGTCAATAAATGCTCAAAAAGCATGCCAAGTCCGTTGCAGTTATCACCTTCGGTGGCGAAGACGTTCGGGGCTTTTTTGCCATTCCAGTCGAATGATGTATTCATCATTGTTTCCATAAAATCGCCATTTGGCATCCAGTCGGTCCAGTTTCTTTGTCCTTGGAAGCCGCCTAATATGGCGTTCTTGCCCAATGCTTCTTCATGCCATCCCATCTCATCGAGTTTTGGGTTGCCATTCATTATGTCTCTAGCGATTAATAGCATTTTGGCGGAGACTTCCCATTGATGGTCTAATTCCGCTCTAGTGAAATATTTCTGCCCCCAAGCATCTCCATTGAAGTCATGTCCTTCGTGGAGCTTCTCTTTGATCCACTTCAACTCTTTCTCATATTCCTCGTGGTCATAGATGCCTAATTCCATACGGCGTAGGACTTCAGTCATATCAACCCATTCGGCGCGCATTCCAAAGGTTTTTTGCATGGCGTTGGCATCTAAGAAGCTGCCTCCGATACCCATAGCGACGGAGCCGATAGCGACATATGCTCTATCTTTTAATTGGCCTACGACTAAAGCGCATCTAGCCCATCTTAAGATCTTTTCTTTGACATCTGGAGTGATTCCATCAGAGTCAATGTCTTGCACCTCGGCGCCATAAATGGCAAAGGCGGGAAGGCCTCTTTGGACATGGGCAGCCATCGCTGCGGCTAGATAAACCGCGCCAGGCCTTTCGGTTCCATTGAATCCCCAAATTGCTTTGGTGGTAAGAGGATCCAAATCCATCGTCTCGGTGCCATAGCACCAGCATGGGGTGACGGATAAAGTGGCAGTGACATTCTGCGTTTTGAAATATTCAGCGCATTTAGCGGATTCCGCGCCTCCTCCGATTGTGCATGGCGAGATGACTACTTCTGCTGGGGTTCCATCGGCGTAGAACACATTCTCTTCGATTAACTTTTTGGCGGCTTTCGCTAATCCCATTGTCTGTTCTTCTAGCGATTCACGCACGCCAAACCAACGACCATCGATTGTCGGGCGAATACCAATTTTTGGTTTCATCAATTATTTCTCCTTATATAGCAACTGCTATTTGTTCAACAATATTTTATCAATGTTTAGAAAATAGTGAATAAACATAAATTGCGATTTATGAAATGAGACAACGTTCGTCAAAATTGACACCCAACCATCTATTTGGCTGGATATGACCTATTTGATTATTTTCTTGATTGGGTTGCCAATTCTGCTTTTTACTTCCTTTGTTTTGGCTTGCAGAATTTTGATTTTCTTGGCCTCGCTTTCGCCTTTTGAAGCCTCTTCTATTATCTTTTCTAGAACTTCATCGCCCTCACACACGAGTATCCTTGATTCAATGTATTCCTGCATTAGAGAATATTCACCCATGTTTAAGGCGGTTCTTAGAACAGTCAGCCTTTCCTCGTCCGTCAATTCGATATGTCCAAGTTTCTCGTCTAAGGCTTTGAGTTTATCTTTGTCGACCCCGGCGATTATCGTCATCAAATCGATGATCTTTTGGTTTTGTTCTTTGTTCTCTCTTCTTAGGTCGTGTGTGTCTTGGATGAGAACACCAAAGCCATAAATGATCCAGCTTAAGACTATAAAGAACGGAGAAACGCATATGTATGCGATGCCTTGAACCAAGATATCGTTATTGGAGTCAACTACCCCATTAATTATGAAAATGATGCCGAACGCTACCAAAACCGCGAACACCACCATCGATAGCAATGCGGTGACCCATTGTATTTTTCTTCCGACATTTGAATAAAAGAAATGTTCCATATTAAATCCTCGACTAGACTTTAATATATTTCCGCAAATATTCAAGTTTATAGAATTAAAAGACGGCTTTTTGCTAAAATGATTGTGTTCGAGGTACGCATATGATTAAAACAAGAAATGTTGTGGATTATATATATCCAACTAGAATCGTGGCCGCTAGCGAGGGAGTTAAAAACCAGGAAAGCCTATTAAAACATAAGACTCTGGCGGTCTCTTTATCCGATACAGATTTCATGCTTCTAGGCCCAAAACAATCTATAACATTGGACTTTGGCAAGGAATATTCCGCAGGATTAAGGTTAATAACGATCTTCATCAAAGATGGAGAAGGGCCAAATTACAACAAATGCCTTATTAAAATCAGATTTGGCGAAAGTGTTTGCGAAACTTTAGCGGAAATAGGCTATAAAGACTCCACGAACGACCACTACCCGAGGGTGTTTGAGCAATTAATCCCTTTTTTAAGCGATATAAGCGTTGGCCATTCGGGCTTCCGCTTCGCCAGAATTGATAACCTCGATGATAAGAAAACGATTTGTTTTAAACAAATAGTCCTCGAATACCAGCACTTAGACGTTGAGGAAGTAAGCCGCTTCCGCTGCAATGACGAAATGGTCAATAAGATATATGACTATTCGCTTAGAACCGCCTATATGTGCGGGCAAAACGGATTCATATACGATGGCATCAAAAGAGATAGGCTCGTTTGGTGCGGCGATATGGGAGTCGAAGTCAAAACATACCTAGAGACATATGGCGATTTGGATGTCATAAGAAACTCCCTTGATTTCTGCGAAGAAGGATATCCTCTTCCCCAATGGGTCAACAATATGCCAACCTATTCTTTGTGGTGGCTATTAAACGCGTACGAATACTATCTATATTCAAAAGACATAGAGTGGCTCAAAAGGAAGGCGTCATTCATTAAAGGAACAACCGAGAAATTCCTCGAATGCATAGATAAGGATGGCAATGTCAAAATAGGGGACGACAATCCGTTCGTCTATTTCATTGACTGGCCTTCTTCCGAAAGCATAGACACCAAAGCCGCGGCAATCGGGTTGATGAAAATGACCTTAGAAAAGTCGATATATCTGTTCAAAGAATTAGGATTTGACACGAATAATATTGAAAAATCACTGCAAATCTTGAAGAAAATCAAAATGAGCGACTCTGCTCTAAAAGGATTATTAGCCCTCCAAGAACTCGCATTCAACGAAGGGCTAGGCGAAGAATTGGTGAAGGATGATGACGAAAAGATGTCGACATTCATGGCCTATCACATATTTAAAGCGATGGCACACGCCAAAAAGAATGAAGATGCCGTCAGAATCATGAAACTTTATTACGGGAAAATGGTCAATAAGGGTGCGACCACCTTCTTTGAAGACTTTCAGCCAGAATGGGCGGATAACACCGTCGGCGTCGACGAAATGCCTTTCGAAAATAGAAAATGGATGCATGGGGACTTCGGTAGATTCTGCTATCCTGGGTTAAGACTTAGCCTCTGCCATGGCTGGGCATCAGGACCCGCCCCATTCTTGATTGAGGAGGTCGCAGGCTTATCGCTCGTAGATGATAATGTTGTGCGCTTCTCCCCCAATTTAAGTGGCCTTGAGTTCGTCGAAGCATCCATAATGACAAAATATGGACCAGTCTATGTCGAGATAAACAAGGATGGAAAGAAGGTTGTTTCCAAGCCGAAAGAAGTAAGAATAGTCGACTAAATTCAACCAGAAAATCGTATATATTTTGTATTTTTTCTTTATTTTCGCATCTCTGATTTGGAATCGGACAAAAACTCCCTACAATATATATGCTTATATATTCAGACCACGGGCGATATGAACTAACCATTAGCGAAGTCGACCATACGCAGGAACACCGAGGCAAATGAATATATAGGCCGCCGCGCTACGTGTTAGGGTGCGGCGATGGGGAAAGTATTGCCCAGTAGCGATATGAGCGCCAAGGGAGGGGGTCGTATATAAAAGACGCCCTTGGATGCGAAAAGATCGCCGCGCTCCCCACGATTAGTAATAATTGAGCATGTGGCCATCACAAGGATGATGTAACACCAGCAGTTACGGGACTGAGTCGATAACTGCAAAAGGTGTTTTCATCATGGTGATGGCCTTTATTCATCTCCTTTTGAAGACACATAGAATGTCTAACTGACGAAAGGAGAATTTTATTTATGGTCAAAGTTGGAGACAAAATTAGAATCATCCATATGAATGGCGAGCCGCAATATAACGGCAAGACCGGCATTGTCAAACACATCGACGATATCGGTCAAATTCATGGTAGTTGGTGTGGATGTGCCTTAATACCAAGTGTTGATGAATATGAAATTGTGGAGGATTAAAAGATGAGTAACGATTTAGAGTTTAAAGACATTATTAACATCATTCAAAATCATCGTCAAAATGCCTATAGAAAAATCAATGAAGAATTGGTGATGATGTATTACGAAATAGGCCAATATTTATCAAAAAAAGTTAATGCTGGTGAATATGGAGAAGGAGTAATTTCAAAAATTGCAAACAAAATCAAAGAACAATATCCAACTCTAAATGGCTTTAGCAAGAGAAACTTGTATCAAATGATACAATTTTATGAAATCTATAAAGATAATCAAAAAGTGCGAACACTGTCTGCACAATTGAGTTGGAGTAATAATTTATTAATCATTCAGGAGGCCAAAACATTTGAGGCTAAGGAATTTTATATTCATTTATGTCTGAAAAATAATTATTCGTATAGGGAACTTAAAAGGCAAATAAGGAGTCATTATTATGAAAGATATTTACTTTCGAACGGAAATGCTTTAGAAAGTTTAGAACCAGTAGTTGGAGAAGAAGATTGCCCAAACACTAAATTATTAGATGTTTATTCTTTCGAATTCCTTGATTTGCCGAACAATTACAAAGAAAAAGACTTAAAAAGTGCGATTATGAGCAACCTTAAGGATTTTATTCTTGAAATAGGCAAAGACTTTTCTTTTGTTGGTCAAGAATATCGTATTCAAGTTGGCGGCCGCGACTTTTATATTGATCTCTTATTCTATAATAGGGCATATTCTTGTTTAGTTGCTTTTGAATTAAAAATTGGTGAATTTGAACCTGAGTATCTTTCAAAAATGAATTTCTATCTTGAGGCATTAGATAGACAAGAAAGGAAAGGAGGAGAAAATCCAAGTGTAGGAATCATTCTATGCTCATCAAAAAATGAGACAATTGTCGAATATGCCCAAACAAGAAGTAATTCGCCTACCGCTATAAGTACATACGAAACAAAACTAATTGATAAAAAGCTATTACAAAAGAAACTTATTGAATATCAAAAAGCATTTGACGATGAAGATTAATAACTATGGTGAGGACGTCCTCATCATATTAGAATTGATTCAAAGGAATATTTAAGTGAGATTTTAAAGGATTATAAATTATGTCCCGATGATATTGATAAAATTTGGGAAAACATAAATAAAAAGAATTCCCACTAGGCGGTAGCCATGAGCTACCACGGGTGAATTCCATAAATTATAAAATCATATGGAAGCAGCAAAATCAACACCAATCTAATAGTTAATAGATAATTCATTCAAAATCATCGTCAAAATGCCTATAGAAAAATCAATGAAGAATTAGTAACGATGTATTATGAAATCGGTGGTTATTTATCACAAAAAGTATCTGCTGGTGAGTATGGAGACGGTGTAATTTCAAAAATTGCGACCACTGGTTGCACAATTGAGTTGGGCCAATGATTGAAATATAAGATTGTGTTGAAATCTGTCAAAGGCTCAAAGACAATTAATCGTTTTAAATTTCTTTACATTAAAGCATAATTTAAAAAGAGGTTACCATATGGCACGATTATTTTATTCACGTTTGATTGCTTTAATTGCTTCTGCGCTTGTTTTAAGCGGATGCAACGGAGGAGATACAGAAACTTCAGTTTTATCAGAAGATGTTAGTAGTTCATCTTCTTCTGGAAATAAACATGTCCATACTTTTAGTGAGGCATGGGAATATGATGAGACAGACCATTGGCACCCTTCCACCTGTGGTCACGACGTCGTAAAAGATATTGAAGCGCACACCTACAACGTAACGACAAACGAGGAAGACCATACAAGAACATACACCTGCAAAGTGTGTGATTATTCATACACAAGAAAATACGGCGATTCTTTCGATGTCAATTTCTATAACGACGCAGAATTGCTTTACACCTGCAAAGTTTATGAAGGGGAATTTCCGACTTACAAAGGGCGTGTTCCATCTAGAGAAGGTGATGGCGGCCATTATTACGAATTCACCGGTTGGAGTGAATCAGAAGGCGGCGAATTGGTTGAACTTGAAACATATGAAGTAACTCAAGACACGGATTTATTCGCTCAATTTATAGAGAAAACCGCATCATACACAATAAAATGGCTTCAATACGATGGGTCTTTGATATACGAAGAGCCATATGATGCCGGTTCCACCCCTATATATAAGGAAGATACCCCAACTAGAGATGGGGCTAGAGACGGCTATGTTTATAAATTCACCGGCTGGACTCCAGACATTGTCGTAGTCACATCTAATGCGGAGTACACCGCGACATTCGAAGAAGTTTCGATATATGAAAATCTTAATTTCGAATTGAATAGTGAAAGAACTGGCTATATCGTCACTGGGGCAAAAGAAGATGGTGTCAATCCACTTATCATCCCAGACACATATGAAGACAAACCGGTCATCGCCATAGGAGATGGGGCATTTAAATATACAAGCACTAAAAACGTGATTTTGGGCGATAACATCGGAACTATCGGAGAAATTGCCTTCTGGCGTTCCGATATAGAAACCATCACCCTTTCTTCCTCTTTAAAAGAAATCAAATCGCAAGCCTTCAATGAGTGCAATTCATTGCAATCTGTCGCCTTGCCAGATTCTTTGGAAACAATAGGTAACTTCGCTTTCGCGGAGTGTGAATCGCTAAGCCAAGTTTCGATAAAAACAACATCAACTTTATCTTCCTTGGGAGTTTCCGTTTTCAAATTAGATTCCTCCTTAACAAGCATCGTCTTGCCGCAAGGCGTAACCAATATACCAAATGGCGCATTCCAGGAATGCACGTCACTAAAGAGCGTCAATATTTTGGGCGATGGCAACGTATATTATGGAAAAGAATGTTTCTTAGGTGATTCTAAATTAAGCATCGTCTCGACAATCAGAACCAACAAAACAATAGGAGAATCGTCGTTTGAGGGTTGCTCCGCCATAACTTCTTTCAGCTTATCTGGCACCCAATCAATCGGCACTAAAGCATTCAAAGGATGCGTTGGATTAACATCGCTATCATTAACTCGCAGCATCGAATCCATTGGAAAGGGCGCTTTCGCAGGATGCAGCGGAATAACTTCAATCTCCATCACCTATACGGGATCTTCTTCTACTGGAGGGGAAAATCTATCTTATATTTTCAACGAGAACTATGACGGAGATTTAATCTATAGAACCGATTATCCCGCTAATTTAAATAAAGTTACCGTTTTAAGTGGCACGACAGAATTAAAAGCGCGTGCGTTCTGTAACTGCCCCGCCACTTCTTATTCACTCCCATCTTCTTTGAAGACAATAGGAAATTACGCTTTCGAAAGCACAGCAGCCACAAATGTCGATTTGTCATATGTCACTACTTTAGGCGAAGGGGCGTTCCGCGATTCTTCCGTGCAGAAGGTTACTCTTGGAAGCTCATTAACCAAAATAAATGATTATACCTTCCTCCGTTGCTATTCCTTTGCCAACATTAGATATAAAGGCACCAAAGCCCAATGGAACGCATTGCAAAAAGGGACAAACTGGAAAACCGCAACAATAACTGTTGAATGCAATGACGGAACAATCAGCGTTTAAACAATTCTTCCACTGCAATATAGGCTAAATAGATTCCTGCTGCAGAAGGAACAAATGAAGTTGAGCCAGGGGCAATGCCCTTGGCTTTTCCTTTGTTTTCCCCTAATTCAGCCTCGTTTTGCAGGGGTTTTAATGGGGTTTCTTTGGAATAAACAACCTTTAATTCCTTTATTCCCCTATTTCTGCATTCTTTGCGGATGACTTTGGCTAAAGGGTCCATTTCGGTTTTATAAATGTCGGTTATCACCAATTTTGTCGGGTCGATTCTATTGCCGCATCCAAAGCAAGATACAATGGGAATGTTGGCGTCTTTGCATCCGGTGATGATATCTATTTTCGCAGACACCGTATCTATAGCGTCTATAACGAAATCAAAGTCTTTTAGATTGATATCCCCTTTATTGTCTGGCAGATAAAAATGCTTGTGCTTATTAATTATGATGTCTGGATTTATTTCTTTTGCTCTTGCTTCTGCCACATCAACTTTGTTTAGCCCTATTGTTTTGGTTGTGGCGATTATTTGCCTATTGATATTGGTTTCGCTTATTGTGTCGGCGTCTATTATTGTGATTTCACCTACACCGATCCTCACAAGCGACTCTAAAGCATAGCCCCCCACTCCCCCAACACCAAAGATGGCAACGTGGGACGATTTTAAAATATCCATCTTCTCTTTTCCTAATATCAGCTGGGCTCTATCGAAAATATGGGACATAGCTATATTTTACCCTTCTCCTTGAATTGGGCTCGCTTATATTTTAGGAAACTCTCATACCTTGAATGCAGTTTTTCTTTAATATTGGTATTTGGAATGGCCACCTCTAAATATTTTATTTCTCTTTCTTGAATCTCTTTTAAAGGCTTTTCCTCAAATGAAGATAAGGCGATTAGGACGGCACCAAAGGAAGGAGAGTCATTCTTTACTTTGTATATTGGCAAATCAAATAAAGATGACTTGATGGATAAATGCGTTTTGTTTGCGTTGTTTGCGATTATTATCTTGCTTCTTTTCTTATTGAAGGAGGTGAATATATCAAACGAGGCAAAGGCATCCCCTTCTAGTGAAGAATAGCATAAAGCGTTTCTATCATGGATGTCTCCACCTATATATGTCGCATAAGCCAATTCACATCTAGAAGGAAATAAAGATCCTCTCCAATATGGGAGATTTATCGGTGGATTTGAATCCAAAATCTCTTCAATATGGGATTCTTTTTCGTTTTTGCCTCTTTTTAAAGCCGCTCCATGAGATGGGTTTATCCCCAAGGAAAGGCTGCCATCGATAAATGGCTCGGTGGTATAAGAGGAATCAAATTGAGCTCTTTTGGAAGAAACCACAAGAACCTCTTCATCATCATTTATATCAACAATCTTTGTTTCATCCATCCCTAAGGCGATAAGTCTAGAAGCAAAGGCTGAGCAGCCATTGATGATTTTTGGCTTATTCTCTAATCCGAGGTCTTTTTGAACATCATCTTTTAGAGACGGGCAAGCAAATCCTATATCTTCTAATGTTGGCAAAAGGATGCTTAATCCGAACTTTTCTATCATGGTTTCGCTATATGAATTAGACCTTGGCTTGGATAGGCCTTCCCACGTTGTTGAATCGCTTATTAGATATCCAGTCAGCTGCTCTATGAGAAAGTCTTTAATTTTTGCAACTTTCTTATCATTTCCAAAATATTTCCTTATGTAGAGAAGCCTAGGCAATGGAGAATATGGAGGCAAAGGAAGGCTGACACCAAGCTCTTTTTTTATAGTTTCTTGATCAAACGCCCCTTCTACTTCTTTAGCCCCTTTTGTCCCAGCGGTGGAATCTCCTTCTATTTCTCTATCTTCATCAAAGATAATGGTCTTGTTTTCCCCAACAAAACATATTGCATCATATTTTTTATGACCCAATTTGCTTATCCCTTCTTTGAAGGCGTCGTAAAACCTAGTTGTTTCGATTCCTTTTGTGGGTATAGAAAGAGTATTGATCTTTTCATCATATAAAAAGAACTCTAAGGAATAATATCTGATTTCTACGCCCAAGATTCTTTTTCTCATAAAAAAATTATATCAAAGGGTTAACTTATAGGATTATCCAAATAAATGTAATGATTAAAAATAATTAGCACTCAACACTTGCAAGTGCTAAAAATAGTATTATGATTAAGTCGTTTTAAGGAGATTATTAGCAATGAAACAAGAAAAACATTTTGAAACAGAATCACAACAATTATTGGATTTGATGATCAATTCCATTTATTCAGACAAGGATATTTTCCTTAGAGAATTGATCTCAAATGCGAGTGATGCGATCGACAAATATCGCTACCTTTCTTTAACGGAAAGCGATAAATATCCTTCAAAAACCCACCAAATCCGCATCGAAACGAATAAAGATGAGAGAACGATAACAATAACGGATGATGGAATTGGAATGAGCGATAAAGACATGATTAAGAATTTGGGCACTATCGCCAAATCCGGTTCAAAAGAATTCATGAAGAAATTGAAAAATGCCGAAAACAAAGATGAATTATCAATCATCGGTCAATTCGGTGTTGGCTTCTATAGCACCTTCATGGTGGCGAAAGCCGTTGAAGTCATATCAAAGCCAATTGATGGAGAAGCCCACCGCTTCTATAGCGAGGGGAAATCGACTTACACGATCGAAGAATCAACATTCAAAGGAACATCAGGCACGAAGGTTGTCGTTTACCTCAAGAAAGACAAAGATGATTTAAGATACAGCGATTATCTTGAAGAATACAGAATTGAGTCTTTGGTCAAAAAATACAGCGACTATATCCGTTACCCAATAAAGATGTTGGTGAAAAAGACAAAGCCAGTTGATGAAGACAAGCCAACTGACGAGAAGGAAAAAGAGGAATTCGAAGATAAGACATTGAATTCAATGATTCCTTTGTGGAAAAAATCAGTCAATGACGTCAAAGAGGAAGATTTAGAGGAATTCTATAAGAATAAATTCGATGATTATGAGAAACCACTTCTTTCTTTAAACGTGCATGCTGAAGGGTTATATACATATGAATCCTTATTATTCATCCCAAGCCACGTTCCATATAACTTCTATAGTGAGACATATGAACAAGGGCTCTCTTTATATAGCCATGGCATTTTCATCCAAGACCATTACAAAGATTTAGTGCCTAATTATCTAAGATTCGTCAAAGGTTTGGTGGATTCCGATGACTTCCCGCTCAATGTCTCTAGAGAAATGTTACAGAAAACTCCAGAGATGGCAAAAATCGCCAAAAACATTGAATCAAAAGTCGTTTCCGAATTAAAGAAAACCAAAAAGAATGATCTGGAGAAATACACGAAATTCTTCGATATGTTTGGCGAATATATAAAATATGGAATCTATTCAACATATGGCATGAAGAAAGATGAGCTTCAGGATTTACTTCTATTCCATCACTTAAAGGATGATAAATACATCTCGCTAGAAGAATACACAAAAGGGATGAAAGAAGGCCAAAAGGACATATATTTCGCTTCCGGCAAAAACCTCGGTGAAATCAAAATGCTGCCTCAACTAGAAAAGATGAAGAAAGATGATATCGATGTCTTGCTTCTTGATAAAAACATCGATGAATTCTGCATTATGGCGATGAATGAATATGATAAAAAGCCATTTAAAGATGTCTCTACCGAAACAAATGAAATAAGCGAGGAAAGAAAAGAGGAATTATCTTCTTTAAGTGCGACACATAGGCGTTTCCTTGATGAAATAAAAGAAGGGTTAAAAGACAAGGTAGATGATGTCATCTTCTCCAGCAAATTGGTGGATTCCCCAGTCTGCTTGTCCACAAAAGAAGGATTATCAATGAACGCCGAAAGAGTGCTCAATGAAGATCCTGGGGAGCATGGCGATATCAAATCCAAAAAGGTCTTGGAAATCAATCCTGACCATGAATTATTCAATGCCTTAAAGGATCTTTCTAACGATGATGAAATAAAAGAGTACGGCTCAATCTTGTATGATGAAGCGATGTTATTGCAGGGTTATGAGATTGAAGATAAAGCGGGCTTCGTTTCTAAATTGAATAAGCTATTAATAAAAACTTCGAAAAAAGACTAATCCACAATATTGAGATTCACGTTTTCGACTGTTGTGTCTACAAATTTGTTGATATCGAAACCATCTTCTTTCGCTTCGATTTTCAAGTCTTTTAAAACAAAACCAGACAATGAATATCTTTGCAAATCGTAGACGGAATTGAAATAAACGTCACATTTTACATCGCAAGAAACAATTGATACGTTCTTGATTCTAGAGAATGGCATTTCATTGCCTTGAAGGTTTTGGAATTGCGACCAGGAAGTGATTTGGACGAAACTAGAGACATTCCCTTTTATATTTTCAACATGTACATCCTCATCTTCTTGGGCTGTATCCGTTCTCATTTTGAAATGCAATAGTGACCAGGCCCCGTTAACTTTGGAATCTTTGAAAACAATCGACTTATTACGAATTGTTTCTGAGCCAAAAGTAAGGCATGAGTGGCAAAAACCGAATTCGCAGCGTTCAATTGTTATGTTTTCGTTCGGTCCATTGCCAACTTTATTTTTCGCATCTATTCCTTTTCCACCTTTTAAAGCGATTGCATCATCGTTCACTTCGAAATAGCAGCCACTTATATGGACGTTGCTGCATTTGTCGATATCAATCCCATCCGTGCTAGGAGAAGGAATTGGTTCTTTTGGCGAAAGAAAAGAGCAATTTCTTATTTCTATTCTTTTCGAATTATACAGATGGCAAGTCCAGAATTGCGAATCTTTAAAGGTAATTCCTTCCAAAGTAACATCACTGGAATTGGATATATAAATGAGCCTTGCTCTTTGTTCATCTTTATTCGTGCAATTTGGGTTCCATTCTCTTCTTTTCCAGAAGGATTGCCAGGATTTTAAGCCGTTTCCGTTTATTTCACCTTGGCCAAATATCTTGTTTCCGGTACATCCATCAATGTTGATCAAGGCTGAATAATATAAGCATGTTTCCCCTTCAATCCTTGTTTCCAATAGAGGATAGTCGTTTATATCATCGCTGCCTTTTAAGACGGTGAATAAAGGGAGATATATATCAACATTGGGTTTTAGGAACAATGCTCCGGAAAGATAGATCCCATGTTCAAAAACAATCGTGCCTCCGCCTTTAGAAGAAACATCATCTATCATGTTTTGTATTTCTTTGGTTTGGATTGTCGTTTCCGAGGAATAGATTCCATATTCCTTGGTAAAAATTTTATTTTTCTTCATTGTTTTGACCATTATTTCACTTTGTAAAAGATTATTTCTCCTGGGGCGAGCCACGCTTCCTTGACATCGCCGTTTCTAAAATATGATTTGATATGGTTTTGTCTTGTCTGGCTAGCGTTGACTATAGAGACATATTCTCCATTCCCTTCGTATTCTTTGTAATAGGAAATAATTAAAGGATATTGCTGCTTTGTCTCTATTTTCTCGATATATGAATCAGGTAGCCACTTCTTTCCATAATGGTAATTGTCATTTATATGATAAATCGAATGTAATTTTATTCTATTTATCAGTTCGCCATATCTTTTTTGGAAGAACCATTGCTCATATTGGATTTTATCATACATGGATGTTTTTCTATTGAATGCATAATAAGGAGACATCCTATAGCTTGGCTCATTGAAAAATGAATAGAAATAAAACCAGACAATGCCCCTTGCCCCATGGGCTACCGCGGTGGAAATCTGCCATCTAATATCATCTTGGGTTGGTATGCGATACTGCCAGTGGCCAACGCTTAGTAAAGACATAAAGAATTCCGCCCCTTTAGCCTCACACAATTCCCTAAACCTGTCGAGACCATAGTAATAGGAATTAATGCCTGTTTCCTGGTCGTATTCGATGTCATTGCATTGGGTGTATTGGTCAAATCCAGTCAGTTTTGTATTGGTTTTCGTTAAATATTCATTGATTGTGTTTACGTATTTCTTTTCTCTTTCTTCTTTATCCCCCGGTTCGAAATAAGCGCCGAAATAGGGTAAAAGATTTCCAAATGTTTCTAGTCCTATTGCAATCTCATTAACGATATTTTGAGCCTGAATGAAATATTTCATCTCATCGAAGTTTGGTTCATCGCCTATATAAAACCCATATGTAGCAGGGTGGCGTCCAAAATCTTCATATGCTTCTTTAACAAGCCCACGAAATTCCTCTTCTCCTACTTCGATTAATTTCTTAAATGTGGTTCTAACATCAGATATCAGCATCTTGATGCCGTTCTTCTCACATTCATCAAGCAAAGAAATAATATCTTCTTTTTTGCTAACGCCAGGCTTATAGACCGGAGACATCGGGAGGTTTATGCCGCACTCTTTCCATTCCTTCACCGCAGAAAGAGGTATAGTCCCTGCATCAACATAATTCCAAAATGAGTATTTGAATGAATGGTCTTTTTTGTTGTTCATTTTTCTAAATCTTTGCAAAACCAGCTTATTTTAGAATAAACAATTAGACTTTGTCACCTTTCGAAAATATTTTAAATTTATTTGCCGTTTAAGTGAATATGTAAATAGAAAATGCTAAAATTATTTTTATGAAAATAGCGATGATGACGGAACATCTTGCATACAGGATAGGTCAAGAAGAAGCGATTAGAAAAATCAAAGAAATCGGATACGATGCGGTAGATATTTCTTATTTCAGCTGCATGGATGACAATGACGAAATGATGAAGGGCGAATATTTAGCCCACGCCAAACACTTGAAAGAAGTATGCGATGAAATTGGCATAACACCTGTGCAAGCCCATTCCCCTTTCCCAATCCACAAAGATGGCGACGAAGAATGGAATCAGAAAATGATCATCGTCACAGAAAAGGTTTTAAGAAGCTGCGCTGCGCTAGGAATAAAGAATTGTGTTGTCCATCCTTGGAATAATTGGAATGCTGAACAAAACAAAAAATGGTTTGATCATTTCTTGCCGCTTGCCGAAGAATTAGGCATTACCATCTGCACTGAGAATATGTGGAATTGGGATGGGGATAACGCAACTTTGGCGGCATGTTCGTCCCCAGAGGACTTCTTAAAACACTGCGAAACAGTGAATCACCCAAACTTTAAAGCGTGTGTTGATGTTGGACACGCTGCAATGTTCCCTAAAAACCCCTCAATCACACCAGAAAATATGATTAGAACATTGGGTCATAAATACATCCGTTGTTTCCATATCCACGATAATGATTTGCATCACGATTCTCATGTGGCGCCATATAGAGGCTCAATAGATTGGGAGAGAATAATTAAAGCAATAAGAGACATAAAATATGATGGCGATCTCGTTGTAGAGACAACTCACAGAAGAGACGCTCCTACAGAATTAGTGATCGCATATGCAAAATATCAACTAGAAGCTATGAGGTATATTCGAAGCAGAATTGAGGCGAAATAATTGAGATATGAAGAGATTTTGGGTTAAAAATGGCGTTTATGAGAATCAATTAATAATCTTTAAGTATTCTTGTAAAGGCAATGAAAAAACAATCAGATTAAGCGCTGCACCATTCTATTCAATCTACGTTGATGGTGAGTTCTTTTCTTATGGACCTGAAAGAACGGGGAAGGGATATTCAAGAGTCAGTGAGATAGAACTTCCAAAAGGAATTAATGAGATAGAAATTAAAGTCATCAGCCCAAATTGCCCTACTTTTGATTGTGATTATTTCCATCCGTTTTTCGGTGCTCAATTCATCACCTCCGACAATAACGTCATCGAGCCTAAATGGGAGGCATATGAGGATAAAGGTTATCTAAAAGAGTCATGCAGATATTCATTTCAAAGAGGTTTTGTTGAGCGTTTCGATTTAAGGAAAGACAACTACACGAGACTTGACCTAGAAGAATATACAGAAAACATTATCGAACTACCTTCCAATGAACTGAATTGCTCTTATAGAAGAATTGAGTTCAAGCAAATAGATGAATTTGTGATGAATGGATTTGATGAATATATAGAACCTTATTATCTATATAAGAATCCGATTTTCGCAAAATCGTTGTTATTCGACCCAGTAAAGGATTTTATTGAAAAGATCAAAGTTGGATATTCATGCAAGGAATATACTCTAGGCAAAGTAAAAACCGGCTTGTTCAACATCGAGATACTTTCACCAGAAAACGGCGTTGAGTGTTTTTTGGTATTTGATGAATTCAAACCGGATGGAAAATGGATATTTGGTCGTAGCTCATGTACGGACATGATGCAAATCATCCTCAAGAAAGGGGTAAACAAACTCATTAACCTGAACCCATACTGTCTTCAATACCTTAGGGTAATCTCAAGCCAGAACATTGAATGCAAATGTGAATTCATACTTGTTGAAAATGAGTCAATCAAAAGGATTGAAAAAACAGGTGATGAAGAATTAGATAGAATCTTTGAGGCCGCGAAAAATACGTATGTTCAAAATGCGTTTGATCTCTTTACAGATTGCCCAGGAAGAGAAAGAGCAGGATGGCTATGCGATTCCTTTTTCACAGGGATGACAGAGCATAATTTCACCGGACAAAACAAAATAGAAAAGCATTTTTTAGAAAACATAATCAATTCAAACCAAGATATTTTGGATCCATTGATTGTTCCAATGTGCTATCCATCATATCACCAAGACAAGACTTTTATTCCGAATTGGGCAATGTGGTTTATACTCGAAATTGAGCAATATCACCTACGAAACCGCGATGAATTACTTAAAAACAACGCAAAAGATAGAGTTTTTGGAATTTTGAAATTTTTAGCAAGATACGAAAATGAATATGGCCTTTTGGAAAATCTACCAAGCTGGGTGTTCGTTGAATGGAGCAAATGCAATGACTATGTTAACGGAATCAATATCCCAAGCAACATGCTATACGTCGCAACCCTAGAGTCTGCTTATAGGATGTATGGTGAAACTGAATTTTTAAATAAGGCGGAAAAACTAAGAAAAGAGATTAATTCGTTTGCTTTCGATGGGAATTATTATCACGATCAAATACTGCGTTTAGAAAATAGTCAATTGAAAATCAATGAAAACGCTATAAGTGAGACTTGTCAGTATTATGCTTTATTCTTTGATTTCTGCCCTAGCCAAAGCTACAAAGATGAGATGCTAAATAATTTTGGTCCATTCAGGAAAAAAGATTATCATCCAGAAATTTCACCAAGCGCTGTCTTTATTGGCTATTTTTTAAGACTCATTTGTCTGGCCAGAGAAAAAATGACAAATCAGTTGGTCAAAGAAATTAAATCTTATTTCTCTTATATGGCCGATTCCACAGATACCCTATGGGAGAAGGCTACAGCAAACGCTTCATGCAACCATGGATTTGCTTCTAGTGTCATTCCAATTTATTGGATGAGCAAATAATTATTCTACATTCTTAAGCGCATCCTCAACGAAATAGGACGCCCCTACTGCAACAATAAGCGGTGATGATAGATATTCATCGATATTCTTTTCGTTTATTCCGCCCGTTGCCATAAATCTAACTTGAGGGAATGGACCGCTAAGCGCTTTAATGGTCTTCAAACCACCAAATTGTTCGGCTGGGAAGAATTTAACCAAGGTGATACCTTCTTCTAAAGCCGCCATAATTTCTGTTGGAGTAACACATCCTGGGATGTATTGAATTTTATTTTTCTTAGCGACATCAGACACATCTTTTGAAAACCCAGGAGATACCAAGAATTTTGCACCTGCTTCTACCGCTTTTTCAGCCTGTTCTTTATTGATGACGGTGCCTGCACCTATTTCTAGATTTGGGTAGTGTTTTGATGCGTATTTAATCGCTTCATAAGCGCAATCGGTTCTAAAAGTAATTTCGATTGAGTGGAATCTGGCATTTTCTAGTGCAGATAAAATCCTATCTGTATCGCCAAATTCTTTTATTTTAACTACTGGTATTTTCTTATCCATTTCATTTACCTCACACTAAAATATTTAACAGCATTGTTATAGCATATGTCTTCTACGACTTTACCAACCTTCTCAATATCGTTTGTTATCAATCCTTTATTCATCATTTCTCCAAGGTAATCACAAAGGATTCTTCTGAAGTAATGGTGTCTAGGGTATGACAAGAATGAGCGGCTATCAGTAAGCATTCCCACGAATGCGCCAAGATGACCAACACTGGATAAATCTTCCAATTGATTTCTTATCCCTTTCAAATGATCCAAGAACCACCATGCAGGGCCGAATTGTATTTTGCCTCTCTTGGAATCGTCTTGATAACTACCAATTAATGTCGCTATCTCAAGATTCATTTTTGGATTTAAATTGAAGATTATCATTGGAGGCAAATACCCTTCAAGATCCAATTTATCCATGAGTTTCGAAAGATTCTTAATGCTGTTTTCTTCGGCAATGCTATCGTTTCCGCAATCAAGACCAAGTCTATCAAACATCTTTTGGCTATTGTTTCTCATTGCACCGATATGAAGCTCAGAAACTATCTTTCTCTTCCCATATTCTCTTAATAAGAAATAGGTAAAATAGCCTTTAAATTGATTGGATTCGATGGAAGAAATGACTTCACCATTTCTGCGCTTTGCGAAAATCTCTTTGGCTTTTTCTTTTGTAGTAATCTCATATACTGCTTGAAGCGCGGTATCGCTTGCAAGACATCCTGCCTTAATGAATAATTCCAGCCTATTTATGACGGCTTTCTCTAAAGAATCTAAATCTTTTATTTCAAAAGTTTTATTTTGAAGGATATCGATAAACTCATTATATTTTTGAGCCTCAATATTCATTACTTTATCAGCTCTAAAAGCTGGTAGAACTTCAAATGAATATCTTTTCTCTTTAATTTTTGAAAATACCTCTAAATCATCAAATATTTCGTTGGTAGTAAATAGATGAGTAACGTTACTTGAAGAGATAAGATCAGACGGCCTGATTTGATGTGTTTTTATATACTCATTGCATTCATTCCATATCAATTCTGCGTTCTCTTTATTTATCTCATGTTTGCACCCAAAGAATGTCTCCAATTCGATTTGTGACCAGTGATATAGAGGGTTGCCAAAAGCAGTGCTCAACACCTCGCAATACGTGATGAATTTTTCTTTGTTGGTCTTTTTTCCAGTTATGAGTTCCTCATCGATACCATAGTTTCTCATCAATCTCCATTTATAATGGTCACCCGAGAGCCAAATCTCGTATAAATCATTAAATGGTTTGTTTTCTAATATTTGATATTCCGAAAGATGGCAATGGTAATCAAAAATTGGCATGTTTTTTGCGTAGCCAAAATACAATTCCTTTGCCTCTGGTGTGTTTAGAAGGAAATCTTCTTTTACGTAACTCATAGTGTTACTCCTTTCTTGAAAAACGCTATTTCTGGATAGTTCTCCGAGGAACATTTTTCTTTTCCTGAAATAACAAGGTTAATGTATTCAAATAATTTCTCGCCGTCGATGGTGCTGCCATCAAAATCAATCCAGTGTTCTTTTTTGCTCGCGATCGCTTTGTTGGATGAGATCTTAAGAGTTGGGACAAATGTGCCAAATGGGGTACCACGACCGGTAGTGAATAATACTATCTGGCACCCTGCAGCACCTAATGCGGTGGATGCGATCAAATCATTTCCCGGAGCGTCCAAAACTGATAATCCGTTTTTTGTCAATCTATCACCATATTTAATCACATCAACAATTGTAGATGAACCAGCCTTACGTACGCACCCCAAAGATTTTTCTTCTAGGGTTGTAATTCCTCCTTCCTTATTTCCCGGGGAAGGATTTTCATAAACTGGGAGGTTGTTAGATCTATAGAAATCCTTGTAGCTATTTACTAATGCAGCCAGTTTATCAAATGTTGATTTGTCTACACATCTATTAAGAAGAATCGTCTCTGCGCCAAACATTTCTGGTATCTCGCTTAATATAGCAGAGCCGCCTAGTCCAATAATTTTATCACACACTTTACCGACCAATGGATTTGCAGTTATGCCAGAAAACCCATCAGAACCCCCACATTTTAGACCAATTGCGAGTTCTGACATGTCAATTTTCTCTCTTTTGAGCGTTGATGCTTTATCTACAAATTCTCTTATTATGGATAATCCATATTCTATTTCATCATCCACATCCTGACAGTTATAGAAGGCTATATGATCATATCCACTTAATTCATTCTTTATATCCGCTAGTCTATTATTCTCACATCCCAATCCGATGAATAAAACATATGATGCATTGGGGTTTAGCGCAATTGAACAAAGCAATTCTTTTATGTTTCTTGCGTCATCGGAAAGCTGAGAACAACCAAACTGGTGAGTAATAGCAAAAATATTGTCAATAGAACCTTTGATTAATGGCTTTGATTTTTCTTCTATTTCTTTCGCGATTTTATTAATGCAGCCGACTGTAGGAATTATATAAATATCGTTTCTTATTCCTGCGCGCCTATTTTTTCTTTTATAGCCATAAAAATATCCTTTTGTGATATCTACTTTGGTTAATTTAGGTTCATATTTGTAATTCTCATTTTGTTCTAACGATGAGGAGAGATTGTGGCTATGGACCCATTCGCCTTTTTTGATATCTGTGGTGGCAAAACCAATTGGAAAACCATATTTGATTACTTTCTCGCCTCTTGATATGTCTTTTATCGCGTATTTGTGGCCTGCTTTTCTTTCGCCATCGCCAGAAAGGCAAACTTCTACATTATCTTCTTTATCTATTATTAAATTATTGCTCATATGATGACCTTCTCATCCAATAGTTCATTGATGTATTGAATTACGTTTAATTTAAAATCCTTAAATGTCGTTAGATCAATTCCCCAAAGGGATTCATCAGACATTATTGACTCAAACGGTTCTTTGGAAACGAATCTCTCTAGTATCGAAACATTGTCTTTGATTTCAATATCTCTTTCTTTTAATTTCACTATATATTCGCCATCGATTTTTGTGATTTTTGAATACAAAGCAAGCAAAGCGGCAAACCCCTTTGTGAGATTGGTTGGTATCCTTCTATAGTGACAGAAATAATCGATAAAGCTAGGCAAATCCCTTTCTTTCCATTTGGAAAATGAATTTAACGCAATCGAAGTTAATTGATGATTCAAATAAGGGTTTGAGAACCTGTTCTTAACTTCTTCTGCGAATAGAAGATTGTCTTTATAGCTGCTTGAGATGAATGGTAATATCTCATTCTTTATCGTATCATCTACAAACTTGCTCAATCTTTCATCCTGCATGCAATCATATACGGTGATTTTGCCCATTAACAAGGCGATGGGAACTAAGTTAGTGTGGCTGCCATTTAATATCCTGACTTTTCTTTTCTTATAAACCGGCACGTCTTTTGAAATCACTACATTAATGTCATGTTCTCCACTTGGGATTAATTCACTGACGTTTCCTTTATCTTCAACCACCCAAAGTCCAAATGGCTCGCCTATTGAACAAAGTGGGTCGTTTTCTCCTATCAAATCATTTAAATGGTTCTCGGTTTGGATATCTTTTGGATGACCGGAGACGATCCTGTCGACCAAAGTTGAGCAGTAATGATTTTCATTCTTATTCCATTCTTTAAAGCCATCATCAAGTTTCCATAAATCAATGTATTCGTTAACGGCTTTTTCTAACGCCTCACCATTATTGTCTATCAATTCCACCGGAAGAAGATAAACGCCTGGCAAATTTGCTTTGTAGCGTTCTAAAAGGAATTTTGTAAGCTTTGCAGGATACGAAATATCCGCCAAACCCGCATCAAATTTATCGTTCTTGTTAAATACGATGCCCGCTTCAGTGGTGTTTGAGACAATAATTTTGAGGTCTTTGTCTTTCGCCAAAGAATAGAATCTATTTTCTTCTTCGAATGGATTTATAGCGTCTTTAACAGAAGTTATTTCTCTAACTTCCTCGACGGCCTTATCTTCTTTGACCCCGCGAAGAACGATGTGATATTTGCATCCTCTTTCTTTTAAAGTAGCAAGGCTACCAAAGGTAATCGGTTTGATTATAGTGACCTCATAATCTCCAAGCCCTTCCTCATTTAAAGCGGTGAAGTAAGAATCTATGAACGTTCTTAAAAAATTACCTTCGCCAAATTGTGCAATCCTAATTTTTCTCATGACTCAATTCTATTCAAATAATTAATACAATATATAGTAAATGTTGGTAATTATATTTAAAATATTGGTATATGGCCGAAGATATATTGCTTAATGTCGTGAAAACAAATGATGGCTCTTTATTTCATCGCACTATAACTAAAGCAGACGGCACAATAAGGACAATCCCTCCAGAAGCCCATTCTCATTACGAGATATTTTATCTACTAGAGGGCAAAGTCAAATACGTTATTGAAGGAAAGAAATACGAATTAACTCCTGGCGATATGATATTTGTGAACATAGGGGAAATCCACTATGTTGAAGCGGATTTGAAAACCAACTATGACAGGGTTGTTTTCAGATTCGATAAAACCATTTTGCCATCATATTTCTCATCATCCCAAAATTTGTTTTTGCCGCTTGATGAAACATTCTCGAAAAAAAGACATATCAAGAAAAAAGACATAGAAAACACTGCAATTCCTTCAATAATCAAGGAAATCATAGATGTTTTTGCGATGGATAAATACAAGCATCCATTGCTCATCTCAGAGTCAATTAGGCTTCTGGTTGAGATCAATAAAATATTCGAGAAACAAGATTTGTCGCTCAACGAGAATTCGATTAACAAGCCAATCCAACTGGCCTTGAATTACATCAATGAGAATATAGATAATCGAATCACCCTTGATGATGTCTCTAATAATGTCTTCTTAAACAAATTTTATCTATCTAAGCTCTTCAAAAAAGAAACCGGAATGACAATAAATGACTATGTGACGCTAAAAAAGATATTTAAAGCGAATGAACTTATTGAATCAGGGATGGACGCCGGCGTTGCGGCAACCAACGTTGGATATTCTAACTATTCATCGTTCTTTTATAATTACAAAAAAATATTTGGTAAAAGCCCTAGGACAAATCATATATAGGGAGGATAAAAAATGGAAAAATACGCATGGATGGCAAAAATCAAACCAGGGAAAAAAGACGAATATGTCAAAAGGCATAATGAAATATGGCCTGAGATGGTTTCGTTGCTCAAAGAGGCTGGCATAAAGAACTACACCATATGGACAGATGGCGATTTCGTATTTGGCTATTACGAATGCGAAAAAGGTATAGAATTTGCTGCGAAAACCCAATCAAATAGCAAAATTGTCGATAAATGGAATGTCTATATGAAAGATGTCATGGAAATGATTATGGATCCAAAGACAGGCGCCCAGCCATTATTAGAAAAAGTGTTTGAATTGGATTAATTGTCTATCTTCTTTATAACACGGCAAGGATTCCCTGCTGCAAAAGAATTCGCAGGTATATCTCTAGTCACAACCGAACCTGCCCCAATTACACAACCTTCGCCGATTGTAACACCCGCACAAATCACAACATTAGAGGCAATCCAGCAGTTATCACCAATCGTTACTGGCGCGCCATATTCTTTATCTGTCATGTATCCTTTTTCTTCGTTGTAGTATTGATTTCTTTCCTTGTATCTCATTGGGTGCAACGCCGCAGCGATGCAGACATTCGGTCCGAAATAAACATTATTGCCAACCGTGATTTTGCATATATCAATGCAGGTGAAATTAAAGTTCGCGTAACTGTTGTCCCCGAAATAAGTATTGATTCCAAAATCGAAATATACCGGGCCTTGCAAATATACATTCTTGCCCCTATTTGGCATCAATTCGTCAATCAATTTGGATCTTATTTCAACATCGGTCTCGGTTGTTTGGTTATATTCGAGGCAGATTCGATGACACTTTGTCCTCATTTCAAGAAGCTCAGGAACAAAAGGATCATATAGCTCACCATCGAGCATTTTTTGGTATTCGCTTCTATTATCTTTGGACACGGCCAGAACCATTCCCTTTCATCAATGTTTCTACTTCCTTGGTGGAGACAAGATTAAAATCTCCAGGGATAGAATGCTTTAAGCACGAGGCTGCAACAGCGAATTCGATTGAAGTCTGAGCGTCTTTCCCGTTCAAGAAAGAATAAATCAATCCTGCGCCGAATGAATCGCCACCGCCTACACGGTCGACAATCGGGAAAATATCGTATTTCTTGCTGAAGAAGAATTCACCATTTTCATATAGAAGCGCGCTCCAGATATTGTGGCTTGCGGAAAGGCTTTCTCTTAAAGTGATAGCGACTTTCTTGAAGCCAAATCTTTCCTGAAGTTTTCTTGCGACTTCTTTATATCCTTCTTTATCTAGTTTGCCGCTATTGATATCGCTTGATGTTGATTCGATACCAAAGACGTCTTTAGCATCTTCTTCGTTGGCGATTACAACATCGACGTATTTCATAAGCTCACTCATTGTTTTGGAAGCTTCTTCCCTTGTCCAGAGTTTGCTACGGTAATTCAAATCGCAGGAAACGCATAGTCCTTTTTCTTTAGCCTTTTTAGCAGCCTCTATGCATAGTTCCGCGACATTCTTTCCTAAAGCCGGTGTAATTCCGGTGAAATGGAACCAATTGGCCCCTTCAAAAACCGCATCCCAATCAAAATCACCGACTTTTGCAAGGGAAATTAATGAATTTGCGCGATCATATATGACTTTGCTTGGTCTTTGGGAGACGCCTTTTTCTGAATAATATGTTCCTAGTCTTCCGTTCTTCCTAAGGATGAATTTGGTATCAACGCCATGCATCCTTACCGCGTTTAAAGCGCTTTGGCCTATCTCGTTATCTGGCAAGACTGTGACGAATGAGGCATCAACCCCAAAAGAAGAAAGGCTCACTGCGACATTGGCCTCAGCTCCTCCGTATGTGACTTCAAATTCTTTTGCCTGAACGAATCTCTCATTCCCTTTTGGAGATAACCTCATCATTATCTCCCCGAATATTACGACCTTGTTTGCCATAATAGCCTCCTAATCACAAATATTTTAGCAAATAATAAATCGAAGGATTATCTTTCCTCAAATTGGAGTTTATACAATTTGTAATATAAACCCTTTTGTCTCAGCAATGACTGATGATTCCCTTGCTCCATTATTTCTCCGCCTTGCAAGACGATTATATTGTCGCAATGTTGAATCGTTGAAAGCCTATGGGCTACCACCAACATCGTTCCTATGTTCTTTATCTTCTCCAAGGAATCTTGGATAACTTTTTCGGTTTCTGTATCGATATTCGCGGTCGCTTCATCCAGGATTAGAATTTGAGGCTTATGTAAAACTGTTCTCGCAAACGATAGTAATTGCCTTTGTCCTGCGGAGAAATTCTCTCCTCTTTCTATTACTTCCTCATCTAATTTATTCGGAAGTTTATCTATGAAGGATGAGGCATTCACGTATTCGCACGCATCATTTATTTCTTCATCGGTGAAACTTTCATCATGCAATGTGATGTTGTTTCTTATCGTGCCGGTGAATAGGAAAACATCCTGAAGCATCTGACCAACCGCTCGCCTAAGTGATTCAACCTTGATATCTGTAACATCAATATCATCAATAAGTATTTGGCCTTTTTGTATCTCAAAATTCCTTACGATAAGGCTTAATATCGTTGTCTTTCCTGCGCCTGTGGCCCCAACAAAAGCAACGGTTTCTTTTGGATGGACGATAAAAGAAACATCCTTCAAGATCCAATTGTCTTCTTCATAGGCAAACCACACATTTCTGAATTCAATTTTTCCTTCGAAGTGATCGATTTCCCTTGCTTCGGGTTTATCAACAACCTCTGGCTGCATCTCCATCAGGCTATAAAGTCTTTCCGCCGCGGTGGTTGCTCTTTGGATGTTATTAAGCTGATCAGCGATATTTTGGATTGGGTTGAAGAATCTAGAAAGGTAGAGATAGAAGGCAACGATTGTTCCTGCAGCCATAGTTCCTGCAGCTATATAATGTAAGCCAACCCCAAATGTCGTTGCAATCGCCCCATAGTAGAGCAAATTGATGAACGGCCTATACAAAGCGAAGGCAATGACAACTTTGTAATGAGTGTCTCTGATTCTTTTGTTTTTCGCGTCAAATTGCGCCTCTTTTCTTTTTTGCTGATTGAAAATCTGGGTTATCTTCATGCCGGAAAGATTCTCATTGAGAAAGGTGTTCATATCTGAATAATAGCCTCTTTCCTTCCTGAAGAATTTACGGACTATATGGCCAAAAATATATGAAACCACCCCTGTTACCGCGGCGAATATCAGCAAATACAAGGAAAGTTCCCAATTGATCGCAATCATGATCGCCAAAACGCCAAAGACCGTTAATAAGTTGGACATCAATTGGACTATCGTGTCGGTGAATAAAGTAGATAATGCTGCAGTGTAGTTGGCAACTCTAGTGACCAAAGAACCAACAGGCATTTCATTGAATTGGTTTTGAGACATGCTCTCGATATGCTCAAACACTTCTACACGCAACCTATAAACAATCCTTTGCCCAGCTTTCTGTAACACCATAGATTGAATATACATTATGCCTTGGTTGATAAGTCCCAACCCAGCATATCCTATGATGATTCCCACTACCGAGAATAAGGTTTTGCTAGCCAAATCATCCGAACTCAATCTATCAACGAATTCTCTAGTAACAAGAGGGAGAATGATATTAATTCCAACGGTGATAACAATGAGCAATAAAGCAAAAATAACTGACCATATCTCTTGTTTTAGATATGGGATGCTTCTTTTGAGGATTTCTCCCATTTTCATTTTTCTATCGCCGTGCAAGGAGTTCTCGTCTGCCATTATTGCTCACCTCCTTCCGCTTCTTTCTCCAACTCTTGGAGGAAAACCATTCGTTGATAGACTTTGGATTTCTTCATAAGCTCTTGATGATTGCCAAAAGCCTCAAGTTTGCCATTATCCAGAACGATGATTTTATCCATATGAGAAACCGTTGAAACTCTAGATGCCACAACGATTGTCGTCATATCTTTTCTTTGGACTTTGATGTTTTCGAGTATTGTTTCCTCGGTCTTCACATCAACCGCTGAAACAGAGTCATCCAACACCAAAATAGGTGCTTTTTTGTAAAACGCTCTAGCGATTGAGATTCTTTGTTTTTGTCCGCCAGATAGAGTTACGCCCCTCTCTCCAGATACTGTTTCATATCCTTTTGGGAAGTCGATGATGTTATAGTGAACATCCGCAAATCTTGCAGCTTCTTCGACTTTCTCTTGGTCAACAACATCGGAAGAAAAAGCGATATTGTTTTTGATTTCATCGCTATATAAGAAATTATCCTGTGGGGCATATGCGATATTATCTCTTAGCGATTCTATATCACACTTCATCAAGTCATTTCCGTCGATGAAAATGGTTCCTTCTTTGATGTTGTATAGCCTAAATAAAACGCTTACTAATGTTGTTTTTCCGCTTCCTATCTTGCCGACAATACCAACTGTCTCACCTGGATTAATGGTTAAACTAATATCCTCTAGCGAATCGTGGTCGTTGCTTGGATACGCGAAAGAGAAATTCTTGAATTCGATTTTCCCTTTTACATCGTTTAGGACTATCGGGTTGTCGCAGTTATGAATCTCTTCAGGGGTGTCTAGGAAGTTGGTAATTCTATTTAGTGATCCTTTCGCTCTCGATCTCATTGTGACTATCTGACCCAAGGCAATCATCGGCCACACAAGAAGATCAATATATCCAACGAACTGAACAAGCTGACCAACCGTTATATCAATACTTATGCCAAAAAGAATGATTGGGGAACCAACTGCAAAGGCGTAGATGAACCATCCACCAAAACCCAAAACAAACGCCAATTCCAAGGCTATGATGATTTCAATCAAGACATCAAATAAGACGGACATCCTTGCGAATCTGATGTTTATATCCTTGCAATTCTTCGCTATTTTCGCAAAAGCGTGCAATTCCTTGTTCTCTTTGACAAAGGCCTTTATGACTCTAATTCCTGTGAAGTTTTCTTGGGCAAAATCATATAACCTATCCTCTGCGCCTTGCCTTTCTTCCCATTTGACAGTCATATATTTCTCGACAAGCGCGCCCCAAACGACAATAAGGATTATTGGCACCAAAGCAATAAGAGTCATCCAGATATTGACCATGATCATCTGGACGATGACTATGATTGATAAGAATATGGCGTCCACAAGCATAACTGTGCCCCAGCCATAGAATTCCCCGATTGTCTCGATGTCAGTCGTGAACCAGTTCATGATGTTTCCGACTTTGTTCTCGTGATAATAAGCAGTCGATAATCTTTCCGCCTTCAAGAACATCTCTTTGCGGAGACCCATCTCAATATTTCCACTAGCTCTAAAGATTGTTAGCCTCCATACGCAGCGGCCTATAAACATGACCGAAGCGCATATCAAGATGCCAAAAATAAGCTGAAGCAGATTGTCTTGATTGGCAATCAATTCATTATTGTCATCGATTATCTGCCCCAAATATCTAGGAATGAATGTTTGGGCAACGTCAACTGCGGCCAGGCATAAAATGCCTATGAGGAATAGGAACCAATATTTTAAGTAATACTTGTTGACGTATTTGCCGAACAGCATTTGTACTCCCTGCGATATTTATAAGGGCTTTTAAAAATATTTCAATCTAAATGATTTAATTCATATTAAAATAATGCGCTTTCATTCATTAATGGTGGTAAAATCTTATCGCTAAAGGAGGTTTGCTATGTCAAATCGTATTAAAAAATATTTGGCTGAATGCGTAGGGACTATGATCCTTGTCCTAGTTGGCTGCGGCACCGCTGTTGCCACAGGATGCGCTGACACCGGTGGTTTTGTCGCCACTGCCTTGGCGTTTGGTATCGCTATCGTTGCTCTAGCATATTCAGTCGGAAGGATCTCTGGCGGCCACGTCAACCCAGCTGTCAGCCTTGCCGTTTATCTAAATGGCGGAATGGATCTAAAAGACTTATTGGGTTACATCTGCTCACAGATTGTCGGAGCCTTAGTCGGTAGCGCGTTGCTTGGTGCTTTCTTCGGCGGATTCCAAGCCACAGGCGCCAATGGAATCGCTAGTTTGACTGCGATATACAATTACTATGGCAACGAAGCCCCAGAAACCGCTGCAATTCTTTCCGCTTTCGCAGTCGAAATCGTCTTGACCTTCATCTTTGTCCTTTCGATTCTTGGCATCACATCCAAGAAAGAAGAATCAAGCTTAGGCGGACTTCTCATCGGTTTGGTTTTGACCGGTGTCCATCTTGTTGGAATCCCATTAACTGGAACCTCAGTCAACCCAGCCAGAAGCTTATCTGCTGCAATCTTTGCAGCCTTCGCTGGAGACACTGAGCCATTAAAGTGGATTTGGATCTTCATCCTTGCTCCATTAGTAGGCGCTGCTCTTGCTGCTCTTCTATGGAAATTCGTTCTTTGCAAAAAAGAAAAAGAAGAGCCAAAAGAAGAAGTCAAAGAAGCCGAATAACTAATTTCTTAAAGAAGGTGGATGGAAACATCCATCTTTTTTATATCCAAGAAAACTGCTTTAAATTATAATCATCGGTAAGAGGTGCGTATATGGAAGCAACACTTACTAATAACGTTTTGACGCTTAAGCTTGTTGGTGAAATCAATTCACTCAACAGCGAGGATGTCGCCAAAGAGATTGAAGAAGATTTGAAAGATAAGCAATTCGATTCGCTTGTGTTTGATTTTGAGGGAGTGACATACATCTCCTCTGCCGGGCTAAGAATCGTTCTTCGTTACAAACAAAGATATAAAAATCTTTCGATCATAAATGTGTCGCTAGAAGTGTATGACGTTTTCTCTATGACCGGATTCACATCGATGATGAATATCTCCAAAGCATTGACCAAAATCAAGGTCTATCCTTCACAAATAATAGGCGATGGATATTTTTCAACCGTCTATAGGATTGATAAAGACACGATCATAAAAGTGTTTAAAAGAGCGGATAACATCTCCAGCGTCGAAAAAGAGATGGCTCTAGCGAAAGAGGCTTTTATATTAGGAATCCCCACTGCAATCACATTTGATATAGTCGATGTCGATGGAAAATTCGGTGTCCGATTTGAGATGCTTGATTCAATTTCCCTAAGGGACGCTTTCAGGGATCAAAAAGATAATTTCGACAAGCTATGCAAACAATATGCTGAGTTATTAAAGACAATCAACACAACCGAAGTAACGGATGAAAAAATACCATCAACCAAATATCAATGGTTGCAGAAGATTGAAGCCGCCTCTTCTTATTTCACCGAGGAAGAGAATGATTTGCTCTTGGATCTTTTCAACAAAATCCCTGATGGGAAAACATTCGTCCATGGCGATTGCCACGTCAAAAACATCCTTATCCAAAACGATGAATTGTTCCTCATCGACATGGAAACACTATCTAGAGGCGACAAGATATTCGAGTTGGCAGGCATATATGCGACATACATAATCTTCGAGGAAACAAACAAAGGCAATAACCTCGCCTTCCTTGGTTTAGATGAAGATTTATGCAAGAACATGTTCATGAAGACTTTGGAATATTATCTTGGCTATGTAGACGAGGAGACACTAAATAAGATAAGACTTGTCTCATATTGCCATATGATATGGTGGACATTAACATACGAGAAAGAAAACGAGAAGAGAATCAACCATTGCGTTAAAGAAGTTAAGCAGTTATTAAAGAAATGCGGGGATTTGATAATAAGATGAGCGACGAATTAGCGAAACGCACAATATTAGATAACGAGATAAACGCAAACAAACAGATGGTTAAGGCATGTTTAGCCACCTCTTTGCTTATCATTGGAATTTTCATCTGTTATTGCTTTAAGGTGTTTCCTTTAAACAATTACACATTGATTTACATCTTCATGCCGATAAACATTTTGATAATGCTTTCGCCCATCATTTGGCAAAGAACCAAATTCATTGAGAAACCATCATTTAAATACTTCTTGTTCATATTGCTTGTTTATGTCGTTGCGACAATAAACGTAATCGTTCCAAAACACGGTGTTCTTGCCTGGGCACTTCCTATATTGCTCGCCAACCATTACTATTCGAGGAAATTCAGCACCACAGTCTTCATAGGCACCGCAATAACTATGTTCTTCTGTGTCTATCTAGGCATGTTTCTTGGCGAATATGACCCAAATCTATTGACGTCTGGCCTCATAATCGATGGGGAAAAATACCAACCAGATTACCCTTCAGAAAGATTTGATATGCTCCACACATTATTGGAGCAGGGAGACAATAGATACGTCAAAGCCTTCGCTTTCTATTTCTTGCCTAGGGTTCTCATATTGTTCATCTTCTTCCTTGTCTCGCAAGGATTAAATAGACGCACATTCAATCTTCTCAAACAAGAAAGTGAAAGCAGAATCCAGAACGATAGGATGAGCAATGAACTCAAAATCGCTGCAAAAATCCAGGAATCCGCTTTGCCAAAAGGCACCTTCTCCAATAGTGAGATATCTATTGCGGCAGGCATCCATCCCGCTAGAGAAATAGGCGGGGATCTATACGATTACCATTTCTTGGACAAATATCACCTGGTTTTCATGATAGGAGACGTTTCGGGGAAAGGTGCGCCCGCCGCCTTATTCATGATGAGGGCGATAACTTCTTTCAAAGACGCCATATCTTTGGATAAATCCCCTGCGGAAATCCTTAAAGAAGTAAATAAGTCATTGATGGAAGGAAATGACGGACTTATGTTCGTCACCTGCTTCTTTGGAATACTTGATACAAGGAATGGGGAGATAAGATATTGCAACGCCGGTCATTGTCCACCTCTTATTTCAAAGAATGGAAAATTTGAATATCTAAAATGCTCATCCGGATTCGTCTTGGGCACATTTGATGATATTCCTTTAAAAGATGAGGTTGCTACGATTGATCCAGGTCAAATATTCACTTTATATACCGATGGAATAACCGAGGCCAAGAACGCCAAAGGCGAATACTATGGCAGCAATAGACTATTAGAATCAATGAACAATTCCCGCTACTTCACATTGAATGAGTTAGGGAAAGAGATGGTCGATAACATAAGATTCTTCACCGCTGGATATGAACAGAGTGATGACTTAACCGCCTTATCGTTTCATTATCTATATGACAATATCGATTGGGAGGAAATCGAATTAGACAGCACCAAAGAAAACGTCACCAAAGCGCTTGATTTTGTATCGAATAACTGCAAGAAAAACGGTGTAAACGATAAATTGATAAAAAATTTCCGTATCGCAGTGGATGAAATCTATTCGAATATCTCAAAGTACGCATACGGAGACAATATAGGCAAAGTATTTATAAGATATTGCTATTTCAAGAACAACGATGAGATAAAACTCACTTTCATCGATAAAGGCGCGCCATACGATCCGACCAAAAGAGAGATGCCAGATACCACAGTCATAGAAAAAGAAGGTGGATTAGGCATCCTTATAGTCAAAACGATAATGGACGATGTCGAATACGATAGAAGAAACGATAAGAATTTCTTAGTTCTAAGCAAACGCGTCAAATAGAGTGGTTTCGTAAACAAAAAACATTAAGTCATAGAAGCAAGATAAAGCACGTTCAAAGCATTTATGAAATCTATGCTTATCCGATTACTTTTTCTTTTTCTCTTTCGCTCGCTTGTCGTTGATTTCCTTCATCTCTTTCTCATCAATCAAGGTGACGCCATTCTCTTTAGCCCAATCTACGCATCCTTTTAAAACGAGCTTGAGGAAAGGGCGAGGAACTTTAACAAGCATTTTTAAAGCATCATCGGTGAATTTAATCTTATCATCCGCTCTATCGGCCGCGTATCTAAGCGAAGAAATATCCACTTCTCTATCAGGAATCCCCACCGCAATGGGTTTCTTGTAGCCGGAACACCAGAAATTCTTCGAATCCCTATAACCCCAGTTCGTAGGTATTGGGGCGAAGTTTCTGTTTGTGACGCCATTAATGATTGAATCGTAATATTTTTCCTTCATCAATATATGATCGATTTTGAGAATAAAATGGGCGCCGTATTTTGATGTTATTCCGTTGAAATCGTGATAGGGTCCGGGATATTCCTCTTCTACTTTGTCATTTTCCGCCCCATCAAGTTCCTTGACCCATGTGCATTCAAAAACTTGAATGGCCTCGCTTATGATCTTTGGGTATATTTCTTCTGGATGATCTTTTTTAGACAATCCTTCCTCTAGATGAAATTTGAAATCCTTCATCTTCTCTTCTGGCGTATCTCCTGGAAAGCCCAAATCAACGCACGAAGAAAAATTCTTTTTGGAGAATGGGATGAAATTTATCGTGCATTTCCCATGCCTTAGCAATCCTTTCGCTGTATTTGAACTATTCCTGCACTCCAACACCATCGCATAATATCCTTTTCCAGCGATGTAATAAGGGAAAACCAAGGAATAAGCCCCAAAAGAGGTTATCTCCCCTTTTTCATCCAGCGTCCCTATTAAAGTGAGGGGCATTGGAAAAAACGCGGACGTTTGATAAAAATTGTCCACAATTCTAAGATCTTTAAAGTCTGACATAAACACCTACCTTGCTTATATTTTATCCCATTTTGATTTGGTTGCACAAAAAAAGCCCCATCCGTTTGAGATGAGGCTTAAGCATCGATTATCTATTAGGCGAATACGATGTTGGAGACGGCGATTTTGGAATCCGCTCCATTGTAGTCGGATTTCTGTGGCTCAATCTTGTAATAGAGCGATGGGAATTCGTCTAAGTGGGAAAGGTCGATAGTCACGTCTGCTTCGGTTACCATGTCGGCATAAAAGCCAACAGCCCAGTTGCCTGAATATCCCGCTGCAGTGGCTTCTTCGCTGGTGATTCCATCAGATACAACGGTGAGTCTTTCCGGAGTGTCATTGCCATCCGTTAGGACAATATGCATTGTCAAGGTATCGTATCCTGCGGCGCGGGCGCTTGCTAGAACTGAATTTTGGATTTTCAACGAACCAGATAAGGCGGTGATTGTTCCGGCGACAGGGTTGATTGTATAAGCTCTTCCATTATAGAAGGCAGTTATGGTTTCGATAACGCTGTTAAAGATTTCATCATATGCAATGTTATCTGAAGCAACGCCAACGGAAGAAATGACACATCCACCAGGATTGCAGTCAGTCCCACTGTAATTGCGATATAAGAATTCGAAGTTATTGTAGGCTTGTAATGAAGCCATAGAGACCTTAGCGAGTGTTGATCCATCTTCGCTCTTGAAGCTATCTGTCTCACTCGGGTATCCGGCGGCAGATTCTGCATCATTTTCAATTAGTCTGGCAATTGTGCAGGTTCCGTTGTAATTCTCTGGGAATGAATTCGGCAACATCCTGAAACCAAACATTGATGTTGATGGATAATTCTGTCTAATCATCTTGATGAGTGGCTCAGATAGGCGGAAGGAGTTTCCTGCAGCCACTTCAATTGTTTTGTTCACCGAATCAACTGCAACGATTTCGCTCTCAACTTTGTTGTTTCTAGCCTGAGTTGACTTATATTGGCTTAGTGAGAACGCCGAGGAGGCAGCAGCCTTTGATGTGAAGATATCATCGATTGTGTTAACAAAGGATAGGTGCTTCAACGTGACTCTTGATGGTGTGCAGTTTCTTCCGGCTGAGATGCTGTTATTTCTCAACATGAATTTGTATGATGCGTTGGCGTCATCCCCATCAAGGTCATATTTGGTTGTGTCGATAAAGATCGATTTGGAGCCAGAATGGCTGCCTTCATCATAGTTGATTTGCCAATTGGCGTCGTTTGATATTCCAGCGTAGAAATTGCTTTCATATCCTTCGTATAATGGCTCGAAATCCATATCAAAGGCGATGCCTACCGCATTCTCTTGGTCGGCCAATTTGAAGGCTTTGTTGTTGACGTTGAACCAGGACTCCAGCCTATCATATGAACCAGCGTCTTCTGGATTGACAATGCCTTCAGGATTGCGTCCCACTTCGAACGTCATCGTGTGGTTCGCTCTATCGGCTTTGGCTTTAATGTCATCTTTTCCTGAGAAATATTGCTCGAATACTTCTCCGCTTTGCATGACTCTTTCTTCCCAGGTTGTTACTGGGGCGATGTAAGCAACGTGGTCGACATCAATGCCTCCGATCATTGTCGCTTCAGTGCCTTCTTCAAAGGTGCCGGTTAATGGCTCATCCAAGAAGGATTGGTGGCATTTGCAGCATGACCAGAATTCATCATATCCTGAATCGGTGAATGTCGCTTCTTTGGCGTGATAGTGATAGCCTTGATGCTCGCATTCTTCGGCGTGTAGTTTCAAAATCCCTGCAGACGAGAGGCTTGAAACGGCTGCCGCGCCAAGAAGGGCCGAGACTGAAAGCGCAGCAATAGCCATATTAATCGTTTTTTTCTTCATCAAACTTCCTCCTAAAAATTGGAAAATTATTCAAAACGAATTTTATTAATTATATTAAGTCATTAAATTTAATATTTAAAAATTACCAATACTGCACGATTATTTCTCATTTTTGCCAACTTATTAAGTAATGCGAGAAATTAATTAAGCGTTGCAACTAATTAGATTTATATGTCTAAAAGATGTGCAACACTTCCGACATCCTTCTCTTCGACCCATACCAATTGTTTTTTGATTGTCTTTAGTTCCGGGAACATTCTCTTAACTTCTTCTTCATAAGCGTTCAATTGGGCTGTGTAGGCTTTCTTAAGGTTCTTTTCAAAATCTTCAACGTTTGTGAAGCCAGAGACATCGGATTTGTAATCAATGATCTTCGCTTCGTCATCTTTTAGAAGAAGCAAGTCGATTGATCCATTCATCAAAACACCATCGTGAACGCTGATGAATTTCATTTCTGGCTTGGCTATGTATCCGTCCAGTAATTTGGACTCATCAAATAGCTTTTTAATAGCTTTTAGGCATTCTTTCAGCCCTGTTTTATAACTTAATACCTCAACAGGCTCTTCCGCTTCGGATATGGCCAAATCAATTATGGACATCGGGCTGGCATTAGGATTCCTCACATATAATTCCATTACTCTATGCAAAGCGGTGCCGAAGATGTTATCGGCTGGCCTTCTGGGAGTTCTTATCTTTCCGATAACTGGATCTTTCTCTTTTTCTAATGCGCTTGGGCTGGTTTCGATTAATTTGTTATTAAGAAGTTCGTTAGAGATTGCAGAAAATCCTGATACTTGGACAGAATAACGCATTGGTCCCTGTTCCCCTATTTCGTTTCCGAAATCCGGGAGCGATGTTCCCTCTAAATGGTATTTTCCTAAGAATTCGGTGCTGAAATCGTATTCAAAGCCTTTTCTAAAGAATAACGTGTCACCATCTGCGGTTGTTTCGAAGATAAGAACTTGCTTCGCTCTGGTGGCAACTACGTATTCTAGTCTTAATTTCTCTTCGTTGGATTCTTGGGCGTTTTGCTCTTTTGATAAAGGATGCAAATCTATGCATTTCAAGAATGTTTTCCCACCGACTGTATAGACGCCTTTATTGGTGGCAAACGATCCAGAAGCTGCGACTATGACTATGTTGGCCTCCAATCCTTTCGTTTTGTGGGCGTTCATGATTTTGACTGCGTCCGCCTCTTCTTCGACAATTAATTGCTCTTCAACAGCTTCTTCCATAAGTTTTACGAATTCATCAAGAATAGCAGGCCCGTTGGAATTTTGGTTCACGGAGAGGTTCTCTATGATTTGAGAAGATAAGGCTCTATATGTATAGGCTTCTTCATCGGTGAAATCTACCGTGGTCAAATCGAAGTTGTTTAGTAGATATACAAGGATGCCATAAGGCGTGAATTTGCGACTTCTTAAGTCTTCTAAAAACTGTTTGTCGCCTTTGAAATATTTGTTGATTACGTGATCAGCGATATGGTTGTTGCTATTTGTTTCATTGAGCAAAGCTGGCAATAATCTAGAGATTATTCTAAGCACCGTGGTGGAACCAGATAAGTCAACTTGACCTGAAACATTTGTTTTAATCCCGTTCTTATTAAATTCTTTTACATATTCAGCAATCTGTGTTTTTGCGGTGGTTATGACGAGGAAATCCTTATATTTAACGTCTCTAAACACCTTTTTTCTGGCATCGAATATTTGGTATTTTTCATCCACCAATTTCTTGATTAATCTTGCAGTTGAGGCTGGGCGGGTTGTTTTGTCTCCCAATTCAACTGGATAGACGCCTGCTAAAGATTTCGAAATATCATTAACGCAAGAAGCATCAACGAAATTGTTGCATTTCATATCTTCGTAGACGAATGGGTAATTCTTGTCTTCTGTGAATGTTCTCTGCCTATAGACGTCGTTGACGTAATCAATAACGAAATTGTTGGAACGGAAATTGTCTGGGAAGAATATTGATTTGAAATCAGTTCCAAGGTTTTCAAATTCATTTCTCACCGCCATAAAAGAACGGAAATCTGCGCCTCTGAATCTATATATCGATTGCTTTGGGTCGCCGACCAAGAATAATGTCATTGTATTATTGCCTTCTTCTCTTTTTCTTTCTTCGATGGCGAAGGCTAATGCTTTGACTAGGTCTATTTGGCAAGAATCGGTGTCTTGGAATTCATCGACATATATGACATCGTAATTCTTCGCGACTTTTCTGCAGATGTCTTTATCCTGCAGCATCTTATAGACTTCATAAATGAGCTGGTTGTTTGATAGAGTGTCGGTCGCTCTATTTCTTTTATAGAATTCCCAAGCGGACATCGCGTATCTATTGAGAATATCTTGTCCGTTATCGTGGCATTTATAATATGCTTCGAATTTTGCTTTGAAGGTCACGAATTCCTCGCTGTTATAGAAATCAGTAAGCTCATCTTTTATTGATTGAAGTTCCTCTTTCTCGTCGCCTTTTGCAGACCCCATTTTAGGAAGAACCTTCTTGTTAATCTTGCTAAAGCATGCCCTGATTTGCTCATTGTCATCATCAGAAGCCGTTTGGGCTGTATCGCATAAATCTAAGAATTTGTTGGCGGCATCGCTCAATTTGTCATTGCATTGCTGAAGCAACTCATACACCTTCGTTATGTAAGATTTTGCATCGGCGTGAAGTGTTTTTGGTATTGAGCATTCATAAACAACTTCAGCGTTATCGAACAATTTGCACAATTCCAAATATAGGTTCTTTATTTTGTTGAATGGCTTATCATCCGGGCAATCGTAGATTTCGGTGTTTTGTCCTGGAGTAAGCGCTCTTCTCCAAATGTTAAACGCCTTGATTTCTTTCGCTTCCTCTTCTTCGTCTTCTAGTAAGATTGGAGCGTATGATAATTTGGCATCAAAACTATTCTCACTTAGCAGCTTATTGCAGAAGCTATGAATGGTTGAGATGTTCATTTTGTATAATTCGTTCAAGACATCTTTGAATCTTGGGTCTTTTTTGGCTTCTTCTTCAATGGCTTCATTTATTTTCCCAAGCATATCCTCTGCGGATTTATTGGTGAAAGTGATTACTACGAACCTTTCTGGCCTAATCCCTTGCTTAAGCTGATAAACGATGCGGCCCACCATCGAGGTGCTCTTTCCCGCACCGGCCCCTGCCTCTATAAACAAACTGGAGGATTTATATTTTTTATCGTCTTCGAATAGAACGTGTCTATCACTTGCATACATGCTTTTCATGATTATTCCTCCTCCTTTATTTCTTCTTTTTCCAAGCCATCGGCAACGAATTGATCGCCATTGTCCAGCTTGAATTGGCATATTGTTGCGAATTTACAGTATGAGCATAAGCCATTATCGAAATCGCTGGCTTTCTTTTTCTTAAACGTCCCAAAAGTTGAAGAGAATGTGTCTTTATCATTATGCTCCAAGAAAGCGAACAATCTCTTCAATGCCGAGTCCATTTTTTCTTTATATGGCGCTCTTTCAAAATCAGTCGATGAAGGATGTGAGAGATGTTTGTCGCCAAATAGCATCTCGTAGACAAATGGGATATTGCTAGTTTCTACATTATCGAATGGCCCGACTATTCTTTCTATTTCTTCTTTTTTCTCGCTTACATATGATTCGGCGCCTTTAGGATATAAACAAAGTTGGGCGAGCTCTTTGGTCTTTGTGTATTTATCATCAAAGGTTTTCTCGTTCGTCGTTTTGTAGTCAACAAATTTTAGATGCAGTGTTTTGTTTTCATCGACATATCCATCGATTCTATCCGCAGTGCCTTTTACATGGATTGATTTGTGATTTGTTTCATCATATTCGTAATCAAATTCCAAATCATATTCGCAGGCAAGGACTTTGTATTCACCTTTATCAGCGTAATATCTATTTAGGTATTGCTTTACTTTTTCAAGTATTCTTTGACCCTCTTTGTTTTGCTCAATTTCATTCTCAAAATGGTTTTCTTTTTTGGCTTTGGCCATCTGATGATAATAAGATTTATCTAACTCATTCTCATCGTATTCTGGCAGCCTCTTTTTTTGATAATCTTCTAATATGGCGTGGGCAAGAGTTCCTCTTTCTCCACCTTTTAGCCACATTCCATCAAATTCATCGCAGTCAACACTGTCAAAAAGATACGAATAGCTATAGATAAATTGAAGTGGGCAATGCATTAATGTCTCTATTGCAGATGGCGAAAAATTCTCCTTTGATTTGATTTTTGAAACGGCTTCAGACGAAATCCAAGATTCTTTCGCATCAGGAACGCTTTGATATTTGATATCCAAGCCCAGATAGTTGTTCTTGGCGTTTATCTCTTCTTCTGCCTCAGCGGAAATATAAAGGATTGAGGCGGCAAGAGGTTTGAATTCGACCGAATCATAAGTGCTTCTTATGAAATGGATCGACCCATCGCTCGTATCGATTAGTCCCTTGATGGAAGAAACCATCTCATCATTTGTTCTTTTGGCTAAGGAAACGTAATAGTTCCTGTCTAGGCATTCTTCTAGTTTGGAGTCGGAAATAAGAGGTGATTCATATTCTTTCGCATATATTTGGTTTGCGGATAATCCTAAGAAATAATTGTGTTTTCTATCCAAATATGATGCGCTTTTGAGCATCGATACATAAACGTATGATTTGCCTGGCTTATCTTGTTTGATAGAGATTGAAGCGATGTAATCTCTAATTGTTTGAATCTTTTTGCTTTCGTTAAAATTCCTAGGAAGCAGATCCATGACTTTTTTCATTTCACTATTTAATGTATTGATCTTTTTCGCTTCTTCTTTCCCTTCTACCAACTCGCTTATATATTCGGTGATATTATCAAAGAGGCTGTTGGAATTTCTTTCATTGAACGAAACGATTCTCTTCAAGAAATTTTTCTGCAACTCACTAAAAGCTGGTTTGTCCAATGGAGTCTTGGCGTTTTCAGCTGCATAAACGATTTGCTCTTTATCGGCGGATAAATAACCTAGTGAACCGAGGAATTTTAAATCTTGTGGTATAAGAGGATTTGAGATTATGTTTTTTAAAGCGGTTATCGAATAATGCTCTGAATAAAATTCAAGGATCGAGTCAAATAACGACATAGCGTCATTACATAAAGCATTATCGCCGCACGCTAGATAATATGGGATGGAATGATTCTCAAAATACGCTTTGATGAGATTTTTGTATTTGCTATCGCTTAAATAGATAGCGACATCGTTGACGTTTATGTTGTTTGAAATTATATCGTCTATAACGTAATTGACCTCGTTACCGAACCCATACGCCTTGACCTTTTTGTTTTTTCCTTTTGAAGTCGATTTCAAATCCACATAGATTGTATTTTCGCCAAAAGCAGCTTTTAGCAATGCTTCATCTAGATATGTGAGTTTTCCTTTCAAAGACGAAAGGATGCCAACCGAGATATCCCCATCAAAACCTAGCGTTTTTTTATTCAAATCATCTTTGATGGTGGATATAGCGATTCTAGTGACTCCGACTTCATCCAAATAACCATTCTCATTCAAATGATTCTCGAATTCTTCAATAAGCTTCTCCAACCCGGTCGTTTTTCCTTCTATGGCCTTCCCAGTTCTGATTTTATTTATCGATTGATACACCACTTTCGCAGTGGTCCATGAAAGAGATTCATGCGGAATAAGGCCAAATATCTTCCTCCCCGATGGGACGTCATTATCGACTAGGAAAGAATACATAAGCATGGCGGCCTGGTCGCTTGATATCAAAATGTGAGACAAGGACTCATTGGAGAGCATATAAATGGTTCTGGCCAAAGACGATAAGGTGTACTTCTCAAAATCAAAGGCAATTGATTCATTACCTTTGGCGAACTTTCTCAAAATGTGGTCAATAGTCTCGTTATCTTTGCCGATGATAATCTTTTTTCTCGGCGTCTTTAAGAATGTATTTAATGGTTCAATGTTTCTCATACTACTATTTTAATGATATATATGTCCTTAAAATTGGACATAATAATTTTTTTGATATTTTAGTGACATAAAATATACAAAAGAAGGCATAAACATAGAGTTGCTTTCAGGAATGGGAATGCAAATATTATAAAAAACGCTAAACTAATAAAATGGAAAATAAATGGATATGCCAATTCTATAACGGATACAAAGCAAAGATTTGCCTATCCGTTACATTAGCCGTGGTCGTTGCCCTTTTTGCCTTATGCGTCATTCCAAGAGTCCCAAACGCTTTTCCATCATTAGAATACTTTGAGGCGAATGAAGGATATTATGCTGGTTCTTTTGCGTTGGTCCCGCTTTCATGGCTATATGTTTATACTTTTGGCATTCCTGATATACCTGGAGCGATTACAATATGCGAACTTGGCATCTGTATTTTCCTTTTTGTGGATGCAATAAGAGAGCTTTTTGGTTTTAAAGACGCAACTTTTCTTGGCAAAAGCAACCTTTTTTTGGTTTTGCTTGTCATAACCATTTCAAGAATAATTGAAGCGAGAATAGGAATTGACTTTTATTTCATTGTGCCCCTACTTCTAGCGACCTTCTATTTTGGTTTTGGGTATTTTCTTGATTTGTCTACTTGCACCATTCCTAAGAGAATTTCAGTTCTTGAGCATTCAATGAAAGCCGCCGGGGCTTGCGTGGTGGTTGTGTTGTTTTTGTATATTGTGTCAATTTCTTCAAATGTTGCTCTCAGTTTCTCTTCTGGAGCTTTGGGTTATGGCCCAGAACCAACCGGCTTTCTCAAACTCGTTCTAGATTCATCCGCCAGACCGTTCTACGATAATTGCCCGCCACTACTACTGGTTTCCTTCCTTCTGGCTTCTCTGACATTTGCCTATGCAATTCCCATGAGAAACCATTTGATAAAAAACACCTAGCTACTCATTCTCCTTAGATTTTTTTCAATCAGCCTAATCCATGTTGTTTTGAAATGCTGATTGATATCTGTTTTGGAGATTATTTCTTTCATCTTTTCAACAGAAGAATTTACTGAACTCATTATTTTCTCTTTCGCCAGCTTGGATAATCCGATAGTCTCTGCGAATATGTCAAAATCCTTTCGGTTCAGCGCCTCTTTCTTTCCGTTTAATAGCAACGCCAAATCCTCTCTGTCCGTCGGCAACACCACTTTTGTCGGAAGCAAATCATAGAAAGGTGATAGATGATATTTCCCTTGTTCATCCATAAGGAAGGAAAAATTTTTAAGATGCATATCGCTATTGCCAACAACGAAAGAGAAATATATAGCCTTAAACATTTTAGACTTATCTAACGATGGGAATGCGCTGAACCTATCTATCACTTTCGCGCACTCCTCATATGAAGACCTATATTTCATCGATGTGGACAAATTCGAAGCCTGGCAAAAATCTTCCATATGGATTTTATCATTGCCATTTCTGTCGATGCGTTTTGTTATATAGGCCGTCTTGCCTTCAACTTCTATCAATCCATTTTGCACAACGTCAATTCCACATGCTTTTGCCATCAACATACAGGCGTTTTCTAATTCTGGCAATTGTTTATATTCCGATGTTTGCGGTTTGATTATGTATCCTGAAGGATATCCCAATATCGTCAGTCTTTTACGTTTTCCTTTTGATCCGTCTAGATGTATTGATAGCTTTTTCTGCACACCAGCGACAGATTTTCCTTCGTTCAGTTGCTCTTTCGCGATTGCTTCCATCTTTGCTGCGCTTAATTCAACTATTGGAGGGTTTTTAGTGCCAAAAAAAGATTGGGAGCACGATTCGTGCCATCTTTTTCCATCAATGTTTTTACCGCAGAACGGACAGATATTCATTTTATTTCCTCCACTGAGACCGCACCAATCGTATCTTTTCCCATCAAAAGCAATAATGACATTCTATCCTCTTGATCGACCTTCCAATTCTTTGTTGCAACATCAAGCAGCCACCCCTCGACAATAAGGCCATCGAAAAAAGGAAATAGATTGATGGATGAATATGCTTCTTCCTTTAACGGTAGGGTGCAAGAAATTGGAAAACCGTTTTTGAGATATTCAGAATCATAGAGAAATTCATAATGATCGCCAAAATCAGAGAGCACACCTGCCAAACGTTCTTTGAAATAAACCTTTGCACTTCTCATTATCTCTTCTTCTCCACTGGGCCTAATTCATAACCAAACATAGCCAGAACCTTATTGACATTTTCAACTTTTAAAGTTGTTTTGCCCTGTTCTATGGCTCTAATGAAGGCGAGTCCCACGCCGGCAAGAATAGAAAATTCTTTTTGAGTAAGCTTTGCTTCTTTTCTTTTTTCTTTAACAAAAATTGAGATGTTATTTTCCATGATAATTATATTGTATGTGATATAAAAATATATGCAACTAATTATTTTATATCGTAAGCAGTATACTTTTTTCGGAAGCTTTGAACAAATCCTGTTATAAGCCCTTTCGGTTGGAATCTATCACGATCATTGGTCTTATGCAGGCTAGAAAATCGACATCCATTTGAGTTATGCTCCCATCATAATCAACAACATAGGCGGCTTCTTCGATAAAGGCTGACGATACCTTTATCCAGAAAAGAGATTATTCGGTGGGCTCTCTGTCGTCAACCCAGGATTCAATGTAATCTATGGCTCTACAGAACCTTTCAGGCAGGAATTTATAGGCTTTTTTCTTCCATTCCTTGCCTGGTTTATAGAAGGCTTCTGCGATTGAGCATCCTATCGCTGATAACGTATCGGAATCGCCTCCGATTGATAGGCAAGTCCTTAAGCAATCTTCGAAGCTATTGGAGATAAGGAAGCAATAGATAGCGGGAGGAACTGTCCCTTGGCAAGAGACGTCGAATCTATATTCTTCTACTAAGGTGTCGTAATCAAGCATATCTACGATTGGGTAATAATCTCTGATTACTCTAGCTTTTATCTCTTCTTTGCTAACTCCCTTCCTTGCCCAATATATACACATCGCGGTGGCTTCCGCCCCTTTGATGCCTTCTACGTGATTATGTGTGACTTCGCTTATGGCTTTGGATAGGATCTTTACTTCTTCTTCGCTATCCGCGATCCAGCCAACCGGGGATATTCTCATCGCAGAGCCATTTCCCCAGGAATTATATGGCTTGGTGTCTTTGTTCATTCCCCATTGATGGAAATGGCTACCCCATCCACAATGCGGATAAGCTTTTACATAGAAATGGAATGCTTCTATCGTTCTTTTCTTTAATTCAACGATGTTTTCTTCGGATAGATTGAGAGGCTTATTCTTCCCTGCTTCTTGCATTATCTTTGTTAAAGCATCTATCACTGCGATTGTTGCGACAGTATCATCTGTGAATTCGCATTTTGAAGAAAACAAAGGATATTCTTCTTTCTTTAATTTATAGTCTTCGAATTCATATTGGGCACCATGCATGTCTCCGATCATTTCTCCGATCATATTCATTAATCCCTTTCTTAATTGGTTTTTAAGCAACTTAGACCCATGCCGTGTTGCTTGGGAGGCTTTTGGCTGCCAATGAACTGAGAAAGGGGGAAGGAGGACGCAGCCGGGAACGTGATTTATTCGTAGATGGATTCTTTTTGGAATCTTTTGATGGCGGAAGAGATTTTGATAATCTCTTTGGTAAGTTTGATAAGATATGCTTCAACTTCTTTAGACTGATACATATCGTTGTCGTATCTGCCTCTTCTGGAGCTAGATTCGCACAACTCTTGGATGTGTTCTTTGTTCGCTTGTAATTGTTTTAGGAGAACGATGGCGTCACACGCCTTCATGGCAATTTCCGGAATGAAGTCGGTAAGATGAGGGATTGTTTTGGCTTGATAGGAAGCGATTTCTCTTTCCTGCTCTTCTAGAACAGCGATGGATTTTCTATAGGCATCATAATCATATTTCTCATTGGATTGACCTTTTGAAGAATAATGGTTGATCCATTTTGATTTTTCTTCCTGCCTGATGGCGGTAAGTTTTTCGGCTAGTTCTTGTAGTTCTTTTGTCATGTTTTTCTCCCTTCATTTTTTTGTTTATTATGAGGCGCTTTTTGGGGCACCTCTATCATCGACGTTACTGCTATAGTACAAATACTAATTTTTAGTGCTCTCACCGAAATTGACAATTCTCTCGCTGAATTTGCTGATGAGCGGGGTCAGTATTTCATTATTGAGTCTTTTGGGGGAAACAATGACCACTTTCTCGATGATTGACATCTTGCTCTTATACCATCTTCTGAAAGAGTCGGCGTTGCTATCTATCTCGAAGTAGATTTCATTCACTTCTTTTGTGGAGGTTGTGAACACTCCGTTGTCATATCCCATATCGGCTTTTTTGACGGTGCGGGTTTTTTTATAAGTTTTTAGACTCTTGGTGTCATTAATTTTGTAATAATCCGCTAACGACCTGGCCACCTCAAGAACGTTTTTGTCTTCGTTTGGGTCCATGGTTGCATAAGGGACTTTGATGACTATATGCTCAACCTTCCCAATCTTTCCGGAGAAGTAATCTTTGTCCCACTCCTCATAGGTTTTGTATTTTGAGCCAGTGGGGAATTTTGTGTTTGGTTCTTTGGATTCTGCTACTTTTGACGCATCTATCTGCACCAAATCACTTAAATGGACTACCGCCACAGACCTTATCGGTTCATGCCATAAGATGATTTTTGGGTCATTAGATTCTTTATCGAATATATCGAGAACCCTGCAGGCTAGTTGACCATCACGGAAGTGTTTATCGGCTTGCTCTGGGTAGCAATAGAATGAGCTATCTTTCCTTATCGCCACCACCACTGCCTTTTTATGATTGTTGTAGGCATCAACGATGACTTGGGGGATTCTGCTTACGCGCGAATCGGTCATGACTTTGGCTGAATTGATTTTCTCACGCACGTTATCCGCTTTATATTTAGGTGTGGAGTGTTTAACGAATTTATCGATCAATTCGTTTTGCTGCTTTTTTGTCATGGTGCTATCGGCTCTTATGGCGGTGCCGATGGAGACGATTGTGTTCTCATCTAAATCGAATTCGGTGCAGCGATATTTCTTTCTCTTATTGTCAGAAGCTTCAATCTTAAACCGGAGTAAACCTTCTTGGGCTAATTGATAGATATGGTCGAGGATTAATGTTACACGTCTTTCATCAATGTTGATGCCGTGCTTTTTAACGACTTCCACATAGTGGTTCTTTTGTTTGAATGTGCCATCTGAATTATTGGTCAATTCATTAAGAATGATGACGAATTCTTTTCTTGGCTGATTGCCTGTTTCTTTGTTTGCCATAATAAACGTTTCCTCCTGTTAAGTTTTTTTAACTTTTTACATTAGTATAGGGTGAAATTTCTTTATTACTTTAGGCTTTCTGGAATGTGCATTTTTTTGCATATTTTACCTTTTTGATAAATCTATCTCATCCTATCACACTTACATTATAGGGAGGGCAATGTGTAAAAAATTGGACATTGATATGAAAATATGCAAATTTCTTCACTTTCTAGATTTTATCGGAGAATAAATGAATAAAACCCTACAATGTAATCACAACAGGAGCGATAAAAATGGAAAAGGAAGAAACACTATTGCCTAACGTCATCGGCCACGACGAACAAAAGAAAGAAATCCTCACAGTCATCGACTGGTTCAAGAGGTCAGAGGAGTTGCACGCGAAAGGCGCTTCCATCCCTAAAGGCGTAATCCTTTTCGGTGCGCCAGGAAATGGCAAATCGTTGTTGATTAGAGAAATCATCAGATACGTTGATGTGCCGGTCTTTGTCTTGCATGGAGACGATGAAAATGTCACATCCGCCATCAACAATATGTTTGGCGATGCTAAGAAAGAGAAAAAAGCCATCGTCGTCATCGATGAGCTTGACCTCTTAATCAATAGAGAAAGACGCGTAGTGCGCGCATTACAAGAGAACCTTGATGGAGTTGAATCAAGCAGCAACGTCTTCGTTTTAGCGGCCGCTAACGACATCGAAGAAATCCCTGATGCATTGGTAAGAAACGGCAGGCTTGAGAAATTAATCAAAATCCCCTACCCAAGCAGAGAGGAATCGGTTGATATTCTTAAAAAGAATCTCGCCAAATTCGGCTTATCTCTACCAAATGATATCGATGAGGAGGAACTCCAAGGACAATTGAGGCACATTAGCTGCGCTGGATTAGTATCCATCGCAAATGACATCGCTTTAAGAAACGACTTTGGACCATTCACCGTAGAAGATTTAGACCGTTCCATCTATAACATCACCGATAGAGTCAAAGATGGGTACGCCAAATCAAGCATCGTCACCGCATATCATGAGGCGGGGCACGCTGTAATGGCGAGCGCCTTCCCTCAATACTTCAGCCTCAAGAAATTATATCTGAAAGGGAATGGAGGCTATTTCTCACCAGACGAAGTCGAAGAAGGATATTGGCCATATGATAAGGTCCTTGCCTCTATCCAAGTCGGTTTAGCGGGGTTAATCGCCGAAAAAATCATCGTAGGATATGGCTCAAGAGGATGCGAAAGGGATTTGGAGCAAAGCCGCAGTAGCATCTTCAACCTCATCAATAGAATCGGATATAAAACCGCTGCAGACACCCTCCCAATGCTTGGAGAAGGGAGAAGGACTGATACATGGGTCTGGAGGCATAAAAACGAAAAGAAATGCATCAAAATCATGAAGCAATGCGAAAGAAAGACCACTCGTTATATCAAAAAGAACAAGGATAAGGTCATCGCATTGGCCAATAAGCTCATGGAGAAAAATAAGCTCAAGAACAGCGAAATCATCGCAGTGATTGGGGGATAAAGAAAAAGGGATTGGTTCAACCCAGTCCCTTTTCAGATCACTATCGTTTTATTGTTTTTGGATATGATCTTCCCAGCCTTCTGGCAAGGTGATTGTCACATCGTCTTTAATAGTGACTGTGGTCTTGGAATATGATGTGTTGCCTAGGGTCGAGACTTGATCGATCACAACCTCAACAAGATGCAAATCGTCATATTTGGCGGTGATGTGCATTTCTTTGGCGGCTTCTGCACCGGTTGGATTTTCAGAAGCGCCGTCTTTTAATGTTCTCTTGGCATCGATTGTGAGGTTCTTATCACCAGATGAAGAATAGGTGACAACTGTATCATAGTTCTCATCTTCTTCATCTTCCTCAGCATCAGTTGCATCATCTGCAGCGAAGAATGTTGAATAAGGCATTGAATACACTGAGTATGGCATTTTATATAAGATTTCCGTCAGAGAATACGCGATCTGGGCGATGCCGAATGCTAATTCATTGTCTTTCTTGACGTTGACTTCATATGTCTTCTCTTCGCCTTTGGTGGTGTAATAGCAATACACCTCTTCGTATGTTTCATCGAATACGTGATATAACTCGGTGGTTCCTTCTGTTTCGGAAACGTTCTTGTAATATCCCTCTCCGTTGGCGTTGAATCTGATGAACGATTCGTTCTCAACAGTTGCAGTCGAATCGCCATTCTTTGTTGTGGTCTTTGAGGTGGTTGTAAGTTCAACCCCTTTGACTTTTAGCGACTCTGTTTCAACCGCTTTAGCGATCTCCTTGGCTTTTGCTTCATCGATTGTGGAAGCGCCGTTGCAGGAAGATAAAACTAGAGCAAGCGGCATTAATGTGAATAATAATTTTTTCATTATCTTTTTTCCTTTCAGTGACAATATTATACCATCACATATTCGACTAAAATTATCCAATTTCCCACTTTTATCTAATTAAAAAGATAAAAAAAATAGGAATTATCTATCATTTTCATTTGAATCAGGGAACCTTCATTTTTTTACTTTTAGACTGGTCATAGCCTTTATTATTGAAAAAACAGCACTTATAGACATCTTGTTTAAAATAATGGCTATAATCATAACCATGGTTATCCACGATCAACACGTTCATAGCTACTACTCCTTCGATAGTGAGCAGCCAATAGAAGAATATCTATCTCTTGCCATAGAAGCAGGAGTCTCCTATTTCGTATTGACTGACCATTACGATGCAAATTACCTAGATAAAGGCGAAGATCTATCTTTTGATGTAGAAAGACAACACAGAGAACTAGAATCGCTTCAAAAGAAATATCCTTCTATAAAGATGCTAAAAGGCATCGAAGTGGGATATAAGCCAAATAGAATCAAAGAGATAGTAAATAAGATCCATAAATATGACTTTGATTTGATAAACCTATCCCTCCATGAATCTGACGGAATTGATTATTTTCTAGTGGACACCTTCATAGAATTGGGAATAGATACTGTATTGAATATCTATTTCCAAAGGATATTAGAAATGGTCAATGACTTTGATGATTTTGATGTCCTTTGCCATTTGGATTATGGCTTCAAGACCGCCTACAGGATAGATCCTTCAATTTCAATATCCAAATATGAAGATATCATATCTAAAATAATGACCACCTTAATCAAGAAAGATAAGACATTTGAACTAAACACCAAAGTCCAGGAATATCTACCCCTATCCCACACCAAATACATCCTCAATCTATACAAAAGATTAGGTGGCACAAACATCACCATATCGAGTGATGCGCATAAAAAGGATAGATATCGTTCAAGCTTTGATAAATACCTTCCTCTAATAAAAGAAGCAGGATTTGACCATCTGGTGTATTTTGTTAAGAGAAAGAGACATAAACTCAAGATATGAAAACAATAAATGTTTCCGCTGCGATAATAGTCTCTGAAAATAGGATTTTCGTAACCCAAAGAGGCTATGGAGAATTCAAGGATATGTGGGAATTTCCTGGCGGAAAAATAGAAAACAACGAGTCCCCTGAAGCGGCTTTGATAAGAGAAATAAAAGAGGAGTTAGACGCCGATATCGAAATAATAAGTTATTTGAATAAGATCGAATACACATATCCCTCGTTTCATCTAGTCATGCACAATTTCATCTGCAAACTAAAGGAAAATCATTTATCGCTATTGGAACACGAAGCCGCAAAATATATATCCATCGACGAATTGGATTCCGTTGATTTTCTGCCTGCCGATTTGTTAATTTTGCCCGACTTAAAAAAGTATTTTGGCAACTAAGCTTCTGCGGATTCATCTTCAGGAACCAAGAAGTCAAATCTTAGTTCCTCTGGAACGGGGTTGTCGAGAATAACATCAAACACTAATGTTGGTTTACCTGCATTTTCGCTTTCTCTGCAATTGGAAAATTTACCCGTTCCGAAATAAGTGAATGGCAATGTAATGTTATCTTCCGACTCCATCTTTCTAACGAAAAGATGCACTATTTTAGTGTTCAATAGCTTTTTCCCTTCAGCGTTTTCCTTCGTGGTGTTGTTGACCGATTCCCATTGGAAAATGTAAGGCGAAAGAAATTTATCCTTGTAATTGAAGTTTTCTTTTTCGCTGTAGTCTTTTCTTAAACCAACAAAAATATATGTTTCACCGGTTTCGGTATTGTATTTAGTTCCGGATTGATACGACTTCTGCTCACCGTCTAACTCAAGGATAATTTTGTCTTTGGCATAGTTGGCATATTGTTTGAATGTTCCTTCAAAATCACCAAACTCGACCTCATATCTTTGTAGACCGTATTCTAGAGAATCTTCGACCCATTGGATGAATGTATCATTGATAACGCTGCAATTTAGGCTTAATTTTCCATCTTTCATCACGGCGATCTTTTGCTTAATAAGGTTATTTGTCGCGGAATTGATGGTGATTTCCGTAATTCTTTTTGTGTTCTTTAATTCGCTTATGTCTTTTTCTTCGTCATCAATCAAAGACTTGAGAATCAGGAATTCTTCCCTCCTGGTCAATGGCAACATATCGTCAATTTTGTTCGACACGTTAATTTGCTCATCGTCGAAGGAAGGAACATCTTCTCCAATCTTTTTAAGAAACATGTAGTAACTCATGTTTTTCTTGTTTCCAATTTTTGATTTGGTAAATCTCATGAGGTCTGGTGCACAATCACTGACAAGGAAATCCATAGGTTTTGGCGGAATTTCCAAACATAGATACTTTTTGAAGTTGAAATAATCCTGTTTCAAGAAATCGGTTCTGTTGAAATTGGTGTTTTCGATGCATTTTAATATCTCATCTTTGGAAAACTCATCGAAATGTATCTCAACATTATTTAAATTTAACGCTTTGAAGTCATCTCTTATCAATTGTTTTAGCAAGGCTTTTTCAATATACGATGATTGTGACAATGTTCCCAAACCGAGCGCTATTTGAATTGATCTATCATAGCTGTTTCCGATGAAATCCAATACGGTCAAGAAGTCTTTTCCGTTGTGTTTCCTGAGTCCCCTTCCCAACTGCTGGATGAAAATTGTTTGTGACTCTGTTGGCCTAAGGAATAAGACCATGTTTATTCCAGGGACGTCCACACCTTCGTTGAGAATGTCTACTGTGAATATAATTTCCAAAGGATTGGTGTCATCTTGAAGGTCTGAATAGGCTTTGAGCCTCTCTCCAGTTAGGTTTTGTCCCGTCAAAGACGTCGTGCAATATCCCATTTCACTCATCGCATGAGCCATTTCTTTGGCGTGAATGATTGATTTGCAGAACGCAACCGCTTTTAATTTCCCCGCTGGTCTATGCTCCTCTATTTGTTTGGCGATGAATTCAATATGCCCTTCTTTAAAATACTCATTTAGGAAATCCGACTTATCTTTGCTGGAATAATTAACCAATTCATCGCGAACACCGAAGTAATGGAATGGCACGACAAGATCGTTTCTAATCGCGTCTCTTAATCTCAATTCATAAGGGACGTTCTTATCAAACATTTCAAAAACGTCTTGGTTATCCATTCTTTCTGGAGTTGCGGTCAATCCGAGCAAGAAACCACAGGAAAAATAATTCAATATCTTTTGATATGTTGAGGCCGTAACGTGGTGGCATTCATCGAAAACGATATAATCGAATTCGTTTTTGTCAAAATAATCGAGGTGTTCTGCCATCATCGTATTTGTGGCGAATATGAAATCGGCGCCGATGTTCTTTTCTTGGCCTGTGAACATGCCATATGTTCTTTTTGAAAGGAATACGTTTTGGAAAGTCCTTCTGGCATCTTCGAGAATTGTGTCTCTATGAACTATGAACAATAAACGTTTTGCGTCATAGTTTTTCGCGTCAAACGCGGCTAAATACGTTTTTCCGCTGGCGGTTGCGGCGATTATAAGAGCTTTCTTTACTCCGGTGTCTCTATATCTCCTCAACTCCTTCAGCGCTCGCCTTTGCATTGCGTTTGGGACAGCGGCTTTGTTTTCGTAATTGGCGACATAATCCATGTCCCACTTTTCTATCGCGTAACTTATCTGTATTGTGTACAGCTTTATTATTTCTTCAGATACAGGAATCGTTTTATTCCACAAATAATTAAACTCATTTATCACTTCTTTTATGGTGTCATTATTAATTTCTCTAGTTAGAGATACATTCCACTCTATGTTTTTGATTAACGCGAATCTCGTTATGTTGGTCGAACCAACCAAGAACTCATATTTGCCATCTATCTCGAAAAGATATCCTTTTGAGTGGAAGCCGTTATCCCCAAACGATTCAAAATCGACATGGCATTGGAAATTCTCGTATTTGTTTGCCCATTCCAAAAATTGTTTTAACGAAGGGATATCGGTGAAATTTTGATATGTCGATGTGATGATTTTTCCATGTACACCTCTTCTCAAAGCGTTTTCGATTGAGTCCTTAATCAAGACCAATCCCGCTTCTTTGATGAAACTCACGGAAAAAGAAAATGAGGTACATTTATCTATGCAATTCCTCAATCTATCCACAAATCTCTCTTTGGAATAATTGGTTAAAAATCCATCTCGCATCAAAAACAGCTTAGCAGCCCTGGCGATTATTTCAAGTTGTTAAAACAAACATACAAAATTATGTATTTTTTGTTAAGAATATTTAACTTATTCCTCCACCACCAACACATTGACTTGATGGGATAATACGGTTGTGGCGTCTATCACATATAGATGATCGCCTGAATATATCCCATAGGACTTATCATTGTTGTAATAACGGCTGCCATGATGCCCAACAACCAATGTCTTTCCATATAGAATGGATGAGAGGTTATTCATCTCTTCTATGTGGTTTAAAGGATAATCCCATCTAGCGGAATGCCATTCCTTTTCTGAAGCGTTCCTCCAGTCTTTTTTGATATGGTCATCTTCTATAGGAAGATATCCATGAGTCAAGATATATCCGTCTAGCTCTAGATAATCCTTCCATTCATCACTATAGATGAAGTCTGTTATCGGCGATTCCCTTACTGTTTTGGCGATATATATCCAGCCACTGCTATCGTCTAAGGAGGGATCCATTGCGTTAGCGATCTGGACGAATGTATCGAATGTGCCGTTATGGAAATCTCTATAACCAGGCATCAACGCATACAAAAGCTCTTGATATAGTTCTTCGTGATTGCCCTTAATCAATATCCTTCTTTCTTTTGGTATGGACATTATGAAATCATAGAGCTCTATCGTTCCAGGACCCCTATCGAATAAATCACCAAGGAAAACTATGGTATGGTCCTTATTTCTTTTATCATACCCAGCCTTCTTTAACGCTTCTATAAGCTCTTTGTAGAAACTATGAACATCACTCACGATGAAATATTTCATATATTGATGAATTATACACATAAAAGAAAGAGGAACGGTGTTTCTATTCTTTTATGCATTATTTTGTGTCTTATAGTCTTATGATTTTAAATAATCTTCAACGTTTATGTAATTAATGCCTGATTTGACTTGATTTGGGCCTCTATATAAAACGTTTCTTGATTTGATTTCACCGAAAGCGGATGAAAGGAGTCCAACCTTGCTTTCGTCTACTAGATGCCTTGTTTGCATATCATCCGTCTCTATAGAGTGTTTTATTTCATACAGGGAAACACCGTCTTTTTCATCGATGCACATATCAATCTCTCCGATGAGGAAGGAGGCTTTAAAAACATTGCTTCTTCTCATTCTTTTCTCATTAAGAATGACGACTTCTTCCAATATCCTTCCCTTAACGTCATTTAGAAGCGTTGAGAATATGGCATCAAGGTACACTCGCGGGACATTAAGCAAAGAAGGTTGGTATATTAGTGTTTCCAATAGTTCTTTTGCTTGGGCATATCTTAACCCAGGCTGGGTGAAGACAACCGATTCTATTTTTGTTCTGTTTTCTAAATTGATTACGTCAATCGTGTCCACTACATCTAGCATCTTCAAATATTCATAAAGCTCATCTGCGCTTTCTTGGTCAATGGATGTCGCACTTATATCCAATTTGTCCTGAATCGTCTTATATATTTCTTTTTCATCTATCGTATCCAAAATGGTTCTCAAGGCATCATGTTTCTTCTGTTTTCTAAGCAAATCCTTAAGCGAACCAAAGTCATTTGACTTGAATGAGCGGTTGATGATTGAGGCTATAAATCTATGGTTGTTGTCCTGAACAATGCGGTTAATAATCCCCACCAATTCATTGGATTCTGTTAAGTTCCTTAATCGCATGAACTTGCTTCCGTCATCATAATTCTCCAATGATTTCTGGATGTTCCTCGATATTGCTGTATCCACGTATTCCATCGTGGTTTTTTCGTTATAAAAAGTTGGGTATTCATTGGAATGATAATCAATGCCTTCACTTACCAATGTCCCGCCATACTCGATGTATTTATCTATATCATTGATTTTGAGAACTCTTGAGAATTCCTTGAACGGTATATATGTCGTATGAATCAGCAAGGAACGGTCGTATAGGTTTTCCTTTGAGGCGATTGCAAATCCCAATGAATCGGTGCCGGATAGCACTATCTTCATCTTCAATCCGTATATATCGCTTAAGAATTGCGATGAAGAAATAAAATCATCCGCAAGAGTGATCTCATCTATATATACGTATTTAAAACCTTTCTCGCTTAAACCATTCAAAATCAGGTTTATATCACTCATCTTTGTTTGGGTATTGCACAAAAGATATGCTGATTTATTAATCTCATCCAAATGAGAAAGAATCGATTGGAACATAAGTGATGTCTTGCCCGTCCTTCTTAAACCATATAGGACCAAAACCTTCCCGTTCGGCGACGAAGATATGTATTTTTCTATCTCGGCGTAGCAATCTCTTTTCTCCCAATCTTTCAAAAAGGAAAGAGATGACTTTAATGATGCCCCATATAAAACGCTGAGCGATTCAAAACGGGCAAAGTTAAAATCCATATCAACATTCTTCCTGTCGTTTATTATTTTTTCATATTCCTCAAGGCTGATACTTTTGCTTCTCTTTTTGCCGTCTTGGTACCATTGAAAATAGTAATAGGTCTTACCGTTAATTGTCTTGATTGTAACTCCGCCTTTTGTTTTGCCCATAAGTAACTCCAAATATATTTTAACTCTATTTTAACTCTATTTTAACTCTATTTTTCACTTTTTTATTTGACTGAAAATAGTCGATAATGTCGAATATATTTATAAATTGATAAAAATGGGAAAAGAAAATAGAGTTAAATTTTTTCTTCAATGAATTTTATGACTTCTTTGACATAAGGATATTCGCCATCAATGTCTTTTTTCGAAGAGCCATCACAATGGTTGCCTTCCAATAGAACTTCTTTTACTTTGGCGTCTTTGTTGAAATTTCTTATCGTAGATACCATAAGTCTATTTTGTTCCACTCTTGAAGGCATGTCGTTTGTATATGTTATGAATAAAGCTTTGCTTAATTTTGTTTGAGGTCCTACATAATACAAAGGCGCCATCTCATCTATCCTTTGGATCCATGGATTTTCTCCTTGTATTTCCAACAGATGGAAATGGGTTGTTGGTTGACCAGATTCAAAGAACCATCCTTTTATATCTAATGGATCAATGCCACATATAGATAGATATTCTTTGTTAAAACAAAGCATCATAGCAATGTAACTTCCGGCCGATTGCCCGCTTATATATGGATGTTTGTTGTTTAGATACAACATAGTGAAAGCAATCGCCCTAGAAGCTTCAATGAGGAATTTGGGATTATGAGAATCGGTGCTCGGGAACAAAGAATAGCCAACACTTACAAATGTAAATCCCTTGTTCGTAAAGGAGATTGGCAAATCTCCAACATCCTCTTTTCTGCCACTTGTAAGCCCACCTCCGTGGAAATGGATTATCACATCTCCATTTGGCTTATCTGGATGGTATATATCCAAATAATCCTTTTCCGACAACGAAGCGTAATTGATGTTCTTTTCTATCCTCATGAATTCATCCATGGTTTTGTATTAATTGCCTGTTGGAAACGAAATTTAGTTTAAGAATTTACTGGAGATATCACAGTCTAATCTTCGAAAGGGTTTCCCCTACTGGCGCGTTTATCTCTAAATCCACACCTTCTACGTGATATAAGTGTTCTTTGTTGATGACAACTAGATATTTGCCTTTGAAATATCTTACTAAGCTTGCTGCGGGGTACACCGATAACGATGTCCCAGCGATTATGAACAAATCCGCATTCGTTATCGCATCTAATGACGCTTCGATGACATCATTATCCAATCCTTCTTCATATAAGACGACATCTGGTTTTATTAATGAGCCACATTTATCGCAGACGGGGACATCTCCTTTCAAGGAGAGGAGTTCTTCCAAAGAAAAGAATTTGTGGCATTTCATGCAATAATTCCTTTTGATTGAACCATGCAATTCAAGCACGTTCTTTGAGCCAGCTTCTTGATGCAATCCGTCAATATTTTGGGTGATTATCGTGAGGTTTTTCTTCTTTTCTAGGGCCGCCAAAAAGATGTGAGCCTTGTTTGGTTTGACTTCACTTAGCATGAAATCTTTGTAGAACTCATAAAAAGTCTTGGGATCTTCCATAAAGAAATGATGGGATAGCATCTCTTCATATGGCCTCCCGTATTTTGATTTAAGGTTATAGAGACCATCTTTGCTTCTAAAATCCTTTAATCCAGATTCAGTAGAAACACCTGCCCCACCGAAAAATACAATATTATTTGATTCATCTATTATCTTTTGCAATTTCTCTATCTCATTCATGCACAAAACCTATCTTTATAAATGATAATATCTAGGAGCGGAAATTGCTGAATTATATTTATAAAAATGATGTTGAATGAAAAGTTACTCCGCTAAAATTGCAAAAAAATCGATATTTTAGCGGACTAACTCATTTGGTTTATCACTTAAAAGCGATGTAATTTAACACGAATGTTGTAAACAAAATGCATGTTTTATTGTAAAGTTCCTTATTTTTAATAAAATAAGTTCATGAAACATCGTATAACACTCCCATTGTTGCTAACCGCCACTGCTTTGATGTTTTCTTGCACAACCGTTCATAATGATACTAGCAACGTTTCAGTAAACGTCGATGATAAAGAAACATATGTTATTGATGAATCACACCGCTTAATAGCAGGTAATTTCACCACTCAAACTGGTTCTATTATTCATTTTGATGAATACGGAGTTGATGAAAATCCTTCTTCTGGCCTCATTGAAATAGCGGGATATGGAAGTCTTTGCCTTCAAACATTCATCGATAGGATTTATTCCGTAAAAGTCTATTCCGACGGCGGAGGCGAATATGATATAACCGCTGGGCCCACCCCAAATTCGAATCAGTATTTCAATAGATCATACAAAGAGGATGGCGAGATGTTTCTTAAAAACAACGCTCAAAACGCCACTCTTTTGTATTTTTCAATCTTCAATAGGAAAGACACTCCTCTAAAAATCAAGAAAATCGAGATTGAATATGAAGTCGTTACGACTGATAAGGCTCTTAAGCAGGCACTCAATAATATCCGTGATGTTAACGAGACATTTGATTGGGGAAGAAAATTCAATCCGTATAGCAACAATGCGATTGATCCTTCAATTGTCCCAACAAATCGCAAAGTCGTTCCCATCATGAATGAAAGCGAATATCCTGCCGCGCCAGGTTCATATCTATTCGGATACGAAGTCTATGATACTGACACAAATGGCGAAGCTAGAAAGCTCCTATACACAAAAACAGCGACGCTCAATATCACTGGAGAAAACATCAGATACATGGATGGGAGGCAAATATGCACATTCCACATCCCTTCAGAAGATGGAGAGGATAATCTTTATTACGTCCAGGGACATTATGGTGAGTTTGATTTGAACGAATTGCCTGAAGAATGTAAGAAATATGACTGGAAATCGCCATACAATGATGATTTATTCATAAGAAACGACCCTCACTTCTATCCCGTTTTCAGCGTTGTGGGCGTTTCTTCCTCCAAAAATGGAGATGGTTGTGATCCAGTATCATTCACATATTCATATCAAGAGAAAGGATTCTCGATGCCTGATCCTATCATGGAGCCAGGATATGTTTTCGGCGGATGGTATCTCGATAGAGACTGCACGATGCTTTTCGATGAAAGCCTTCCCCAAAAAGGCAATGTCACATTATATGCGAAATGCGTTGAAAGCGATGTTGATTTCAAAAGAGTGTATTACCACAAAGCCGATGGCTCATTAATCAATAGAGTTGATTATCTATATGAAGATGGGCAAGAACTTACATTGCCTTCAATAAGCGATTTGGCAAGCGAATACAAAGAAGATCCTTCACCAGATTATCGCTTCAACGCAATAATAGGTTCAAGTCACTTAGGCATATACAAAGACACCTACAAGCAAGGTGGGAGAGTCACAATTGAAGGCGATAAGATCTCGTACAACGATTTCAAAGATTATGATGAAGACGTCCATATGTATATCGGCGATGTTATAAAACATGTGGAAAGCACCACCACTTTCGATTTCATAAGAAAAGACGTTGATGGCAATAATCTATTCCTCCACGCCTTAACGCCTAGCGACTATTCAGCCGAAACGGATTTCTCTATTCCTTCGCATGATATACCGTTTGATATGGGATATGACGATTCAAAAGCCTTAAAAATAGAAAGGACTGGGCAATTCTTCTGCACAGACGAAAAGAAAGCCTACATTTATGATTCCGGCACATTAGGGGGCATCGCAAGCTATGGATACGCCAACGCAGAGATGGAAAAGCCATTATACGGGATATTGAGACATGAATCAGTCAGAAAAGTAGGTAGAAGGGCCTTCTTCAACCGTTATGGTATGAAAGGGACTTATTTCCCGAAAAACGCTGTGGAATTTGATATAGAAGCCTATGCCAACACAAGATTCAACGAAATATTAGCCCTTCCAAAGACTTTGACTAAAATCGGAGATAGATGTTTCATCGGGGCCAAAGGCATTTCCATCGTATGTTTGCCAAAAACATTAAAAACTGTCGGAGCCGATGCTTTCTCCACCGGAAGATACAACACATCGACAAGAACGTTCGAAGGAATTTATCCTAGAAATAAATCCTTGATATTCATTTATGAAGGCAGCGAAAAAGACTTCAATTCGTTGGATGAATTAACAAAAAACGAGATTCAGCAAAGCGCTAGAAAAATATATTTCAATCAGGACTACAACACTTATTACGGCAAATAATAAGGATGGTGGGCATAATTAAAAATAATTACACTCTTTTGAGATGCGGTTTGTTTTTGGCATCGGCCTTTATCAATTCACGCATGTAATCTAGACTTTTTTCCCCAATATCGCTGCAATAATTAATGCTCTCCATCATTCTTTCCGCAGCTTGAACAATGTCAAAAGTGTGGCCGATGTTATAGTGTTTGACTATGTCTTTTGCGTTAAATAGCTCGTAGACCGCTTTGCTCGATAGGTTATATTTTATCGATATACATCTATAAATATATCCAATCCAATACATCTGGTCCCCGGTGTATTTGATTTTCCCATACTCACTCTCGCCATATCTTTCTTCAAGCATATCAAACACATCATCCTCAGATGTCGATTGGAATAGATACTTTTTATCATCAAACGACTTGGCAACGGATGAAAACATAAAACGTCTGATGAAAATCGGTGAGCTGCACTTGGTTTTTTCAATTGACGCTTCAAAAATCTTGGCTTGAAGCTGGCATAACTTTATTTCTATCGAATCTAATGGCCTCATTTTAATATTTCCTCTATATATTTCCCTTTGCCTTTGTATTCAATCCTGGCCATTTTTACTTTTTGAAGGCCATTGTTTGTTAACAAGACACGACTTTCGGTGCAATAATCTTTCTCTTTTTCACAAACAAACATTTCTTGGAGGAACGTCGTAGATTTTATAGCACGCTTCGTTTTCAAAACATATTGATAACCTAGATTGGTTGCGGCCAAGGCATGCCTACATTGCTCATCAGTGATCACGTTTTCGACAAATTCGCTTATGATATCAAACATCCTGTTGTCAGCAATTGGGGCAATAATGACGTCTGCCATCTCTATCTTTTCGAGGATATTTTTTATAACACGATGATCATTATAATCTTCCAACCAACCTCTGAAATATGCGATGGCTAGCATCCAATCGTTATCAACCTCGAACTTGAATATCTTTAAGTGTGAGGTGTCCAATTTAAAAGCATAAACCATGTTCTTGCTAGTTGAAGCAATATAATTTGCGGCTTGCTCATAGTTTTCGCCCAAATAAAACCCTTTACCAAAATCATTGTTCGCTTTTGAATTATTTTCGATATCGATTGGCAAAGAAAAATCCTTTTTAGCGCCATGGAACAATACAATTTTATTGTCGCTTATGTGGTTTTCCTTGAGAAGCTGCTCATAAATATTGTTTATTTTTATGCCTTTGCCGAATGCGAAAGAATATAAATTATCCAAGTTTGATTCACTTATCTTTTTTCGCTTGTTTTTCCAATTATTAATGGTTTCATAAGAAACCTTTAAAGCATCGCCCAATTCCCTCTCGCTCAGGTTCAACACACTGCATAGCAGCTTTACTTCTTTGCTTACATCCATCATTTGTCCTCCTTAAACTTAATTATACACTAGTTCATAAACAAGTTTTAAATTATTTTCAAAATATAAAAACATTTGTAAATTAATTTCGGCATTAATTAATAATTTGAGATGTGTTTTTCTTAGTTTTCTACAATTTTATATATACCGTGGATGACTGTTGTGCCAGTGATATCCTCTAAGCTTGTATCCCATTCGATAAATTCATAATGATGTGATGCATCTGGTGGGTTTTCTATCATATAACGATCGCGGTATGATGCTTCTGGCGGGGTAGCGGTGCCATGGTTTGGAACCTCATCCATATAAACGATGTTCCCAAGGCCATCGACGAAGAATACATTCCAATGATAATCGTCGAGCCAGACGGTCTCGAAATAGATTTTCGCTCCATCTTCAGAGCTGCTAGCTCCTTTTGTGACTGTATAAACGAATGCGGAAGGATTTTCTTCATCGTAATGGATATAATCGACAACAGATCCGTCTTTTGTCACATTGTATCCATCAAATTTGTAATATTTCCTATATTCTGGAACTGGCAATTTATAAACCGCCCCAACGACATATGAGCCAACTGATTCGCCATCGATGAATATTTCTTGCCTATCGTTATTTCTAAAATGAATATGAATTGTTTTGGTAATCGAACTTCCGGATGCAGTTATTTCCTTGTTCGTCTTTAATGTCAATGTTGCGACAAAATCCTCTTGACCCATAATCGTATCCATCTTGATGTGGCCATCGTTACTTAAAGAAAGCGATGCATTTCCTTCATCAACAACGAAAACCGCAGAGGAATAGGCTCTTTCACTTGCTTCGCTTAACCATGAGCCATATCTTGTTTTGACGCTGAAATCATATGGAACTTCCATCGTATTAACGGAGAACGTAGCCCCACGCATGACTTTCATCGTCAATAAATGCCTTTCGCTCAATGACAGATTGAATTGTTTGTTAGTTTCATCATAGTCGGTGTTCTGTATATAGATGTTTTCTTCTCCTACTATGAAACTTGATACCTCGTCCATTTTGGCGAATCCCATAAGGACGGTGCTCACAATCGGCCAATCATGCTTATATCCACCGAACAAAAGATAGATGTCCACACCTACTTTCACTCCGACTGATATTTCGAATTTGCCTCCGATTTGGAATTCCGATGTCGTTGGTTGATCATCCGTCCAAGAAATATCAAAGGTTATGAAACCAACCAAATCCAAAGCACCATAAGCTTTTATTGACACTTCGGCATGGAAGAATTTATAGAAACCTAATACCCCTACTCCTAAAGACACTCCAATGCCAACTTCCGCGTGCAATTTGCCAACCAGCCTGAATGATAAGGTCTTATTGCATGAGGCTGCCGTTTGGCTAGATGGATCCGCTCCTTTTTCATTAGTCACGCATAAATCAACCCTTTGGGTATGGCTTGTGTATTTAATAAACGCTTCAAACGAAGGGCATAATTGCCAGTAGAAGAATATTTCGAATCTGATTTCTATTGGGAAGAAGTAATAGCAAGATACCCTAAATAAAGGATATTGTTTGCCATTCGCGGTAACAGTGGGATCATCGCCTTTGAAAACACTCTTTTTGTCAAAATCCTTGCTAAAAGCCTCTAAAATTGATTTTTGAACGGATTTTTTTACAGCTTCTTCGCTATATTCGCCAGCATGATCAAATTCGATTAAAACGCCGAATTCCACTTCTTTTGTGGTGTCTTCTCTAACCTCCAATCGATAATTGATGCCAACCGGGAAGATGAATTCCCACTCGATTGATACGGATGCTGACACATCATATCTCATGGATTGGGTGTAACTGAACCTCAAGGTGATCGCGAGATGTTCTGAAGGATAGAATGTGTATGAGGCAGAAACACCGAATGTGAATGTGCTGGTGTTGGTGTCATATTTTGTTGAGAAACGAATATCGATTCTGCTGCCCCAATCCAAAGCACTTCTTCTATATTGGTCAGGGGTGACACCAAAGGCATTGTATACGCCATACATCGTCTTCAATATATCCGGATGAAGAAGGATGGAATTTGCTAAAGTTTGATCGTCATCCATGTCATTGACCAAACATTCAATATTGTCTTCTTCATCGATTGTTTTGCTGTCTTGTACGTTTAATTTATTGAAGACATCCGCTGCTTTTGCCGGGTCGTAACGGACCAAAAATCCAGCACCATTTGGATTTTGTGCGACTGAAATTATTTTGCCATATAGTGTGTTTTGGTCATCTTTCTCTAAGCTAGGATGCCTTATTCTAAAAGCAGTCCCCTTAGCGATTTCCAAATTTTCGTTATAGACAAAGAACGGGGAATAACCATCCTCGTCATAATATAGGACTTTGGTGGAATCGATTGAGACAATCCCTTCCTTTTGTTCAACTTCGTGAAGTGAGGCTTCTCTATTTACCTTTGGATAAAATGTAAGTTTCCTAATGCTTGGGTCTTTGCCGAAAAATGAAAGATCATCGTTTTTCAGTTCGACATGATATACCTTATCGTCTTCAAAAGAAGACACAGGGACGTAAAAACGTCCCAATCCTTGGGATGAATATAGATTCTTAAGGTCATATTGTTGACCATAATTATCACTTAAGACGATATCGGAGGCAGATGGATAAATATCGCTTTCCGATACATATGGGGAGCTTCTTCCTATTTCCCTTGAATCGATGACGGTAAATTGCTTATCTAAATCATTTTCTTCAAATTCATACAAGGCTCTTGTCGTTTCGTCAAAAACATCTTCATCTGGAATCTCTAGTGGTTTAACATCATCATCTCTAACGACATTGACATTGACTCCTTCCATCGATTCCTCAAGAAGCTTACCCGTCTCAACATCGTCATATTCACTAGTCTTAGAAGGGCTTGGGGTGCACGAAGAAATAAGGAGAGTCACCAACGGCAATAACAAAAGTGAACGTTTTTTCATGAGTTAAATATATTATTTAAATTATAATATGTAAATTATTTAAAAAGATTTTTATCGATAAAAAAACATAAGCAAAAGGGGTGAAATTTTTAAATTAAGCCGCACGATTTTTAAAGAAGAGAAGCAACGCACTTCTCAAGTTCTGCCATATCAGTGGTGGGCTCAAATCTTGCGACCACCTTGCCTTCTCTATCGATCACGAATTTTGTGAAATTCCATTTGATATCCGGTGTTTTTTCGTAATTTGGGTCCATTTTTGTAAGGAAATCCTTCATAAAATTCGCCGTCTCGCCTTCGCCAAAACCCTCAAATCCTTTTTGCGATTTTAGATATTCATACAATGGCAAAGCATTTGGCCCATTGACATCTGACTTCTTCATCTGGGGGAAAGTCGTATTGAAATGGAGTGAGCAGAATTCATGAATCTCCTCATCGCTTCCTGGAGCCTGGCCACCAAATTGATTGCAAGGTATATCGATTATCTCAAGCCCCATATCATGGTATTTCTTATACATTTCCTCTAGAGGGGTGTAATGTGGGGTGAATCCGCATCCTGTTGCGGTGTTGACGATGATGACGACTTTGTTTCTTAAAGATGCTAGATCAAATTCATTTCCCTTTCTATCGATCAGTTTATAGTCATAAATCATATTGGTTTCCTCCGTTTTTAAAATTATATCGTTTGAGAGGATTTTCAGTCGAGGCTTATATTTGATTTCACTTCAAGAAATCGAACATTAGAATGTCTGACAATTTGTTAAGCTTATATTCAACAGATTGGCAATTTGTGGCGTCGCCGATGGCAACAGGGAGAAACCCTCCTGCTATGGCAGCTTCAATACCAGCAAAGGCATCTTCCACCACCACACAGTTCGTCGGGTTTAGTCCAAGTCTTTTCGCTGCGACCAAAAACACTTCTGGATCCGGCTTGCTTTTCTTTATATCTTCACCGTCTGCAATGGCGTCGAAAGCGTTTAGCAACCCAACCCTAGAAAGTATGAGTTTGGTATTTTTGCTAGATGATCCAATTGCTATTTTATAGCCTCTTCTTTTGAGTTCATCTAAAGTGTCCCTCGTGTCTTCGCTGACAGATTCAGGCGTCAAATTATTAAGCAATTCCCTATAAGTGTTATTTTTCTCTTCCGCGAACGCATTTTTATCTTCGTCGGAAAAATGATATCCTTCCAAAACTATTTCTAGCGACGCCAAACGGCTTACCCCACGTAAGCGATTATTTTTTTCTCTATCGAAAGGGATGCCAAGTCGAGTAGCAAGGCTTTTCCAGGCTTGGTAATGGAAATCATCTGTTGAAAGTATGACTCCATCTAAATCAAATATTATTCCTTTTATTTCCATATTATTTTTTCAAAAAGTAATGGCGAAGTAGATATGATGGTGTGCAACTCCAAGCGTGGCAATAACTGAGCACAGCCTTTCCTCCGTATGGACTTTCTTCCTTATTCATCGGATTGAATAGCTCATAGAATGTATCCGCATCATCATCTATCATCGCTCCCCAATATTCGTTCATCTTTTTTCTAGCTTTGTCTAAGAGACCGCTCTTGATTAATGCTTCGATGTAATGATGGTACATATATGGGGTTACCATGGGTTCTGGGTTTAATCTATCTAGATTTTCAAATATTTTTCTATTTTCTTCTTCGCTAAAATCATTGGCCAGAATCATCCAAACGTTCGAGGCAAAAGATATTTGTTTTGCTTCGCCGCTGACAAAAACACCAAGTTTTTTATCAAAAAACGCATCAAATCCCGCCTTAATCTTATTTTTGAGGTCAATTTCTAACTCATCGGTCGAAAGACCTATCTCCTTATACAAAGAAATAAGATCTTTTTCTGCGTATATATATACAGCGTGCTCGCCACATTGCCTATTGAGACTCAAATTCCAATCTAAAAAACACCATCCCAATTCATTCTTATCAGCCAAAACATCGTTAACAAAATATCCTCTAGCGTTCATTATCTGTTTTGTGGCAACAGGCAACAAATCTTGCAAGGTCTTTTCGTCATGGGCATTTTCGTAATAATCCTTCAAAGTTGAAGCGAAAAGCAAGGAATAATCAAAGATGAAAGAATCATCTGCGATTACTTTTGGTGAAGTGAACACACATGGGGCAATTCTCCCGTTTTTATCTGTTGTCCCAGCAAACAAGTAGAGGCATCTTTTGACTAAATCGTAATTTTTGTATGTGTGGTAATTTGTTAAGGCCTGCAATCTTAAATCACCAAGCCACAGTCTCCTATCCCTTTTCGGTCCATCCTCAAATTCATACTGCATGCATTCGTGCAATGTTCTTAATGCCACAACGTCAATTCGTTTTTCTAGTTCTGTATCGCCGACAATCTCATCAAAATTTCCAACTGAAGAGACAGAATCTAATTCGATTCCGTTTAAAAGAACATCGTAGCGAGATGATGATGCAATTAATTCAACGCTTATATATCTAAAAGCGTATCTTCTTTTTAATTTTAGAGTGCTGGGCAAATTATCTATATGAATTAATTCTTCCTGAATCCAGCTCTTCGACACCCATCCATGATAATCATCGCTATTTTCTTTTAATTCATCTTTGTGTTCACAAAATTTGATTTTGAGCAATATAGGCGCATCAACTGGTGAGCCCACAAAATCAAAATCTAACGAAACATAACCTGTGTAATGGTTATAAAAATCTACAACAAAAGGTTCGCTAGTTTTCAAAACTTGATTTGAAAAAGTCTTTCTCACGTTGCTATGAATCAATTTTGGTTTTAAGGTTTTGGCAATATTCAAGAAACGCTTTGTCATTTTATAGTTTTGTGTCCCATTTTCCGCAGAAAGCGTCAACAGGGCTCACTCCTTTGAATTCTGATTTTCCCATCAATTTGTCAATCAGCGCATCTAAGATTATATCAGTGCTGCCATAAGTATTAATGTATGTTTTAACCCTAGGCACATCTAAAAGATGATATGGATTTTCTAGAGAAATGAATATCGTTGGGACTGAGTGAATATAGATTGGGACATTTGCTCCCATTGGCTGAGCCCATTCGATCCTCACCACGGTCTGGTTGCTTTTTGTCGCCATATTCGCAGAATAGATTATCAAATCATAATTTTCTACGATTTCTTTCGATGAGGCCATCATCCCCTCAAAGCCTGGTTTTGGCGTAAATCTTGTTACATCGAACCCTCTTTCCTGCAGTTTCGCAATGAAATGAGAATTCGCACTTGTATCGATGCTGAACCCCATCTGCCCTTCTCCAGACTCTATTGCATAAAACAAAACTTTTTTGTGTTTTTCTGGGTTGATTGGTAAAACATCCTGTATGTTTTTCACCAATGTGATAGAGTCATCTGCGACTTCATGGGCTTTGTCTTTGTTTTCTTTTGCGCCAACCACTTTGTTGATTTTTTCAAGCGTAGGAATCATTCTGTCTTTGTGCAACCCCAATGACGCTTTAAGAGATAAGACTTTTGTGACAGCGTCATTCAATCTTTCTTCGGTGATGATTCCATCAATATAGCCTTTCTTCATATATGAGACGTCTTCTTCAAGATTCTTAGTGAAAAGGAACATGTCACATCCTGCAGCGATAGTTAATGGCACAAGCTTGCTTCTTTCCATCGCGATATTAAGCCCCGCCATCGTAGTTGAATCAGTAATCACCAGTCCATTAAAGCCGAGTTTCTCCTTCAATAGACCGCTGACAATCTCTTTCGAAATCGTTGCAGGCAATATATCTTCATCTTTTAGGTCTGGGTTTAATGCCTTTGAATAATTTGGGAGCATAATATGGCCAACCATGATTGTCTTCACGCCTGCATCGATGCAGCTCTTATAGATATAGCCGTATGTCTTATCCCATTCTTCAACACTTAGTGAATTGATGGAGGTGACAAGATGTTGATCCCTTTCATCAACCCCATCACCAGGGAAGTGCTTTGCACAACCAGCTAAACCGTGGTTTTGCAGGGATTTTATATAATTAACCCCGCAATTCCTGACCATTTTATAATCCGAGCCAAAAGTTCTGGTGTTTGTAATCGGATTGCGGAAATTCAAATCGATATCAACAATTGGGGCGAAAGACCAATTCACTCCGGATGCTTTTCCTTCCACTCCACATATATCGCCCAGCATTGAAGCGTAGTTAGCATTGTTTGTGGCGGCTATAGCTAATTCAGAGCCCAATTTCGTGCCGCTTAAAGAAACTCCATTTCCTCCCGCTTCTAGATTCGCGGATATGAGCATAGGGATTTTTGAATTCTTTTGGAGATAGGAAACAGTCTTCACTATCTCTTCATTATCCATCACGCGACACATGATGCCGCCTACTTTTATCCCTTTGGCCAAATATGATAAATAGCCTTCGTCGCTAGAATAAGCGATCAAGCAAAATAACTGACCTATTTTTTCATCTAAACTAAGTGAATTGAGCGTGGAATTGACCCACTCAATATCTTCATCCTTTAAGTAAAAAGGATTATTCTTGAGGCTTTCCATTTTTGGCATCCTTCTTGTTTTTGATTTTGCCAATCAGTTTCTTGAAAAAAGTTCCATTCACTATATCTTTGCAAGTCTGTTCGTTATTCAAGAAAATCAAGAACAAAACAAGCAACGCGGCGGTGACGATTGATTGCACGCTGGCGGTGATGGTTTTCGCACTAAACAAGGCAAATGTTGAGCTGATTAAGGAAATGCAGATGGCCGCAATCAAATATCCGATTTTGTCGTTGGTGTATTTTCCTATATAGCCTCCGATGAACATCGGCAAGAAGGCCACAAACATGATGCCAATAGAGCCGAAATTCAATACTGATGTGGTTATTTGGTTTCCTGGCAAAGCCTGTAAGAACCCTACAGTCCCCATCAATGCGCCACATATCGTGTAACATATAATCGCATTTGGTTTTTCTTTGATTCCCGTATTGACGGAAATGTTTTGTCCCGCTCTTAGAGCACGGTAATTGTATCCAAATTTCGACCTATCAAAAGCGAGGTAGATGGCAACCAACGCTATGGCGATGATGATTAGATGCAACCACCAGCTTTCTCTAAAAAAAGTCATGGAGCTGTTCGCTGTTTCTGTGGTTATAGGCCTACCGCTGTTTATCATGTATATGGCGCCTTCATAGATCAACGTAACGCCTAATGAAGTAATAATTGGAGGCAGCTTTAGTGAGACATACAGAATGCCTGATAAAGCTCCTAGAATAGCACCAACAATTATGGAGATAAGAAGCATAACTGGAGCCGAAGCACCACTTCCTTCTAGCATTGCATAGGTAATTTTCGCAGCAATAACTGACGATAAAGTGGAAAGTGAGCCGATTGAAAAGTCAAATCTACCACTGCCTAGATTGATAGACAAAACCAAAGTTGTTAAGAATACCACCGCGGTGTATCTAGTGAATCCGTAGAAGGAAACATCCGTTGTCAAAATCATTTGTCCGGTTGACAAACAAACGATCATGACCGCCAAAACGACAATGGCTGGGATGGTGAAAATCCCTAATGCTTTTCTGCCGATTTCCTTTGCTTTCGTTCTTTTTGCTGTGTTTTCCATATAATTGCCTTTGCAATGCCATCTGCAATGGCCACCACATTAGTGCATGGCAGCCAAAGCAGATTATTCATTCATTTATTGTGGTGTTCTGTCTTTTGCAACTTCATTCACAAACTCGGTATAAGAAAGACCGATTAATGAATCGAGTAGCGTTTTGTTGAAGATTGGGTTTTCAACAGAATCGGCAGATTGGAACTTTTCGAATTCCTCTGAGCTCTTGGCGGTCCAATAGCCTTGGCTCAATGAGAAAGCTTCTCCCGCTTCTGTTCTGATCGCTTTGCCATCAATCGCTGATTTAATAGCAGCGAAAACTGGGCCTAACGACGAAGAATATTTGCCAGCCAAATATCCTAATGATCCATTCTTCATATGGTTGCCGTTGGCGCTTGTGAAGGAATCGATATCGGAGTATTCAACCCCAGCGCCGTCTAACGTATCAGCAAAGAATGTCGTGGTCATGCCAACTGATAAGAAGGCATCAGGATTCTTGGCAATGATTTGACCAACGGTTGCGAAGATGGCGCCTTCGTTATCGAAGCCGGCGCAATAATCAATCGCAACATCTCCAGCAATGTTCGAAGCATCAAACTGAGCCCCGTCACCGAAAACGGTAAATACAATGTTTTGTCCGGTCGCACCCTTATATGTGTCACCTAATCCTGTCAGCAATCCAGCCATACGATATAGGTGCATTGGATTTGGAATGAAAGCGCCATAAACACCGATTTTTGTGACGTTTTTGGCATCTTTATAATATTGGCCCATGGCTAAACCAGTCTCATATTCGGTGGTCATGTTTGGACCGATTTGGCCAACGAAATATTCAAGGCTCTTGCTGGCGGCGAAATCTTCATCTGACATCATTCCGCTTCCGATGGCGAAATAGACTTGGTTATCGTTGCAAAGTTTTGCAAGATCTCCGCGGTTCTTGTCCGCCATATCGATTATGGCTTTGCAGTTTTGTCCGATGAATGTCTCTGCTTGAGACTTGGCTTGTTCTGCGGATTCAATTTGTGGTGAATAGATAAATTCGTAATTATATTGCTTAGCAACATAATTTTGGAGATAGCTCTTGAATCCTAAAGCTTCTTCTCCACTGACATCGGCGACTAAGACACCGACTTTGACGACTTTTTCAGTGGATTCCCCACTGCAGGCAGCCAACGCAACTCCGGCCAACGCGAGAGCAACTGTGCCTTTCATGAATTTTGAGATTTTCATAATTCTCCTTTGCTTTCACATGTTGTACTCATGTTTCGCTTTCCTTTCTTTTTTTGTTTTTTTGATTGCCAGTACAAGGCAATGTTTATCTTCCACTTGTGTGGTTTAAACCTATCTTGGTAGATTTTTGGAACGGTAATTGATGCTTGCAACAAACACTATCGCAAGGAAGAAAATACCGCTGATAACCTGCACCAACCCATCTCTTACGCCCTGCATAGACTGGAACAATATAAAGAGAATGTTGGTCATAAGGTTATAAGAGATGCCGCCGATCAAAGCAGAATAAATACGGCTTCTAGCCCCTCCGTTAATTGGCATGCCGCCGAAAACGATGGCAATGAATACAGACATTCCAATGCTGCTTGCGGTTGTTGTCGATACGGTGTGGGCGTAAACAACCGTCATTGAACTACCTAGACCTGCGCCAAGTCCAGCTAAGGCAAAGGCTATTATTCCGAATAAAGACACGGAAATCCCCGTCAATTTGGCGCAATTTTGGTTTCCTCCAAGGAATTTCATCTTCCTTCCGACCTTGGTGAAATTGAAGATGAAAATCATTAGAACCATGAAAATAACAACGACACTTATCTTGAAAGCGGGTGTGTCTATAGCAGACAAATCATTAACTAGGTTGGAAGGCAAAGTGATGCTAAACGATGTCCCGCTAGCTGTCCCTTCCGATTGAATGAGGAATGTCGCTAATGCGGTGAGAACAGATAACATTGCGATGGTCGTGACAAACATTGGAAGATGGAAAATGCTTGCAATGACTGCATTAAGCAAAGAGCATGCCACCGCCACAACAATACACACTAAGAACAACACGAAGATATTACCTGATGCTTTATATGCCAAAGTGCCTATCACCGCAGCGAATAAAGTGTTCGCCCCAAGAGATATATCAAACTGCCCAAGCGTGAAAATGAAGATAGCACCGGTCGCAACAAGAATCAAAACTATAGATTGATTAAGCAACGTTTTTAAATTCATGCTTACGTTATAGTCATTGGCGTTCAAGATGATGAGATACGCGACGAAAAGAGCGATGAGGGCGACAAGAGGCAATAAGGCGATGACAAGTTTCTTAAGCCTGTATTTGTCGAATTTGATTTTGTTTCTGCTTGCTAATTCTTCCACAAAACTCTCCTTAGATCATGTATCCGATTATCTCGGCATCGCTCAGATCTTTGCTCCTTAAAAATTCTTTCTCTATTCTTCCGTTTTTCATGATGATGAGACGATCGCTCATTCCCATAAGTTCAGGAAGTTCCTCGGAAATGATGATGATTGTCTTTCCTTCTTGTTTTAATTGGACCATGAGTTGATACATAGCTTGTTTGACACCGACATCTACTCCTCTAGTCGGGCAGTCGAGCACCAAAATCTCACTGCCACAGCCAATCCATTTGCCGAAAACGACTTTCTGTTTATTGCCGCCAGACAAAGTCTGCACTATTTGACCGCTATCTGAGCATTTGATCGATAGTGAATCAATTTGCTTTTTCACGTATTCATTTTCTTTTGAATAAAGAACCAAAAAATTGCCGATAGAGAATATATCCAAGCCCGCTATTGAAATGTTATCTTTGACAGAAGCCGAAAGGACAAGTGATTCGTTATCCCTATCTTTTGAAACGTATCCTATTTTCTTTTTTGTGGCAAAAATCTCATTCTTTATCTTTTCTCCGTCCACTAGCGCTTCGCCTTCATCAAGCTTCACTGCGCCAAACAACACCTTTCCTAGCGTGTGCATTCCGCAGTGAGAAAGTCCGCCAATTCCAAGGATTTCACCTTCGTGAGCCTCGAGATTGATGTTATACATATGTCCATTTACAGTGGCGTTTTGCAAAGATATTGTCACTTTTTCGCCATAAACATGCTCATAGTCGCTACGATAATAATCACCTTCTAGTTCTCTTCCTATCATGCTTAATCTTATTTGGTCTGGATCAAATTCTTCTTTTTTAAAGGTCCTGATGATGTTTCCATCCCTTAGCACTGTTAAGGTATCGCAAACCTCCATGATCTCATCCAAGTCATGAGAGATGAAAATAACGGCTCTATTTTCTTTGCGGAAACGATCGACGATACCGTAAAGTATTTTTCTGCCGTTTTGGGATAAGGCTGTTGTTGTTTCATCAACGATTAAAACTTCTGGCTCTTTCATGATGACTTTGGCTATTTCCACAAGTTTCCTTGATTGAAAATCCAAAGAGCCCATAATCATTGAGCTATCAATGTTGTCTATTCCTATTTGCCTTAAGACATCATTCGCGCGTTTATATAATTCTTTTTTATTTATAAAGCCAAACCTGCTGAATTGATTGAGATTGCCTAAGAATATATTCTCTGCTACGGTGATCCCTGCGATTGTTCCGCTTTCTTGAACAATCATCCCGATGCCATTCTCAAGCGCGTTTATCATGCTTGTTGGTGACCACTTCTTCCCTAGGAAAGTCATTTCTCCACTGTCGGCTTTTTGCATACCGGCGGCAATTGATGATACCGTTGATTTGCCTGAGCCATTTTCACCAATCAAGCCTAAAACATCTCCTCTATAGAGATTTAAATCAACGTTTTTAAGCGCGGTGACCGGACCAAAAGACTTATTCATGTTTTTGATTTCTAGAATTAATTCGCCTTTGGTGCGGTTAGAGAAATCTGACACTTAATGGTTCTCCTTTTCGTGGTGATACTATTTTCCGATAGGTTGGGCAAGAATATAACGCCTATAGTTATGCATTTAACGTTAAGTTTTATTCATTTTTAGGCTAAATGTTTTTGTTTGGCGAATAATTTCATTAATTTTTTGGCTTATTTTTGCTTTTTTAAATTAATTTTTTGCATAACTGAATGACTATTATGAAAATTTTGTTATTATTACTTATATAATGAACAATAATTATCAAATTATTCATTACAGCGATTCGCTTCCGGTGTCTTTAGAATGTTTTCGCCTCAATCATTTTTTTCGTGAAGTCAGCCCAAACACCACGATCATATTCATCTTAGACGGGGAAACAAAAATCAGTTATGAAGGAAAAACCAGTTTCTTAAAACAAGAAGATATCGTCGTGATAAATGAGAACGTTGTATATGGCCTTATGCCAGAAAATGACATATCGATTCTTTCTTTTAAATTCAATATAAGAAATATTCTTAAAACCAAAGCTGAACGGATATATTTTGATTGCGATTCTTCCACTTCAGAAAACAAAACACAATATTTCCAGTTGATAAGATTGATCGCAAGGCTAATCAAAGGCGTTTCTTCTCAAAAAGAAAATAATTATGCGTATTTAGGTATCGTCCTACAAATCTATAGTGAGCTGTGCCTCCATTTCAAAAGAGAGGAAAAGAACGAAAAAGAATCATACAAATACCGCGAAAGGATAAATGACATAATTCAATACATCGATAATCATTATGCGGATGGCATAAGCCTTTCATCTTTGTCCAACGCGATGGGTTTTTCCGTGCCATATCTTTCCTCTTTCTTTGAAAAATACATCGGCATGAATTTCCATTCTTATTACACCGAGCTAAGACTTAGCAAAGCGATGGATTCACTCCTGTTCAGTGATAAAACGATTGAGGATATTGCTTTTTCTTGCGGTTTCTCTGACTCCCGTTCTTATGTGTACGCCTTTAAAAAGAAATATGCAGATGTGCCTAGCGAGTATAGGAAAAAGCATCGAATACATAAAGGCAAAGACACTTTATCGCATGAGATAGAAAAAGAAAGAGTTAAATACGAAGGATCTTTGGCAACCATCGCCAAATACCTCGATGCCAAAACGGAGGCAAACGTTATAGACACGGTGGATGAATATGTCAAAGAATTGGAAGTAAAAGATATAAATACCTCCGTCTCCAAAGCGACATTGCGCCACAATTTCAAATTATTCACTTCTGTTTCTAGAGCGAAGGAATTACTTTACGCCGACGTCCAAGAAATGCTAAAAGAGCTGCAGAAATCCGTTGGATTCAAATACATCAAGTTCCATGGGATTCTTTCAGACGATATGCTCGTCTACCAGGAAGATAATGAAGGCAGGCCATCATATAGTTTTGTTTTGATTGATAAAGCTTTAGATTTCATTACCTCCATCAAGCTTAAACCCCTAATAGAATTTTCATTTATGCCGTTTGATTTGACGAATGATAACGCTCACTCTGTTTTCGCATCTAAATTCTACATCGGCGAACCGAAAAGCTTTGAAAAGTGGGCGGATCTTATAAGGAATTTAATGGCGCATCTTGTTGATAGATATGGAATTAGAGAGGTAAGGACATGGCTTTATTGCGCGTGGAATGAGCCAGACACCACCACATCTTTATTCGGATTCAAAAACAATGATGATTATTACAAACTCTATAAAATCACATATGAAATAGTGAAAGGCTTCTCTTCGCAATGCCGTTTCGGCTCCCCTTCAATCATATTCTCATATCGCGTATATCAAGATTGGATAAAGAATTTCATCGACTTTTGCAACGAAAATGGATGCAAACCAGATTTTATCAACATCCATTACTACGATAATGACTTCACATTAGGAGACATTGGGGAGAATTCTCCTGCGAATCCCGCTCACGGAAGGCTCAATATGGATCCTGAATCATTCAACAAAGCCATTGTTGATATAAAGAATTATTTCCTTGAATTGGGGATAAGCGAACTTCCAATATACCTAACCGAATGGAACTTGACTGTCTCGCATCGAAATCTATTGAACGACACGGTGTTCAAATCCTGTTATCTCGCTAAGAACCTTTTGGAGAACTACGACCAACTTGATAGCTTTGGCTATTGGGTTTTAACCGATCTAATTGAAGAAACACAGCCATCAAACGCGGAGTTCCATGGAGGGCTTGGCCTATATACGTACGACAAAATAAAAAAGCCGCATTTCTATATATTTGAGTTTCTGAATTCACTTGGTTCATCGCTTATTGACAAAGGATCTGGATATTTCGTCGCAAAAAGACATGGGTGCATCCAGATCGTTCTCTACAATTATGAGCATTTCAATCATTTATTCGCATCTGGTGAAACATACGACATGACGTATCTAAATAGATACACCCCATTCTCTAATCTCGGTAAGATGAAAGCAAGCCTGGAATTAAGCGGATTCAGCGCGAAAAAATGCCATATAGTCGAGAAAATCGTTAACCAGAAATATGGCTCTGCCTTTGACAATTGGGTTCGAATGGGCGCCCCAAAAATCGATAAATCTCTAATTGATTATCTTAAGAAAACATCAATCCCCAAGATGGATATAAAGGATGAGAAGATAATCGATGGAAAAATTCAAATAAGCTCAACATTATCACCATTAGAAGTGAGGCTTATTGAAATATTCTATTAAACATTCACCCACATTGTTTTATCATTTCTATTGCGTATGAATTTCTACGATTGGTTCTTTCTTGAGAAAGACCGAGTCCCGGAGGGCTTATTCTCTTTCTGGCATATATTCAGTGTAACAATATCTCTTGCCTTGTTTGGTTTTTTGGCGGTTCTTTTGGCTAAGAAAACAAGAAAATCCCCGAGAAAACAGAACTTAATTTTATTAATCGCAGGTATAACGATTCTTTTGGTGCAGGTTGCTAAAATCACCTTTTTAGCATATGACTCAAGCGACAGCGTTTGGAATGTTATTATCGGGAACGCCCCATTATATCTATGCGATATGATGATATTCCTCATCCCGATATGCGCATTATTAAGAGGCAGACCGAAAGATGTTTGTTATGACTTTATCGCCATATGGGGTTTATTGATGGGTGTTTTGGGCACATATACCGCAGGAAATATTTACATCTCCCACTGCGTCATATCGTTTTTGGCGATAGTGAGCTTGCTAAATCACTGCATATCCGCCTTCGCTTCATTATTCATATGGTGCGCTAGATTAAACAAAATGGAGAAAAGGAATATCCCTTTCGCCATCGGCGTATTGGTTCTATATATGACCATTGCCTTAATCATCGATTACGTAGACGATCATAATTTCATGTTCTTCTTCTCGGGAGACGGAACGCCATTCACTTTGTTCTATGATCTTGTCCAAGGAAACAAAGTCCTATATCAAATAGAAATATATATCCTCCAGTGTGGGTATATGGGCCTCTTCTATCTTATTTATTATTTAATAATGAAAAAGGTAACAAAGAAGCCTATAGAAAAATCACAATCGATTTGATTATTTTAGTTCAGGCAATGAGGCTGCGGCGATTGATTGGCCAAGCCTTCTCATAAAATCGCTAGGCATACCGATATCAATGGAAGAATATTCTGGGAATTCTTCTTTTAATGTCTCTTTGGCGACTTTTAATATCGTCTCTCCGCCTTTGCCGGATGTCACTCTGCCTAGCAAAAGTACGTGCTTTATTTCATAGAATTCGGCATAGAAGGCTAACGTATATGCGAGATAGACACCAATCGATTCGAAAATCTTATTGGCCCCTTCATGTCCTTCTTCATTTAATTTCTGCACCACTTTGAGCTTTTCCGCCAAGGTGAGTTTCTCATCTAATTCAATTCCTGCTCTAGGAGCAAGTTTGATAACCGCATCCTGTGAGAAATATTTGCAGCCGACACCAAAGTCGTGGCTCCATTCATCCACCATCGCATCTTTATTGAAGTCGACTGGCATAAACGCTAATTCAGAGAACCAGCCTGGGAGGTTGCCATTCTTATCGACATACCCAACCGCCTCGCTTGTGCCCATTGCAATGCCTAGGACGCAGTTGTCTTTTAGGTCTAAAGCGCCAGCTAAAGCGGTGACATCACCATCGTTTGCGACTTGGAATGGAATTGGATGGCCTAATTCTTTTTCTAGTCTTTTGACTGTATTGATGTAAGCGCCTTTCACCAACTCGAAATTATCTTTTGGCACTTTGATGAATATCGATGAAACCATTGGCTTGTTTTCTACGATAACACCCGCTGCAGAGATACCTATCGCATCAATGTCTCCGCCTAGTTTATCTACCGCCGATTTCATCGCTTTGTAGAAATATTCGTAATGGTAATTGATGTCTTCGTTTAATTTGGGGAGCCATACTATTTCTTCGGAGCTTAATACTTCCCCTTCTTTGACCGCGGAGACTTTGATATCGCTTCCTCCGACATCAAACCCGATCCTTCTTCCTTCTAGGTGGCCACCGACAGAAAGTGATGATGCTTTTTCTTGCGGTATTGTTTCATATGTGCACTCTTCCACTTCCATCTTTCTTTCAAAGACCGTGCCCATGAAGTGATAATCGAAATCTCTTAATCCGCCTTCGGAATAATAGTTTTTGATATTGTTATAAACAACGTGGGAACCAGCGATGTATATTTTGAATCCGCCGACAACCCAAAGGATGCATTTGATTAATCTTTCAACGATGAATGTGTTTCTTTCATCATCCACCCCATCTGGAAGGATATCGAATTCTTTTCTATAGATATATCCATTCGCTCTTTCTATGGAAATAATTAGATGCTGCTTGTTTGGATATTTCTCTACGTCTTTGAAAAATTGCCTCAGCTCAATGATCGCTGGTTTGAATTCTGGTTCTAAGATTGGCTTTTTCATATTAATAAACCTTCCTTCCTTCTTTATATGTTTCTTTTACGTGAAGACTATCATCTAATATGACGATGTCCGCTAATTTGCCTTCTTCTATAACGCCTCTATCGGCAAAATGAATGGCTTTTGCAGCGTTTCTGCTAGTAATTTTAGCCAAATCAACCAAAGAAGCGCCGGTGATTTCCTTCATGTTTCTTAAACCTTGATCCATTGTTAGAAGGGAGCCTGCCAAAGGTCCTGTGGTCAAATATGCAGCGCCATCTTTTTTAACGCAGTCGAGTCCAAAGAGTTGGAATTCCTCTATATCGGAGTTCTTTACTTTCAAAGCGTCGGTTATCATCACAAATCTTTCTGGTCCTATTATCTTATAAGAGGTTAGCAAGACATTTGGGCAGACGTGAATTTTGTCGCAGATGAATTCGGTGAATAGCTCATCAAAATAGAATGCTGCGGTGACAATGCCCGGCTTTCTATGGTGATGCCCGCTCATCGCGTTATGCGTATGTGTTGTGTTGGTAAGCCCTTTTGCGATCGCGTTCTTCACATCATCGAATGAGGCATCGCTATGCCCTGCTGAGACGGTGACACCTTCTTTATGAATATGTTCGATAAACTCCATAGCCCCTTCTTTCTCTGGTGCCAAGGTGATGTATCTCACATTATTTCCTGATAACTCCAATAATTCATCGAATTCCTTTATATCAGGATTGCGAATGAATTCTGCGTTTTGTGCGCCTTTGTGTTTCTCGTTAATATACGGTCCTTCGAAATGGATTCCGCCTAAAGATGGGATTTCCTTTTTGACTTCTTTAACTGTTTTGCACACTTTAGCCAAAGATTCTTTATCGGATGTCAATGTTGTGGCTAAAAATGTGGTAACACCTTCTTTATAGAGGGAATCTGCAATGATTTTGTAGCCTTTTGCTTCGGCATCCATGAAATCAATGCCTGCACTTCCATGGATATGGATATCGATGAAACCAGGCATCGCAATCAATCCACCACAATCTTTCGCTTCGCCTTTATATTCACCTTCGCCAATCTTAGCTATCTTTCCATTTTCAAAAACAAGAAAGCCTTTTTCGATTATTTTATGCTCAAGCACGATTCTAAGATTCTTTAAAACCATTTTGCCACCCTCAAAAGCATAGCTTTTATTTCCGCTTAAATTATAGGCGTTTCAAATATGCAAAAAAAGATAATTAATGTGCTTTTTCATATAATTTTTGCCGATAGGCCCGCTTATTTCTTTTTTCTATGTTTTACTAGACGGGCAAACCGTGTCCTCGCTCTTCAAAAACACCAATCAATTACTGTTTCCATTTAATTTCGACATTTTTATCAGCACTGAGGTTTTTGTCGAATTTAATCATTCAATACGTATGTGTTTTATAAGTTGAAAGGCGTTAAATTTTTATTTAATATCGAATATCACCAATCAAGAGAGTCAACATTAGTTAAAAAATCTAATAAGTTTATTCTTAAAAATCCTTCTTTTGTTCGATAATGCAATCCCTCGTTTTTGATAACTATCACCTTCTTAAAAGAATCGGGGATGTTTCTTAATGATTCATACTCATGGTCTTTCTTTTCTTGATTGTCTATCGTTAAAGCCACTTGAACATAATATGTTTTATCTCCCTTATTGGCGACAAAATCACACTCTGTGTCTACATCAACATATATCCAATTACCGTTTTTGTCTTTTCTGTCGGTTTTCTTTTTGATGGTAACAACTCCAACATCAACATTAAAACCACGATATCTAAGCTCGTTATACACAATGTTTTCAATTAAGTCCGTTTCATCGACTTCTCGAAAATTTAATGCTGCATTTCGTATTCCAATATCTTCAAAATAAACTTTGTAAGGAGTTCCAATATAATGACGGCCTTTCACGTTATATCTTAGTGTTTTGCTAAGTAAATACGCTTCTTCAAACCATGATATGTAATTTCCTATCGCATCATTTGTTAAATCGATGTGGTAGACGCTTTTGAAGGTCTTCTCGATTTTGGATGGATTAATAGGAGTTGAAATCATCGAAGCCACAACATGTAAAGTATCATTAAGGTTATTAACGCTAACGTTTGGATGTCTATCTTTAACGTCTTTAATGTATGTTTCGTTCAAAATGGAAATTGCTTGCTTAGTTTTTTCTTCATCTGTTTTTTGCAGTTGGACCAATGGTATGCCGCCATATCTCTCATATATTTTAAAACCGGTATTTTCGTCATAATCTGTTCCACTCAAAAATTCTGCAAACGTCAGTGGGAGCAAATGGATTCTATCTCCTCTGCCGCCAAATTCAGTATCTACTTCACTTGACAAAAACCTCGAATTGCTTCCTGTAACATATACATCGTAATTATCGTGTCTTAGGAATCCGTTTAGAACTCGCACAAATTCATCCAAATTTTGTATCTCATCCAACAATAAGTAATATTGGTCGTCGTCCAAAATCAAATCATTAATGTACAAGCGAAATTTTTTATTATTAACTATTTTTTGGTTGTTCTTTACTATTACCGTAGGTTGTTCAGGCAAATATTTGTCTAGAAGTGCGATATCTTCGTCATTATCAAAAGCAAATCTGATAACATGATCTTTCGGATTATTAGCTTCTTTCACTAAATGGTTGTAGAAAATAGTGTTCAAAAGATATGATTTTCCACTTCTCCTAATTCCTGTTATGACCTTAATGAGATGGTTTTTCTTCTTGCTTATCAATTCATTTAAATACAAATCGCGTTTAAACATTTAAAATCTCCATTCTCCTCAGTACTGAGGTTTTTGTCGAATATAGTATAATGCGGATTGTTTTGCATTTCCATCTAATTTCGACATTTTTATCAGTACTGAGGTTTTTGTCGAATATGACCAATATTAAATATGTATATATTGGGTAAATTGTTACTCATTGAAATCGGAAAAAACGACAAATCACGGATTTATAACATCCAAGCAAAAACATTAGGAAGCGTTAAAAAGGCCAAAAATAAGGTTACCACTTAGCCGATTCGTTGTGGACTTCTTTGCCGATGAAGGCGACTTGATTAAAATCATCCGGGTATTTGCGGATATAGTAATCGATGTAGGTCGCGACTAGGTCTCCGGTGAATTTATATCCCCTGGCGTTCATGTGCCCGCCGCAGAAATGGAGTCTTTTGAACTTCTTATCGTATATCGGCGCGTAATCCCACAGATTTAATACATATAAGTTATTTTAAACTTCTGAATGTTCTTGTGTTGATAGAATATCTATCTTCGCCCCACTCCCAATCGTTATCGATATTGCCGATCTTTGATTCTGGCTCTTGGCCTTTATTGATTGCAATCTCTTCGGAAAACCAGATGCCTCTATTAAAGCAATACTTTGAGTGATTGAGTTCAATAATAATGCCTTTGACATAATCATATTCGCTAACTAATGCTTTTGTTTTGTAATCATACGCTTTTACGTTGTCTTCTATAACAATTATGTCCTTTATTACATCATTAATTGGGGTTTCGATTTGTGCCGGGTAATTGTCAAATCCGTATTTGTAGTCCATTCCCTTATCTTCTATTTCAGAGAATTTAAATACAGCGACAGCTTCTTCTCCATAATCGTCCCACATAAAATCGGTTTCCTCGGCTTCATTAAGCAATTCATATACTTTATCGCCTACAAAGAATGTGATTCTTCTAAAAGAAGTGTTTGTGTAGTCAAAGCGATCGTGTCTAATTTTATCAATTTTTTGACCGATCAAAGATTTGAGAATATTTATTTCCTTTTCGGTGAATAATTTATTAATTTGTTTTTGCATAATCAATTTGGTCGTAATTGTGCAGGGACAAAACGGAATTCATTCAAAGATGCATTTTTCTTTGCGAATCACCACTTAACCGATTCGTTGTGGACTTCTTTGCCAATGAATGCTACTTGGTTAAAATCGTCCGGATATTTGCGAATGTAGTAATCGATATAAGTCGCGACTAGGTCTCCGGTGAATTTATATCCCCTGGCGTTCATGTGCCCGCCGCAGAAATGGAGTCTTTTGAACCTTTTATCGTATATCGGCGCGTAATCCCATAAATCCAATAAATATAAATATGGGAATTTTGTTGTTAATTCTTTTAGGAATTTGAGAATTTCTTTTCTTTGTTTTGCTTCTTCTTTGCGTAATGGAGATTCTTTTGGGAGGCTCATGACAAAGATTCTGCATTTTGGCTCAAATTCCTTTAAGCGTTGGATGATGCGGACATATTGTCCGACATATGACATCTTGTTATTGTCACTATTATCCCAATCAACATCATCGAAAGAACCGAATCCGCCTGGGTAATATTCTTTAAGATGATTCATGTCATTCACGCCTAATGCAATTATATAAGCCTGGCATCTATTTTCATCGATGAAAGGATTCTTTCTTTCTTTTATGTAATATTCAAAGAATTCTTTGCAGGTTAATCCGCCTTTGGAGAAGTTAATCGTGGTCAATCCGCATTTTCTTGCGATGTATTGGCCCCATGAATATTCAAAATAGTCATGGAATCCTTTCTTCCCGTCTTTAAGGCTTTCGTGCTCTCCGCTTGAAAGAGAATCGCCAATGACTCCTATTGTTCTAAATATTGATGTGTACCCTCCATCTGGGACAAACTTTTTAATATGGTTCGTCAACAAGTGCCTGCATGTGATTGTTTTCATGAGTTCATTCTCCCTTTAGTTTTATCGTAACATTTGATGCGTTTTCCACAACAATTCCGCGGTCTTTTTTGATTTCTGAGATTAAAGAGACATCAGTAATGCTTATATCATTAAACGCTTCATTATACTCTTCAAACCCGCTGATTTTGATGAAATTGGTTTCTATAGAGGGTTTGCTCTTATGATGCATCATTCCCTCTAGAACCACATTATGGACGTCTATATTTTCTACATCAGTCAAATGGTTGCTGCTTTCACCATCATCATTATAAGGAACTGTGTGAATATTAATTGAAGCAAAAGAGCAATTCTTCACCCTTATGTTTTTGACATATGCCCCTCTTTTTCTCGTGGTCTTTATCTGCAAGCCATGATATGTGTTTCTGAAATCACTGTTAAATATATCAACGTTATATATCCCACCGCTTATTTCGCTTCCGATTGAGCATCCATGCCCCGCAATAGAATAGCAATCAAAAATATAAATATTATATGAAGGGATACTTATTTTATTGCCTTCCGGGTTTTTGCCGCTTTTGATTGCGACGCAATCATCCCCAACATCAAATGTGTTCCCAAAAATATAGACATCATGCGAACTATCTGGATCAATGCCATCCCCATTATGAAGGCCATATGATTCAATCATATTAGAGAAAATATAAATATTATTTGAGTAAATCGGATGGATATTCCAGCTTGACGAGCAACCTAGATGCAACCCCTCTATTATTACGTTTTCTGAGGAGCTGATATTGATAAGTCTGTTTCTATTTCTCCCCGCTTCAACATATGAATTTTCACCTTTGAAGTTTTTTATCTCTTCTCCAATGATGTCATCACACAAGGCTTTGCCTCCTCCAAGGATGTTTCCCTTTCCGTGAATATAAATGTTTGATGTAGTAATCACGCCATCGTGATTCATTTTCCCGATGTTAATAAGAGATGCATAGCTTTCGTTTTCTATTCCTTCAAAACGAGATCTTATTTTGGGGAGATAATCTAAACGGCTGCTACTCCCTTGAATCGTCGCCCCTTCATCCAAATAAATCTCCATGTTCGAATGAAGATATAAGGCTCCGGTCAAATATGTGCCTTTTGGGAAGAAAATGACATCGTTATCGCCACAGAAATCAATTATTTTTTGAATTTCCTTGGTTAATATCTTGCTTCCATCGCTAGGCAAATCAATCTTGACGATATGTTTTTTTGGAGTTGTTTTAATATTTTGTTTAAACAATAAATCGCTTTGATGATAAACCTCAACACAGTATTCCTTATCGCAAGCAAGATTGAAGAATGTATAAAAAGACTTTTTGGTTTCGCCAACTTTTTGACCATCAAGATATAAATAATAGGTAGCATCATCTATTGCTTCATCGTAAAGCCAAAATACCGTTATCTCGTTTTGTGAAGAAATGTATTTCATTTCATTTGGCTGCCTTCTTTTTATTCAAAACGTCTATTCATGACGTCATCAAAAAAGAAATCGTCCCTTTTATCTTCTTTGTATGTCACTATTTTCACATTCGCCAAATGGAGTCCGTTTATGTGCCTGAAATAAATTCCTTTAGCAGGCAATATCTTTCCATATACAAAGACTTCTGGATATCCTCCAGCATCTTCTCTGACGTTGCGATCAAATTCCTCTATTCCCCCTTCTAGTTCCAAATGGACATTCTTTAGGTATATTTCTTCGAGCATGTTTTCTTTGTATCCGCAGACGTTGCAGGTATATTGCCATGGCAGTTTTTTCTTCTCATTTAATTCCTGCAAAGTAATTGGGAGACCGTTATTCCAAGGGTATTGAATAGTGTCGTTTTTCTTAAATGAATCATAATTCCAAGGAACTGTCTTATAAGGTTTATATGGCCCTTTTGCGGTTAAATTTGAAATGAATATGTTGGATATTTTTCCAACCTTCGTGCCTTCTGGGCCTCTTAATCTCGCCCCAAGATGGATGAATAATGGAGCGTTTACGTTTTCCATCTCCACGTTATCAATGCTTATGTTATTGATGATTGCCCCGTCTACCGACTCGATGGAGATACCGGTAATTCTAGTGTTCCTGACTTTGATGTTTTTGATGGAGATGTCTTTGAAACCACCATTGCTTTCGGTCCCAAACTTAATCGCGTTGCATCTAGAGGCCACGACACAATCTTCCACCGTTATTCTTTCACAAGTATCGAGTCTATTTAAGTTATACGACGACTTAAAGCATATGCCATCATCGCCAGATATTATGTCACAGTTGCTTATTTTTATATCTTTTGAATTATCTGGGGAAATGCCATCTATATAGACTTTTAGTTTTAGTCCGTCAATTTCAGCGTGCTGGCAAGAAGCTAGATACACAGCTAAATCTGTAGCGTTTATAATCCTAAGATCTTTTATCTTGATATTCGTGCATTCTTTTAATGCGATGACTTTCGCCCCTCGATGCACCATGTTATTGACATTGTTTTCATCCCAAACGCTTCTCATATCAATCATTCCTTTTCCTATGATTGATACATTGTTGATATTCTTCCCAACGAATAGAGCGCAGTTAAAGAAACTATGCGATACATCCTGGTACAATTTGTAATCAACTTCCTCTAATTTAGCGTAATCATCAAAATTATTTGAGCCTAAAATCAAAGCGTTTCTGGATATATTAATCGTTGTGTTATTTCTTAAGAAAATCGTAGATAAGACATAAGCACCAGCGGGAAAATATAGTTCTACGCCTCTCCATCTGAATCTATCAATTAAAGCCTGAATCTTTTCAGTGAGCAACTCACCGGTGTTTGGCAATATGCCATATTTAGCAACGTTGATTTTCTTCATAAATCGACTTCCATAATAACAACTTACAGGTTGTTATCAATATTTAAACATAATTCGATATTATATTGATTTAATTTGATATAAAAAACTTGAAGTTCAAAATGTCTTCGATAATATGCTAAATGCATAATTCAATATTTATTATTCTTTTGTGCTTTATTAAAATATTGTTGAGGTAATCATGGAGATACTTGTTGTAAGAAACGAAAATGGCCTGCGTTTTGCGCACGAATTGGCAACAATAGAGGAATTGAAGACGAAGCCTATTTCATTAATGCACGCTCATAAAGCCTATGAGATTTATTATCTTGAAAGCGGTAATGTCAAATATACAGTTTCCGATAAAGAATATATTGTTGCCCCAGGAAGCGTCGTCGTCATAAACGCTTATGTTTTACATAAAGTCGATGTAACACCGACGGAAGACTATAAGAGATATGTTTTGGAATGCCCAATCAACAACGTCCCTGTTATAAATGGTGTTAACCCTCTAAATAGATTCTTCAACACAAACAAGTTCATAAACATAATTCCTAAGGAATTCGTGGAGAAATCCAATGTTTTAAACATTCTTCAAAGAATGGAAAAGGAATATAAATATGATGATGTATATAACAATCACATATTAAGTTCAAACATCATTTTATATATTGTCGAAGTAGCTAAATTAATCGACGAGGAACAAAAAATACATTACAACTTTGTTAATACCGCCGAAAAGAATAGCGGGGTCATCAACCGCATTATTCAACACATTAACGACAACATAAACAACAAAATAACAATCGACTCCATAGCTAGGGAGATGAACTTCTCAAAAAGCTATCTGCAGCACGTCTTCAAAGAATCCATGGGCGTACCAATCTCCCAATATATACTCATCCAAAAGATGCAGACCGCGAATTTCTTGCTCGAAGAAGGCAAATCTTTAAAGCAAGTCTCCTATGAATTAGGTTATAAATATTACCCCACCTTCTTCTCCGCCTATAAAAAGTTTTTCGGATACTGTCCCAAAGAAAGGAAGAAATAAATGGTTGAATATCTTTTGCCTACAAGAATCGTCGAATCCAAAGGCGTTAGTAATTTAGATTATATTTTCAAGGGAACTGGCCTATATGGCATGCATTTTGGCAAAGAAAGTCTGTGGGCCGACTTCACAAAATTCGAAGGCAAAGGCTCTTACATAGTCTTGGATTTCGGCAAAGAAATGTGTGGAGGCCTTCGCCTTTTCACCGCGGCGTTAAAAACCTCAAACTGCAAAATAAGAGTGAGATTCGGCGAGAGTTTAGGCGAAGTAAATTCTTCCATCGGAGATAAAAGGAATCCAACAAACGACCATGCTTTAAGAGATTTTGAAACATCGTTGACTTGGTCTGCTGACTTGGAGATAGGCAATACAGGATTTAGGTTTGCAAGAATCGATATTCTCGAAGATAAATTTGCTTTTATAAGGGGAATCTATTGCAAAAACAATATATTCTCCGCTCCACAGATATATGACTACTCAGGAAAAGATGAATGTATAAAGAAGATATTTGAGGCGGCAAAAAGAACGATAGACCTCTGCGCTTCCAGCAACTATATATGGGATGGAATTAAAAGAGATAGGGTAGTTTGGATTGGGGATTGCGCTCCAGAAGTTATGGCGCTCATGACTTTATATGGAGATGTCGCTCCGATAAGAAATTCGCTTGATTCCGCTCAGGAATCATTCCCAATTCCAGTCTTCATAAACGCCATATCAACATATTCTATGTGGTGGGTAATAATACTCCACGACTATTATGAGGCCTTCAACTGTGTCGATTATCTCAAATCAAAGAAAGATTATCTCCTCGGGCTAGAAAAGATGTTTGATGACCTCATTGACGAAAATGGCAATCTTTCTAAAGATGTCCGTCATATGGTTGATTGGCCTACAGTCAGCACTGTAGACGAGGATGTAGGCATCAGATCGATATTCCTTTTGGCGTTAAATAAAATGGACAAAATTTATTCAGTTCTCGGATTAAATAATGAAAAATTGCTCAAAATCAGGCGCAAAACCCTCATCAAACCGCTTATCGTCAAAGAAAAGAAACAAGTAATCGCGTTAAAATATTTTGCCACTGGAGAGATGAGTGATGAAGAATATGAATTGCTTATAAAAGATGGGGCAAAAGGATTCTCAACGTTCATGAGCTACTATATTCTTTCCGCTATAGCTTCTAAAGACGAGGCCTTGGCAATAAAACTCATGAAAGATTATTATGGGGCGATGTTAGAGAAAGGCGCCACCACTTTCTGGGAAGACTTTGACATAGATTGGTGCAAGGATTCAGGAAGAATAGACGAAATAGACCCAAACAAGAAAGACATACATGGAGATTATGGCGCTTATTGTTATATAGGTTATCGCCATAGCCTATGCCATGGCTGGTCTACTGGGGTTATCAAGTTCATCAAAGAACATTGCTAGTTCAATAAACCATCACATATGTCGCGTGGCCCGCGGATAAATTAACCTGCAATGTTGTCGCATTCATATTGACGATACGTGGCAATCCAGCTTCATAAATCACCGCATATTCGTAATTCTCCTTGAATGTAAGAGTCACTGTCTGTAATAGATTGGCATCAAAGCTGTTATAGACGTTTTGGACCATATACATATATTTGCCATCATCGCTATTTCTTAGTCCTGTGACCATAGTCCAATCTTTTGAAGTGGTTACAGAGCTCAATTCACCATAAGTGGAGCTGCTTGTATAAGAAGCGGAGCTTGTGGCTTGTGTATAGATTGTCGCCGTGTTGTACGTTGCTTTCCTATACAAATGGACCCATTCATAATCGAAGCAAGAAATGACAGGCGCCAAAGCATTTATTTCATGAATCTGGCTTTGGAAGTAATAATAGAGATCGCTTCTGGTTCCATCGACACATAAGAAGGCGCTGCCATCAATCCAGGTTTCTGATCCAGTTACCGCCCTAACGCAATAGACAAAGAATGAGATGTGTTTGACACCCATTCCAAGAACCATATTGCTGATCCAGGCTATATCGTTTCTATTGAGAATTCTAGTTCCATAATATGTAACTGATTGAGTAACCATATACATATCAAGATTGTTGTTTTTGCAATAATTGGCGACAATCAAAATGTTGCGGATATAATGCTTATTCAGTCCTTTTCTTTCGTATATTCCGCTTTTAGAGCTATCAGCGAAAGGATAGGCATCGAATTGAACATAATCAAGACCGCTATTTTGAACGAAAGCATTTAAATATGTGACATAGTTCTGCTCGTGTTTAGCATCGCTCACCGTTCCTGAAGGAGTAACGCCAGTCAAGACCAAATCTGTAGCGGAGAGCGGCTGGAGATTGGCGTTTACATAGAAATCCTCACGATTGAGTTTTGTTTTGACTCTCTTGATGGAGGCCATGAGATCTTTGAAACCGCCATTTAACATCAAATAAGTCTGCTCATCGCCGATATTCACCCCTTTGCAAGCGGGATGATTCATATATAGGCCTAATCTATGTTCGACAAAAGAGTCTAGTTCTGTCGTAGAGGAGAATCTATAATTCCCATCCACGATTGGAATGTTTTGATTGGAGAATTTATTTCCGGTTGGATTGCCAACGCTATCGACATTTTCGAGTAAATCAACCCCAATAATCGAGGTGTTGTATTTGCTTAATACGGTGAATGTCGCATCCACTACCATTACTTTTTGATTGAGTTTTGCAGCGTTATCGAACAAATAAGTCATCGCGTCGCTTAATGTATATTCGTATTTCCCTACATGTAATGCTTGCTCATACATCATCTCCAAGCCTGTGTTTTGGAATTCGGCGACCTTATCCATTCCTAAATATTGTTCGTAATCAGTCCTAGATGTTTTGGAATTGGTTGAAGAATAAGCGTGGCTTCCTATACCTTCACCGCTATATGTTGGCAATGCTTTCATTTCGGCAGTTCCAGACAATGTGACATTGATTGGGACAATGTATTTTGCATCATTGGTGAACATCTTTAATTTAACAACGCCAGAGACTTTTTGATTGTTGGATTCTGGGAGCATCTGCACCAACGCAGCCTTTGGCAAAAGATACGATGAACCGTCAGTTTCATATGGGAACTCTTTATCCCCCACCATCATTCGATAAACATTAGAATATCCTGACAATGTGTAATATGAATTGTCGCCATAGGTGGCGGAGACGCTTAATCCAGTCGAAATATTGGTGAATTGAAGCCCCTCGAAATAGATGTGCTCATTAATGAGATGCCCATCATGGAAATAAGAGACCAACGCAACGTGCATCCCTTCACTCAAAGACGATTGCGATATCTCTATTTCGTCATTTATCGCCCCGTTTATGAAGGCAGTGTCGCCATCGATTGATAAGGAATGGAATTCATCCATCGAAAGGGATGTTTTGATTTTCGCACCTTGCGACGAAGAATAATGAGCGACGCCATGATTGCTATATGCATAGCCTTTAGAAAGACGAATATTATCGATATATAAAGTACCGGCACCGAATGCGTTTGTGGTAAAACGACCGGAGTTTGCAACGAAATCTTCCTTGGTTAGAGAGATAGTTGTCCATTCTCCGTTTGCTAATGTTAACGTATTTCCCCCTATGGTAGTTGCCGTAAGCCTATCCAAATCATCGGTATACGCATCAAATGTTATAGCGTCATCTTCTCCTAGCATCTCAACATATTGGGGGCATATTTCCAAGGTTCCGTTCGTTGCCTTTGTCAATTTGAGACTATACAATCCATCGCTTGCCCTTTCGCTTGTTATCTCTGCTGCGGAACAAACTTTCCATTTGGAGGCAAAAAGGAATGAATTGGAGTCGAGGCACTGACGGATATTGGCCTCGTTATTCTCAAATCTGTTTTTAGAGGCTCCTCCATATCCATCATTCGTATCATATGAAGGTGAAGTGATTTGGAACGCTCCGACGTTTTCAAATGACGTAAGTTCTCTTGTCGCTAAGCGGATGTTGTCGATATACATTGTGCCAACTGGGCTCTTATGGATGAGGAAACGCCCATCGCTAGTTATCTGATCTTTGGTGAAATGGAATGTGTACCATGTATTTGCTTTGATTGATTTGTTGACGGTGTCGACAACCGGCTTATCTTTTCCATCAACGAATGCTCCGGTGTTCTGTCCACTCCACCAACCATTCAAATTCACTGTGGTGTAGAAATCGAAATAGATGCCTTCGTCTGGAATGTTCTCATATGCATAATCCCACCTTAGGTAATATGTTATGTTGCTTGAATTGGTCTTATTAATCTTGATTGATCTATATCCTTCGGTGCAATTCGTGTAATCAAAATCGACCGTGTTGGCCTCATTTCCTGTCGTGATTATAAAGTTCGCCAAGCCGCTTGCGGCATCCCTAAGATAATAAGTGGTACTGTCAGACTTGTTCAAAAATCCGTTTTCCACACCATTCAATGAATAATCATAGTAGTCAGAGAACGAGACGGAAAATCCATCAAGATATAAATCATATGATCCGGTCCCGCCATATTGTATGAACCAGTCACTTTCACCCATTTGCGAATAGACGCCTCTAGTTAAACAAAATCTTTTATAAGTATTTTTTATTCCATAGTTTGAATCGTTTCGTTCATAACAAGAAATGATGTAGTTATTATTGTTAACAAATTGCTTGTCCACCGTTTTGTGGCGGAAATTATTTGTCTCTAATGTCCCTTTCGCGTAGAAAGATAATGATTTGACCTTCGGATCGGAGAAAACATAATCAAGATATCCTTTATCGATGGATAGATGTGAATCAAGATATGAGGTTCCTATGCGGCTTGCTTTCAAGGCTTTGCTTCCTTCTAGACCCTCATTATCCACTATCTCCAACGATTCAAATCCATCTTTGATGGTGATATATGAATTCAAACCATTATTAAAATCAAACAATTTGCCGTAGATATCTATCAATCTGTCATCATCCGGGGATAGAGAATTAATGAAGTCCCTGCTTGGTGTGCCGCCTTCCCTTATGGTACCACTCATTGGGGCGAGAAAACGGTGTTCTTGGCTGGAACAGCTCACCCAATATTCCTTGATGCCTTTTTCTATGGAAGATGCATTAACTTTGTTATAGTGGACCCAGGTCTCATTTATCGGAGTGGCCAAAATCGAGCTTGGCGAGAAAGTCATGACCAAAGAGGCCACAAGAAAAGATAAGGCAATAAAAGAAAATGAAACGAATTTTTTATTGATTCGCACTTATTCCTTGATCCCTCCAAGAGAAAGATTCGCCATAAGCTTGTCTTTCAAGAATATGAATAGCAACACCACTGGCATCGCAGTAGAGATAACGCCCGCGAATTTCATCGTGGTGGTGACTGTGACTCCTAGAGCACCGCTACTACCGGATGATAAACGATAGATGCCATAGGCGAGGGTTGGATAGCTAGGCATATATAGTAAAGGCGATTGATAATCATTCCACAAATTGACAAAAGAGATCAAAAACACCGTAGAAATAAGCTTAATTGCCATAGGAAGCACAACTCTAGTGATGGTTTGAAGTTGGTTTGCCCCATCGATTTCCGCGGCTTCTAGATACGTATCAGAATAATTTTCGAAATATGCATAGAAGACAAAGAAATACATTCCAAAGAAATTGAACTTCTGGATGAGGGAACCATACAAGGTGTTATATATGCCCAAGTCTCTCATAAGGGTTATCATAGCTGGATAATTGCCTACGATTGGGATGATGTAGACAATAAGCGCCACACCGTAGAGAATCTTCGAGAATTTGAATTTGTATTTGCATAACATATAGGCCACCACAGCTGGAACGATGGTCTGGAGGAAGCCGCCAAGGCCAGCATATACAAGGGTATATACAAGCATCAAGCCAAATGAGACGTCTGTCTCTGGCTGGATAATCTCACCAAATAGACGCGAATAATATGACTGGTTGCCGATATGTATCTTGAATTCTGTAAGCATTGATATGAAGTTATCAAAGAAGCTGAAATCAGGATCATATTCCCCTGTTGGCCAAGAGAAATAATTCCCGGCGTCGAACTCAAAGCCAGATTTGAACGAATTCAAGATGGCCCAGAAGATTATCATCGTCAAAATGATGGTGAAAACAACCAAAACCGCAGCAATCAAGGAATAGAAAATGGTGCCCACTAGCGATTTGTTTTTGATTTTGTTTTTCCTTTTCAAATTCAATCTAGCCATAACTATTTCCTATTTCGCTGAAGGCCCAAATTTGAGCAATAATTTTCTGACCCCAAGAGTGACTGGGAATAAAACAATCGTAATCAACAAAGAGAATGCGCTTAAAGTTCCATAGCTTGCCACATTCGCCGAAGATGGGACCAAACCTCCAGCAGTGTTTTGGGCTTGGCTATAAATAAAGTAGCCAATCGTGGCCAATTTGTCGTCTTGGAAACCAAAGGTGAATAAATACATCTGGTTGGTGAATATAGTGCCGATCGTCATGATTATGAAGGAGACAATCGTTGGGAAAATGCAAGGCAAAGTGACAAAAACAAATTCCTGGATTGGGTTGCATCCATCGAGTTCGCTAGCCTCCACCAAGCTTGGAGGAATGTTTGTCATCGCGCCTGTGAAAAGAAGGACATTCGTGCCAAAACTCATGAAGAGGACAAAGGCCAACAAAGTAGATCTTCTTACATCAATCGTCGCGTTGATAAGCAAATCAGGTAATTGAGATCCAGGGAACGCCTCGCCAAGCAAAATCTTGATAATGATTACGAATACTGTTCCAGATATTATCTGAGGCAAGAATAACAAAACCCTAAATAACCCCGCAAAAAGCTTATGTTTGTATATGTAATATGAGAAAAGCAAGGCAAGAGGGATGCCAATGAAGAATTCAACGACGAAAAGCAACAACGAATTCTCAATCAGCTGCGGTTTATCAGCGAATATCTGGAAAACGTTTTTGAAGTTCTCAAAGCCGGCGAAAGAGGCGACGTATTTCCCACCCTCTGCGATTTCATATTGCTGGAAGGCGAGGATGATGCTATCAACATTGACATAGACATAGAACAAAGCGAATTGGAGCAAAGGCAAAGCCAAAACAAGAATATAAAAGATTAGTCGCTTCAGATAACGCGAATTCTTTAATAGCGATGTCTTCTTTCTTTTCGCTTTGGCCATATTATGCGTAATTGCTGAACAACTCCTCCAAATCGTTATATATTTCCTTGAACAACCTTTTCACATGATTGAATTTCTTCTCGTAATAGATTGATATCTGGATTAAGCTTTCTCCCCCGTCGCTCGCCACCAAGATCGATGCTTCATATCCATCTCTTGTAGCGAATATATCGTAATATTCTTCGTTCGCTTTTAGCTCTCCATATCCGTTTTCATTTAGGTAATTCACAACCTTACTGAAGGCTTCATATGTGGAAATGTTTACCTTAATCGGTGGATATTTGCCTTTTTTCGAACTTGGCTCTGATGTCGAATAATAATGGGAGAATATCATGCTTATCCAATCACCTTTGTGCTTTCTTCATCAAAGAAGAGTACTTTTTCCATATCAAGGCAATATTTCCTTGTCTCGCCTATTTTGATGCGATGCTTTGCAGGTTCCTTGATGGTGAGCTTTTGTTTATCGACGCTGCCATAGACTATCTTTTCATGTCCTAGAAGCTCCACGATATCGCATTTGATTTCAATTGTGTTGCTTGGCAATTCATTATTGTGGTCACCTTCTTCATATATATCTTCTGGCCTGATACCCAAAACCAAGCGTTTATTCGTGTAATCTCTCAATAAATCCCCGCAATTCTTGCCCAAAACGATCTTTGTCTCGCTTTCTCCTTCGATCACAAAGTCTTTCCCATCATACGTTCCTTTGATGAAATTCATCGCAGGCGAGCCGATGAATCCTCCGACAAAGATATTTGCAGGATGTGAATATACTTCTTCTGGGGTTCCTATTTGCTGGATATAGCCATCTTTCATAATCACGATTCGAGATGCCATAGTCATAGCCTCGGTCTGGTCGTGGGTGACATAGACGGTAGTCGCCCCAACCCTTTCGTGGATTTTGATAATCTCACTTCGAGTCTGAACACGCAATTTGGCATCCAGATTAGATAAAGGCTCATCCATCAAGAAGACCTTAGGATTTCTCACGATCGCTCTGCCAAGAGCAACGCGCTGCCTCTGTCCGCCAGATAATGCGGCAGGTTTTCTCTTCAAATAAGGAACCAATCCTAGAATCTCCGCTGCAGACATCACTCTTTCAGCGATTTCTTTGTCGTTATAATGCCTATAGGCGTATAGAGGAGTATCGTCTGTGTTTTGAACTCTTGTTATCTCTTCTTTGAGCTTTTGGATTCGTGTCTCATCTCTTGTCTCAGCCTTTTCCAGCTCTTTTAATTCATCGCTTAGCTCTTTGACTTTCTTCCTATCGAATGAAAGAACCTGGGTTGAATATTGCTCTTCTAATTCGATCAATGCTTTCTTAGCCTCGTTGCTTTTCTCGAATTTGAATTGCTTTATCTTCTCTTTGCCGGCTTTTTCAGACTTTAATATAGCCACGCCTTCATTTAACTCTTTTTGTTTGCTATCGATTATTTCCTGGCGTTTCGCTTTGAATTCTGGGTTATCTGAATCCAAATCCAAGACTGGTCTATATACTTTTCTTAGCCTTAAAGCGAAGGCCATATTCTCATAAACACTCATATGAGGATACAAGGCATAGTTCTGGAAAACCATCGCGATATCCCTATCTTTTGGGGCGATTGTGTTAACGCATTTATCGTCAATCCAGATTTCGCCGTCGCTTATCTCTTCAAAGCCCGCGATCATCCTTAATGTCGTGGATTTTCCACATCCAGAAGGACCAACGAAGACAATGAATTCTTTGTCATTGACTTCCAAATCAAAATCAAAGACAGCTTGCACACCGTTTGGATAAATCTTGTTTACTTTCTTTAGAGATAAAGTTGACATACCGCCTCCTTATTTGTTCTTCCACGCCAAGATATTGTCATCAACTGCCCAATATCTCTCATCGAATGATGAATAATCATTTGATGCGTTTTTCATATCATTATATGTAAGATAATGCTTAACCGATCCGTTATGGCGATATTCGAATACAGGAAGTGCCTGCTCATTCCCTTCTTCGTCCACCACAATCGTCACCTGTTCATCCAAATAAGTAAATCTCATCGTGTCACAGTAATATGCTCTATTCACTGTCATCGGTGTTTCCGACACGACATAGACATCGCTATATGAGGAATCGTTTGATGTGCTTCCCTCGGTTAAAACAGTCATCGACCCGTAATTCACTGTAGCGGTAACGTGGCCTGTATATTCGAATAAGCAATTAGAGACTAAGGCGCTATTTGTGAAGCACGCCGCGACCATCGCATTATCTTGTGAAGGGATATCCGATGAGGAATTGATGTAAACGTTTTGGATTTTAGCGGCGTAAACGTATGTAGCCAAAACAAATTTGTTGTTGATATTGCTTGTTAATTGAGCATCGACAAAAGCCACGTTCTTCACGACCGCTTTATTGCCAAGAATCAAGAATAATCCGCCCTTAGGTGTGTTAAGGTTTCTGATTGTGTGTCCTTGCCCATCGAATGTGCCAACAAACCCGCATGAAGGATTTATCTGGCGAGGGCCTAAACCAATCATTCTCGTATGGTAAGCGTATGTGACCCCTTCACAGTCGATGTCGTTTGCAACGATATAATATCCGTCATTTTGGAATTGCTGGACTTTGTTTGTATCAGTTCCAAAATCAATCAAGAAATCGCCTAAATCCTCGGCCTTTGTGATTATTTTCGCATAGGCTTTGAAAGTAACAACGCAGGCGGCTTTGCTATTGTATAAGACAATTTGCTGTAAAGCTAAATTATGCGATTGGATGCCTTTAACTTTTCCATCCTGGATTTGGTATTCAATTTCCCCATCCAAAGATGTCGCTTTGACAATCGTTTTATCATCTGGAAAATAATCAAATATCTCTTCGGGGAATTCACCGACTGAAGCGTCAATTATTACATCCTCCACCACATAATCATCTATATAGACGAAATTGACTGTGACTGGTATCTCTTTGGTGTATTCGCCATACGACAAAGCCATAAAGGCCCTGCCGGTTTTATTCGATGAGATTGTATTCGTGGAAGAATCATATGAGATAACATCATCCTCGTCAGTAAAATCAATCGCAACCAAATCTGATTTGTCTTCCCCGTCCACTTTCAAAGAGACGACTGGTTTAAATTGAGTTAGATATGTTTTGTCTTTGTATTGGTCAAGCGTGAACAAATTGATTTCCGAGAATTCTCTTTCTCCGCTGCTCCCTTCTTTCAAAGTGAAGACCACTGATTCTTTTATCTCCACGAAAATTGGGTATGCATATAATTCGCTTCCTCTAAAAGAAGCATTGATTTTTATGTTCAAATTCCCTTGTTTTGCAGGGATAAACGTATTTCCATCCATCCTCCCTTCGCCCGTAAGGTTCTCTATGTTGAATGAAAGGTTTTCCGGCTCGAAAATGCCGTTGCCGAATTTAACTTTCGTGACGAATTGGAAAGTTGTCTGGGTATCCAAAGAGAGATAATGGTTGCTAATCCCTTCCACGAATAAAGAAGGGACCAAATCATTCAAAGAAACGGTGAAGTCGCATTTGGCGGAAGCGTTGCCTTTTTTTACTTCAACTGAGGCATTTCCTCCCGAAATGGCGGTCACAATCCCATCTTCATCCACGGTCACGATCGATGTGTCGCTGGATGTGAATGTCGTATCATAATCTTGGTCTAAGTCCTCATACGCTGTAGTTAAGTAGAATGTCTCCCCTATCCCTAGATTGATAGATGTAGCGTTCAAGACGATTCTATTTGTCTTTTCCACAGTGGAGCTTGTCTCGTTTTGAGCGCAGCCAAACAAGGAGGCCGCAGCAATAATCATTATGGAAGATATCAATGATAGTTTTCTCATACCGCTCTCCTTTATAAATATGAATTGGGCAATTCTAAAACGGATGCGCCTCCGGCTTCTCTAGTCATCATTCCCTCTAATCTCAAGGCAACGATGTCGTCTTTTAGCCTTGAAGCCAATTCAACGCAGTCTTGGTAAGTCAAATCAATCGCACCATATAGCGATAATTTGGCATATAGAGGGAAGAATGCTTCCGCTTCGATGTTGTATTTGTATATTCTCTTCTCTTCTTCGCTTAAAGAGGAAGCAGAGTTAACTTCCTGAGCTTTATCGATTTGGGCGATTAAGCTATTCAAACCCGCAAGCGAATTGAATTCTCTCTTATTTATCTGGTTATAAATGCTTCTGTTGTTGATTAATGTGTCGTAATGCTCTTCTAATATTTTTGCGGTGTACGCTCTAAGCAAGCCGAAATAGTTCCACATCTCCTGATAAGCTTTTCCATACATCGCTTTGAAATAGCGATTCATAAGAGTGGTTTGGTCAAGCGTAGAATCCCAAGACAATTTGGAATTGAGATAGACTTTAAGATTATTGAAATTCGTTCCTGTTGAGCCGCTTGCGGATGTATCTTGCCCTTGGGCGAAGAACATCTTCAATCCTTTTGAGGAGATGTAGTTATACATCGGCTGGTTATAGAAAGAGAAAGAATCAAAGAAATATGGATAATTGCTGAAATTCGTCTGATAAAGCCACAAATAAGTGGAATCAGTCAAACAACCCCAGGAATCAATAGTCTCCTTGATTCCCATATTCTGGTTAACCCCTCCATTATGGATTGGGTTATTAAAGAAATCACATTGGAAATCGCCTCTATCGATAATAGCGAGATAGACGCCTGTGTTCTTTTCCAAGACCACCTTCTCATCCGTTGGGGTGTATATGGCCTTTTCACCCGATTCATCGATATTGATAGGCGCATCAACGAATTGGTTATAGGCGAAATATATTATCTGGAAGTTCTCCCTATAATAGGCTTTGTTTTCCTCTTTTTTCTGCCAAGCATCCACTCTTCTGGCCACTTCGTTAACGAAAGTGATAAGAGTTGAGCTTATCGCCCCATACTTTTTTTCATATTCTCTACAATGCTCGCAGTTGCAGACATTGTGATTATCCTCCATCGTGAAAGTCATGACGTTCATATGAGGATGGGTCGCTGGGGTGAAATGAACCATCGAATTCTTTATCTTTTTGAAGACAAGATCCACAAGCGCTTCATATTCTTCCGCGTTACCATGAGCGGTATAACATAGCTGAGGGTCTTTTGTGGTCGATAAGTCGGAGAACCAAGCAGGGTGGGAGCCGGAATAAACTTCAAAAGGAACGTAGGTATTCGTGTTCGTTGATACTTTGCTTGGTGAAGAATAATCATCCAAATCCCTATAGACCGGCATGAAATAGAATCCCCTGCCTTTGGAATTCCTCATGCGGTATCCATAGTTGCTTTGGTCGTAATTGCCGCTTCCAGGAACCAAGAACCCATAGTTCTGCGCGCGATGTCTAACGTCAGGGATATCTGTCACATCGAAATAATACAAAACAAGGTTTTTGACATTCCTATCAATCTCATAGACATCTGGGGAATATTGCTCATATCTAAAATAGATATGCATGAAGTCATATACCGAATTAAGTGTTCCGTAATCACTTCCTCCGACGATGAATATCGTATTGTTTTTCGTTATTATCCTGCATCCATCATCAGTCAATTCGTTAAAATCGATTTCTAATCCAGATGTTTTAAGAAGGTTTGTCTGGCCTAAAGAAATATACGTGTCGGATGAATTGAATGATAGGTTTTTATCGGTGATGGTTTGAATTTCTATACCAGTTGCCTCTTTGAAGAAATGGACGAATTCCTCTTTAGCTAAAGATATTTGAGCGGACACCACTTCAGGCACCACTAATTTGTATGTCGTTTTGCCATCCCTCACAAAAGCCTTTCCTGATTTGCTGTATTTGAATTCGTGCTTCCCTTGGAAATATGTATCCTCGGGGTCGACATGCACATCTTCATAGCCTGTTGTGACTATCCCATGTTCATCGATATAGAAATGTCGCCCATCATCGCTTGTTGTGGTCACGCTTCCATTATTGCAGCTTGATAGAACGAATATGGCGGCCAAGAAGGCGCTACATTTTTTAAATACACTATGTTTTTTCATCCTTCTTCTCCTTTATTTCACCCTAACCGTGTAATAGGTTGTCGCCATATTGCCTGTTGAATCAGTCGCATAATAATAGATCCTATAGTCGCCTTTCTTCTTCAAAGCGACTTTGTTTCCATTGAGTTTTGAATAAACAAAATCAGGATCCAAGACATAAATTGAAACGTTGATGCTCTTATCGTAGTTGTCGCTGACTTTATATCCTTTGATGCCGTGTTCCTCGTTTAGTGAGGCCATAACAATCGTGGATGTAGAGAAATCATCATCGAGGGTAATGTTCGGAGCGACATCGTCGTTGCTATAGATTATTCTTAAACCGCTATTGCCGGAGCTATTTCCAGCTTGGTCTTTGTAAGAATAATAAATCTCATAAACCCCTGGTTTGCTTAAGACGAACGAATAATCACTATTTACATCCTGCGTCCCATCAAGAACGACGTTAGATTCGCTTGTAACCGCCTCTCCATCTACAAATTCATCGTTTTCATAATAGGTGACCATGAAAAAGTAATTGCCTTCGAAATATGGGGACAAAGTATCTGCGGGATAGATGAATGATAAATCGACCGTGGAACCCAAAGAATGTGTGCCTTCAATGTGTGGGGCGTCTATGGTAGGAGAAACATTATCGCCCAAAGATGAATTCATCGTCTGTCCATTTAGATTCCTTAAGGCGAGGGAAGAAGGGCCATTAACCTCAACGAATTCCATGGACAAATAGAATCTATCGCTTGGGAATGGATTGGGTAAAGAGACGGAATTATCAAATGAATCGGATAACGTCTCTCTCATCGAATCATACGAAATCGTATAAGATGTCGGGTTGACGTTATAAGTGATTTCGTTATTGAAAGATATAGCAACCGTCTTGCCATCCGAATTCTTTGACAAACCAATGATGTATTTATTCGTTTCATCCTCATAATCGCTTAAAACGATATTCAATTTGCAGGATGATAGGTTGCTGCCGTTAAGATCAAGAGTCAAAGAGAAATTCGAGAAATTAAGAGGATTGATGAAAGTCGTTTTACCTCTTCCTATAACCTCTGGAGATAGAGTCATAAACGAGGAAGACGCTTCGACATTGACATTGTCATTATCAAAATAGAGTTGCTTATTTAGCCTGCTCTTGAATGAGACATCCTTTACTGGGATTTCTTCCGATGTGAATATGGTCTTTGTTCCGCTTCTATATTCGAATTGCACAGAAGACGAGGCGGAAGTTGCAAAGTTTTTGACATCGATTTTCTTATTGAATCCATTCCCATCTTCGCTTACATACACATCTGGCTCAACATATTCCAATTCTTTCGAGTTTGTTTTTACCGCGTAAGCGTGATCAAGGGTATAAGATGCATCTTTGATGATGTATTTCGGCAATGAGGCATCTTCCAAATAGACATTATCAGAAGTAGTCGCATTCATTTTATATGAATAAGTATAGGAGGAAATCCCGTCGCTATAGTCGTAGATAATCTCATATTCCCCGACTTTTTTGACGAAGAATTCCCAAGTTGTTGTATCAATATCGACATAAGAGCCATCTTCATGCACGGCTTTGCAGGAAATAGAAAGATCGTTGTTATAGACGGTGACGGATGGGGTGGGCAATATAATCTTCTGCCCCGCTTCAACGCTGGATAGTTCCCGCACCTCAAAATCAATTGATTTGCTGGTTCTAGTTGTTATAGCATACAATCCCACTTCTTTCTTGCTAACGTTACCAAAAGCGTCTACAGCAGTATAGACAATCGTGTATTTGCCGGGTTTTGCGGGGATAAATGAATTATTCACCACGCTTACTTGGTGTTCTTGGGCACTTCCATATTCATAGAATACCTGAGTGGTCAAATCACCTTTGTAGTTATAATCAATCACTTGGGCGGAGAATAAATTAAATGGCTCGCCTACCGCGATATTGAAATCATTGTTATCGTTATCTAATTTAATAACCGGGGCAACATCATCAACGATTGTTGAGACGCTTAAATCATCAACCCCATAAATGGATTCGATGTCAAACGAGGCCATCGTGTCATTATATTCGGTATTATAGACGGAGATGAACACCTCTCCGGTTGTAAAGCCAGGGAAAAGATTGGAGTTATGGAGTATCGGCTCATCCAAATCATTGACCCAGAAAGTGCTGACGTGCTTTATATACACCTTCATGGTCTTGTAGTCATAATAAATCGAATATCCGTAATCGTCAGCGTTCGAGATATCCGCGATAGATGACATATCGAAAGTCGTGCCTATCGCAGAATTGTATGTTGTACCATCCGCTCTGACTCTTTTTTCGAAAATAGTTCCACTTCTTGTATTCAAAGTGATTCCAAAACCAGACAGTGTTTGGCCAATATATTCGCGATATGAAACTCCATCTATTGTGACCAATCTAGCACCGGTCCCTTGGGCTGCAGCTGGCTCGATTCCAACTTTGCTTTGGTTGGAGGCTCCCACTACAGCGTATTGCTGCTGCCTGTTGTTGCTGGTATTGGCGGTGCGATAGAAAATGAACGTCTCAAAATAAATCGAAGGATCGTATGCATCCGTTACCCTCACAACAGAACAATTGGCGTCCATAGGCAAAGGTCTAGGCTTATTGAGGTCATCATAATCATAGACTTTGTTGGGCGTCATATCCTTGCCTTCGTTCGCAGGATTCGCCCTGAGGGAATAAGCATACGGGTGATAAACGATAAGAGGCTCGCTTAATGAAGCGGATGAAATATTCACCGGCTGATTGAAGGTGAACATATCGTTTTCCGCCAAAGAAACGCTTATCCCAGGGGTTGGATTGTAATTGGTTGGGATTTCATCCACATATTTGGCGTATGAAGCGTTATTGGACAAGGTGTAGGCATCATTGAATACCTTAAATGAATAAGATGCACTTATCTCAGTCGCTCCGCTTTTATAGATGAAAGAACATTCGTATTGACCAGCGACATCTAGGGTATATACATCTTTCTTGTATAATTTCCCATCTGGGTATTTCAGATAATGGTCATTGTAGGAATATTCTAAACCCTGATAGGCGATTTTCCCTTTCGGTGCAGAGAAGGAAGAATTTATTTTATATGTCTCGGGAAGATCCTTATCGGCGATGAAAGAAGCATCTTCTGCTTTGATTTGATAGACATTTCCGATTGCCCCGCTTAAGAATAACGAAACCGCTGCCCCAGAAAGAAGGGCTATCACTCCAAGAATTGACGCGAATAAGAATCTTCTTTTCATTGTTATATGTTATTGGACGTAATAGACGCTCTCCCAGGTGTCTTTAGAGATGAATGAGCCTTTGACGACGCTTTCGGGCGAATTGCTCTGGTCGCGATCGGTGAAAGCGGTGATGTAGTCATTGTATGTGGTTTTGTTGATTGTTGTCTGCCAGATTGGCGCTCTGATACCGAATTGGAAGTCGGCTTGGTGCCTGCGGAATGTTTTGGAAGCGGCTGTTGTATATACAACGCCATTGTTTTTCTTCAAGGCCAAGACCTGCTTCTGGAAGCTGCTTAGACCCGCGGTAACCGAGGAGGAGGAGAAATCATATTCGATAGCGGCCTTCGCGGTGCCAGTTATCTTTGTGAATGATTGGAGTTGAGCTTCGGTGTAGAGGAATTTGACGAAATCAAGGACGGCTTTCCTATATCCTTCGCTGCCTCTTTCCATCGCGCCTTTATTGACAACGCAATAAGAATAGCCGGTGTCCAATAATGGGGTTTGATAGCCTTCTCCAGTCGTGTCTTCTTTGACGCTTCCGCTCAATTTTGAAGGAAGAGACATCCATCCGATATTTCTATCTTCGCGGTTCCTCTTCTTATAAGCCTCGAAATATCCTTCTTCGTTGGCCTCATTGAACCAATAGTTACCTTCAATAAGCATGGCGCTAGCAAAGCCGCTGACGTTATTGATGAAACCATATTGGGTTTGCTTATTATCGACGGTGCTGTTGATTGATTTATCGGAGAAGAATCCGCAATCGATGAAGATTTTCATTAATGAAGCCAAATAATATCTTTCATAGGTTTCTCTGGTTAAATATCCAGTGGCTTCTGTAACTGTTTTTGAGGTGTATTTTGGAGCGGGGATTCCACTTCCTGCACAGAATAATTCTTCGCCAGACATCTCGATATCCCCACTGGAGTCAATATCTAATACATTGATTGTTCCATCGAAATCATAGAAGTTCTGAATCCCTTCCCTTCCTAATAAAGAGGTCAAGAATCCTTGCAACAGATAAGCGCTGTAGTCTCTATGGTTGCCAACGACTGCCAAAGGAGCTAAGCCGTTTTGCTTCAAATATGAGCAAAGGATGAGGAATTCCTCAACGGAAGAAGGCAATCCATCATCTTCGGTCCCGTATAATCCATCGTTTCCGCAGCTCTTTTTAGCACTAGATGAACCAATGAATTTGCCGGTGCCGAATTTATAGACTTTGCTGCCGTTTTGAACTTCGGAAACATAGGTTACGGCGTCTTCTTCATCATCCGCGGCGAAATAGCAATTCAATCTATCGAAAGCGGATACGTCGTATGTGATGCCTGGGTACCATTCATAATGGGGCAAGGCATAATATTTGCCATCTTCTCCTTGCAAAACCGTGCGATAATCTTCGTCTATTTTCTCTTCGATGGTCTTATCTTCGCTTTCATCGGCTTTCTCTTTGACTAAGGAAGTGATGTCATAGACAAGGTCTTTATTCGCCAAAGTGTATGGCGTATCACCTTTCTCGGTGAAATATAGAGCATATGAAGAAGTTTTCATCGTGGATAAAGCGCCGCCTGAATCTGTGTTTCCAGTCCAGGCCAAAGCAACTCCGGTCTTCCCTTCTTCATAAGAGTCATTAGCGTGTGCTTCTTCAAACGCTCTCATCGCGCTTTCAAGCCACTTATTGCCAACACCTCCGTTAAAGCTCCAAATTGAGATATTTGTTTTAGTGTCATCGACTCCGTTTCCTCCTCCGCATGAGGCTAGCATCGCTATGCTGGCGGCAAGAGGAATGAGTTTCCTTGTGATTTTCTTCATGTTTCTAACTCCTTCTTTGTTTTATTTACAAATTTACTACTACGTTATCGATGTACAAAGTGCCTGCTTTGCACCATATTTCTTTTAAAATCCTGTTTTCTGATGCAGCGTCAAACTCGGATTTCGCTAGAGTGATGGTTGTCCACACTCCAAATTGCACCGATTCGAAATGGGAGTTGACGAAGATAACATCGTCTGTATAGACATCAAACGATATGGTGCTTGTATCACTCATGATCTTGATAAGTCTAGGATCGAACCTGACTGGGCATTGAGCACCATTCATTTGTAACTTCAAACTATAAGCGCCATCGCTAGATTTCTCGTTTGTTATCTCTCCGCCATCGCACCCATTCCATTCAAAGATGAACATATAATCCATTTTTTGGTCTCTGGTCGCATTTGACTCCGTTGTGGTTGCTATATCGTAGCAAGTGACATTTACGTAATCCCCGAAATGAGTGACGTACTTGTCGTCTTCAAAAGACGTTTTCAAATCAGAGGTAGCAATCCTAATGTTATCGATGTAGACCCTTCCGGCTACGGATCCTTTGATTATTAAAAATCTCCCATCTGTAGTTATCTGCGACTTGGTGAAGTGGAGTGTATGCCAACGATCCTTTTGGACGGATTCGTTAATCTTGGAGACGAATGGTTTATCAGTTCCTGTCACAATCGCTCCGGTGTCTTGGCCATCCCACCATCCATTTGCATTGAAATCGGCATAATAATCGAACAATATGCCTTCATCTGGCAGGTTGGCATAGGCAAATTGATCTCTTAGATAGAAATTCAATTGACCGGTTGTTTTAGATAGAGATATAGATCTATGGCCCTCGGAATAAACTTCGTAGTTTGGCCCGATTGTGGTGCTATCGAATGCACCAGTGACCAATAATTGAGCACCCCCGGTCACCGGGTTCCTCAAGTAATAATGTGTCGAGTCTTCAAGCTGCTCGCGGCCATTCTCCAACCCATATATGCTGTTGTCGTAATAATCGTAGGTAGAGACTTGGAAGTTATCTAAATATAGGGTGTATGGACCGTCAGCGCCGCCGTATTTGATCGCCCAGTCTGATGCACCCATCTGGGAGTAGACACCCCTGGTCAGGAAGAACTGCTTATAAACTGTGTCGATTCCGTGGCCGGTCTGGTTCCTCTCATAGCAGGAGGTTATTTCGCTGTTGTTGTTCACGTATTGTGCATCGACTGTGATATGCCTGAAGTTGTTCGTGACCAAAGTGCCTTTGGCGTAGAAAGATAATGCTTTTACATTTGGATCTGCGAACACAAGGTCAAGGTAGTTTTTATCGATGTTGAGATAGCCTTCTCCGCTGAAAACGCATTTGAGGGCTTTGCTGCCTTTTAGTCCCTCTTCCGCGACCACTTCGATTGAGTTGACGCCGCTATTGTTGGTGATAATCTTGTTGATTCCGTCTTCGAAATCGACGGCTTTGTATGTTAAAAAGGTGAATTCTTTTGTTAAGGTGATATCATCGGCAATATTCCATCTATCTCCTGATAGAGGCATGATTTCGCCTTGATATGACCAATCATAGAGAATATTGTCTGTCCCATTTAGTTCATATGGGGCGTCATATGTGACGCGTGTGGTTTCGTCGCTACCTTCATAGCTGACTGTGTATGTATTAGCAGTCGCAATTCCTTCAATGATTTGAGGATTGTCAATCTCGCCAAATGTTAATTCAACCGATGAAGGCCAGGTAACCGTGTATCCGGTTTTCTCTGGGGTTTCCGGCTTTTGCAGATCTTCATAGGTTGTGCCGTCATTATCATAAGCGACAGGCTCACCGACATTATTTCCTTCGAATACGAATTGGACATAATAATGGTGCAACGTGTATATCGCAGTCACTTCAAGGTCTTGATCTAATGTCAGATCATATTCTGGCCAATAAGAGTCGTATCCACTTCTTTCTGGGATTTCTGGCTCTACGACTGATTCCGTTTCGATTGTGAAGGTTTGGGTATCACCCACTTGTGTTTTAGCTCCTTCTTCATCTTCCACAAAGAATTTAATCGTATGCTCATTCGCGGTTTTATCGCAATAGATGCTCATGTCGTGTGGTTCAATCGTATATGGCTCCCAAGCGTATGTATATCCGTGGAGGGTTGGTAATTCTGGGATATTTTGGATAACTGTGTCTTCCACGGTGAATTTAGAGGTTCCCAAAGTGTCACCTGTATCCCTCTGGATAAATGTCGCGACATATTCGATCGGTGTGTAAATCGGCTCTACCGTTACATCCCCGGTCATTTCTTCGACATTGTATTCTTCCCATACGGATGTATAACCAGCCTTTGGATTGATGTCTGGCTCTATTGCCCAGGCATCTGTTTGCTGCGTTTCCCCAGGGGTAACGACAAAAACATAATCATCAATCTCTCCTTCTACCGTTTGATGGAAGGTCAAATTATATGTTGATGGGGCGGCAGGCTCATTGGAGCAGGATGCCAAAATAAGCATGCTTGAGACCGTTAACAAAGCCAGGGAAGAGATTTTTTTCATCGTTTTACCTCCGATTAATGTCTCTTTTTTGGGTTAATCATTACATGATTTATCTTATTTTTGCATTGTTTCCATGTCAAACAACACTAATTATTTTAATTATAAATAATTAATCATTGATTTTGATTATTTGATTATATATTTTTTATGCACGTTTCAATATTAATTATTATAAAGTGCACTACATGTAGTTTGATTGATTATATCAATAAGAAAAAAACCGAAACCTAAGTTGATATGAACCCCAAAAGTTGGACAACCAACTGGAGGGGTTTTTATTATGAGATGGACAAAAGAAGAAAAACTCAACATGGTGCTTGAGTACAAAAAGAATGGCTTTACGCCTACCGTTGAAGGCTGTTCTAGAGAAACTATGCATAACCGAATTAGAATGTGGGCGAAAGTCTATGATATTTACGGT
>JAFUHI010000008.1 GCA_017468925.1 Bacilli bacterium | reverse complement strand
CTTGCAACCTTCGTATTACCGCGACTGCTGGCACGAAGTTAGTCGTTGCTTATTCAAATGGTACTATCAAACTAAGGTCATTACCTACCCTAGTCATTTATCCCAAATAAAAGAGTTTTACAATCCGAAGACATTCATCACTCACGCGGTGTTGCTCGATCAGGGTTTCCCCCATTGTCGAAGACTCCCTACTGCTGCCTCCCGTAGGAGTATGGACCGTGTCTCAGTCCCATTGTGGCCGGTCATCCTCTCAGATCGGCTACACATCCTTGCCTTGGTGGGCTATTATCTCACCAACTAGCTAATGTGCCGCAGGTCCATCCAAAAGTGGCGCTTTAAAGGCGCCTTTCAAGCATCGGAGATGCCTCCAATGTTGTGATCCGGTATTAGCCAAGCTTTCGCCTGGGTATCCCAGTCTTAAGGGCAGGTTACCTACGTGTTACTCACCCGTTCGCCACTAGATAGCCGAAGCTACCTCGTTCGACTTGCATGTATTAGGCACGCCGCCAGCGTTCATTCTGAGCCAGGATCAAACTCTCAATTAATGTATGATCTAGTTTTTTAAATGAATTATCTGGTTGTGTTTGATTCAAAAGAATCGACGTTAAAGTGTTAGTTGTCTCTGTTTAGTTTTCAAAGATCAGTCTCACGCAATCGGTGTTTTCTGCACCGTCGGGTACTACCCCGCAATTTGCGTGCTTAATAAAGATACTCGTTTGATACATTCGTGTCAACAACTTTTTGCACGAATTTTTTTATCTTTGAGTAAGTGCCGCTTTTTATGCAGCGAGAATGATTATAGACTTCTATATAATTCAGTCAACTACTTTCTAATTTCTTTACAAATTCTCGCATTATGCGCGCATATATAAATAAATAAGTTATACGAACAAAAAACCGCGCACATTAGGCGCGGTCTTCAGTATTAAGATTTACTTATTTCTTCTTTGGGAATCTGACAACCTTCGGATGAGCATAATCGCTATCGGTGATGATCATCAAAGAATTTTTGGCGACGCTAAAGATGAATGAGAATTTTGATGTCTTTTTATTTAAAGCATCGATTTTCCTTAGCAAGCCTAAAGCGTCTTTTTCGCTATATCCTTCTCCAACATGGCTTAGTGTTTGGACGGCTGTTAGGTAGCGGTCATATCCGGAATGCTTTTCTTCTTTTGTGCCAGCGACATCGAAATAAGAGAAATTGGCGGCAATGCCATATTTGTCTTTCCTTACTTCAGCCCCTCTTCCTGGCTCTACCATCATAATGTTGCCTCTGGTATCGGTAGCCATCAATTGGAAAGATGTTCCTTCATCATTAATGATTTCGCCTTTAATGACTTTTTTAGCTTCTAAGAATGACAATTCGCCAGTGATTAATTTTTCTGCTAAATCACCTAATTTGGTCAATCCTTTGCCTCTGCGATATTCACCTTCTGGAACACCCTTGACCGTTAATAACGATACAAATGTCCCATCGCTATTGACGCCAACCATAGGAACCCATTTGTTCTTCTTTTGGACGGCAATTGCAATGTAATTCGGCTTGACAATCAACTTTGACACCATTCCTTCGCCTTCAAAATTGCTGGCGACCACCGTGTCTTTTCCATTAAAAACAAAACTTGTGCACATATTCTTTTACCTCTAGAAAAAAATTTAACAATTTTTTGGAACTTTTTCAATTGATAATTGATAAAAAATATATAAAAACCAACGCAAAACACCTACGAACGTCGATGAATAAGCGTATAAATACATCTAATAAATATGCTTTGTTTTCTTGTCAAAGGCCTTAACGGAAGAAAAGAAGCATCCCAACGAATCTTGTTAAAAGTATCCCAAAAGCCACAAAGGAAGATATGTACATCCATTTTGCAGGCTTCACCAGAGAAAGAATAAACATTACAATCACATATATTTCCAAAGCTGCATTGAGCCAAAAAATAATCCCATAAACGTAATATGTGCTTGCATACATATATAGTGAATTAAAAATCACATGAGATGTCGTGTAACACGTTTCATCCGCATCAGGATTCTTGCATATGTAATCTGATATGGTAACTGGTTTTATTTTCACAAAAGATAAAACAAAAATCGCCACACTTATCGCCGCAAGAATACCCAAAATGATTTTGAGACGGCTGTTTTTCATATCTAAGCATATTATAGGCCATTAAAATAAAAAAAAATGAAATTCGAGTTGTGTTGAAAAAGAGCCGCTTGCGCGACTCTCTATACAAAATTTGTTTTATTTCCTATTTCTTGCAAGAATCAGAAGCAATCTGATGAAGATATTGATGAAGTCTGTGTAAAGAATAAATGCGGAATATACCGCTAGGCCATTATCCATTAAGCCACCTTCGCTCATTCTTCTTATTCTCCAGATATCCCATCCAGTTATGAGCATCATCGCAACGATTATGATGATGTTTATTACCCAATAAATTAATACTGCGGTTGATGGTGATATTAGATACCAGATTCCGAAGAAAAGCGAGGCAATCATGCAACCGAAAAGCAAGCCAAGACCGATTAATCCCAATGGGTGCAGGCTGATTTTGGTAAACATCGCTAATAAAGCCATAACGACAAACACCAAAGCGGTTATTCCAAACGCTTCAGCAATCGTATCGAATCTTATTTGGGCAAAAACAACCAATGTACCAAGCAACAGCCCAATCAACGTCGCGTAAATAATATAAGGGATCCAAATGGATAATGAGTTCTTTCTGCTTTTGAACGCTCCAAAAGTAATAACCAATTGATCAATGATTAACGCTATCGCGGAACCTATCATTATTCCAAATCCAACCCTGATGCCTTCATCGGTCAAATATCCTTCTCCATCGTTGTATAAAAATGCTAAGACGTATGCCAAAACAAAGCATACGATCGCACTTACGGCCAATCCGATTCCCATGATGCCGAAGACTTTGCCCATATAAAGGCCTTCGCTTGTCTTGATAAAGGATTTTTTCTCTTTCTTAGGTTCTTCCTGTCTTTCGTTTCCAGGAACATATATGTCTTCCATACGATTACCTCCTTTAGATAAGACAATAATACAGCAAATATAAATATCAACCAAAACAAAAAGCCCCTGTTTTTATTTAACAAGGGCTTTAAGAACTTTAGTTGTGATTATTTAATCATTCCTTCGATGAGTTGGTGATAGCTTTCGACTTCTAAAGAAGCTCCACCGACAAGGGCGCCATCGATGTCTTTTTGCGACATATATTCAGCGACATTGCCTGGTTTGACGCTGCCACCATATAGGATTCTAATCTCCTCTGCGGCTTCTTCCCCAAATAACGAGGCTAAGACACCTCTAATGAAAGCGATTGTGTCTTCAGCGATTTCTTTGGTTGCACTTTTGCCAGTGCCTATTGCCCAGATCGGCTCATAGGCGATGACTACTTTCTTGGCTTCTTCTGCATTTAACCCAGCAAAGCCGGCGCGGATTTGCTTTTCAACGAATTCTTTTGTCTCGCCTTTCTCAAAGATTTCTAGAGATTCGCCACAGCAATATAGAGGAGTCATATCGGAAGCAAGCAACGCTTTGATTTTAAGATTGCAGGCTTCAGAAGTCTCATTGTTGTATTCTCTTCTCTCTGAATGGCCTAAGATGACCCAGGAGATGCCCACAGCCTTAAGCATTGGGATGGAGATTTCTCCAGTGTAGGCTCCATGGTCGTGCTCATTGACATTTTGAGCGGCGATTATCATCTTCTTGTTGGCGTTTTCCACCACAGTTTGCAAACAAACGAATGTTGGGGCAACACCGACATCGATGTCATGGGCTAAGGCATAATCAACTAATTCCTTGGAAGATAAGGCAAAAGCCTTAGCTTCTTCCGGAGTCTTGTTCATTTTCCAGTTGCCGACTAATAATTTCTTTCTCATAAATATCCTTTATTTAAGAACATCAACGCCTGGGAGATGTCCATCGTTCTCAATCATCTCTAGAGAAGCGCCGCCGCCGGTTGAGACGTGTGAGAAATCAGCTTTGTATCCGAATTGTTTGACAGCTGAAGCGCTGTCTCCTCCTCCGCATACTGTGAAGGCTTTGCCTTTTAGTCCACGGATAGCTTCGCAGATGGCTTTGGTTCCTTCTTGGAAAGCATCTTGCTCGAAGACGCCCATAGGTCCATTCCAGAAGACTAATCTAGCCTTTGAAATGATTTCTTTATAGAATTCTCTGGTCTTTGGACCGATGTCGCATCCTTCAAATCCTTCTGGGATTTTGCCACCTTTTTCGATGATGGTGTCCACAGTTAGAATCTTTCTTCCTTCAACTGGCTCAAAGGAATCAGTGACTACAGCATCGACTGGGAGAAGAATTCTTCCATTTGCCTCTCTTAAGCAGGTTCTTGCATATTCAAGTTGATCATATTCGCATGGGGAGGAACCGATATTCATTCCCATGGCTTTCTTGAAGGTATAGGCCATCGCGCCACCGATGATAACATAGTCGCATTTCTTTAATAATGAATCGATGACTTTGATTTTATCTGAGACTTTAAATCCGCCTAATATAGCGACGTATGGTCTATCTTCTTCTTTTGGCTCAACGCATTTGGAGAGGTTTTCAACCTCTTTTAGCATCAAATAGCCTAAAGCAACCTCTTTTCCTTCGGCTTTCAATAATTCTGGAACACCGACGGTTGAGGCATGGGCTCTATGAGCGGAGCCAAAGGCATCCATGACGAATCCATCGACGAGTGAAGCCCACTCCTTGGCCAATTCAGGATCATTTTTCTCTTCGCCTTTCTGGTATCTGGTGTTTTGGGCAACGAGGATTTCTCCATCTTTTAATCCTTCTACGGCTTTCTTCAATTCCTCGCCTCTATTATCTTTTGAGAAATAGACTTTTGTCTCTGGGAGAAGTTCGCCTAAGCGGATTGCTGCGCATTCCAAATTGTTGGCGGCTTTCATCTCCTCGATTTTAGCGGGATCTGGCTCTTTCCATTTGATTTTGCCCAAGTGGGACATGACTACGAGCCTAGCACCGTGCTCAACTAGATATTTCAAAGTTGGCAACGCTGCTCTGATGCGGTTGTCATCGCGGATGACTCCACCCTTTTGTGGGACGTTGAAATCAACGCGGACATAGATTTTTTTGCCCTTCAATGAGGACATTTGTTCAATTGTTAGCATAATAATCTTTTTGCTCCTTGCGGTGTTAATGATACCCACCTTTTGCCTTTATGTCCATATTAATAATATGGCTTGCATCAAAAAAGCGCCCCAACAAAGGAACGCTTTTAAGAGAATTGTTATGAATATTAGGCCAATTCAGCGAAATATTTGATGGTTCTGACCATTTGAGAAGTATAGGAATTCTCATTGTCATACCAGGCAACGACTTGGACCTGGAATAAGCCATCGCCTAATTTGGCGACCATGGTCTGGGTGGCATCGAATAATGAGCCAAACTTCATACCGATGACGTCGGATGAAACGAGTGGTTCTTCGGTGTAACCGAATGATTCGGAGGCTTGTGCCTTCATAGCAGCGTTGATTTTCTCTGCAGTGACATCTTCTCCTTTAACGACTGCAACAAGGATTGTGGTTGAGCCGGTAGGAACTGGGACACGTTGGGCAGATCCGATCAATTTACCATTCAATTCTGGGATGACTAAGCCGATGGCTTTAGCAGCACCTGTTGAATTTGGAACGATGTTAGCAGCACCGGCGCGGGCACGTCTTAAATCGCCTTTTCTGTGTGGTCCATCGAGGATCATTTGATCGCCTGTGTAGGCGTGGACTGTTGTCATGATGCCGGATTGGATTGGGAAAGCATCATTCAAGGCTTTGGCCATTGGGGCTAAGCAGTTGGTAGTGCAGCTGGCGGCAGAGATGACTTTGTCTTCTTTGGTCAAGGTCTTCTCGTTGACGGAATAGACGATGGTTGGGAGGTCTTTTCCGGCTGGAGCGGAGATAACGACTTTCTTCGCGCCTGCTTCGATATGGGCCATTGATTTTTCTTTTGAGGTGTAGAATCCGGTGCATTCTAGAACGACATCGACACCGAGTTCTCCCCATGGGAGCTCGTTGGCTTTTGGTTTGGCATAGATGGTTATTTCTTTTCCATCGACGGTGATGGATCCTGGAACTTTGACAGTCTTTCCATCTTCTTCATAGACTGGTTCTTTTGATTCAACGGTGTGGAGATTCTCGCCGATGATACCGCAATAACCTTTTTGGGCGGTGTCATATTTTAGAAGGTGAGCAAGCATCTTTGGGCTGGTGAGGTCGTTGATAGCGACGATTTCATAGCCTTTAGCGTTGAACATTTGGCGGAAGGCAAGTCTTCCGATACGGCCGAAGCCGTTAATAGCGACTTTTATTGACATTAATGATGTCCTCCTTATAAAGTGCGTATTGATTATACTAATCAAATCAAATTAATAAAAGAGGTATGCAATATTTTTACCTGTTTACTGAAAAAACAAAACTATATATGTTTTCATTCTAAGCGATTTATGAATTTCTAGGTCTTTTGTCAATGTTCACCTAGGATTTCATAAATTTTTTTGAATAAGCTTATAGCATTATGCCTTCTATTGGGGATATCCCTTTGAAAAGCTCTTCTAACGTTACCCCCAAGGCTTCAGAGATTCTGCTCAAAACGACAACGGAAGGATTTCTCCTGCCTTTTTCTAATTCACATAGATATGATTTGGCGATGCCAGAATCGATCGATAAGGTGAGCTGGCTCATCTTTCTTTCTTTTCTTAGATAAGCGATCCTCATGCCAAGCTGGATAAGGATAGAAAAATCATTTGCCATCTTTTTTCATCCTCTCACATTCTTCTTTTATATATCTAAAAAGGTGGTTGATGTTTGATTTGCTTACTGTCGCCGCCAATTCTTCGCTTAACAAAGATGATAATTCGTTCATTGAAGCGTCTGGGTTATCTAGTCTAAGATGCATCAAGATGCTTAATTTCTCGTTTTTGATGTTATCCCATCCAACCTTCTCAACGTAATAATTGATGTCGTCGATTTGCTTTTTTGAAGCGTTCAAAGCCTTTCTCATATTGGCCATATCGATGTTAGATAGCCTATTGCTGCTATTAATGAAGTCCCTAGTTATCCTCACATCTTCGAAATCCAAACAGGATGATTTGGCGCCGATTAACGCCAAAAACGACGCAATTTCCTCTCCTTTTTTTAGATACACGACATATTTGTTTCGTCTTTCTATCAGTTTGGAGGAAAACATATGCCCGTTTATTTTGTTTATTCTCTTGGATATCCATTTGGCGTACTCATTAGAAACAAAAGACATCTCAAGATGATAATTCTTGCTTCTAGGATCGTTCACCGAGCCGGAGGCAAGGAAAGCGCCAGATAAATATGAAGCAAAATATTCATCATTGCTTATCAAAGGGTTATCGGGCATCTCCCCAGATAGTAGATCCACTCCCAAATCGTTCAAAACATCTTCCGCCTCGTCGACGATTATTATGTGGTAAGTGACTCTTTTTAATAAACCTGATGACCTGGTATATGAAAATTTGACTTTAATCCCATAAATGTCATATATGAATTGATAGATTGCTTTGGCAATAAAGGCGGATTCGGTCGATAGTTCCGCCATAGTGCGGTTAGAGGATATCTTCAAATACCCATTTATGCGGATAAAAGAAGAAAGGATTGCCCTTTTCTGCACATCCTCCCAAGAGGAAAGGCATATCTCCTCTTTGACTTTGGCAGCGAAAGACAATCCTTCTTTCATTATTTCTTCCTTGAATTAAGGTAGGCTAAAACTCCATTGGTGGCTATAGCACCATCGCTAGCGGCGGTCACAACTTGTTTCAATCTCTTATTAACGATATCGCCTGCGGCAAACAGACCAGGAACTGAAGACATCATCATATCGTTTGCTTTGATGAATCCTTTTTCCATTTCAACATCTAGATTAAGCAAGAAACTGGAGGCACTTTTCTCTCCAACAAGCGGGAAAACCCCTGCAATTTCTATCTCTTCTTCCTTATCGTCTTTCAAAACGGTGATTGAGCTAACCTTTGGTTCGCCTGAAATTTTTGTTATTTTGGCGGATTCAATTATCTCCGCGGATGGATTCGATGAGAGATTCTTGACGAATAGTTCCGTCGCTTTTAATTCATCCGGGACGATGAAATATGTTTTCTCGCATAAGGGGGCTAGATATAAAGCCTCTTGGATGGCAGGATCCCCATTACCATAGACCGCGACTCTTTTCCCTTTGTAGAATCTTCCATCGCATGTGGCGCAATAGGAGACGCCCTTGCCCATATGCTCCTTTTCCCCCGGAATGCTTGGGACATTGGAGAAACCGGTGCAGACAATAACCGCTTTGGCTTCATACGTCTCATCATCTGTATGGACGGTGAAGATATCATTCTCTTTCGTTATGGCGCTTACATTGCCATAAGTGACTTCAACCCCAAAACGGGCTGCGCTATTCAAGAATTGCTGAGCTAGCATAAAGCCCGATAAATCCTCTTGGGCAGGGTAATTGGCAATATGCGGCACATTAATGAGTTTGCCACCTGGCGCCCCTTTCTCCAAAACGACAAAAGACAAGGAAGTTCTTGCTAAATACAAAGCCGCACTCATTCCAGCGGGCCCGCTTCCGATAATAACGACATCAACTTGCTTCATTTGGTGTTACCTCTTCTTTCTTTGTTTCTTTTCTTTTCGCTCTTTCAATAAACACCGGCAGCAAAGCGATTATGGCGAGGCAAATAGACATCATGCCTGGCAATATGAATCCAGGGCCTAGAGAATAATTGTATTCGCTAGAGCCTCCAACTATATTCTTCCCGAGGAGGAAGAACACTCCAGAGACGACTAATAATCCGATTGAGGCGTAATTTATTTTCTTTGAAACATCTTCTTTCTTAGCAAATCTAGCAACAACGAAGGAGATGATTCCTAGAACCAAGAAGATAAATCCCACAAGCATTCCAATCGCAATATTGTTGTCTTTTGACCCAAAAATGTATGCAAAACCGCTATATTCGCTGATTAAATTGCCATTCGTATCATTCACAACCAACCCTGCGGATAACGGAGTTAATAAGGCAACGAGCGATAAACCCATGCCCGCGAAGAAATCAATCTTGGTCGCGAGGTTTTTCTTCTTAAGGTCATAAAGATGGAAGCAAAGAATCGTCGCCGCCCCGATTATGATGTAATTGAGCGAACCCCAAATAGAGAAAGAATTATCTGTTCCCATATTAAACGAGGAATCTCTTAATCCTTCCAAGGCAATCCTGATGACGCCATAGAAGATGAAATACATTCCAGCCAAATCGCCTTTGGAAAGGAATTTCTTTATAGGTTTTGTGCCATAAACGATGATGAAATAGCTTGCGACATTGAGGATGCCTTCAATCAAGAACAAAGGCATATGCATAGTTCCTGCATCTAGATATCCTCCTCCATTGTTGCAATTTAGCTGATACGCTATCCAATTTGGCATGAATAAAGGGGTATTAATTTGCCCGCCATACACTTCGCAATTGAAGAAATTGCCCCATCTTCCTATCGCTTGGGCAAGCAAAATTGTAGGCACCACCGTATCTATGGCCCATCTCATATCGACGTATTTCTTTGTAAGTCTAAGGAAAATGATTCCGACTGCGATACCTGCTGCCGCACCGCCTATGATGGTGAGTCCTCCATCCCAAATCCTAAATATAGATCCAGGGTCGGTGTTGAAGCCTTCTCTTTCCCAGTTGCCGACCACGTACCAGATTCTTGCGCCCAATACGCCTGCAAGGAAAGCGACTATCACAAGCGTATCCAAAATGCCATGCTTGCCATATTTCTTATAGAATTTATGGTCTGATATCCAATAACAGACAGCCACCCCGAAAAGAATGATAATGCCATAGAATGCTATATGGAAACCGTTATAATTCTTTAGAGTCGCTGAAGTAATCCAATGGAACCCCTCCCCATCTATCACGAACCCAGAGACCAAAGGATATGTTAGATATGGGCCTAATCCCTGCATCCATAACATGAAGAAGACAAAAGCAAGAGGGATTGAGCCAAATAATAGATAATCAATGACCTTTTTGAACTTCTCTTCTTTCCTCAATTTGTAATATCTTAGGGCGAATGATGACCAAAGAACGGCCATGAATAAAGCGAAAAAGAAGATGCCAAAATACATAAGCGAGGCATTCAATGCATAATTGAATTCGCTTGAAGAAGCCCATTCAGGACGGGAGAAATTGAGGGCGAGCTGCAAAAATAACGCCCCGACAGCAATCGATAAAATATAAGCCCCATGGTAAAACCAGGCTTTTTTATCAAATGATGTTTTGAGTTCATCCTTGTCGAATTTGTGGATTGATAGAACCAATAAAGCCACTCCCCCTAGAAGGAATAAAGCGCCTATAACAAGCAACAAGATTGATAACATATCGTTATTCTACTCCATCTGCCCTTTGTTTTGAGCCTCTTTTAATAAAGGCTTCAAATATTGACCGGTATATGATTTCTCATTCTCCGCGACTTGCTCTGGGGTGCCTTGGGCCACTAAAGTGCCACCCAAATCCCCTCCTTCTGGACCGATATCGATTATCCAGTCAGCGACTTTAATGAAATCAAGGTTATGTTCGATGACGATAACCGTATCCCCATGATCAACCAAAGATTGGAGGACTTTTATAAGCTTTTTGACATCGTCTGTATGTAATCCAGTAGTCGGTTCATCGAGGATATAAACGGTTTTCCCTGTTGGTTTCCTTTGAAGTTGGTAGGCTAATTTGACTCTTTGGGCTTCACCTCCTGATAAGGTGGTCGCTGGCTGACCGAGTTTTATATAACCTAAACCGACATCATATAAAGTTTGGATGCGGTGGGCGATCTTTGGTCTATTTTCAAAGAATTTAAGCGCTTCTTCCACCCTCATCTCCAAAACGTCATAGATATTTTTGCCTTTGTAGTAGCAAGATAATGTCTCTTGGTTATATCTCATCCCATCGCATTCATCGCATTTGACGTAAACATCAGGAAGGAAATTCATCGGAATCAAAGTCACTCCAGCCCCTCCGCATTTCTCGCATCTTCCGCCCGGGATATTGAAAGAGAATCTGGCTTTGGTGAAACCTCTTGCCCTAGCTTCAGGAGTTTCAGCGAACAATTCCCTAATGTCATCAAATAATTTGATGTAGGTGGCAGGGTTGCTTCTAGGAGTTCTGCCGATGGGATCCTGCGAGACATTGACGACTTTGTCGATGTATTGCAATCCTTCAATCGACTTATGTTTGCCAGGGAATGTCTCCTCCCCAGTCAGTTTCTTTTGGATGGCTTTATATAAAGTTTCATTCACCAAAGACGATTTGCCAGAGCCAGAAACTCCAGTAACAACGACAAATTTGCCTAATGGGAAAGAGACGTTTATGTTCTTCAAATTGTTGCATGAAGCACCTTTGATGGTGATTGCTTTGCCGTTGCCTTTTCTTCTGGTTTTAGGCACAGCGATGTATTTCTTCCCAGAAAGATATTCGCCTGTGATGGATTTTTCATTCTTCATTATGGCGTCCAAAGGCCCTGCTTCCACAATCTCTCCACCATGTACCCCAGCGCCTGGGCCAATATCGACAATATAGTCTGCGCTTCTCATCGTTTCTTCATCATGTTCAACGACAATCAAGGTGTTGCCTAAATCCCTCATGTCTTTCAAGGTGGATATAAGTTTGGAATTATCCCTTTGATGCAAGCCGATTGATGGCTCATCCAAAACATAAAGAACACCGGATAACCTAGAGCCTATCTGGGTGGCGAGCCTGATTCTTTGGGCTTCTCCGCCAGATAAAGTCATCGCATATCGATTGAGCGTTAAATAATCCAACCCTACATTTGCGAGGAAATCCGCGCGGTTATAGATTTCTTTCAAGACCAAATCGGCGATTTGCCTTTCATTAGGAGTCAGCACTTCTTTGGTAGATTTTACCCATTCAATCAATTTGGCAACTGAAAGTTGGGTTACTTCATATATATTCAATCCATTAACTTTGACCGAAAGAGCCTGCTCATTGAGCCTAGCCCCATGGCAATGCTCACAGATTGAATCCCTCATGAATGATTCATAATAATCAAACATCCACTTGGATGAAGTATCGTTATAAAGCCTTTCGATTCTGGTTTTTATCCCTTCGATATAGCCTTTTTTGTGGACAACATTGCCATTAACGGATGTTAAGGCGTGATCAAGCGGCTTATCGGAGCCAATTAGGATTATCTGCCTTTCTTTAGGGGTCAAATCCTTGTATGGCTTATCCATGTCGATTTTGTATGATTTGCATAAAAATACGAATTCCTGCCACTCCAAATTGGTGGAACCTGCGATGTTTTTGTAATAGCGAATCGCCCCATCGTTTAACGATAAGGATGGGTCTGGGACCAAAAGGTCTTCCGCGACCGATCTATTTATCCCTAATCCTTTGCAATCTGGGCAATAACCCATCGGAGCGTTGAAAGAGAAAAGCCTTGGCTCTAATTTAGGGACTGAGAAACCGCAGTGTGGGCAGGTATGATTCTCTGAAAGAAGCCTTTCACCTTTCTCGTTATAGATGATCAAATACCCTTTTGACCAATCTAAAGCGAGCTCAATATCCTCGTAAACCCTTGACCTAATTCCTTCTTTGATCACCAATCTATCGATTACGATATCGATGTCATGTCTTTTGTTTTTGTCTAATTCAGGCGCTTCATCGATCAAGAAAAATTCCCCATCGATCCTCACTCTTTCGAATCCTTGGTTCTTCAATTTGTCCAAAGTGTCTTTATGCGTGCCTTTTTGGGCTTTGACGATTGGGGAAAGGATTTGAATCCTTGAACCGGCCTCATAATTTAATACGGCATCGGTCATCGCCGCAGGAGAAAAAGAGATGATAGGCTCATTATGATGAGGGCAATATGGGATACCAACCCTAGCGAACAATAAACGGAGGAAATCATATATTTCTGTGACCGTCCCCACGGTTGATCTTGGATTATGGGATGTTGTTTTCTGGTCGATGGAAATAGCAGGAGACAATCCTTCTATCGCATCGACATCGGGTTTGTCCACCCCACCTAAAAACTGTCTAGCATAGGGTGAAAGAGATTCGACATATCTTCTTTGCCCTTCGGCATATATCGTATCAAACGCCAAAGTGGATTTGCCTGAACCAGATAGGCCGGTAAATACGGTGAATGAGTCTTTTGGAATGACTAGAGAGACATTTTTTAGATTATTCTCCCTTGCCCCTTCTACGATTATGTGTGTTCTTGAGTTAACGTTCTTTTCCATAAGCCTTGTTATTTTAACAAGAATGACTTCACGCTTAAACAAAAACGCATAGTTATTTTTTGGGGAACGGTTAGATTACGATTATTTCAACAATGCAATGTACTTTTAGTCGAAAAATACTTATGTAATGGCGTCGAAGACACGTTCCCGCCCGCAAAGGTTATTAAAAAGTTTCCCCGAGCTTATGTCCTCGAACGATTGTATTGCTCTTCAATCTAAAGAATTCGCGGTTACTTATCTATCATTAACACATTATTTAATTGGTATAATATATCTTGGAACTAAATGAGAAGATATCTATATATCTAATGCGTAAATATGTTCACATTAAAAAAGCAAAAAGATAAACCCTTTGTCATATTGCAGTTAACTGATCTACAAATTATCGACCCTAGCCAAAGATGCGCTCCTAATAGATTAAGACAGGATGAAATTGATAAGTGGCAAGATGTTAATAAATGCGCTTTTAATCAACTAAAGAAACTAGTAAGAATGGCAAAACCAGATTGGATTATCCATACAGGCGATCAAATCTATGGTGAATTTGATGGTAAAGGTTCTTCTTTTAAGAAGTTTGTTAGATTAATGGAATCATTTAGAATTCCTTGGTCTTTTGTTAATGGTAATCATGATGGAGAAATAGTCGTCCCTTGGAATGGTAGAGATTATAAATGTGGTAAGGGCTGTGAATGGCAGGCTAACTATATTAAAAATCACACTAAATATTGCTTATATGAACAAGGCAATAAAATGATGGGGTTTGGTAATTACTACATCAAACTAAAAGAAGGTAATAAAACCATTTGGTCTTTTATCATGATGGACACTCATGGAGCGAGAAATGAAGGTATAGGCCCTAATGGTTATCAGAAGAGATGGTTAAAGATGGTATTAGATGACATTAACAAAGATAAAACCATTAACAACTTTATGTTCTACCATATCCCTAATTATGAATTTGTTTTAGCGGGGACTAAGTATTATGGCGACCAGATATTCACTATTACTACTGATGGAAGCAAGAATGAAAGAGGAGACTGCGGAGAAAACAAAGAAAAAGTGTGTTTCTTTAAAGATGAATCTTTCTGGGAATATCTAAAACAACAAGGCAGCACAAAAGCGATATTTGTCGGCCATGACCACATTAATGACTCTAGTATTGAGTATGAAGGAATTAGATTAACTTACGGTGTAAAACTTGGTTCTTATGATTATCACGATGAAAAGATACAAGGTGCCACAAAAATAACCATTGATGATGGTGATTATGATATCAAACAAATATTCGCCAAATAAAAATTGTTCGATATAATCAACAAAAAAAATTAACGTTCATTATTATTTATAAAAACAAATAATTATTTACACTATTGTTTTAACATGATTATATTCCCTGACACGAGGTGATTTTTGTCTTGGTTTATAATACATTATGTATTATAAAAATATAACTATTTTATAAAGTTAAGTAAAAAATCAGCAATCCCGATAAGCACATATCCTTCTGGATCCCTCATTTCTTTGAACGGCTTATTAACAACAAGTATTTTTTGAATAGGGTCTTTCAAGTGGCTATATGGTTTCTTTTCTCTTTCCAATGTTTCATTCTTTGATATGTCATCTGCCACTTGAACATAGAATATCCTGTTTCCTTTTGTGGCCAAAAAATCTATCTCATATGTTTTTTTAACATTCTTATTATCTTTATTTCGCTCCACTCTTTCATAAGTCCCAACATTCACCGAATATCCGTTATAAAGAAGTTCATTAAATATAATATTTTCCAGCATATGTCCCTCATCTGGTTTAGAGAAATTGAGTCTTGCGTTTCTTAGACCTAAATCTACGAAATAATATTTTCTTGATGCACCAATTTCATTTCTTCCTTTAACATCATATCTAGTGGCTTCTTGGATAATAAATGCATCGACAAAGTAATTTATGTATTTAGTAACAGTGTCCTTATCAATTGTTTCTTTTTTGATGCTTTGATAGGTGTTTGATATTCTTTCGGAATTAATTAATCCCCCAACTGAGTCACTGATAATATCGCACAGCTCATCGAGAGCTTTACTTTTGTTGAGTTTGTTGTGTTCTAGGATATCACTAAAATATGTTGTTTTGAAAAGACCTTTAAGGTAGTTCTTTCTTTCTTCTTCATTCTCTTCTAAAACCGCTAAAGGCATACCACCATATGTCATGTACTCATTTATCATCTCTGGGGCATACCCTTTTTTATAGTTAGCGTATTCTTCAAATGATAAAGGAGATAGATGGATTCTTGTTGCTTTGTCTCTAAACTCGGTAACAATGTCACTTGAAAGCATTTTTGAATTACTGCCGGTGACATATAAATCAATGTTAGGTTCTCTAGAAAGACCCAATACAACATCAACGAAGGTGATGATGTTTTCGTCTCCATCTTTTGCTAAGATAATCTGTCCGTTAGTGAAAGCAGGATTGATAATTGGCAAAACTTTTTGAATTTCATCCAAAATGACATAACAATCAATTTTCCCTTTACAATGCTCTCTGACATACTTTCCTAATGCAATAGGATTTCTTAATTCGATGTTTTTATCATCATCTAATTCAACAACCAAAATGTTCTCATCGCTGACACGACACTCCTCTTTGAGATACTTGGTGTATATATCCTTAAGGAGATAAGACTTTCCGCATCTACGGATACCAGTAATAACCTTTGGAAATCCGTTATTTTTTGTATTAATAAGTTGATTTAAATATTTGGTACGTTCAATCATAAAATCTATTTTTTGGTTAATTGCTACCTTTTTTTCGATTTCATTATATAACTTGATATTATATTCTTTCAAGAATAATCAAAAAACAGCATATTGTCGTCACCTATTCAACTTTGTATTAACGAATTATTATATAAATATATATATAATAAACGCAAAGAAAATTTGCATCTTTTAAGCATATCCTATTCACTGGTACGGGGTGGGATGAAACACAAATTGAATACATCTTTGCGGAGTGTTGAGCCTACTTAAATAACATGTCTTTTGTATGTGGAGACTAGCAAAATAACATATCTCTATATAAATCTTTCGTTTTTGAGCATGAAGTTAATAAGGTTCACGTGCTTGACACCACTTCTCTTTTGTAAAAGTTTGTCGAGCGTTAATAAATATCTCGGATACCCGTCGGTAATTGTTTCTAACGGTGCGTATTCTCTTTCTTCAGTGATTAATTTTCCATTCTCATCATATATATCATTAAAGATACGCATTGCGACTTGAATGTACGCATAATCAAGAGTGGTTTCATCTCTAGCAATAAAATCAACTTCTAATTTTCCGATTCTCCCGATAGAAGAAGAATAATCGTTAGAAAGTAAATAGTTATAAACGATGTTTTCAAGAACTGGACCGTAGTTGATTCTGTTATCAGTTTGATCTACAAAATAGAAGCTTAAATCTGAAAGATAATATTTTTCTTCTCCGTTAAGCGATGTTTTGCTCTTCATGTCAAAACGATGACAGCAAGATATAATTTTTACATCTTCAAGTATCTTTAGATATGAATAGACAGTGTTATTGCTTGGTCTTTTCCCATTGACCTGTTCTAAATAATCGCAAAGCGAAATAACTGAAGTTGTGGCACCAAAGTTGTTAATGATATATGTTTGAATTTGGTTGAATAAGTGTCTGTTTTTAATCTTTTTATTCTTTTTAACGTCCTTCTTATATATTTCATCAATAATGCTTTTTACGTAATTGCGCTTTTCAAGAATGGTGTCGTATTTTACCGCAAGTGGAAAACCGCCTTCTAATATATAGTTGTTAAGTTCGATTTCTAAGTCATTATCGATTGGCTTTTTGAAGAATTTCTTCATTTCAATATATTCAAAAAAAGATAATGTGCCAACATTGAATTCTAAATATCGACCAGTTAATTTTGTGGCTAATTCTCCAGATAACAAATAAGCATTGCTTCCGGTTATAAAAATGGAACAATTATCATCTTCTCTAAAAGCATTAATCACTTCTTCGAAATCTTTTACATTTTGCATTTCGTCAATGAATAGGTATTTATCTCCTTTAATGGGATCAAGTTTACTTGCAAGAATATCTTCAAGTTGGTCAGCTTTTTTAACTCTTCTATACGGCCTTTTATCAAGATTCAAATAAACAATGTTGTTCTCATCTACGCCACTTTTGATTAGCTCTTTCGCGATTAACTGCATCAGAGATGATTTTCCACATCTTCTAACACCGGTAATAACTTTGATTAAATCGTTTTCATGATAAAAAGGTCTGATTTTCTTTAGATACAATTCTCTTGGATATAATTTTTTACGCATGTAAATCACCTCGCAACACTAATATACCACGAAATGATAGGTTTATCTGCATTTTTTTGATTTTTTTTAAAATTATTTCAGTTTAGACCATTATTTCGGAGAATTAAGCTAACGACAATCTCGCAATGTAACGCATCAGGGAATGTGTTTGTTTGATTAATACTATATATAGTATTACCGACTATCAAAAACGCGACAATCCCAGTGTAGTATTCAAGGCCTCGTGCCACGGAAGAGGGAATATGTTAAGGTAAATTGTAATCTTAAGTGCAACACTCCGAGATAGCTTCAGACATCAATTTTGATGGAGATATCCAGTTGTTACATTTCCTAGGCCTATTGTTAATCAAATTCACCTTTTTATCAATATAAACCTGGGTATATCTG
>JAFUHI010000007.1 GCA_017468925.1 Bacilli bacterium | reverse complement strand
GGTGCCCTTAAGGTAAGAGTTGACTATCGAATCAAATGTACCGATTACCACACGAACTTCAGCATGTTCATAAATAAATAAATTATAGATAATAGCAATGCCCAGATCATCATTCTGGGTTTTTCTTTTGCCTTAAAAAAGTCAGGGGTGGTAGGAATTAAGTTTCGTTCGGGTAGTATGGAAACTTAATCTATCCACTTCTTTATTTAGAATGTCATCACCATATGATTTTAACCATCCAAGTTTACACAAAAACTTTAAAAACAAAAATAATACGCCAATTTCGACGTATTATTTCACGATTTTAAGAATGGCAGGGGCTGAAGGAATCGAACCCTCATCAACGGTTTTGGAGACCGCTGTTCTACCACTGAACCAAGCCCCTAGCGCGGCTAATTATATCGCACGAGCTATCTTATTGACAAGAGACATATCGCATTTGCCGTTATAATTCGCCTTGAAATATTTCATTATGGAAGGCATGGATTTGTCTTCTAAAGAAGAAATAATATTTCTTATCTCCTCTTCGCTCATCATTTGGGGCTTGAAGGGTTTTAACGCCTCGATTTGCCTAAGGATAGATGAATATTGAGCCTCTCTTCCCGCTTTCTTGTATCCTTCTCCTTCTTCAAGCAATTCCTTTTCGAATTTGAGAATTATCGAGACGACTTCTTGGTCGCCCACTTCTTTCCCGCTTCCGTTTGTCTTTAATTCAGTATATCTAGACATGACAATGGAGTAGGCGCTTCTAGCGTCTACATCCCTTGCCTTCATTGCCTCGATATTTGCCTTTTTGATTTCATCGATTAACATAAATATCCCTCCAAATCACGCATGTTTTTTTCTATATAGCCTCACAGGATCCATCGCGACTTTCCTGATTGAATAATAGACTGGCATGATTTCTAGACGTCCTAAGAACATGCCGATGGTTAATATCCACAAGAAAGCGTAATAGCTTTCCATATTGGCGTTCCTTAGCATCGCAAAATCCACGATGCTTAAGCCAGTGCCCGCCAAAGCGGTGGTGAAATTGTAGCAGCCTTGTAATAGCGATACCCCTGGCAAACATGCGCACGCCAAAGTTCCTAGTAGCAAGAATGCGACGAATAGAAGGGTGAAGAAATGCGCTTCTTGCGAAGTCCCTTCATCGATCTCTCTTTTCTCACCAAGCCTATAAATCGTCTTCGGGTTGATTGTTCTAGGCGAAGCGAAATGATAATGAACATTCCACCACACCTCTTTGAAGATGACGCAAATCCTAAATTGCTTGATCGCACCTGATGTCGAGCCCATGCCTCCGCCTGTCGCCATCAAATAGATGGAGATGAAAGTCATCGCATAACCTAATTGATTGAGGTTCTTAACGTTAGAGGCTCCGCATGTTGACATCGATGAAACAACATCGAATGTCGAATATCTTAATGCCTCCCAATAGGAAATCCCATTCATCGAGGAGAAATCGCTACCCTGGCTATAAATGCCCGCCCCATCCACAAAAGCGGTTGGCTCATTCAAAAATGAGGAGGAATTCGTGCAGATTTGCCAGGCACCGAGGAAAGAGAATAGCACCAGCATGATCAAGGCGTATCTAATCTCGCAATCCTTGAAGAAACGTTTGAAATCACCCTTCAAAGCGAAAGTTATCAAAACAAAGTTCGTGATACCGATAAGCATTAATAGAATCGCTATAATCTCGATACCAATCGTATTCACCGGGGTGAAGGTGATTGAAGGAGACATGATAGTCCCCTCGAATTCCCTATAGGAATAGAATGAGATGCTTCTTGTCGCAAATCCGCCTGTAGCGATGTTGCACATCGAGTTGCAGACCGCTTCAAAAGGATCCATCCCGAAGAGATAGAATCCTACTGCGCCTAGTAACGCCCACAAAGTATACATTCCAAATATCATTCGAGCGCTCTTGGCTAAATTAGGCATCAAGGCATCTCCATGACCTTCGGATAGATATAGCTTCATCGCATTTCTTCCACCTAAAAGGTTGGATAATATCAAGACCAATCCTACACCGCCTATAAATTGCATCAAAGCGCGGTGGAAAAGGAATATATGAGGGCAATAGGCCCCTTCTACATCAAGAAATTGATCGAATACTGTCAAACCAGTTGTGGTATAGGCCGAGGTCGATTCGAATATCGATTTGGCAAAATCCATCTCCATATGACCTTCTAGAGTCGATATGAAGAAAGGCAAGGCGCCTAGAATGATGCCGTTGATCCAAAGGAACACCAACAAGAAGGCATTCTCGTGGTTATCAAGCCTTCCCGCTTGGCGGTTCCAAGAGAAGAATAAACGAATGAATATGCCTAGCACTATTGCACTCGCCCCCGGTATAGCGAAAGAAAGAAGCGCGGTTCTCTCTTCTGGATAGAATATCAAAAGGAGCAATGGGATGAGGGTTATGAATCCCTCAAACATAAGGAATGTCCCAATGTAAGATAGAATTAATCTGTATCCCTTGATTTCCTTCTTCATTTCTCTTCTTTCTTTTTGCTTCTTCTGGAGGTAGCTTTCTCTTTAGCTTTGCTAACTTTGGCTTTGACCTCTTTTATGTGTTTTTCGATTTTGTCTTTCGTCTTGCCTCTTTCCCCTTGTTTGCAGGAAATCCATTCTCTTATCTCTTTCTCATCCTTCGGGGCGCAGACGACATATAGTTTATCGCCTGGGAGCAAGACTATTTGTCCATTAGGGATGATGACTTCATAATCGCGGAAAATGCAGCTGATTGAGGCATAGCGCGGGAAAGCGATATCCATGATTCGCTTATGGGCAATCTCATATCCTGAAAGGATGCCCGCTTCAATCATTGCAATCTTGTTGTTTTGCAAAGTCATCGTGCGGAATACGCTTTCGACGTTAAAGGCTTCTTTGATGCTATTGCCTAAGACATAAGTGGAGCAAATAACCGTGTCAATCCCAAGTTTTTTATAGATTTCGACGTTATTTGGGTCGTTGGTCATGCAGATGCAATTCTTGACGTGGAATATATGCTTTGCAGCATAGCATACCGCGAAATTGTCGGTGTCTTTCTCGCATAAGGAAATAAGTACATCAGCGTCCGCCACCCCAGCATCCATCAAGATATGGTGCCTCCAAGGCTTGCCGATAAAGACGGAACGGTGATGACGGGCCATAATCTCTTTGGCCACTTCCGCTGAGGAATTGATGATGGTTAGGTTATTCTCTTCGCCTAATGTCTCGATGAGGTAATTGGCATCGATCGTGCCGTTACATATGACTATTCTCATTCGACTTCCTCCTCATCTTCCTCTTCTTCACGTTTCAATTCGTAGAATTTGTTTCTCGATAATTCGAATGGGTAGATGGCTCTAATATCATGCCCTGCCACCAATGCGGCTTTATCGGGATCATCGAATCTAACGTAGACAAGAGGTATCTTGTATATTTCGCTAGATAGGAATGCCAAAAATAGATTCAGATTATCATCGCCTGTGGTGATGACTATCTCATTGGCTTTATCGATTCCAGCATCAAGCAATGTTTTGATGTTGGCGGCGCTTCCAAGCACTTTATAGCCAGAGAAAGCATCGGAAAGACGCTCAAAAGACTCGGGGAAATTATCGATTACCGTGACGCTTTTCCCTTGTTCGCTGCTGCGGCTAGCAATATCGCTTCCTAATCTCCCGCAGCCAATGACTATCATTCCTTTTCCTGCCATTAGGCTACCTCTCTTTCTTTAGTGGCGGCATCTCGCCATCTATCTTCAAGGCCTCATACACCTCTATTGCACTTAGGCGCGAAGTGATTTCGATATATTTTGCCTTGGTATTTTTCTTTTTCAAGCCCTTAAATCCACTTTCGGCATATGTTTTCAAACACCAAGAGATGAATTCTTTGCTGGCCTCGGTCATATAATAATGGCTTTTTCTCGCCATAAAATATTCATAAGCCTTCTCTCCCGAGAAGTTCTTTGGGTCGTATGTTTTGGAGGCTGAAAGAACATCGCATACATATTCTAACGCCCACTTATACGGCATGGTTTTCGCTAGAATCCTCCCACCAAAATAATCGGTCCAATATTCCCAATGATGCGGGTTCTTTCTGGTGTGATGCTGGCAAATTGAAGAAAAATAATCATTCTCCATACGTTCAGCATACACCGGGGAATAGGTGCCTTTATAATATTTGGCGCTTCTCCAGAATTCCTTTGGGCCGTATTTCGACAAATCGTGATGCAAGGAAAAGAAGAAAATCCCCATATGCGAGGCGTTTCTTATCACCTGATGACGGTGTTTGGTGATGGTTAGAAAATGCTTAAATACATGTCCCACGATGGTTATTATAAACCATCACTATCCTATGTGCATAAAAAAGAAAAAACGCCACCAAGGATTTTGATGACGTTTATGAATCTAATCTTATTCTTGGGCCGCTAAGACCTTTTGGGCGTATTCCTCTTCTTTTTTAGCGTGCTCTATCGCTAATTTGGCCTTGGCTTCATCCCATCCTTTTCCATGAAGCGGGAAGAACCACATCGCAACGAATGATAAGAGGCATAAGACACCGACGATAAGCATCCAGGAGACGAACAATCCATCTTTGAATGAATCGGGCTGAGCCGCATAATCTACGACTTTGGCACCTGTTTCCGTCTCTTTGGTTATATCGGCGGAGAATCCATATGCCGCATTCATCGCGGTGAAGACGGCGTGAGCGATCGCGGAAGCTGGTTTGGTGATAAGTGAATTCACTCCAGCGTATACCCCTTCTCTTCTCGCTCCATTATCGAGCTCATCCTTATCGATTACATCGCCATTGATCATCGGTATTAGATACAATCCGCCTGATAATCCTACTCCGATTAGGAAGAAGGAAATGGCTAACACAATCATGTATTTGCCTAGGAATGAGCCGACGATACAGCCCACTCCCATTGCTCCGCACATGATGAGGGTGCAATTTCTAGCGCCCCACTTGCCATTTTTGAAGACGAATAGTATTAGTGAGCCGATTAATCCAACTCCTAACGCCCCTAAGCAGACTATCTGGGAGCTGCCTCCTAGCCATCCTTCAGCGCCACTCCATGCTTCCCAGCAAGGATTTAGTCCATCCATCAGGACCGCCATCGCATAGATGACTGTGAAAGAAATGACTTCGAATAACAAGAATGATTTATTTTTGACGCATTGCTTTATGCCTTCCCACATCTTCGGCTGTTTCTCTTCTTTGACATAGCCATTTTCTTTATAGAAGAAAGTGGATGCAAATACGATGCCGCCTGCTACTAAGCCGAGTCCCGCCATGACGAATGGGAAGACGGATATATTCTCTTCCATCAAAGTGGTGAGCATTCCGTTTGCGACCATCGGAACTCCATAGGAGATGACGCTGAATCCTATATTCCATAAGAATATCGGGCTTCTGGCTTTATTGGTGACCGCCATCTCATAAGGCATGACATAGATTGCCGAAGCGATTGCGGTATAGACCGTATCGAATAAGAATAAAGCGATGATCATCTGGAAGAATAGGAACCAGTTGTTTCCCGCTAAAGAATTGATTGGGATCCAAGATATGGCGTAACATAGAGCCATTATCGGCGCACCATACCTGATCCAAGGGATACGGCGACCAAGTTTATGATGTCCTCTATCGGCTAGCCAGCCATAGATCGGGTCATTGATGGCGTTCCAAATGCCAAATAGGATCCAGGCAACTGCGATGAATGAGGCATCGAGTTTCATGACGTTTTGATAGAACACCGTAACTGCGGTTCCTTCCGCGAAAGCGGCAAGGAGCCCCGTCATTGAGTTGGCGGCGCCTAGCCAAGCGGCCGAGGAATGTTTGACTTTCTTCTCCTCTCTTCTTGGCATGGTTTCATCCATAGACATGATTATTTTTCCTCCTTATAAATCTTATCCAGAAATGAGATCACTGCTTTCATGTAATCATCCTTGTTCTTGATGATTGATTCGGCGTGTTTTGAATTGGGCCAATAATATATCTCTTTGTAGCCTTTTTGGGCTTTATAGATGAGGTCAGCGTGATAAGGAAGGACGAAATCATCGTCTTTTCCATGCATTATTAATAACGGTGTTTCGTTCTCCTTCAAGAAATTAGTCGCGGTGGTGTCTTTAAAGGAATAACCGTGGAATATCTTTAGCAAGATGTTGCAGAAAGGAAGGATGAAATGAGGGACATGGAAATTATCCAGCTGGTTCTCGCATAATCTTCTCATATCGCCATAACCGCAGTCATCGATAATGAAATCGAGTTTATCTTTGTATCTAGTTTCGATTAATACCGTCGCGCCTCCCATCGATTCCCCATGGGTGCCGATATGGATATCTTCCCCGTATGTTTTTCTTAGCCAGAGGATGATTTCATGCAAATCGTGAGCCTCTTTATGTCCCATCGTGCAATCCTTATGGATGTTTTTGCCATGGCTTCTCTCATCGTACATGAGGATGTTATATCCTAGATGGAAGAAAGGAATCGTGTATTTGAGATTTCCTTCCCTGACCCAAGAATATCCATGGGCAGAGATTATCCACTTATTGCAATTCGGATGGGTGGAGATATCCGCGGATATTTTATATCCATCACTCATAGTCAAAGTGATAGGCTCCCTAGCCATATCCTCTATCCCATCGAATAAGCCTTTATCGAAGTCGGTTTTATAACCTTCTTCATTCGTTAGTCGCTTAGGATAGGACATGAAGACGACAAAATAGATAGACACCGCTACATATAGCAAAATGAGCAGTCCCAAAAGAGAAGAGACCACAATAACGACAATTAAATACCAAGGCATAAGCTATAACCCTTTCGATGTGATATTAATTTACATTATCCATTGCGTTTTTGCTAGCATAAACAAATTCAAGGAATGGTAAATCAATCCAAAGAGATTGAAGATAGGTCAGATAGCAATATCTTTTTCTTTGAGGAGAAAATGAGTGAATCCGCTTCAATTTTCTTCAAATTTCCTTCATATTCAACGTATTCCCCACCTTCTTTTCTTTCATCTTCCTTGAAATAGATGACCCTAACACGAGGCGTTTCCTTAATCTTGGAGATAAGGAGATTCAATGTTCTATTGATTTCTTCTTTTTCATCATCGCTTAAGGCTTTTCTTTTATTGGTGAGCCTTGCCGTTTCTTTTATTAATTCTTCATACCCAGTCAAGGCGGCGAATGGGGCGAACTGGGCCGCTCTATCTATCCTAGCCATCCTTAGATGGTTCTTTGGCTCGTAATGAGGGAGGTCTATGATATCGCCATATTTGTCGTTCATGCCTTATGTCCCCCTATCTGCTTATTTCTTTCTATCGTGGTCCCGCCTTCTTTTAGATTCATAGCCTTGAGGACAGAATTCTTCCCGTATTTCTTTTGGATTTTTATTATGGATTCCTGCAAATCCTTCTCCTTTTTGAGAAATTCCTCTTTTTCCTTCTTCTTCTCTTTCTGCTCTTCATAGTCAGAGAACAGGCATAATTGCTCATAGCCTTTGCTTTCTTTTTCGGCGACCTCTTCATCAAGAATGTTTGTGGCGACCACATACACTCTTCTCATATGGAGCCCTTTGTTATAGAGCTTCTCAAATAGAGCGTCCATCTTCTTCATGATTATGGTTCTTGAATTGGTGAACTCGCCTAGATTGATTGAGCCATGGGCCCCCTTGGGGACTTCTCTGCCATACCAATCGTCTTTCGTTTCTCCATCGAATCCCTTAAGGTCGCTTATATCATATCCAATCGATAAAGCCATCTGGTTTGTGACTAGATGCTTATCAACCATATCCAAAATCAGAAGCTCACACATCTCTTTGACGATCAATTTGCTCCTTTCGTAATCATATGGCTCGGATAAGACTTGGCCGGAAGAAAGGCTATTGAAGGAGGGTTTGTATGATTTTATATCCTCCATGGTGGTTGGCTCATACCCCCAGGCGTGGTCAATCAGCAATTCAGCGTTGATGCCGAATTCCTTATAAAGGACATCTTCATCTTTTAGTGATTGCCTAGCGATATCGCCCATGGTTAATAGGCCTAGTTTCTCAAGTCTTCTGGTATAACCCGCCCCAACTCGCCAGAAATCTCTTAATGGGGTGTGACCCCAGAGTTTTTCACGGTAGCTTCTTTCATTTAATTCAGCGATTCGTACCCCATCTTTATCCGCGGGTATATGCTTTGCCACAATATCCATAGCCACCTTGGCTAGATACATATTGCTGCCGATTCCCGCAGTCGCGGTTATGCCGGTTTTCTTTAATACATCCTGTATCATCTTCCTCGCCAAATCATGCGGGGTGGTGTTATATGTCTTCAAATATCCAGTGACATCGATAAACACCTCATCTATCGAATAGACGTGGATATCATCGCTTGAGACATAATCCAGATATGTCTTATAAATTGAAGCGGAGATGTTTAGATAATGCTGCATCTGTGGGGTGGCGATGATGAAATCTAGTTCCAAAGATGGATCATTCCTTAATTCATGATCGAGATATGATTTGCCTTTGAATTTGTGGTTAGGCGCTTTAGCAAGGCGGATCCTATTGATTTTCTTGACCGCTTGAATGACTTCAAATAACCTCGCTCTGCCTGGTATCCCATATTGTTTTAGGGATGGGGAAACCGCCAAACAGATGGTTTTTTCCGTCCTTGATTTATCGGCGACCACCAAATTCGTGTTCAAAGGATTGAGTTTCCTTTCAGCGCATTCCACCGAGGCGTAAAACGATTTGAGATCTATGGCGATATAGGTTCTTTCCATTGCCACCTTAATTTAACATTATGAAAAACAAATATCACTTCAAATGATTAAAAATGCATTTTAATGCAGAGGCTTATTTCTCTTTGTCTTCTTCTTTGTCGATGCCAAGTTCTTTCCCTTCATACATATAATCAAACCAAGGGAAATTCTTCCATGTGTTAACGTGTAACCTATGCATTTCTTCCGTTAACATTATCACTTTTCCCACGCATCGACAATCTGGGATGAAATCATAATAGTCCCCATTGATATAGATGGAGAATAGACGAAGATCAACAGTCATTGGATAAGTCCAGATGGACTCATATCCTATATCGAAAGAGAATTCCTCGCCTAATTTTGTGCCTCTAAAATGAACGCCTTTATGGTCAATCCAATAATCACCTTCCCCGCATATCTCACTGGTGACTTCCTTATCGACATAATGATCAGGAGGCAAATAGCCGAGTTTTACGTGGATTTTGAAGGAATAAGATGGGTCTTTCCTTATTTCATCTATTATTTGTTGCCTTTCCTCGTGCACCCAAGTTGAAGGGGTATATGGGATGATACATGTTTCATCAAATGGGTGGAAATCATAATAATCATCCATCTTCGCCCCATTCCCGCAGTGGAGGCATTTGATGTAATCGTCTTTCGATTCCATCTCAAATTCCTTTCCGCATCTTGGGCAGCGGTATAGCATATCGCTTAGATTGGTGCATATTGTCCCTTTGGAGTTGTATTTGATGTGCTTTTCTTTGTTCCAAAGATAGTCATCATGATGGAATTCCTCATTGATTCTTACATCAATCTCTTCTGGGCTCATCTTCTCCAAATCCTCAGCGGAGAAAAGAAGCTTCATCTCGCCATAGACTTCCCCTAACCTATCGGAGGAACATATTTTGTTATTGGTGAGATAGCTGCCTTTTAATGAAGCGGAATAAACAGGCACTTTGAATGATTTTATGAATCGTCCAGTCCCTGGGACAATAGGCTGATTATCGCCAAAGATGGAACTGGTCCCTTCTGGGGAGAAAGCAACGCAGCCTCCTTGCTTGATGACGTCTCTAATGGCTCTTATACCCGCCATATCCATAGTGAATACTTTCTTAGGGAGAATCTGAACCATCTTGAATGGCCAATGGAGATGTTTCCTAAAGAATTCGTTATATTCGCATACGATCGATATCCTTTTTGGCCATGCCATCGTGGTCAAAAAAGTATGGTCTCTCCTTGATTGGTGGTTCCAGATGAGGAAAGAACCGCCCTTATGGTTAGCGGGGCTATCTTTCACCACAAGATGAGGATGGTATTTGGCGCCTAATAGATGAGTTCTTCCAACTATATAATAAATCCAATAAAAGAAAGGATTTGGGAGCTTATAGCGGCGGCGGCCTAGCTCCTTATGGAGATTTTTCTCTTTTTTCATAGTCTTTAACGGTGTATCGCGTGGAAGGCAACACCTAATACGTCTGGGCCGCAGTGCGAGGCGGCGGTCGGGTTGATATCCTCGACGATAATATTAAGATCATCGCCGAATCTCTCTTTTAGCATCTTGATGAATTCATCGACTAGATACATCGCATCTCCATGGGCGATGATGACTGGATAATCCTTTATGTTGTCTTGCAATTCCTCAACGTAATTGAGTATCTTCTGCAAGGCTTTCTTTCTTCCTATCGCACTTCCGATCGATTCCATCTTCCCTTCTTTGGAGATGTAGATGATTGGTTTAACGCCCACTAATCCACCCATGAAGGCGGGAAAACCCCCCACTCTTCCGCTTTTGGCGAAGAATTTGAGATTGTCGGCGAAGAAATAGAACGCGGTTCTTTGGACATTCTCTTCCGCCCAGGCTTTTATCTCATCGATAGTTTTTCCTTCTTTATATAGCTCGCCCATGCTTAAGCATAAGCCAAAGCTTCCTAAGGTTATGCCTTTGGTATCAATCATCTCGAAGCGGCGTCCCGGATATTTCTCCTTCAGTTCTTCCACCACTTTCCTTAAATATTTGAAAGTCGCGGACATCGCTTCCGAGAAATGGATGTAAAGAATGTCGTTGCCTTTTTCAAATTCTGGCTCGAAGTAAGTCCTATATTGCTCAGGAGATAAGGCGGAGGTGGTAGGAATCGTCCCTTGCCTAAGCATATTAAAGAAGCCTTTGACGTCGTATTTCTCAAAAGAGACATATGGAAATATCTCTTCCCCGTTGACTTCATACGGCATCGAAATCAATTTGGCACCATATTTGGATGCGATCTCTGGAGTGATATCGCAGTCGGTGTCGAAAAATAATGTGTACATGATTGTCTCCTTTTCTTTCTAAACTCAAACTTTCGTGTATATACCTATTATATAACAATCTTATAAAACGATTTCATCACCATAAGGGTAAATTTATAGTCGCTACAACCGTTTGTTAAGCCATTGTTAGTGACGCTTTAGAGGATTAACTCATATGTCGAGAAGAAAGGGATGTTCTCAAATCTTCTTCCCAAATCAGTCGTCTCAACGTATCTGAAACCTAGTCCCTCATATAATTTTGCAGCAGGCTCATTTCCCGGAACGACATCTAATCTAACTGATTTATAACCGTTGTTTTTCGCAAAATCTATGCAAAACCTCACTATTTCTTTGCCGATTCCTTGTTTTTGGTGACGCAAAGATACCGCTAAAGCGTGGATGGAAAGATATTCTCCGCTTTTTAATTGAACGCTCCATTTGCCATTTAGATAATCATGCGCGGGGTCTTCATCTAAAATAAAAGCCCCCACTATCTCGCCTTGTTTCATCACTATATATTGGGTGGAATTCTTAAAACATTCCCTAACTGAATGGATGGAGGGATAATCTCCGTATATCCATTTGGGATAATTGATATGGGTTTCTAGATAATAGACGATCTCATCATAAAAGGAGCCTAAGGCAACAATCTCGTTCTCATAAATTTTCCGTATCGTTAAATCCATATCCAACCTTTCCAATCGGCTATTTTATGGGGGGCAATTTTTAATTTTAAACCATAAAGAGGCTTTAATAATAGTAAAAATTCATCTATTTAGTTCTTTATTTATTTTTTTAAAAAATGTAGCAAATTTTGGTTGAAAAAATCGGCCATTAGAATAAAGTTAAACCCGTTATGAATAAAATCGGATTCGACAACGACAAATACCTTCAAATGCAATCTTCTCACATTGAAGAGAGGATTCATAAATTCGGCGGCAAGCTTTACCTAGAATTCGGTGGCAAGCTTTTCGATGATTATCACGCTTCCAGGGTTCTTCCCGGCTTCAAACCAGATAGCAAGTTGCAGCTTCTTCTAAAGATGAAGGATCAGGCAGAAATAATCGTCGCGATAAACGCCGAAGCTATCGCCCAAGCAAAAGTTAGAGAAGACTTGGGGATAACATATGACCAAGACGTATTTAGATTGATAGACGCTTTTAGAGAAGCGGGTCTATATGTAGGAAGCGTTTGTTTAACCCAATTCAACAACCACAAAAACGTCAGGCAATTCGAAAGATTATTAAATAAGCAAGGCATCAAAACATACCATCACTATGTGATAGAGAATTATCCGTATGATGTGGATAAAATCGTCTCGGATGATGGATTAGGCAAAAATGATTATATCGAGACGACTAGGTCTTTAATTGTCGTGACCGCCCCAGGCCCAGGCTCAGGCAAGATGGCAACCTGCATCTCCCAGCTCTATCACGATAACAAAAGAGGGCTTAAATCAGGATATGCGAAATTCGAGACATTCCCGATCTGGAATCTTCCTTTGAAACACCCAGTCAATTTGGCCTATGAAGCCGCAACCGCTGACCTAAAAGACGTCAATATGATCGACCCATATCATCTAGAGGCCTATGGGATATCGACTGTCAACTACAATAGGGATGTAGAAATCTTCCCCGTCCTCAATAGGATGTTTGAGAAAATATATGGCTCTTCACCATATAAATCCCCCACCGATATGGGTGTGAATATGGCAGGATATTGCATTTCTGACGATGAGGTCTGCCAAGAAGCCTCAAAGCAAGAAATAATCCGCCGCTACTTGAAAGCCTTAAGAGATCGCCGCAGCGAGAAAATCGATGATATAACTTTATCTAAGCTTGATCTTCTAATGAAGAACAACAACATAAACGTAAGCGATCGCAAATGCGTCGCCCCCTGCTTAGATAGAGCCGCCAAAACCAATGGGCCAACCGCTGCTATCGAATTAAATGATGGAACGATAATAACAGGTAAAACAAGTGCTCTATTAGGCGCAGCTAGCGCTATGATGCTAAACGCCATCAAATATTTAGCGGGCATACCAGATAAAGTCCTTCTTATCCCAGAGACGGTCCTCCAGCCAGTATGCGAATTGAAAACCAAGTCGCTAGGAGGCCATAATCCCCGACTCCATCTAGAAGAGGTGCTTATCGCCTTATCGATGTCGGCTATAACCAATCCAATCGCCCAATTAGCCTTGGAGCAGCTTCCCAAATTAAGAGGCGCCCAATCCCATTCCAGCGTCATCCTCTCGCAAGTCGATGAGAAGACATTATGGAAATTGGGCATTGACCACACCTCAGAAGCCTTGTTCGAAAGCAAGAAACTATATCACGCAAAATAATAGACAATGAAGCAAAATCAGCGCAAATCGCGCTGATTTTTGTAACAAAAAGCCCCTGCTTTGTTAGCAAGGGCCATATTTTTAATGATGATTATAAAGCGTCGGTGACGGAATATGATGCGTATGTCGCGCTTCCTTCTAAGAAGGTTTTGCTGAATCTCATACCCAATCTATTTTCGGCAATTAAATCATTTGTCCATTCAGTCGAGAAGGTAGTTCTCCAGACTTGGCCATTTCCCATGTTGGTGACTTCATATCCAGTGGTGATGACGCCTGCTTCTTTTTCAACAAACATGTTGACTAAGAGGGTATATCCACTCTTTAAGAACGTGGTGTCTTTCACGCGTTGATTTTCACCTGATGCACTTCCACCTAGTCCGGTATAGCAATCCCAGGTTTTGGTATCATAATGGTTGATTCTTAAGAATGATCTGGTATTTCCATCGACGAAATCATATGGGAAGCCAAGGGTGTTGTAGAAAAATCCATCGGTTGCCCCTTCTTTATAAAGGAATAGGACGCTGATCTTTGTGTAATCGGCGACTCCGAGATTGCGGAATGAGCCTCCGATTTCACTCTTCATCGTCTGATCAAATGTATACCACTTGCCTTTGGTATCGTATCCAGCGGCGGATGGAGAGAGCAATATGCCTTCATCAGCGATGAAGCGTGGGGTCACCACGATCTTCCTCGTGATGGCATCACCATCTTCATACCTATTGCCATAAGTATCAAACCAACCAAGGAAGCGTTTGCCTTCTAGATATTGTGCTGGGAAATTACCTTGAGAAGCAGTAAGCGCTCCAGTGGCAGCGCCATTAGCGTCTTTGTAGATGATTCTTGGGCTTGTTTCAGTCACATTGGCCAATTTCATCGTTGAAGCGCAATGCGAGGAAATTCTGACGTAATTGCGGTCCCTATCCGTGAAATATGTCGAACCCAATTCAACATCGAATGTTAATGGGGTGTTGGTCAAATCCTCAGCATTGGCGCTCAAATAATATTGAGTTCCACCTTTTACGCCACCGGTCAAGTAGAGCCTGAATAGATTGGTTGAAGCATCAATCAATTCGCCAGCAATGTGAATGGTGTTGGTGACGGTTGATTTCACACCAGAAGGACGCGGCAAATAGAATAAAGACGCGGAGCCTTCTGCTTGGACGGTTGAGGCACCGCCATATGCGCTTCTTGAATACACTCTAGCAAAGACGATTCCATCATCTTCTGCTCTATTGGCTTGGAGACGGAAGATAACACCATCTTCGTTTTTTCCATTAAATAAATAGATGTATAGATATGAATCTTCTGCGGTATTGAGGTCATATGTGTAATCGAACCACATATCGATTCCACCATTCGATAAATAATTATAATTTGCGAAAACGTGGCCCGCTGAATCTTGAGGAATGGTGACAGAATCCGCAAGTCCTAATTCGGCATTGGATACTTCTGGGACCAAATCCATGGCGGTTGGGGTCTCTAATTCACCCAAGGCGTTATATCTTACGTTAGCGATATAGATATGGCCCTGGAGGTTATAGATCTTAACCAAGAAATTGGATATCTCGCCATATGGGCATGAGAATGATCCTGTATGCCACTCATCATCGTTGATGAATTGGTCTTGGAAGTATAGAGGATAGGCTCCTGCACTTGTCTTCACCTGGGTGAAGGCGTGATATTCTTCAGAGCCAATCGAACTTGGGGTTGAACAGAAATCAAGATACCTATAATCGAAGGTGATTGATTGGATGTTCTTGACTGTCTTCGTGAAACGGAATTCGGTCGCGACATCATCCGCTACCAAATTGTTGCTCCTTGAGAAGAATACGGCTTGTCTACCTTGATCTTCAACGAAGACTGGGGTGCCTCCTTCTTGTTCCCAAGTGGTTGATTGGTCAGCCTTTTTGATTTTGCTTGGATTGATATCCAAAAGCGTTGATCCTTCCTCAACTTCACTTGAATCGATGACGTTAAGGGCAGGAATCGTCAATTCGTCGATTGTGACGAAATTTTCATGTTCTGCGTCAGTGGTTCTTACGACTCCTGGGCAGCCTAGATAATGGTGCTTATATCCAACACTTTCGCCAGTTGGTGCGACATAGGCTTTCTCAGTCCATGATTCAACCGCATTCGCGCCAATCATTCTTTCGCCGAGTGAACTGGAAGAGAACGCCAAAACCCCTCCAACGGCAACGAGTGAAGATAAAGCGACCAAAACGAAATGTTTTCTTTTCATTTTCGCTTCTCCTTATATATATAAAATGATAGCAAAGAAAATGATGATGACAATATAATTCTTTTTAACGGTCTTCTCGGAAATACGATACGCCTAAATTGGCGGGAGGTTGGTTCTTTTTATCATATATAGATACTATGATAAGGATGATGACTGTGGCTAGATATGGGGTCAGTTTAAGGATATATGACACATAGCCCGCTCCGCCTAGATATGGGGCAAAGAAGGTTGGGGCGATGGATAAACAAGCGAATAAGAATGAGGCGCCTATGGCAATTAATGGCTTCCACATCGAGAAAATGACGATGCATAGAGCTAGCCAGCCAAAGGCATCAACCCCATCAGCGACATTGAACATGCCTTTGACGTTATCTAATTCGTAGAAGGCTCCTCCAATGCCTGTTATAGCCCCACCAATTATCGTGGAGATATATCTATATCTATTGACGTTTATGCCAGCACTGTCGGCAGCCGAGGCATTTTCTCCCACTGCTCTTAGATTAAGGCCGACTCTTGTGTATTTTAGAATTATCGCCGCCACTATAGCGACCACCACCCCTAGATAGGTGAACCAGCTTTGTGAGAAGAATATCTCGCCAAACCAGCCTGCAGCAGCATAATTCGGGAAGGCATGTTGCATCGCTAAACCTGCTTCTGGCATCCTGGATGTATCCATCGTTCCGATGAAAAAGCACGCAAGTCCCACGCCAAAAGTGGTCAAAGTTAGACCGGTGACGTTCTGATTGCAGTGCAAAGTGACAGTAAAGAAAGAGAAGACAGCGCCACCTATCGCCCCAAATAAAATCGAGAAGATCAAAGGCAAGAAAACAATCATGAAAGGATTCAAAGGTGCACCAGCAGGAATCGAATCAAGATATATTCTTTCGCCGATTATTCCCCCTAATGCCCCCAAATACATGATGCCTGGGGTGCCCATATTAAGATGGCCTGATTTCTGGTTGATGATTTCGCCAGTCGCCCCAAAGAGGAATACCGTGGCGAATTTTATTGCGAGGCTTAGGAACGATACTACGTAATTCATATCTCTTTCGCCTCCTTAACCTTTTCTTTATGGTGCATCTTGATCTGATATCTGGAGAAGAATTCGCATGCGATGATGATGAAGAAGAAAACACCGGTGCATATCGCCGAGAACTGGGTCGAAGAGATGTTGACCGCGGATGCGGCGGTCGTAGTTCCTTGCTGCATCACCGCGGAAAGGAAAGAGAACAAAGCGATTTCCATAGGATTGAAATGGCCTAGCCAGGCAATCAATACCCCGGTAAATCCCTGCCCTCCTACGATGGTTGGGCTAAATGATTGATGGATTCCACATACGATCATGAATCCAATCACCCCGAAAACCACGCCAGAAATAAGCGATGTGCGAATCATTACTTTCTTAGGATTGATTCCAATGTATCTAGCGGTATCTATCGATTCCCCAAGGACGCTTACCTCATATCCGTATTTGCCTTTGGTGATATATACGAATAGGCCGGCAAATATCACAAGCGAAATTATGACCACCAATGTCCCCGTGTTATCCAAAATCGAAGGGAAAACCCCATTGAAAAGAACGCCAAATGACTGGGAGCCGCTCTTGATCCATTGAGAGATGGCCAAGGCCGAAAGGATTGAAGCGATGTAATTTAGCATCAAGGTGAATAATGTCTCATTCGTATTGAAAAAGGCTTTGAATATCGCAGGGACTAAAGACCAAATGGTGCTTAAAATCATCGAAGTCAATAAACAAATGATTAATACCGAGGCATTGGACATATCACGAGGCATAAATTTCGCCATCGCCGCAGCGCCCATGCATCCCATTAGTATTTGTCCTTCTGCCCCGATATTCCAGAATCTCATTTTGAATGTCGGGGTGAGATTGGTGCTTATTAGAAGCAATATCGAGAAAGTCACCAATAAGTCTATGATTGAAGAAATGTCGGAGAAATCGAAGCATCCTCTTATCATTTCCGAGAAGAATAGTCCAAAAGAGCCTGGCTTAAGAAGGGTGCAGGTAATTCCCGCTAGAAGGAAGGCCAAAAGGATGCCGCCTGCCCTAATGAGCCAGTATTTAAGTTTGCTAAAGCCCATCCTTTTAGTCACATAGAAAGGAAAGTGGCCTAATTTGTTTTTGATTTTCTCAAGCATCGCTTTCTCCTTTCTTGGCGCTCATAAGCATTCCAATTTTCTCTTTCGTCGTCTTTCTCGAATCGACAATGCCCGCTATCTCCCCGCCTGATAAGACAAGGATCCTATCAGTTAAAGCAAGAAGCACATCCAAGTCTTCTCCTACATATATAATCGCGGTGCCTTTTTGCTTTTGCTCATCAAGAAGCTTATAAATCAGGTAAGATGAATTGATATCCAATCCGCGGACTGGATAGGCGACCATAAGGATTTTGGGCCTGGAGGATATCTCTCTTCCGACAAGAAGTTTCTGGATATTCCCTCCGGAAAGCTCTGCCACTCTAGCGGATAAATTAGGCGTTTTGACATCTAGTTCTTCGACTATTCGTTCCGCTAATTCCTTGGATTTTTCTTTCTTTAGTATTCTTCCTTTGCCTTTTCTATAGCTTCTAAGAAGCATGTTGTCGACAAGGTTCATATTGCCAACCAATCCCATCCCAAGTCTATCTTCAGGGACAAAGGAAAGCTTTATGCCGAGGTTTCTTATTTCTAATGGCTCTTTGTTCGTGAGATCGATAATCTCATTCTCGTAGAATAATATCTTTCCTTCATTCACTAACTTGGTTATCTCTTTGATGGTCTTCCCTTTCAAAGAGACTGGTGAGCCATCCTCATAATGGAATTTGCCTTGTTCCGCGAGGGCTTTTATTTGTTTTATGTCTTTATGGAAGAAAGTGACGGGTTTCCCTTCTTTTGGATTGATGAAGGTAATATTACCTTCTCTATCTTTCGCTAAGCCGGATATGGCTTCTAGAAGCTCCCTTTGTCCGCTATTGGAGACGCCGGCGATGCCTAGAATCTCGCTTCCGAACAATGTGAAATTAATGTCTTTCAAGGCGACGTTGCCTTCGCGGTCATTGACGGTAAGATGCTCGACAATAAGCCTCTCTCCGCTTGGGGGGATGTCACTTCTATGGATATCGAGGTCGATTTTCTTTCCGACCATCATTTCCGCAAGGGTTTCTTCATCGACGTCTTTCGTATTTACTGTATCGATGTATTCGCCTTTCCTCATGACCACCACTCTATCGGATATTTCTTTTACCTCATTGAGCTTGTGAGTGATTATAATCACGGTCTTTCCATCCTTTTTCATGTTTTTTACAACAGTGAAAAGGTGTTTGATTTCTTGGATTGTCAATACGGCTGTAGGCTCATCTAGAATCAATGTGTCAACGCCTCGGAAAAGCGCTTTGATGATTTCTAAAGTCTGTTTTTCCGAAACGGACATATCATAGATTTTCTTGTTTGGGTCAAAGGCAAAACCATAATGATCGCACATCTTTTTGGCGTATTGGGCCGATTGGGAGATGGAGCATCTAACAAACCTCTTCTTGGTTGGCTCCCCATCAATCCTTTCGTAGATTTTTTTCAAGGCTTGCTTGGATAAGCCTAACACTACATTTTCTATGGCGGAGAAAGCCTCCACCAATTTGTAATGCTGATGGACCATCCCGATGCCATGGTCATATGCATCTTTAGGCGAATGGATTACGACTTCTTCTCCATTCACATAGACCTTGCCTGAATCTTGCTGGTATATACCTCCTAGAACATTGAGAAGGGTGGTTTTTCCGCTGCCATTCTCGCCTAAAATAGACAAAACCTCCCCTTTGTTGATTGAAAAGGAGACGTTGCTATTGGCAATCGTTTCGCCAAATATTTTGGTTATGTTCTCGAAGCGAATATATTCCATAAAAAATAAATTGGGTTGGCTTTTTGCGGCCAACCCAATCTTTGTTTGTTAGTTCAATTCGGTGATGCCGTCGATCCTTACATCGAAATATGGGGCGCTGCGCAAAGCCGATTCATCGAAGAAGGTGATTCCTCCTTCAGTTCTAATGACTTCGGTCTCTGGCTGGAAATCGCCATAATCATCGACATCGGCGGTATAGGAGGTCAAGTGTTTGCCTTTAACGGTGAAGGTGGAGCAATCGAATACTCTCTTTGTTTTGGCGGAAAGTTCGGCTTTGACGCCTTCCAAAATGAGTTTATCGGCTTCATTGGCGCAGTCGAATTTGACAGAGCCAGTCGCTAAAGATCCGGTGAAGTTGTTATTGACTTCGCCAACGATTGCGTCGTTTTCATGAGCGGCGGAGATGACAGCCTCATAATATGGAGCCCAATCGATCTTGGAATAAGCTAGGTATGTATTTGGGCATTCTTCGCCAGTTGGGACGTTATAAGTGACATTTGGGACACCGAGTGCTTCGCATTCGCCAGGTGCGCCCATAGAGTCGGCGTGCTGAGAAATGATGGCTGCACCCCAATCAGCAAGAGTGTGAGCGCCGTTCTTCTCGGCGTTGAAATCATACCAGGATTGGGTATATGTGACATTCATCACGACATTTGAGACAACGGCTTTGACGCCCAAATACCATGAGGTATATCCGGAGACGACTTCGGCATATGGGAAGGCTCCAACATATCCCAATTTAATATTTCCGTCTTTATCGAGATTCTTTTCGACAAGTTCATTGTTCTCCACCATTCTCGCCAATTTAAGTCCTGCGGCATAGCCAGCGAGATATCTTCCTTCATAGATTGAAGCGAAAGCGTTATGGAAATTTGCGACTCCTGCAGTCTTGGCTTGGGTGCCGGTGGCGTGGCAGAAAGTGACGGTTGGCCATTCTTTGGCGGCTTTGAGAATGAATGGTTCGTGGCCAAATGAGTCGGCGAATATGACATTGCATCCTTGCTTGACTAGATCTTTGGCGGCGTTATAAGCGTCGTTGTCTTCTTTTACGCCGGTTTTGATGATAGCTTCGCCATCGACCATTCTTCCTAAGGTGGTGACGGCTTCTTTCATCGAGTCAATGAAGTTCTTATCATAAGTGGAGCTGCTATCGTGCAAGCAGATAAGACCGACTTTGACTGGCGTTCCTTTTTCGTGTGATGCTGCAGTGACGGTGCTAGAGCAGCCAGTGGCAAGAGCCATGAGTGATAATGCAAAGGCAATTCGTGACGACTTCTTCATTTCTTTTTCCCTCCCTTTGAAATAAAACAAGCTCCTTAACCAGGAGCCTCTACACGAATTCCAAAAAAACAAAAAGAAGGAATTCGTAGAGCTAGATTTGCGGTCTAGCGTAGAGACTTCCCACCGATTAGGGAATTATACGAATACCGATTGTCATCGGCATCTTTATTATTTGTGCATATTACATATGTGTCAAAGGAAAATAGAATGAAATCGTTTTCATTAAAAAACCAATGCAAAACCCGCCTAAAAAGGGTAAAATGATTAGAAAACAGGACTGTTATTCACAAAAGCTTTGATTGAGGCTCCAGCGAATACTTTGACGCCTTTATTCTCTAATAACTCTCTTCCGCCTTGGAAGATTTTTTCTATAACGATGGCAAGTCCTTTGACTTCTGCCCCGGCTTGGGAACAGATATTTAGAAGCCCCAATGCCGAACACCCTTCCGCTAAAAAATCATCGACCAAGAGAATCTTGTCTTCTTTGGATAGATATTTCTTTGATACTGAAACAGGGGAAACAGTGCCTCTAGTAAATGATTTGACATCGGCTTTGAAAACATCATCATCAACTATTTTGGATTTGGTCTTTTTGGCAAAAACCAAAGGAATATTACCCAAAGCCTCGGCGACAGCGTAAGCGATGGCGATGCCACTTGTTTCGATGGTTAAGACTTTGTTAATGCCTTCTTTCCTAAATTGGTTCGCCACTTCTTTTGCGAATTCATTTATGACTTTTGGGTCGATTTGATGGTTCAAAAAAGAATCGACTTTGAGTATCTCATTGTCGAGAACCCTTCCCTCTTCTAGGATTTTCTTTTCGATAGACTTCATCTTCTTCACTCCCACTCGATTGTCGCTACAGGTTTAGCGGATATATCGTATAAGACGCGATTGACGCCTTTGACTTCTTCTAGAATACGGTCGCGGATTTTGAATAGAATCGGGTAAGGAATCTCCTCTATTGAAGCGGATGTCGCATCAATGGAATTGACCGCTCTAATAACGACCATATATTCAAACGTTCTTTGATTATCCTTGATTCCGGTTGAGCGGAATGGAGGAACAATCGTGAAATATTGCCACACTTTGCCTTCAAATCCCGCTTTGGCGAATTCATCTCTTAATATGGCGTCGGATTCCCTAACGACTTCTAGCCTTTCTCTAGTTATCGCCCCAGGGCATCTAACCCCTAATCCAGGTCCAGGGAACGGCTGGCGGTACACCATCTTCTTGGGCAAGCCTAAAGCCTCTCCCACCATCCTAACCTCGTCTTTGTAGAGGAATTTGACTGGTTCTAATAATTCGAATTTTAGATCTTCTGGTAGACCTCCGACATTATGATGGGCTTTCACCCCTTTGCTTTCCGTGATATCCGGATAAATAGTTCCTTGAGCAAGAATCTCAATATCTTCTAGTTTCCTTGCTTCTTCCGCGAAGACATCGATGAATATCTTTCCGATGATTTTGCGTTTGCATTCAGGGTCTTCTACCCCTTCTAAAGCGTTTAGGAATCTATCAACCGCATCAACATAGATTAGATTGGCTTTCATCTCTTCTTTGAACACTTTGATGACGAGTTCGCTTTCGCCTTTCCTTAATAGCCCATGGTTAACATGCACGCAGACGAGTTTGTCTCCGATAGCTTTATAAATCAAGGCGGCCACAACTGATGAATCGACTCCGCCCGATAAAGCCAAAAGGACTTTTCTTCCTCTTGTCTGGGCTTTGATGCTTTCTATTTGCTCTTCGATGAATGCATTCGCTAGTTCAAGATTGTTGATGCGTTTCATCTTTGGGTCTCTTTTGTTATTTTCCATGGCCTATATCCTCCTTATTGGGCTGTGTAATTATCAAAATATCCTTGGATAAATACGATTGGGGTGCCTTTGTCCCCGCTTCCTGAAGTGAGGTCGCATAAGGAGCCGATTAAATCGGTCAATCTTCTTGGGGTGGTGCCTTCTGAGGCCATTTTCCCCACCAAATTGCTTTCTTTCTCGGAGATTTTGCCTTTAATCGCGGAAATAAGTTCTTCTCCATTTAGGTCTTTAAAATCGTTGTCCGCCAAATATTTGATCTTCAATTCGTTAGGGGTGCCTTCTAGCCCTTTGGTGTAGAAAGGGGCGACCACTGGGTCAGCGAATTCCCAGATGCCGCCGACTGGGTCTTTGAACCCTCCATCGCCATAAATGAGGACCTCGATATTTTTTCCGGTTTCTTTTAATAGCCTTGCTTGTATCTCATCCACCAATCCTTGGGCGTCCCTTGGGAAAAGCTTGACTTTGAATTCGGTCGCTTTATTTGAACCTAGTAAACCAAATGATTCGTTGAATCCGCTTCCGTTTACCGGTGCGTTCAATATCTCATCTAGCCCCAAAACCACTTTGGCGCCCGCTTGTTTTAATAGCCTTTTGGTTCTTGGTGCGGTGTGAATATCGCTTGCGATGACTACATCCGTATGCTTTAAAATCTCACGGGGGTCGTTAGCGAATATCACTTCCACTTCCGCTCCACATTCTTTAATTAGTTCCTGGTAATAAGAGACATAATCCACTCCTGTGAAACGATGAACCCTTTCGCCAAAAAGGGAGCGGTATTGCTCTAAGGAAAGAACGTCTTTGAATGGGTCCAATCCTTTTTCTTCGACTTCAGCCAAATCAATTAGTTGATTGCCGACTTCATCAGCTGGGTAAGATAGCTGGAGGACGATTTTCTTGACGCCTCTAGCGATTCCTTTCAAGCAAACCGCAAATCTATTTCTGCTTAATATCGGGAAAACAACCCCGACTGTTTTTCCACCTGTCTTTTTCTTCACATCGGCGGCGATATCCGCGACTGTAGCGTAGTTCCCTTGGCATCTGGCCACGATTGCCTCAGTCAAACAGACGATATCTCTGTCTCTAAAATGAAATCCCCATTCAGGGTCTTTGGATGCATCTAGTAAAGATGAAACGACAATAGAGACAAGATCATCACCCTCTCTAATGATCGGTGCGCGAATCCCACGCGATATAGTGCCAACAAGTCTAGCCATAATTCTCTCCTATCTTGCTATTTTCTTTATCGTAGCACGCATATTCAATCATACGCATATATTTATGTTATTATATTAATCATATCTTTTTTGTATGAAAGGGTTTACGTTATGGATATCAAGACATTGCGGTACTTCGTCGTTGTCGCAGAGGAAAAAAACATCACAAAGGCTGCAAAAATTTTGATGATGAGCCAGCCTCCATTAAGCAACCAGATGAAACATCTGGAGGAAGAGCTTCAGACAACTTTATTCATAAGAGGAAAAAGAAGTTTAACTTTGACTGAAGAAGGCAAATTTCTATACCAAAAAGCCAAAGATATAATTTCCTTAAGCGAGAAGACAAAACAAGATGTTCTTCTTATGGGAAAGGGTTTACAAGGCACAGTCTCTTTAGGTTTGTTTCTTGATATGGATGAAGAGATAGGCTCATCTTGGGTGGCCTCTTTCATCAAAGACAATCCTTTTGTAAGATTCAGGATCACAAACGGTAGCAGCGATGACTTGATAGAGAAAATGAGATTAGGCTTGGTTTCTGTTGCCGTAATCGCCTCCCCGTATGATCAAATTCTACTTAATAGCTTCAAAGTAAAAGAGAGTAAATTTGTCGCGGTTTTTGGAAAAGAGCATAGATTTGCGAGGATTAATAACGACAAAATCAAAATCGATGAGCTATCAAAAGAGCCGCTTATCCTTCCAGGAAGGCAGGCAATAGCCGATTCAATACGAAAATGGTTCAAGAAAAACAATTCCAACCTCAATGTCGTATGCGAGGTTGATGACGCAAGAAATTCGGTCGAACTCGCCTCAAAAGGCGCGGGTATCGCCATAGTCCCTGAAGGAACCCTATTACCATCCGACTTGGTACTAAGCAAAGAAATCGATGGGGATAGAAAAATCGAATATCTCTTCGTATGGAGAAAAGGCCATCAATTATCGACGGTCGAAGAGAATTTCATTGATTACGTTAAATCGATATATGGTATTTAATCGCCTATTTTATTAACGATATTTCTAGCGATATAAACGCCGGAGGCACTGGCTTGGGCTAAGCCTCTAGTGAGTCCTGCACCGTCTCCTGCCATATAGAGGTTTTTGATATCGACCACTTCTAATTTCTTGTTGATGGTCGGATGAGCGGAATAATATTTAGCCTCAACGCCGTATAGAAGGGTGTGCTCTGTGGCGATTCCCGGGGTGATTTTATCCAAAACCTCAATCATTTCGATGATGGAACGCATCGTTTTATATGGCAAAGCAAGGGCTAAATCGCCTGGCACCGCTTCTTTCAAAGTTGGGCGGACAAAGCCTTCCTCGATTCTTTTTTCCGTTGAGCGGCGGCCAAGTTTGATATCGCCATATTTTTGGACGATGACGCCTCCACAGGCTAGTTGGTTAGCAAGCCTTGATATCTTTTTCGCATATTCATTCGGGGATTTGAATGGCTCGGTGAAATGATGGGAAACAAGAAGAGCAAAGTTGGTGTTTGGAGATGACAAACTAGAATCATTATAAGAATGGCCGTTTACATTCATAACGCCTTCGTAGTTCTCCACGACGACATGACCTCCAGGGTTGGAGCAGAATGTCCTTACCGTCGTGCCCACCGAGGTTTTATATACGAATTTACCTTCATATAGATTGTCATTGATTTCTTCCATGACGATATTCGGGCATTCAACGCGCACTCCAATATCCACTTGGGTTTGATCCATTTGGACATTATGTTTTTCAAATAGCTCCCCTACCCATTTAGATCCTTCTCTTCCTACACCTAGGACCACGAAATCCGCTTCAAGGTGCTCATTGTTCTCAAGGATAACTCCGTTGATTTTGCCTTCATTCACGATGATATCTTTGACTTCGGTGTTGAAACGCATCTCGACTTTGTCCTTGAGATGTTCATATATCCTCTTGAGGATTTTGATGTTTTCTTCAGTCCCTAGGTGTCTAACTTTAGAACGGAGAAGCTTTACCCCTACGGAGACTGCTCTTTTTTCGATTTCTCTTACTGCAGGTGTGTCTGGGTCGGTTATCTCTTTTGTGGCGCCGAAAGACAAATTGATGTCATCGACATAATTGATGATGTCAGTCAACTCTTCGGAAGACATGTAATCTAATAGCCATCCGCCGAATTCGGTGGTGATGTTGAATTTGCCATCGGAATAGGCTCCCGCCCCACCAAAACCACTGGTGATGGAGCAAGCTGGATAGCATTCTCTATATCCTTTTGGGGAGATTGGGCATTTATCTAATTTATGCTCCAAAACAGGGCAATTCCTGTGATAAATGTCACGGCCCTTATCCAAAAGCAAGATTTTGAGATTCGGTCTTTTTTTGGCGAGTTCATAGGCACACATATAGCCGCTTGGGCCAGCACCCACGATAATAACATCATATTTCATATAAATGTCTCCTGACGAAACCGAAAGGCATTATAACCCACGTTATAGCATTTTTCTATTTTTGTTTTCAAAACATTTAATTTGGGTTTATTCGAAATAGAATTCAACGCCTAATTCAGTATCGATTCCGACTATATAATCTTTATATTCGATTGGTGTCGCATCAACCAAATAGAATCCTATTCCAAAATCGGATACACTTGATTTGTTATACAATGTGCCCTTGCCTGTGACGATTTGCCCAGCATTCTCACCATAGATGTATCTAGTTGTGTAATAGACTCCATTCAGATTGTAATCATTGAAGCTGAAATTATAGTATTTGGTGCAATCTAGCCCATCTGCATCATAGAACTGCGATGTACGCTGGCCATATGTCCACTTGGCGTAATATTTCCCGCGTAATGAGGTGCTTGCGGGTTTTTCAATTTCCACTTCGTATTCTTCAGCGGTCCAGGAGGCTTTGAAGCAGTATCTCTTGTATTTCTCGTAACCGGAGAAATATTTGAATTTCATGATAGCGCTTTCGCCTCTATTCAATTTGCCCACCAATACCCATGATGGATTGTTGATATCGATTGAGCCATATAATTCTAGCGAGGTCAATTCATGGCCTCTTGCGACAAACATTTCATCGCCTATAACCGATGTGCTAGAAGAATCGCCGCTTGGATAGGCGAATTTATCCCCGGTTCTAAGAACTCGTCCATCAGTGTATCTGGATGAGCAACGAGAATCATAGACACCATCGGATAAAGATGGGATATTTTTGGCATCATCATCCGATAAACTGCCATACATCGTGAATGACATTATTTTGGTGACTGGCGTTAAAGTATAAACACCATCATCTGGGATATTGAATAGCGTTGTATCATTTAATTTCGGAAGAGATGTGTAAACTTTGCCCGAAGTCTTATCTTCTTCGACAGTAAATCCAGAGAAGATGTATCCAGTCGTTTGAACGAATATGTTGCTTAAATCATCGCCAGTGAAGAAATCAGTCGAGCGATATGAGGTTTCACCGTTCAGATAAACACCTTCACCTTGAGCAAAGTCTATTGTAAATACGATTGTCCTCACATTCGCATACAAGGTGATAGAGGCTCCATCTTCACCGAAATCTTTGACTGTAAGATATGTGTTTTCACTTGTCTGGGAGGCGGATTTGGAGGTTGACCAGCCGGCAAGGCCGACATAATCAGCGTTGTCATTATATTGTCTATAGGTTGCAAAATCAGGCAATGCATCACCGAATTTGTATTGTTTTGAAGTGGATAGATTTCCCAAAGAAGAACCATCTCTATCTAACAAAGTGATGTTGTATGTTTCTTCTGCGGCGACAGGATATAGATTAACGAAAGGATTGCCGTCTTCATCATTTTGTATGTATGACAAATACGATGTTGCTTCCGTTAAATGTTCGACGCATACAGATCCATCTGCTTCTTCTCCATAGTTGCTTCCTTTGTTGATGAGGCTCCAGCCAGCAAAATATCTACCGGCCTCACTTATTGAATAGCTCGGGAGATCAGCGGAGAATGAATCAACAACCATCGATTCAACTTGTTCATACCCATCTGGAACAAAGAAATTAATAGTCAAGTTTTTGGAGTCTTGCGACGCTTTTAATGTAAAAGCCTCCCCATCGCCACCTAAATCAGGAACGACAAGGAAAATATCGCTTAAATCATACTCTTCGCAATACCAACCATTGAAAACGTTAAATGTATCTTGTTCTAATTGCGGCAAATCCTGCCCAAATTCATATGTCCCATCAAATGTAGGGTGATTCTCAAAGGTAAGCTCATATTCCTCAACCTTGAAGATTGCGTAATAGACCCTGCTCTCCTCAGGGAATTTCTCGGGGAGCTTCTCCGCCTTCTTCGCGTCCGGGTCCTGCGCCCAGCCCAGGAACGAGTGGCCGGTCCTTCTCTGGTTAGCCGGCTTCCTCATGGCATCGCCCGGCTGGCCGGTCAGGGTCGTCACGAGCCTGTCGCCGTTGTAGAAGGCGACGTAGACCTCGCCCTCGGAGAGGCTGACGGAGAGGGATGACGAGGAAGAGAGGTCGCTCGATCCCGCGCTTGATGGGTCCTGCCCATCACCTGCGCATGAGGAGAGCGCTAACGCCCCCCCCAGCAAAGCCAATAGATGTGTTTTCTTCATGATTCGCCTCCTTGCTGGATTGAAATAATTATAGATAATTTTTCATCGGTTATCATCACCACATTGTTTATTTAATGCAAAAAATTAGATGATTTCTTACACAAAAAAACCCATATTGCGTGAGTCCAAGACTGAAGATATAGAACATTATCGAGATTGTGGGGCGGGTGCTTATACGATTAAGCATATAACGAGCCATCGCAATAAATTGCACTGCATCAGCTATCAGTGCTTTGGTAAGGTGAACGGGGCCAAAAATACCCATCGCCTGCGTAAGCGGGTGTGTCATACCAATAACCGCTCCTTTTTCAAAACATTGAAGCAATCACCTTCTATAAACAATGGTTTTTTGATTATTATCAAAATTTTTCACTAGTTATTTCAAATGTTAATTTCTAGATTTTAAAGCGCATATCTACAAAAAAACCGATGTTTGTACACCAGTTTTCATTTTGTTTTGGCCAAAATGGGCAGAAATGATACAAGTGGAACACTGCTTTCTGATTATCTTTTGAAATCTTATAGCAATCTTAAGCGAATAATTTTCCCTAACTTATTTTTATCCACCACTCGCATTGCGATTTTTGTGTATAGGCTCAAGCCTTTTTTCACTACTCTTCTAGTCTCTTTAAAAAACGTTGAAGAGGATAATAGTTCGGCGTTAACATTGTTAGCAAATTCATTATCATCATCAATGAAGAATTTAATTCTTGCATCGACATTTCCGGTCTTTTTCACATATCGATTCGTATAGCCCAACGCTTTAGAGTTAGGCGAGTCAAAGACAACTTCTGCATTAGTTATTTCTTTAGATAACTGTTTTAATAATTCCACTATCTCATCAACTTCAAAATATTCAAATACCCCTCTAGCGGTGATGAGTGTCGGTTTATTTTTGTCAAGATGAGAACACCACTTTAAATCAAACATAGAATAAGGAAGGCATATATCTTTACTTGTTTCACCTAATACTTTTCTTCTGTTTTCAATAACTTCTGGTAAATCTAACTCATAAAAGGTAGCTCTATCATCTTTAATGCGATAATAATTTGTTTCCAATCCACAACCTAGATTAACAATGTTGCATTCCCCGTTATTTTCGATGAAGTCTCTAACGATTTTATCCATGTTAAAAAAGCAAGACACATTAGCGAAATTCTGATATTGATTAGATTTTATATCTAATAATTCTTTTGGAATCAGTTTTTCAATTTCTAAACATTTTTCATCATAGAAATAGTTTGGGAACCTTTTAGAAACATAGATTCTCGCCGTTAAAGGAATAAAAAGTGTCTTGGCTACCCCAGAAAAATTTGACATAAACAAACCTCCTAAACGCTCTTGGTCCTTTCAAATTGTTCATCTTTTTTATATCTAATGAATTTGAAATCGCATTTATCCGCCCCGCGACAAATCGTATCAGTTCTCACAAAGTCAGTTCTTGCTAGCTCGCCATAAACAATGATGTCGTTATAGCAGAATTTTGGCCCAAATCGTTCAAAACCATATTTTTTAAATATTTGTTGGTAGATGCAGCTATTGCATTCAAATCTAAAGATGTTTTTGGGCTCACCCTTTTTATACCATGTATATTTCCAGCCATATCCACTACCCATCTTAAAGCCAAGAGGAACGATCTTTTTAATGATCGACCAAAACCAATCCTTTTTGGATAGCTTTTGGAATTTCTTTCTTTGGATATCCATATATTCATACATGGTGTTGAAGACAATATCTTCTGTTTCTATTTCTTTTAAGCCATGCTCTATTAATGTCTGATATAAAGCCATCGCCGTAAAAATATTGCATAAATGTTGATAGTTTCCTTTATCACAATATTCTTTGTTATCAGATATATAAAAATCGATTCTTTCTTCTATTTTATTTAATTGTTCGTTAGATATTTTTTCTAGATACTTGATAAACCTAGATTTTTTCATCATCACTTTTCCGTTATACTTTTTAGCCATGTGTAAATACCTTATTTATTACGAGTAATAATATATTGAGTTAGTCATAACTAACTATCCTCAATGAGAAATTATACGCTGTATATGTATAAATGTAAAATATCAAAAAGGACTGACACTTTGTATCGATCCTATTTAACTAAATTGGATCAACAAATAGCAAGTTAAACGAATAATTATTGTATTTAAAGATTATTTATTAAAGAAGCGACAATCTTAGCGCTTATTTCGCTAGATTTAATTTTAAAAGTGAAAAATTCTTTTGGCACTGAACCATCAGTTTTATCAGATATTGCGCGAATGATAAGAAACGGCGTTTTGTTTAAATAACAAACTTGCGCAATAGCCGCTCCTTCCATTTCGCAGCACATCCCCTTAAAATCATTAACGATAATTCTTTTTTGTTCATTGCTCGTAATGAACTGGTCACCCGAGCAAATTCTTCCTTCATACGCTTTAACATCAAGATTTAAATCATCGATTGTTTGAAGCGCTACTTCACGCATATATTTATCCGCTTCAAATGCATATAAACCAGTATAAGGTATTTCTCCTTTTTGATGGCCTAAAGCGACAATATCAAAATCGTGTTGTACCGCATCAACAGAAACAACAATATCACCGATATTTAATCTTTTATCTAATGAACCAGCCACACCAGTATTAATGATTTTTGTGCAGTGAAAAATATTAATTAATGTATGGGCGCAAATTCCAGCGTTGACTTTGCCAACTCCACATTGAACAATCACTACTTCTTTATCATTTAATAGGCCTTCACAAAAAACCATATCAGCGATAGAGGTAGTTTTATTAATTTTAGTGATGTTTTTTAAGGTATTAACCTCAGAATCCATCGCGCCAATAATACCGATTTTTCCCATATTTTTAATGATATACAAATTTATTTAAAAAACGATATAGATTATTGCCAATAAACAATAATTTATTAATTCGCTTCTTGTCTTTTAAGGTTATTTTTGCGATATTTTCTTACCAAAATAAGGGTCAATGTATTTAAGATTAAATTCATCGTAGCGGAGCATAAAAATATAATCATTGAGATATTGCCAATTGATAACTGTAAAGAATAAGCGGTAATACACATTGCACAAGATAAAATATTACACGCCCAAAAAGGAATAGAAATAGCTTGTGATTCTTTTAATTTAATAAGCCTCACTATTTGAGGAACTCGACAAATCACGCAGCACAATGCATCAACACTTGATAGAATCAAAACAGCAATTTCAATAGGAGTCATAATCTCTTACCTTCTTTTCCATAACGTAATATAGATGGAATCATTAATAAATGCAATTTGTTGCTTAAATTAATTGTAGATACTAATCAAAGAAAAAAGGCTAACACATTGTATCAATCTTATTCAATTAAATTGGCCTAAATGTACAGAAATGATACGACTCTACGTTTATTTCTATCATGCTACATAATGTATCATTTGATTAGCACCATAAATGTTATATAATAAATTTATATTTATTAGCAGACTATCGGCGCTATGAACTAGCTGTAGCAAAGTCGACCATACGCAGGCAAACGATAGGACACCCTGATAGAGACCGCAAGATTGGACGTGTTAGGATCTTGCGTTGTGGAAAGCATCGCCCAGAAGGTAAAGGCGGCACATGAACAAATGGCGACCATTGGGACACGGTTTATGCACCAATATTACCCACGCTCCACACAAATATATTTTATTTGAATCAGAGGCCATCCAACGAGGGATGAAACACCAGTAACTATGGTTGGTAGGGATATCAGCAGTTAGTTACAAAAGGTGTTTTTGAGTTGGGTGGCTTTTTTCTCATCTTAAGAACACTTAATTATTTGTTCTAATAAGGAGGAGAGTTGAATGGAACAAAAAGAATACTTTGATGATTTAGTAAAAATCAAAGAGACGATTACAGAAAATCGCAACAAGGCTATGGTAGTAGTTAATAGCGCTATGATCATCACTTATTACCAAATTGGTACAATTATCAATCAAAGAAAGGAATGGGGTAATAAATTTATACAAAGACTTGCTGATGACCTGAAAGATTATGGCAAAGGATATTCTTATGAACAACTTAAAAAGATGTCACAATTTGCACATTTCTTTTCAGAAAATGAAATTAGGTCACAACCTGTGACCCAAATTCCTTGGAGTACTTTATCGAGGGTTATAATTCAAAAATCTTCTTCAAAGGAAGAAGCGTTATGGTATATTAACCAAGCATACAAAAACAGATGGTCAAGAGCAATTGTGATAAAACAATTTGAATTACAGGCCTATCAAAGACAAAAAATTTTGCCCGCTGCTTCAGATGAGAATTCTTATATTCAAGGCATTATAAAAGACACACTGGCTTTTGATTTTATAAGCAAAAATGAGGTTACAGATGAAAAAAGTCTAAAAGACAAGCTTATTGATAACATCTTATTATTTCTTCAAGAACTTGGTACAGGATTCGCATTGGTGGGCCGCGAATATAAATTAATGACTCCAACCGGCAAGAACTTTTTCATCGATTTGTTAATGTACCACACTAAAGTACATGCTTACGTTGTTATAGAAGTGAAATTAGAAGATATCACCCCTGCTGACTTTGGCCAGTTAAACTTTTATGTCAACGCAATTGATGATTTAGAAAAAACAGAAACCGACAATGAAACAATAGGAATATTGTTATGCAAAACAGCGGACAATTATGTTGTAGAAACTTCTTTCAAAGGCTTGAAAACACCGATTGGAGTTTCAAAATATAAGCTTTTTGAAGATTTACCTGCATATTTGGCAAACAAATTAAACTCAATAGACAAAACAGAAGATAATGATTCATCTCTAGAATTAACCAACGATTCAAAAGAAGGGAAGGATATAAAATGAAAAAGTTTATTTTAAAATGGGGAAAAGGCAGCGTTTGTGAAATACAAATAATATATAAGACATTAACAACCGAAGCAGAAAATATTGATGATGTAAATCCATTAGAAATATTGCCTGACTCCATAAAAAGAAAAGTACCGTATGTTAGAACAATCCACACTTCTGAAACAAAAAGAAATTATGACTATGGCAGCTGGGTGGATTTTATTGAAGCAGAAGAAATAAAATGAAAAGGACTGACACATATGTATCAATCCTATTAATCAACATTGGCAGGGTTACAGTGTTTTGATACAACCGAACACCTCGCTAAATTGCGCAACACTAATTATTTCACCAGCAAATTAATATCGTCATCTAAAACAATTGACTTATCTTTTATTTCTTCTGGAATGCGGTTGAACCCTTTATTAACGCAAACATAAAAAGCATCTCTTAAATTATATGTCATTCTCATAAATGGATATTTAATGATACCAGGTGTATTCCACCCCACTCCTAACTCTAAAAACAGTATCTTTTTATCTTTGTTATCATTTAAAAATTGTTCATATCTATGAGCGGCGTTATGCCATCCTTCATCTTCCACGAATGTATTATCGCTTCTTAAATTCATGCTCATTTCTTCTCCACATATTGGACATTTAGGAATAAGGTGAGTGGGAATTAAGCTATCTTTAAGAGAATGAATCATTTCCAATATTTGTTTTTCATTATCATATGTCTTTTTATGACATGGTTTAGAACATTGAAATAAACCATAGTCACCTTGCGTATAAAATAATCTTTCTTTAGAAAAACCCGCTAGTTGGAATTGGTGATCAACATTAGTGGTAATCACAAAATAATTCTTATCTTTGACCATTTCATAAAGTTTTTTATAAAGAGGTTTTGCTCCTTCTTTATATCTCTGTAAATAGATAAATCTACACCAATAGCCCCACTTTTCTTCGCTCATTAAAAATTGGTGAAATCCCGCACTATACATATCGGTATAGCCATATTTCTTATTGATATCGGGGAAGTTTTTTAAAAAATAATCTCCACCATATTCAAAGCCGGCGGCAGTTGATAGCCCAGCACCGCCACCAATAACTATCGCATCAGCTTCTTCTATAAGTTCTTTAATTCTTTCTGTTTCTTTCATAATCAAAATAAAGTAATGGCGTTATTTTTATAAGACTCTTGCTTTGCAAGCCTTATCTTATCTTCTCGATTAATATGGCCTATTAATAAAGGGGAGTTATCATCATGATCTCTATAATTCTTTCTAATCGTCATCTCGTTTCCGTTCGCGTAGCAATACTTACATAAATGCATACAAGAATTATATGAGCCAATATCATTAGAAAGATAGCAAGCACAATAATTCTTTCTCGCTTCCATTTTTTGTTTAACATCTAATTTTGAATCAATGCTATTCTCATAGTCTTTCACTCTCATACAACCATCGATATCAATGCCATAATTAGCAAGCCACTTTTCTTTAGAACAAAGTCTTAAATCCATGTGATGTTTTTTAGCAATTTCTATAAATGCTTTGCTTATCTCAATCTTAGTGTTGTCATCTGTATCTTTAATCTCTGGATGATTCTTTTCTAATTTTGGATAAATATCGACAAAGCCAAATGCTACTAAAGAGGTGTAGCCATCTAATTTGGAAGCGATATGTTCAAACATTGTAATGTGATATTCTTTTGTGTATTTGCTATTCACAATGATTGGTGTGTATCTCCAACCAATCGCATTCTTACCAACTTTGTTAGATAAAAATTTAAAATCTTCAATTACTTGATCAATCGGAGGAACATTAGGTTCTAAATCTTTACCAAAACCAGTGATGGAAACATACCAAAATTGACCAAAATCTTTCAGTTCATCTAGATAGGGAAACATTGGTCGAGGATTTTTCGTACAAAAACCAATCACGTCCACCACATCTGGATTTAATAAAAACTTCGTAACAATTGTTGGATAATATGGATTTCTTACCAAAACATATCCTTCTTTGATGCGATTCATAAACCATTTAGAGTAGAAGGCTGGTATATCTGTTCTTTGTCCTGTATTTATAATCATAATCCTGCCTCCTTCATGTTCTTTTTATATGTCTCAAAATCACTATCACTAAAGACATCAAAAATGACTTTTCTAATATTCTTGTTCTCTTCCTTTAAATACGAATTAACACATTTAATAGCGATTCTGCTGGCTTTTTCAATCGGAAAGCCGAATATTCCTGTTGATAAAGAGCAAAACACAATTGAATCTAGTTTCATCTCATCAGCTTTTCTTAAACAAGAATAATAGCAACTTGCTAAATCAGTTTCATCCCTATGCATTCCTGAATAGATTGGCCCCACTGTGTGGAATATATATTTCGCAGGTAAATTATAGCCACTAGAAACTTTTACTTGTCCATTAGGTTCTTCATGGCCTTGTTTATTCATTATTTCTAACATGTCTCTTCTTACTTGAAGACCGGCAAAGGAATGAATCGCATTATCGATACAGTGATGGCCTGGGACAAAGCATCCTAACATTTGAGAATTACAAGCATTCACTATCGCATCTGCTTTTAATAGAGTAATGTCGCCTTTATATAGAGAAACACCATTAGGAAAAGATTTAACATCAATTATTTCTTTTTTAGATAAAATGTTTTTCAAGACTATGTCTTGTTTTTGATAAAACTCATCACTTATATTAACCGGCGTTGTGATATTTAAAAGCGCTCTAAAAGTTGGCCAATCATAAGATATTTCATCTTTGATATGGTTATAATATTTTAAATAGTCAATACACCATTTTATATCACTCATTTTAGTCACCTTTGACATCAACATTAAAACATATTAATAAAAAGTGAAAAAGTACGCACTAAAAAGTAACTATGTATAACAAAATGGCTGCGTACTATAATAAACATATGAAAAATAAATCAGAATTACCTTCCTGCCCAGTAGCCACTACTGTTTCTTTAATTGGCTCTAAATGGAAAATCTTAATAATTAGGAACCTAAGAACTAGGCCATGGAGATTCAATGAACTCCAAAGATCTTTAGAAGGGGTTTCTCAAAAAGTTTTAACGAGCTCCCTAAGAGAAATGATTGATGATGGACTAGTTATTAGAACTGACTACAAAACCAACCCTCCACACGTTGAATATTCTCTTAGTAAATTAGGCAAAGAACTAATGCCAATTATTGATTCAATGGAAGTATTTGGCAGTTATTACAAATCGTTATAAGTTTCTAGTTAAGCAAAAAATAAAAAGGACTGACACATTGTATCAATCCTATTTAACTAAATATTTAGAAAAAGACCAATTAAGGTCATTCTTCATTTTTAGAATAAGTGTATTAACAAATCCAAAAAAAATATTAATTCAATGCTGAAATAATTAACAATGCTCCCATTGATGTAAATGCACCAAGGATAGACATAATTAATGAAATAACACCAAAGGCTTTTGATAATTTGTTATTGCCTGTTTTAACCTTTAGTTGTCCTTTTTCTTTTTTAGGTACTCTTATTAGTGATAGCACGACTATAGAGGCTATAAAAGATAATATACAAACAGCAAATATAATAATCCTAAGAATAGAGAATGTTGATATTTGAGAACTGGTTAACGTATAGTCTGCATTTATCTGTTTAAAAGTAGTAACAGCCCAGTTAATTGGCCAAAAGCCATGAGACTCAAGTAGTTTTATTCCAAACACAAATATGCAGGAGAACACAAAAAGTACAAACGCAACAACAAACACCATCACTGCTGCAAATAAAGAAAATATAAACATTACAATTGCTTTACCCACAATAGCGATATCTATAGCAAGTGTAGCGATAAACGCTGTAACAATAAGAGAAAAGACAATGATAGATATAATCTTTGCTGTATTTTCTTTCTTGCTTAAAATAGGAGTGTTAATTAAATTTGTTTCTTCCATAAAGGCATTATAGCAACAAACATTAAGAAAGACCATTTAAGGTCAATTTCATCTTTAAAGCATATTAGTCTACTTTCTTTGAGTTTCTGTCATGCAGCCTTTCTTTGCTGCGTTTTTCATTAGAAAATGGACAGATAACACTTTTATCTTTCTCACAATAATATTCAATCTTCTTTAAAGCATCTTCTTTTAGCATATTTAATAAAATCCTTATTTATATCTATACCAATTGAATTCCTATTATTTTTCATTGCCACATAACAAGTGGTTCCACTTCCAACGAAAGGATCAAGGACTATCCCTTTGGGAGGACAAGTAACAATAATTGGAAAACTAACTAACGATTCAGGGAATGGGGCGTAGTGGATACTGTTCTTCTCAGGCAATATTTCCCAAACATCAGAAGGCTTATTATATTTTGATTTAATGACTATGAAGCCATTATTTTCAAGCTCTTCCTTACGATTTCCGCTATTAACTTTATTGTGGCCTTTAATTAAGAATCGAAAATCGCTAATCTTGCCATCTTTTACTTCATCAAGACATTCTTTTAATGTTTTGATTGCGTTTCCTTTTTGGATAGGAGAAAGAATTGATGAATCACTTAATATTTTTAGATAATTAACACCGGTGACATTGGAAGAAGTTTTAATAACGCCATCAGAAATATTGGGTCTTCTTTTTTTAGCATCTAAAGCAATCAGATTGTAATAAAATTCATTTGTTTTAACAAAATGAAAGAAATGTTCAAATGAGGAGGATAATCTTTTTTTGTAAGATGTTGGAGTGTAAGATGTTTTTTTCCATATAACATCGTTATTTAAAATCCAGCCATCTTCAATAAGTTTACTAGCAATTTTAGTAGGTATTAATTGCAAAGAGGTTTTTTGATAACTATCACCAAGATTAAGCCAAAAACTACCCTCATCTTTTAAAACTCTTTTTATTTCTCTACTAATTAATAAAATGTTTTCAATGTATGAATCAAGAGTTTGATTAAGGTTAAAATGTTTATTCTTTTCTCTTTCTCTAAAATAAGGTGGTGATGTGATAACACAATCAATTGATTTATCATTAAGTGTCTTCAAAATAGCGAAAGAGTCACCTTCGATAAAAGTTGGAATTTTTTGATTTTTATCAAATTTTTTCATTTATTATATTTTAGTAATTTATATATTTTTCTCAATGTTTATAAATAAAAAACTGAATCATACGATCCAGTAATTTATTAAGTTGGTGACCCGTACGCGATTCGAACGCGTGAGTGCATCCGTGAAAGGGATGTGAGTTAAGCCGCTTCTCCAACGGGCCAAGATGGCGGGCAGCATAGGGCTCGAACCTACAACCGATCGGTTAACAGCCGATTGCTCTGCCATTGAGCTAGCTGCCCGCAAATCTATGCGCTATAAAGCGCACGGATAATTTTATATAAGTGAATGAATTAATACAAGCAAAATATAAACAAATTTATTTTGCTAGTTTCTTTTCCATCGCGGAGAATAAATCCCCAGCCGTCTTAAATTCGCTCAATTCTTCGGGGGTAAATTGGATATTGTATTTATCCTCAAGTTCCAAGCAATATTCGACGACATCAAGGCTATCCATTCCAAGATCTTTTAGTTGTACTGCCTCATCAATCGTTTCTTTTCCCGCTCTTTCAGCTAATAGTTTCTTGATTTCTTCTAATTGAGTGCTTGCCATAATAAGCTCCTTTGGTCGAGGGTTATTATAATACTTTTTTCTCGTTTACCAAAGAAATAAAAGTTTATGGCAGGCACCCATATAGATGTTAATCGATGTTAACGTGTGGGGTCACTTTTGAAACACTTTGAATACTGGTTGTTTGCTCAACTATGTTTTGAGCTTGCTCGGTGAAAGTTTTGACTAATATCCCTGCCATGGCACCAAAAATAGCCAAAACAAGCAAAATCCCAAGCAATTGTCCTTTAAATTCCGACATATCATCACCTCCTTTTCTTTAAAAGTAATATCCGATGATGGCGCTTCTCCTAACGGATATCACCATCTCATGATCCTGGATTATTAATGGGTTGTATGTTTTATATACCTCAAATGTAAGCGGCTCGCCAAACGAAGGCTGGGAATCGCCTATCGCTCTAATCTGAGCGCCTGCGGTTTTATAGACATACTGAATTACTTCTTCATTTATCTCATTGTAAGCACTGATTTGATATCCGGCGGTTAAAGCGGCGGCATCCAAAGAGCTTCTTATAGCCTGAATTGCGCTTAAATCACCGGTGAAAGCCATAATTTGGACAACAAAGAACATCGAAATCAATAAAGCCATCTTATATGCCATTCGCACTCATTCCTCCTATTATTCCGACCACCCCATATGAGAGAACAATCATCGTGAAGCCTGAAGCAATGACCGGAAGAAAAGTCAAATCACTAAGCCTTTTTATTCTTCTTTCGTGGTCTTCTTTTCTTTTCATTGTCGCCAAGCCTTCGAATAAATATTCAAATTGCCTTGCGTATAGCGATGAGCCCCCTTCTTCCACCATCCTATATATCGAAACCATGACTTCTCTGATGGTTAAAGAAGAGAAATACGAGGAGAAATTAAGATAGGGCATTATAGATTTATCAATATCTATTTCTTTTAGAAGGATATCCAGCTTGTTTTTCATTGATTCACTTGCGAATCGGCTGGTCAATTCCAATGCGGTATATACGGGAATACCATCTTTCACATAAATGGAGAAATACGTGAATAACCTAATGAATTCCTGCTCATCATCCGTTTTCCTTTTTTGTATTAAAGAAGAATGCCTATTGAGATAAAAATAATCCGCAATCGCGATTACAGCGAATATGGAGAATAATGGATATATCGATTTTTGAAGGATATAGAGATAAACACCAAAAGCTAGAATCAATACATCGGCGACCGCCACGATCAATATCTCTTTCTTGGGATTGAGGCCAGACTCCTTCATCTTCTTCATCCAAGAAGATTCACTTGGCTTCTTTGTAGACTTTTTTGTCATTGTTTTTCCTCCTGAATTTGGGTTTCTCCCCTGTGTATGCAAATGCGTAGACTACAAAGCCTGTGAGAATTATGAAGAAACTCACCGTCGATAAAGCGACATAAATTGGGCTTTCTAGCATCTTGTCGTAGAAATTCTTCAAACCGAATTTAACAAATACAAGGACTGCGGAAGATAAAGCCCACAAAATCAAATAATCGAACAAAAGTCTTTTGCTTTCTTTTTGAAAAGAAATAGAATCTTCTTCGCTTCTGGAGACTTCGTTTAGTAGAGGCTCCGCCAATTTGAGCAAGTCCCCGCCTTGTTCCTGATATAGCTGATAAATGGATAGAAAAACTGGGTAATATGGTTCAATGAAATATCTTGATAGATATTCGAGCCTTTCATCCACGCCCATATCCGTCCCAATGCTTTTATAGATTGAAGATAGTTCTCCTTCTGCTCCTTCAATCGCTGATAAATAGCTAGCCTCTGGAGAAGCGTTGACGGTTAAAGAGATGATAAATGTTTGGACGAAATGGTAGCATTCCTCTCTTTTCCTGTTTTTCGCGGCTTTTTTCTCTACCATCGGGAGAATCAAAAACAAAGTCGCTAATGAAAAAGACAGGAACACTACCAAAGCTATAATGATGTTATTTAGAATCAAATACGCTAAACCGCCATATAAAATAGAAACGACAAGGCATATTAGATGACCTTTATATTTTTTCATCTTGTTTCCTCCTGTATAAATATTCGTAGACTCCTGAGTCATTTATTTTGGCGATAGACTCTATATACCTTTTTATTCCGCCATCCCTCTCCTCTTTCTTAAGATATACATAGAACTTTATGTGATGACGGATATCGTTTATTAATGTATCCATCTCCAACTTCTGTTCTGATAGCATCGCTAACCTCGCCATCCTTTCTGGCAGGCTCTCCAAATCTAAAGAGTGGACGGATACAATGATTGGGTGACCCGACATGGTGGAGATGATCGCATCAAACATCTCCTTGCCTCTTGCTTCGGCGATGAAAACATAATCTGGGTTATTCCTAAGTGAATTCTTCACAAGCGAAGAGAACGATGCCATTGGAATGTTGTCGTTAACAATCCAGGTCGTTAAATCAATGTTTGGATTGCTTATTAAGCCAAGCTCTTCAACGTTATCGATGACAATGACGCGACACGCTTCTTTCATATTTAACAAAAGCCATTTCTGGAGCTCTGTTTTGCCGCTTGATGTCGTTCCGCCTATCACAATCGATTGCTCTTCCTTCAATATGGATATAAGAATCTCTTTAACTCCTTCGCCGAAGAAATCATTATCCAAAACATGTTTTTCGCTGGCGATTCGCAGGGAAAATGAGTAAGTCTTTTCGTTTTTAACCCTTGTTAGCGAGGAAAATGTCGCGTTAATTCTATACTTGGAAAAGGAGGCATCTAATATAGGGCATTGGAATGAAAACTGCTTTTCATTGAGGTTTGCGATTTGGCGAAGGAATGATGAAACATCACTTTTATTTATTTCCAAATCATATCTTTTTCTTCCTTCTATATTGGACATGTAGAACAATCGCTCGCCATTATATGAAATATCTGTGATGTCCGGCCTCTCTAGAAGCGGTGATAAGAAACTGCTTTCTAGATATTCTTTCGCATCATTTGCCATAAAGAATCCCTTTCTTTATTCGAAAACTCATCGAATTCTTATAAGTGCCAAATGCGCCGAAATCGACATTGAGGACAACATAGACGTCTGGGTTGGAAATAATGTTTCCATTGGGACCGGTGTCATCCGCATAGCATTTAACGTTCCAGTCTTTCCTTTTGCAATAAGGCTCCAAATTCAAAGTAAAATATTCTTCGCTTGTTTTCTTAAGTTTTGTGACATCGATGCTGTATTCAGATAGAATCGTGACTTTGTTTTTGACGACTGCTGCCTCCACTACAGCCTTCCTGAGGCCAGCGAAAACCCTAGATACTCCACCATATAGATATGAATATTGAAAAGACGAGCAAGACAACACAAACACAAGTGACCAAACTAAATAAGGAAGCATTATGAAACCCCCACGCAGTATTGACCGCTTAGGCAACCACCGAATTTCTTGATATTATTAGTCGCATTGAAACTATAGGAGAAAGTGCATCCATTCAATCCGCAGAAATTATTGCCATGTATCTCCGCGGTGTAATTGACTGGTTTATATTCGCCCGAATATGGAAAGAATATGTTTTCGGTCGATATCTCTCCAGGGTTCTTTGTGGTAGTTGCCTCTCTCATCGTGCAACGAACTGCGTCTAAATAATATTTTCTATCTAACGCGAAAACGGTTTTGCCATCGCTTTTCTGTTTCAATTTGAGGGGGATTTTGCGGCAAATTTCGCCATGAATCCCCGCTACTTTCTCTCCGATTGAGAAATATTCCGCCCCATTTTTGATCAAGATATACGGGGAATCCATCGTAATTGGAAGTAGAGAATGATAGGCATCATATGCGTGCATTGTCATTGATGTGAAAGGCATGGTGCCGCCATCGCAGACAATGTCTTCCTTGAACCCTTTAAATCCATAGCTTCTTGCGTAATATGAAGGCGTAACCAAAGGATAAGTCAGGGCGGAGTCAACAAAACGAGATCTGCAGTTGCTTGGCTCGGTGAAAACATAATCATCGCTTTGAGGTAGAGAGATAGAAAATGGATTGATTGGGTAGAAATCCACTCTGATAGGAAGGCCACACCTCTCAGCGTTCTTTGCCCTAATCATATAAAGACGATTGATTTTGTCGGCGATCCAGTCGGCGGATAATGTGTATTTAGAAGGATTTGAGGATTCCGACCCATCGATCGTCCCATAAAACAGTGTTGCGTTGGCTTTGATGTCGCTATTGAAATATATCCTTTGGAAATATTCGTCAGTTTTCGGCGGATTTGCTTTGAATTTCGCGGTAAACGAATAATTATATCCTCTTATCATTGGAGCGAATTCGACCAAACCATACCCATAATCCCCTCTTGTGGTAGAGAAATCACATGTCGAAGAAGCCGCAGCCAAAATAAGAGCAAAGCCCTTTATTATCTTAATTGCCATTAATTTTTAATTAAAAGACGAGGGAAGTTTTCGCCAAAACATCTTTAATCGTGGAGATATATTTTTGTCTGGTGAAATATTGCATCCACCAAAAGCGATAGTGACGGCCTTTCTCAAGGCATTCGCACAAGAAAACCATTCGTTCTGGCAGAGGCAAATCATCATAGAACTTCTTCATGCCCAAAAGAAAATCGCCTAATGTACGATTTCTTTCTCTTTCGAGTTCGGCGTATTCAAGCTCATAGATGTGATAATCAGGGCTATAGCCGATGCCGATTAAGCTTTGACGGACCAACGCCCCTAAAATCAATGCCTTTTGGTAACGGGTGAGATTAGGGAATGAGATATAGAACGACTCGTTTTCTTCTTCCATCGTCATTTCCTCCTTTCACCTCTTATACATATTTTAGCAACAAATTATCCGCTTTATTTATATAAATAATAAATTATCTAGAGTTCATCGATATAAATTCATTTTAAAATTTTCTTATTATGCCTGTTTTTTCTATTTTTGGTGCCATTTGCAATAAAAAATACCATAATAACAATATGATTTTATTAGTTGGTGCTTCAGCATCTGGGAAAACCGAAGTCGCTAAAATGCTCATGAAGAAATATGGCATTGTGAAAGCCATCACCCACACCACCAGGGAAAAAAGACTGGGCGAAAAGAATGCGGTCGATTATTTCTTTGTCTCCAAAGAGGAATTTCTCAAAATGAAAGGGAATGATATGTTCGTGGAGACCACCGTCTATAACAACAACTTCTACGGCACCTCCAAAGCAGAGATAAATGATGGCAAGGTGGTCGTCGTGGACGCATCCGGATTAAAAGCCTTCAATGATTTCGGCTCTTCTCGCGTCGTGACATTCCTTTTAGAAGCCAAAGAGAGTACTAGAAGGCATAGAATGCAAGGCAGAGGGGATCCAGAAGAGAAAATCAAAGAAAGATTAAAAAACGACAGGGTTTCCTTTAATAAGGAAAAAATAGATAAAACTGATTTTGTGATAGATACGGATGATGATAGCATCGAAGACATCACAGATGACGTCTACAAGAAATACATCGATACTTTGAAAAAGCGAAAATAATTATTTCTTCTTTTTCTTTCTTTTCTTTCTGACCAATATCTCTTCGTTGGAATATTTGCTTAATTTCGTTACGGTTATTTCTAAATTCTCGTAAGTGAATTTGTCGCCAATTCTTGCGAATCTGCCTAATTTGTCATTCACCCAGCCAGACACGGTTGAATAGTCTTTATCAATCTCATCATCATCAAGCTCAAAGCGAGCGAAGAAATCGTCGATTGGCATTTTTCCCTTGATTTTGAAGAGATTTCTGCGTTCGGTTTCAATGATATCCGGGGACACTGCTTCAGATTCATCCCACATCTCCCCTACTAATTCTTCAAGGATATCTTCCATGGTGATGATGCCATCCGTTCCTCCGAATTCGTCTCTTACGACTGCGATATGGGTCTTCGTTGCTTTCATCATCGTTAAAGCAGATGATATCTCTAAAGTCCTAGGAACCGAGACGATTGGGAGAATCAGATCATTCACATCAAAAGATGCTCTTTTCACCAAATAACGGAGCAGTGTCTTTATCTGAATATAACCGATAATATGATCCATGTCTCCTTTATAGACTATGAGCCTAGAATGCCTAAAGGCATCTTTCTTTTTCAAGAAGTCCTTGAAAGATGTATTGATGTTATATCCATATATCTTCACACGTGGGGTCATGATCTCGTAGCAAGATTGGTCGATGAAGGCGATCGCGTCTCTTATCAAATCCCCCTCATCTTCATCGATCAAGCCAGATTCTTCGATTTGATCCACCATCGCCTCCAGTTCCTCATCGCTAGAAATCGTGTCTTCTTTTGGAGCTTTGGCGAAGATTGGCCTCGTCAATAAATCAGACAATTTTGAAGTAGGATAGACAAATGGGAAGGTCAAAGTTCTAAGAACAGTCACGAAATTCCTTAAATGGATGGCGAGGGAATAAGAATGGGTTTTTGCGAAGGCTTTCGGGGTGATTTCGCCGATTATCAAGACCAGGAAGAAGAATGTGACGGAGGAAATCATCGAGGCGAATTCCACCCCAACATATTGGGTTAATATGTCTCTGCCCAATAGGGAGGCTAAAGATGAAGCTAAAATATTTACGAAATCATTGCTAAATAGAATCGAAGCGATCGTATGGTCATAATCCTTCACGTGCTTTAATACTTTTTTAGCCTTCTTATCGCCGTTTCTGCTACGATGCTCCAACCTCAAAATATTGACGGATGAATATGCCATATCGGAGGCGGAGAAAAAGCCTGATAAAACAAGGAGAATAACCAAGGCGGAAATATAAAGATAATCGTACCAGTTCATTATCTTTCTTCCTCTGGTTTAACGACGCTTTTCTCGCCTATCGGGCCGACAAGCTCTTCCAACACGTCTTCCATTGTGACCATCCCGATAAGTTCGTCTTTCTTCTTGACGATGGCGATCTGGGTGTGGTTGTTCCTAAAACCATCCACCAAATCATCCAATTTGATGGAAGGAGACACCACATATGGCTTCTCTATATAATCGCTTATGCGAATCTTAGGGTTGGAGACATAATCCGCTAAAAAATTCTTGACGATGATGATTCCGACTATCTTATCTTTCTTCTCATAATAGACGGGGATTCTAGAATATGTGGTGTCACATAAAGTTTCCGCTAAAGTGGCGGTCGACATCCCTTTGATGTTTATCTCATACATCTTATTCTTTGGAGTGAGCACGTCTTTTACGGCGATGGAGGTGAATTCCAGCGAATTTTGAAGAATATCGCTCTCCTCTTCTTCTAAGGCCCCTCCCCTTTCATTCCGCTCAATCGCTGAAGTGAAATCCTCTTCCGTGAATTCAGGATTTTTCTTTGATTTGAATGTTTTCCCCGCAATCCACGAGAAAAATCTAAATAGAAGGGCGATTGGATATATCAAATAAAAGACAACAGTGAGAGGATAGACAACCATCTTCGCGACGGTGTTAGGAATCTTTTTGGCAATCTGCTTCGGTATCGTTTCCCCAAAGAGATAGACGAATATAGTCAAAGCGATAGAGGCGAGGAAAGAAGAAAGTCCATCGCTTAACATCGGCAACGCGGACAAAAAGAAATTCGTCATCAAGACCGAGCTAATGACAGAAACGGCATTTATGCCGATTATCACGGTAATTAGAGTGTGATCAAAACGGGAATATAGGCGCAAAACTGCCTTGGATATGCGATTCCCATTATCCGCTTCAACTTCAAAGCGGTATTTATTCAAACTGCTGAAAGATGTTTCGCTTGCAGAGAAGAAAGCTGTAACAAAGGTGAGGGCTAGAGCTAGAACGAGATAGAGCCATATCAAGGGACTTAAAGGGTCATCCAAAGCTTATTCCTCCTTATAGACAAGGTGTATTCTATCAAAAATAAAGCAAATAAAAAAGCATCCCGCACACATAATGCACAGGATGCTAATTCGATTAATGATTAATCCTCGTCTTCTTCGAGGTCGTCATCGGCACCGTTTTGTGGTTTGTAGTCCTTGAGGTCTCTAGCATAGTTATGCTCTTCAACCAAGCCTTGGACCAATCCATCTTTGGCGCAAGCATCAGCAAGGAGTTGCTTAGCTCTTCTCATGGCAAGACCGCTCTTGACCTTGAAGCAGGCTGGGATGTCTTTATAGACATTCTTGCTGCTCACATCTTTCAAGGTGATTGGGGTGTTGGCATAATCTTTTGGATCGAGGGCGAAATAGAGCTTCAATCCTTTTCCGGCCACAGTGATCTTGACATATGTCTTGGTGTGGAGACGGAATGTATCACCGCTATTGCTCAAGCGGCTCTTTAATCCATAAGAGATGCATTCGGCTTTGAGTTCGTTGTAATTCTCGCGGAGCTCATCTTCGGCATCGAGGATTCTAGAAGCGAATGGAACTCTAGCTGGGGCTGGAGCAGGAGCTGGGGCTGGTTCTTCTACCACGACTGGTTCTGGAACTGGCTCAGGGATTGGCTCTGGCTCTGGAGCTGGCTCGGGTTCTGGTTCTGGTTCTGGAGCTGGCTCAGGTTCTGGTTCTGGCTCAGGTGCAGGAGCGACTGGAGCGCATTTGGCAAGCTCTTCAGCGATTATTTGTCTGATGACTTCGGCTGGAACGATTTTTTCTTCCAAAGCGGCGATTTTCTCATCTTGCTCTTTGATTTGGTTGGCAAGAGCTTCAGCGCGCTGCTCTTCGATTAATCTTCTTTCAGCTTCGTCTTCTTTGACTTTGCCAAGTTCTTCGGCGACGATTCCCTTGACTTCTTCTTCCTTAAGTCCGGCTTCAGGAGCTGGAACTTTGGCGAGTTCTTCGGCGACAACCGCTCTGATGTCTTCAGCGGTTAAAGCTTTTTCTTCTTTCTTTGGTTCAAAGCCATAACCGAAGTATTGGTTGATGACTGGCATTGCGGATGCGGCTGGCTTAGAAGCTTCTTCATCGAAATAAGCTTCATCATCTAAGGCTTTATGGGCATCGGCATCGGTCGCTGTTGGGGCTGGGGTGGCTGGAACACGGGTAACGCGCTCTGGCTCGATTTCAGCAGCTTTCCTTCTTTCAGCGGCTTTTTGCTCTTTTCTTAATTGTCTACGAGATTTCTTTGGCTCGTATTCTTCTTCGTCTCTATCGATGTATTCTTTGTTAAGATCATCGCTAGCGCCTCTATGGGCTTTTTGAAGTTTTCTGTCATATTTGTAAACATCATATTCGCTATCTTTCTTAGCGCCTCTTCTGCTAAGAGCAGCAAAGGAGACAAACAAAGCGATAAGGAATAAGACAAGTGCGATAGCGGCCAAGACAAATGGCAACACGTCGACTAACATTACCCAGAATGGGGCTTCGCTATCAGAGATGATTTGAATTAAAACCATTGGCTCTTCAGGATCGAATCCGACCATATAGCCTGGTTCTAAGGCAACGACAAGCAACTCTGCTGCAACAAGTCCACCCAATAAGAATAGGATGTTGAGTCCCCATTGATCGCCTCTGTGCTTGGCGATGAGGGTGACATGATGGATCAACCAAAGGAGTATGATCAATCCGGCAACGCCTACTAGGATAGGCAATGTGATGACGCTGGCCCAGTATTCGGTGTAGAACAAGGCCAAGTTAGCTGGAACAAACGGGGCTAAGATTGAGTCGGCAAAAGATGCTTCTGATCCGGTGAAGTAATTGCAGCCAGGGATGTATTGGCATAAGACCAACGCACCAACCGCAAGGATCACCAAGAGAAACGCAATTCTAGCCAAATGTCTAGCAGCTCTTTTTTTCATAGGTTATTTCCTCCAATATAGACAATATTCTAAACTTCTTTTTTTAATAAAAAAACAAAAATATGCGTAATTTGCGGAAATTTTTGATTTTAGCGGCTGAAAACGCTTAAAAATCCCTGCAAATTGACAATTTTAGCCACTTTTGCAAAGGATTTTTCGCCATCGAGGCACCAATTTTGCCCTGTTGGAAGGGATATTGTGGCCTCAGAACATTTTATTTTCCTGCACTTTCTGTTGAATAGAGCGGAGGCTATTCCGTTTGTCATTCCTTTTTTGGGAATTATGATCTCAAAACTGCCATCGTTGATGGAGCTATTTTTATTGAGCGAAAACCCACCGACGCATTTCCCGTTGGCGAGCAGCACAAACGGAGCCTTGCCTTCTATCTTCCCCCCATTCGCTTCAATAGAGAACACCACTTCTTCTCTTTTGAGCATCCTTATCATCCCCATAAAATAATAATGGATCTTCCTAAACAGCCTCTTAAATGTTTTTCTCGCTGAATATGCAATATCGCCATAAGACCCAACCGAGGCCATATAGGCAAAATAAGAATCATTGAATTGAATAAGATCAACTGGCTTTGTTTTGCCTCCTTTTATTATTTGCAACGCTTTTTTGATTGAGTGAGACACGCCGAAATTTTTCCCGACATCACCCAAAGTACCTGTGTTGATATACCCAATATTCGGTCTTTTTTCTAGAGTCGCCAGGGCGTTTACAGCATAGAAGAAAGTGCCATCTCCCCCAGCGATTATTAACGAATCATATAAAGACGCCTCTTCTACAATCTTCTTTCTCCCCTCTTCAATCGAAGGAGAAATATAAACATCCACCTTTTCGTATGTCTCTAATAAAGACGAAACGATGTAGGAAATCTTTTTATCGATTCCTCTTCCAGCGAATTCAGTGCAGAATATGAGGCATTTCATAATTTAAATATATCACTTTGGGGATTCTATATCTTCTTCTCGACCAGTTTGGCGATGTTTTTGCTGTAATAAGATTTCTCCATCTTCATTATTTCTTTCATGATCTTGTCTTTTTGGCATACGTTTTTGTTTTTGAGTATGAGATTCAGCCCAAATCTTTTTAAGAGGTCATCTTTAGAAAATAAAAATGACCTGACCCACTTCTTCATGCCGCCCCATGTTTTGAACTTCACCATAGAGGCCAATGAGTCGACCAAAAACGGGGATGATAGATGCCTTTTCTTTTCATACACGAAAGCACATCTCTTAGACGGATCATCGTTCTTATAAAAATATATAAGATATAAAAGAGAATCCATCTTTAAGGATTCTTTTGCCGGCCAACGTGAAAGATTTATACCGATATATTTGAATCTTCTTGCCTCGCTTTTCATTTCATTCAGACTTCTCGCCTCAGAAACGCATATCCTAAGAAGCCTTTTCGAATCATATCTCATAAGATTTGAAAACCTGATCGCCTCCTTCCAAGAAGGCTGAAAATATTTTTCTAAACTGATGAAAAAATACAAAGGAAAATCTTCTCCTTTTTGGAAAGAGCATGAAGAGAAAACAAAAACCAAATGGAAGCCGGATATTTCCCCTCCTTCTATAAAAAGCTTGCTGTTTTCTTTCTTGAACGATTTTGATTCAATCGCCTTCTTAAATGAATATGGGATGGTTGTGTTGCATCCAAGAAAACCAATAAGATATGAGGAAATAAAACGTTCCAAGGCCAGATAATCCGCCAAAAGTATTGGTTTTATCTCCATTCATTTCTCCCTTCTTTGTTATATAATGCATAAAAGAAGCGAGATTTGAACAATATGTTAAAAAGAGATGGCGATTATCTAATAAAAGCGGTTGCAGCCGGTGGCCAAGTAAGGGCGTGTGCGATTAGCAGCAGGAACCTAGTTGAGGAAATTAGAAAGATTCATGGCAGTAGCCCTATTGCTACAGCAGCATTAGGCAGAACCCTTTCTATGGCTTTAATGATGGGCGCGGATTTAAAAGGAGAGAATGAAACCCTAACAATCCAAATAAGCGGGGATGGACCATTAGAGAAAATCGTCGTGACCGCGAATAGCCGCGGAGAGGCTAGAGGGTATGTCAATAATCCATATGTGATAATGGAGCCTAATGCCGCCAAACATCTAAATGTAGGCGGTGCTATAGGAAAAGGCAAACTTACAGTCATCAGGGATATGGGGATGAAAGAGCCTCATGTCACCACCATAAACCTTCATTCAGGCGAGATTGCCGATGATTTTACATATTATTTCGCAATATCCGAGCAAACCCCTTCTTCAGTGGGTCTAGGAGTTCTTTTAAACAAAAAAAACTATGTTAGAGCCGCTGGAGGATTCATCGTCCAACTAATGCCTAACTGCGAAGAGCCCTATATCATCACTTTGGAGGAGAATCTTGCAGCCTTTAGCAATGTAACAGACGTGCTAAAAAAGAAAGAGACGACGCCAGAAGACTTATTAAGAATTATTCTTGATGGGCTGGACATTGAATTTGGCGAAAGGCAAAAGGTGAATCTATATTGCACCTGCGGGGATGAAAGAAATATTAGAGTCCTTTCCTCCTTGCCAAAAGATCAGCTTAAGGAAATCATCGACGAAGGGAAAGATATCGAAATCGAATGCGAATTCTGCAAAAAGAAATACAAATATCCGATTAAGAAAATAGAGAAGATTTATAAATCTAAATAGATTATTTGATTGTGCCGAATATCCTATCGCCAGCGTCTCCAAGTCCTGGGCAGATGTAGGCGGCGTCGTTCAATTGTCTATCTAACGCACCGATATATAAAGGAATATCAGGATATTTTTCAGTGAAGGCCTTAACGCCTTCTGGGGCGGCTATAATGCAAACAAATCTGATTTTCTTCGCGCCATGGGCTTTTAGCATCTTAACAGCATCAATCGCGCTGCCTCCTGTTGCAAGCATCGGATCAAGAAGGAACACTTCCATCTTTTCTAGATGATCTGGGAGTTTGCAGTAATATTCATGCGGCTCATGGGTTATTTCGTCTCTATATAAACCAATGTGTCCGACTCTAGCGGAAGGAATTACCTCAGTGAAGCCATCGACCATCCCCATACCTGCGCGCAAAATAGGGACAAAGCATAATTTATTGCCTTTGACCATCGGCTGGACTGTTTTCTCTAGAGGTGTTTCAATCTCCACATCGATTGTCGGGACATCTCTTAGCGCTGCATAGGCTTCCATAACCGCGACTTCTTTCACGATGCGACGGAATTCGCCAGGGTGGGTGGTTTTGTCCCTTAAAATTGCTATCTTGTGTGTCAATAGCGGATGCTTCAAGATGATAACGTTGTCTTCCATAATAATTCCTCCAGAGCAGAAAAAAAGGGGCTTAAGCCCCTATAAACGAAGAAGACAATAAGGACATTGCGTCCATGATGATGTTATGTTGCAATGGGAATACTGTCTTGTTCATCAATAAATAAATATATGCGTGAAGAAAAAATAATCAAACAATATTTAATAATTTTACGTTTTTGTTTATCAAAGCATTTTGCTTTGTCGACCTTGACACATATTGTAAAATGATTTGGCATGGAAAATATAGCTGATAAAACTTTTACAGGCGAGCGAGCCGAATTCAAATCAAGAAACAAAAGATATGAGAATTGCCTCTTCGAAGATGGCGAATCTCATTTAAAAGAAGGTATCAATATCGAGGCGGAACAATGCACCTTCGATTGGAAATATCCTTTGTGGTATGGGGAGAATTATAAAATAGAAAACTGCCGCATCACACAGAATGGAAGAGCAGGCATCTGGTACACGAACAATTCAACTTTCACAAATATTGTATGCGAGGCGCCTAAGTGCTTTAGAGAATGCCACGACATCATTTTGGACAACGTCTCCTTTCCTGACGGGAAAGAGACTCTTTGGTGGAATGACAGGCTCACCATAAAAAACATAAAAATCACAGGTGATTACCTATGCATGAGATGCAAGAACATCAAAGTGGATAATCTCCATCTAGAAGGGCATTATTCTTTTGATAGCTGCGAGAATCTAGAAATCACCAATTCATATTTGAACACAAAAGACGCTTTCTGGAATGGAAAAAACATCGTTATAAAAGACTCCACCATCATCGGGGAATACTTTGGCTGGAATTCCGAAGACATCACCCTTATTAATTGCCATGTAGAATCACTACAAGGCTTCTGCTACATCAAGAATCTCACGATGATCAATTGCACTTGCAAGGACACAAATCTCGCATTTGAATATTGTGAAAACGTCAATATCGAGATCAATTCCTATGTCGATTCGATTAAGAACCCCATCTCCGGGGTTATCAAAGTCAAAGAAGTCGGGGAAATCATATTGGATGATGACGATATCGACCATAGCAAAACAAGGATAATCGTTAATGGAAAAGAGATTCGATAAGATAATCGATAGAAGAAACACAAACTCCTATAAATGGGATGTCAAAGAAAACGAACTCCCGATGTTTGTCGCGGATATGGATTTCGAAGTCGCTCCCTCAATCACTAAAACTTTAAGCGAAAGAATCTCTCATCCGATATTCGGTTATTCGACTATGCCAGATAGTTGGCATGAATCATACCACTTCTTCTTTAAGGAAAGATATGGATGGGAGATAGAAAAAGATAATCTCCTTTTCTCTTTAGGGATAATCCCCACTATCTCAACATCCGTCAGAGCCTTCACCGATGAAGGAGACGAGATAATCGTGTTTACTCCTGTATATCACGTCTTCTTCCATTCAATCGAAAACAATAAGCGAAAAGTCATCAAATCCCCACTTAAATACGAAAATGGTCATTATTCAATCGATTGGGTCGATTTCGAAAACAAAATATCTTCGCCTAAATGCAAAATGCTAATTCTCTGCAATCCGCATAATCCATGCGGAAGAATATGGAATAAGGACGAATTGGAGAGAATCGGTAACCTTTGCAAGAAACATAACATCCTAGTCATCTCTGATGAGGTGCATGGCCCAATCACTAGACCAGGAAAAGAATATGTCCCTTTTGCCTCCGTCAATGACACAAATAAAGAAATCTCAATAATCGCTTTAGCACCAACAAAAGCCTGGAACATCGCTGGAATACAAACTTCAGCAGCCTACGCCTACAACAAAGAGATAAGAAATAAATTAGAATTCGCATTGAATGCGGATGAAGTAATGGAAGGGAACGTCTTCTCCTATTTAATTCCAAAAGCCTGCTTTATAGATGGAATTGAATGGCTTGATGAGATGAGAGAATACGTTTATTCAAACATCGAGACCGTCAAAAAATATATCGAGGAAAATATCCCCTCCTTATCCGTTTCGGAAATCGATGCGACGTATCTAATGTGGATAGATATAAGCAAAATAAGCAAGAATGACGAGGATTTTTGCTCATTCATGCGCGAAACAACAGGATTGTATGTTTCCAAAGGTTCCACATTTGGCGAAGAAGGAAAGGGCTTCTTCCGACTAAACGTCGCCTGCCAAAGAAGCGTTCTTCTAGACGGATTGAATAGATTAAAGAAGGCTGTAGACAATTACAAAGAATAACAAAAGCCGCCCTTCTCATTTCAGTTTATGATTGGACGGCTTTTTAAATTATTACAGGACCGCGTAGCCTATATATAGTCTATCGATGATTGTTGTAGTGCTAGCTTCAACTACTGGGTTTTGATCTATTTGATTTAAATAAGCCAGATTGTCCTTTTTTTGATATTCATACACATAGCGATACCAATAACCCAGATATTTGGTCGAGGTTGTGGCCGGAGAAGCATAAGGATTCGATATTTTCGCAAGCAAGCCATAATGATTTTCCGAGGCCTTGGTGCCAGTGACTTTTTGGACAACGGTTTCCCAGCCTACGGCGTCCCCTGAGCTATTTGTTATTCTAGCAGTGGAAGTCGTCGACGTCGAACGAGTCCAAGTTAAAGTGTAATCAGACGCTGCACCAGTCTCTGTTTTATAGATTGGCAGAGAATAGCTTTCCGCCTCCCAAATCATTTTTATCCAGACCCAGCTATTGTTATTTCCATCAAACATGTTGTCATATTTAATGCCGGTTATCATGCATGAATTGCTTGGTTCTAATTTCTTGAAGAAAGTCCAGTTGGTCTCGCCATCTAAGCTTCTATAGATTTCTATTCCACTCAAGGTGTAACCATCTATCTCTAACATGTCTCTTATTTTTGTTGGGTTGTTACGCAAATCCTTGCTGAAAACCATTCCTTCCGTGCCACGAGATCCCGCTGTCAATCCACCGGCAAAGGATGCAGATCTCTTTAAGTTATTTCTATCAGTGATCGAATAAGGGAAGTTGAAATATTCTTGGCAGGTTTCCAAACTTATGCCAGTAGCATACTTTGTTTTGAAATAAATCGTTGATGTCGCTGGCTCGAAGGTATAAACACCATCATCTGGTATATCGAATAATGTGGCATCATTTAGTTTTGGGATGCGGGTGTATAGTTGATACCTCTCCTTGCTTTGGACAACATAGAAACCACCATTGAATTTGTTGCCATTGGATGGGAGGAAATTAGGAATCGCATCACCTTCATATAGACCAGTAGAATCGTATTCGGTTTCCCCATTCTCATATGTTCCCTCTCCGGATGCGAAATGGATCTTAAAGCTGACTGTCTTTAGATTGGCGTACAACGTTATTTCATCTCCATTATCACCAAAATCAGGAACCGCAGTATAGGTATCGGAAGCGCTTTGGCTACCAAATCTATTTGTCGACCATCCCGACAAACCAACATAGTCAGTTGTTGGATTTGCATCGAGATATGCATCGAAATCGGGCAATAATGAGCCGAATTGAATTTCTCTTTGATTGGAGAAATCTCCTAGCGAGGCTCCATCTCTATCTAACAAAGTTATCTTGTATGTTTCATTGGCGATGACTGGATACAAATCGATTACTAAAATACTATCTTCTTCTTTGATGTATGAAGCGTATTCGGAGGAATCGGTAAGTTTATCCTCAATGAGCAAATCTTCATCATATTCGCCATAATTGTTTTCGCCTCTAGCAAGGCTCCAGCATGCGAAATATTTGCCGGTTTCGTTTGTTGTGATTTTCTTAAGTGTGAAATCGAGTGTATCAGTGGTGTCTGGTTCCACCGAATCATATCCACCGGGGACATTGTATCTAATCATTAAATCTTTTGTGGTTTGAGAAACGAATAAAGTAACCTCATCTCCATCTTCACCCAGATCTGGTACATACATGAAACAATCTTCTGGCGAATCTCCTTCAACATACCATCCGTTAAATTTGGAAAACACAGTTGAATCAAGCGCTGGCAATTCATCACCATAAACATACATTCCATTCAAATCAGCATGCTCAGTGAATGTTAGGCGATATTCCTCTACGGCGAATATGGCGTAATAGACCCTGCTCTCCTCAGGGAATTTCTCGGGGAGCTTCTCCGCCTTCTTCGCGTCCGGGTCCTGCGCCCAGCCCAGGAACGAGTGGCCGGTCCTTCTCTGGTTGGCCGGCTTCCTCATGGCATCGCCCGGCTGGCCGGTCAACGTCGTCACGAGCCTGTCGCCGTTGTAGAAGGCGACGTAGACCTCGCCCTCGGAGAGGCTGACGGAGAGGGATGACGAGGAAGAGACATCGGAAGTCTCCGATGGCTGCGCCTCCCCATCGCCGGCGCAGGCGGAGAGGATGAGCGCCCCGCCCAATAGCGCGAATATATGTGCTTTCTTCATGATTCGCCTCCTTGCTGGATTGAAATAATTATAGATAATTTTTCATCGGTTATCATCACCATATTGTTTTTAAACATAAAAAGCGGCCAAAGCCGCTTATCATTAAAATAGAATTTAGCTTATTTGCTGTATCTGCTGTCGAAGGCAATTTTTCTTTTTCCTTCTACAATCTCACAAACAACTATGAATGGTTTTTGAGGTTTTGGCGCTTCTCCAAACAAATCACCGCCACCGCTTCTTTTGTGATATCTTTCGGTGTAAGCAATCTGACCTAAAATTGTTTTGCCAAAGGCCACCGCATCTTCCAAAGTTCCAAAGTTTTCCTCAATCTCCTCGATATGGCTATCCGGATACGAGACTTCTAATTTAAAGCATTTATCCATGATTAAACTCCTTTTTCTTCTTATTAATGCTACAAAAAAAGACAGCCAATCACAAGCGAAAGAGAAAAAACATCACATTTGCAGGGATTTTATAGTAAACGTTTGCTAGTATGAATGTTTTTCTATAGATTCAGCGCGGTGAACTATTTCCAAAAGTCTTTCGGTTTTGGGGTTCAAAAGCAAGCCTTTGCTTGACTCCGTGTCTTTGCAATATCTAATGCCATTTTGATCTAGTATTAGGATGGTGCTGTTATAGCCGCTGAATGTTTTTAGTGTAGCAGTGACACTGATTCTACTTCTAGACACATCATATCCAAATTCGCGGAGTGCTTTTTCTAGTGACAATAACGATGCATCGGTGTACGCTTCAACTATTTCTGTTTTGTCGATGAAACCCATATTTATATTATATAAAAAACCAACAATTTAATGTTGGTCTTAGTTCGTTTTGGTGACCCAGCCGGGAATCGAACCCGGGATTCAACCTTGAGAGGGTTGCGTCTTAGCCGCTTGACCACAGGGCCGCAACAAAGATTTAACCATTAAAGTCGAATAGGTGCAACAAAAATAATTTATTTTTCAAATGAAGAGGCCAAAGAAAGCAAACGTTTCTCCACTTCTTCTTTCCCTAATATCTCAATCACTTCATGGAGATTTGGTGATTGGGTTGAGCAAGTCAAGGCGACACGCAAAACCTCTGCGGCATCGGATATATTACCTACAAAAGCATCAGGATTCTCTTTGTAATCTTTATTTGATATAGCGTAGCCATGTTTAGTGGCAACATCCTTTACTGAGGCAAACCATGTCGGCTCATCAACACCGAAAGGAAGCGAGGAGGCGAAGTCTTTTAATAAGGAGGCAAGGAAAGCCTTCTCATATCTCTCATTGAATGGCAGACCTTGTTCCACCAATTTTGCATATTCATCTGCATAGAAGAATCTGGTCAAAGGCTCTATATCGCTGTATTTGGCATAGTCTTTGCGGGGATTTTTGCGTTCTCTTTCAATATTGAGTATCTTTTTGAAATAAGATTCATCGCGATTGATTTTCTCAAATAAGACTAGAGAATGAACGGAAGCCCATTCTTTAACCTTTGGCTCAAGAGACTCGACATTCTCCTTGGCAAGAAGCTCTTTGGAGAAGTAATTGAGTTTATCCATATCGAATAACGCCCCATCAAGAGACATCTTCTTCATCGAGAATTTGAAATGATGGTAATCGTAATCTTTTGTGGCAATCATCCATTCCTCAAAATTGGAATTGGCGATGCTCATCAAATAAGTTAATAGACCCTCTGGAGGATATCCCGCTTCAAGGAAATATGAGACGGCAGCCTCGGCGTCTTTTCTCTTTGAAAGCTTTCTCTTGTTTCCATGGTCAAGTTTCATAATGACAGGGAGGTGAGCGTATTTCGGCGCTTTCCATCCTAATGCCCTAAACATATCAAGATGGGCCGGGGTTGAAGGAATCCATTCCTCACCTCTGGTTATTAAAGTGGTATGCATGAAATGGTCATCGCATACATGGGCGAAATGATATGTCGGGAGGCCGTCGCTTTTGAGAATGACCATATCGATATCATTGTCTTGCAACTCAATCTCCCCTCTTATGGCGTCCACGAATTTGGTCTTTTTGTCGTGATCTCCATTGCTCTTGTATCTAATAACCCAAGGGGTTCCAGCGTTTATTCTTTCAATCTGCTCATCGACGGTTAGATTTCTGTCTCTAGCGTATTTGCCGTAATATCCAGGCAACGCTTTATTGGCCTCTTGGACTTTTCTTATGGCCTCTAAATCTTCTGGTGTGCAGAAATCAGGATAGGCTCTTCCTCTTCTAATCAATTCTTTTATAACCGTGCGGTATATTTGTTTTCTCTCGCTTTGGCGATATGGGCCATAGTTGCCTTTATCGCCTTCTGGGAACCATCCTTCATCGGCAGAGACACCAAAAACCGCGAGCTGATCAACTAGGTCTTTGCCACTTCCTTCTATCGTTCTTTTGGTGTCGGTGTCTTCCAAACGGAAATAGAAAACACCTCCGCTTTGCTTAGCAATAGTGTGCCCGATAAGCGCGGTGAAAAGACTTCCGGTATGCAAGAATCCGGTTGGTGATGGGGCGAATCTAGTCACTTGAGCCCCTTCTACAAGATTCCTTGGAGGATATTTCTTCTCCAAGTCATCTATCGTCTCTTTTACGTCTGGGAACAGTAGTTCCGCTAAATCATTGTAATCTGCCATAAATACTCAGGTCCTTTTTCTTCGATAGCAATTATAATCTCTTAAGATTAAATCTTCCACTTGATAAGTAACTTTCTTTTACCTATAATAATCAAGCCTCTAAAGGCGATGCAGGATTAGTTCAATGGTAGAACGCGACCTTGCCAAGGTCGACACGCGAGTTCGATTCTCGTATCCTGCTCCATCTTAAATGAATGTGATAGGCGACTATCACTTTTTGTTTATATAGACGCTTTATTTTCGTTTAGATCATGAAGGTCTTTGACAATTTGTTTTAGTTGGGTTGGATTGAATGGGTCAACGTTGCTTTTCTCATATTTCCCCACTAATTCTTTTAAAGATGAAGAAGGGAGGAGCAAAGGCTCGCCCGTAACATTCTTGATTGGGGTGATGACACAATCGTTATTAATTAGGACAATGCCAATCATAAAGGAAGTATTCATCCCAGTTACAACGGATAATTTGCTCATCGCAAGTTTGCATTCATTCAAAGGATTTGGGATTAATTCCTTTGCCCCATCTTTTCTATAATATGCCCAAGTGGGAGATTTAGGGACCGCACCGACAGTCCCTTCGTAATATTTATCGATTATCAAGTAGATGAATTTGTCTCCGGCTATAATGTGGTCAAAATGGCATTTCACCCCATTTTTGTCGGAGATTTCGAAATTATTTACCAAATACAAATCATAATCTCTAACAACACTTAATACACGATGATAAAAAAATCTGATAGGGTTCTTTTTTGCGAAAGTATTTTTAATGTATTTGCCAAAAAACAAAAATATCAAAGAAATAGAAATGATTAGGGCAACGACAACCCAAATCGCAACTTTTACTTCATAAGCGATATTAGACATGCTTTTCCGCAACGTCGATGGCGGTTTGGACCATATTGACCAAACCAGTTTGCCTTTCCTCTGCGGATAATTCTCTTTTGTTGATAAAAGAATCGGATACAGTGCAAATTGCCATGGCTTTTTTGCCTGATCTTTGGGCGCTTATAAAAAGACCATAGGCTTCCATCTCTACGGCTAACACCCCTAGAGACGCCCATTTTTCCCAAGAATGCGGATTTGGATCATAGAAAACATCGCTGCTAACCACGGCTCCTACGTGGGATTTAAAACCTCTAGCATCGGCAGCCTTTTTTGATTCGACTAATAATTCGAAATCGCTGACTGCGCTTAATGTACCTCCAGCAAGTTCGAATTGAGCTGGCCAATTCGAGTCGGTGCAAGCGGCTTGAGCAAGGATTATATCGCCTAAATCACATTCCTTTTGATATGAACCACAGGTTCCGATTCTAATGATGATATCAACCCCGTAGTAATTGAATAATTCGTGTGAATAAATGCCAATCGAAGGCAAACCCATTCCACTGGCCATGACAGAAATGCGCTTATTGTTCGCAGTCAAGCCAGTGAATCCAAGCATTCCCCTTACGTTAGTGACTTCTTTTACGTCATGCAAAAAAGTATCGGCGACCCATTTCGCTCTCTTGGGGTCACCCGGCATCAAAACTACTTTGGCGAAATCGCCTAATTGAGCATTAATATGTGGTGTTGGCATAAATATCCTCCGTAATAAATATAATTATAGCTTAATTAATAAATTAATATGCAGGCGAAATAAAAAATGATTGGCATCAATGTTTGCCAACCATCTTCTTATTCGAATCTTTTTTCTTCGTTTTCCTCCACAGATGTGAGGTCTTCTTCCAAAACATCTATGAAGTTATCAGGCATAACTGGAGTTATCTCTCCTCGATAAGCGATGCCAATACGACCGGTTTCTTCAGATACGATAATGGTCACTGAATCCGAATTTTCCGAAATGCCTATAGCGGCCTGGTGACGAGAACCATATTTGCCAGTCAGAGCTTTCGCGGTTGACTTGAAGAAAACGCTGGCTCTAACGATTTTGTCATTTCTTATAACAACCGCACCATCATGAAGCCTTGTTCCTTCATAAAATATAGTCTCAATCAGCTCAGCGCTGACAGGGCAATTAATATCAACACCTTTCTGGGTTATAATCGGTTCTGAAGAATCCCATTTGCTTTCATCTAAAATATCATCGTTCTTGATGAAGGTTATAAGCGCGCCAGTCTTTGATTTGGACATTGTTCTAACGGCTTTCCCAATCTCATCAAAGAGATGGCTGCGGTCAATGATAATAGGCTTTGGCGCTTCCGTTTTTTTCTTGATTGGGTTAAGTTTGACAAAGAAATGCGCTAATTTTAGGCCAAATTCTCTCAATTGGCCAAGATTGAGCAACATATAAACGAATGCCAAGATTAGCGACAAAGCAAACAAAATTAGAAGGAATAGAGGCAAGGTGAAAATCCAAGAAATAACCATCAAAACCTCAAGCAGCGAAACGACTATCATAGGGAAAACGCGCCTGAAAGATAAAAAGAAACACACATCAAAGGCAATTAAAATAAGCACAACCACAATAAGTTGGGCAATGTTAGCCCCGTTTGTAAAATCGATTATTTGACCCGCAATTCCCATAGACATATATCATTTTACATTTGGTAAAAAGAAAAAAGAATGACTTTTTGAATTTATTTGTTTTTTGCGGGGTTTTTAGGTTGCGATTAGTTGCCATTTTTGCAATAATTGGTCATATAGTCTAATTTAATTGAGGTTATTTTTATGTCCAGACCAAGAAAAAACGTTGGCGAAAGAAGCGCCTATCAGAAAATCTCCGATGCTTTTTGGAGGCTTTTAGAGACCGAAGATTACAATCACATAACTGTGAAAATGATCACGAATGAGGCGGGTGTTAATAGAAACACCATCTACTATCATTTTGATAACATTGATGAAATGGCTAGACAATTCTTCATCGATGAATTCAAGGAAACGATTTTGCCTAACTATGACCTAGAAATCGTAGATCTCTCATCAAACAAAAGGGAATTGGTTAGATGGCAAAGGATTTCTCTATTCACTTGCAAGAAAAGCGAATATCTCGAATCAATAATCAGAAACGAGTTAAGACAATATTGGATGAGACAAATAAACGCGAAATACGAGGATTTAGCCTTCAAAGACAAGATTCAGATCGAATTCATTCTCTCTGGAACATTGACCAGCATCGCGATGGCTAGAGAAAGCAATGACCCAAACATCATAAGCGAGATAACCGAAACAGAAATCGGCAAGGCCCTTCATAATTTCTTCTTTCCCCAAAAGCATAATTAGACATATTGACTAATTTGTCTATTTAATTAATTAAAATTAAATATATATTTTTAGCGAAAGGAGATAATTTATGAGCAACAAAATCGCTAAAATCATCGAAGGCGCGGTAATAATTGCATTAGGTGTTTTGATTGCCATATTCGGTGGAAATGAAGTTGTTGATATTTATTTTGGCGTCATGTCTTTGATCGCTGGAGTTATCTTGCTCACCTTGAGCGTGGTTTCTCTAGTTAGAAAAGAACCGCTTCTATTCAGCAATTTATTCCTTGGCACATCACTTGTGGTCGTTGCAATATTCTTGCTTGCAAGATTCTACATTTCATTCGGATTATTCATCAATCTACTTGTCCTCTTACTAATGGGACTTGGAATTGCATTGATTCTATACGGTGTCTATGTTCTTGCAAAAGTCAGTTTATTCTACGGAATCGGCCAAATCGTTGTCGGCGCAGCCTTCATCGTGTTCAGCTGCTTATACATCTGGGTACCTGAATTCGCCACGGCTTTCTGGATCATCGTTGGTGTTCTAGTCGCCTTATACGGGTTGATTTTCTTATTAAGCGCTATATTCGACAAAAAGAATAAATAAGCGTAGTTTTGACAGAAAGGCTCGCATAATGCGGGCTTTTTTAAAAAGTTGCAAAACAAAAACAATTAAATATAATTGTGGTCTATTGGAGGCAATAAAAATGACAAAAAACAAAACCATAATGTTAGCGTTAGCGGGACTCGTCATGAGCTCGTGCGCCACAACGCCTGTTGAAGACGAATCAGCATCAGGCACAAACGGAACAAGCCTTTCTTCAGAAGGGAAAACAAGCATTGTTCCACCGAGCGGAGAAGCTATCACTTTATCGAAAGCGTTCTCTGATTTAGCTTCTGCTATGGAAGCCGAAAAGAATTCAGGAAATATTTCCTTAGATTTGCAACCTATTGGAACATTAGATGTCGAGCTTGCTCATAACTGGTATGTCCAAAAGAATGCGACATCAAGCGAAGCCGCTCCAAGCTCTGAAGGTTATGAAAAATTGACCAGCTCAATGGATTTTTATTTACAAAACAGCAGCAAAATCTCCGCAAAAATTGACCATTTGGACTCAACTGACCCAAAAGAGGTCGATGCGCAACTCAATGTTTCATTAACCGGTGGCATCAAAAGAAAGAAGACAACAAGCGCTGAAATAACCGAATTCAAAAACAACAATTTGAATCTTCCTGCCTATATCGATAACGACTGCGCCTATGTCGACACCACAGATCCACAAATAAAGAATCTTATCATCTTTGTTTTGGATAGCATCATCCCAGTGACCCCCGGTGCTTCTTCTAGCAGCAACGGCATGGAAGATGATATCGAGAAATATATTGGAAAGAAATTGGCATTGCCTTTAGAGTCCGCTAAGGAAAGCGCAGAGCAGGCCATCGGTTCCAATATCTTCAATTGGGAGAAATATATCGAATCGGTGAACGGTCTTTCGGAGCATGAAAATGAGTTGAACCCATATATGAGCGCTATGTCGAATGGCGAGGAAGAATACCTCTACATCAACCTAAAAGGCCAGCAAATCGGTGAATTCTCAACCCTTCTCGACTCGTTTGAAGAGAGCGAAGAAGGCGAAACCTCCTCTTCCTCTTCTGAAACAAGCAAAAAAGAGACCGTCTATCGCGACGATGACGAAATCATTGCCAAAGCCACATTCAGCAAAAATGAACTCATGTCGATAGAGGCAACCGCGAACATCAAATCAGAAACCTTGGACAAAGAAGTTGCAAACTTTGATTTGGTCGTTGCGATTATCGGTCCTAGACTCGCAGATGGAGAAAAGCTTGCCAAATACGATGACTTTGTGTCGATTTCCGGCGGTGCTGCAATCACATTCGGAAAAGAAAAACCAACTATGTTAACCGATTATTCGGAATATGAATTGGTTGATACCAAGAGCAGCTCTTCCTTGAGCGAGTAATCATTGCGTACAAGAACATCCTGGTGCAACTTTGCCCGGGATGTTTTTTTGTAAAAATATTTCTAAATTTATTTAGATAACTTTTTATATATGGTGCTACAATATACCAAGATATGAACATCATTGAAACAAGAAACGGCGAGGAACTGGTTCTCGCATTGGAAGGCAACCTTGACACCTCTTCGTATGAGCAATTGGAGTCTGTTATATCCTCTTCTTTAGAAGGAGTTAAATCTCTTGTGCTTGATTTTGCAAAGCTAGATTACGTGTCTTCTGCAGGGCTAAGAATTTTGCTCATCAGCCAAAAGAAAATGAATGCTCAGGGCAAGATGACCCTCAGAAACGTCAACAATGATATTATGGATATATTTGAGATGACTGGATTCTTGAATATATTGAATATAGAGCACTAAAACCAGCGTTGTTTCTCAGCGTTTAAGACATATAAGAAAATACATCATATAGATATCGATTCCATTCTTTTGAGATGTTTTTATTACAAGACCTTTTGCCACAATGTGGACATCTCATACACATGGGCACGAAAGATATATCCAATAATCGCATGGTTATTGCGTTAAAAAGCATCTCACATTCTAGAATTATATAATTTCAGGAAATGTGTAATTATCTCTATCTTAAAGATTTAAAATGCTCTTTTTGTTCATCTGCAAACCTAAATGAATCACTTATCTTTGAAATTGTTTTTAATTTTAGTTTTTCATCTTTAAGAGTTTTCAATAAATCAAAGACTTTTTCTGGATATACAGTCGCGATAGTTTTGAAGCAGCCAAGCCTCCGCCATCATGACCATATATTCATCAAATTCGTCTAAATAATCAAAGATTTGCAGGATTTTTTCATCTTTATAGAACATTAATCCCAAAACATAAGAGAACCTTCTTGTATAAATATGATCGCTATTATAATGAGTCAAAAAGAACTTCCAAAATAAATCAAAGGGGCATTTTTTAAGGCTGTGATTGATCGTATCCGTAATCGCCCACGATTGAGCGTATTTAATATTTTTATCTAAGAACTCCAATTGTTCTTCTATGGTCTTGCATCTTTTTAAGCCGACTCCGAAGTAGATGAAATCCGCTTCAAGATATTTGCTATGTTCAAAATCGTCCAAGCATAAATCTGCATCTTTATAATGCTCTTTGATTATGTATCTTAGAATGGGGTTTTTTACTCCAATTGTGACGTAATCACTATTAGAAAGATTACCTGCAAATTCAGCATGTTTTTTATCTTGTTTAGAAAATAAATACTCAGTAAGTTCGTAATATGTCATATCAATGTGTATTATAGCAAATAGAAGTCCCCTAACGTGGATAATTACCAACTATTGGAGTACTGAAAATTTGTTTACAGATCGGTCGAATGATTTTAATTGCATATTTTTTCCAGAAAAGTATGCAGTTAAATTTTATAATACTTTGCGTATTTCCCGCTTTGTATCATCTGAATTTGTTTTTTGCCCAATAACTCACCCAAAGATTTTTCAATAGTTGTTCTAGTTAAATTTATAAGGATTTCTTCTATATCAGCTTTACTTATCGGCGATTTAGAGTCATTAATTACTTGCAGCACTTTATCATTCGAAAATCCAGAGATTGAATTAACTTGAAGTATGTAAGCTAATTTAGAATAGCCATCCTTTAAACATTCGAGCATGAAATGAACAAAGAAACCGTAATCATTTTTATTCTCATGCCATCCGATTGAAGACTTTTCTAAAGAATCATAATATTTATTAATATTATTTAAGATAACATACGAAAACGAATAATATTGGTCCAAATCATATCCATATTTCAAGAGAAGAAAAGTTGTTAAAAGACGAGATACTCTTCCATTGCCATCATAAAACGGATGAATGCAAAGAAAGTCCAGTATAAATACAAAAATAGCTATAAGTGTATTGCATTCAACGTCTTTTGCGCATTCATTAAATTGATACACCAAATTCCCCATTAAATTTTCAACATCTTGCGGCTTAGAAGGAATAAATACAGTTCTTATTGCATTTCCATCCTTGCCAAATTCGCGTATATAGTTCTGTTCTGTTTTATACTTTCCACCGAATTCAGGCGTCAAGGATTCGTAAAGGAAATAATGCAAATCTTTTATATAAGACTCCGAAAGGGATTGATATTTATAGACTTCAAAAATATTCTCCAATGCCTTGTTATAGCCAAATAACAAATATTCTTCCTTTGTCTCTGGATCCATATGTTTCAAGAGAATATCTTCTTCACGTCTTTTATCGATTTTGAGGCCTTCAATCTCATTGCTTGAAGTAACGCTTCTTCTTTTATTCAAGTCGTGAAGTCGATTAAGTTTAATTTTTTTTGGCAAATTAAAAGTCCTGCCCTTGTTTACTTCGACTGCTTGGAGCATAGAAATAATAAAAGGGTCATTTAACTTTAAAATTTGTTCTTTTAAATTAATGGATTTCATGTCTATATAATAATATAGGTTAGATAGTAAGTCAATTTTAATTGCATATTTTTTTCAGAAAAGTATGCAATTGGAAACAAAAATATGTTTCGCAATTGCAACCATTTTTATTTTTGAAATATAAAATATTTTTTATAATAAAAGGCAACTAGGATTTGCCTTTATCTCTTATGCTTATTTTACGCTTTTTATATTCTTTTACACTTATTTACACTTTCGATATCCTTTTGCGCTTTTTATCTTAGACAGCATTTGTGGATCTATTCTCATCCGTCGATGGAAGTATAAATTTTAAATCGTACGTGAACAAAAATCCTCGAAAAACTTGGCACAAAACCGGCAAAAAATGAGAAAAGTGCCGATTACATCGACACTTTTTAAACTATTGGAGCACCTGGCGGGAATCGAACCCGTGTGACTAGCTTGGGAAGCTAGAGTTCTACCATTGAACTACAGGTGCGTTTTTTAAATAAAATGCCGGCTGCCCGGCTATCAATCCAAGTGGTGGGTGCTGAGAGGATCGAACTCCCGACCTTCTGTACGTCAAACAGATGCTCTCCCAGCTGAGCTAAGCACCCACGCTAGACGACTTCTCTCAAAGTCGCCTGCTTATTATAGTAATGCTTGTTTGATTTAGCAACAAAAAAAGAAAAACGCATCAATTTAGACGCGTTGAATCTTTTATTTGTGGTGCCGACTGAGGGAATCGAACCCCCAACCTACGGTTTACGATACCGTTGCTCTACCGTTGAGCCAAGTCGGCAACCACATAAATATAGACCAAAGAAGTTGCTTTAACAAGTTAATAACTACTTCGTTGCCTTTTTCTTTATGAATTTAACCAGGACTACAATCTCATGCATCACAAGCGGAGATAAGGCCAAAGCGAACACAAATAGATAATCTATTGGCTGATCGTGGAGAGGATAGACACTGAAGAAAGAGTTGACTCCCGGAGTCTCGATGACAAAGAATTGCAAGCCAAGCCCAAGGAAGAAGGAAAGCCATAAAATCAGATTCTTATTTCCAAAAACAGTGACGAATGATTTCTTTATGTTTGTCATACCTAGCATGTGGAACAATTCAGAGAAAGAAAGGACGCAGAACGCCATAGATTGCGCCTCTTCCAAATTTATTGGATTATCAAAATATCCCTGCATTTCCGCAATGGAATAATATCCATTCATCCATGGTTTGACTAAGAAAGCAAATAATGTGGCAAGACCTATTATGATGCCATAACCAAACGTTAAGAAATAACCATCTTTGCCAAATATCGATTCGTTTGGATTACGCGGTTTATCGTTCATTATATCTTTTGGCTTCTTATCCACGCCTAATGCGACAGCGGGTAGAGAATCGGTTATCAAATTAACCCAAAGCAAATGAATCGCAATCAAAGGAGAAGGCAAACCAATTAATGAGGCTACAAGCATCGCAACGACTTCACCAATATTGGAGGAAAGGAGGAACAATATTGTCTTTCTGATATTTGCGTATATGCCTCTACCTTCTTCTACCGCTGCTTCAATAGATGCGAAATTGTCATCGGTTAAAACCATATCCGCGGCGCCTTTAGCAACATCGGTGCCTGTTATACCCATCGCAATGCCAATATCCGCAGCTTTTAGCGATGGGGCGTCATTAACGCCATCGCCAGTCATTGCGGCAATATTCCCATTAGCTTTGATGGCTTTAACGATAGATACCTTGTTTTCTGGAGATACACGCGCAAACACTCTCATTGTTTTTACTTTTTCTTTTAATTCATCCTCACTGCATTCATCAATTTGCTCTCCAGACATGCATTGGTCTATCGAGGAAGCGATTCCTAAATCGGAAGCGATAGCAAAGGCGGTGTCTTTATGGTCGCCAGTAATCATAATGGTTGTGATGCCTGCTTGCTTCAAAGTCGCTACAGCAGGTTTGGCGGCAGGTCTAGGAGGATCAATCATTCCAACCAATCCAACGAACACCATATCGTCTTCTTTTATCTCTTCTTCTTTTGAATACGCTAAAGCAAGAACGCGTAAGGCCTTCTTAGCCATTAATGACGCGGATTCTTGTATATTTTTTATAATATCTGCGGTCAAATCCGCTTCTTTTCCGTTAATTAATACTTTTTTGCTGCGCTTGATTATTTGATCCATCGCACCTTTTGTGAAGATGATTGTGCCTTCGCTAGTTGAGTGCTTTGTTGACATCATTTTTCTAACGCTGTCGAATGGCGCCTCATCGATTCTAGGCATCAATTGTTCTAATTTTGATTTGGTTAAACCAATATCACTTGCCATCTGGACCAAAGCAACTTCTGTTGGGTCGCCATATATTCCGTTTTCTATGCTAGCATCGCTACACAGAGCCATTCCTTTGGCGAGCAATCCAACATTATCTTCGTTAAAAGAAAATTGTTCGAATGTATTTCCATCGACATACGCCTCTACAACAGTCATCTTGTTTTGGGTTAACGTCCCTGTTTTATCAGAACAAATAACCGATACGGCGCCTAAAGTCTCAACAGAAGCAAGCTTTCTTACAATCGTGTTGACCTTTATCATCTTCTGCATGCCTAACGCCAAAACGATCGTAACAACCGCGGTCAAACCTTCCGGGATAGCTGCTACAGCAAGACCGACGGATGTTAATAAAGCTTCTGACCAAACATCGGCAAGATTCTGGTTAACCAAAGCCCAAATGAGTTTAACTAGCAACACCAATACAACGATTCCTATGGTTAGATAGGCGAGGAATTTAGATAACTTATTAAGGTTCTTCTGAAGCGGAGTCAAATCATCTTCTCCTTCAGAAAGCATTGTTGCTATTTTGCCTATCTCAGTATTCATTCCAGTGGCGATTACAATGCCTTCTCCACGTCCATGGACAATAGGAGTAGACATATAAACAATATTGGTTCTATCGCCGACTCCAACTTCTTCGGTAAATGTAAAATCCCCGTCTTTCTCAGCTGGAACTGATTCACCAGTCAGGGAAGACTCATCGGCTTTCATCGCAAAAGTTTTGATTAATCTTAAATCGGCCGGGACGCTTCTTCCCTCTTCTAAGATGACAATATCCCCAGGTACAAGATCTTCTGCTTTTATTTCAATTGTTTTGCCATCTCTTCTTACCGTGGCGGTAGGAGAAGACATCTTTTTAAGTGCTTCTAAGGCTTTTTCCGCTTTAGTTTCTTGCACAGTACCGATTATTGCGTTCAAAACAACAACGCCAAAGATGATAATGACATCTGCAAAAGTCTCAAATGATATTCCCTCTCCTTTTTGATATGCCTCTACTATGCCTAGCACAAGCGATATGATTGCCGCGGCAAATAGAATGAAAACCATCGGGTCTTTAAATTGGCTAAGGAATATAATCAGCGGGCTTTGGCGGGGTTTTTCATATAATTTATTTGCCCCATATTGTTCTTTTCTCTTCAGGACTGCTTCTTCAGTTAATCCTTTTTCAACATCAGTTTCAAAAGACTCGGCAGTCTCTTTTACTGTTTTGTTCTCATACATACAGATGTCTCCTTTTATCTATTGTCGATAAAGGTCTTGCTAGGCTAAGCCCCATCTCTCCGGCCTTGCGGCGTCTTGACGAATGAAGATGTGATGCTACTCCCCTTTACACTGTGTAATGTTAACATAGATAAAACTTTTTTGGAAAAACAATAAAAAAGATTAATATCTTTATATGACCATAAACCATCAAGTGTACACAAAAGAAAACGAGACGATAAAGAAACTCAGAAAAGAGATTTTTGGCGAAACAAAACTCCCCACTTTGATTAATGAGGCAACTGTCCGTTATTATTTGGTCTTATTTCTAGATGAGACACCGCTTGGGTATATCGAGATGGGAAAGATTGATCCAGAGACCTATGAAGTCACTTCGATTGGCGTGGTTGAAAAATATAGGTTACAAAAAGTAGGAACATACTTAATCAAATATGGGCAGGTAAAACTAAAAACTGTCGGAGGAAGAAAAATGAGAGCCTTAGTTGAACCAACTTTGCTCCCCTTCTTCTCGAAAAACAACTTTAGATGCATCGATGATGAATTGAACGAAATCGATAATAAGTTCTACATCCTCACCGAAAGAAAAATGTATTAGTGACGATTGATAGTGAATCGTTCAATCACAGCCTCTTCATCCAAACCAATGGAGGCTTTTCTTTTTGCGATGTTGATTTGCATATCGACTGAATCGATCCCAATAGCGCCAGGCAAAAGGACTCCTCTCTTGCTTCCTTTGCTCACGATGATTCCATATTCATCTGGATTAAGGAGGCTTTTATCTTTCACCAGCTCAGGTTGATTAAGCACATCAACGTAAATGTAAAGATACGGAAATTCGTCAACGGAAACTTCTGGGAACCTTCTATCCTTGGTTGCGGCGGCAATCGCATTGCTTATTATTTCTTCAGCGAGATTTGCTTCCTGCGGATTGATTGTCCCTATGCATCCTCTAAGCTGACCGAATTTGTAAATGGAGACGAAAACACCCGCGCTGCTTAAAAGCAATGATGAAGATATATCACTAGGAACGCTGATCCTTCTTCCATATGTGATGTGTGATTCTATCGCCTCGTGTGCCAACTTAGCAAATTCATCCTCATTTTGAATTCTTGTGGCTGCATTCAATCTCTCTTTATTTAAATATAAGGATAAGAATGATCTTGATTCATTTTTTGCCCCTAAAACGAATTCCGATATACATAAGCCTGTATTTTTATAGGTTGAAAAATGAATAAGTCTAGTATCGACATTTGTTTTATCAAGGCATCCTGCAAGAATGCTTAATACTCTATGCGAGCATTGTTTCGATTTGTCCAAAAAGGCTTTGTCGTATTCAAGCAACGCTCCAAAAGAGGCGTTTGATAAATCTTTTTTCAAAACCTCATCATAATCATTGTTGCCTTTCGTTTCCTCAATGTGAGATAAATTGCCTGAAGCGATCACAATAACCTTCTTTTTCGATTCGTTTGTGGCCCTTTGGATAATTGTCCCAAAGCGATAATGCTCCGCTAAGGATAAACCGCTGACGCTGCAACGCACAACCTCGAAATCGGAGTATTTTTCTTGAATGAATTTTAATGGAACAAGGGCTCCATGATCTAAAGTTCTATCTTGATTACCTTCGCTTCCTGCGGGAAAGAGCGAGTCTTTGGCGATGGTGCAAATACGCTTTATCAGATCTTTGTCATATTTGATATTCACCGTGAATTCGTTCTTTTCTCCTTTGGCAAAGGTGCTTTGGGAGAATTCGCCTTCAATGATTTGAAAATAATCGCTATAGGCCTCAGAGTGGGCGGAAATAACGACTATCGTGTCTGGTTTTAATTCTGCAATTCTATCCGCAATCTCTTCGTATTTTCCACGTATTAAAGAGATTTGCTCATCATCGCTTGCGCTAATGATTTCTCTAGAATGTGGCAATAAGAAAGCAGAGACGACACTCATATTATTTTTCTATAAACTCTATGACTTTATGGAACCATTTGTAATTGGATGCTTCATAAGCCATGGCGTACCCGTGATGTGTATCTGGAACAATCAGATATTCATGTCTAACGCCATGTTTTTTCAAGGTATCGACTAAAATATCCGAGTTGATTGTCGGTACTACAAAATCATCAACGCCACGGCAAACAAATGTCGGAGGATAATCACCATCGATATTATTTTCTACCGATAATTCCTTTAATAAATTCTCATCGTTGGGATGACCAAGCAGGTTCTCTCTAGTTCCCTCGTGGGTGTGTTCACCCATTGTGACGACAGGATAGGCAACGATTAAATGGCTTGGTTTTTTTAATCCATAATGGAGATATCCATATTTTTTGCTTCCATATAAACCAACTAGATGACCTGAGGCAGAAAAACCGATGACATCATAGTTTTCTGTAACACCGAATCCGTTTTTCTTATCGTAGATGAATTTTATCGCATTGGCTAAATCGTCCTGGGCCTCAGGGAATTTCGCATGAGGGTATACACCATATTTGACTATAAAAGCGCTATATCCGTTTTTGTTCGCTTCAGTCGCGGTGTCAAACCCCTCTTCGTTGCAGCACACATGGAAATAACCTCCTCCAGGTGCGATTATCATCGTTCCTTTTGGGTTGGGGATAGAATAGTCAAACACTCCAACAAATGGCCTATTTTTATCAAACTGGTAAAAATTCTTTTTCTCCAACACATCGTTAACATAGCCAACTATTCTTTTTATGCGTTTTTCTCCGGTATAGCCGGTTTGCGCTAAAGCTTCCCCAACCGTGAAATCATCAAAACTTCTATCATTTTCATCTAAATAGAAAAATGCTTTTTTGATTGGGGCGAATTCCTTGTTTTCGTTGACTAATTTATACGGTGTATTTTCGTTAATTTTTTCCATTTATCGCTTCCTCGACTTTCTTCGGATCTAAATATTGGAATGTGATGGTGTCTACCCATCCGCCTACATATGTTAGATCTTGGTCGGTTTGAATGGTCCAGACATTCACTATCCCGCCTTTTTTCTTGTATTTGGTTGTCTTTGCGTAATGGAGCAATTCATATCCGATATCAATGTAATCGAAATATTTCACAAAGGAATATACATCAGTCCTGGTTATGCTTAACAAAAGGCCTCTAGTGAATCTCCCTTTGCCGAAGAAAAATAAAGCTCTAGGATCAAAAGAGATTATTGTTATCTTCTTTGGGTCTTTTATTTGTTTCAAAACCTCTTTAGCCTTTTTCGCCAATCTCTTGTTTTTGTTCATATATGGTTTTAATTCCACGGCGATTAGGCATCTTTCCTGGTTTAAATCCAAGACTTCTTGAAGGGTGGGGACTACACCTCCGTCTAATAAACGGTAATTGTCTCTTATTTCTTTCGAGGTCATTTCCTCGATTATCCCTGCTTTTCCAGTCGTACGAATCAAATCAGAGTCGTGGCAGACAATTAATTCATCGTCTTTCGTTATGTGGATATCAAGCTCAAAAGCCACTCCATGGTCTATCGCGTTTTGGAAAGCGGCCATCCCGTTCTCTGTTCTTTTTTCATCGTGCAGCCCTCGATGGGCTAACCCTTTAAAGAAGGAAGGGTGAAATTCATTTCTATCAATTTTCTTCATGGGTAAATGATAACACTCCTACAAAAAATATCTTTGCTTATTATAATAAATCGCTTGGAAATAAAGAGATTACTAACAATCCAAGACTTCTCTTGCATGGGTAGATGCTCTTTAACCATTGATTTGCCCACCATTTCCGCCTGTGGAATCGAATGTGTCGCCATTCCTTCTTCGATTCTAAGCAACCACACCGCCTATGAATCTGGACATTTACTGATTTAAGCGAAGAAATAATCCCAATCACTTCCATATGGGATAAATACAAGAACCAATTTGATTGCATATACACCAGGTATCTTTCCACCAAGCAAGTAAGGATAGTCGAGCAAATAATCAAAGAAAGAAAAGAAAAATCATTTATCTTCGTTGATTCAGCGATGGCGGATAAAGGAAAACTTTATAAAGGGTTCGACAATAATCATATATTAGAGATGAAACGCCTCATCTCTTTAGCGGATTTGATTAAGGCAAACATCACGGAAGCCTGTTTTTTGACTGACGAAAAAATGCTAGATGAGAATCACGTCTCAAAAGACGATGTCTTGCACCTGCTAGACAGATTAAGCGAAGGAAAAAGAGACGTCGTCATTTCTGGATTCGAATTAGAGGAAAAGAAAATATCGATAGCCTTCGTTTCAAAATGAAAGAAAGGCATCCTAAACTACGAGAAACTCCCTGGCGAATACCATGGGACAGGAGATTTATTCTCAAGCGCTTTAATCGGGTTGTATTTAAACGGCCTTTCTTTACAAAAGTCGATTGAAATCGCTCATGAATATGTATGTAGAGCCATAAAAACCACGATTGAGAATAACGACAATGGCTTACTATATGGCCCTTATTTTGAACCTCACATTGCCTTTTTAAGCACAGTGATAAAGCAAAAATAAGAAAAATATTTAAATTAAATATCCCGAAAACACGGGATTTTTTATTATTTTGAAAAAACAATCATTGACATAAATGCCCTTAAAGGCATAATAGCGTTTGACAACTTCCGCATATATGCGCGTGGTTGGAGCAAAAAGGAGAAACGTGATATGAAGAAAAACAAATTATTAGTCTTATCAACGCTTGCCTTAGGGACGATGGTGATGGCGGGATGCCAAAATCAAGGCGAAACAAGCCCCTACAAATACACCTACAACACCTATTTGGCGAGCAACCCAAAGACATGGAACGTCCATAACTGGGAAACATCAGATGATAGCTATGTCATCGGTTTTACCGAAATGGGACTCTACGATCTAGGCTTCAACGCCTCAAAAACAGGCTTTGCCTTCATCAATGAGATGGCAAGCGGCGAGCCAATCGATGTCAGCCAGGAATTGACGCCGGAAGAAAAAGAGCTTTATTACAACCGTGCGACCGTCAACCTTCCTAATGGCGTGGCCTATGATATCCCTCTTAACCCAGATGCCAAATGGGAAGATGGCACACCTATCAATGCTGATACATACGTTGAATCAATGAAGAGACTTCTCGATCCGAAGTTGATCAACCACCGTGCCGATTCCTTCTACAAAGGGTCAGTCAGCCTTGCAAACGCCGAAGGATATTTCAAACAAGGCAACGATTCTATCGAGCCAGCCTATTCATTCGTTACCAAAAACGCTGACATGATTCCGGAAGATGAAAACTTCCAATCCGATGGAAGATGGTACATCAATTTAGGCGGTTATACCCCATATGCCGAGGCAGTTTTCACTGGCCTAGATGCTTCAAGCGCCAATTTCTACACCGTCTTGAACCGCAGAAGCAGGAGGATTTCAGACGATGTTGAAAACGCCGTGGCTAGAATCAATGACGCAGTCGGCAAAACCCTTATAAGAATCCAGAGGGATGAAAACAAGAACAGCGACTGGGCTGATGTAGAAAAAGTCGATGACATCAAAGAAGATAAAGATGGCACCAATATGTGGGATTACGCCATTCCAGATGATGAATTCTATGATCATCCTTTGACAGTTGTAGGCGGCGAAAAAGCCGACATGGAAGAGATAGAAGACTATGACTGGGACGATTTGCAGGAAGATATCTTGACCGTTGTCCAAGGCATAGGCTCCCCATCGTCTTTCGCTAGAAAAGCAGAAGCCTGGAAACTCCCATTATTCGGCAAATACTATAATGATACGGTTGTCGATTGGGAGAAAGTCGGAATCAAGAAAGTCGATGATTACAAAATCCGTCTCATCTTGAAGCAGACCAATAGAGTCTCCACGACTGATTTGAAGTTCTCCTTAACCGGAAACTGGATCGTCAAAACAGACCTCTATGACAAACTCCGCGGAAAAGTCTCTGGCAGCGATTTAGAGGCGACCAAATACGGCACTGGAGGCGCTGAGAATTATATGTCCTATGGACCATATAAACTCTCTGTTTTCCAGAGCAACAAATATATCGAAATCGTCAAGAATGAGAACTGGTATGGATGGACTGATGGCAAGCATGAAGGTCAATTCCAGACTGAGCGTCTTGTCACCTGGATCTACGACAATCACAAGACCGCGATGCTTCAGTTCGAAAACGGAAAGATCGATGATATCGAACTCGACGCGGACGATATGAAGAAATACGGCAACTCCAGCCGTGTCCAGCACACCCCAACTTCATACACCCAAAAACTCTCCTTCAACGTCTCTTGGGACGCCTTGAAACAAAGACAAGAGCAAGCCCCAGCCGACCATCAAGGAAATAAGACAATCTTCACAAACAAGAACTTCAGAAAAGCTATCTCGCTTAGCATCGACAGGAAGAATTTCGCTTCCCAATGCACGGCTGGAAGCTCTGGCTTCACCGGACTTCTTAACGATCTATATATCACTGATGTAGAGTCTGGCGAATATTATAGAAACACCCCACAAGGCAATAGCGTCTATCCATCGGTCTATGCCCATTTAGGAGGCGAGACAATCGATGAAGAAAACGGAGCAGCCCTCCCAGAAAGCGCGATTGGTTATAACCAAGCTTTAGCGGTTGAATACCTCAAGAAAGCCTTGCAGGAGGAAAAAGCATCCGAAAAAGCAGGCCACTACGAAGAAGGGCAAAAGATCGCCATCAACTTGAAAGTCTATAACATGGAATCGACCACAACCATCGCTTCCTATAACTTCCTCAAATCCGCCTTCGATACAATCGGAGCCAAAGCCGGAGTGGAATTCGACTTCTGGATGGAACAGGACGAAGATTACTACAACAACGCCAAAAAAGGCGCATATGACACCATCTTCTCCACTTGGGGAGGCGCCCAGATGAATCCTTGGGGGCTCATGGAAGTCTATTGCGATAGCGAATTCGATTCCAACTGCGAATATGGCATGACTGAGCAAGTCAAGACCTTAACCGTCACTTTCGATAGCGATGGAGATGGAAACGAGGAAACCAAAACCATCTCTGGATGGTATAGCTGGCTCAATGAATCAGTCGAGGAAGATAGAGCCAATTTCGATAGCGATGAGGAATATCAGGAAGCATACACCAAGATGCATAACCAAAGACTCAATGTCTTATCCAACCTCGAGATCGCTTACCTCAACACCTTCTCAACCTTGCCAGTCATCTCACGCGCCAGCTCCTCTATAACTTCTTACAAAGTTGAGTTCGGCTCGGAGAAATACATCCCATTAATCGGCTACGGTGGTGTCAGATACATGACATACGAATACACCGATTCTGAGTGGCAAGCAGCCATCGATAGCGGCGAAATCAACGCTGATCTGTATCGTCAATAATATCAATTAGTCGTTTCGTTTTATGCGAGGAACTAGGCTAAAAAGCCTGGTTTCTCGTTTATAAGGCACTTTGACAAGAAAGGGGGATAATATGTTCAAATACATCTTGAAACGTATAGGCTTGATGATAATGACCTTCTTTATCATTTTCACCATATGTTTCTTCTTAGTCAGAGCCTTGCCAGTCTCTTCTATAGGCGCGCCGGGAAGCGATGCTGAGGAAATATTCCGCCGCTACCGCGAAGCCCTTGGCTACAACGAGCCCTTAATCGTTCAATATGGCAATTTCTTTGTTAGGTTATTCACGGCAACGGATGGAGGCAATTTCGGATATTCTTGGAATATAGAATTGCTCACAACCCCATGGGATTTGATGTCTTCCCGTTTCCCTCCAACTGTTTTGATCAACATCTACACGATGATTTTCTCAGTGCCTATTGGCATTGGCTTAGGAATCTTCATGGCGTTACGCAAAAACCATGTCGAGGATCAGGTTCTTTCGGTCTTGGTAATGTTAGTCATATCAGTCCCTAGCTTCGTTTATGCCTTCTTAATCCAATATCTCTTCTGCTCGGTAGGAAATTTCCCCTATTCCACCGTCGAAGCGGTAGCGAAATACGGCGGCAACTGGTTTGCCCCAGAGATGACCGCCTCTTTCTTCTTGCCGGTTTTGGCGATGTCTTTTGGAACCATCGCAGGTTTCTCTAGATATACACGCGCCGAACTTACAGAAGTTTTAACAAGCGATTTCATGCTTTTGGCTAGAACCAAAGGCTTGACTAGAACACAGGCGACAATCCGTCACGCCTTCAGAAATTCTTTGGTTCCTATTTTCCCGATGATATTAGGCGAATTCATCTCCATATTATCAGGCTCAATCATCATTGAATCCGTCTTCGCGGCAAATGGCGTAGGAGGATTGTTCCTAGAATCAATCAACAAGAGAGACTACGACGTCTTCTTATTCGTTGGCATGTTCTATGTCTTAATCGGCTTAGTCGGCGGGCTTATAGTGGATTTAAGCTATGGCGTTGTCGACCCACGCATCAGAATGGGAGGTAAGAAAAATGGCTAATTACGTTGATCCTTCTTCTTATTCTGGCGCATTTAAGAAAGAACAGCTTTCTTTCGTCCAGCAAAACGCCTCTTTGCACGATTCCAAATTTGAAACCAAGCCAATCTCTTATCTAAGAGGATGCTGGAATAGATTCAAGAAAAACAAAGGCGCGATCGTGGCAGGAATCATTTTATTAATGATTGTCGCGTTTGCGATAATCGCCCCTGCGACTTCATCCAGATCCACTTCCTGGTATGATCCTCAATATGCGAGTGTTCTCCCGAAAATCAAAGGTGCGAGTGGCTTCTGGGATGGAACGAAAAAAGACACCATCTCGGAATCGGATTTCTATTTCCAGAACTATTATGATTCAGAAAAATCCCCAATCGCCGAGGTGATTGAGAAAACCACGACCAGAAACAGGGTCATGAGAAGGGATATAACAACCTATACCGTGCGTATCGATACATATGCGATAGGCGCGAAAGAGATAAAAGTCGATCCCGAAGAATTCGAAAGAATCGTCAAATGGGAGGAGCAAACCGGCAGGACAATCCGTCTAGGAATGGTTTCCTACCAGGATTATGTCAACCAATATTTCGCTGATTTGATTGCTTCAGACCCCGAAACATATAACGAGACCAACACCCAGCAATGGAAAAACACGATGAATAACCGTTACGCCCAAAACAGCAATATCTTCTATAAGATAGAGCAAGCAAGCGACGGCACCAAACTCATCAGCTCTTTAAAACCAGTAATAGTCGATGACAATATCGTCGATTTGTATGAAAGAGACACCAACGGCAATATAATCACCGAGAAAACATCCGGCGGACAATATGTCTTGCGCGCGGACTATAATGTCTATTATGAATTCCTTTATGGCGAAGAATGCTATTACGTTTTCGGCGCCAACAGCCAAGGATATGACATATTCGTAAGACTCGCCTCAGGCGCTAGATTATCTTTGATATTAGGCGTATCCGTTTCGGCGATAAACCTCATAATCGGTTTGATTTGGGGCTCAATCACCGGATATTATGGAGGCACGGTCGATTTGGTCATGGAAAGAATCACCGATATCCTTTCCTCCATTCCATTCGTCATTTTGGCAACATTGTTCCAACTCCATTTGAAAGATAAGGTCGGACCAATCATCTCCTTGCTTTTCGCCTTCGTTGTAACAGGATGGATTGGAGTGGCCTCCACCACCCGTATGCAATTCTATAGGTTCAAGAACCAGGAATACGTTTTGGCCTCAAGGACTTTGGGCGCCAAAGACCTAAGGCTCATCTTCGTTGATATTTTGCCTAATGCTTTAGGCACATTGGTGACTTCTACAGTCTTGATGATACCTTCCGTCATCTTCTCCGAATCAAGCTTATCGTATTTGAACATCGTCAATCTGCAGACCAGCAACATAACTTCAGTCGGCACCTTGCTAAATGAAGGGTCGACCTTCTTATCAAGCTATCCGCATATGATCATGTTCCCAGCCTTATTCATCTCCTTGTTGATGATTAGCTTCAACTTGATCGGAAATGGGTTAAGGGACGCCTTCAACCCAACACTTAGGGGGAGCGAATAATGAATAAAATCAATAACGAAAAAATCCTCGAAGTTAAGGACCTTCGCATCTCCTTCAAGGTCGATAATGGAACGGTTAAGGCCGTTAGAGGCATATCTTTTGACCTCTATCGCGGCAGAACCTTATGCATAGTCGGAGAATCCGGCTCTGGCAAATCCGTCACCTCCAGGGCGGTTTTGGGCATTTTAGCCAACAACAAAATCGTCGAAGGCGGAGAAATCATATACGACGGGAAAGATTTATTATCTTTAAACGAAGACAAATTCACCAAAATAAGAGGCAGTAAGATCTCGATGATCTTCCAAGACCCCCTATCTTCATTAAACCCCATAATGAGGGTAGGCAAACAGCTCACTGAACCGATGTTCCTAAAAGCCAAAGCCAATAGAAGAGAGAGCAAAATGGTTTTGAGTAAACTCAACTCCTCTTTGTCCCGCTTCAACAAAAACATCGATAATCCGTTGGATAAAGGGCTGGTTGCCGCTTTAAAAGAGGAAGTGAAGCAAACTGTCAAAAACGAGAAAATCGATTACACGAATGAAAGAAACGAAAGATATCTAAATAAGCAAAAAGACATCATTTCCCACAAAGACAAATACAACGATGCGGAAATAAAGAGAGCGGAGAAATTCATCGCCTCTCATCCAAATGGCTTAGACAAAATAGAACATATTGATGTCAATGTCTTGGACGAATCGCTGATTGAATCACTTCTTGCATCTTTGAGCAAATTAATAAAGCTAGGACACGATGAATATATCGGAAATCTTCGTCTCCTAAAATCATTGCTAGAAGAAATATCCGCATCTCACCTCAAAGACGATAGAGCGGACTATCTACCAATCAAAAAGAGGCTTAAGGAAATTAGAGCCTTGGTCAAAAAGACCTTCGCCTTCAAAATGGATGAAGACGACACCATCTCTGTTTTCCCAATCTCCTTGAAAAAATACCTAAAAGATTGCGATATCGCGATCAAAAACGAAACAAAAGAGGAAAAGAGGAAAACCAAGAACGAGGCGAAAGGCTTAAACGAAAACGAATTAAGTCCCAAAGAAAGAGCCAAATTGCCAGAAAGGATGGCGACTCTAGAAGAAAAAACCGAGGAATTGAAGAATCTTTTCGCAAACTGCATCGCCCATTTGGATGAAGTAATAAATTCCTCCTTCGATGAGAATGAATACGCGAAAGACTTCCTTTCCTATTGGAAAAAGACTCTTGCGACTTCCTATAAAGTTGTGAACAAAGACGAGGCCAAAGATAGGGCGCTTGAACTAATGAAGCAAGTCGGCATCCCCGAACCGGAAAGAAGATTCCGCCAATACCCATTCGAATTCTCAGGCGGCATGAGGCAAAGGATTGTCATCGCCATCGCTTTATCATCAAGGCCAGAGATTCTCATCTGCGATGAGCCCACCACCGCTTTGGATGTGACAATCCAAGCCCAAATCTTGGAGCTTATCAACAAATTGAAAGAGGAACTCAATCTCTCCATCATCTTCATCACCCATGATTTAGGAGTTGTCGCCAATATGGCGGATGACATCGCCGTAATGTATGCAGGGAAAATCGTTGAATATGGCACGGTTGAAGACATATTCTATGATCCTCGCCACCCCTACACCTGGGCTTTATTATCATCAATGCCAGATTTGGAGACTAAAGAGAAACTAGAAGCGATTCCTGGCACCCCACCAAATATGATATTGCCTCCCAAAGGAGACGCTTTTGCTTCTAGAAACAAATATGCTTTAGCGTTGGATTTCGAGAAAGAGCCTCCTCTATTTAGAGTAAGCGACACCCACTACGCCGCAACATGGCTACTTCTTAAAGATGCACCTAAAGTCGAACTACCAAAGATAGTCACCACCCGCATCAAGAACGCCTTGAGCAAGAAGAAAACAAAGAAGGAGGCAAAATAATATGGCAGATACTAAAAGAAAAGCTTCCAAAAAAGAAAAAGACGTAATCCTATCAGTCAAGCACCTCAAGCAATATTTCAAATTCGGGACCGGGAGATTCAAATACATCAAAGCGGTCCATGACATCTCTTTCGATGTCTATCGCGGAGAGGTTTTCGGATTGGTCGGGGAATCAGGATGCGGAAAGACGACAACAGGAAGATCGATCATCAGGCTATATCAGCCCACTTCTGGCGACATCATCTTCAATGGGGTGAGGATTAACGCTGGGACGAGATGGAATGAAAAAGAAATAAAATACACTAGAATCCGCCTCAACGATGAATTAAAAGCCATCGATGAGGAGATGAAGAAAGAATTGGATGAGCTTTCTCCAAATGATAAAGATAAGGCAGAAGCCATCAAAACCAAAGCCGCCTCCAAAAAGGAAGACGCCATCGCTAGAGCGAATTCAATCATCGCCGAGCAAAGAGAGAAGATAAAACAAGCCAAATACGATGCCTCGCATTGCGATAAGGACTATTCTTTGGAAGCGGTCAGGAAATGCAAAGAAAAATATAAGGATTTGCTTTCTAGATGCGAACAGGGCAAAAACCCCAGTCTGCTAATCGATGAAAACGACAAAGCCTTGTTTGAGAAATACAAAGAAGAATTGAATGATGCGAAACACGCTAAAATCACTTTGGGAATGCAGATGATTTTCCAAGACCCCACCGCCTCATTGAATCCACGTATGACGGTAAGAGATATCATCGCGGAAGGGTTAAAAATTAACGGGGTCCGCAACAAAAAGAGAATAAACGACGAAGTCAACAAAATGCTTGAGCTTGTCGGTTTATTGCCAGAGCACGCCCAAAGATATCCTCATGAATTCTCAGGCGGCCAAAGGCAAAGAATCGGCATTGCTAGAGCCTTGATAATGAAGCCGGAATTAATCATCGCCGACGAGCCAGTATCCGCTTTGGATGTATCAATCCAAGCCCAAATCATCAATCTTTTGAATAACATCAGGGAAGAATTGGGATTAACCATCATCTTCATCGCCCATAACCTTTCAGTAGTCAAATATTTCTGCGACAGAATCGCTGTTATGTATTATGGGAAGATCGTGGAATTAGCATCATCCGATGAGCTTTTCGCCCATCCACTACACCCCTACACCATCTCGCTCCTTTCTGCAGTCCCTCACCCAGACCCGATACACGAGAAAGATAGGGAGAGGATTAGATATAACCCGGAGACCGATCATGATTATTCGGTCCAAAAACCACGAATGGTTGAGATATGCAAAGACCATTTCGTTTATTGCTCAGAAGACGAAGAAAAGGAATACAAAGCCAAATTAGAGGCGGGATATGCGTCGAAATACGCGAAATAGAGAGGATTTCGATTTAGATAAGGATTCGCTTGCTATCAAGAGGACCTATTGGATTTCCTTTGCGATAACTTTCGTTTTCGCTATTGCTATGGCAATAGGCGGATATTTCATAATCCGTTCATCGTTTGGCCTCTCTTGGGAGGATAACAAATGGAGATTGCTCACTGACGCTGCCACTTTCCCAGGCGTTTTCCTTATCCTTGTATATTTACTGGTGAAATTAAGCAACGGAGGGGCGTTTGACGCTTTATCTTATTCTCTCCAGCTCGTTTTCTACACCGTCTTCTTTAGAAGTTTGAGGGAAACAAAGCTACCTAGGTCATATACAGAATATAGATTATTGAAGCAAGGCAAGAAAAGAGCGGGCTTCTCATATCTCCTCATCGTAGGAGGAATATTCCTATTAATCACCGTAGTTTTTCTGATTCTTTATTATCAATTAGAATACGTAAAACCAGCGCCGATTGAATAAAATAATTGCGATTTGCCACAAAACACAAAACTTGTTAGTTCAGTTTGAACGAACAAGTTGCATCTTCATCCTCATCACTTCCCTTAAGCGATAATTAGGATCAAATATGTTTTCGTCATATCCATATATCTCTAACAAGCTGCGTACACACCATTCCATATCTTGTGTGTGATAGGAATAATATAGTTCAAACAACTTCTCATATTCGAATGTTTTCATAAGAAAATTCGTCGTCACGTTTCTGGTGTATGCCATATAACGATATAAAAAGCCAACCCAGAATAAGGAATCTTTGTTTCTTTTAATTTTGCCGTATTTTGAGGGGCCAAATTGCTGATTGATGCTTTCTATCCCCTCAATCGGGTCAAGGGAAAGAAAGGATGATTTATTTTTATCAAGCGTTTCTAGCAAAGAGGAATGCAAAAATCTTCTCATGAAAATGGCGGTTGAACATTCGCAATAATCGTAGGAGGCCTCAAACACCTTTCCTTGAAATTCCGCCAATCTTAATCCGTTTGTGTCAAATTCTCTCATTTGAATATTTCCTCTATGTATTTCCCTTCGGTATATTTTCTTTTCGCTAGTTTTAATTTTGTGTCGATAGAATATGTTCTCTGGTCCAACTGGTTTATGTAATGTCTTCTTTCTGCGGCACAAACATAATATTTTTCTATGCACTTAATTTGTTTTAGTGCTTTTTCTGTTTTTATAACGTATTGGTTCCCAAAAGACGACGCTGACAATGAATGTATAGCCACGTTGTGGTTTATATCACCATCGGAGAACAAAGACATGATATAAAACATCCTATTATCGGCAATGGGGGCAACAATGATATCGGCAGCGTTTATTTTTTCAATCAATTCACGAATTGTTTGACTTGATTCATATTCCTTTATCCGTCCTCTGAAGTAGCAAATTGCCAACATCCATTCAAGCGTACAGCCAAAACGTATAACATTCAGACCATCCATATTGATTTCAAAAGAATACACACAGGAATCTTCGTTCTCACACACAAGGCTAACCGTAGATTCAAATGTTTCTCCTAAGTAAAATCCCTGGCCAAAATCGCAGTTTTTTCTCGAGCCAGCAACATCAACAGTCGTTAGTCCGAATTTAGATCCGTGGAACAAAACTGTTTTGTCTGTTTCTTTTAAAAATTCTTCCTTGACCAGATTAAGCCTATATCCGCCTTCATATACATAAGAATAAAATTTCTCGCAAACCGAATTGTCTACTGGATTACCATCGCTTATTGATTCAAGGGTCGCTTTTGAAATTTTTGTGCATTTAGACAAATTTTCTATGCTTATTTTTTCAGAATATACCAATGAATCTATATCTTCTTTGATTTTATAGGTAACGTTTTTCAAATCTATCATATCTTTCCTCACATTAGTTATATCATTTTAAACTTATTAGTTCAAGTTGAACGAACAAGTTTTATCTTACTCAATTATTCGAAACAAAAAAGGACTATCCATGCAGATAATCCTTCTTTTTTCATTATGTCGGTTATATTTTATTGACGACAAATGTGCATTCGTCTTTGGTGACATTCAGTACGGTGAATGTATATCCAACTTTGCATGTATCGTCGATATCTCTAGTGATTGGGCTTTGGGCTTTGTTCCAGAGATTGGAGCCAGAAGGCATCAAACACCACGCCTCATTCGTTAATTCGCCATCGACTTCATATGGTTCTAAATCGAATGAGAAGTTCTTAACGTAGAGATCGCTGTTTTTGGCGACATAGCTTCCTGTCAAACAATTTTTGTCCTTGTCATATCCAGAAGCTTGCATCACGGTGATCATCGAGAAGGCATGGATGGAGGAAGAATAATCATAATTCTGCCATCCATCTCTATAAGAGGCGTATCCTCTTCCGCTTGGGGTGTTCATAACGCGGATAGCCTGAGCTTCTGCGACTTCCTCTGGGGTGGAAAGAATATCCTTCAATGTGGTTTTTCTTGCCCTAGCATCAACGTGAGTGACGCGGAGGCCTGGCTTAGAGAATCCTTGGATTCCAGCAGGATATTTGGCAAGATAGTCTTTTTCCGCCAAACCGACTGGGGACATGAATTCCACCATCATGTATTCATCAAAAGCCGTGCCGTTATAATTTGGAGAAGGCAAAATGACTGCGTTATCTTTGTTGGTGGTCGTTGGTTTTAAGGTGATAAGCGCGGTGTCATCAACGATATATGGCTTAATCCATCCAAGTTGGAATTTGGAGAAAGCGCAGTGATCGCCGACGTTATTGTCCATCATATCGACTCCCGCCATCGGGGCGCTATTATGATCATAGTTGTAATAATCATCGAGTCCGAAGATATGACCTGTCTCGTGAATGAAAGTGTGGGCGTCTAATCCCTCTCCATACGCTTGATCCATGAAATCGATCGAGGCCCACGCGTGGCACATTGGGTTAGGCGAAGAAACGCTTGGGCTATTGCCCGTTCTAGAAACATAGGCCCAATAGCTGTTTCCATCAGTTGTGGTCTCATAAGCGTGTATAGCCGCGGAATATACCATCCAAATGGTGTCGATATAGCCGTCTTTGTCTTGGTCATACCAATCCCATGATGGGGCGTCATCTGGCAATAAGCCATGCCCTTCTTTCGCGTATTCAGTCGTGTAATAGGCTTTAATATCGTTCAAAGCGGTTTGCGAACTATAATCCCTTGGCCTTGCGTTCTTTCCAAAATATTCTCCTGGTTTGAACCATCCTCCATCCATCGTCATGACGTTGCCTGTGATGGTCACTTGGCCAAAGGAAGAGGTGTCATAGAATGATTTTAGCGATTGCCATCCGGTTGATTCAGCAGGGCCAAAGAAAAGATTCTCAATCTGTTGAAGTCTTTCCGGTGTCTGCTTTTCTGGCCTACCAGAGCAAGAAACAGTGCTATAGCCTGGGCTAGTTCCTTCGTCCGCATCCAATCCGATTGGGACGACGAGTATTCTTTGCTCCCCTAATGTCAATAAAGAAGGCTGAGAAGCATTAGCCTCAAGATTATGCCTGGTGAGTGATTGCTCTTTGCCTTTTGAATCAATATAAGTCACAACGCCTTGGGAGAAATCCTCAAGCCTCTTATAATCTTTATATTTTTCAGGGATGGACCATTCGGAGCTAGCGCTGCTTTGGCTAGAAACTGAAGCGGAGGAAATACTTTCGCTAGTCGGTGCAGGTTCATTGTTGCAACCAACTAAACCCACCAAAACCATCGAACTCAGAAGCAATATCGATTGTTTTTTCATAAAATCTCCTTTCAAGATTGCGATTAATTATAACTATTACTTAGTAAAGTTCACTAAAAATATTCTATTGAAAGAAAATAGACAGGAATCATCACAAATAATTCTTGAAAAAATAAGTTATTAATGTATGGTATAAGCATTCTTTTAGCAAAGAATGAATTATTAAAGGAGAAAACACATGGGAAAGAAAACACTTCTAACATTGGGTGTTGGATTGCTCGCAAGCGCGGCTTTGCTTCTTTCTTGCTCTGACACCACTCCAGACGTGACGTCGGTAGTAACGAGCGATGATAGCAGCGTAAGCATCGATTTGTCTTCTGAATCAATCGATTCCGAAACAAGCGGTGTTGAGCCAACTTACGCAACAAGACTTCAACCCAAAACCACACCAACATTTGTTGTTGGAGATCAGTTCCAAATCAGAACTTATCTGACCGTCGAGCCAGCGGATGCCACTTTGACAGTCACATCGAGGGGCACTGATGTCGCTGTCGTAGAGGACGATGGAGAAACAATCACCATCGTAGGCGCCGGCAGCACTCGTCTTGCAATCTCTTCCGGTTCCAAAAACATCACTTTGCAAGTCAAAGCGATGAGCGAGGCTCAAAAGGAACTCGATGAATTCGCTGGGCAGATAACCGACAACTACCGCATCTTTGGATATGAGATGTATTTGGATCAAAATGGCGAATTAATAACCTATCAAGAAGGCGGCCAGACATATAATGCGGCATTTACGCTTAATCGTATCTTGACCGAGAATTACATATGGGATGATGTCTTCACCACCAATTACAACGCGATTCTATTGACCAATCCAAGCACCGGCGAGAAAGAGACATTCGGATTTGATTTGCTTAATGACGCTGGCAGAACCGTTTCTACACCTGAAAACGCCACTAAACTAGAAATCGGAACCAAAGTTCCTTCTGCTTACCTCACTGATTACTTCGTCATCAGCAAAGGAACATTATTCAACATCAGCAACTTCACCGAGGAAGGATATCTTGATGAAGATACCGAGGAGACAAGATATAAATTTGTATCGAGCTCCACGCAGGCTGCTGTCAATTTCCTGGGCAACCTATATCAATTTGACCCAAGCGGCTACGGAACCATCGAGACATTCGAGCTTGAATACGATGCTGAGGAACAATGCCTAGACTTCTTCGTCCAGTACCCATATAAAGAGAATCAACTCGACCTTGATGAAGATGGCGTATATGAAGTTGGTGCCGCCACCGCCTTCAGCGGAAGCATCTACATCGATCCTGAAGTCACCGCAATTGCTCTATGCGATGAATATATCGCATCTGGAGAATTCCCAGCTGCGCCTGACGCAACCGATGTCGTTGGTGCCTTCGCTCCTTACAAAGAAGCCAAGAACTACACAATGACCTCAGTCTCAACATTGCCTTCATACACCGTAGAAAGCGGCTATGAAGATCAAGCGGATGCCATCGACAATTTCGTTGAGCAATACTATTACTTCACCGTAACTGCAACCTATACCGAAAACGCTGTCTTGGTGACAACCACCTATGGCAACCCAGATAATGCTGATATCACACCTGAAATCTACAAGGTTGGATACGTCAACAAAGAGGATGGCTATTATAAAGTTAGCCAAGACGAGACAACTGGCGATCTCGTCATAGCGGAAACCGCAACTGGAACAGGCACTTATCAAGCAGCCTTCGCTAACCCAACCGTGGAAACAATGCAAACCACAGGCGGCGATGAGGCGGAATTCTATACCTTTGACTTAGCCGGCAACATCAACTACTTCACCGAAGAAGTGCTAAAAGGCGCTTGGTTTGTCGAAGGCGAAGCCGCGGAAGATGGATCAAGGACATTCACGGGAAAAGCTGGACAAATCGCCATGACCACCATCGGTGTCTCTGGTGAATCAACCTACTTCACCCCTGCTTCATATGAAGGAACCAATGTCAATCTGGCCTTCAACGATAGCAAGATTTCCTTAGCTACCTCCTTCACCAACTATGTAAGGGACAGCAACGGCACCTATGGTAGAGGAACTTCAACATACGCTGTTGAATTCTCCGCTCGTGGCACCACCACCAATGCCGAGATCGAGGCTCTTCTAGAGGCCTAATCAATCAAAATTAAAAGAGATGGATTCGCGTCCATCTCTTTTTTGTTGCCTTTTTTAATTTGTTTTAGAGAAGAGGAGATCGCATCCGTATTCATCGTTATATTCGACTTCGAATTGCCACCCTAGCGTGCTTTCGTCATTGAATAATTCACCGTTAGGGAATAAAGCGGACATCTTTTCCATCGAGAAAAGCGATCCGCCTCCCCCATTTCCTGGCGCTGTATATAGCGATGAGGCCTCGCCTAGATGCCTCAATCCATGTCTATCTTGGAATTTGGTGCTTGCATCCGCTGGAATAAGCTCTATTTGCTTAAAGGGCGAGCCCCAGCTTCCGCCTGGAACATTCATCGACTGGGATGGGGTGTTTGAAGCGGGAATAAAGCCGCCTGATACATATATTCCATCCGTTGGGGAGTACCCATCTTCCTTTAAAGGGAAGTCGGTGTATCTAACACTTCTGCCGGTGCCATATATCTCCGCTGCTCTAGAATCAACATGGAAGACTTGGAGGCCTGGTATCTCAAACATCCCTCCGGTTCCATACCAACTCCATTCCGGATAGCCATTGGAGTCTTTTTCATTTAAGCCTGTCGGGGTGTAGTACTGCAACAATAAATATTCATCATATGGGGTGCCATTCCAAATATCATACGTGGTGTCTCTTAATAGAATGACATCTCCTGACGATTCGAATGGGTCGAGATGAATCCTAAAATCCATCGCATCATCGTTTATTACTTTCGGTTCAACCCAGCCTAAGATGAATTTGCTATAGGCGTCTTGGTCGCCGATATTGAATTCCATCATCGTCGTGCCTCCTGTTGGATAACAGGTTTGGCCATAATCGTAATAGTCATTCAGCCCGAGCATATGGCCATTTTCATGGATTATCGTATGGGTATCGATATTGGGGGAATAATATCCGTTTTGTATCATATCGAACCTGCTCCAGAAATATCTGGATGGGGTTGGGTTGTCTTTCGTTCCTCTTGAAGAAGAGGCCGCGGTCGTATAATTCCACCAGATGCCATTATCCGCGGGTTTATCGGTGAAATATATCAAATCTAATGCGTCTATATATCCATCCTCGTTGCTATCGACATCACTCATATCATATCCCTGGGCATAGGCCCAAGAGACTGCTTCTTTAGCCAAAGTCGAAGAGGCAGATCCATTTCCATCATCGCTAGAAGCGTAAGCATCGGTGCTCATATTGTATTGGAATGGGGCGGTGACGAATCCTTCAAACGATAATCTGCCGTATGATGATTTCTCATAATATGAGCGGAGCGATTCCCATCCGACCTCGCTTGATTCGCCGAAGAACGCAGATTGTATGACTTCTAATTGAAGCGATGTTGGAGCGGATACATTAGAGAAATAGACTGGTATCACTAATACGCCTGGGCTCCCTAGGCTTGGGGTGTTGTTCGGGCCTAAGACCCCCATATTCTCATATTGGTCAAGGCGATAATCACTCGCATCGAAGAAAGTGTTGTAGCAATATCCTTCTTCCGCTTCAACGATACTTGGTGCGATTACTTCGAAAAAAGCCTCATCCTCATATCCCCGATATTCAGCGTGAACCGTATATTCCCCTATCGGCAAAGAAGAAGAGATGGAATATGGGGAGGAATCATTTAATGAATAAATGGTCAAAGTCAAATCGCTTTTGCCTTTGACGCTTAGCATTTTGCCATTTTCATCATAATGATAGACGTGATATGAGGTTGCGGAAAATGTAAGGTTTTCCCTTATTTCTTTGTTATCCAATACGATCTTTATCGCATTTTTTAACGCTTTCGATGAAGATGATGAAAAAGAAGATGACTCTGAAGATGAAGTAGACATCTCAGAAGAGGAAGATTCGTCACTAGAAGAAACAATTGACGAGCTTCTTGGAGTTATTCTATTGCATGAAGAAACAATCCCTATGAGGGTTAACGATGAGATTATTAGCAATGGTTTCTTCATAAATTGTAGTTAATTTAGTTTATTTGCCACTATGTGTCAAATACTTCACTCTAGTATCTTAAGTGAATCATTCATATCAACGTTCTTTATTTTCCTAAAAAGCAACGCGTTTATCACGATTGTTGTGCCTATAACAATTAGGAATGAAGCAATATAGGTTATAGCCTTCACATCTCCTATCGTCCCAAAGCCCAAATACGAGAAAACAAAGGCGATCACCCCGGCAGAAATAGGCAAGCCTATTAGAGAAGAAAAAGAAGATATTATCATTATTTCCCTAAAGGTATACATCGAGCATTCTGGATCGAAATAGCCTAATACTTTCAAAGTGGCGAGCTCTCTTTTTCTTTCGACTATATTCATATTCGCCAAAGAATAGACAACCACTCCGCACATGGCGATAGCGAAGATTATGACTACTGCGGATATGGTGCTCATAGATGAAGCGACATTCGCGAATAGCTCATCGTGCTGCAAAGCCTCCGAGACGTCTAATAGAGAGAATCCTATTGCCACAAGTAAAGTCGAACCGATAACAGAAAGGCTAGTCAATATGGTGTTTTTCTTTTGGCGGAAGATATTTCTAAAAGATGATTTGAAGCGGAAAGGAAGCTTATTCCAGATAGCAGTTATTTTCTCAAGGAATATCTTTTTGCCTGGCTTTGGGGCCTCTGGCTTCATGATCGAGGCAGGCGTCTCTTTTAATCTACTTTTGGCGGAGAAAATAGTGACTGCGGCGGTCGCAGCTAGTATCGCTAAAGCGGAGATGAGCCCCACCCACGACCAAGAGAACCACCCTAATGAACCCATCTCAAAGACCGCCTGATAGGCCGGATAGACGACTTTGGGGACGAAAGGTATGCCCAGAGCAAATCCGAACATCGCTCCAAGAAAGACAGAAGAGATGGAAAATAAAGCGTATTTCGTAACGATATTTCTAGGTTCTACGCCTAATGAGACATATACGCCTATCAAGGCTCTTTCATCGCTTATTAGCCTAGTTATCGTTATTAAATTGACTAACGCGCAGACAACGATGAAAAACACCGGGAAAATGATGGATATTTTATGGACTTTGTCGTTATATCCCTTGAATAAGGCGTAGGAATTGTTTTCCTCCAAAGTGAGAACAATGACATTATCTTCCCCATAATATTCCTCATATTCCTTGGCTTTTTCCTTCATCCTTTTGTTATAGTCGCCAGTGAACCTGTCATTAACGTCTTTGAAAGTTATATATACATCAGTTGTCACAAACGAATCTAAGACGAAACTAGGCAAGGTATTCTTATCGAAATAAAGAATCGCAGAGATGTATCTTTCTTCATCTCCATCCACCATCGCTCTTTCTTTGGCGACAGAATTGTATAAACCGCTATCGGAAACGCCGCTGACTAGCAAGGTGAAATTCTCGAAAACCATGCCGCCCATCGTTATTTTAGGCAAGACGACAGCATTTCCGGATCTGGTGGTGAGCCTATTGAAATTGCCTTGCTCCGCCACGACTTCATGCCATGTCTCCGGCTCTCTCCCATCGATTATCTCAAGAGGATCTATCTCCATATTCTGGAAATCCCTAATATAAATCCTATAAAGCGTCTCATCGCCTAAATCCATCGCCACAAGAGACTCGTATTTGTCCACTTCTTCGTCTTTTTCAATATACGAGAAATCGCTGAAACCCTCTTCTTTCTTCGTTTTTATTATCAAATCCGGGACATTTTCGTAATTCGAGGAAAAGGAATCCTCATAGGCTTTTGGAAGCGAGCCTAAACCCGAAGTTATGGCAACAGAAAGGAGGACAATCAAAAAATTGGCGATGAATCGCCCTTTGTTTGATAGAAACATCCTGAATATCGTTTTGCTAAATGAAGACATCTTACCACTCAATATCTTTTATGTCCTTAGGATGGTCGTTATGCCTATCTTCTTCGATTTTCCCGTTTTTGATTCGCAATATATGGTCTCCGAATTCTAATAAAGCGGAATTGTGGGTGACGATTATAACGGTCTTCTTTTCTTTTCTTGCCGCGTTGGATAATAGCCCTAATATCTCTTTCCCTGTCACATAATCTAAAGCGCCGGTTGGCTCATCGCAAAGGATGATCCTAGGATTTTTAGCCAAGGCTCTAGCGATGGACACCCTTTGCTGCTCCCCGCCAGATAACTGGGCAGGGAAATTATCCATCCTATGTTCTAAGCCGACTGATTTTAAAGCCTCTTCAGGATTCATCACGTCTTTCTTGAGCTCCGTGGATAATTCGATATTCTCTTTCGCGGTCAAATTAGGCATGAGGTTATAGAATTGGAACACGAAGCCAATCATGTTTCTTCTATATTCGGTCAATTCTTTTTTCGAATATTTGGCGATGTCTTTCCCATCCACGCATAAGGAGCCAGAACTCGCCCCATCCATGCCTCCTAATAAATTAAGGAGGGTACTTTTGCCCGCGCCGGAAGGACCTACGATTATGACAAGCTCCCCTTCTTCAAAAGAAAAGGAAACATCGTTGACCGCGACTATGGTGTTATCGCCTGCAACAAAGCATTTCCTTAGATTTTGCGCTTCAATGATTTTTCCCATAACAAAAGCAATACCAAGAATATATTAAAGGCTCATTCTCTTCAATCTTTAATTATCAAATTAAAGGTTCTTGTAGATAATCGTCTCGATATATTTGACGACATCGTGGCACTTATCGCCCACGTTTTCGATCAATGAATACATCGTCTCGGCTTTGTGCCTTTCGGTTTGATCCATCTCTTTCCTATATAAAGAAGCCACATCATCGATGTATTTGGCATCGCTTGCGGATTCAAATAGCAAAACATCTTGAATCTTCGGTTCCATTATTTCTTTTTCTAGGAACGAGGGGAAGACTTTAAAAGCCTCTTCGACTTTCTTCATACCTTCCACGGTCATTTCCATGAATTCAACCGTATCGGGTGGCAATGTCTCATAGTTGTATAAATATAATTTAAGCGATATTTCCTCAACCGCATCGGTTATATCGTCTATCATCGCCAAAAGCTCGATGATGTCAACCGATTCGATAGGAGGCATGAATTCCTCAAGGAGTTTGGCGCTTACCTCTTTCTTTTTATCATCGGCCTCGTGCTCTATCTCATGGACGCTTTGCTTGATTTCCCAAAGCCTTTTTGGGTCATAATTCTTCATATAATCAAGAATCATCTCGCCGCAACGTATGGAATAATGGCTTAGCTCTGGGAATGAGTCGAAGTAATAATTTGATTTCTTTTTCTTGAACATAATTGTTTCTCCTTTATCTTACCGTCCAAATGAATATGGCAACGAATATGAATCCCACTAAAGCGGTCGCTGGGAATATGAGTATCCAGCTTCCTATCATCTTCCCGGCTTTTCCCCACTTCACCCTTCTGAAACTGATTGAAGCGCCACAACCTAATATTGCGGTGGATTTGATGGAGCCAGTGGAGATAGGCAAGCCAAAGAATGTGGCGAGCATGAGCCCAATAAATGAAGCGATATCTGTGGCGAAAGCCTGGTATTTCGATAAAGTGGTCATCCCTTTTCCCATCGTTTTGATGATGGAGAATCCACCCATGCAGGTGCCTAAAGTCATGAACAAGGCAACTGGGAGATAGATGTAATAAACACCGGTGAATTTATCAGAAGTTAATGGAGTTGGCTCAAATGAGGTTAATAAAGCGGCGATCATCATCGAGACACCAATTGACTTTGACCCATCCTGCACTCCATGGGCGAAAGACATTAGTCCTGCGGAGACAATCTGCCCTTTATCGAAGAAATTATTTGCCTTCCTTCTTCTTACTCTCCTAAAGATAAGCGCGATTAATTTGGTCAAAACATAACCCAATATAAAACCGAGAACCAAAGAGCCAAAGAAACCGATGATGACTTTTATCCATGGCTCAAGCGAAACGTAAGAGAAAACATTCGATATGGAGGAAAATACACCCAAGGCGATAGCCGCGCCAGTGAGTCCGCCTATAAGCCCATTTGATTGGCTGGAAGGGAAGCCAAAATAAGTGCTCGCCAAAGAGAATATATTAACCGCGAATATACCTCCTGCAATGACGATAAAAGCCTGGCTCAGCTCGGATTCATTCGAAAATGTTGGGAATTTAATCAATTCTGCGATTGTGTTGGAAACAGAGCCTAATATAGTCAAAGACGAGGCCAACGCCCAATAATCAATACGCCTATTAGATTCCCAATCGCGCATAATGCGACCGCGTGTTTGGGTTTCAAGGCTCTGGTGGTTATGGAAGTTGCAATCGCATTGGGGCCATCTGTCCATCCGTTTATGAATACAAGCCCATATGTCAGCAAAATGGCTACGATTGCCCAAGGGTATTTGCCTAACAAAGTAAAGAAAGAGCCTATATCCATGCTAGAAAATTCTAGCACAATTGATATTACGCCTCAATTTGCTAAACATATTCTTTTGGGAATGGCGAAAAAGATGTGCGTTTGAATGAGCAATGCTTTTATCCGACTGATATTGAATTTTTAAGCACAAAAACTCCACTGTATTTTTTCTACAGTAGCGCCGCATTTTCGCAAGATTCCATCCACCACGCTTTACAATTCTTTATTAATTTGGTCGATTGTGGTATCTTTTCATTCATACACCATGGATAAAAAGAAAGTCATCATCGTTGGAGCGGGTTTATCTGGTTTGACTGCAGGCATATATTGCCTGGACAACGATTTTGACGTGGAAATATATGAAAAACACCTTATTCCAGGTGGAGAATGCACCGGATGGTATAGAGAAGGCCATTACATTGATGGCTGCGCCCATTGGATTGTAGGCACTTCCCCTTATAGCGAGCTCTATCCTTTGTGGGAACGTATAGGCGCTTTCAACGACAAATCCATCATTTATCCAACAGAAGACATCACCCAATTTGAGGTGGATGGAAAGACTTTTGTCTTCTATGGCGATTTGGAGAAATTAGAAAAAGAGATGATGGATTTCTTCCCCGAGGATAAACGAAGAATCAAGAAATTCATCGATACGGTCAAAAGATATCAGTTCGTTTCGATTCCAGTCAAAAAACCATTAGATAAGATGAATATCTTTGAATTCATCCCTTATGGGTTGCATATGCTTCCTATGGCTTTCCATTTCGCCCATTATAGGAAAGTCTCGGTAGAAGATTACGCGAAGAAATTCAAAAACAAGAAACTCGGTGAATTGATTCTCCGTTTTATGGGCCCAACATATAACATCCACTCCTTCTTCTATATCATGCAGGCTCTAAGCAAAAACGACGCCGGAGTCATTGAAGGCGGAAGCCTCAAAATGATGAAAAGGGTAAGTGACGTTTATAAAGAAAACGGGGGGAAACTCTATTTAGGCAAAGGCGTTAAGAAAATAATCATCGAAGACAACACCGCCAAAGGGGTTGAGTTAGAGAACGGGGATAAAGTTTACGCTGATTACGTCATCTCTTCCGCGGACGCTTATCACACATTAAATAATCTATTGGATGGGAAATACACCGACAAATTCTTCAAAGAAAGATTTGATGACATCGAGAAATATCCTTTGAATTCCTCGCTTCAATTATCATATGTCGTCGATGGTGATTTATCCCACCACCCGAAAATGAAGGATTATCTAATCGATCCTATCGAATTCGCGGGAATCAAATTGAACCACTTTGCCATAAGGAATTTCTCTTTTGACAAAACGATATCGAAGAATGGGAAAACGATAATCACAATTCTTATTGCCGCGGGGCAATCAACATATGACTTCTTCGCCTCTTTATCCAAAGAGGAATACGAGAAAGAGAAAAACAGGATAGGCGAGATTTTCAAGGCGAAAATCGTCGAGAAAACCGACATAAAGGAAAACGAGATCAAACTGCTTGATGTCGTAACGCCTAAAACCTACGAAAGATACACGAACGCTTATAAGGGCTCATATATGTCTTGGATCACCACCGCTTCATCTAAAGGATTGATGAGGCCAGGGATAATCAAGGGATTGAAGAATTTCACCTTATCCGGACAATGGCTCATGTCGCCTGGCGGCTTGCCAATCGCTCTATTCACCGGCAAACACGCGGCGATGAGGCTATGCTATATGGAGAAAAAGAAATTCAAATGCCTTGAGAAACCGAAAAAGACAGGTTTCAGGGCGTCTTTTTCCAAGGTTTAATTGGCTAAGTCTTTTGTTTATAATAAGGCGATGACATCATTGCTAGATAACAAAGTTATAAATGCAACGGTTACCTTTATCAAAAAGGCTTTCTCATCCAAATGGAAATGGCTATTGATTGGGGCTTTATCGGTCATTTTCCTATACGCGACCTATTTCATTTTCATTTACAATCCATCTCCAACATACACAAACAAAGATGGATATTGGAAAGATTATGGCATCCTATCGTTTCATATTCTTAGCGGTGTTTTGATTCTTTTTCTTCTTTTCCTCGGTTTCTTTTTGTGGGGCAGGAGAAAATTAACCGTTCATAAAGCCGCCACAATCATCGCTTTGATAGCAGCTTTGTGGGTTATGGTGTATGGGTTATCTACCCCAATATATAACTACAATGGCTTATGGAACCAACATGACCTTTATTATGGTGACACTTATTCACGTTATTTGATGGAAGATGGAACATTTGATGGAGGCGGAGGCCATTTCGGGATGATAATGACAGTTTACCGCTATGGAATCGTCCCGGAAATCGTTTTGAAAAACGGGGCGTATGATTTCTCTTTCTCTGGCGTTTTGGAAAGATATCAGCCAAAGATGTTCTATCTTGTCAGCGGGTTTTATATGAAATTCAATTCTCTTTTCATTCATTCAAACGAGATGATAGTGAATATAAACGGCAGCGAAGCCTATGGTTTAACAAATAGAGAATGGGCGCTTTATGAATCATTGAGACTGCTATACACGATGATGGAATGGCTCCAGATTTATTTCATCTACAAGATTTTCAAAAGAGTACATCTGGAAGGCAAGGGATTGTTAATCGCCTTTGCCTTAGCCATATTCAATCCGATGTGGTGTTTCTTCGCCAACTGGACGAATAATGATGGGATGTCAACTTTTTTCTCAATCGTGGCCATCTATTACGCCTTATGCTATATGCAGGATAGGAAGACATATCAAGCGATATTGATTGGTGTTTCAATCGGTTTCTCCATGGCTTGCAAATTAGGTGGCGCTTTAGTAGCGATAGTCATCGCCCCAATGCTTCTATACGTCTTCGTAAAAAGCATCAAGGAGAAGAAACAAGAAAATAGGAAATTACCACCTTGGGCGTTGGTCTTAATCCAATTGGCCGCATTTTCTTTGGTTGTCTTCCCTCTTGGTTTGGGTTGGCCAATATGGAGCTATATCAAATTCGGCCAGCCAATCGTCTTCTTCTCGCCCGTGAATAATGATGCTTTGTACATACAAAACGAGAGCTTCTTTGAAAGATTCATCCTCTTCCCCAATAGCGACACTTTCCGCCTCATCTGGGTATATCATTCCAACAAAGACCCAAATTTCATCCAAGATACATCATTATTGACAGCATTGGTAAAGACGTCTTTGTATGGCGAATACGGGTTTGGTTTATCTTCAGTCCAATGCGCGACTTTGTATGGATCGAGCCTCGCGCTTATATTCATAATGATGCTTCTTCTCCCATATAGGCTTGTAAGATTCATCATGTGCAAAGAAAAGAAGTTAGATTTGACAAGGATTTATCTATTTGCGTCTATTTTGATTGTTTTTTATGGCTGGGCGGTATATTTCGTTAGCAGCTACCCCCACACCTGCAACGAAGATATGAGATATATCGCTTTGATAATCATTCCTTTATGCGGATTGGTCGGAAGCAGTTTCTCATCTTTTGAAAAAGAAAACATCGCCCCAATGAGAATCATAGGAAAAGGGGCGATAACTCTTTCCTCTATCTTCTTCGTCTCCGCTTCAATAATCGCTTATCTTACGATGAGCCCTTGGTATTATCGCTAATCAACCCAGGTGAAATTCTCTTTTCCGGCGCCCAACTCAAAATGAAGTTTGACTATACCTAGGTCAACTTTTGAATATGGGCCGAAAATAGCTTTGATTTTAACTTTATTCTCTTCTGATAATGTTATTGCGAATTTCTGCTGATTGATCGCGGTGGGTGCTTTTAAAGCGAAATCAACCCCATTCCTAAACCATTTTGGGGCGGTTTCGTATTCCTTCGATACTTCTTCACCCTTTTTGCTTTTTCTTGCAAATCCGTTGTGTACGCCATAGCCAAGCGAGATAACCATGAGGAATTTTTCGCCCTTTTTCACTTGATAAGCGTTTTTGATGTTCTTGAAGGTCAAAGCAACCCAGCAGGTATTGAGCCCTAAAGTCTTAGCGTACAAAACGATCTTTTCGCCATAGTAACCGATTTTTTCCTCTAAATCCTTGCTCTTTTTGCCAACCAAGGCGATATAGTTGGACACTCCTTTGAATTTGCCATAGCTCGCCAAACCGCCCGCGAACGCTTTTCTTTCATCATATACTAGCTGAATATGCAAACCTGATTCTTGATTGATATCATCAACAAAAGCGTTTAGTTTTTGTCTTTTTTCTTCTTCTATTGGTTTATCGACATATTGCCTAACTGAATGCCTAACATCCACCGCTTCTTCTAATGTCATAGTGTGTTCCTCGTTTGATTATTTAGTCTATAATAAATCCATGCAAAAAAACATTCTCGCGCTTGATTTAGGTAAAGGGAGCCTTGGGATGGCCATATCCAGAAGCGGCATGCTTTCCACTCCTTTGCCTAATCTAAAATTCAAAGCAACATATTATGAAGAGGCAATAAAGGGTATCAAGAAGGTGATGGAGACCGAAATTGTCGAGAAAATAGTGATAGGTTGGCCTTTATTCCCTTCTGGAGATCCTTGTGAAATGACCCCTATCGTAGAAGCTTTCATATCGATGCTAAATAAAGAATTCCCTTCATTAGAAGTTATCAAAGTCGATGAGAGAAATAGCACGGTTGAAGCCGCCTCAATGTATCATGAAAGCGGATTAAATTCGAAAAAACAAAAAAGCCGCATCGATTCCGGCGCGGCTATGATAATACTCGAAAGATATCTTAAATCTATCGGCCAGATTTGATTATTTCTTTAGGAATGGCTTGCCAGCATCCCAAGCTTGGCCCGCTTTTTCTCCCAAGGAATAATATCCGTTTTTGAATTGGTCGAACATTATCGGCTTTAATTTGGTGACATCGACTTTTCCTTTTGGATCCAAGATTGATTCATCCACCAAAACATCCTTGATTCGCGCGTATACGAAGAATCCCATCTCATCATCGCTTATCTTTTCGACTTCACATTCCAAAGTCAATTTGTATTCGTTGACGATTGGGGCGTCTACTTTCTCGCTTTTGGAGGCGCTTAATCCTGTTTTTAGGAATTTGCCAGGGAAAAGGTTTTCGCTCACCATTCCGACATAATCGCTTTCCTTTATCGTCGTTTCATCCGCGATTGATAAGGTGAAGGCTTTTCTTTTCTTGATGTTGTCGCTTGTGCGATGGGTGGAATCGAGGCTAAGAATTAAAAGGTCGCTATCGAGAATCCCTCCCCAGGCAGCGTTCATCAAATCGACTGACCCATCGTCGTTATAAGTCGCTATCATTTGAACAGGCATCGGGAATAATGCTGGGCAGGCGCCTATTGATTTTTTCATTTTGTTTCTCCTTCGTATAAATCTATTTTATTAAATTATAATTGGTTCTTCCAACGCTTTGCTTTTTACACAAACATAATCAAATAAATTGGCAAAGTGATGAGATTCTTTTCTTTTTTCACAATGTTCTCGTTGCCAAAAACAAAGCCATAGGACAGTTTATAATTCCCCTTTGGATCAACAAGTTTTGGGATGGCTCTGTAATTGGTTTGGTCATTACCAGATTTGATTTCCACTGGCAATACCGATAAATCGTCATATCCGTTTATCAAAAAATCGACTTCGCCAATTTTTTTGCTATCAAAGTAGTATAAAGTGTGCCCGTGGGCGATAAGTTCCATCGCGGCGGCGGTTTCGTATACCGAACCAAGGTTGATTCCTTTGTTTTTTCGCAAAACCGCATCTATGTTATTTCTATAAAGGATATTCGTAAGCAACCCAACGTCATTGTAATAGGTTTTAATCAGGTTTTTACTTCTGCTTTCGCTTAATGGGAAAACCGGATTGGACACTGCTCTAGAAGGCAATACTATTCCAGAGTCGAATAAATAATCAAACTCATCTTCATATTTGCTCAAGTTTGAATCGTCTTTATCTTCTATAGCTTTGAATTGAATCCTTTTAACCTTGTTGGCCATATAAGACGAAATGAGATCGTAAATGCGCCTTATCTTTAATTTGTGTTCCTCGTCATATTTAGAGCAATCGTCTTTGTAATAGCTGAAAATCTCATCCTGCGTCTTTCGCATCTGCATTACGTTTTGTTTGTTGACGTATTCAACAACAGCATCAGGCAAACCACCCGTTAACAAATAATCTTGAAAAAGCCTCAAAGTGTAATCGTGGATGCTTTGGTTTATTGGCTCCAAGTTCAAGAAACATTTTTTAAGGTATTCTATAGATTCGTTACCATAATCATTCGCCCAAAGGAATTCTTCAAAATCCATTGGAAACATCCTTCTTTCGGTTATCGAACCCATCGGGATAAACGAATGACGAAGCGTTATGCCCAATAATGAACCACTCACGATATATCTATATTTATTTTCTTTTCTAAGTGGCTTTAACAAAGTCATTAAATGGGGGTAGTTCTGAATCTCATCTAAAAAAATAATCGTATCCTTATTATTGTTCAAACTACCAAAAAGAGAGCCGACCAGTAGATAAAAATCTTTCGTAGTCTTTACGTTGTCAAAAAGCTTATCACCTTCAAAGTCATCCTTTAGATCGATTTCAGCAAAATGCTTGAAATGTTTTTTTGCAGTTTCCCTAATAATGAAGCTCTTACCAACCTGGCGAGCACCATAAACAACTAAAATCTTGGGATCATCAGTGTTTTTATAATATTCGCAAAGTTCTTTTTCTATCTTTCTTCTGTACATTTTTTACACTCTTTCCGGTTTTTCCAATAAAAATATACTGCATTTTTTCGGTTTTTCCAATAGATTTATGTGCTAAAAAATCGGTTTTTCCAATAAAAAAATGTATCAAAAAATCGGTTTTTCCAATAAATTGTCATTCGGCTTTAAGATAATAATCGAACGATTGGGAAACAAATTCAGCCAAAGACAAGGCGAAATCTTTATCCAATTTCGATAGCCTACCTTGCCCTTTTATATATGGGTCGATGTATCTTTTTTTCGCGGATATCTTGAATGAATATGGGCCATCTTTATAATTGCTTTTTGATAAGGCATGCATTTTTCTAAAAGACAAGAATGAAGCATAAACCTCTTCATCTTTTTTGAATATATCGATCAATGAAGGCTCATCTAACGAATAAAGCTTATTTATATCCACGATGCCTTTGTCTAACGCTTGTTTAATTATTCTCGCCAGTCTTTCCATTGAATAACGGTCTGGGTCTGAGACATAAACTTTTGAATTATTGAGGACGTTCTTTCCGAATTTCAAGGCCAAGGAGAAGGAAGAAAACATCAGTTCCTCTTCTCCTTTCTCATTTATTCCAATCGAAATATCGTCATATATTTCCTGGGTCTCTTCTTTTGATAAAAATGAGAAATTGATGAAGTTTGACAAAGAATATTCCAATCGGTCTGCGGATAATTCCGGAGAATCATTGTCCGCGAGGGGGTATTTGTGATAATCATCGACTTCATCAATCGATATATCATTCTTGTTTAATATATCCATTATTTCCTTTGAGGAAATGATGACGTCTTTTGTCTTTCTTTCGGTCGCTTCTTGCTTATCATAATCGCCATAGACAAAATCCACGACATGGGCAAAAGGCGGGGTTGATATATCGTGAAATAAGCCTGATATGGCTTGCTTTGTATCTTTCGTGAAGTGATAAATGATCTTCGCCACGCCTAAAGAATGGTCATAACGGCTATATTTCTTTAGGTCTACGAAGAAAGGGAATGAAGTGTATTCAAGACCACAATGCATCCCGACTTCCTTCAATCTTTCCAAAGGAAAAGTCTTTGATAATTCCTCAATGATTGGAGGCAAGTCATTCGAAGGAAGATATTCAATCATTATTTGACTACGCCTTTTTTGAGGATTATGTTGGCGTATATTGCGCTTTCGCTGGTGGCGATTACGGCATATGCTTTCTTTGCTCTTTCGTAGAAAGCATATCTTTCAATCAAAGCTTCCCTGACGTTTTTGTCGTGTTTTGCAGCGATTTCTTCATATTTCGCCCATATTTCTGGGGTTGGATCACCGTTTGTGGTCTCCATGAGCATGAAATTTTCAGGGGCATATGTATCTAGAGGAATGAGGCTTAAAACCCCATCCAATATGGCTTCTCCCCCTATTCCATCTGCTCTGACCACTCTTTGACCGACACTATGGGATGGGAAATTTCCATCGGCGATGACTATTTCGTCTCCATGTCCCATCTCATCAAGTATTTTTAGTAATTCTGGTCCAATAACGGTAGGAATGTTCTTAAGCATATGTTTTCTCCTTATTTGGCTACAACAATTTTAATATATCGTTTTGAAACGATAAAGATTTATAAGATAATAAAGGCGAGGTAAAAGTATGGAAAAGATTAGAAGTGACCGTTTTAGGTTGTTGATGCAGGTTATGGAACCTTATTTCGATGAGAAAGGTCTATATCTCCTCCACTGCAATTATGGCTATTTGGTATTCACCACAGATAAACTCCACAAAGCCTTTGGCGGAAGAGGGAATGGCCAATGGCAGGATATCGATGATTTATTCTATTTCACCATTTCTTTCGACGCCGAAGACAAAGAGACATTAAAAGAAAAGGGATTTGAGATTGAATTATGGTGCTATAGCGATACTGAAACCAGAAACGCCTGGAATGAAATAATATCCGGTTCCTACGGCTTAGGCCGCATTTATTCCAAAAAGGGATTCGATTTGGTTTATCGCGAGGAAATCGCTCCCTTAAAAGAAAAAGCGGCGGAAAGAGAAAATAACACCGCCTTAATGGTTGAAAAACTAAGACGATTCCTCAATGAGACTTTGCCAAATATAGAGAAGGTTCTTCTTTCTTGACAATAACCCCTCAATTTAAACGCCTATCAAACGGCGTTTTTTCATTTTGATGTTGTAATATGTTGCAGAGTGTTGTTTTTTTCTGAAAAATGTTGTTTTTTGTTGTAAAATGTTGTCGTACGTTGTTTTTTGTTGCAAAATGTTGCAAAGCGTTGTAATGTGTTGTAAAGGCAGGTATTATCGATGCTAAATTCATTATTGGGAGTCTACGATTTCAAGTCATTAATCAAATCAGGGTATTATGTTGATAAGACCGAATTTATAGAGAAGATATATAAATTGGGAGATGGAGGCGCCTGCTTGCTCTTTACAAGACCGCGTCGTTTTGGGAAATCCCTAATGATTTCGTGCCTGGATTCATTTTTTTCGCTTAAATACGATGATGCTGATAGATATTTCAAGAATCTTTACATACATAGCTCGCCCGTATATGAGGAAAGAAACAAATATCCTGTCATCGTTTTATCTTTTAAAGACGCAAACGCCCTAAACGCCAAAGACAGCTACAACAAAATCTTCAAAACAATAGACGACTTATATGACTCATTTGACGAGATAAATGATGTTTCATGCCTGACGGAATCCGAAAAAGAAATCTACACTAGAATCCGTAATAGAGAAGGCAAAGTTGATGACTACCTCTACTCCTTATACATTTTGACAAAACTCGTCCATGACCATTACAAGATCAAACCTTTCTTGTTCATAGACGAATATGACGCTCAAATAAACAACGCCTATCAAAAGAACTTTTTGGACGAAATAAATAACTTTTTCAAAAACCTATATAGCAATGCATTAAAAGGCAATGAACATATAAGGCTATGCCTCTTGACTGGTGTATTGATTTCATCAAAAGAATCGCTGTCAAGCGGATTGAATAACATACCATTCGATAATGGGGTGTATTCCATATTCCCTAAAGAATATTTTGGATTCACAAGGGATGAAGTCTTGAAGATCAAAAAAGATTATGGCAGCCAGCTAAATATCGATGACATTTCTTCATGGTATGGCGGGTATTATTTCAACAACGTGGAAACATATAACCCTTGGAGCGTTCTTTCCTTATTCTCTTCTGGTGAAAAATTCCTCTACTACTGGGGAGGAACGGGGGCAACAAAGCTATTAAGCGATATGCTGCTATCGTCTGAATTAGATTTCAAAAGCGAACTTCAAAGATTGCTAAATGGTGAAACCCTATCAATATCGCCAGATTATTCTTTTGGCTATGAGGCGATCGAAAAGAGCAAACAAGGACTTCTAACATATTTAACATCAACTGGATATTTAAGTGCGACGCTAGATGAAAATAATTCTATGATTGATGTAAAAATCCCAAATCTTGAAGTTCTTAATTTGATAAGAAAAGAGATTTTAGACAAATTCAATGTATCGAACTCATATCTGTCCAATCTAACCAACTTTAAAAAGACATTTCTTGAAAAAGACACTAAAGTAATTGAAAACTTTCTCTCGAATTTGCTTTCATCCCTCTCCTACTACAGTTTCAAGAACGAAAAAGTTTATCAGACCTTGTTAAATGTTTTGACTTCGATTGTCCTAAGCGAATATTACGTCAAAGAAGAAAGCAATTCTGGATATGGGAGAAGTGATTTGCTCATGATTCCGAAAAACAAAAAAGAGACGGGTTTTATCATCGAAATTAAGTTAATCAAGGCAAGAACGACGGCGGAAAGATTGAAGAACGCTGCGGAAGTCGGATTGAACCAAATAGAAAAAAATGAATATTATAGGGTTTTAGAAGAACAAGGCATCACAAATTATGTTTGCTATGGAATAGCGTTCCAAGGCAAAAAAGTCTCGGTGGTTTATAAATAATTATTTGTTTTGTTTCAATCTTCCAGGCTTAAGAATTTTTCTATTTCTTCAAAAGAAGAAACCATTTCGATGCATTGGTCATCTAAGCCAGAAGGGATGATGTTTCCATCTTTGAAGCCGATGACATTCATCCCTGCTAGTCTGCCTGATAGCACTCCAGCGGAGCTATCTTCTATTACAATCGCATCCTTCAAATCATTGACGCCTAAGCCCAAAGCGAGTTCACTATAGATCCAAGGATGAGGTTTGACGGCAAGTTCGCCGATTGTGCCGTATTCTCCTTGGTTTTTCTGTCTTCCTCCGGTGATGATTGAATCATAGAATCCCAAAGGATCTCCCATATTTAGCACTTTAAAAGCAGAGACTATCTCTGGGATGGCTTTGTAGTCCAAGCCGCTGGTAGCAAGACCTACTTTGATGTCGTGCTTTTTTAATTTCAGGAGGAATTCCTTCAATCCTTTGCGGGGTTTGAAAGCGTTGATGTTGCCTCTTCCTTCCATTATCTCGCCCAATTCGAATCTAGCAATCTTATGGTAGCAGGCTAGAGCCTCTTGGGTTGATTGATGGTATTTGTATTTGTTTTTGGTGTAGGTCAGATGCTCTACGGTGGTGAAGCCACTGACATAAGGGAAATCTTCTGGACTAAGATGAAAAGAAGGGTCATTTAGCATTGTTTTGGTGGTGCATTCGATCAAATAGATCCAGAATTGCTCACTTTCCACCGAAGTCCCATCCAAATCCATCAAGACATGTTTGACTTTTTTGTTTGTGTTCGTAGGCCTTAATGGGTAAATAACATCCACCCCGCCTTGTTTGATTTCAACCAAAACCTCATCGCCTTTATCGATGAAGTTGATGCCGTTTACTTTGTAATTGTTATGCATATTTATCCTAAAGTAGCAAAACGGATAGATGAAATATCGATGACTTCTTTCGACTCGATGACCACATCTTCTTCCTGCCCTTTCTCCAAATCCAAATAATTGTCGCTATAAAGATATTTGTAATTGTCTTTGAAATGAATGAATAAAGATTTCACGAATGATTCCGCTTTAACGTGGAGGATGACTTTATGATCATTCTCTATGGTGAATGAGACCTTAAAAGCGTTATCCACTTTGATGTTTCTATACATTGTTGGGGAATATAGATATGTCTTCTTTTTCCCATCATCTTTGTATTTCACGTATAAATAGATTCCTTCTTCCTCGTATTCGCCTAGAATCATATCGAACCCGTTTTGATCAACTTCCACTTTTATGGAGCCTTCTTCTATGATGGTGCCATCGTATTTTTTAACGCCATAATCGATTTGACCTTCATAAGTAGAGAAGGTTTGATTATCGACAAATAAATGGGTTTTTCCTTCATTATCCTCGAAGAAACTCACTAAAAATGGGTTAAAGCTCTTCCTCAATTGATAATAAATCTGTTTTGGCTCTAGATAATAATCAATCGTCGACCAGGTTCCGCTAGGCCAAATGTCATTGAACATCCAGTTGAGCCACGCCCCAGTAAAGGAGGTGTGGGCTCTAGAATATTCGCATTCAGCGCGGGCGGCCTCCGCTTGCGCGCACATCGCTTTGGAGATGAAATCGCTTAAGCCTTCGACTTTGCCGTAAAGGTTTTCTGCGTAAAACATTTCGCGATGAGGGAAATCCAAAGGCACTGAGCCATAAGGATTTTCCATAAAACGGTCTTTCCACATTTCATCCATTGGCCATAAATGGTCTTTGGGGAATATCTTCCTCAATGTCTCTTCGCTAGATGGTCCCATTAAGGCGGATTCGCTGACAAATGGAACTACTTTCTTGGAAAGACGTTTCCTATAAGTGTCCATCCCTTCCACTAGCGACATCTCAAAGCAGCCATAATGGCTATCTCCGCTTGTTGGATCATTCCCGATATCGCTCCAGGAATGAGGCGATTGCCTTCTATATGGCCTAGTCGGGTCTAGATGTGTTATTAATCCATTAAGCAGCACATTCACCAGGAAATCTCCATGGGTTATGGCGTTGCCATAGCATCCGGTTTTCTCATTTCCGCCGCACCAATAGATTAGAGATGGGTGATTCCTTAATCTCTTGACTTGATATTCAACTTCTTCCAAGACATTATCGACGAATTCTTTATCATCCTCTGGGATATCCGCGCAGGCGAAAATAATGTCTTGCCACACCAAAATCCCTGCTTCATCGCACAAAGAGAAGAATATGTCCTTTTCATAGGATCCTCCGCCCCAAACTCTCAAAATATTGAGATTCATCTTTTTGGCTAGGGAGATAGTTTCGACATATTTCTCGTCTTTCATGACGCCTGTGAAACATTCGGGTGGGATCCAGTTGGAACCTCTTAGATAGATTTTTTTATCATTTATGTAGAAATCCATTCCAATGAGATTGGTGTCTTTAGGCTCTTCTACAATCTTAACTGAGCGATAGGCGAATCTCCCTTCTTTGGTGGAGATGATTTTGCCGCCTCTAGATAGCTCGATTTTATAGAAATATAGAGGTTGCTCGCCATAGCCAGTCGGCCACCATAATTCATATTCATGTGCTTTGTGAGCGAGGAAATTCTTCTTGCCCATAAGCGGCAATGAATATGTTTCGTAATCTTTCTTGAATGGGGTTTTACCGATATGGAAAATCAAGATGTCATCATCGTTTTCAACGCCTTTTTCCAAAATTATTTCGTTCGGTCCAAACAAGTCCTTGTTATCATAATTCACTTCGACATTGAATATGGCCTTCCCGTTTGAATCGCTAATGATATGAACATCGACAATCTCGTATTTGTTTCTTCCTTCTAGATATACATCATCGATTATGCCATAGGCACAGATTTTAGGCGCCCAATCCCATCCGAAATGGCATTGAGGTTTTCTCACAAAGATGCGCGGTACATTGAAAACTCCTCCATACCCATCCGTATTGATTTCATCCATCACATTCAATGTGGATGTCATCTTGATACGCAGGATGTTGCCTTTTTCTTTTAGATGTTCTTTGACTTCATAGAAATAAGCCAGGAATGCATTCTTCGTTTCGCCTAAGAAAACATCGTTTAGATATATCTTCGCGAATAAATCGATCCCTTTAAAACACAAAACAACGCGATCATGGTCCAATATTTCTTTGGATACATCGAATTCCGAAACATAATCGAAGTCTGTGCGGCCAACCCAGGAGGATTCTTTGTAATTCTCCGCGATATAAGGGTCGCTTACCATTCCGGCATGAAATAAGTCGATTGTGATGTCGCCAGGCACTTCCGCTTTAACTTTTTTGCCAGCGAATTCCAGGTAAAAATCTTTTAGCATCAATTTGTCCATATCATTAACCTTCTATACATAGAAACAATATCATATTTGAATGATAATTGTTCAAAATAAATAGCATTTTAGATATTTTGAATGTTAGCGCATATATTCCATAAATAAGAAACCCGTTTTCGAGAACATTTTTATCGATATCCGTTATAATGAAGGATATGAGATATAAATATAGATTTTTGGAAAACGGAGCGATGAAATATGAGGGAATCATGGGGAAGATGTTCTCTTTTGTTAATGAAGAGCAGCTTCTTAATGTTTCTTTATGGAAAAGCTTTGTGAATGTTTTCAACACGAAAGAGGATGGCGAAGACCTCAGATGGAGAGGCGAATATTGGGGCAAGATGATGAGAGGTGCCTGCCTCTGTTACAAATACGAGAATGATGAGAAACTCTATTCCATCCTCAAAGCCACCGTGGAAGATATGTTAAAAACCCAGGAAGATAATGGTAGATTCTCCACCTATTATCTGGAAAACGAATTCCAGTCATGGGATATGTGGAGCAGGAAATATATTTTGACATCGTTGCTTCACTTCTACGATATCTGCAGGGAAAATGACTTAAAAGTTAGGATTTTGGAAGCGGTAAGAAAGCACGCTGACTACATTTTAGAACATGTAGGCAATGAGAAAGGCAAAAAGAAGATTACCGAGACCAGCCATTGGTGGCTTGGAGTCAATTCCTCTTCCATCCTTGAGCCATTCGTTAATCTATACGAGGTCACGAATGATAAAAAATATTTGGATTTCGCCAAATACATAATCGATGAAGGCGGTATACAAAACGGGAACCTCATCGACTGTGTGAGAAACGATGAATTAAAGCCATACGAATATCCAGAAAACAAAGCCTATGAGACCATGTCTTTCTTCGAAGGCGTTTTGGAATATTCTCTTGTCACCGACAATCAGGAATTATTCGATATTGCCCTGAAATTCTTTGAGATGGTCTATGAAGAGGAAGTATCCATCACTGGCAACGCCGGAGCGGAAGATGAAATATTCAACCACGGGGCTTTAAAGCAAACCGAGAAGCCAACCAGATTCATGCAAGAGACCTGCGTCACCGTCACTTGGATCAGGATATTAAGCAAGCTACTTCTCCTCACTGGGGATGTCAAATATTACGATAGGTTGGAGATATCCCAAAGGAATGCGATGCTAGGAAGCATCAACTTCGATCATCAAAAAGCCTATGGCTCCGAACGAAATGAATATTTGGAAGGCCTCCCATTCGATAGCTATTCCCCTCTATATAATTCCAGAAGGGGATTATCGACAGGCGGACTCAATTACATGAAAGATGGTAGCCATTATGGCTGCTGCGCCTGCATAGGATCCGCAGGGATAGGATTATGCGCGTTAGACACAATAATCGAAGATGATACAACTTTGTTAATCAACGACTATTATGAAGGGAAGATATCGCTAGATGGGATTAATATCTCGATAACAGGCGATTATCTAAGAGACGGCTTAGCCCATATAGAGATTGAATCTTCGAGGAATAAGACGCTTAAACTTAGAATCGGGGAATGGGCAAACAAGGCTTTGATACGAATAAACGGAAATGAGATGAAAGGCAAATCATCATCTTATTTCTCCACGAATATCAAAAAGGGCAAATACACGATCGATATCGATTTCAATTGGGGCATAGTAAGCGCGGAAATAAATAACAAAATAGCCTATATGTATGGCCCGATAGTGTTAGCCTTAGACAAAGAAAGCAACCAAGATTTAGATTTTGATTCCTTAAAAGCAAGCGACATTCATTCTTTTGAGCAAATTGAATTGAAGGATTCTCAAATTGCTTTCAAAGCAAGAGCGAAAGATAAAGAAATAATATTCAAAGACTACGCCTCAAGCGGCAAACACTGGGATAACCCCGATGACATCATGACCGTTTGGATTAACAAATAATCAAAGGATTTCAACCAAATAAGCCTCTCCTGGCTTAATGTTCAAAGATATATTTTTGCCCACCGCTTCTTTTGTTTCATCCATCCAGATGAGATTCGCTTTGATTTTGTTAGAGAAAGACAAAGATACGGCGCTGCTATTCTCGACATCATTTGAAGAGACAAACAAAACGGTCTTCCCTTGATGGTCGAAGCAACCAACAACCACCCCGCCCGAAGTGACGTTGACATCTTTTAATTCTCTGAATTCCTTGTTTTCCTCTTCGTGATAATAGAAATAGCAAGGATTATTTCCTCTTCCGATGGTGAGGAGCTGGGAACTATTCATAAGAATCTCATCAATTGTGGAGATATATCCGTTGATTCTTTTGGCAGCCTCAAATAGCGTCGTTCTCTCTCCGTATTCATTTATGATCGATCCACCTCTTCTCATATAGTCATCTCCTAAAGGCGTTCGGAAGTTGAAATATTGAATGCCTTTTACCCCGTAGGCCAAAGAGGTGTTGATCTGCCAATATAGCTCTGCGTCGGTTATTAATCTATAGTCGTAATGCTCACTTGTTAAAACGAAATTCCAAAAAGGAAGTCCGTGTTTATCACATTTCTCTTTGATGAGGGCTAATTGATAGAAATAATTGTCCCTCATCTGAGGGAACCTACCTATCGGGGCGTAGAAATCATAAGAGACATATCTAGGTCTCACTTGCTCTATATAATCATCGATGTAATTTTCATAAGGGTGACCATATAAGATGGAGCGATCTACATATTCCGGTAAAAGATTTCCTGAGAATAGATAATTAGGCAAAACTTGCTCCATCATCCTTTCCCTCTCACACAATATATCGAAGTCATCATATGTTGGCTCATCTTTGCCAACAAATCCTAAAAAAGATTCATGGTCAAGATATCCTGTTTTTTGGATGTATTCTCTATATCCATCAACATCGTTTTTCTCGATGTATTCGTCAAAAACATAATCCATTACAACGTACTTAAGCCCCACTTCGTCAGCGAATGAAAGGTTCTTTATGATGTTGTTATGGATTTCGTCATATCTTATATCGCTTTCGCTATATATTCTTTCAGCCCAATAAAGGGTATACATCGTGTTGAATCCGGCTTCTTTTGCATCTACCCACATCTTCTTCACATCTTCATCTTTTAATGTTGTTGGATTATCCCATGTGGCTCCCACCCCAGAAAATGATGGGCCTGAATATCCTGAGATTGGCATAACATCCTTATCAAAGCCAGTCAATTCCATCGTGTAATTGTCTTCTTTTTTCCATTCGAAAGACTTTATTTCTTCATTGCAAGAAGAAAAAAGACAAATGAAAGGCAACACAAACAAAGCAAGGTTATTTTTCATCGCCGAAAAGCGCATTCTCTAGCATGAGGCAAAGAAGATGATATATCGGCAATGTATATTCTTGGATCCTATATGTCTCAGTCGAAGGCAATCTAAGAGTTATATCCGATATAGCGGATAATTTCGATTCTTTCTCTCCGGTTATCGAGATGGTTTTCATCCCCTTTCCTTTGGCGACATATGCAGCATTCACCACATCGAGGGAATTCCCAGAGGTGCTTAATCCGATCAAGACATCCCCTTCTTCCCCATAACCATATACTTGTTGGGCATAGACCATATCAAAAGATGTATCATTCCCTATCGCAGTCAATAATCCAGAATGGGCGCTTAGCGATATAGCCGGTATGGCTTTTTGCAATTTTAAGGCGATTTCCGGAGGGAATTTTTTCTTTTCTTCTTCCGAAAGTGTCCTCTGGAGGCAGAACGCTTTCATAAGCTCTCCTACGATGTGATCGGAATCGGATGATGATCCTCCATTCCCGCATATAAGGATCTTATGCCCGCTTTGGCAAGAAGAAAGAAGAATAGAAAACGCTTTTTCAATCCCTTTCCCTCTTAATTCAGGAAATCTTTCATAGAAATTAAATAATAGTTCTTCGTTTTTCATAACGGATATATTTTATATCTTTTGGGCGAAAACCCTATAATTCTTTTCCTAACGCAAAGGTCAAATAATGTGGGATTGTTATTATATCGCCGGATTCTGAAATATTATAATCGCCAATTTTTATTAATTTAGTTTTCCCATAATGATCTGGATTTTTCATTATTTGTTTACTCGATTTAGTGTTTCCTGTTGTTGATTTTGCTTCTATCAATGTAGTGTAGCAATAACTACATATCTTCCATCTTCTTTAAAGCCTTTTAACGCTAGTCTTGCTTTAGGACAGTCTTGAATTTCATCTAATATTAAAACTGTTTCATGAGGCACAAATTTGAAAGAAGGAAATAAACCAGTTAAAGATTTTGCTATCGCATTTACTTCAAGCGATTCCTCAAATGCAATCTTGGCGTTTGGCGTTTTCCAAAAATCTATAGCATTCACATATTTAAAATGAGATTCTGCGAATTGTTTTATGCTTTTGCTCTTTCCACATTGCCTTATTCCGTAGACTAATGCAGGGGGATGTCCTTTGCTTTCAAACCATTCCAATAATCTTTGGTCTATTTTTCTTCTGAAGTATGTCGCATCCATAATTGCAGCCTCTTTGGAAATAGCATGTTGCATAAATGAAGCGCGGTAAATATAATTTGCACCAAATTCGGAGCGAGTTTTTTGTGATTTTGCACCAAATTCGGAGCGAGTTTTTTGTGATTTTGCACCAATCTATGCTATGTCCACGCGCGATTTTGCCGGCTGAATTTTAGATGATTGTGCGTGTCAAATTGCTTACATTTCAGGGGTCGTCACCATTTATTGTTTGTGTTCTTTTAAAGAAAAACGGCCAATGAACATCCCTTCTAAATACGATTTTAGATTGTTTTTAAAGATTTTTTCAATGAAATAGAATTATTAGCGCCACTATCGCTCGATGTCTTTTGGCGCATCTTTGTGGGTGGAAAAAAGTGCTTGTCTGTGTTTTTTCATCAAATCATCGATATCGACTTCTATTTCATTTCCGGCTTCACTACATTTTTTCTTCAGACACACGATTAGTTTCCTGACTGTTCTGGATGACATAAATTGCAGCGCAAATCTTGAAGTTTTTCCTTTTTTGTCAACAACAAAAAGGAATGGAAAAGGCCTTAGATTATTAGTCGGGGAACCGTTTGACGCTTTCATATACGGAACAATCGTAAAAGTGGCAATATCGGCATAATTCACGCAGGCGGGGAATTGATATTTGTACATTTGAAACCTACTGTTTCCCTTTGTTCTAATCCAATGGGAATCCAAAGTTATCAAACCACAATATAAATCAACGATAATTAAGGCTAAATATGCCATTACGCCCAACGCTACCAACAACATCACGACATACCATAGAATCCTTATATCGCCATAAAATTCTATAATATTGCGAATATAATGCGGGAAAAAGTAAACGCATACGATAACCATAAAGGCCGCAATCACTAGATGAACAAACAGCGAAAGAAACGATAGTCTGAAAAACCTTTTTGGTTTTTCCTTGCTTTCGTCTTTCGGTCCATAATCAAAAGTCGCATGCTTTGCATTACAAAAACAATTAATTAACTCCTCGACATTAACATCAACATTGTTGCCTGCATTGGCACACCTTTCTTTCAGAGACAAAAGCAAATTTCTCACTGTTCGCTTGGCCATGTCATGAAGACTAAATCTCGATGTTTTCCGGTTTTTGTCTTTAACGAACAAGTATGGAATGGGTTTAGCCATTCCCGTTGGGCTTCCGTTTGATTGCCTACCGTAAGGCACAATCGATATAGACAATATATCCACATATTTTATGTTGACGGGATGCTGTAGTTTTTTCCTATATATCCTTCTATCCCCTTTGGTTCTGATTTCAGACGAATCTAACGTAATTGGACCGAAAAACATGTCCAACGGCTGAATTCCAAATAAATAAATTGGGTATCCGAAGACCAAAATAGCTAAAATCAAACCAATCACGCGTAAAGCATCCCATCCTTTATAGGAATTTTTAATTGCAATTGTCAACATAAATGCCAGCACAAATACAAAAAAACCAGTCAAAATCAGCCAAAACAAACTAGACAATATCGATTTAAATGACATTCTAAAAAAATGCTTTATTTTCATATTGTCATCCATCCTATGTCTATAAATTCATTAGTTTGCTCCGTGCCATCATCCAAGCCACTGATTATTGATTCAACAGCACTTTCCCCAAGACTTACAGCCAATATTTTTTCAAAAGTTCTTGAACTTATTCTTTTTATCATTCCACGCTTAAACTTTGTATATATTTGCTTTGATATGGCAGAATATGATCCTCTACCAGAGTTATAGCCCCGTATCTTGAATACGCCAAACGCCGCTGTAGATACTATAGAAATAAAGCTGCCGACAGCCGATTCAATCATTATTTGGCCAACAGAATAGTCACTCCCTTCCCATGCATTCTGCAATGCCATGCCAATTGATGTTGATGAAAATCCCTCAATTCCAGCCGCCAAAAAGGCAAGCCCTTCAGGAAGTACATATGATAAAATGCCTCCGATAGTCCCGCCAATCACGCTTCCGGCGAATTGACCCCATGACCATGACCATTCGCCTGTTGCAAAAAAGGAAATAAGTTCAGAAACCGTGTAGGCAGCCGCTCCGGTTAAAGCCCCGACGCCAGCCGCTATAGCAAGGCCAATAAGGAAACTACTTACAACCATATGTCCACTTGGATCGGAATACCTCATTGGATTGCATTTGCAATAGCAATATAAGTTCATTCCAAAAATGGAATATGGGTCAGCACAATCAACGTCATCTCTCGTTAAAAACCTTGCAGCTTCTGGATCATAAAATCTATGCCCAAGATAGTATGTCGAGGTTTCCTCGTCATAATAATATGACCTATATCTGAACGGATTCAGCTTAGCCGCATCCTGAAGGTCAGGTTCAACCTCAAGGTTGTTAGGAAATGTTATTGATATGTGTTTTCCATATCCGTCATACCTATATACAGCCACCCTCTCGCCTACAACATTCAAAAGAGCCACCACATCACCCAATATATTTTTGCAATATAGATAAGTTGTTCCATCACATATCATCCCAACGACATCATTTTTGATGTAAATGTATTTTAGGGTGTGCAAATACCCGTTAACCCATCTATTCTCTCCTATCAGCTTATTGCCAACATATATGTATTCTGATCTAGTTCCAATCACCGTGTTCACTTTTACAGTTCTTCTGCCAAGCCCATCATATGAATAAGTCGTGTTCCCAAGAGTTGTGATAAATGGGCCACTTGTCGTAACGGTCATGCCTTTATACATGGTCGGCAAGCCAGTGGATGAGTTGTAGGAATATTGTTTTGGATTTCCTTCTACGACAGAAGAAATAATCTTATCGTTGGTGAAAGATGCGGAGTAAACAACCGTTTCAGCATTATCGCTTATTATCTTCCTTTCTATGAGGTTTCCATTAGCATCATAAGAATAACGTATCGTTTCTAGGTGGTTGAGTTTTTCTTCAGAAAGTCTTCCCAACGAATCATATACATATTCATTTTTGTAATAGCAAAAAATAGCATCAATTTTTGAAATATCACCGGATTGGGCGTATTCATAATTTATTCTATTTTTATTAGATGAGTTGTTATCAATTTTGGCAAAATAACTCGAACTAATCAAAGTAGTTTTATTGCTATTCGAATCAGAAAACCACTCATATCCAAAGGCAATTGTTTCAGGAATAGAGCCGTCGCTGGCCTGTATATATGCATAGATACCGTCTTGCGACGCTAATGGGTCTGATGAAACATAAGTCAAACCACCCGTTTCAGACCACCATATTTTATGCATTGATGGGCTTGATAACGTATGCTTCCTATATTCTTCTCTATTAAGCCACAAGGAATTATCAATCTCGGTTGTCTCCGATAAAACTATATGGGCTACTGCATTTTCCCCATCCCCAAGATCACTAACTCTACTTGAATAAGAAATATGCACCTCCCCATCATCGATTGATGTTATTGATCCGTATGAATCCTTTGATATGGCTATACTCACGTCATTGTTGTTAACTGTTCTAGCTGAAATGGATGTGAGACCCGCGTCAGATAGGCCGGAATCATATTCAAATTCCGCAATCCTCGCTGAACCTATGGTTTTAGATATGAGTTTTCCTGCGATGTCATACGTGGAAATTCGATGGAAGGAATCCAACGTTGTTTCGTTGATAATTTTGGTCGAATCGCCAGTAAATGAATGAATGAAGGACGAGGCTTTGCCCTCATAAGAAATAGATAATGGACCGTAAAACCCATAAGAGAAAGATAAAACTTGATGGTTTCCGACACTGCATGATGATGGCCCGAATACGGAATAATCGATTTCATTCGATACGCTGCCTTGCGAAACATTACACATCCTAGACGAAGAGTCGTAAAAGAAAATTGTTGGGTATTCGCCCTGCCTAGTAGATGAATAAAGCTCATGATATTGGCTGTAGGCATTCAAAAGAGAGGTGGTTTTTTGTGAACCAGAATCAAGATAATTTGTGGAAATAGATGATAGATTGTTAGGATGAAGTGTGAGCAAAGGTCCCTTCATTACGGCTCCACCATAGCATTCCTTTTCTTCTTGAACCAAAATGCCAAAAGAATCAAAGACTTTGCTTTCAACCCTTCCATCAGGCAAAATCGTTTCATATATCTTGAAGTTCGAATTTAATCTTCTCTCTATGGTTTCTTCGGCATCAGTTAAGAAATCAATAGTGGATAAAACCGATTTCACAATACCATTAAACGTTACCGTATTCGCCTTAACGCATGAAAAAGGCATATATTGAGTATGCTGACTATCGGTGTTTTCGATAATTTGAGGCATGAATTGGTAAGTTTGTACAAATACTTGGCCCAAGCCTGATTCAGTAAAAAGTTCATCATCTAAGGCTATCATCCCACCACCATCAGAATAGAAAAGGACTTTCTTGCCATTCATTGAATAAGACATTGAAGCAATCCAATCGTCTAGCGTGGCATCTATTTGATACTCGACTTGGTCGATAGTAATCGAGTCAATTGGTGACGGGAAATCAAAAGGTGAATTCATGCATATAGATGGTTGCTGATTCGACTGGCTGAAGTCCGTTAAGTAGCATTCGACTGGATTGCCTAAAAATATCAGTCTAACTGATGAGATGCGCAATACATAACCAAGTAAATTATGCGTAATGGTAACAGCAATATTGCCTTCATTTGTCGCACATCTTCCGTCTTCAATAGGTATGAAGAGGCCGTTTATTGTTTTTAACTGGGACAATTGGAATGATTTTGATGAAATCTGTGTTCCGGAAATTGATGCGGAAATCGTTACTGTTCCAGACGTTGAAGCATATGAGCCACTAGTATATTGAAGTTTAGATTCGATGAAAATAAAGGCCATGCCCTTGTTTCTGCCGACTATGTTAAAAGATGACTGCTGGTTTCTTTCAACCAACAACGGGGATGAAGCAAGGTTAAGCGGCGACCCAGAAGAATCTTCGACAGATGAACTTATTAGATGCGATGAAAGCGACATCACATAAGAAACATTCCCAGATTCGACTTTCTCTTCTGCGGATATTATAGTCCCTCCCGCCGACGTTTCTGAATGAGTAATTCCCTTTTGGTCGAAAGAAAATATGGTCGATGACGCCATTGATTGATTTCCTTCGGGAGTCAAATCCATAGATGTTGCATTATTGAAATAATGGATTTTACGCAAACTCATCAGAGAGGTCCCACTAAACTCCTTTATAGATGAGACTCTATCCAGCCAATCGCGTTCACAAGAAATCGATCTTCCGGAGCAAGAAAGTGACTCAACGCATTGGTTGTTTAACGTTAAAGAATACAATGTCCCATCTCTATCAGTGATGGATGAGACTGTGCCACTTTGGTTGAAGGCGACTGATATCGTCCTATCAGTACTTCCAAAAGCTTTTAATAATATTTGCTGGGAATCATAATCAATTGATAGAACGGTACTATTTCCACGGACAAGCGATGAAATCCTATCATTAGAATCCCAAATAACGCTAAAACTAGTAAATGAGACACCGGTTTTAAGCAATATTGTTGAGAGCCTTCCGTTTGTGAAAAGAAGTTTGTTGCCTTTTGGATCGACAATAGAGAGCGCAGGTGTTTCCAATATAAGATATGATCCGCATTCATCGAAATAAATATTGCTTTCGACATGGGCAGAAGGAGACGAAAAAACATGTCTTTTGCCTTTTCCATCCATATAAATATAGCTTCCATTTTCTTGCCAAATAAACTGATGCAGATTCAATCTTAAACCTGTTGGGAAATAAAAATCAGGTTGCAGTGAATTAGTGGATAACGCTAATGGTTCATCATACATCAATGATATAGGCAACGAACATGCATCATCTTTATAAGAGCATATTGGCAATGTCAATGATGAGAACCCATTTTTCAAATCGGTTGATAACGTGATATTTCCGAGTGCCATGCTGAATTTAGTTTCACTCAATCTCCGATTGAAATCTGAAGGACTCAAATGTGACAATTCATACGTACATGATGGCCCCATGAACCCTGTGGTAGCCATAACAGTCACACTGGAGGTGGCACAAACAACAAAGAAAGCGTGTCCTGTTGGTGATAGATATTCGGTTAAATCGCAAGAGATAAAAGGATTTGGCATAACCAAAGAAACAGGAAGCTCTTCAATTTCCTCTTTTTGCTCATTTGAGAAAAATACTCTAATTCTTCCGGAGCCAGATAACCTGCGAACGGAAAACGAGGCGGAAGAAACATAATCACCAAACGTTGGCTTGCTTATTGTTACTTCCACAAAAAGGGCGGTAGTGTTGCTCAATGTCATTGATGAAGACATTGATATAGAGGCCATAGTAGACCTATTGAAAGCAGTTATTGTGAGATTTGCGTTAGCCATTCTTTTGCTCCAATCCATCCAAGGCAACAGACACTGCCGCGTAATCCCCTATCCTATCGCCCAATTCGGCTTTGAGAATCTTGCAATGATCTCTATTGATGGAGACGGCTTCTCTATCAATCACTTCTTTGGCGTATGGATATAGGAGATCCTCGCATCTTTCGTATATTGAGCCAATAATAATGGCTTCTGGATTGAGGAAATCAATGGCGATTGAAAGGAATTCTCCTAGTTTTTCCCCGCTTAAACGGAATATGTCTATTGCATCTTTATCGCCTTTTCTAGCGTATTCCGCGATTAATTTCGCAGATATTTTATCTAAGTCCTCTTCTTTTTGACACCAAAGGAGAGGCTTGCCTTCCTCTAATGCCTTCTTCGCCTTGGTTTTCCCCATATAAGCGATTCCGGCTCCAGAGCAATATCCTTCTACCGAGCCTTTCTTCCCATATCCTACTGGACCATCTTGGCTTAGTCTTATATGACCTACTTCTCCTGCCATATCTTCATTGCCGGAATATAATTTGCCATCGAGTATCAAACCCGCGCCAAAACCGGTGCCAAAGGTGCAAAACATAAGGTTTTTATATCCTCTTCCCGCCCCATAACGATATTCCGCTAAAGCGCAGGCATTCGCATCATTCACGATGAAACAAGGACAGCCATATTTCTCTTTGAAGATGTCGACAATATGGATATTCTCAAAACCTGGGAGATTTGGAACAGCGATTATTATTCCCTCTTTGCTAGACATAGGTGAGCCGCAGGAAAAACCAATAGAGATGATGTCTTCTTTTTTATATCCATGCTCAAAAAGAAGGATCGATATATTATCCTCAACCTTCTTTTCCCATATAGGGAAACCCAATTTGGATTCGGTTGGAAAAACCATCTTCTCGATAATAGAAGAAGAAACATCGCCTTTTTTGGCTAATATCACGGCGGTTTTGGTGCCGCCTATATCAACTCCGATGACGCAGGAAGGCATATTTTATTTGATATAAGCGCGATAAGAAGTGACTCCTTCCACTACTTCACCATCGATTTGTAAAGCGGTTGGCAAAGAGAATGTCACTTCTATTTCTTTGCCTTTCTTTATATAAACGGCTTTCTTGCTCTTGACGTGTGTTCCTTTGAATAATTTAGGGAACAGCATCAAAGTGCCGATTTTCCCTCTTCCGTGGATTACCGCCAAAGAGAGAAGGCCTGAGCCTCTTTCTTGCTCTGGGGCGACATTCATGCCACCTCCATAGAATCTTCCATTCATCGCCGCGGCGATATATGTTTTCTTGAATTGAAGTTCTTCCCCATCAACTTTTACGGTGGATAATGGGGCTTTGAATCTGCCTAGAAGAAGGCCGATTGTTATTTTGGCGTAATCAATCTCCGTCTCCCCTTCTTTCTTCTTTCTTTCAGCCTCAACGCAGCATTCACCGTCGATTCCAAAGCCGATTCCGTTGATAAAGCGGTAGGTTTTCCCTTTGACTTCGACGTATGGAAGATTGGTGATGAATCCATTCAATTCCACCAAATGTGTCTCTGGATCCTCTTTGTCTTTGACATCATTTAGGAAATCGTTTCCGGTTCCTGAAGGATAGAGATAGAAAGAGCAAGGCAATTGCTCTTCCCCTAATTCATTGATGAAATGGTTGAGGGTGCCATCTCCCCCTAAGATGATGGCCTTATCGTCTTTCTTTAGCTCTTTGAGGAATGATTTGACATCGAGTCCGACGAGGGCTTTTAATGTCGTCTCCCCGATTTTCTCTTGGAGGATTTTAAGCGCTTCTTTAGCACTTTCTTCGCCTTTCCCTCCGTCAGCGAAGGCGTTAAACAACAAATAATTCATTTAGAAATGTTCCTTTCTTTTCAAATCAAGGTATATGAGATCCCTACAGTAGGTGGCTAACTCGGATGGCTTCATATCCTTATATTTCTCATACGGGATGACCTCCAGTATGGAAAAATAAACTTTGGTGCGTCTAAAGAAAGCGCGGTTCTTGATCTTATCTGTATCCTTCAAAGAAGATACCACTATCGGGCATTTGGCTAAATAAGCGATATTGAATGAGCCTGGATGGAAGGGAAGCAAAAGAGAATCTGTTTTGTTTCTAGTCCCTTCAGGGGAAATGGCAATTGAGGCCAAATCATTTTCAATATATGAAGCGGCTTTTTCAGTCGCTTTAATGCCTTCTCTCATATCATCCCTGTTGATTGGGATGAAGCCGGAATGATGGATAAAAGGCCCGGCGATAGGGAAATCCATATTCTCTGGCTTGGTAACGCAGACAAGAGGATGTTCTTTAATCGCTTTTAGCATCACCATCTGATCGAAATTGGATCTATGGTTCTGGATGATTAGATATCTCCCTTTTGGCATCTTCTCCTGCCCACGGAATATGATTTTGATGCGGAGGATGCTTAAGAAAGAGGAATCGGTCTGGCGTAAGATTCCGTAATAAAACATATTTGGTTTGGTGGTTTCTTTCTTCTTGTTGAAGAATAATCCCCAGATAAACAAAAACACCACAAACAAGAGATAGATGAGCAAGAAGATGGGATAACCCATAATCGCCCCGGAATAAAAATGGAACCAGGCGGTGTTTACGCAGATCAAATAAGTCAAATAAGCATCTAAACCTAAGGCTAGTATCCCTACTATTATAAGTACGTACATACGGAGAAATTATAATAGCAAAATTAACTTTGTTAAAGATTAATAAAATCAGTAAATTGAGGCATCTGATATCTCGCTTATCTTATTGTTCAAAAAGAGATATGTTTTGAATTCGTATCCTTTTAAGGAAATATCCTTGCAAATCCCGCATAAAGATAATTTTGTGGTCTCTTTCCTTGGGGAATTGTTGAATAGCCTAAGGATATATCCTTCCTTGCTAGACTTCCTAAATGAAGCAAGAGTCACAGCCTTATTTGATAACGAAATGGCTTCTTTATCTACATCCCCATCCCCATGCGGATAGACGTTCAAGGAATATGGAGGGGCGATGAATTCATCGCTTAAAGATTCAATTTCATTCCTTTTGGCCACCGCCAAACGGAAACTATATTCATGCATCCCCTGCTCAATGAAATTGTGGTGCCTCTTATCTTTTAATAAAGGCCTATCATCTATCGGGTGGGCGCAATAAGCGGAGCCATTGAATAAGGTCTGGTATAGCACTTTACCTTTTTTGGAGGAACCGTAAGCGTCTTTATTAAGGATAAAGAAGCAATCTTCTTTCCCCACCCCGATGAAACGATGGGAGGGATTCTCTTCCCCGTTTGGTTTAAAGGCGTCGGTGCCATAGGCTTCTTGGGCGAAATAAGAGCCAGATAATGTCGGGAAGGCCAATTTGACTCCTTTATTCTGCTCATTCCAATATATCAAGACATTCATATCGATATATGGGGTGTGATGATATATTTTATAGCTCACTTTCGCATATGATTTCCCATATTCGAACAAGCTTTCTATTTCATCCATCACTGGACCATGTTCCACAATCCTGAAGGATGGGAGATTCGAAAATGGACCGATTCCTTTTTTGATTGGATGGAATTTATATAATTCCTTCCCAAGTTCCTTCATATTCCATCCCCAGGGATCTTCGTTATCCAAGAAAGCGATAGGGAGGCCTGCGCCTGAAGATAGATATTCTTTTTCGCCAACCTTATATGATTCAAGAAGGCCTGTTTTCCTAGAGAAAACAAGGGTTTTATATTCATCTTTGTAAGTTATATTTTCCTCGCCTTCATCGATGAATTTGTCTATTATTGGTTTTCTTTCGCCTTTTAGAATGACTTCGCTAAAACCTAGGGAGGAGAGATGAGGTTTGTATATGACTCTTTTCCTACGATCATAATTGATATTAGATTTTTCTTTTATGGCTTGGCAGGGAATCTCCACCCCATTTTGATACATATGAAGCTCATAATGCTCGGTGTCGGAAACAATGGAATCGGGGAATAAAATCTCCGTTTCCACCACCCCATCTCTTTCATATGGCTGGAAATTATAGATGATGAAAGGGTGCTCATTCTCTTTGACTCTAGGGAATTTATTCGCGCCTGCAAAATAGGCTTTTAAGAATTCCTCATTCAATATCTCTAAAGCATAGTCCGCTTTCCTGATAGAAGAAATCTCACCGTCTTTCGTGCAGGTTCCGCTTAATACATCATGGAATTCAATTGAGCTTAGAGCCTTTTCCGCCTCTCTAAAGGAAAGGATGTTATATTTATAATCTCCCCTAATAGAAGCGATGGAGCAGGCTTTTTCCGCGGAAAATAGGCGGTTTTCTAATTCAGCGTGCTTTTGCTTGATTCTTGAGATTGAAGAGATGCTTTTGGGGAAGCATGGGGTCAATGATTTATCGAATGTCGCTTTCGGCTCGACTTCTTTGAAATAATCTTCCGGGACGCTGTGGATGATGCGATATTCGCCTTTCTTTTCATCAATTAGTTCCAAGATATCAGAAAGATCTTTTCTTGAAGGTCCTCCCCCGTGGTTGCCTACGCCCCAGAGAATGCAGCCAACATCGTCATTCTCGAATTGTTTGGCTTTTCTTAGAATATCTTCTTTGGCAGCCCCTAATCCTGTGCAATAGATCGTGATGTCGTCCCCTCTAAGGACTTTGATTTCGCTGCCATCGAACCCTTTCCAATAGAAAGGATTGGAAGGTAGAGAGAGCAAAGAAGGCATTGGGCGGCAAACGATATAAGAATCATATCCGCATTTATTTAGCACTTGGACCATTCCTCTATCGTGGCCAAAGGAATCGAAATTCACCGCGGTTGTCGGCCTTTTCCCAAATTTATTAGAAAAATATTCTCTGCCTAGACTTATTTGGCGGATATAAGATTCGCCTGATGGGGTTAAGCAATCTGGCTGGAGATACCATCCTCCCATGATATGCCACTTCCCCTCTTCAACGAGTTTCTTTATTTTCTCAAACAATTCTGGCTCATATTTCTCTATGTATTCATACAATATGACTTCGTTGTGGCAAAAGATGTAATCGTATTCGGAAGCGAGTTCCACCGCAGAAAAGAAAGTCGATAAAGCGGCTGCAGCCCCTTCATCCCAATCCCACATCCACACCGGATCTAGATGAGCATTACATATTAGATGTAGCTTTTTCATTGCTTTTTCGCTTTCTTTTTCAAATATTCCTCAATCGTTTTAGCAATCAATATATGCCCTTTATCGTTAGGATGGAGGCCATCTTGGACATAAAGGTTTGGCTTATCGCTAGAAGGAACGTCCCATAATGTCCTTAAATCAATCATGTCTATTTCATAAGATGATATAACTTTTTCCATAGCCCTAACATAAGCGGATAAAGGTTTATATGGTATTTTCTTCGCATTTCCGCATTCCCCGCGGCCATCATCTTCATTGTATCGATGAGGAGGCAAAAGAAAGCAGATTCTCTCTTTTGAGAAGGTTTTGCATAGATATTCGATGATGTTTCTAAGGCCTCCGATAAAGGTATAGGGGTCATATGATTCGAAATCGCCTATTAAAGCGTCCCCATGGCCATAATCGTTCGTGCCGCCAAAAACAAAAACGAAAGAGCAATCGGTAGGAATGTCTTTCATCCTCGTTTGGAAATCCATATGATCCCATTCGTTTTTAGGGTCTTTTTGTTTAGCGATTCTAGTCCCACTTTTGCCATAATTAAGACAGGTGACACCTAAATCTTTGGTGACTACTTGATGGTAGATGTTCTCTTCTTTGCTTGCCAAAGCCCCTTCGGTGATGCTATCGCCTAAAAACGCGATTTTCGTGTATTTCATAACTTAAACCTTATGACTCTTGCGTATAAATCCCTTCCGTATTCAAATGGCTTAACCACGAAAGAATTCTTGGTTTTGAGTTCGACTTTCTCTTTGGTGTCCATATAGATGGCGCCTTTGATTTTCTTATTAACCGACAAGACGACTTCTTTGAAATCGCCTTCCCTGGTGATATTGGCAAACATCGCAAGAGGCACATCTTTTGCGATGGCGTAATAATATTTCCCATCGAATAATATCGTCGCGTTCGTTGCCTCTATTTCGCACGAATGTGCGTTATAGATGAAATTGCCATTTGCTTTTATCCATACCCCAACTTGCTTCAATATCTCTTTTTCGACTGGGTTGAGGCTTCCATCGCTTCTTGGTCCTGAATTAATGAGGAAATTGCAGTTGTTTGCCCTACAATCAATCAATTCGGAGATTAAGTATTTCGGGGATTTGGTCGTCAAATCTAGCGGGCAATACCCCCAATGTTCCGTAAGGCTATCGCAGACTTCTCCTGCGACTTCTTTCCCCTTTGAGGAGACGACTTTGAATGGTTTGCCTCTTTCAAACGTGACTGAATCAATCTCTGGATGGCCCGTTTCTCCTAAAGCGGACAAACCGGTGTTATTTATTATCATGGCCTCCGGCTGGTATTTCCTTATGGTGCTGTATAGCCTATCTTCTTGCCAATCTTCATTAGGTTTATCCCATTTGCCATCGAACCAAAAGCCACCGATTTTGCCATAGTTTTTGCATAAAATCTCGATTGATTTGACTAAATAGTCAATATATGCAGGGAAATTGGTGTAATAATCTGGGTGCCACCAATCAAGCAGAGCATGATAAAACATTGGCATAATGCCAGCCTTATTGCATTCGTCGACGAATTCTTTCACCAAATCGCGATGGGTCGCACTATGCGGGGCGTCGAATTCATTTAGCCCGCATGTATCGTATAAGGCAAAGCCTTCGTGATGTTTGGTGGTCAAAGTGACGTATTTGCAGCCCATTGCTTTGGCGGCTTTGACCAAATCCTTGGCCCAGTTCTTCTTTACCTTGAATTTATGGATTAATTCATCCATATATTGCTTTTTATCACATTTGGGATCAGCGACATAATGCCACTCGCCCTTTCCCAAAATAGAATACAATCCGAAATGGACGAATAGGCCCATCCCCATTTTCTCAAATCTAGCAATATAATCCGGTTTCATATTCGACGCTCCATCAACATATATAACTATACCAAAAATATATATTCTTTTAGAATATTTTATTTTAATTGCCGCCCATTGCTATGTTTTTTATTCTCCCCGTTGCAAGTGTATTATTGAATCGAAAGAGACGGAAGCGTTCACCCCAGTCCTTAGAACAATCGTGAATGGCTGAATTATATTATTCACGATCAAATTCGCCCTATTCAAAATCGGGAGCAAATCGATTTCAATCCAGGAATTAAGGCTTCCAAATGATGAATACATATTATCGGTTAGGATTGAATTGTCGGTCGCGTTGTATAATCTGAAATTTCCTTTTGGAAGAGCAGTCTCGCTTTGGACAATCATCCTTAGTTTCAAATAAAAGGATTTTGAGGCGTCGACTGGGGTAGGGAAATTGACCCCGGTGCAAACCAGATAATCGGATGAAGCGCCGTAGACTTCTCCTTCATATCCTTCCGGCAGTGATGATTTATCACTTAGCTTTGTGGCTTTTACCAGCGATTTTATCGCATCTGTCGTCACATTGGTGGAGAACGACACTCCATCAAAATCATATACTGTCTTAATGTGGTGAGGTATTGTTTCAGTTTCGTTCAATCCGCATGTGCAATGTCTTTCTTTCGTCCCGTCCTCATCCTCTGTAGGCTCTTTCGTCACTTCCCATTCGCTGAAATAATGGCCTTTATTCACGATGACCTCTTCTTCTTTCTCGCCGCAGGCACAATATCTGACTTTGAGCCCATTCGTCTGGCATTGAGGCATTTGACTTATCTCCCATTCGCCAAAATGATGGTCGCCAACTCCAAGTAAAACATGCTTTATCGCGTCTATTTGCCCTTGTTCCATGCTTAGGACTGTTTTCATGTAATTCTCAACCGCTTCCGAAAGGGTTCCGCCTTCGCTTCCGTACTCTTCAATCATGTGGTTATGCATCCTGCCAAAGGCAACAAGATTGTCGGCGTCATCTTGCATCACTCCGCTTGGAGAGAAGGAATAAACTCCGTCATTCACCTCTATTGAGCTTCTCCATCTCCTTCCCATATAGAACGATGTTGTTTCGAAATCGCGGCATAGAGTCTCATAATCCACGCCTAATAGGCCATCAAGGAGGAAAGCGAAAGTCCCGGTTCTATCCGCGCCGGCGGAGCAATGGAAGACGATAGGATAATTTTTTGCATCGGTAAATAAAAGGAAAGCTCTCTTTAGATTGGTCGCATATGTCTGAGAAAAAGGTCTATTGGAGTTGAAGCCCGGGAAGATATAGTCATTATGCCAATAACCGCAGTTGAATAGGTTTATGGACGGAGAGCAAGAAGCTTCAGCCGGGGTATCGAGTCGCAAATCAATCTCGGTTTTTATGCCGAGTTGGTTGGCTAGGATATCAATACCTGTGTTGTTCACTTTCCCTTCGCTTACATCAGCGGCGCGATACACCTTTCCATATGGGGTTACCCCATTATCCGTGGTTTTTCCTCCCATATCGCGCATATTCGTCACATTTCCGGCGTATATGAATCTCATCTTGTCTTCGATGAAAAATGAGTCGGTTTTGAGAACGTTTTCTTCTTTATCAGTTACCTTCACGAAATATTTCTGGTTTGGGATAAGGTTATAGAAAGTGACGCTTCCAGAAGATGAGCTTCGTTCGTTCGTGTAGATTTTGCTATATGCCAAATCGCTCATTTCCTCATCTCTATATAGTTCGACACTCACTTCGGGAGATTGGTTGATATTGGGGAAATCAATGGTTAGAGGCTGGCCGGTTTGGGCTTGGCGATAATTTTGATTATATTCATATAGATGCTTCGCTACCTCGTTTTCATCCTTTGCATCCATCAAAGTCTTGACTGGGGCGGGCAATAAAGAGACATTCGCCCCGTTAAAATATGTTATTTCCCCGACATATTGGAATTTTGCGGCAAAGTACAGATTGCCTTTGGTGCCTTTTTCGACAGTGACTGTCTGCTTCACTCCGGAAAAAAGATTGGAAGACCAGCCTTGGAAATAACAATTTAGCTTCGTTGGGTTATTCAAAGTGAAAGTCTCAGTCTGCATGGTATAGCTTGTGGGGTTAGGAACCTCCACCACACCTCCATCAAGCGCATAAGTTATGGTGAAGACTTTCTCCTCATCGGGAATGGAGATCTCGCTAGAAAGCGAGGAAGAAAAAGAAGATCCATCTAAGGAAGACGATTGAGGAGGAGTGTTATCACCTCCGCAAGAAGAAATCGCGACCACCAGCAAAAAAGTCGGAAATAATTTCAAAAATAAGTGTTTGCTCATGCGATTATTTTACCACGATGTAATATGAAGTAACTATGCAAAAGGTATATTGAAGAGACATAAAAAACGCCTCGATTTCGCGAGACGTTTAGGAGTTTAAGATATTAAATTATCTTTCGGCGCCGAAGTTGATGTTCTCAAGAGTTAATGGAGCGCACCATGAAGATGACCAGCTGCCTGGGAGGACTGGGTTTTCTAGGTCCGCTTCGATTTCAGCATCGATTGAAGCGACAGCGGTTCCTTCAGCAATAGAAGCGCCGATTTCGGTAACGCTTAATGGGATGTATAAGGCCGATAGAGCGCTTAGATTCTTGAAGGCGGAAGCGCCGATTGAGCGAAGTCCATCATTTAGAATCATTTTTGAAACATTGAGGGCGCTATCGAAAGCATTATTGCCGATGACATCAAGCGACTCTGGGAGTTCAATGACAGATCCAGCGTTGAATTTGAATCCTGAGAAAGCCCCATCGCCAATCCTTTCGACGGTGGTAGGAAGCTCGAAGTCTTCAATATCCAATCCGGAGAAAGCATAGTCTTTGATTTCAACTATTCCATCATCAAGCATGAATCCATCGAAATCGCCTTTTTTGGCTGTTAGGATTACTTGAGTTTCATCAGCATCTGTCAAGATGACGTTGCCAGAGGATTCTGGGATGGAGAAATATTCAGAGTTGTTGGTAAATGATTTGATGTTGCTAACGGTTTGATTAACCTTGCTATAGTCAATGAATTTGGTGCTGGATTTTATTGTTAGTTTCTCAGCGGTAGGATTGACATCGACCAAAGCGTAGAATCCAGTTTTCGATGAACCGAGGTATTTTCCACCATTATCGAATTCAAGGTCGGAAATAACACCTGAGCCAGTGAAAGCGCCATTTCCTAGATATTCTAGGGATGATGGAAGCGAGAAGCTGGTTAGATTGAGCGTACCAGAGAAAGCATTCTTACCAATGGAAAGAAGCTCAGCGCTGGATGTGACTTTGTTGATAGCCGCGCAGTTTTTAAACGCATCAGAAGCGATGAATAAGGTTGTATCATCAATTTGGACTTTCTGGATCGCTGGGGAGACTGGCTCCATGAGGATCAAATAAGGATATTCTGGGTTGCCTAAATATTTGATGCCTTCGGTGGTGTTGTAGACCAATTTGCCATCTCCTTCAAAGACTCCATCTCCTAATTTTTCAAGGCTTGGAGAACCAGTTAGACCGATTCTCACATCTCTTAATTTAGAGCAGGAAGCAAAAGCCTTTTCCCCGATTGATAAAACCGTGTCAGGGATGACAACTGTTTTGAGGTTAGACATGGAATAGAAGGCTTTTTCACCGATTTCCACGATTGAATCGTACATCGCTACAGAAGTGACTGATGATAAGCCGGCGAAAGCGAAATCTCCCACCACTCCATCTCTTTTCACATCTCCGAAATCGGCGGTCAAGATGACTTCCTTCATGTTTTCAGGCACCGCGGAAGCGCTTGGGCCGAAGAATGTCATGAAATTGTCTTCAATCAATGTCGGATCGAATTTCAAGATGGTTAGGCTGGTTGATTCAAAAGCACCTTTGACGACTTTTGTCACGTTCTTACCGATGTTATATTGACCCACTTTGTTCGGATAAACGAAGGCAAGGGTTTTCTCATCTTTGCTTATCAAGGCTCCGTCTTGGATTCTGAAATAATCTCCGCCTTGGACCTCAATATTGTTGAGTTTTGGGTTGCCGATAAAGGCGAATTCACCGATGGAGGCAACCTTGTTAGGTATGCGAAGATATTCTAGTCCGTTGTTGGCGAACGCTCTTCTTTGGATTGATTTGACTGGTTTACCTTCAAATGTCTCTGGGATAATGACGCGATTGCTTTCACCCACATACCTTTGGACGGAGAATCCTTCACCATCGAGATCACGCTCAAAGACAAGACCATTTGATGTTGGTTCATAAACAGATGTCTGTGTGTCGATGACGATGTGAGTTTCACCACCTCCGGAACAGGAAGCGAGAAGCAAGGTTGAAGCTAATACCGCAACAGCTAAGTATGACTTTTTCATTACTAAAACTCCTTAATTTATATATTAATAATAAATAGATAGAGGGCTTTTTTAAACCATTTTTAGACGCTTTCTAGATTTTTGTCTACCGAAGCAAAAAGATTTGTTGTTTATCGAAAATAAGATACCATTAAATAAACAAGGAGAATTTTATGGACAAATACGTCTGCATGGCTTGCGGATATGTCTACGATCCAGAAGTCGGTGATCCTGATGGAGGCATTGCCCCAGGAACCGCATTCGAAGATATCCCAGATGATTGGGTTTGCCCAATCTGTGGGGTCGGAAAAGACATGTTCGAGAAGGCTCAATAAAAACCGCGAGAAATCGTGGTTTTTTTGTTTGCTTGCAAAAAGTTATTGGTGAATTAGAATTGAAGCAAGATGATTGAAATTAAAGAAGTCAAAACCAAAAGACAGCAAAAAGAATTTTTAGAATTTCCTTTAAAACTTTATAAAGGATGCCCTTATTATTCCCCGAATCTATATATGGACGAGAAGAAATTGTTCAGAAGCGATTACTTCTACTACAAAACATGTGAGGCCATATATTTCAACGCCTATAGAGATGGAAAAATGGTAGGAAGGATTGGGGGCATTCTCCAAAAGGCCGCGAATGAGAAATGGAATCAAAAAAGGGTAAGGTTCACTAGGCTTGACCTCATAGATGATTTGGAAGTCTGCCAAGCTTTGCTCTTTTCAGTGGAGAATTGGGCGAGAAACAAAGGCATGGATACGGTTTTCGGCCCGATGGGTTTCTCTGATATGGAGAAAGAGGGCCTTTTGGTCGAAGGTTTTGAAGAACCCACCACATTGTCGGAGAATTACAACTACCCCTACTACAAGGACCTTCTTGAGAAATGCGGATATTCCAAAGAAGCGACCTGGATAGCCCACCAAGCTAGGATGAACCCAGAGGAAGATGTTGAAAAAGTTAAAAGAGTCGTGTCGATGCTTCTAAAAAAATTTGACCTCAAATATGTCGACATAAAGAACACGAATAAATTATTAAAAGAATATGGGCAGCAATTCTTTGATATCGTCGAAGAATCTTATTCCGGCCTTTATCAGACCGTCCCATTCTTAAAAGAACAGGTCGAGGACATGATAAAATCATTTAAATTGGTTTTATCTTACAAATACATTTCGATGGTCGTCGATAAAGACAATAAGGTAGTCGCTTTCGCAATCATGATGCCTTATATAGCGGATATATTGAACAAAACAGGTGGAAAAATTAGACCTTGGATATTGCCAAAACTCCTAAAAAAGATTAAACATCCGGATGTATATGAATTTTGCCTAATCGGAGTCAGGGACAATTACAGGAATTCTGGGATTGCTTTAGCGCCTGTCGCAGTCGTTTATGACATGATAATCGACAACAAAATCAAATTCTGTGAGACAAATCTCACTTTGGAAGACAATTTAAACATCATTAATCTTCTATCTAGCAGATTCGTCCTAAGGGATCATAGATTGGTTCAAACATTCATAAAGCAATTATAATTCGCAAAACAATATTTATTTTTTTGAAACTCTAATCTATAATACACAAGCCGAGTGCCCGAATGGTGGAATGGTAGACGCGGTGGACTCAAAATCCACTGGTAGCGATACCGTGGGGGTTCAAGTCCCCCTTTGGGCACCATAGAAAAAAATGCGAGTTGACGACATGATCAACTCGTTTTTTTATTGAAAATCTATTTAAAATAAAAATCTATAATCGTTTGAACGAATTTGGTTTTCGATGGTTTGCACCCATTTTCTAGCCATTTAAGAACTGAACCAAAAAATCCGTCAATTAAAAACTTTACAATATATTGATAAGACTCTGATGAAGACTTTTTATAATTCGAAATGAGTCTTTGGAAGTCTTTTTTAAATAGCACTTCGATCTTTGCAAGGAATTTATTGCCACGAGATGAAAGGATTGCTTGTAGTTGCCTTTTATCCTTTGTAGATTGGTCGCAGAAATCGATTAGAAGCTCATACAAGGAAGAATGTCCAATCTTAGCTATTTCTGCAAAATTGGCCGCTTCCTTGTTTTCTAGCGCATAAAGAATGTCGCTTAGAGATTGATAATGAAGATAAAAAGTAGAGCGATTTACGTTCGCAATTTCAACGATTTCAGAAATCTTAATCGAGTCATAGCCCTCATCGATTACCAAATTTATAAAAGCGTCTTCCACTGCTTTTTCGGTTTTTTTAATTCTTCTATCCACGCTTAATTCACCAGGAAAAATTTTAATAAAAATAGCAAATTTTTACAATAGACATTTATCTATTAATAGACATATTGTCGATTTTCTAAAATTAAAAAGCAAGGTATTATCGATACTTTTTAAAAAATATTATTTAAAATTAAATTTAAATCATTTAAAGAAAAGACTGAAAACATATGTGCAGAATCGCTCATCATTTGCTTGAAACTGGGGGGTTTATAAGCACAAAAAAAGAGCCATTAAGGCTCATATGTTTGGATGGAACCCTAGACCAATTTTGATGCAATCTCGCACCATTGCTCTAAAGTTCGTACCCTATTAGTTATAAGTCTTTACTTCATTTTCTTTTTTAAAGCTGATAAATAGACTTTCTTTAGTTTTCGTCTGCCAGCAAAGAATTCACTTTCGCTTGTGGATAGATTCCCTTCTTTAGTTTTATAATCAAGCAATACTAAAGAGGCAACCAAATCCGCTAATTGCATAAATGGATGTTCACTTTGTCTAGCTAATATCATTTCAAAATTCAAAAAATTAGCACTAAAAATACCTAGTAATAACGATCTTAATTGCGATTGACCATTATCATAATAAATATTAATTGTATCAAATGATTCAAAATACTGGATGTTATCTCTAATTAATTTCGATAGAGCCTTAGCCATTTCTTCATCAGTAGATTTATCACTTTTTCTAACTTTGGTGGCTAATACATTAATAGGTGAATCGATTAGTAAATCGAAAATAATATCAAATAGAACTAGACGTGATTCGTAATTTAAACCACTATACGGGCCTTCTCTTCTAATTAATGGGCCGACATGTATTGGAAAATCACCGGCTTCTTTACCCTTTAACCTTCGATAAAACTTCCTTAAATATGGGTCACATTTATCTAAATCTTCGCACAAAACAAAAGCAACGCCATAGATTTTTGTATTAGAATCATATGGGCCAAAATCGCCAGTTTCATCAATGTAAATAGATAATTCTTTTGTCATAGAAAGAAAAAAGTGCGGAAGTACTCCCGCGTTTCGGTGGACCTAGAGGATTGCCTCAGCCCACTTATATTATCATGCACCATTAAAAACTATGTCAAGAAAAATATCTTTGATATTGATTATTTGAGAAACAATTTAGCAATGTGACAATGCCATTTTTTCAACTAACATTTACTATCATTTATATACTTTGTATATATTATAAAGAAAAAAACATCCTGTGTTACCAGAATGTCACACTTTTTCCAATGGCGCGCCCGAGACGATTCGAACGTCCGACAACAAACTTCGGGGGCTTGTACTCTATCCAGCTGAGCTACGGGCGCAGTAAGATTTGGTGCACCGAACGAGACTTGAACTCGTACCGGTCTCCCGACTAGCTCCTGAAACTAGCGCGTATACCAATTCCGCCATCGGTGCACGATAAATAATATAACTCTACGAATTAAGGAAGTCGAATATACATTTCATAACCCGTGGATCTTCTACGGTGGCTTTTTGTATATCCATTGCAAGTTCTGGTTTGTTGTTGGGTTTATTTAGGCCTTCATTCAATAGACTTGCGCAATAATTCTCTGCATCGTTAGACATGTGAATATTATGCCCTCTGTGCTCAAATATCTTGGTTTTTATTGACTTATTTTCTCTAGATAATTCTTCTATGGCTTTTCCATTGTTCTTATAAGGGACGGTTTTGTCTTGGATTCCTTGAACATATAGGAAAGGAGCCTTTGTGTTTTTTATTGTTTCTTTTACGTCAACATTACCATAATTTTTAAGCCTGTTTTTGAAATATAACCTGAGGAATATTTTAAATTTCTTAAGCTGAGGCGCTGAATCATAATATTGGTCTTCTGGCTTTAAGAAACCTGCCATAGAGACGGCCTTTTTGATTCTGAATTCCTCATTGCCGATTGAATATGATGCCACATATCCTCCCCAGGAATGACCGACCGCAAATCTATTTAGTCCTTTTGCGTTTTCGTCGGTGTCTAAATATTCAAAAAAGCGTTCGACATCTTTTAAAGGTTGGCCAAGTCCGATTATATTATTTCCTTCGGATTCCATGCATCCTGTGTAGTCATATGCGTAGACAAGATATCCATGTTTAACAAACTCAGATATCTCCTTCATATAAGCGTTTCTTCCAGCACCTATTCCATGAAAAAACACAACTAAATCCCTGTAAATCACGCCTTTTTTGAAATATTTAGAACCATAAAGGGTGTTTTTGCCAGATTTAAATGAAAACCTTTTTTCTTCAATTCCTAAATCAGATGATTTGAAATAAGGTAAGGCTGGCGAACCATCCCAGCGGCGGCACATATTTTTATCAAGCATTTTCGCTATATAGAGATATAAGAGAAGAAATATCATTATTTTTTCCTTACATAGAAAAGTCTATCTTTGATCGCAAGCAATGGCCTGCGATTTGCTCTATCTAAAAGCACCTTCAATTTCCTTTCTCCAAAATATGGAGCGTATAGCCTTATTGGATAAGACATCGTTTCGTTAGCGATTAATTTTTGTATATTAGGCGGGAAACCTCTTTTTTCTTGCCCGTTTTCTATCTCTTTAATGACCTTTTTGAACACTCTTTTCTTCGAAAGAGAATTCAAGGAAGAATTCCAATCGAATCTTTTCTTTTTGGAGTATTTGATGTGATGGTCTAGAAGCATTTCAAACTCATAGTCCATGACATTGAAGTCTCTATCTTTTTCCAAATTGTAATAAGATGGGAGGAATGAAATATGGTAGTATTTGTTTTCTTTGTAACCAGATACAACATCAATCTTTTCGCTTAATCTAATGTCTTCAACACTGCTTCCGATTTCAAGTAAATATTCCCCGCCTTCGACTTCGAATTTCTCACTTGTCGTTGACCAATGAGCAAAATCATCAAAACCCACTTCAAACTCAATTGTTTTTTGTTCTCCAGCATCTAAGAATATCTTTTTAAATCCCTTTAATTCTCTTTTGACTCTGAAAATAGAGGCGCTTTTTGCAGAGATATATAGCTGCACGACCTCTTTACCTGGGATTTTAGATGTATTCTTCACATTTAGGGTGACTATTGCAGGTTTATTGTCATCTATTTTGTCTTTATTGATCTTCAAATTAGAATATTCAAATCGCGAATAACTTAACCCATGACCAAATGGGAACATAGTCTTTTTATTTGCAGTCACATAATACCTATAGCCAACATAAATGCTTTCTTTATATAAGACTTGCAATCCATCTTGTGTGTAATTGGCGTAGTTAGGGACATCGTAATAATGTAACGGCCATGTCTCTGCAGTTTTGCCGCTTGGATTAACTTGCCCAGTTAATATTTTATGGATGGCTTCACCAGTCGCAGCACCGCCTAAATACGATAACAAGACTGCTTTTGCGTCATCGACAAACGGAAGCTCGACAGGCGCTCCGGTACAGATAACGACAATTACATTTTGGTTAACTGAATAAATGGCTTTGAAGAGGCTAACTTGGCTTTCTGGAAGCCTCATGTCTGGCCTATCAATCCCCTCTTTGTCATAGCAATCTTTTAGGCCTAAAACCAATATGACTTTTTTCTTGGAAGAGGCCAAATCCACGGCTTTAAAGATTAGATTTTTGTCCTCAGTATCATCCATTCTATATCCCTTTTCAAAAGGAATGGGTTTTCCTTTTTTCGTCTTGGCGAAATCCAATAGAGATGTGACTGTATATGGCTTGACTTCGGCAGAGCCAAGGCCTTGGAATCTAGGTTCTTTAGCATATGCGCCTATAATGCAGCAATCATCATATGATGATAAAGGCAATATGCCTGTATTTTTAGCTAAGACCATTGACTCTTCAGCGGCTTTTAATGTCATTTCATAAGAATGATCGTAACTAAATCCTTCGTCGCTGTAATTGCCGGTTTTAAGTGATAATTCAATCATTCTTTTGACTGATTTCTCAAACATTTGCTGGGATATCAATCCTTTTTTCACTGATTTGGCAATCTGCTTTGATCTATTTTCTTTGCATGGCATTTCCAAATCTAGGCCAGCGTTGTGACACAAAACAGGATGCAAAACCGCGCCCCAATCACTGATGACAGGTCCTTCATATCCCCATTGATCTCTTAAGGTCTTATTGAGCAGCCATTCGTTTTCCGAGCAATAGATGCCTCTTAATTTGTTATAAGAACACATTACCGCCCAAGGATTAGATTCATCAATCGCGATTTTGAAACCTTTTAGATATATCTCTTGCAACGCTCTAGGATCTATTTCAGAGCTATACATCATCCTATTGGTCTCTTGGTTGTTCGCGGCGAAATGTTTTATGCAACAACCAACGCCATTAGATTGAACTCCATTTATATATCCGGCGGCCATTTTTCCGCTTAGCAAAGGATCCTCAGAAAAGTATTCAAAATTCCTTCCGCACAAAGGGTTTCTTTTTATATTCGCACCAGGTGCTAAAAGTACGTCAATCTTATAGTGCGCTGCTTCTTTGCCAATTGCCTTTCCAACGTCTTGGATTAATTCTGGATCCCATGAGCAAGCTAGGAGGCAGGGTGAAGGGAAAGATGATGCTTTTGCATTGGTTCCGTTGACGACAGATTTAGCAGGTCCTTGAGGCCCATCAAATAAAGATACTGACCTGATACCGCATTTAGGAATTGCGTTGGTATGAGTAAATTCATTTCCATATAGCAACGTAGCTTTTTGCCTAAGTTTCATCGAATCATATATTTGATTTGTTCTTTCTTTAATGTCTAATACCTTTTCGTCTTCCATTGTTTTCCCCTAAGACATAATTGTATATTATCATCTTCAAAATTTAATATAATTTTAATTATGTTAAAAACCATCTTTTTTGCTATAAAACAATCAGAAGAATTGTTAAATCATCTGAAAACATCATTTCCTGACGCGGAATTGGTCCGCGGATATATAAATGGCGAAAGCGCGAACCCTTCGTTTGATGAGGTTGATATAGGCATTTCCAAGCACGCATTTGCTCTTAAAGTAAGGTTTGACGATGACGAATACGATTTGAAGGCGTTCTTCGGATCTTATCTCAATTTCATCGAAAACAATCAAATTAATGTTTTTGAGTTCAATCGACCATATCAATACAGGCTAGGAATCTATTATATAGATATGTTAGATGGAATTGAGGCAAACATGTTTTTAAATGAAACCTTGAATAAAAAAAGCTTCATAGAAATCAAAATGATGAGAAATTTCTATGAAGCTAAATAGTCTTTAGTGAACGTATTTGATTAAAGAAACAAATGGAACGCCGAAAGTATCGGCCGCTTTAAATTCTGTCAATTCGATTAGGGTAGCGACTCCAACAACTTTTCCGCCCATCTCTTCGACCAATTCCTTTACTGCGTGAATTGTTCCTCCGGTCGCAAGTAAATCATCAACTATAGCGACTCTATCGCCAGGTTTTATAGAGAATTTAGGAAGTTCGATAACTGTAGAGTTATATTCCAATGTATATGTTTTTGAAACAACTTCACCAGGAAGTTTTCCTTTTTTTCTCGCCATCACAAAACCGACTCCAACAGCATAGGCGACTGGCGCGCCAACCACAAAGCCACGTGATTCCGGGCCGATTATGATTGTTGGCTCCCATTTCTTCACAACTGCAGCAATTTCCTTTGTCGCCTCCAAAAATGCCTCTTTATCAGCTAGTAATGGCGACATATCTTTGAATGATATTCCTTCAGTAGGAAAACCCTCTGTGATACCTATGTATTTCTTAAAATCCATAACATTCTCCGCAATAACGAAATAATTGTAGTTTTAATGTCTTCTTTTTTCACTAAAAATTTATTTTTATGTGAAAGAAAAAAGCCTCATTGCTGAGGCACTTGTGGTTGTCTGAGTCAATTTATTCTGTTTTGTCTGAAAATCACCATTCATATTTATGCTATGACGATGAGGTTTTGCGAGCGGGCTTTTTGTACTTTTTTGAGGGGTCGGGCGGTGTGTTTTTGGGGTGTGAATAAAGTAAGTAAGTTATTGTTATTTCTATATATTGTGTGAGAGATAAGAGTGTAATTTATACATAATTAATCCCCAACTATTATCTTTGTTCATTACATATCGTTTTATATTTTAGTTGTTATGCGTTTTATTTGTGCTGCTCGATATCATAAGATATCATTAAAAACAAGGAAATGATTATGAAGATTGCGTTTTTTGACACTAAAGATTATGACATTGAATCATTTGATTCATTAGTAAAAGAAACTGATATAGAAATTAAATATTTCGAACCCAAATTAAACATCGATACTGTTAAACTAGCCGCTGGGTTTGATGGAGTGTGCGTCTTTGTTAATGACTCTATTACCAAGGAAGTCATTGATGAATTATATAAAAATGGAGTAAAAGCCATATTCTTAAGATGTGCTGGGTTTAATAATATAGATTTAAAAGCGGCGTTTGGTAAAGTACACATTTATCGTGTCCCCGCTTATTCACCGTATGCAGTTGCGGAACATGCGATGGCGTTATATCTAACTAGCAATCGCCGTATTCATAAAGCCTATAACCGAACAAGGGAATATAACTTCTCATTATCAGGATTAACCGGTAATGACTTATATGGCAAAACAGTCGGTGTTATCGGAACTGGTAAAATCGGAAGAATATTTATTAATATTTGTAGAGGCTTTGGGATGAATGTCATTGCGTATGATTTATTCCCTATCAAAGATAGCGATATCAATTATGTTTCTTTAGAAACAGTATTTAAAGAATCTGATGTAATTTCCCTACATTGTCCTTTAACAAAAGAAACCACTCATATGATCAATAAAGACGCAATTGCTTTAATGAAAAATGGAGTGGCCATTATCAACACCTCAAGAGGTGGATTAATTAATTCAGAAGATTTATTAGATGGTATCAAAAGCCGTAAAATCGGTTCTGTCTGCTTAGATGTCTATGAAGAAGAAGGAAATTTATTCTTTGAAAATAAATCGGGGCACATTATGGATGACTCCACGTTACTACAATTAATTGCTATGCCTAACGTCCTTGTCACTTCACATCAAGCATTCTTAACAAAAGAAGCTTTAAACAACATCGCAAAAACTACGATTGATAATATCAATAAATTCTATAAAGATGAACAAAATAGTGAATATGAAGTTTGTTATAGATGCGGCAACGAAGCCCGCTGCGCGAAAAAGAGAAACGCTAAGTGTTTCTAAATGATAAATTCAAATTTAAGATCAAGGCAACTTAGTTGCTTTTTTGGAGGTCAGGCGGTGTGTTTTGGGGTGTGTCTAATTAAGTAAGTTATTGTTATTTCTATATATTGTGTGGGAGAGAAAGTGAGTAATAAAAAGATCTAAGGGTTAGTTAGATCTTATTTATTTTTAAGTGAAAGAAAAAAAGCCTCATTGCTGAGGCATTCATTCTTTTTGGTGGACCTTAAGAGGCTCGAACTCTCGACCCCCTCCATGCCATGGAGGTGCTCTCCCAGCTGAGCTAAAGGCCCATCGCACCTTAGTGCGTTAATAAGAATAGTTTTATAAAGTTGTTTTGTCAACAAGAAAAACCTATTCTTCTTCAGCTTTCTTATCTGCATCATCAAACATCTTTAATAAATCTGCGACAGTAAGCCTATTTTTATCTTCGCCTTTGACATCTAATATTATATGACCTAGATGGAACATGATTAATCTATCGCCATAGGCTAAAGCATCTTTCATATTATGAGTGATCATAAGGGTGGTCATATGGTTTTCTCTAACTATCTTGTTCGTGAGTTCCAAAACCTTTCTTGCAGTTTTTGGATCTAGCGCAGCTGTATGTTCATCAAGAAGTAATATTTGCTTGGTTAAGTCGAATTTTGCGCGGATTTTAGCGTCAAATTCGTCTTTTACCTGTTTGATTTCATTCTTTTTTGTTTGGGTGTCGGATGTAGAATTTTTGATGGTTTTTATTCTTTCGTCTAACTTGTTTTTTTCTTCCGAGAAGAACTCGTCAAATTGTCTTTTTGCCTCGGCCTGGTCTTGCTCGCCGAATAAGGCAAAGTCTCTTCTCATCATCTTGTATGTAGGATGATTTCTCATTGTCGCCATGAGTAAAGTCAACGCCTGACGTTGGCCACCGCTCATAACACCTACTTTTTGATCAAGCCTATCTTCAAGGCCTAAATCAAAACGTTTCAATTCATTCTTGAAGAATTCCCTATCCTTTTCGGAGAATCCCCATTTGAAAGGAGAATGGGGTTTGCCTCTAATATATGCGATCTCCAGGTTCTCGATAACGCTCATATCTGAAGCGGTTCCTATCATTGGGTCTTGGAAGACTCTACCGAAATATGCCGCTCTTTTGTGCTCGCTGAGATTCGTTATATCAACATCGTTAAGCAAAACCTTTCCTTCATCTGGTTTTAGTGCGCCGGAAATGATGTTAAGCGTAGTTGACTTGCCGCTTCCATTCCCGCCGATAATGGTGATAAATTCCCCTGCTTCTATTTTTAAAGAGACATTATCCAAGGCTGTTCTTTCATCTTCTTTAGCCCCGGTGAGGTTAAATTTTTTCGTTATGTTTCTTAATTCAAGCATAATTATTTAGCCTCCGCTTTTCTTCGTTTGAAGACGTTTATTAGTTTCTTTATGCCCGATTTGATTAAAGGCAAACACAAAGCAATAGTGATCAATATCGCATACAAAAGGCTCTTCAATTCAGTTGGGAGACCTATTCTAGTCGCAAGGTTCACAATTATGAAATAGACGATAGAACCTAAAGCGACAGAGATAAGCCAGTTCTTGAATGTTCTTTTCCCGAATATCGCTTCTCCTACGATAATCGACGCTAAGCCAACAACTAAATAACCGGTTGCACTTATGGTGGATACTGTTTTTGCTTCCTGAACATACAAAGCTCCAGCTAGTCCAATCAATCCATTTGCAAGACTGACACAGACAATGGAAGTTATATTTGGATTAATTCCTTGAGCCTTGGCCATTCTTTCATTCATTCCCGTAGCCCTAATAGCCATGCCATATTGGGTACCGAAAAAGAAATATATCGCCATCATTGTTATTATGACCACCGCAGCCATAACCCCTACTTTGATTAAATCACCAGTGGGATTAGGAGGCATGAAGACGCCAGGTGCCACTTCATTCCATGGATAAAGCAATGAATATATAGTCTGTTGAGGGCTACCTTTTGTTATAAATCCACCAAACGAAACTTCAGCCCTAAATGGAGAAATGCTATCGCTTGCTAAACCCATTATGACCATCGCTATAGAGGCTGAGGCGGTCATAGTTATGATGCCGCTTAATAGTTTCGGAATCCTTAAGATCCTATTCAATACTCCTGTTATAAAACCACATAAAATCCCTGCAAAAACCCCGCATATTAGAGCAATCCATGGATTTATGCCGTTATAAATCATAACGCCCGTCAAGGCAGAAGATACTAAGAAACTTCCTTCTGCGGTTAAATCCGCAAAATCCAAAAGCCTATAGGTCAAGAAGATGCCTAGAGCGAGTAAGCAGCAGGGTAATCCACTAGATAGGATATTTAAAACAAGATCTAAGAATTCCATTTTTATTCAGACAAATCACGGCATTTTGAAATAACTGATTCAGGTAATTCAATGCCTGCAGCAGCCGCATTCGCACTGCTCATCACATATTCGCATTCATCTTTCCCCATAAACCCAACTGGAATTTCTCCAGCCGTCTTTTCCTTATTTAGAATTTGGGCAGCCATCTCTCCAGTTCTCTTTCCTAGTTCGGTGTAATTAACGGATAAAGTTACGGAGCCACAACCCGCTAGCAATGCTTCTTCTCCTGTTACTACTAGGATTCCTTTGCCTTGGACCGCGGCTTTAACTGCGCTTGGGTTAGATGCGATATTGTTATCGGTTGGGATATAAATCGCATCGATTCCTTCTTCTGAAGCTAAAGCGGATGCGGTCGCGCTTATATCAGAAGGCCCTGTTGCAGTTTTAATAACGCATTCTATCCCTTCTTTTGCAAGCTCAGCGCTAGCCATATTTGCCTGCACAACTGAATTTGTTTCTGTTTGAGTGTATAAGATACCAACTTTATCCGCAGCAGGGATGCATTCTTTAATGAGAGATATCTGATCCTCCACTGGGTTTATGTCACTTGTTCCAGTAACGAATCCACTTCCATTTTCCAATGATTTGACTAAGTTTGATCCAACTGGATCGGTTACTGCGGAGAATAGAATCGGGTTAGCTACGCCTTTATCAATTGCCGCGGATAATAGACTTTGGGCAGCGCCTGTAGCGATTCCGAAAGTCATATCGCATCTTCCGACCAAATCTTTTGCAAAAGAGGTGATATCGCTTGATTTGCCGCCTGCGTTTCTATAAATGATTTCTACTTTAGAGTCATCAAAACCCTTCTCTTTCAAACCTTCGATGAATCCAAGCCTGGCGCTGGATAATGCGATGTGATCAACTGGCTGAAGGATTCCAATTTTGATTTTCTCACCGGATGAGCAGCCACTTAAGGCCACTAGACCCATTAATATCGACAAACTTCCCAAAGCGATTTTTGTTTTTTTCATGATTTTTCCCTCCTTAAACAAAAAATCTGGATGTTCGGATTATTCCAACACCCAGCGATTTCTTTAGGCTCGGTGTTGTTCATTTTCCCACCGAACCATTTTTACGATAGGAAAATTACCTATAATAAAAATAATAAAAATAGAAGTAACCGCTAAAATTCTTCATCTTGAATTCCATAAGATTTCCTCCTATCTGGGGTTAGTATTTACCATCATTTTGATTTTTCAATAGTTATTTTCATTTTTCTCTATTTTTCTTTTGCTTACTTCATTATTAACTTAAGTTAAGCTTAATCTATGTAGCCAATATCAAAATCTATTCTCCAATAATGAGTTGCATTTATATAATCAGCGTTAATTCTAACTCCTGAAGTTGGATGGCTTTGAATATGCGCACTAAAATAAAGACTATCATTATCTTCTAAGTTATCGTAATAGATTGGCGCAACATCATAACTGGAGATAACATTTCCATCTTCATCTAATTTAGCGCCTCCATTATAAAAAGCTTCCATAATGTTTTTAACAGCGTCAACGCCATCTTCTTTATTGACTCGATTTAAATATTGGACGTGCCACAACGCCTCTTCATCGGTGCGCTCGCTATCATCCCATTCACTCTCAAATAATTCAAAGTTAGGTTGAGAAACATCATTTAAACCAATTTGCGTTAAAAACGCCGTGTCCCATTCATAAACATCAACATTATTCAACAAACTATTGACGTATGTTTGGGCATCGTTACCCAAAACGAATTCAGTGATTTGGAAATTTTCTTTAGCGCCTGAACCAGTAAAACCATCTGTAGCCACGCCATGTGCTTCGTGTTTAAAACACGCTCCTGTTGCGTTATCAATAATGATTTCTTCGGTATAACTTTGATTGTAACCAAGGGCACTATCTCCTTGATAACTATATTTTGTGCATTGACGGTTTAAAAATGTCACATTTTCTTTGCTTTTATATGATATTTCACAACCAGCATACATAAATAAACCACCAACATTATCTCTACCAATGACATTTAGGCCAGTGGCTGGATCCGCTAATCTATTGTATTTAGCACTACCACCCTGTTTAGTGTATTGATAAAACTTATCGCCAATCTTTTTATAAAAACCCGTTCTAACTAACGATGAATAATAGTGATATGTTCCATCACTAGCGGAAGTTGAAGGAGCGCCGCTTGGTAAGGAATCCGCACTGATTTTAAAGATGTCCCCAATAGCTGTTTTAATTTCTTCTTCTGATTTCAATGTTTCTTTATTAGCGGTTGGGTCATCAATTGTGCTTTTATTAGTGGAATCAGAGCCAGGTTCATAACTTGGCATAGATGGATTATCACTTAGATCATCATTTTTAGGTTCTGATTTTGGACCACTACAGCCGCTGACGCCCAACGTTAAAAACAAAGAAGCTACTAATAATAATTTTCTTTTCATATATTAGGACCTAAAAATTATTCGGCAATTGTAATTGGAGTGACATCATTGCCAGATTTAAATGATGTTGTTTCTAATTTAGCCCAATCTTTTTCACTTTCGTTTGTGGTTTCGGCGTATTGATAAAGGGAGATACCTAAATCTTTATCGACATAGTAATCGTGTTTAACGCTAACCAAGCCAACTGTACGCTCATATTTGAACTTTAAAACATCTCTGCCGGCATATTTACCATTACTATCAAATGTAAAACCTTCATTAGCGAAGTAGCCATTGGCTTTATATAAATAATTTGACATAGCTTCAAACATCGCTTCAAATTGTGTTTCACCAACATTAGGAATGAAAACAGACCAAGTGCCTTCATCATAGCTAAGCATCGCGCATTTGCCATCTTCCAAACGATAACCACTACCGGAACCTTCGCTATCAATATGCCACCAGAGGTTACCTTTCATGGCTAAAGTGATTTCATCATTGGTTCCGTCAGCCGCTGTGGCTTTTGTGGTGATTTCAAAACCGGTGTTTTTGCCATAGGCAATTAGTTTTTCAAGAGATTCGCTTTCATCAAAGATGGAATCATCATAACTATTGCCACCGGCTTTGCTATTTGAATTACCACCGACATCGGCGCTTTCATCATCATTATCATTACCAGAAACATTGATTAAACCGTTTAAATCACAAGCGGTTAATGAGAATGTACCCAAGAGTAAACTAACCAAAAGGAACTTATTAATTTTCATACTTAATCCTCCTATATTCCTTTAGAAAATAAAGTAGCAAAAAAAGAATTTTATTTATATCGACCTCTATAAATATAAGGGGTTGATTTTTATTTGATTGTTTCTCTTACTAGGTTCAAGAAATCTTCTCTACTACGAACGTTAAGTTTGTTATAGATATGATTGATGTGCGTTTTGACAGTGGATTTACTAATAAATGACTCATTAGCGATCTCATCGCGTTTCTTACCTTTTAAGATCATGGTGGTAATTTCTTTTTCTTTATCGGTTAATACATCGCCATAAGCGGAAATAAATTTTTCGATATTTTTATCGCTGAAAACAATAGGTTCTTTCTTGCTATTTTTAATCTTCTTTCGATATAAAATGATAAAGATGAAAACGCTAATTCCGATGACGCCCACTACAATAAGAGGAAGGCCAACCGCTAAGAAATAGAACGTGCCAGTTTTCTCGTATTGGGCATATAGATTAATGTCGCTTTGGTTAATGATAATGATTTTGTCTTCGTAAACATTATGCGAGTCATCAACATAATTAACAAAAGAATTAAAACGATCGCCCTCTCTAGGTGTTAACGCTATTTCATCTAAGAAATGGGCGTTAATCGCATCAATTACTTCACCTTTATCATAAATATTGATATTCACCTTTTTAGAGAAAGTTGTTCCTAAAGAGACGTTATTAAATAAATCAGCCTTTTCCCCAAATATGTCGTTTAAGATTTCTTTGGGCACAATATAGCTAGATAATTTAGATGCATCTACTATGTAGCCACCATCATTATCTTCTTTAATAATTCCTTCATTTTTCCCTTTAGTGATACTAGATAACCGATTAAAGCCATTATCAATAGAAGGGATTTCGTTTCTTGGGAATGCCTCCTCATAGATTTCATCCAAGATAAGAGAAGCTTTGATATCAAAAGATCGATAGGCTAAAACATCATCAGGAGGAGCAAAATCAAAGACAAAAGTATCCGCTAAAGAAGGTTTATTCGCGTAAATTGAGTAATATATCTTGATGTTACTAACATCGTTATCGGTAAAAATCACAGGATGAGCAATACCGGAATAAACATTATTTGAAAGATTGTTTATAATCTGGCTATTTAAAATGTTTAATGAGTGTCCGCTTCCGATGAAATACATTGCGCCACCTAATTCGGTGTTTGCATATTTACCTTGATTTATTTCTTCTTCGCTGGCGCGGTCCGCTTTATT
>JAFUHI010000006.1 GCA_017468925.1 Bacilli bacterium | reverse complement strand
TAATTCTTTCTTCTATGGTAAAATGTGAATAGCTCATAAAGAACCTCCTGTGGATAAGTGTCGCAACTATATCTTACACCAGGATTGATATGAGCCTTTATTTTTGTCTAGAAGTGTTGCACTTGAACGGTAAATTCACCGTTAAACAAACAATACTATATAATAGTATTAAGTTACTTAATCGAGTTCATCAAATGATTGAGTGATAGACGCACCATCTTTTTACCTAATTCTATATTCGCTTTACTAGCGCTTTCAGTGAACCAATGTTTTCTATCATCAATGCGTTCAAGTTTAACGCATTCAGGATATAACGCCATTAAGATGGAAGATTCAAATTCTCCTGCGTGATCATAACCAGTCGCATCTTGAACTTTCTTTGACATAGTAGGAATAACTTTAATCCAGTTAAATGGATTGTTCTTTCCTTCTAGTTCTTCGTAATAAGAAGCATAATTATCAGAACCCCACCATCCTTTACCTAAAGTTTCTTCCAAATATTCCATTATTGCTCTTTTCGCGGCGAGTCTATAGCAAAGAGTCATTGGCATTTCAGATTCTTGTTCAAATTGGTGATGAATGACAACATAGATATTTCTAAATCCAGCGTATAGTAAGCTTTTAAAAACATAGTAGACATATTCTTCAAAAGCCTTTTCTGGCACATGAACAGTCCCGCTTTTCTTATCCCCTACTGCGTAGCTAGATGGACTATAAGCGATAGAAGGGGCAATCATGATTTCTTTTTTCTTTGCTAGTTTTTCTAATAATCCTTCAACGACTAAGGTGTCACATCCATAAGAACAATGTGGTCCATGATATTCCACTGTTCCTCCAGCGATCACTAAAGGAATATTGTTATCTTGTGCATATTTAACTTCTTTTGGAAAACTTTTATCTAATATAAAACTCATAACTAAATCCTTCTTTATTAAAAGTCTAATTCAATTAAACCGTGTTTTTCTAAATAATCAGTGCAGGCTTCACATCCATCTTTAGTGACCACAATACCAATTTCCCAACGGCAACCAAAATCAGGACCAGAAATGAATGTATCAACTTGGAAAGTCATGTTTTCTTCTAAATGATAATCACTAGTGGTTTCCATCCATGGAGCCTCCACTTCAATCATACCTGTGCCATGACATGGTCCATAAACGAAGTTCTTTTCATATCCTGCTTCCACGAATTTTTGATAGAAACGTTTCGCGATATCAGAGGCAATAACTCCTGCTTTTATTTGTTTAATTGTCCAGACATGCATTTGATGACAGAATTCAATTAATTTACGTCTTTCAGGATCGATTTTTCCCATGATGACTGGTAAACCAATAGATGGTGAATAACCATCTACCTTCGCGGATAAATTGAGTTGAACAATATCACCTTTTTTAATAATGCGGTGACGAGAACGGCTAATCGCATGTCTTGTTGATTCTTGTGAAAAAACATACATTGGAAGACCTTCATATTCTGCGCCTTCTTCATATATAACTTTTTGAGCAACACCCACCATTTGGAGTTCAGTAACACCCGGCTTTAAATTCTTAATAACTTCATCAGTGGCTTTTTCAATGATTCTAAATCCTTCTTTAATACAAGCGATTTCATTTTCGCTTTTAATCTTCCTAAGATTCACCATGATGTCATTACATAAAACTATTTCTGCATCTGGATATGCTTCTTTTAATCCTTCATAGATAGGCAATGTACATTCAACATAACTACCTAATCCAATTTTTAGTTTTTTACCTTTCACTCCAATAGCGGCAAAAGCAGTATTAAAAGTGTCCGCATGCAATTCTGGATAAGATGGATCAGCGGACTCTCTAAATTCTTTTAACACAAAAACTTTTTCCATTTTTCCATAGTCACGACCAAAGATAGATGATTCTGGACCTACGAGTAAACAAGCATCACCGTCTTTAGAAATAGCAACACCCGCTCTTTCAAAAAGCGGCCAAAAGCCAGAAAAATATCTCGCGTTAGCGTAATCACTTTCAGTGGAGGTAACTAGCATGACATCTAAGCCTCTTTCTTTAATTAATTTAGAAGCTTTTTTAACTCTTTCTTTATATTCGTAATCAGGTATACAAACTCTTTCCATAAAACGCCCTCTATTTATTTTATGTTTTATTTTATAAAATGTGCCCACTTTCTTTCTTCATCCACAAGTAGACCAGCATGAACTGCACGAATCGTCTTGCATCTACTTCTCTCATATTTTACTAAGAGAATAATAAAAGCTCAATGCTTTAAACCCTATATCCTTATATATAAATATATATAATATAGGGAAAACATATTCCCTGATACGAGACCCTGACCTTAAAAAACATATTCCCACAAAACCGAAAAAAGCCTTCAAGTATAAAATACTTGTAAGAGCTTCTGAATAATCATGAGTGAGCTGCGGTTACACAGCGTGTTTATGTGATTTTTAAGCAAAAATCATAGCTTTTTCCTATAGGAAAGTCACTAAAAATCTATCCGAGTATGAGTGGGCTCATGAGACGGTTTAAGGAACACATTTATAATCCAAGCATGCTGATAGGAACAATATAGATATCTCCAACTTTTTTAGAAGACCCATGACTTGTAAGTATCATTTTGAAAGCAGGCGTCTTTAATCCGTTCTCTTTCATCTTCTTTTCGAATTTATTTAAAGAGGAAATTCCATCTTTAATATTTTTATCACTCGCAATTTTAATTTCGATTGCACCATATTCTCCATTAGTGAGTTTTAAAATGGCGTCAACTTCTAGACCTTTACTATCTCGATAGTGCTTTAATTCGCCATTAAATGATTCAGCATAAATTGATAAATCTCTGACCGCCATATCTTCAAAGAAGAATCCAAAAGAATTTAAGTCATTTAATAAATCAGCCGGTTTAATGCCTAGTGCCGCTGTAGCAATAGATGTGTCAATAAAGTGATGTGTTGAAGCGCTTCTAACCGCAACACTTGTTCTGAGATTAAGATTCCATGCAGGCATGTCATAGATAATGAATAAATCTTCTAATGTTTTCTTATAAGAAAGGAAAGTATCATCATCTAAAGTACTTCTTTCACCAGATTCTAAAATATCATCAATCATAGAAGTGTTTTTAGCTTCAGTAGAAATATTTCTAGCGAATGATTTTAATATCATCTTTAATAGTTCGATATTTTTGTTTTTTAAGAATTCTGCAAATTCATCGCTTTCATCTTCTACAGTAAATAGACCGTTATAGTAGTTTTCGGTTACATCCAGCGCAGCTTCTTTATCAGCTTTAACTGCAATTGGCCAACCACCTCTACAAACAATATGAGCAATATCAGTTAATGAAATAGGATTATGCTGTCCATAAGTAGAAGTAAATTTATAATTCTTATCAAATAAGCCCAATAAAGAAATCGCTCCAGTAGATTCTTTGGACTCAAATAAAGAAAATGGTCTTAATAATAAAGGTGTGATTCTACCAGCTGCAGAATTTTGAATCATTTTTGGATCAACTGGAGTAGTACTTCCAGTTAAGATATATTTTCCAAATTGATAATCTTTATCTAAATCATCTTTAATTAAATTCCAGATTTCTGGTGCTTTTTGCCATTCATCCACTAAGTGAGGATTTTCACCCACTAAAGCGGAGGCTGGGTCAGCATTTGCAAGCTCAATATCATTACTAGTCTTTAAAGTGGTTACTGATTTAGCAAACTGCTCGCACAATGTGGATTTGCCACAAAACTTAGGACCGCTAACGATAACGCATCCAGATGATTTAAGTTTTCTTTTAAGTGAAGATTCCGCTAAACGTGGAATATAGTCTTTAATTTTTGCCATAGTCGATAACCTCAAGAATATTTTATAGATAAACTGTAATATAAATCAATCATTTTCGGTGTTTTGAACCATTTCCATTCGGTGTTTTGAACTTTTTTACCAAAAATGTATCAAACATCTTAATCAATATAGAACTATAAATGTTTCCCTTTCGAAAGCAGCAAGAGGACAAATGAAGAATGGTCGATTTGTGTTCGCATCTCTCTGCCGCTCCATTCAGCGGAATCGCATTCTTTCTCATAGAAACTTCTTTCGGGATTGAGTATTGAAAGAAGAACGCAACAATGAGTTCAACCAAGCCGTTTAGTCAGTGACTGAACACTCTTATAAGTTTTGTAAAAATGTACACAGAATGTATAATTATCTAGCCGGGACGTAGCACAGCTTGGTAGTGCACTACCTTGGGGTGGTAGGGGTCACGCGTTCAAATCGCGCCGTTCCGACCAAATGCAAAATTCGGGCCAACAAGCCCGTTTTTTCTTTTGTCCTTAATCCTTTTTGGTTCTATATATCCCTTTGTCGTATATCTCAGGATAATCGTTTTTGTTGAGGAATTTATCGAACACATAATTTGAATATAAAGAGGCAAAAAGCAATGCGAACGGGAGATACACGAACGCGTATGAAGCATAAACGATTATCGGGACTATGGTAAAAGGCAATAGGTTCAAAAACAGAGGAATGATGAGCAAAAGCGATACAGGAAGCGTTGTAAACCCAGATTTGAAATAAAAATAAAACGCGTTTTTGATATTCTGGAAATAGGTATTCTTATATATTGGTATCTCCATGAGATGAATCAAGGAAGCAGGCAAAATGATCAACAATCCCAAAGCCGCAGGCAAGAAGAAAATTATGGTAGTGAAGAAATCGCCATTCCCGAAAAGGAGCAAGTATGAGCCCGATACCCTGGATAGGAATAAAATCAATGAATCTAGCAGCAAGACCGCAAAAACCTGGAGCCAATTCTCTTTTATCCCCTTCATCAAATCATGGAAAAACCATATCCCTTCATAGAAAGAAAGAAGCTTGAATATCCTAAGAATTCCTGCGATTGGCAAGGATAATAGAATCAAGGCAAAGGAATCTATGGCGAAAAATATAATCTCCGTCTCAAAATAAGAGGCATAGAACGAGGACGAATTCTCTTCAAGCGCGGATAACGCCTCCGCCCTAAGGAAAGAGGAAAAGATAAATGGCGCAAAGAAAAGAGTTAAGATCAAAGCGATTTTCAGCAACAAATCCCACCTCTGCTTTATTATGTCGAAAAACACCTCAAGGCGGTTATGTGGCATGTTTTCTATCGTGAGATCCCTATATTTTTTAGTTTTCATTTTCAGCCCCGCCTAATAAAGAATGAAACGCTTTTAAAGCGTGATTCGATTCGCTTTTCTTTCCGTCTTTTTTATAAAATTCGCCGAAATTCATCGAATCTCTGTTTATGAAAAGACCGTATTCTTCATTTATCTCATGGTCTGGTAAAAGATATGATGTTAGAACCTCTTCTTTGATTTTTATCCCATATGAATATCCTGAAACATCGATGATTTCCTTGTCGGTTCCGAATTCGCTGATAAATGCATCCTTTTCAATCCTGGGGCAGTAGGTTTGGATATAGGATTCATCAAGAGAAAGCGGGAATATATACAAATCGCATGACATTCTTCCAGCCGATTGCATCAAGGAAGAGAAATAGTTGCTTTTAGGGTCTTGGATATAGACATCCACCGCCTGAAGACTTATTTCAGCATCCTCCATGATTGTATTTTTAATTCTTTCTTCATCCGCTTTATCAATCGCGAAAACTATTCCAACCTTCTCGTAATTCTTCAAACTTGTTTTCGCAGGTATTGCCCACGCCCAAAGCGAGCAGGAGACAACAAAAGAAAGAAGATACGCCCACCAATAATGAGATAGATGACGTCTTAAATTATTTCTTTCCTTCATCTTCTCCCCCTATCGATACGATTATGGAGCCAGCGACTTCCACTTCTTTTGCTCTAATGATGTCTCTATCGAACGCCTCATCTATGAACACTATTCTGTTATTTATTTTTACGCCTTTGAAAAGATATCCACCGATTGCAATCACTTCATCTACATATTCAATATCGCCTACAATCTTTTCTTTTGTTTCGCTTTCTTTTTCCTTGATGAACTTCTCTCTTTTTCTAGAAGGAAGAAGCATCCCGAATAAGCCATATACTAAAAGCGATAGCAAAACGAAAGTGGTAATTATCGCGCCCGCAAGCATCGCATATTTATTATCTCTAGAGGCAAAATATGCGAATAAAAAAGAAGTTATAGCAATCAATACCAAAGAAATAACAATTATTAAAATCCCTGCATTTCTTCTCTTTTTCAATGTATTTCTATATTGTTTGTCGTAGATTTGCATCGTTTTTTTCTTCACAAGGATGACAAAATATCCGTGCTTCTCCTAATCGATACGACCTTGCCATCTTCTAGATTGACGATCTTATTTGATGCTTTTTGGGCAATTAAATAATCATGAGTAACTAAGATGATGCTTGCCCCATAACGAACACTGACCTCTTTTAATAAGAGGCACATCTTTGATTTATTTTCTTCATCTAATTCGGAAAAAGGCTCATCAAGCAATAATAATTCAGCGTAGTTAACCACCGCTTTAGCCAAGGCTACCATCTGTCTTTGACCGCCCGATAATTGTCTGGGCTTTCTAGAAAGAAGCAATTCAATCCCAAAATCTTTAGCGACTTTATTGACCCTCTTCTTCATTTCATCAAGAGGCATTTTGGCTAATTTAAGCGGAAAAGCGATGTTATCGAAAACCGTGAATCTAGGATACAACGCTTTATTTTGAGGGATGTATGCTAAACGCCTAGAACGGATTGGGATGTTCTCGATATCCGCCCCATCAAGCTTTATATCGCCTCCATAATCCTGGAAACCGGCTATGACTTTTAATAACGTAGTCTTCCCCGAGCCAGATGACCCCAAAATAGCCACCACCTCCCCTTTTTCTACATCAAAAGAGACTTTGCTAAGCGCGATGGTATGCTCTTTCCTATGGATGTATTCAGAGGATACATTTCTTAACGAGAGCTTAGATGTTATTCCCGAAGAAGGTTTTGATATCATGATCGGAGGAATTGGTCCTTTTGGCCGCTAGCATAGCGAAAAGATTAAGGAAATACATATTGCTGGCTTGATATATCGCACCTAGCATATTTGCAGCGGAGTCAAGAGAAGAGAATAGTATCTGGGCTCTGGTGTGATTCGCGTCGTATTTCCTGAAATAATGTATTATCAAATCGGTGTAGGTCGCGCCTAATTCAAGCATCTTTCCTTCCAGGCAAATATATTCAAGATCTAGAAGATTGCTCACTGCGATTAACTGTATCGCATTGATTTTCGCCGAATATTCTATGGCTTCGCTTATTAATGGGTCACCCTCTTTGTATTTAGTGGCGATTTGCTCAAAAGAGAAGGGATCCGTGAGGTAAAATGGCTCATTTGGATAGTCTTTTGCATGCTCATGGATATAAGCGTATATATCGTTAATCGTGTAGAAACGGCCTGAAAAGAGATTCTTTGTGAATTCATTGTCTTTAGGATATGAAGCAGGCTCACCTGCGTGTCCCCTAGCCCCTTCGAATATCTTCCCATTGAGCAATAATGATGAGCCAGCGACATAATCAAGGAAGACGAAATAGACATCGTTCGCGCTGTTAGGGATGGAGCCATATCTTTGCTCACCTAATAAGCCGAGATTGATGTCGTTATAGATATTGACCTCCACTTGGAATCTATCTTCGAAGAACCTTTTGATGTTGTTGATTGTCCCGACATATCGCGGCGCATAAATGAAATCATAGGTGACATTATCAAATTCACCAGGAGTAGAGACGCATATCCCTAAAAGCTTTCTTTTTTTCACCAAAGGCGAAGAAAGTAGATTTTTAACTATTTGGGCGACCTTCTCCAAAGCCTCATCATCAATGTATAGTATGTTTCTCGCCGCATCTTCAACGATTATGTTGTTAGATACATCGGTTATAGCCACCGCCAAATCACGACCAGAAAGATCGATTGCGCATAAAACCCCGACATCGTTATTTAGCGATAGCAATGTGGCTTTTCTTCCCCTATTCTTCGGGGATTTGATGCCATAGGAAACAATTATGTTCTCTTTTAGAAGCTCATCGGTTATGTGTTTTATGGCCACACCGGATAAGGAAAGAGCCTTAGCCAAAGCGGGACAAGTCTCCGGCTTATTCCTTAAAGCCTCAATCACCCTCAGCTGATTGGCGACACGGAGATTATTTGGGTTTTTCAAATCAATCGTGCTCATTGGTTTTATTTTATGATTAAAAACGGTGAAATTGCACGGATTTTTAGTTTAGTTGGACTATATTATTTCTCTTTGCGTTTTCTGAATGCGAGCAAAGCAACTCCAGAAAGAGCGATTATAGACACGATTGAAGCAGCAGTGATTGAGCCTCCGCAGCCCCCTCCGCTTGGAGCTGGTTCTGCACTGCTTGTGGATGTAGGTGTGGATGTTTCTGGAGTAACGGAAGGATCAACGATGGTGACGATGAATCCAACGGTGCCTCCAGAGGTTGTCAATATGAAATTCATACGTCCAGTGCCAAATGAAGCAAGGCCTTCGGCTTGTATGGTCAAAGTCGTTCCATCGATTTCATAATATTGAGGCAATATCTCGTTAGCGCCCATCCTTAAAGATGTTATAGCCTCACCATGGGTATCGACTTCCACGACCAAGTCACTTCCCTTGTCCACCGTGTATTCCTTGACATTCATCGTTGGGGCGTTTCCTTCAGTTTCGCCGCCTCCTCCGCCATCTGAATATGGCTCTTCATCAAGGTTTTCCAAATGGATGTTGTCGTAATAGCAATCTGCGACGCAATTGACAATGGAGACGAACCCATAATTGTTCGCGGTTTTTTTGGTAACTGTCACTTCTGCTAGAAGATGGCCATTGATTGAAATGGAGAATTTCGTATCAAGAGCTTCTATCGTCACATGAAGCCATGTATTAACGCATCCTTCGAAATCATCTCCGCCAATCACTTCATTCCATCCGACTCCTCCAGGTTCTTGGTTAGGTCCAACGACGGATGAAGTCAAATCGACGAAAGAAGTATCGACTGATCTATAGAATTGTGTGCCGTAATTATCGTCACTCCAGCAACGGAGGACGGCCATGACGTTGGTGACGCCATTATATCTTCCATCAACTGGCTTGCGGAAATTGAATCCCGCCCATGGAACCTTGGTTGAGCTAACATGCATGAAATCGTATGACAGCCTGAAGTCTTTTGTGTAGATGTCTTTCATCGTGATGTAGAAGAAAGATTCGTTATCGGAAGCGGTATCGATATGCAAGACTTTGTTAGTCTCATCCTTTGGATCGGCGACGACTTTGTAATGTTTGGGGTCGCTAGCCAAGGCATCTCCATCACCTAGATGCTTATAATAAGCACTTGTCCATTTCTCCCCCATCTCGTCGACATAGGCATTGCCTTCTAACGAATAGGATTCAAAATCATCGTCAAAATTCGGCGTAAGGTCTTCTTCAGCCTTAACCATTGAAGGCGAGAATTTCATGCCAGAAAGGGCTATCGCCCCCAATGCGGCAATCATCAATGCTGGGATAATGCGTTTTTTCATGTTTTTTCTCCTTTCCCTATTTATTGATAATTAGTTATCTCCACTAGAGCAGATTCCCCGGCCTTCAGGGATATGGTGATTTTATTTAGCGCGGTCTCTGCCTGGGCCGCGGCGAATGTATAGATTGAAGCGTCCACTAACGAAGAGAAAGACAAATCTATCATAGACGCATCAGTCGTGCTGTTATTGAAGACATATAAGACGGTTTTCCCTTCATTCGAGAACACGCCAACCAAAACAGGCGAGGTTGATTCGACCGAAGAAAGCTCCCTGCTTGAAGAGACAAAAGTCTGATTTTCTGGGGTTGGGACTATTCCTTCACCGGTTTTTATCATATCCACCAAAGTGGAATTCATTAAAATCGCATCAATTGAGGAAATAAATGAATTCGCCATCTGGAAATAAGGGAATAAAGCGGTTTTGTTGCCATTATAATCTATGAAATTGCCGCCCCAGTCTCCCGCTTCTGCAGGAGTTTGGTAGCAGAAATACTGAATCCCTTTAGCGCCATACACTAGATTAGCGCCTACCTGCCAATATATTTCTTCCTTGGTTGGGATTCTTGATCTTCCACCATAAGAACAGGCTTGGATAAATGGCCAGAAAGGAATTCGATGGGAATCTGCAAAGGTTTTTACCTTATAAATCTGCTCGAAATAGCCTTCTGATATATTAGGCGCTTCGCCCGAAACGCCATAATAATCGAAAGAGAACATCTGAGGTTGGACCGTATCAAGGAATAATGATGCATATTCATCGTATCCCATATCGCTATCGGTATCGCCAGAGAATTGGGCGGATGAGGCATAGGTCGGGAATGTATTAACGTAATAGGCGTATTTCGTATAATATTGCCTCATCATCTTCCTTTGGACGCCTAAAGAGGGGAATTGGTTAGAGCCGGGCTCATCCACCGCTAAAATCCCTGCGAAAGAGCTATAGGCGGTGTATTGGTCCATATGGCTCTTGAATTCATCGATGTCTTCGGAATACGCCCCCAAAGACCCATCTCGGACCAAATATCCGATTCCTGCTTGCTCAGCCAAAGATAAAGCATCAAAAACATATGGGGTATTGAGGCCATATGATTCATATAAGCCGTAAATCGTATTGAGTCCCGCTTCTTTTATGGTTCTATATTGCTCAATCGTCTGGAAATTCTTCTCCCCTACTCTCCATGGGGCAACCCAGGCGCCAATAGGCATCTCATCTTTGGAGATATGAGGGAATGAATAGGAATAGACAGGCAGCAAAGGATGCTTTGGAAGCAATGGGGTGCCTTCATATGTCGAAATGGAGATAGAAGGATCACTTGATTCACTAGATGAAACAGTGCTTGAAGTCTCTTCCTTATTGGAGCAAGCGCTTAATAAGGCAATCAAAGAAATCAAAACAACATAGCGAGAACTTTTCATCCTTTTAAACCTCCCGTGGTGACATTAGCCATGATCTTTTTCTGGAATACGAGGAATAGTATTATTATCGGAATCATCGAGAAAAGCATCAATGCGAACAAAGCAGGCCAATTCGCATCATATTCCATCTGGTTGACGAAAGCTTGGAGGCCTACCGCCAATGTCGGCTTATTCTTCAAATACAGATATGGGGTGAAATAATCGTTCCAGAAGCCGATGAAATTCAATATGCCCAAAGGCAACATAGATGGGAACACCATCGGTATCATGATTCTGAAATACACCGAGAAATCATTCGCCCCATCGATGAAGGCGGCTTCAGCATATGACCATGATATCGACTTATACGCCCCATATAGAAGGAGGAATTGGAAGCCAAAACCACCTGAATATAGAAGCAATAAAGCGATTGGGTTATCAAATAAATTAAGGTCTCCAATCAATTTGTATGTAGCGGAAGTCGAGCCGATTGTAGGCACCACCATAACCATAATCGCAAGAAGATAGAGGAAATTCCTTCCGAAGAATTTGTATTTCGCCACAACATAGGCAATCGATGAGGCTGATAAAAGCGAAAGGATGGTTCCCGCTAGAGATAGCCACAAAGACCTTAATGTCATCTCGAATATGGTTGAACCCATCATCGTCTTGGTTAGGGCGGTTTCTAAATTGGTCCAGCCCATAGACCAAGAGGAAGGAAGCGCCCAGACGTCGGCGAAGAATTCCTGGTTGCTTTTGAACATATTGAGAATCATCCAGGCAAAAGGGAATAGCAAAGACACGCTATAGATAACGAAAACAATGAATGCGATGATTTTCACCACTTTCATCTGCGTCGTATCGCGCATGGCTTTGCTTTTCACTCTGATTTTATTCATTTTCTTCCTTCAATCATCTGGGGGACTTTTACATCCCCCAGAGATTATTTTACTAAAAGATATTATTTATCTTTTTTGCTTCTTCTAATGGCAACAGCAGTAATGCCTGCAGCAGCGATAGCGACTCCCGCTAAAGAAGCTGCGATAGCACCACCACATCCTCCTCTGGATGCAGGTGCATCTGAGCTAGATGTAGGAGTTGATGTATCTGGCACCGATGTTGGTGGGATGGATGTATCAGGATCAGAAGTTATGGAGCTACCAGAATCTGATGAGGTATCTGGTGGGACGACTTCTTTGGCTGAGACATGGATATCGATCGTGGCGTTTTCGGAATAATCTTCGGTATCGAAGGCGCGGAAGGTGAATGATGCTACACCATCTTCTGCCTCTTCATCCGCAACGAATGAATATGATCCATCGCTATAGAATTCAAGGGTACCGAAATCTCCGGTGTTGTCCTCAACTATTTCATAGGTGAGGGTGCCTTCATCGTATGTATCTTCATCATGTGCGACAACATTACCGATGATAGTCTCTCCAGCGGTAACTGTATTTGTATCACTTACGGCGACAGGAGCGTTATTGGCAACGCCAGTCTCATCAAGGTTCACCAATGTGATATTATCGAGCCAATAGCCTGAATTGTTGGTGCCGACGAATGAGATATATCCGACTGTATCGACATCATGATAGACGATATTCTGCCAGAATTCTTCTTCTCCAGCGATGCCATAGGAGAATGTCAATTCACCATCAACAGCAGTGAAGTGGTAATGGAAGACTTTGCCTCTATTGGCTTCGGCGACTGGCTCATAGCCAGAGGCAAACCATAAGCGGCTTGTGGCAGTTGCTCCCACATGACCTTCGTGTGGTTGCAAGGAATTCATAGTATCGGATGTGGCGTAGAACATCTCGTCGTTATACCAGACTTGACTTGGTGTATCGCGTCCAATGGAAATACCCATCCAAGTGGATGCTGGGGTGACGCTACCCTCATCATCTTCCTCAAGGAGCTGCATCTTCACATCGAATTGGAGATCGAAGTTGGCGTAACGGTGCCTTGTGGAGAAAGTTGAAGCGTCGCTGTGGGAAGCAAAATGAAGCATTCCATCCTCCACTGCAATAGTATCTGCAATAGTATCGTCTTCAAAAGCATTTACTAGCCAGTTATGGTCGATTCCGTTGCTGAAATCGATGGAAAGATCTCTTCCTTCTTCAATCGCTCCAACATAGTTGGTTACGGTAAGAGAAGAAAGCAAATATGTGGCTCCAGTCGATTCGCCAGATAAAGCGATGGCTAGACGTCCTTCGGCGTTGGTAAGAGCGTGAGTTAAAGCAACGCCGCCTACGCTTACGGTGACTTTTTCTCCATTTGCGTCTTTTTCAACGAGCACATTCAAGGTTGTTGTTCCACTTAATTCTGGCAAGGCTGCAGTGACTAATTCTTCTCCCGCTAGTTTGGCGACCAACTGGGTATCATCTCCGACTTTACGGACACCGACTAGGTGGGCGCTTGATGTTGAGGTGGCTTCTGCGCCTAAGCCAAAACCAAGACCGAATATCTGCTCACCAAGGTTATTTGGGGTGAATGTAAGCTGAGCGGAGAATAATTTGCTGGCGTTTTCCCTAAATGAATAAGATTGCTTTAAGATAAGTCCTTCTCCATCTCCCGCTCCATCTATAACTGCGGATTGAAGACCTCCTTCCTGCCTAAATGTGCCTGGGGCTCCAACGGTGTTATCCACGACGAATTTGCCTGAGGAAGCCGTTTCGAATTCATCTTCGACCACCCAAGAAAGGTTGGTGAAGGAATCATCATCTGCCAAGCCGACTTTCGCGCTATCGAGTGTGACCGTGTCGGTTAATCCATTGCCATAGAAACCTACATATCCTTCGGAAGGCATGGTATAAACGCTGGCATCCCAGTAGCAGATTTCAGTGAATGTAGCACCTGAATCGAGGGAACCGAATATTTTAGCGGATCCATCATTGTTCCAGGCAATACGGATTCTAGAGTAATCCACCCCTAGTCCGCTATAAGAGTTGGTGACCTGCCATTGGGTTTCTGCACCTGTTCCTGCGGTATGAGGAACTGTAGCGCCGTTAGCGAAGACCTGGGCGCCAGCGAATTGGGCCATGACCATGTTTGGCCAAGTATAGCCATTTGAGAATGATGGGCAAAGCCATCCGGCATGGCTAGTTAACTGATTGAACTCAAAGACGACAGTTTTGGTGCCGCGATTTAATTTCTCAGCCGTCCTCACATAACCGACATTGTAATCCATGCCGCCGATTATAAGAACGCCATTCCTTTCTACGAATTGGACGTGATCGCCAGCATCAACTTTGTCATAGACTTCTTCGTTGATTGATGTAAATTCATCATGAAATGTTTCATCATGAAATGACGCTGCGTTGACTTGGGCGGCGGATCTAGCGATAGCGATGCCAGAACCAATGCCTAGACCTAGAATCGAAGCAGCCGACACGAGCAATAATTTACTCTTCTTTTTGGTTGTCATTGTTTCTCCTTTCATAAATTATTATTGGGCCAAGCCCTGTGTCACAAATTAATATTCGACAGTCGGGAATATCCTTTCCATTCCCCACTTGACCAATTGGATCAAGGGGATTCCTATGACTGTGAAGACCATGCCTGTAGCGGCAGCATGGTATAAATCGTTCGCATTGACGCGACCGACAATGAAATAGGCAATTGTGGAAGAAATACCATCATATGGACCCCCTCCAGTCAAAAGCATGGGCTGCAAGAATAAGGTGAATATGACAGACACGCCCGATACGAATAATGTCGTTATGGTGCCAGATATCATAGGGACCACCACCTGGGTCAATTCTCTCCACATCCCGATTCCATCTATTTTCCCTGCTTCATATATTTCCTGCGGGATTCTATTCATGGAGCCGGATAGAAGGACGACGTTATATCCAATACCCGCCCAAAGGCAATAGACAAGAACCATGGGCATTGCGGTCTTTTTATCGCCAAGCCATCCGTTTGCAGGTATTAGTTTCTCTAACCCGATTGCCTTTAATAAATCGTTTATCGGGCCAAAAGAAGAATCAAACATGAAGCGAAACGCCATAGTGAGAACCACGATTGAGATGATATTAGGCAGGAAGAATATCACTCTGAAGGCGGATGAGCCTGGGACCTTTTTCTGCAAAATATAGGCGAATAATATCGATAATGGCAGCAAAACAAAGTTATTTGACACGAATAATAGGACTGAGTTCACGATAGAATTCCTCAAAGTCGGAGTCATATCGGTGGTCAATTCTCTCCAAACCCATCGATAGTTATCTAGTCCTACGAAAACCTCTCTACCACTGCCGTAATCGAGTTTTTGGAAAGACATGATGATCGTGTCGAAATTGACATAGGCCCAGAAAACGATGAATTGGATTAGTGGCCAGGCGATTAGAGCGATGATGAAAAGGTCGCGCCCAAGAGAACGTTTTCTTTTCTTATGGAATTCTTCGGATAATGCCTTGGCCATATATCTCCTAAATATTATTTAAATGGGATAATGAAGCTGCCATCTCCTGCTTCAAGCTCTAATTCAAGCATCCCGTCATTTAATTCGACGACTTCCTTGTTGACACCGTGATACACAAGCGCGGAGGTCGCACCGAATAAATCAAGTGAGACTTTATCTTTCTCCGCATTGGTTGCAGGGTCGGAGAAATTCATCACTAAGAAGGCATCTCTACCAGTTTTATCTTCAAAGTGGCCGACCAAAGTGTTTTGGGTGGCATTAATCGAAGATATCGATTCAATTGATTCTGGGGATAATTCAAGCATATTAAACTGCTTGACAACATTTCTTTCCTCGCTTCCTTTGATGGCGAGGGTTTCAACCCAGGAGAAATCTAGATAAGCTTCATCCAGATTCAAGAGCTCACCGTTTATTTTCTTAACGTGGTCATATATATCGGTCTTCTTTCCATCTACTGTTATCATCGCAGGCGAGCCTTGAGTGAATTCTAGAGGTGTCCAGTAGCAGAAATATTGGATTGACCTAGAACCGTACGCCAACTGGGTCATGACTTGGTGGCGAATCTCTTTTTCATTCGGCACACGTGTTTGCCCATCATAACTCATAGCCTGGATGAAGGTATACATCGGGATGCCGGCCTCTTTGCATCTAGAGGCAACAATCTCTAGATTCCAAAGCACATCCTCGCTCATTTTGTAATTGCCGTATCCATCGACCAGCATCGAATAATGGTCATATGAGACATAAGGCGGCTTCACTATTTCGATATATTTATCGATGTATTGTTTATAGCTTGAGGTGCCGAGCTGCGATATATTCGCGTATGTCGGAAATAGATTCACATAGAATTCCTTGTCTGGGTATTCGTTTTTGAAATAAGCATGGAGATTGCCTAATTTTTCAAATTCTTTGATACTTGGCTCATCTTGGATAAGCCATCCTCCTAGCCCTTCTTCCCCATCATATGATTTGGTGGCCTCATGCATTTCGCCAGGCTCCAATTCCATCTTTATTGGGTCAACGGATACTTGCCCATCTCTAGCAAGATATTTGATTCCTGCGGCAGCGGCATATTGGGCACATGCTTTAGCTGCAACCCTATTGTTATTCTCATAAAGAGAATAGATGACATTTATGCCGCTTTCGGCGATCTCATCATATCTTTCTTGATTGATGAAATCGGCGTTCCCTTTTCCGTTCCAGTTCCCTGGAGGTGGGGCGACCCACGCGCCTATGCGCATTACTCTATCTTTTGAATAAGAAGAATAATTTGGCTCGCCTTCCTTATAATCGTATTTCGTTCTTGTTTGATTATTCATACATGACATAAGACATACACAACCTAGCACCCCGAAAATCGCTGCTCTGAAAGGAGCTTTCACTTTAGAATTCTCCTGCGGCAGCTTGGAATAGCTTCCAATTGCTGCTCACGTAATTGAAGCAAGAGAGATGCACGTCTTCTGGGCTATCCTGATCCTGAATCATTTTTGAATATGGGGTGCCGTATCCAGGCCAGGAATTGCAGTTGTTTTGATAATACATAATGTTGTCGGATGTCATGAAGACTTTTGTTGTGCTTTCGAAGATATCCGCACAGTTTTTGGTGAAATCACTTATTCCTTCGACTTCAGAAGGCTTATATTCGAATGGGCGGAAACCTCCTGCAGCTTTAGTGAAGATATCAATTGCATCTTTGGTGCAGGTATAGGTCAAGAATTTCTTCGCAAGTTCTTTATTGGACGCTCCAGCGGGGATGACCATGAAATCGCCGCATGTGTTGTATGATATGTTTTCGTCTTGCGCCCCATCGATTATCGGGGTTTTCATCAATTTCATCTTGAATCCGGCAGGAAGAGAATTCTTCATTTCAGTTTCAAGCCAGCATCCATTAGGCATCATCGCTGCCTCTCCGTTGACGAAAGACATCTGGGCTTCCATGAATTTCTTTCCTGCTGCGCCTGGGACTGAATTTTTTGGTGCCCCATCACCTCCATCAACTAAGCCAGCAAACCCTTCCAAGGCTTTCAATCTACCTTGTTGCTGATAAACCGCAGGAGAATCGAATTTCCAGAAAGTATTCCATCCTTCTTCTCCTTCTACTTGAGCCCACCAGTTGAAGGTAAGGAAATCCCAATAACCGCTGGTGCTTCCGCTCCATGAGAATGGGGCGATTGTGCCTGCTGAATCGCTTTTAATCTTCTCGCATAAGGCCACCAATTCACTGTATGTTTCAGGAATATCCCAGCCGAATTGCTCGAACATCCCTTCGTTATATACGATGCCGCTTGGCCCGCATGACCAAGGCAAAGCCCAATAATGGTCTTTCACTTTGCCGAAAGTCTCCAAATTATCCAAAAGTGATTCTTTGACCGTCTTATCGCCATCCACTTTCGTGTCATATATATCATCGATAGGCTCAAGATATCCTTCCACAGACCATGGTTGCCAACCAGTCGAAAGAACCATTACGATATCAGGAAGATTCCTTCTATTTTGCAGTCTTGGGAGAATGTTCTGCGTCATCTGAGCATCTCCGTCTAATTCCAACTTAACAGGCATATCAGGGTTCTTTCTGTTATAGTCTTCTTCCCAATCAAGCAAGAACTGACGGCCATATCCCGCCTCAACGAAAGCTATTTTCAAAGTCGATGGATCGCTGCTTACACTCCCTCCGCATCCGGAAAGAGCGATGGCGGCAAAAGGCAAAGTCAAAAAAGCCTTAAAAGCGTTCTTCATAAATTTTCCTCCACCATAGACATATGGTTCATTATGCCTTTATCATACATCGCAAAAGCAAAGAAATAAATAATAAATTAATCAGGTTAATAAATTAATCAAATCCTCAATTCTTTACCATATCCAATTAGATGTGATGATAAAATAACCTTATGCCAAACATCAAAAGCCTATATCTTAATGTTTATTATAGAGATATTCTTGTCGGAAGATTGGAGCAGGAACAAGACGGTTTGGTATCTTTTGAATACGATGAGAAATACCTTTCATCCCCTAAATCTTTTAGCATCTCTCCCTTTTCTCTTCCTTTGAAGAAAGGCAAGTTTTTGCCAAAAGATATGAGATTCGAAGGGTTATTTGGGGTGTTTTACGAATGTTTGCCCACTTCTTTTTCAAAAACCTTATTGAAGAAGCATCTCGCTAAAGCCGGGGTGGATTATGATTCGCTTACCCCTTTGACCAAATTATCACTCCTTCTGCCAAATCATTTCGGCGCCTTATCTTTCTCCCCTGGCCGCTTCGACGTCAAAAGATATCCAGGCGATCTTAACGGTGAGCAGATAAATCTCGATGAATATCGCAAAAGATGTTTCTCCTTTTTGGAAGGAAAAGAAGAAATAACCACCAAAGACATCGCTCTATTAGGCATGGGAAAAGGAAACTACGCTTCCCTCACTTATCTATTAAATGGGTCTTATTGGGACGCTAGATTATATTTGGATAGGACAATCATCACCGAAGGCCAAGATGAATATGATTTATATAAGGCCGCAAGAAAATGCGAAATAATAACCCCTACTACCTTGCTTTCTTTCTCCAAGCTTTCCCAAGGTAATTTCACCTATAAAAGAATCGATAGGGATAAGAAAGATAAACTCCATTGCCTTTCTCTCCGTTCTATTCTAGAACTCCAATCATTCTCCTCAATCGATTATCTTTCAGTTTTGGAGACGATTTATAAACTTACCCACGATGAATATCAGATGTATGAGATGCTTAGACGCATCACCTTCATCGTGGCCTTGGGGCTAAACAGTTATTCACCAGATGACATATTCTTCACTTATAACGAATATAAGGAATCATATGAACTGGCCCCTTTCTTTAACATCAAACCCCCCACCGATTTCTATGAGCATCAGATATCCACCAATTGGAAAGGCCACCCTAGGAAAGAGGATATAGCAGAAATCGCTATGAAAGCAGGCCTATCCTATCATGAATCGATGGATATCATAGAATCGGTCTGGAAGATAGCGATAAAAGGCTAAAACATCCGCGAAAACTGATTGCATTATCAAAGTAGTTTTCACCATATAAAAACCGCTCCACTTTCGTGAGGCGGTTTGTTGTTATTTTAGATTATAAGCCGAATTTCTTGATGGCGTTCCATCTGTCTTCAGCGTATTTCTGGCACTTGTCTAACAATTCTTGAGCATGCTCAGGATTGACGACAGTGAGCTGTTTGAACCTTGTCTCGCTTAAGACGAAGTCCTGGAGTTTGCTGAAGTCTGGCTCTTTGCAATCAAGCTCGAGGCCTGGCTTGCCTTCTTTGACCTTGCGTGGATCATAACGGAAGGTGGTGAAGTATCCGCATTCGACGGCTCTCTTCTCTTCTTGGATGGAGTTGGTGAGTCCGCCTTTGACGCCTTGGTTGATGCATGGGGCGTAGCAGATGATTAACGAAGGACCGTTATAGCTATCGGCTTCTCTGAAGGCCTGGATGGCTTTCATTGGGTTGGCACCCAAAGCAATCTGGGCGACATAGACGTGTCCATAGCTCATTGCCATCAAAGCGAGGTTCTTCTTGGCCTCTTTCTTTCCGGAGGCTGTGAATTTGTTGATTGAGCCGGTTTGCGAGGATTTAGAGGCTTGTCCACCGGTATTTGAATACATTTCGGTATCAAGCACCATGACATTGACATCGGCTTCATTGGCCAAGACATGATCAAGGCCGCCATAACCGATATCGAAGCTCCAACCGTCTCCTCCGACGATCCAGATGCTCTTATCGATTAAATCGCGATAATATTTGCGGAGTTCTTTGACTGGCTCATTCGCACTCTTCTCAACTTCTTCCATCAAGTCGCAGACAAGTTTTCTAGCCTCGTCCCTGTTCTTGATGTTCTCAAGATATTTGGTGGCGACTTCTTTTAAGGAAGCTTCAACCGTTTCATCCGCTAAAGCAGCTTGCAAAATGCGGGTAATTTGCATGAGTTTGTAGTCTGTAGCGATTCTCATGCCAAATCCGTATTCAGCATTATCTTCGAATAAGGAGTTGGCCCATGCCACACCATTTCCTTCCTTATCGGTGGTGAATGGGGTGATTGGGGTGGATCCGCAATAGATTGAGGAGCAGCCTGTTGCGTTAGCGACCAACATATCTTTTCCGAATAATTGGGTGGCTAAGCGGTAATATGGGGCTTCTCCACATCCAGCGCAGGCGCCACTGATTTCCATATATGGCATCAAGAATCCGACGCCTTTCACGCTTGTTAGAGGGAATTTATCGCTCTTATAAGAGACATTCTTGTATAGATAATCGGCTCCGGCTTCGCCATCGAATTGCTCCTTGGCTTCTTCCATCGTGAGAGCGAATTTGCCACTTCCTGTCTTCTTGGCAGTGACATTAGCCATACATTCAGTCGCACATAATCCGCATCCGACGCAGTTCATCGGAGAGACTTGGATTCTATAATATAGTCCTTTGACGTTTGGACCACCCATCGCTGGTTTAAGTCCGGCTTTGACGACTTCTGGCGCCTCGGCCACTTCTTTTTCATCTAGCAAGAATGGACGGATTGTCGCATGAGGGCAGACAAAGGCGCATTGGTTGCATTGGATACAATTCTCTGGATGCCAGACAGGGACTCTATCAGCGATGGCTCTCTTCTGACGGAAGGTGATGTTTGGATTCATCGTGCCATCTGCTAATTCCCACTTGGTGAAGGTGCTTGTTGGGAGTTCGTCTCCATCAAGGTGATCCATGACTTCAACATAATCATCGAAATATTCGTCGCCTGTCTCGGAGGCTTTGGCTTTGGCGAATGGCAATTTCTCCCATTCTGGCTTGACTTCGACTTGTCTTACTCCAGAAGCGCCAGCGTCGATGGCTTTCCAGTTGAGTTCGACGATAGCCTGGCCTTTTTTGGCATAGCTCTTCTCGGCAAATTTCTTCATCCACGCTCTGGCTTCTTCGTAATCCATTATTTGCTGTGACAAATAGAAGAAAGCGGATTGAAGGATGGTATTGGTTCTTCTGCCTAATCCGATTTCGGCGGCTAATTTATTCGCATCAACGACGTAGAATTTGGCTTTTTTGGCAGCAAGGAGATGCTTCATGCGGTTTGGCATGCTCTTCTCGAGCTGCTCATCACTCATATCGGTGTTGAGCAAGAATGTTCCGCCTTCTTTTAAGTTGGCGACCATATCGAATTTGAAGATATATGTATCAAGCGAGCAGGAGATGAAATCCGCTTCTTTGACATAATATTCGCTGTGGATTGGGTTCTTTCCGAATCTTAAGTGGCTTCTGGTCGTACCACCTGATTTCCTTGAATCGTATTGGAAATAGGCTTGAGCATATTGATGGGTGGCATCGCCAATGATTTTGATTGAGCTCTTGTTGGCGGACACTGTTCCATCTGATCCTAAGCCATAGAATAAGCAGGAGGTATAGTCTTGTTTGACTGAGAATTTATCATCGACAGGGATGGAAAGATTTGTGACATCATCTGTGATACCGACGGTGAATCCTGTCCAATTCTTTTTGGCATCCAAGAAGTCATAGACGCTCTTGACGTGCTTTGGCTGGACGTCTTTGCTTGATAAGCCATAACGACCACCGACGATGGTGTCGAATTTTCTTCCGGCCTGCGCCATTGCAGCGACCACATCGAGATATAAAGGCTCGCCATGGCTGCCTGGTTCTTTGGTTCTATCCAAAACAGCGATCTTCTTAACTGAAGCAGGGATCGCTTCGCTTAATAAAGCTGGGCTAAATGGACGATACAAATGGACTTTGACTAAACCAACTTTCTCGCCTCTATTTAGTAATTCATCGACCACTTCGCCAGCGGTTTCGGTGATTGAACCCATAGCGATGATGACTTTGGTCGCATCTTTTGCGCCATAATAGACGAATGGGGCATATTCTCTTCCAGTTAATCTAGAAGCTTCGGCGAAATATTTCTTCGCGGATTCGATAGCCTTATCGATATAGATGTTCTGGGCTTCTCTTCCTTGGAAATAAACGTCATCGTTTTCCGCACCACCTCTTGTGACTGGGTGGGTATGAGGATTCAAGGCTCTCGCTCTAAATTCTTCAAGTTTCTCGACTGGTAATAAAGCCTTCCATTCATTCTCATCGACGAATTCGACGTTTTGAACTTCGTGGCTGGTTCTGAATCCATCAAAGAAATGAAGGACTGGGAGCGAGCTATCGATAGCGGTTAAATGGGCGACTGGGGTTAAATCAGCGACTTCTTGGACTGAGCCAGAAGCAATCATCGTGGCACCGGTCTGGCGGCAAGCATAGATATCAGCCTGATCGCCGAAGATTGATAATGATCTGGTCGCTAAGCTTCTTGCTGAGACATGGAGGACAGCAGGAAGAAGTTCGCCAACCCACTTATAAAGGTTGGGGATCATGAGCAATAAGCCTTGAGAAGCGGTGTAGGTTGTTGATAAAGCGCCCGCTTGCAAAGCACCGTGGACTGAGCCAGAAGCACCGGCTTCAGATTGCATCTCCACTACTTTTACTGTTGAACCAAAGAAGTTCTTATCCCCTTTGGCGGCCATTTGATCGACTAATTCCGCCATCGGTGAGGATGGGGTGATTGGGTAAATGGCGGCTACTTCTGTGAAATAGTAGCTTTCCATACCAGCCGCGGTGTTGCCGTCAACTGAATGGAACGTTTTCTTAATTTCCGACATTAAAAAATTCTCCTTAACGATAATAAGTATAGTTTTATTAAAACTAAACCACAACTAATATCGTTTTATCGAAAACAAAAAGCCCCCGCTTTCGCAAGGGCTGATTGTATTAGTCTAATTTAGGCTGCTGGGGCTGTGAAGAGGATCTCACCGAGATACATTGCTGAGCCGCCGGAATCAGCATTGGCGATCTTTACCATGGCATCGGTGTATGTGGATAGGTCATAGGCGAAGACGTATTCATAGATGCTGACTGAGACCGTGGTCCCGTCTGGGTAGGAGGTCCTATTCGCGTAAGTTGTCGTTATCTCGGCATCCGCGATCTTGGTTCCGGCCCAGTTGTCTCCGGATTTCGCGGTTGCGGTCTCGACCGTCTCCCCGTCGACAGTGACTGTCGGGGTGTATTTGGCGGCCTGGGTCGAATATGTCGAGTACATCTTGACCGTTAATGTGTCGAGGGCGGCTGCCTTGGTCTTCAAGGCGAGGTAGCCAGCGGCCTTCTGGGCCTGGATGAGGTCATAGGCAAGGCCTGTCTTGTCGGCGGTGAAGGCGGTGCCGTTGTTGACCTTCATGAGCTGGTTGGTCTCGACGGTGAAGCCGCTGATCTTGTATTCGCCGTTGTATTTTGCGTATCCGCTTCCGGTGCCGCTGCCAAACCCGGCTTCCGCTAGGGTGGTTGGGTCGATCTTCAAGCCTTCGGCTGGAATATCTTTCGCTGCGGCGGATAAGACTTCGAAGCTGATTTCAGCTTCTTTGCCTTCATAGGAGGCGACAACTGTGACTTCACCAACAGCGACACCAGTTAATGTGGCGACGTTTGGATTGGCGGCATCTGGTGTCAATGTGGCCAAATCACCCATTTCTGCTTCTTTGAATGACCAGACAACAGCGCCATTATCAACGCCATAGATAGAAGCGGTTAAGGTGATGCTTTCGCCAACAGTTACATTTTCTGCTGAGGCTTCGATTGTAACGCTTCCGACTTGCTGTTCGGCTTTTGTTAGAACGATTTGGGCATATCCTTCGCCTGAAGAAGGAACACGATATCCGGCGAAATAGCCTTCGACATCATATGTGACACCTTCGATAAGTGGGAAATCAGAATTCTTTAAATAGACTGGCTCGACAAGGACATCTGATCCAACGACTGGAAGGGTGAAATATCCACCTTCTTTGCCGATTGTTGTCGACCATTTATAAAGTTTCATCTCGGTTGTGGCATAGCTTGATGCTTCAACCCAAGCGTCAACTATTTCGGCATCCAAAGCAACTGCTTCAGGAAGGGTTGGTCCAGCTTCTCCAGTAAGGACAGTGACTTCCGTCTCGGAATTGAATTGGAACATGCCTGCGGAATATTTTGATGTTTCAACGGCGCCTTTTACTTCAACATAGTCTCCGATGCTGACATCTGGCTCTGCATTGAGATATACCATGATTGAGGCTTCTTCATCCGCAAGGACGAATGATTTGGTGTTTTTAGCGGCAACTTTGCCTTTGATTGTGTAATCGCCAGTTGCGGTGATGTCTTTGATACCACGTTTGACTGGAGCGGTAACGGTCACGACAATCTCATCTTTCTTTGTTGGATCGAAAACTGAGGTTGCGGTTATTGTCACTTCGCCTTCTTCTACACCGGTGACAACACCAGCGTCGTTAACGGTGGCTTTTTCGCTAGATGCGGTCCAATCGACCAATCTAGAAGCTTCTCCGGTGACTTCGACCTCGGCTACGAGTGTGATGGTCTTTCCAACTTCTACTTCGGAATCACCAGTGATGGTGACGGAGACAACAGAATCGACTTCACCTTGCTGAGAGGTGCCTGTGTCAGCAGGAGTTGATGTTGCAGGTGATGGGGCTGGCCCAGTGCAAGACGCTAAAAATAAGGCGGTTGCAGCGGACATTGCAAAGATAAATTTCTTTTTCATTCTTTTAAAAGATTCCTTTCTTTATTTGCATCTATATAATTTTACTAGCCACCCTTGTTGTTGACAACAAGTTAATTAATTATGCAGGTAATAATTACCGCTTTTATTAGATGATTTCGAAAAGAAAAATGTGGCGGTTTCCCCACCACATCATTCTTTTTGTTTTTATTCTGCTGAAGCTTTTTCGGTGACTTCTACATCATTTGGAGAATAGATGTTTACTTCAACTAAATCATTGTATAAAGCCATACATCCGCGGAATTTGACTTTGTCTCCTTCTGCGCATGATTCGAACAATGAATAGATTTGATTTGCGCCATCATCTCCAGCGAATCCGGATTTGGTGTATAAGGCCATTTCTTCTCCGCCATCGACATTGAGATAGAGGGTTGTGGCAACGCCTGAAGAATTCTTATATACCTTTTGAACAGTCAATTCACCTTCGCAAAGCTGATTGGCATGGGCTTTGTTGTTGTCCTTCATTTCCTCGCGGAAAGCAGTAATATTAGCAGCAGTGACCTCGAATTTATCGATTGCGACATCGCTTGTTGGCGATACATCGAGGACTGGATCAAATTCCAAACCGCTGTAATCTTTGATTTTTCCAACCGTGGTGATTGATTTTCCAATGCCATAGAATGTTGAGAAGGCTGAGCCTTTGTATAATTGGACAGCGGATGCGCCTTCTTGGACGATGACGGAGCTATAATCAGGCGAAGCAAATGTTATTTGCCCGCTGACCTTCACTACGTCTTTTGTCTTTACGGTCTTATTGGTGTAGAAACCAGCGGCGAGTTCCGCCATAGTCATTTGTTTTGGATCGACATCATATGGTGCGCAGGTGAATTTGTAGGATGAACCCTGGACTGAAGCACCTCCATAAGTGATGGTAGGAACAAAGGTTGCTTCTAGAGTTTTGCCGCCGACTGATTGTCTTTGGGCAATGACGACAACGTGCTCTTCATCAGAATCGTATTTGACCCAATCTGTCCCATCGATTCCACCCCACTCGATTTTAGCGGTATAGGCCGTTCCTTCGATTCTAGTCATAAATGATGTGGCTAGGATTGGGGTGTGGGCACCTTCCACTTCATTTGTCTTTGTGTAACGGATGACTTCTCCGGAATCCGCCCACATGGCAATCGCGGCCTTGGCGGCGATTTGATCGACTACATCCTTATCGCTTGGCCCGCTATTTTGCTCCCCGCAGGAGACTAGCATTGAAGCGGACAAGACAAGGGCTGCAATTAGATTTCTTTTCATATTTTCCTTCCTTTCTTTATGCATCCGTCACTTCGGTGCAGTAATGATATTTTGCGGTGTTGTTGAACATCGCTAATTGATAGTTGTTGTAATATGGGTTCAGGTAACCCTTTAGATGATATATATGGCCGACTTGGAAATTGTTGTGGGTCAATTTCGGAGTGCAGTTGCCATCGATTCTGATGTTGCAATATTGCTTTGTTCCTCTGACTTTTCCATAGATTGTCTCGGAATAAGGCGATTTTTCCGATTGATTGTAATATTTGGTTGGGTTGTCTGGATCGACATTGATGATATTTCCATCATCATCGTAATCACCATTAGCGATCTCTCTTATCTCGATATCGATATCGACATATTGGCTCACGTATCCATTGAGGCTGGTGAAATCTTCTCCATATGGAACGGAGATGGTCTCCATATCGTGGATATATTGGCCATAATCATCGCCTTCGCTCGCATCGACCAATACCTCAAATTGATATTTGCCATGGATATCTTTCTTGAGGTCAGAGAGTTGGATATTTTCTCCAAATGTGGTCGCACGGCAATAGAATGAGACGATATCGCCAACACCGACAAAGCTGCCTAAAGCGCCAGTGAAGCCGGAATAAGCATAAAGGGTCGCCAATGGATCATCATCTTCCTGATCCAAATCCCTTTGGACATCTCTCACTACCAAATTATCTCCGATAAGTCCGACGACTAAAGCGGTTATATGAAGCATTTTTCCAGATGAAGTGTCGGTGATGCCGAGTTCATCATAACGGTGCAAAACCTGATAGATCGTCACTTCTTTTACATCATCACTGTAATCGTATGTGCAATCGTTCTTATCGCCATAAACGCGGTATTTGCATTCTTTTCCGCGCTCATCAGCCGCCTGGAATGGAGCGAGGTATTTCAAAGCGGAGGAATCGGTGAATAACGTTCTTTGGGAATATCCTTGCTCAACGCATTCTAGGTTATATAGCCTCCAATCGCCTTCATTTGTCTTATACCAAACGAAAGCAAGATTACGTTGGCTTGATGTGTTATCCCTTTTGCCATAGACACCGATATCATTGACTAAGCACCAGTCTTTGGCAGATAGAAGGACTTTTTTTGCAAAAGCGGAGGCTCTAACTCCCCAAGGCTCGACGTCTGCTGTTGATTCTGGGGTATTGACGCCAAGGAAACGGCATTTGATGGTGTGGCCATTCACTGTTTTGAATGTGGCGGTATCACCATCGGTGACATATGTAAGCTGGGCTTTTGCGGCCACCACTCCACTTTCTGCCTCCTCAAAATCGTTTTCGGCGTATGTGTCTTCAAACGGGAATTCCAATTTGTCAGTCTCTGGTGTCTCCAAAGGCGGATCGTTTTCCTGGGTGCATTTTGCTACATCCGGGCAGCGAATTTCTGTTTCCGTGCTCTCGGTGGCATTAGTGCATGAGCATAACGCCATCAAGGCAATCAGGGTGAATAGAAGATTAGATTTTTTCATATCTTACTCTCCTTATTTTATTGATAATCACTCAAAGAATTATATAGTTGAGCAACTATTTCATCAGGGGTGTATTGCTTTCCGTTTTTCCCGATAAAGAGAAGCGGCATAGCGGTATCGACTGTCGTACGGACCGTGGATGAGCCATCGAAAGCGGCATCGACGAATTTAACCCAAGTTGTATTTGGCGCGGTGTATACGTCTTTATTGACTTTAGCGGCGGCCAAATTAATTTGGGCATCCATCGCTCTCGGTTTCTCGTTGAAGAAATCCTGATATTCTTCGGATTGGAAAGCGAAGTCGCATGAAGGGAAATAGCCTGTCTTCTTGGAGAATTCTCCGTTAGCGTATTTAGTTAGATATTTTAACAATTCCCAGCTGGCTATTCTTTCAGCGTTGCTTCCTTTATCCAAAAGGATAAGGTTGGTGCCTTGGGAGATGACATATTTATTGCTCTCGTCTTTGAAAGGCACTGGAGCGCAGGAAACATCGAATTTTCCTCCTTTTGGAGCATTTGAATCAGCACCGGCGGATGAGCCAACTGTCATAACGCATTTCAAGGCTGAGAATGGGTTGGAACTATATTTCGCTTCACCCCAAGACTGAGAAATGCCGATTCTATTGGCGTTATATCTATCTTGCATGGCTTTCAAACCGGCTTTGGCCTCTGCGGAGTTGAATAATATTTTTCCTTTTCTCGTCGCTTTGTCTAAAGAAGAATATTCACCGCCATATTGACGAACGGTTGTGATAAAGAAATTGGCTTGTGAGTCTCTTGCTAAAGGCCTAAAGGCGAAGGTGCGGTTAGCATCTGTTGCTTTCTTTGGGTCGATTACCTGAGAGAAATCAAACAAAGCATCATCATCCGTTGCGGCGATGACTTCTTCATTTGTGGCGTATGTTTTTCCATCTTTTCCTATGAAATGGCCATAGACATCATTGTTTTCCATAACAGCGAGGATCTTATCGCAGACGATATCGACTTCATCCCATGTGGAAGGGACGAAAATGCCTTCATCCTTTGTCTTGGCCCAATCGAAGAATGTGGTGTTATAGGTCAAAACCTCAGTCGATTTGTTGAATGGGACGCCTAAGGTATATCCACTACCGTCTTCTTTGAATTCGACCGACTGGTTCTCGGCCATATAATCGGTATAGAAATCACTTATGGCGAACACATCATTCTCTGGGGCGTAGTCAAATTTGGTTGAGCTGCCTTTCTCGAAATATGTGTCGAGCCTCAATAAGATATCCGAGCCTACATATGAAGCCATGTGGTCTGGATAAGCAAAGGTGATATTTGGATAGGTTTCGGTGGAGGCGGATTCGGAAATCGCAGATTTCAGGGTATCATATCCACTTTTGGCTTCAACTACGACCTGCACTCCTGTTTTTTCCGACCATCTATTCACCAAAGCTTCCACTTGGGCGTGCATATCAGAGCCAAATGGGGTCCACATTGTGATTTTCGCACCTCTAATATCCTCATCGAAATCAAGGTTTGCATATGGATCACGACCGCTTCCCCCGCAGGCGGAAAGAGCGATTCCAGAAAGGAGTGATGTTGTTAATAATAAGACGATTTTCTTTTTCATGGATTATTTCCTCTTTCCTTTAGGCCGGCAAATAGTCTCTAAGGTTATCTACATGCTCGTTGATTGTGTCCTGGACACCTTTTTTATCGATGAAAATCTCCGCTGTAATCGTATCAACATCGGTACGGATAGTTGAAGAGCCAACGAATCCAGGATCGACGAATTTCTGCCATTTCTCTTCAGCGTTATCGAATACATCAAGGTTGATTCTTGCTGCAGCAGCCTTTAGTTTTTCCTCATTGCCTTTTGGATTGTTGAGCATGTTTTGATAATCGCGGCTTAAGGAAGCGCTCTTACATGTTGGGAAGTAGCCTGTCATAGCGGCAAATGTGCCATTTGCGAATTGCGATAGGTATTTGACTAATTTCCAAGCAGCGGCTTTCTGCGCTGTCGAGCCAACATCGAATATGCCTAAGTTGGTGCCTTGGGAGATGACGTATTTCCTATTGGCGTTCTTATATGGGATTGGCGCGCAGGAGACTTCGGCTTTGAATGATGCCGCCAAAGAATTGGAGACACCACCACTGGAGCCAATGTTCATGACTGATTTATAGGCTTTGAATGGTGTTGAGCAATAGGAGGCTTCTCCCCAAGTCTGAGGGATACCCATCCCGCCTTTAGCGTATATTCCATTCATTTCGGTGAGGAATTCTCTTGCCGCGGTGCCTTCGTTGAATTTGATATATCCTTGTCTAGTATCTTTATCGACTTCGGTATATGTTCCTCCATATTGCCTCATCCCAGTGATGAAGAAATTGGCTTGGGAGTCGTATGAGAATGGATGGAAGTCGTTTTCGCTGACTTTCGTCAAATCAAGAACCGCGTAAACTGGCTCGGTCTCTTCATCTGTTGGGTTAACCAAGGCTTCCGGAATTTCTTTGAAATACAAATTATCGTCGCTCGCTAAAATTCCGTTTCCGAATATTGAAACGGATTGGCTTGAAGCGTTCGTGACACGGAGTCCTTTTACATAATCCAATATCTTTGTGGTCTGGGTTCCGACTTCATCCCAGGTTGTTGGCAAGGCAATGCCTGCGGTTTTGACAGAATCCAAATCAAAGAACGATTTGTTATAGACCATGACCTCGGTTGATTTGTTGAATGGGAGGCCAAGGAGATATCCTGTTCCATCCTCTTTGTATTCAAGGGTCTGCAATTCGGTCATGTAATATGAATAGAAGTCATCCAAATCAAGCTGTGGCAATTCTTCGAATGTCGCGCTTTCATCATTTGGATCGGTGACACTTCCGGTTCTAGTTGCAGGAATCAATGAATCTTGCTCTATGAATTCATCCAAACGATGGATGATATCCGAATCGATGTATCCAGCGAAATGGTCTGGATAACCAACGGCTACGTTGGCGTATGTTTGGCTGGATGCCGAACCGTTGATGGCTTTTTGAAGATTGTCATATCCGCCTTTTGATTCGTGAACAACGTGGATGCCTGTAAGATCCTCGAATGTTGATAGAAGCGATTCCAAGCTCGATGAGATTGAAGCGCCAAAGCCAGTCCAGATAGAGATTGTCTGGCCTCTGGTATCAACCGTCAAATCGATTGGGGAAGTAACGTGCGCTCCGCAAGAAGATAGGCCCCCTGCTGCCATAAGCATCGCAAGAGATTGAGTGACAACCAATAATGTTTTTGATTTTTTCATGATAATTTCCTTTCTTGGTTATTAACCCTTAATTCCAGAGCGGGACACGCCGCGCATGATGTATTTACGGAATATAAGGAAGAATATAAATAGAGGCACGGTGCAAACCATTGAACCAGCGATTCTCACCGTATCCTTGCTTAGTCCTGTGTCTGAATTCGTGAACAAGGACATCAAACCGTTGGAGACAAGTTTCATCGACCAATCAGAATTCAATCTCCAGCGACCAGAAGCGACCAAATTCGGCCATATGTATGCATTCCACGCGCCCATAAGCGAGAGAATGGCAATTGTGACGATGGTGGGCATGGCGATTGGCACCATAACTTTCCATAAATAAGCAAAATGCCCATAGCCGTCTACTTTGGCGGCCAAGAACAATTCGTTAGGTATTTGCTGGAAAGTCTGCCTCATGTAATAGATGTAGAAAACTGAAACGCCGTGTACGAATATCAACGCGGCGAAGGTATTATCCCAACCAAGCTGCTTAACGGTCTGGAAGTTGGTGATGACCATCATTTCGCCAGGGATCATCATCGTTGCCAATAGAATTGTGAACAACAATGTCTTTCCTTTGAATTCACATCTAGCAAACGCAAATGCGGCCAAAACGGATGTGATCAAGGTGAAGAATGTCGAAATGACGGAGACATAAATCGTGTTGAGATAATAGTATCCGAAATTAATTGGTTCCTGTGTGACTGGGTTTCTATATGTGAAAACCGTGATGTAGTTATCCAATGTGTAATTCGGTCTTCCCAATTCGCTATTGAACCAAGAAGGAATCAAATTGAACACTTTGTTCATCGTATCTAGATCATATGCATCGGCATCCCTGAATGAGGTGATGATCATGTAGACAAATGGGACCAACATGAACAAACCTAAAATCGAAAGGAAGACATATGTCAAGGTTTTTGAGCCAATCTCGCGAGCTTTGTAGATACGCATCTTCGCGGGGCTTGCAAAATAATTATCACTTGCTGCCATCTTGCTTTCCTCCTTAATAATGGACCCTCTTCTTGGATACAATCGATTGGATTAAGGTAATGACAAGGATTATGACAAGCAAAATAAAGCTTGCCGCGCCAGCCCTACCGATCTTTGTATCGTCCTGCATGACTTTATAGACATATCCGACAACGGTTTCCCATTGTTTCTTGTCGGTGCCGCCGAAGTCGTAAGCACCACCACCGAACAACGATATGATCTGTGTGTATGATTTGAACGCGCCGATAAACGAGGTTATGGTGATGTAAAGAATCTGCGGTGATAGTAATGGAACCGTGACTCTTCTTAGAATTGTCGTTCTTGAAGCGCCATCGATTTTAGCCGCATCGTAATATTGCTTATCGATGGAGGCTAAGCCTGACATGAAAACCAAGATTTTGAACGCGATGCCGTTCCATATCGAATAGATGATAATGACAACGAACATCTGCCATTTTGTGGCGTACACCGATAGCCATGATTGGGCCTCAATGCCAAATATGGATAAGAAAGCGTTGAACAAACCCGCATCCCCATCGGTGAAAATGATATGGAATACCATACCTAAAGCGATTGAGTTGGTGACGTAAGGCAAAAAGAATACAGTCTGGAAAAAACCCTGCAGTTTCTTGATGGAATTCAAAGCGACTGCGATTAATAAGGCCACCACAATCGTTAGAGGAACGGTTACGATAACAATAAGCGCCGTATTCCCCAATGATTCCATGAATTCGGCATCTTTCAAAACAGCGATGTAGTTGCCGAATGATATAAGCGGTTTAACGGCCAGACGGTTGTTGTTTATGGCGGCGATGAAGTTTGAGATAGCAAATGAGCCACCAGCCCCTTTCATGAAATGGAAGTTCTCCATGAAAGAGATGATGAAGGTGTTTATGATAGGGTAAATCATAAAGAGAACAAGGAAAATCAATGCAGGAATCAAGGCAATCCATGCTTTCGCTGATTCTGGGAGATTGAATTTCTTCGTTCGCTTGGTGGATAAAGAGCGCTTCAGGATGTCATCCGTGGATTCTTTCTTCATCTCTTCCTTGTCATTGGATGAGATGTAGGACCACTCCCGCTCTTTTCTTTCAGCAACAGTGATGTTCTCCATTATTTGATCCTTTCTCCGCCTTCTTCAAACACGTAGAAGCGGCTGGCATTCAATCTTATGGTGCCGCTTGGAGGGATGGAATCGCGATATTCGCTCGGGATGATTATCTTTAATTTAGCAAGTTCCTGTTTTTCAACGTTGCCGACTATCGAAATATCTCTGCCGATGTGCTGGATCATCTCGACTTCGACTGGGACCATGCCTTTCTTGGCTCTGCCATCCACTAATTTGAATGATTCTGGACGCACGCCGATCGTCACTTTGCGATCTGTTAGAGTCTCTTCGTGGCTTGGCCAGGATTTCTTAGCGACTTCTGGATTCTCCTCGAAAACCTCACCGTTGTTCTTTTTGGGTCTCTTGCCATGGAGAATTGTTTCTTTCGCTTCTTCTTTGGCTGGTTCTTCATAGACTGTATGGACATATGGTTCTTTGTAAATAGGATCGTCATCGAATAATTCGCCATTGAGATAAAGCTTTCCGTCTTTTATCTCGCCGGAGAATGTGTTGATGGCCGGGGAGCCAAGGAATTTGGCAACGAATAGGTTAGCTGGCTCATCATAAACGTATTGAGGCTCGCCGATTTGCTGAATCACGCCCAATTTCATAACAACGATGACATCTGATATAGACATCGCTTCTTCTTGGTCATGGGTAACGAAAATCGTTGTGATTCCTGTTGTTTTTTGAATTCTCTTGATCTCTTCTCTTGTCTGTAATCTAAGTCTTGCATCGAGGTTGGAGAGTGGCTCATCGAGAAGGAGAACCGATGGCTTCTTAGCCAAGGCTCTAGCGATGGCGACACGTTGCTGCTGACCGCCAGATAATTCTTTTGGTTTTCTTGCCAAATAAGGAGTGATGTCAACGATTTGCGCCATTTCGGCAACTATCGCCGCCTTATCTTCCTTGGATAATCTCTTCTTGTTGATTATCTTGGCTTTTTCAGGATCTTCTTTCTTTAATTTCTCGAAAGCCGCTTTCGCTTCCTCCAATTCGGCGGTGGCTTTTTCGACGTCTTTGGCTAGTTCATCGCGTTTTGCTTGGGTTTCTTCTATCGCCTTCTCTATTTCCTCAAGTTTTTCTTGGTCGCCATCGACCGCTTTGCCTTCGGAAATCGCTTTTGATAACGAATCTCTCTTCTTGCTCAATTTCTTCAATTCGATTTCAGCAAAATCAAGCTGTCCTTTGGCGGATTTCAAAGCATCTGCTTCTTTTCCATAGGCGCCTGGCAAACGAACATTGTCAAGCGGGAATGAGATGTTTTGAGAAACAGAGAAATGAGGATACAAAGCGTAGTTCTGGAAAACAAGTCCAATTCCTCTATTTTCTGGTGGAATATTCGTCACATCTTCGCTACCAAAATAAATATGACCGCCTGTTGGTTTATGCAAACCTGCGATCATATATAGCGTCGTTGATTTTCCACACCCCGATGGACCGAGCAATCCAACGAGTTTTCCGTCGGGTATGATAAAAGACATATTGTCGACGGCTGTCATTTTAGTGCCTTTATGGCTTGTGAAGACTTTTTGAAGCCCTTCAATCTTTACTTCCATTTGGTTTCCCCCAATGTTGGCTAATAAAAGCTTATGTTTAATGTATCATAACATTATATGCGTCTCTCGACAAGACGATTAGACAATAAAAAACCGGTAATTATTTATATTAAATAAGAATTGTTCCGATGGCGTGTTTTATTCCCTTGGAGCGTCAAAGTAAATCGACTCTTTATCATCTACCACTCGGGTATAGGCGATGTAATCATGCAAAGCCCTGTGGTTTGGCGTGAAAATCGATAAAACATATGAAACTATTAAGATTCCTAAAGAGATGATGGCGGCTATTAACAAATCAAGGAAAACGAATAGGATTGTCACCAAAAGAATGCTAGGAAGCTGCCTTAAAACGATCTGTGGTCTTTTTGCTGCATATTCATCTTCCCTTATAATGGCGAGATGCATGATTTTCTTGCCGAAAGTGCAGCCATTTTTAAAGATAAGCGGAACGATCAAATAAAAGATGATCGCAGAAGGCGGAACGGCGATGATAACGGGGTAAAAAGATGATAATTTTTGGTATTCTCCAACCAAATAGGAATAAAATGGCCTGTTGTATAAATCTCTTCCGGCGTTGTAATAGGCGTTTTGTTTTTCTGAATTGTAGAAAAATGACAGGGTCGCAGCTTTTCCTTGAGGGGTCAATTCTTTGCTGATATCGCTATCGATATGCAAATCGTGATGTGGAACCCCTAACGATTCATAATCTTTTTCCCCATCCTTTGTCGCGTATTCAAAAATCCCAGACTGGCTTTTGGCAGGCTCTTCTATTTTTTCCAGTTGAGCTGTGCTGAATTCTCCCTTTTCATCATCCAAGCCGAGGATAAAGACATTAAACCAATAAACGTCATGTTGTTCCCTATATTGCTCTGGGACCTCATTCCCTAGGAAGACTGTGTAATAGTAAGATAGCTTTTCTTCATAAAGGTCATAACGGGCTAGATTATCATAAGGCGCGACATTCCCATCCTCATTCAAATAATAAAGCTGGGAATTGAGCTGATACGATGTCATCGATGAGGCGATTTCTCCGCCATATTGCGAAGAGGTAAACGCTACAGATGAGATGGAAAACACCGCAATTCCAAACAAAAATGCGAAAAAGAGGTCCATTATCGCAGTCAATGCTCTTTTGGCGATGTTAGCGTTTAATATCCTCTTCTCCATCTTCTTCCTTCTTTATCTCTAAATATTCAAAACCATCATCTTTAACCACGATTGACCTGGCTAGATAATCATGCAACGCCCTCCTTTTGCGGGAAAACGTTACAAATCCAAGAGAAACCAAGAAAACTGTTATCAGCACTGCGATAGAGGCGACAATATTATCTAGGAACGATGCCAAAACGAAAGTTATTATAAATATCACGCTTCTGGCCAAGACCCAATACCACTTTAACTTTTGGCCGCTTATATCAATAGTCGCTTGGTTCATTATCCTTTTGCCAATGGTTTTCCTTTTTTCGCTAGCGAGAGGAAGAACCACATAAAAGACAATGAAAGGAGGCATAACGGACATGGCTTCAATCACGACCGTCAATCCAGACAATGTCCTCGAGGCGGAAATCACATATGATTCCCCATTAAACTCTTCAACCGCTTCATCATATCTTCTTTGAAAATAATATTTTAGGTTCTGCTTGGTTTCTTCGCTTAATTTTCCATCTACATAAAGGGCTTCTCTGACCACGCCTATTTTAGAAGCGTCTGGCTTCCCATCTTCCCCTTTTGCAAATTCAAAATAAGGGGAATCCACCACGAAATCCGTCGTCAATGGGAGAAATAATACATTATGGTTGTAGTCTTGAACGCTGTAATTCTTCGGGGAAGGATTGACTTCATTTGTTTCCTGCTGATAGACAAAATAATAGTTCTGCAATATCTCTTCATATCCCTCATAATTATCTTTTTGGATATAAGAAATAACATCATTTTCATCGGTGTAAAGATATGAGGAAAGTTGATAATCATGGAGGTTTTGAGTTGCCTCTTTGAGTCCAATCGCATCCCCTACGGTTGGGAAATATCCAAAAGGATAAATCAAAAAGAAAATAGCGATGGAAAACGCTACAGTAATGGCGATATCCACCGCAGAGGAAGCCAAACGCGAAAGGAAAGATGGGATAGTGTGTCCAGTTTCAGTTACGATTGTATTTTCAGAGAAATAACCCATGGCAAATATCTTACCATATTTTGCATATCAAAATGGAAATATGCTAGATAAATCAAACCTTACGGTTGCGGCCTTTGATGGTCTTTTTAGCTGGCTTCTTTTTTTCTTTTAATTCTTTGCCTATTAGCTTTTGAAGAATTCTAAGATCGTGTTCGGAAAGGACATAGCTTTGGTCGATAAGACCTCCTGCGTTTGTCATCTTTTTATAAATGAAATCCGATACGGATTTGAATTCATCAACTTCTTTTGTGGTGGCGACCACTCTTTTGGTTTTTGGTTCCTCCTCTTCATCATCTTTTGCCTGAGGAGTTGGTTTGACATATTCCTCGAATTCAGGGATGAGAGACATAAGATTGATGGAGGAATCCATCCTAATCAGAGGAGAGAAATATTCAATCGAATCCGCTAAAACGTCTGGATATAGCCCCATCCATTGGGAAAGCATATCAAGTGATGCGTATTTGCGGTTCTTTTTCTTTAGTACCAAAAGAATTCTTTTAATCTGGTTCTTGCTTGGAGTATTTGCCATATTCTTATTTATAAATGCAAAAACGAAAAAAGCCAAATAAATATTTAAAAACACATATAAAATTCGCCGTAAATGTTGAATGTTTTGTATTAAAAGCAGCAATCAATATGGGAACATCGGTTCAATGGTGTATTTTATATTGTTCAAGTCCAAATCAATCTTTTGTTTTTTGATTTCGACCGCTTTTTCTTCAGATATTAAGCCACCGTTTTCAAGCAATTTTCTTGAATTAATATAATTAAGACCTGTTATTTTGGAAATGAATTTTATCGACTCAGTGCCAGGACTGCGATTGGGTTTTAAAAAGATTTTGTATGTTGTGTCATCCAAATCAATATCTTCCCATTTAGTTGTGGCGATTTTGCATCCGCATTTAGGGCAAGTCAAATTCAAGGCTGGCTTTTCATAAACGGCCATCATCTCAGAGCCACATTCTGGGCATATGTATTTATTTTCTTCCATGTTTTACTCCTCCTGGAACAAATTTCACAAATTCTCCACTTTTTTCATGCCACATAATCATAGGGAGCCTTATTGGAAGTGTTTTTATTCAGATGTTGCCAGCATCAGCCTTTGATAAACCAGCGTATCTCTCATATAAACAGAGCAAATATAACGATGATTCTCCATATAGCCCAGTTTCATCATCTTCTAGCAAGTCTATGACATCGGATTTGTAGAAATTATCTCTAGCCTCTTGTAGGCTTAATCTGTATTTCTTGGCAATCAGCTCCACCACTTGGGTTATTAATATCGTTTTAGCGAGAACGTGTTCCATCATTTGACCTCGTAACTGTTTAAAAACTTTAGATATTTGATTGAATTATCGCTGCAAAACGCTATCTGGGAATTAATTTTTTGGAATTTAAGTCTTTCAATCGCGTCTTCTTTCTTCATAACCCCATCGACAACAAAGAGGACGGTTTCTCCGACGGAGTCATCTGCTATTTTCCCTTCTACAATATCATATCCATGAATAAACGATGGGTTTGTTCTGCATTCAATAATCATTTCTAGCCATTCTAAATTAGGGGATGGGAAGTTTTTATATTTTAACAATCCCTTGCTCTTTTCATTCCATTCAAAAACGCTCACTATTGCAGAGCCGCTCTTGTTTATCCTTTGTTTTCTCTTGGCCATTCTTTCGGCCTGTTCCTTAATTGGAGTTAGATAAAAAGCGCAGCCGAAATCTTTCCCTTTTTCAGATATTATGATTCTGGGTTCGATTACTTCAACATCGGATCCGTGATACAAAATCATCTTTTCACCTCATTCAGCCTTTTATCAATATAATCATTTATTAAATATGTAGACATGCCATGCATATCCTCATAATCGTCTATTAATTCTTGCAAAACTCCACTATTGTTCATTTTTTCATATGTTGCCTTGCTGCTTTCGTTGATGCTCGATGCGTACTGCTCGATGCACATCATCAAGAATCTGTTTATTTTTTTATCAAGTGCACTATTAACCCTTGTAGCCCTATCTCTATCCGTGTTGCTCTCATCAAATTTGATTTCAAAAGGCAAATCCAGATAATCAAGCAGCTTCAAAAGAACATCAATCGTGTAATTACCTTTTCCACTTTCGATAGACCATAGGGTTGATCTTGTGATGCCTACATGTTTTGCGACATCATCCATTCTCAAATTAAGTTGCAATCTTTTATCTTTGATTTTTTTGCCAATCAGAGTCTTTTTATCCATGCATATATTTTATTCACTTTAAAATTAATGTTCAATATAATAAACGTTATTTAAATAAATATCTGAAAATAGCCTATTCGTAAATAAAGGCCTTCACATATGGAAGTGAGGAGACACCGAATCAACGCTCAAAGTGTTCTTCGCCCAGAATATCCAACAGCAACAATAAGAAGTGCATTTATTCCTATAAAGACCATTTTGTTTTTCATATTTAATCTCCAAAGACTATTTAGTTGGTGGCAAGTCTGGTGGGAACGAATCACTAAATTCCTTCAATTCTCCAGCTTTTACCCAATTTGGAGTACCTTGCTTCCAAATCAACGTATCTTTCAAAACTTGACCACTACTAATCATCTCGATGACTTTTGCAGTTTCAAATGGTCCAACCGCTTTGCCATCTATAGCAACGTGGAAAGTAACAGTAGGAATTGCAGGAGGCACATTTCCAGATGCATTCATAGTCTGATCTAAAGTGCCACCAATGTTTTTGGCGACAGCACCACCAACAGCTAAGCCAGCCATCAAAGAGACAGGATTAAAACCCGCGCCTCCTCCTTGGCCACCATCGCCGCCAATATCTATACGACCTGCACCATTTTCACCCATTTTCCCGAGAGCTTTTGCGCTTTCGACGCCAACCCCTCCTTTAACCTCAGTCTCATAAGCACCGAGATTTGTTTGTTTAGTGCCCATGTGCGCGGCATATTGTCCTTCTTCTCTTTGAATACGGAGGGACTCTTCGTAATGTTGTATATCAATTTCAGCTTTTCTACCGGCCATGCCTTTGCTAATGTTTTTGAGCTCTTGATATCCTTCTGATTCTTTATCTATTTCGATTGCGCTTATATCAAAGCCAGTGACTGTGACGCCAAATGTTTCGTATAGTCTCTCTTTGACATTCAATTCAGCCTTATCGTTGATAAGATCTATTTTTGATTCGATTTGAATTAACGGAATATCGTTTTCAGCTGGTGCTTTAGCAACTGAGTCTTTTACATATCTGATAATTGCGTCTGTGACTTTTTTCTTGAAGTCATCCATCTCAAACGTTGCAAGCTGATAATGCTTAACGAAAGCTTCGTAATCTTCAACCTTGAAAGTAAGTGTGCCGCGCACAGCGACTGGCGCTTCAAAATCAGGGAATCTAGGATCGGCGATATCAAAATATGGAACACCAAATTTAACCTGTAATGCACGTCCTAAGTTAATAAAGAAAACTTCTGCTTGGAATGGCGTGTCCGTTTCATACCACAGGCCGATAATAGATGACAAAATCGGGAAGTTTTTAGTTTTTAGCGTTTCGTCATGTGGACCGACGATGAAATCTTGGTTATGACCATCTTTTTGTTTGTACACAAAGACAGCAACTTCGCCATCCTTAACCCTTAATACCGAATTAGTTCTAATTGCAGTATCTCTTTTGAGGTCGCCTTCTGCAGCACCTTTTGGATGCCACTTCCAAATAAGATAATCCTCTTGGTCACAGCGGATTACGTCAGCTATACCGCCAGTCTTGTTTTTCTTAGCGAAAATACTCATAAACATTATCTCCTATTCTTTTTTTCAGCTTTAGCAGCGCGTTCTTCTTCTAATTGTTTATTAGTTTTTTTCTTCTTGAAACCAAATACGAGCAAAACAATACCGCCAGCAAGCAATGCGATAAACAGAAGCGATAAAAGGGTATTGCCTTCTACTTCTACATTAAATGTAACAATACAAACAACAGAAGCGATGATTGCGACAAAGCCGCCGATAATCATAAGAAGTTTGCTTCTTTGAATCTTCTTGGTTTCTTTATGAATTCCCGAGTATATATCTTCTACGGTATCTAAATCTCTTTTATCACGGAGCAAAATTTTTGCTTTAGCATAACATTGATCAATTTTTGAAAGCCAGGCACTAGAGACACTATCGATGTTTTTGTTTGTAGCATAATATTTAGCATCAAAGCTTGACTTTGCTAATAACATGAATTCAAGAATATCTTCCCTAGTATTCGGAATCGGGAAAGTTTTGATTAACTCAATTTTTTTGTCTAGGTCTTCCGTAGCTAGAACTTTATCAAATAGGCTTTGAACAGAAACGTTAACTCCTCTATCTCTAATTTCATATCCGCAAGAAGGACATTTAACATCGTCAAAGCTTATTAGTTCCCCACAATTAGGACATTTATGCAAACGCCCTTCTTTAGGATTCGCTCTTTTTTGTTCAGGTCGAATTTCTTCAACCGGCTCAGTTCTCGCAACTTCTTTTACTGGTTCTTCTTTAATTGCAGAATTTTCTTGAACGGTAGGCATTTGGTCGTTTGATGGCTTTTGTCCTTCGATTTTTGTTCCACATTCATCACAAAACAACGCATCATCATCTAACTTTTTTCCGCAGTTTGGACAGTACATAATTCTTTCTCCTTTACCAGTCTTTTTTCACAAAATCACAAACATCACCGATGTTGCAATCAAGGTATTCGCAAATTCGAAGCAATACCGATAATGCAACTTCTTCGTTTCTTCTTAATTTAGTCATTGTGCCTGTAGCGATATTAAGATCTTTTCTTAAATCGACAGGAGAAATCCCCCTTTCAACAAGAAGAACCCACATTTTTTTGTATGAGACGGAATATTTGTTCATACTTTCATTCTAGAGAGAGAGAGAGAGTCAAGCACTTGTTGCGAAAGAGTGCTAACTTCTTGATTGTTTTTCTCAAGTTCTTACGATTTTCTGGCAATCAAAAAATCCGTGCCGCTCACCACCATTGGCTTTCACAGGGATTTATTTAGTTATCGGTATGCTACGCGAACCTTACGAGCACTAATAATGGTGAACATTTTGTCTATTCAGGAATCTTCTGGATAGTCAAATCCATCAAAAAAGCCCCTAAATATAATAAAAACGAGATAATTTTAGGTATCATCTCGTTATCTTTTTTAATGGTGATCCCTGAGGGACTCGAACCCGCGACCCGCTGATTAAGAGTCAGCTGCTCTACCAACTGAGCTAAGGGACCACTGCCTTTTTATCGGCTTTGATATTCTATTCTTAGAGCCCTTTTGTTGCAAGAACTTTGTTCTTATCGATACGATAAAGCATCAATTTGACTCTTCGTCGTCAGTGAAGCCTTCTTCGTCTGGCGGGGTGATAGGCTTCTTTTCTTCTTGCGGAGCCTCTTCTTCTATAGATGGCTCTTCTATTGCTTCTTCTTGTTCTTGTTTGGTCATTTCCATTTCAGCTTTTAAAGCGGCTTCTCTATCGAATTCTTCCGCTTTGCTTCTTTCGAATTCATCGAAATTGGTGATTCTTAAGGCCGCTTCTCTTTCAGCGCGAGCTTTCATAAGGGTGTTCATATCCAAGACCGAATCCTCATAGGCTGCTTGATTGTTGCTTTCCTCAACATTCTCCGGTCTTTCTTCTGGGTGCTCCATGTAATAAAGCTCTTGCTCTTCTTCATCGGCAAACCATTTAGACGCTTTGGCGTCCACCACCAAAGTTCTAGATAATCTATCGTGGATAGTCTGGCGATATCCTTTTGACATAACGCCGACCATATAATCGACTACCGCGATCAATCCATAAGCCATAATCGCCATCATTGTGGATGGGATAAGCAACACCAACCCTTCAGCCCAGACAATAAGAGGATGGAGGATTCTCTGATATGGTTTTAAGGAATATCCTTCCACTCCAATGACGCCTAAGCCAGCAACTAATTTTCCTAATGTTTTCCCGTCTTTTGTTAATAATGGGATTATGAGGAACATTATGGTGTGGATAGGCAAGAAAGCCACAAGCAAAGAGACCCATTGCAGCTTCGAATATTGCTGACCTCTATCGTTATAATAAGATTGATGGATAACTAGCGTCGTCGCGTCCATGTATTTCCCCGATTTCGCCGATGGATCATAGAAATCCTTGGTTATTGAAGAAATTGTTTCATAATCACCGCCATCGATTTTGTTTTGGAACGATGTTTTGATGACTGGGCATTTGGTCGTGTCCACCGCGGTCCCTTCTTCATTTAGCACATAGCGATAATAGGAGAACGAATAATTATCCTCGCTTGTGAAATCTTTGATTGAATCGGCTTTTGGCAATCCCAAAATATCCTCGCAGAAATATGACCAGGTATAGTATTCCGAAGCGCTTTTGGTCAATGTCTCGCCTGATTTTGTATAGGTGACATCGTCAATTTTGTATGGGTCATCGCTATGATCGCCAGGCAAAAATTCGGTATAGAATTCATAGACTATCTTCATATAATTCTCATAGCCGTATCCGCTTTGAGTAGTAGGCCCGCTTTCGCCAGATGATGTTCTTTTATAATCCGCGAAGAAAGTGTTTAGTTCCAATTGATCTGAAGCGTTTTTCCTATATAGTCCAGTATCAAGCTGGAAGGCTACCGCCTCATTTAATATCGTTTCTCCGCCCATCGCATTAAACATATGGGTTGAAGTGACGTAAGAGAAAAGCAAAACCGCGCTGATGGCAACCACCACCGCATCTAATATAAAAGCCAGGAATCTTTTGCCAAATCCCGCTTCTTTGATTTCGTAATTATCCATAAATATTATTGTAAACAATAAAAAGCGTTTTTCAAATATGGTAAATTGTAATCTTAAGTGCAACACTCCGAGATAGCTTCAGACATCAATTTTGATGGAGATATCCAGTTGTTACATTTCCTAGGCCTATTGTTAATCAAATTCACCTTTTTATCAATATAAACCTGGGTATATCTGC
>JAFUHI010000005.1 GCA_017468925.1 Bacilli bacterium | reverse complement strand
TTACAAATACTTGTTCTTAACTCTCGATGTCCATCCGAAAGGGAAAGGACAAAAACAAACTCCTTTTTGGTAGGCCATTTATAACTTGGAGTTGGGCCCCAGAACAAGTATTCGCTGACGATGTACCAGTCATCACACACCCTCAAAACGAGTGGTCAACCATTGATTTCTTAGAAATCCGCTGCAAAGGTACGAAGATTCCGCGAAACCACCAAACAATTTATCAGATTTTTATAATATTGATATTTTGTAAATTCTTAAAATCATCAAATTTATCATTCTAAATATATAAAACACAGATTTTCTGAATTTCTGTAGCTAAATCAGAGAAAACAAATTTAGTTTTTCTCTCGTATTTGGACTATATATTAAGGTATATCGTTGGGCAATCGTACGGACACCACCATATCATTTGTGTAGGAAGGGAGAAGGAAGGGGCAAGGAAGGAAGTAACAAGAGGGGAGGAAACATGCTGACATGTTTCTGGAGGCAATTAACTTTTCCCTCTTTGGTATTTGAACAGGCTTATTGTATTCTTTGAAGTCTCGAACCAGTTAAAAATACAAAAAAAGTACCAACGAGGACATATTATTTCGCAAAAGTGGAAAACAATTGAAAATAAATCACTACCTTTGCGAAGTATAATTTATATCACATGGAAGATATTAATCGCATTAAACTCGTGTTGGTCGAAAAGAAGCGCACGGCACGATGGCTTTCACAACAGATGGGAGTTAATCCATCTACCGTCAGTAAGTGGTGTACGAACTCCTCTCAACCTGACGTTGCAAGTCTGCTAAAGATAGCAGATCTGTTAGAAGTTGATATAAAGGAACTTCTTGTACGTGAATACAAGTCCTATCTTCTTTCTCATGAGTTAAAGACAAACGAAAATAGCATATAATGAGCGAAATAAGAGAATATCAAAGTGCGGTTGATGTTATTAAAACCGCGATACTGCAAAGTCAGGCACGAGCTGCCAAGGCTGTAAACCAGGAACAACTGGCGTTGTATTATGGCATTGGCAGATATATTTCAGATAATACCCGAAACAAGAATTGGGGAACAGGCGCAATAGAAACTATAAGCAAACGCTTACGTCTGGAACTCCCTGGTTTGCGTGGTTTTGGAGTGTCGAGTCTGAAAAACATGCGCATCTTTTATGAAGCATGGCAAATGATAGAACCCAATTCGCCAATCGCAATTGGCGAATTAGAAGGCGGCACTTCGAAAATGGAAGAAAAAACCGCAGAAGCAATTGATAATCAGGGTGATGTAATTCGCCAATTGCGATTGGCGAATTTACCTAACTTCCCTTTGGCTGAGTTCTTAAGCATTAGTTTTACCCATCATATTCGTATATTGGAGAATGCTAAAGACATCGATGAGCGCTTGTTCTATATCCGCTATTGTCATAATTATAAGCCCACAACAGATGATTTGCCTGGCATCATAAAGAAGCAAGACCTCTATCACCATCAAGACAAGATGCCCAACAATTTCTTGGCT
>JAFUHI010000004.1 GCA_017468925.1 Bacilli bacterium | reverse complement strand
AGCAGATATACCCAGGTTTATATTGATAAAAAGGTGAATTTGATTAACAATAGGCCTAGGAAATGTAACAACTGGATATCTCCATCAAAATTGATGTCTGAAGCTATCTCGGAGTGTTGCACTTAAGATTACAATTTACCTGCTAAGATATGTTTGTTTTTAAGGATTAAACAAAATGAAGTTGTTGTTACTAAGTTTATTCTTGTTTGCTGTAGGTAGTTTTTTAGGCTGGGTATTAGAAGTCTTTTATAGAAGATTTTTTTCAGCGAAAAAATGGGTTAACCCAGGATTTATGAAAGGTCCTTGGGTGCCTTTGTATGGCTTTGGGGTCTTGGTGATGTTTGCGATGTGCTATTTCATCGTTTCTTTTTTCCCGGAATCCATCCATTTCTACAATCCCTTGGGCAATTTGTTTGGAAGAGAATATGTTTCCGGCGCAAGTGTATTCGATCTCATTCCTCTTGTCATTATGTGGCTAGGGATGGTGGGGCTAGAATTTATCGCAGGCCTTATATTCATCAAAGGATTCCACGTCAAATTGTGGGACTATTCGAATCTAAAAGGGAATGTGATGGGGATAATCTGCCCTCTATTCAATCTAATCTGGTTCGCATTGGCAATTATCTTTTATTATTGCATCAATCCCTTTCTCTATTTAGGCGCGACAAAAATGTATGAATTCATGTTTAGCGACAATGGGGCGGGGACGAATTTCATCTTCATCTTCGCGATGGGGATAATATATGGAATCATCATCTGGGATTTCTCGACTTCAATCGGATTGTTCGCGAAGATATCCAAGTTCTCCAAGGAAAGCGGAATCATTGAAAGATACGAATCGGCGAAACATAAATGGGAGGAAAGAAGCAAGGAGCTGAAAAACAAGCTCTTCAGCGAGAAAAAAGAATTCGAAATCGAGAAAGTCGACGCATTGAAAAATAAAATCGCAGAGAAAATATATATCGACCCCGAAAAAGAGAAAAACAAAGAAGATAATTACGACGAAAACGGAAGGCCTATTAAAATAGAGGATAAATAAACATTAAAAATAGGGGTGTCATTAATCATAAATGGCTCGATTACAGCGTAGTAATTCATATTCTGTTTTTTCTTTCCCTTCTGGCCAATCTAATCTCCTCATTTATTTCTTCCAAACTCATTTCTGAATTTCCGTTTTTCTCAGATATTGTCCTCATTTTGTCAACCGCTAAAATTGCATTTAAAGTTGATTGATTGATCTTGGTGTCGAAGGGGATTCCTCCTTCTTGTACGCTTTTCTTCAAGAACATCCTGACTGCGGTGGACAAATCGATTCCTAATTCGCTAAAAATAGCATTCGCTTTATTTTTCAATTCTTCATCGACTCTTATTTGTAGTAACGCCATTCGAAGTGCCTCCTTAAATCTTGTAAATATATTATATTATTATGTAATGACAATAACAATATATTTGTATTACAAATACTTCATTGATTTTTATCTTCAAGTGTTTATAAAGACTTTTTTGAAAAAATATTTTATATTTTAAATGGCGGTGGGGATTACTATGAATATCGTTTCTTTATTGACGCCTAAGGCTAAGGTCTATACTATTTCAACAAAGATGAGCGTTCGTCAGGTCCTAGAGATATTTGACGCGAATAAGTTTGCGATTCTTCCTTTGCTAGATGAAGAAGGAAGATATATAAGCACGATATCCGAAGGAGATTTATTGAGGTTCATCAAAAAAGAGGGAAAACTCGATTTGCTTGAACTTGAAAAAAAGAGCATTTTGGAAGTGGATGTCTATAGACCTTACTCATATTTGAAGATAGATTCGCCATTTGAAAAGATATACAAATTATCTCTTGAACAGAATTTTATCCCTCTTGTCGATGACCGCGATGTGTTCATCGGAATTGTAAAGAGAAAAGAATTGCTTGAAAATCTTCATAGATAATTATTGTTTATATATAAACGAGGAGAAGAAGAATGTATTTAGAAAGAATCAACGGACCAGAAGATATAAAGAAGCTTAATGTCGATGAGCTAAAGGTATTGTCGTCTGAAGTTAGAGACGCGGTTATCAATAGAATCAGCAAAATCGGAGGCCACCAAGGACCGAATCTTGGCGTTGTTGAGCTCACTGTGGCTTTGCATTATGTTTTTTCTTCGCCTATAGATGAATTCGTCTTCGATGTCTCCCATCAATGCTATCCCCATAAGATTTTGACCGGAAGAAAAGAGGCTTTCACCGACGATAATCATTTTAGGGATGTGACTGGCTACACCAACCCAAAGGAAAGCGTTCATGATAAATTTTTGGTGGGTCATACCTCAACATCTATCTCTTTGGCTCTTGGTTTGGCGAAGGCTAGAGACCTGAAAAAAGAGAAAAGAAACGTCATCGCTATAATCGGGGATGGCTCCTTATCAGGAGGCCAGGCATTTGAAGCCTTGGATTACGCTGGAGAATACGATAAGAATCTAATAATCGTCGTCAACGACAATGACCAATCCATCGCCGAAAACCATGGAGGTTTATACAAAACCCTCAAGGAATTAAGGGAAAACAATGGAAAATGCGAGAACAATTACTTCAAATCGCTAGGCCTTGATTACGTATATTGCGATGATGGAAATGATGTAGAAGTTCTAATCAAAGAGCTGAAGAAGATAAAAGACATCGGCCATCCTATCGTTTTCCATGTTCATACAATCAAAGGGAAAGGCCTCGCATACGCCGAAAAAGAAAGAGAAAGATTCCACGCGGGAGGCCCTTTCAATATAGAAGATGGGACGCCTAAATACAAAGGGAATGGAGATAACTATATAAGGGATTCTCTTATCAAGATATTAGAAGAAGATCCTGCTTCTTTGTTGGTGAACGCCGCTACGCCAGGCGGATTAGGATTTGATGACAATATAAGGAAGAAATATAGGGATAGAGGCCAATTCATCGATGTAGGTATTGCAGAAGAAAATGGTGTTTCCTTAGTGGGTGCAGCAGCTAGAGGAGGGGCTAATGCCATCTTTGCAACCTTCGCCCCATTCTTCCAAAGGACATACGATCAAATGTCGCATGATACGTGCTTAAATGATAGCCCGGCTACATATTTGATATTAAGCCCAGGGGTCTATGGGATGAATTCTGCAACCCATATAGCCTTATGCGATATCCAGATGTTCTCCCATATACCAAATCTAATATATTTGGCGCCTGCATATAAAGAAGAATATTTAGCGATGATAGAATACGCCTCAAAGCAAAAGGAGCATCCTATAGCGATTAGGGTTCCTAGACTCACTTATTCGAATAAGAAAGATGAGACGGATTATTCCATAATGAACCGTTATAAAATGGAGCAATTGGGTGAAGACGTCGCCATAATCGCCGTGGGCGAATTGGTGCCTCTAGCTATGGAAGTCGCTAAAAAAATCAAAGAAGAGACAGGAAAAGAAATAACTGTAATCAATCCGCATTTCTTAAGCGGATATGATGAGCTTGCTTTAGGATCTTTATATAACACCCATCATCACGTCATAACAATTGAAAGTGGCGAGAAATTCGGCGGATTTGGATCAAATATCTCATCATTCTTCGCGGATAGCGATGTAAAAGTCATAAATCTAGGATTAGGCAAAGAATTCTATAACGATTTCAAAGCGGATGAGCTTTTGGATCAATGTGGAATATCATTAGATAAATTATTCAATCTAACAAAGAATCTATTGGAGATAAAAAAATGAAAGTCTTGATAATCAATTCCTCACCTAGAAGCGGAGGTAATTCTTCTATTCTAATAAAAGAGATGAAGAATGTGTTTGCCTTAAATAATGTAGAGGTGGATGAAATTAAAATCGGCAACAAAGATATTAGAGGCTGCCAAGCCTGTGGCTATTGCCATTCTCACGATGGATGTGTCTTCAAAGATATAGTGAATGAAACCGCTCCATTATTTGAAGAAGCGGATGGATTAATCGTGGTGTCGCCTGTCTATTTCGGTTCTCCAAATGGCACTCTTATTTCTTTTTTAGATAGGCTTTTCTATAGCGCTTCATTTAGCAAAAAATATAAGGTAGGCGCGGCTTTTGCCATCGCTAGAAGAGGCGGAACAACCGCATCGTTTGATGTATTAAATAAATATTTCACCATCTCTGGAATGCCTATCGCTTCAGGAGATTATTGGAACAATGGCTTTGGTAGAGAAAAAGGCGAGATAAATGAAGATCTAGAAGGATTGAGGAACGCTAGAATCGTCGCCCAAAGAATGGTGTTTTTAATGAACGCTATAAAGGATGCGAAAGTAAAGTATCCAAATCTTCTTGAAGAAGAACCAAGAATATCCACCCATTTCATAAAGAATAAACAATAAATCCATTTCCAAGATAATCAGCGGAAACGACCACTTTTTTAATCGAAACCGCTGATTTTCTTTTTTCGATGAATGAATACATTAAGCCGATGTCTCGTGACATTATGCTTTTCGCCATAGTGAAAAATATCAGCCTCACCCATTCGTTTCCGCTTGTCGATATCGATATTTATCTGCAGGATTTCTAATATTTCTTCTCTCTTTTGTTTCTAGAGAAGCGCGAGTTTCCTTTCTTGGGGAAGCTCTTTTTGTTTTTGTCGTGTCCAAAAGATTTTCTTCCTTTTGGATTGTCTCTATGGCCTTTGTCGAATCTATCCTTTTTGCTGTATGGTGTTTTCTTTTTCATTACATCGCGACGTGGCTTTTCTTCTTTTATTCTATTCTCGGCTTTCTTGCCTCTTTCCTTATAGGAGACGAATTCCGTTGGGGTTTCTTTCTTTTGAGGAATTAAAAAAGATAATTCGTCTTTCTCGCTGTAGACTTTGACTCCGATCCTTTTTAATGCTGAAGCGGTGAATCCTTCTCCGTCTATTAGATGGTTTTGGAAGGAGCCATCATGTATTTTTCTAACTCCGCATGAAGGGGAATTCTCTTTTAGTATAGCGATTCTGATGCCCAATAATTTGGATAGTGAGACGGCTTTTTCCGCGCCTAAAAGGAAATTCCTCGTGACGTCTTTCCCTTCTTTATTGACCACTAAAGCGTTCTTGATCTCGCTTGGGCTTCTGGGGGTGGGTAAACCACCTTCGACCTCGGGGCAAAAAGGGATGATGTCATAATATTCTCTTAAAGAGAGGATGAATTCATTTAAATTATTGCCTCCATCGTATTTGCAATTGTCGCCTAGGAGGCAGGCGCTTACCAAAATCTTTTCCATAGACTAGATGAGTTTACTATTTTTTATAAGATTTTGCATTATAATCGAGACATGAAAATTTCTTACGCTTTCGTTTATAAAGAGAAAGAATACCCCACCGTGGTGAATAGAAAAATCTGCCGTTATTTCTATTTTAGATGGAATAAGGAGGGGAATGGGTTTATCATAACCGCCCCTTTATATGTAACAGAGAAAGATTTGAAGGATACGATGAAGCGCAATCTTCCTAAAATAATCGAAAAAAAGAAAATTGCGGATGGGAATTCTCCAATAAAAGGCGATGAGTTCTATTATTTCGGCGAACTATGCAAAATAGATGGATTCTCCTCTTGGGACGAGAAAAAGAAAGACAAATATTTAAAAAATAAGCTCAAGGAATATGTTGAGCCTAGAACTAAAGAATGCGAGAAAGAGATGGGGATAAAAGATATTTACAAAATCAAAGTGAGGACTATGAAAACCCGCTTTGGGGTGAATAACAAAAGAAGCATGTCCATCACTTTCTCAACCTCTCTTATCCATTATTCAAAAGAGATAATAGATTCTGTCATCTACCACGAATTGGCCCATCATTTCGTGATGAATCATAGTGACAAATTCTACAAAGTCTTACTAAAATACTGCCCGACTTACAAAATAAGCCGTAGGAAACTCATCAAAAGGATATACAAATAATTCCTAATTAAAATATGCCTTTCTTTAAGAAAGAAATATAATATAAAGAAGGGGGATTTGATATGAAGAAATTGATTCCATTAATATTAAGCGCAACCGCATTATTGCTTGGCTCATGCGGAGGGGAAGAACCTATACAATCTGAGTCCATCGATTCTTCTATCGAATCTTTAGTCTCATCTATTGATATTTCTGCGATTAATGAGAAGAAGAATAAAGTCGCAACATTGAAGAAAACCTTGATAGATGAATCCTCTAGAGAGACCAAAGGGCACACCTTAACCCAAAACAAAAATGGCAATCATTTCGCTTCATTGGGTTTGCTTTTCGGAACAAAAGACGCTGAAGAATTAGGGCCTGTCAGTGTTTCAATCGACGTCAAAGACAAAATCACCTCTTTAAGCCATATGACTGCAACCGGAAGAGAAAGTCTTGTTCAGTGTGAAAATATAGACTTCATCCCTCAGTTTGGCGCGGTGGAAGTCGGGGCGACGAGAAACCAAAGCCCGGCATTCTACGCCGATTCTTCCGCAATATATGGTGATTTCACCAATGCGCCAGGCATAGTCACGATGGTGTCATTGGTATCTAAAAGCATAGGCGAGGAAGCAAGCGAATTGCCCACCAAAGCCAAATTCGATTTAGAAGGATATAACATTGATGCCACCGAAGATTTAGAAATCGCAATACCTTTGATTAACGCCTTCGCCGAGATCATGGATAAAGATGCGGAATTAGATGAAAGCATCTTCAAATATAGCGCCTCCACCGATGGAACGTATTCCATAACCTATAGCCCCACCAAAGAACAGATGAAAAAGTTCATCAATTCATTCATCGAAGATAAATTTGGAAAATCTCCGAATGCAAGAACTTTCATCGATGCTTTGTTTTTGGTGATTCCAGAAGATAGAAATTATTATAGAAGCGACTTCTCTTTTGTCTTCTCTGATGACGAACTCAAAAGCATCAATGTCGACTTCAGATTAAAAAGTGACGAGAATTCGGTTTCTTCATTGCCTTTGCTATCAGACCTTTTGCCTAGTGATTTATTGGGCGGAGCTAGATTCACCATCTCTGGACTAGAAGCATCATTTGTCTATACTCCTATCCCAGAAGAAGAAGCGGTCTTCTCTTTGCCAGATGATTTGGCTGATTACGTTCCTTTCTCCGTTGCTAATACTGATGAATAAATAATGAAATACGAAACAATCACCAGCAAAGATAACAAGAAAATCAAGGAATTAGCGTCTTTCTCCCCCAAAAGCGATTTCTTCATCGCCGAAGGTTTTCATCTAGTGGAGATGGCTTTAGAGACCGATTCCGCTGAGGCGATATTTTCTCTTAAAGAATATGAATCTAATGTTCCTACGTATTTGGTGAATGGAGAGTTGATGAAGAAAATCTCCTTCACGATGAATCCGGAAGGGATTTTGGCCAAATGCCCAAAAAAGAATCCAAAGCCAATTTCCTCGAATAAAATATTGATCCTTGATGGTGTTTCCGACCCAGGGAATGTCGGGACTTTGATTAGGACCGCTTTATCTTTTGGCTATTTCGATATCGCTTTAAGCGGAGGATCTGTCGACCCATATAACCCCAAATGCGTCCAAGCCTCGCAGGGGGCTATCTTTAAGACAAATATCATCAAAGGCATTGATTCTTCATTCCTAAAAGAATTAAAGAAACAAGGCTACAAAGTCATAGGGACCTCATTAAAATCATCTGTTCCTCTTTCTTCTATTAATAAAGAAGAAAAAATAGCGATAATCCTAGGGAATGAGGCTAGAGGCATAAGTGAAGCTTTTGAAAAAGAAGCCGTAACCAACGTCAAAATAGAGATGGATAACATCGATTCGCTTAATGTCGCTATCGCAGGTGGCATCATAATGTATGAATTGAGATGAATTCAATAAAAGAAAATCTCTTTGTTTCTAGCAAATATATTATTGCTAGAGTATGATATCTATGTTCGAAGAATAGGAGTAGTACCTATCTTGAGTGTTCTAAGAGGGAGAAGCGAACAGTGTGACCGCTTCAGAATAGGGGTAGCGAATTCGCCTAGGAGAACGTTAAGGAGACTTAACCCTTTGTCCAGGTTACGGCTGTAGAGCGTTAAATAAAAATAACGGAAAAGGGATGGCACCGCGGTTAATATCGCTCCCTGCCGCCCTTTTCTTGTTTTTAGGAGGGAAAATATGGAAAAGAACCCGTTAGAGGCCTTGGAGGCCATCAAAAAAGAATCAGCGATCGCCATCGCTTCCATCAAAGATAGATTGTCTTTGAATGAAGTGAGAAACCGATTCCTTTCAAAGAAAAGCGAATTATCCGCGATCATGGGAATGATGAAAGACATCCCAAATGAGATGAAAGCCTCTTTTGGCAAATCGGTCAATGAGCTTAGGAAATACATCGAGACCAAAGTCAAAGAGAAAGAAGATGAATTTGCTTTAAAGGAACTCAATGAGAAACTCGAGAAAGAGAAAATCGATATCACATTGCCTGGAAGAAGCTACGAAAGAGGGAAGATAAACCCATATTATGCGATTGTCGATGAGATAAGCGAGATCTTCCTTTCTTTAGGATTTGAGGTTGTAGAAGGGGATGATATAACCGATGACAAATTCAATTTCGAATTGCTCAATATCCCAGAAGACCATCCCGCTAGAGACATGCAGGATACTTTCTATATTAGCCAAAACATCTTGCTTAGAACCCAAACATCTGGCGCTCAAGCTCATAAAATGATAGATAATTCCTCAAAAAATGAATTAAAACCTATCAAGATGATTTGCCCTGGCAAATGCTATAGAAGGGATGATGATGATGCGACCCATTCCCATCAATTTGGTCAAATCGAAGGATTGGTGGTCGATAAAGGCATCTCTTTAGCAGACCTAAAAGGAACGCTTGAACTATTCGTAAAGAGATTGTTTGGAGAAAAAAGAGAAATCAGGCTCCGTTCATCATATTTCCCATTCACCGAGCCAAGCGTGGAAGTCGATGTCTCTTGCTCACATTGCGGAGGGAAAGGCTGCTCGATGTGCAAAGGGACGGGATATATAGAAATACTAGGCGCAGGAGAAGTTAACCCTAAAGTATTAGAGATGTGCGGATATGATCCAAAAATCTATAGCGGTTTCGCCTTTGGAGTTGGAATCGATCGCCTTGCCATCCTCAAATATGGGATAGATGACATAAGAAGAATCTACACGAATGATGTTAGATTCTTGAAGGATTTCGAAGGGAAATAGGAGGAAACAACGATGAAAATATCAACTAAATGGCTAAATGAATTCGTTGATATATCCGATATATCAATAGAAGAATTGGCGAATAAATTAACCTTCGCAGGGGTTGAAGTCGAATCGATCGAGAAGAGTGCGTATGGCACGAATTTGGTGATTGGCAAAATCATTGAATGCGTTCCTCATCCCGATAGCGACCATCTCCATGTTTTGAAAGTCGATGAAGGGAAAGATGGCATCCATCAAATAGTGTGTGGAGCGCCTAACGCTAGAGTGGGACTAAAAGTCATAGTCGCAAAAGAAGGGGCAGTGCTCCCTCAAGTCACCATCAAGCCAAGCGTTATACGCGGAGTGGAAAGCGATGGAATGTGCTGCAGCCTCCTAGAATTAGGAGTGGATAAGAAATTCTTATCGGAGAAACAAATATCTGGCATTGAAGAACTAGATGAATCCGCGCCTATAGGAGAGAACGATGTTTTAGGTTATCTAGGATTAGACGATACGATTCTCGATATCTCGATTCTCCCCAATCGAAGCGATCTCTATGCGATGAAGAACGTCGCAAAAGAAGTCGGCGCCTTGCTTTCTAGACCAGTAAAAGAGAAGGAATTCATCGCAAAAGCTGGGCTTAAAGATGAATTCAAAATCGAAGCCCATACTCCTAAATGCCCATTTATCGGAATTAGAATCGCCAAAGGAGTGAAAATCGCTCCTTCGCCTCTATGGCTCCAATCGATTTTGACTAGATCAGGCATCAGAAGCATCAATAATGTCGTAGACATAGGCAACTATGTCATGCTTCTCACCGGCCAACCGATGAATATGTACGATCTAGGCAAAATGGATGATTATAGCCTAGATGTAGTTGATGATTACGAAGGCGAATTTGTCGCGATGGATGGCAACAAATACGATTTGCAAAAAGGCGATTTATTGATTGTGAACAAAGGCAAGCCGATGTGCTTAGCCGGAATCATGACAAGCGAATATTGCGCAATCAATGAAGAAAGTAAAGATATCGCCGTGGAGGCCGCCATATTCTCCGGTGCCTCTTTGAGGCATACATCCGCTAGACTTGGCTTATCAAGTGATTCTTCCACCCGTTTCACCAAAGGAATTGACCCCAATGTCAATGAATACGCGTTGGAGATGGCCTCATATCTTTTGGAAGAATTATGCGGCGCCTCAACTGGAAAAACCTATTATTCCGGAGCGAACAAAAAAGAAAGAAAGACGATTTCTTCCTCTTTGTCATATATCAATGGAAGGCTTGGGACAGAATTCTCCTTGGATGAAGTTGTGGATGTGCTCACCAAAGACCATCTAGAGATAAAAACATTAAACGAAGATGAGTTTATTGCCACAATCCCAACATATCGCATCGATATGGAAGGAGAGGCTGATTTAAGCGAAGAAGTCATCAGGCTTCTTGGCTATACAAGAATCAATAGCAAGCTCCCGACCACGGCTTTGTCATTAAATGGAAGAAATGAAGAGCAGACCAAGATATTTTCAATCCGTTCATTCTTGAGGAATGTTGGTATCAACGAGGCTTTGACTTATTCCCTCATTTCAAAAGAAATGAATGAGAGATTCTTGATTCTTCCCCATGGAGAAGCATATAAGCTCATCAATCCTTTGACCGAAGATAGGCAATATTATAGAAGAAGCCTCATTCCTTCATTGCTCGATGTCACGAAATACAACCTTGACCATCAAGCGGAGGATTTCTCCTTCTTTGAAATCTCTTCAGTGTCTTCTTTATCAAGCGAAACCAAGAAATATTTAGGTTTGGTGCTTTCGGGAAACGAAAGAATCGAAGGAAACATGAAGAAGAGGCCATATGATTTCTATTCCTTAAAAGGAATATTCGAAGGCATTGCCTCAATTTTATCCTTAAACGAAGGCAGATATCGTTTGGAATCGATAAATGATAAAGAAGAACTCCATCCTGGAAGAAGTGCGGGCGTGTATATAGGCAAGAATCTTGTCGGATATTTCGGCGAACTGCACCCGACATATCTAAAAAAGAACGGATTGAGCGGAAACGTTTTGGTGATGGAACTTGATCTAAGCTTGTTATTGTCGATGAAAGTCAGCCAGACCAAAGCCTCAGTTCCAAGCAAATATCCTTCCGTCAAACGTGACTTGGCTTTCGTCTTGAACAAAGATATCACCTATGGTGAAGTGAAAAGAGAAGTGTCTAGAATAGATAGGACAATCAAAAAAGTCGATATCTTCGACTTATATGAGGGCGAGCATGTAGCATTTAGTAAGAAGAGCATGGCTATTTCTTTAACGTTATTAGATGAAGAGAAGACCTTAAACGACGCTTCAGTCAATCAGATAATCGAGAAAGTCATTTCCACATTAAGAATCAAATTCGGCGCGGAGATCAGATCCTAATGACCAAGGTTAACCGTGGGGCTATAACCAAAGAGAAGGAGCTTGTCTACAATGTAGACACTACTTTCCATGGCTATAAATTCCGTTACCCTTTAGCGGGTGTTTCTTCCTGCCATTACGAGGCTAGAGTCTATAAGCAAGGCAAATATGATCACGCTTATTTCTATATTGACGCGACTCTTTCTTTGTTTGATTCAAACGACAATACAATATTCGATGACCACTATGTAATTGAAGAAGAGGATGATTTGCTTACTGAGGAAGACGGGGAAGGCGTTGGCTATATCTTCCCAGGCTCCTCAATCGATTTAGATGAGGCGGCATTGCTTATAATACAAAGCGCGATTCCTACTTGTCCCATTAAAGAAGAAAGCGAATTTTTCAAAAAAGACGAAGAGGCGGATAAAGAGCCTTCTTCTAAAGAAGAACATAGAGAGCCATCTCCATGGGATGTTTTAGAAGAAATAATCGATGATAAGTAATATTATCTTTAGATAATAAAACTACTAATTAAACACTAATAAAATACTTAACTTAAATTAAAGAACGCCATATGATTAGTTTTTTTCTTTGAAAATTTTTGCATTTTCCTGTTTACACATACGCCTGAAGTATGCTAAATTTATGCAAGAGGGGAAAAAGTGGGAAATTTTTTCGGAACCTATAACAGGTCTTTGGACGTCAAAAATCGCCTGCAGGTGCCAAGCAAGCTAATATCGGATCTCCCAAAAAGGTTTTACGCCATAAGGGGGTTCGAAGGATGCCTTGCGGTCTACCTTGAAGAAGATTTTTCTCGCCTTAAAGAAAAACTCCAGTCCCTATCATTCCTCTCGAAAGCCGCTAGAGACTATATAAGGGCAATCGCATCATCGGTCAAAGAACTCGAAGTCGATTCCCATGGACGCATCACCGTCGACCGCGACCTTTTGGAGAAATACAAAATCTCCCAAGAAGTTACGGTGGTGGGTGTCGTGGATCATTTCGAGCTTTGGGACCGCAAAGTCTATGAAGAATATTCTTCAAAAATCGAAGAGACATTCGAAGAGAATGCTGAAAGGCTGGTCCCATAAAATGGGAAATCACGTAAGCGTCCTTTTGGACGAATCGATTGAGATGCTTGGAATCAAACCAGATGGCATCTATGTCGATATGACCTTGGGTAGAGGTGGTCATTCTTCAAAAATTCTAGAAAAGCTCACAACCGGCCATCTATATTGCTTCGACCTCGATGAAGAAGCGATCAAAGAAAGCCGGGAGAGGCTAGAGAAAATCTCTTCCTCCTTCACAATCATCCATGACAATTTCAAATCCGCCAAAGAAGATCTATTAAATCTTGGGGTTAAAGAAGTCGATGGAATCATCATGGACTTAGGCGTTTCTTCGCCTCAATTCGATGAAGCGGAAAGAGGATTCTCTTATCGATATGACGCTCCTCTCGACATGAGAATGGACCAAAACCAGAGAAAGAGCGCCAAAACAATCGTGAACGAATATGACTTCGAAACACTCCTAAAAGTGTTCAGGGAATATGGCGAAGACCGTTATTCGTACCAGATAGCATCTGCTATCGTCAAAGAAAGGGCCAAAAAAGAGATTGCAACCACCAGTGAGTTGGTTGAAATCATAAAAAGAAACAAGCCCGCTAAGGAATTGGCTAAAAAAGGCCATCCTGCCAAACAGATATTCCAGGCTCTAAGAATCGAGACGAACGATGAGATGAAGAATCTCGAAGAAGCCTTGGATAAAATGCCTTCTTTGCTTAAAAAAGGTGGTGTCTATTCGATCATCACCTTCCATAGCATCGAAGATAGAATCGTGAAGGAGAAGTTCCGTCTCTTAACAAAAGAGAACATCTCCAGAACCGATCCTTCCAGCTTATATGCTGAAAGCCATATCGACTTCGTATCGGTCACAAAGAAACCGATTGTCCCAAGCGAAGAAGAGATGGAAGCAAACAACAGGGCACATAGTGCCAAATTAAGGGGAATCAAAAGAAAGGAGTGAAAATGAAAGACAAGCTCGAAAAAACCGGACACAAAAGAAGCTTCTACAAGACAAGAATGCTTGCCGTTATTTTCGCTTTGATCATTTCTCTTTTCGCCTTAGCAGCGATTCCAGTAGGAATAACTTATAAACTAAGCGCAGCCAAAGGAAATAATTCCCAATCAACCTCATTAAACGTTACTCCCTCCAACTAATCTTTTTTAGATTAGATGTCTGAAAAGCGGGAAGTGGTGCTCCCGCTTTTCTTTTTTTCTTCAGGCAAAATAAAAAACTACTAAAAAATTACAAAAACTCTTCCAAATATATTTATATAGTCTATAATAGACTAGCAATGACAAACACAAACAATGCAGCAGTTATAGAAATCACGGCCTCATCGGTCAAATTTGCCTTTGGCTATTCGGATGGCAAAAAACCCATCCTCCTCCAATATGTGAAGAAGGATTTTTCCGATCCCGATATCCCGGGCACAACACCAAACGAGAAAATCAAAAGCATTCTCTCGATGCTCCGCCAATTCACCTTGGAGAAACAGAATGTCGAACTTGATGTCGCAACCGTCAATGTCGTCATGCCTTCAAAAGGTTTCATCTGCTATCAAAGGGAGATGACAACTAACGTCAGAAGCCAAGATAAAGTGGTGGACAATTACGATATCGAGATGCTAACAAACATGATTGCCAATGAGCAGATTCCTGAAAATAATGCGATCGTTAATATCATTCCTTCCTTGTATTACACAAGCGATAACACGACTTACACCGAGCCACCTATTGGAATCAATAGCGCCAATCTTACGATGAAAGCTTTGATTCACACCATCCCGAAAAGAGAGATGGATTTCAACACATCGATGATTGAATCAAGTGGCTATCGCATCGTTTCCAAAGATGTCTCTTGCTATTGCGCAGCCAAAATGCTTGCTTGCGACCACAAGGAATACAGCTCGTATTTTTATATCGATATGGGCGCCACCAATACAACAGTAACCCTCGTTCATAATTTCCGCCCATTTATCTCGCTTACTTTCCAAATCGGAGGTGTTAATCTAACCAATGATATAGCGCTTGCCTTTGGCATTAAGATGATAGATGCGGAGAAAATCAAGAAAACCTATGGTTACAACGACCGCATAACCGTTTTTGAGACTCCTTTGGTCTCATATATGGATAAGAGCGGTCAGAAAATAGATTTCTATCAACGTCAGTTGAATCAAGTAATCGAGAATTATTTCAAAAATCTTTGCACCCAAATCAAGAACAGCATCGATGTGATGGTCGGCAGGGCTACTGAATCAAATCCTTCGGCCGCTTCATCATTCGCCATTCTTCCTATCGTCTTTGGAGGAAGTGCATCAAAAATGAATGGAATAAAGACGATGCTATCTGATGTTACGGCCGGAAGAGATTCGTTATTCTATGTGCCTTCGGTTGTTGGGGCTTCAGACCCAGGAGCGACAAATGTTCTTGGGATGATATTAGCCCAAGCTGATAAAGTGGGCACTTTACAAGACAATAACACAGGCTTCTCTAGCCTTTCTAGAGATCGTAAATAAGTAGGAGGACATTACTATGCCAGATTTTATGCCAATGGAGGATCTTGATTCCTTTGATCCCGTCGCCAAAATCGTCGTAATCGGAGTTGGTGGGGCAGGAAATAATGCGGTAAACCGCATGATTGATGACAACATTCAAAATGTAGAATTTTATGTTTGCAACACTGATAAACAGGCTTTGTCTACCTCTAAAGCTCCAAATCGTATAGCCTTAGGAGAAGAAGGAAGCAAGGGATTGGGCGCTGGAGGCGATCCTAGCGAAGGAAAGAAGGCGGCTGAAGCATCTTTAGATAAAATCAAACCCATTGTCGAAGGGGCTGATATGGTCTTTATCGCCGCAGGCATGGGAAAAGGAACGGGCACAGGCGCTGCTCCAGTAATTGCCAAATGTGCGAAAGAAGCTGGTGCCTTGACTGTTGCTATTGTCACTAGACCATTTGAATTTGAAGGTCAAGTCAGAGGAAATAACGCCATAGAAGGCATCAATAAATTGCAGCACGAAGTCGATGCTTTGATGGTCGTATCAAATGATAAATTGCTTACTGTATCAAGCAAACTTGCTATGGACCAAGCCTTAGAAGATTCGGACAAAGTTCTTGCTTCGGCTGTAAAAACCGTTGCTGATTTAGTTTTGACCCCTTCGAAAATGAATTTGGATTTCGCTGATGTCAAAGCGACATTAAGCAATTCCGGCAGAGCTTTAATCGGCTCTGGCAAAGGAGATGGTCCAGATAAGGCCATTGAAGCAGCTGAAAGAGCGATAAATCTACCATTGCTTGAATCGGGAATCGCTGGAGCAAGAAGAGCAATTTGCTCAGTCACCATCGGAAACGATGTCACATTATTCGAAGCTCAGGCCGCTGTCCAAAGGGTTACTGAAGCGGCAGCAGGCCCAATCGATGTCAAATTCGGTGTCACCATCAATGACCAATTGGAAGATTCGATGATCGTTAGCGTCATCGCTTGCGACTTCGACGAAGAAACGAGCCAGCAATTAAGCGATGAGGTGTTCCGCACAAACAGCAGAGCCTTTACTGAATTCGTAAATAAAGGAACAGGCGTCTCCTCGGCAACAGATCAGATTGTCCAAGCCAAAAAGAAAGAGGACGTCCAGAACAATTCCGAATCGAATATATCTGGCTTTGTCCCAGACTTCATGAAATAAGGGGTGAGATTCATCCCTTTTTTCTTCCTTCTTGAAAAGAAGTCGGCATTACTATATTATTGTAGCGGCGTAGATAAGAGACAACGCTTAGTAGCGAAATTGAGAGAGCTCCGTGGATGAGAAAGGGGCAAGCGAAAAGTTATCACTCTTGGAGCCTTCTCCCTGAAATAGCATTAGGGGAGACGTTACTAGCGTTAATAGTCAAATCAAGTGATCGGAAACGATAATCGAGGTGGTACCACGCGGCAGCGTCCTTGAATGGGCGTTTTTTATTTTCTTAGGAGTGGATTTATGGAATTAAAAGAAACGTTATTGATGCCAAAAACAGACTTTGAGATGAGAGGTAATCTCACGACCAAAGAGCCTATTTTGGTGGAAAAATGGCAAAAAGAGAAACTTTACGAAAAGATGAATGCCAATCGAGAAGGATGCAACGAATTCATCCTTCATGATGGCCCACCATATGCGAACGGCGATATTCACTGCGGTCATATGCTTAATGTTTTGATTAAGGATTTCACCGTCAGATATCGCAATATGGCTGGATACAAAACCCCATATGTCTTTGGCTGGGACACACACGGCTTGCCAATTGAAAACAAAGTCACAAAAAGCGGGATAAACCGCAAAGCCATGAGCGTTTCTGCCTTCCGTGATATCTGCAAAGAATACGCTTTAGAGCAAGTAGAACATCAAAAAGGGCAGATCAAGAGAATGGGTTGCTTAGGAGACTATGATAATCCATATATAACCTTGCTTCCTGAATATGAAGCTAGACAAATCGATGTCTTCGCCACGATGGCCTTAAAAGGTCTTATCTTCAAAGGGGTGAAACCTGTTTATTGGTCGCCTTCTAGCGAATCCGCTTTAGCCCAGGCCGAAGTCGATTATAAAGACGTCACCGCCAAAACAATGTATGTCAAATTCCCTCTCAAGGATGGGAAGGGGGTCATCCCAAATGACGCTTACATCGTTATCTGGACAACAACCCCATGGACAATCCCTGCAAACCAGGCTGTCTGCTTTAATCCAAGATTCGAATATGGCGTCTTCGAAACAAATAAAGGGAAGCTTGTGTTTCTAACATCATTGAAAGAAAAACTCAAAGAAGAACTTGGTTTAGGCGATGTTACCTTGCTTTCTTCCTTTAGAGGTCAAGAAGCAGAAGGAATTCTAGTCAAGCATCCTTTATATGAAAGAACGTCTTTAGGAATCTTGGCGAATTACGTAACTGAGGATTCCGGTACCGGCATCGTCCATATCGCCCCAGACCATGGTGTCGATGATTTTAACGCTTGCTTAAAATACGGCATCAAGCCTTTCTGCCCAGTCGATGAAAAAGGATATATGCATCTAGAAGAAAATGATCCTTGCAATGGGAAATTCTATGAAGATGCGAACGATATAGTCATCGAAGAATTAGAAAAGAAAGGATATCTCCTCAAGAAAGAGGAAATTGTCCATAGCTATCCTCATGATTGGAGAACAAAGAAACCAGTAATCTTTAGGGCCACCCCTCAATGGTTCTGCTCGATTGAGCCGATAAAAGAGAAGTTATTAGAAGAAATCCACAAAATAAGGTGGGAGCCGGCATGGGGCGAAGAGAAGATGGCCAATATGATAAAGGATAGATCCGATTGGTGCATCTCCCGTCAAAGAGCATGGGGCGTGCCTCTCCCAATAATCTATTGCGAAGATGGTACTCCAATCATAGAAAAAGAAGTCTTCGACCATATTAGGGAACTAATCGCAAAAGAAGGAAGCAATGTTTGGTTCAAATTAGAAGCCAAAGAATTATTGCCAGAAGGCTATACCTCATCCCATTCCCCAAACGGTGTATTCACGAAAGAAACCGATATCATGGACGTTTGGTTCGATTCCGGGACCAGCTGGAATGGCACTTTGGTGGAAAGAGGCCTCAAATATCCTTCCGATTTGTATCTAGAAGGCAATGACCAATATAGAGGTTGGTTCAACGCTTCTTTGATCCTTTCGGTCGCCACAAACGATGTCGCTCCATTCAAAACTTGCATCACCCATGGCTGGGTAATGGATGAAAAATGGCAGAAGATGTCAAAAAGCTCCGGAAATGGAGTGGATCCAAATAAGCTTGCCAATCAATATGGCGCGGATATCTGCCGTATGTGGGCGGCATCCGTTGACTATCATGTTGATGTCAAAATCGGAGAAAATGTCTTTGCCCAGGTGATAGATAGCTATCGCAAAGTCAGAAACACCTTCAAATTCATGTTAGGCAATCTCAATGAGTTCGATGGAAGTGAGGTGGAATTGTCATTCATGGATAAAATCACCTTAGCCAAGGAAGAGCAAGTCAAAAACAAAGCTCTATCCGCTTACGACAATTATGATTTCTCCGGGGCGAATAACCTTTTGCTCAATTTCCTCATCGAATTATCCAGCGGTTATCTAGATTATGCAAAAGACATAATGTATTGCGAAAAGAAAGATTCGCCTAGAAGGAAAGCGGTCCAGTGGACGATTTATAAAATGGCGAAAGATATCTGCCTACTTTATAACCCAATACTTCCTTTCACGATGGATGAAGTATATCGCTTCTTGCCAGGAAACAAGAAAGAATTTCCTCAGTTAGAAGATATGCCAAAAGAGTCCAAGGAATTCGCAAAATATTTAGCGTTATATGATGAATTCGGGAAAGTAAAAGACATGGTCAACGTCAAATTGGAGAATATAAGAAATGAAGGCAAAATCGGATCAAATCTAGAATCAGAGATTGTTTTGAATGTCGATTCTCCTGCTTTATATGAAGAACTATCCAAACTCGATTCATATGAATTGCCTCGACTATTCTTGGTGAGTGAAGCGACAGTCCTAAAAGGGATGAACTCAGTTGAGGCCCATAAATCGCCTTACGAGAAGTGCGATAGATGCCGTTCTTATAAAAAAGACACGCATGAAAGCGAGCATGAACACCTATGCTCAAGATGCGAAAAGGTGCTAGGATAAAAGAATGGATAAAGTCAAAATAGCGCTTAAAAAGATATTCCGTTCATATATCTGGCTTTTCGTTTTGCTTTTTGCTCTTGATGTTTTATCCAAATGGCTGGTGGTTGGCGCTTTAAAAAGCGAAGGCAATAGCATTGAAGTCATCAAGGATTTCTTCTATATCACCTTATCGTTCAACACCGGAAGCGCCTTCTCTTTAGGGGCGGGCAATATGGCGATGAGAATAGTATTCATTGTCATTTCCTGGCTTATGTCCATCGGCATTTCTTTCTATTACATCCGTCATTACAAAAAGGAAGATTTATGGATGAATGCTGTGTACGCTATGCTTTTAGCGGGCGCTTTAGGAAATCTTATCGATAGAACATTCTATTGGGAAGAGACGGTAGGCTTCACAGGCGTCATCGATTTCCTCCAGTTCTATATATTTGGTAAGAACGCAAATCCTTTTGCGACCTTCAACATCGCTGACGCTTCTTTGGTTGTAGGCGTAGCCATCGCTATAATCGTGGTGATCATTCGCCTCATCAAAGAGAAAATGAAAGAAAGTGCTGAAGAGCAGGCTAGAAAAGATAAAATCGTCGAGGACAGTAAAGATGAAGACAATCATAATTGATGATAGCTTGCATCTAAAAAGACTCGATGAGGCATTGGTTTTTCATTCAATCGCCCCCTCTAGAAGCAAGATTAAAGCGATGATCGAGGAAGGTAAAATCATCCTCAATGGCAAAGTTGAGACGAAAGTGTCCAAGACCGTTATGAAAGGCGATACCATCCAATGCGAGGAATATGAAGTCAAACCTTTGACTTTGGAGAAAGAAAACATCCCTTTGGATGTGATATATGAAGACGATTATATTTTGATAATCAATAAGCCGGCGGGTTTGGTGGTCCATCCTGGAAACGGTCATAATGAGCATACTTTGGTGAATGCCTTGTTATACCACGAGGCTAATCTTTCTTCGATTAACGGGACTGAAAGACCTGGCTTGGTCCATCGAATCGATAAAGACACATCTGGATTGCTCGCCATAGCCAAAACCGATGAAGCGTATTTAGGTTTAGCTGAGCAACTAAAAGACCATTCGATGCATAGAGAGTATTTTGCATTAGTCAAAGGAATCATCTATGAGGATGATGGGAAAATAGATGCCCCAATCGCAAAAGACGATAAAAGGCCCGGCAAATTCAAAGTCAATGTCACAAAAGGCAAGGAAAGCGTCACTTTCTTCCACGTCGAGAAGCGTTATCCGAAATGTGGATGCACATTGATATCCTGTAGATTATTAACGGGAAGAACCCACCAAATAAGGGTCCATATGGATTATATAGGCCATCCTGTCATCGGCGATCCTTTGTATGGCGAAGGCAATAGGAAAATATACGATAAAGGGCAGCTATTGCACGCCTATAGACTTACTTTGGTTCATCCAATCACTAAAAAAGAGATGACTTTCATCGCCCCTAGGCCGGATTATTTTGAAAAATTATTAAGCACTCTAGAATAATTAGAGAAATTCATTTTCACGATTTTATTGAGTTCTTTTATTCCGTGTTCTTTCATGAATTCTACGGCGAATTCATCAACAGAGGAAGAGGCTCCTAAAGGAATCTTAACGCTGTATTTTTCCTCAATCTTTTTGATTTTGAGAAGGAAAGTGTATCTAGCAATGACAGAAGATAAAGCAACGGAAGGGAAATGAAGCTCGCCTTTTGTGGAGAAAGTGATTTCTTCTAATACCTCTTTCTCGTTTGCTAGGTATGAGAAATATTTATCTGGTTCGGCGAATTGATCAATATATGCATTAGCCTCTTCATGTCTATGCTTCAAATTGAGCAATGCAGCGTTATGGAGCTTGGCTTTAACTTCGTTCATGTTGTATTTTCCATTGACGGAATTGTATTTATCGTTATCAAGCACCATTAATGAATAATCGAATTCTTTGATTAGGATTGGTCCGATTTCATTAATTTTTTCATCTGTTAATAATTTAGAGTCGGTAACACCAAGTTCTTTCAATCTCTCAAATTGGTTTTTGTCCACGAAAGAAGCAACGACTACGATTGGGCCAAAGAAATCTCCTGTGCCCACTTCATCGCTGCCGATTTGAGGATATTTATTGACTAATAATTTTTTGTGCTGATTTATCTTAGGTTTGGCTCTAGAAAGCGTTGCATTATCATCATATTTCTTCGCTTCCATTAATGCGTCTATTCCTTGGAAGACCGCTTTGCTTTCGCCTTTGGAACTATGATATATCGAAACACTCAACCCTTCTTTTTTCGCAAAGAAAACAATGTAATCAGATGGATTATCGACTTTGTACGATGAATAATCAGAAATTATTCTTTTTTCCAAAGTCTCATCTAATTTGATTGAGCATGTTGCTGGAGGAATGATCATAAAATTATGATAACACATTTATTCATCAACTAACCCTATATATTGGGTTAATGTTATAATTGTTGCATGCATCAATCATATTCGATTCTAGAATTTGCCAAGATAAAAGAGATGCTCTTACCCTTTGCGAAAACCGAGGCAGGGAAGAGCCTAATTTCATCTATTGATGATTTCATTCCGAAAAGTGAATTAGATGAATCTTTAAAAAAAGTTGACGAGGCAATGATGCTCATCCTTCGTTATGGTCAGATGCCGATTTTCAATTTGGCGGATATTGACCCATATTTGGTTCTTGTCACCAAAGGCGGATGCCTAACTATCGAGCAATTAGTGAGGATATCTTCACTTATCGAATGCGAGCAAGAAGTAAAGAAATTCTTGTTTCCAAAGGAATTTACTAAATTAAACGAGATAATAATCCACTTGAAAGATATCTCCCCTCTAAAAAAAGAGATAGAGAGGGTGATATCTCCAAATTTAGAGATATATGATGAGGCTTCAAACGAATTAAGGTTGATTAGACGCGATATCAGAAGAAGAGAAAAAGAGATGGAGAAGACTCTTTCCACCCTAATTGAGCAAAACCAAGAATTCCTAACAACCAAAGTTTTGACGTTAAAAAACGGCCATTACGTTTTGCCTGTCAATATCTCATATAAAAACAAAGTCAAGGGAATCATCCAAGACGTGTCAAATTCCGGCATGACCGCTTTTATCGAGCCTGAATCAATCGTCAGCATCAACAATATCTTGATGAGTCTAAAGAATGACGAAAAAGAAGAAATAATGAGGATACTTAAGGAATTAAGCACCTATGTTGACTCATTTAGAAATGATTTAAGTGAAGCGAATAGAGCGATAGGTGAACTCGATTTCATCCAAGCGAAAGCGTTATTCGGAAACTCAAAAGGCTGCCATATCGCTTCAATCTCCTCCGATAAATCGATAATTCTAAAACAGGCCAAGCATCCTTTGTTAGACGTTGCTCATGTTGTCCCAAACGATTTCCTTCTTAATAGCGGTGAACGCGTAATCATCATTTCTGGCCCTAATGCAGGAGGCAAAACAGTCGCGCTTAAAACCCTTGGCCTACTTTCATATATGCATCAATGTGGCCTTCCGATTCCGGTAGAAGAAGGCTCATCGCTTCCGTATTTCACTCACATATATGTTGATATAGGCGATAGCCAATCTATCAGTGATAATCTTTCAACTTTCTCTGGCCACATCAAAAATATTTCTTCAATTCTAAATGTCGCCGGAGGAAACGACTTGGTGTTGCTAGATGAAGTGGGAACGGGCACCTCGCCAAAAGAAGGTGAAGCAATTGCATACGCAGTTGTGATCTCATTGCTCAAAAAGCATTGCTACGCCTTGATTTCAAGCCATTTTGAGGGATTGAAAGCATACGCTTTGAATGAAAAAGAAGTAAGAAACGCCTCGATGCTATTCGATGAATTCGATTTGACCCCAACATATGTTTTGAAAATGGGATTGCCAGGTGAATCATACGGCTTAGAGGTCGCAAAAAGATTCGGATTGCCTGAAGAGACTCTTCAAATAGCAAGGGAATACGTCAAAAAAGACGTGAGTCCTTCAATTACTGACGCTATCAAGAAATTAAGCGAGGAGATTAAGGAAGCGGAGAAGATTAAAGCGAATAATCTAAAAGTCGCCGCCGAACAAGAAGAAAAAGAGAATAAGCTCGATAGATATGCCAAAACGCTTGAAGGCAAAGAAGCGAGGCTAAATGAAAAATACACCCAAGAAAAAGAAGAGCTTTTGAAAAAATACAAAGAAGAGCTTGATGAAATGATCGAATCACTCAAAAAAGAAGGAACGAAAATAGGTGAAATCAAAAAAGCCAAAGAAATGTTCGATGAAGTCGAAGAAGATGAGAAGTTCAATGATTCTCTATCTGTAGGTGATTGGGTTGACGTCCCTTCATTTTACGTCTCTGGGAAATTGGTTAACTTAAAAGGCAATAAGGCAACAATAATCACCGAAGAAGGCTTAACAATAGAAACAACCAAGGAAAGAATAAAGAAAGGCGACGAACCTATCATAAAGAAAAAGAGGATGGAGTCACAAAAGAACATTGATCATATCGAAGAGAGTTTGCCTCTTGAATTGAATATCCTTGGGTATCGTGCCGAAGAAGGAAAAGAAGCCATCATCAATTATCTAGATAGATGCAGAGTCAAAGGATATAAGCGAGTAAGAATCATCCATGGTTTTGGCACTGGGGCCTTAAGAAAGGTCACAACGGAGTATTTATCCTCCCATAAGGAGTTTGTTGAAAAGTTTGAGCCAGCTGGACCGGGTGAAGGAGGCGGTGGGGCAACCATCGTTTATCTAAAATGAACGGTCTAAGCGAGAAAATCAGGAATTGCATCATATTATTGCCAGATAAACCCGGCGTTTATCTTATGAAAGATGCTGACGATAAAATCATCTACATCGGCAAAGCGAAGAATCTTAAGAAAAGAGTTTCCCAATATTTTTTAAGGCCACAAAGCGGGAAAGTGCAGGCGATGGTAAGTCATGTCGATCATTTTGATTTCATCATCGTTAATAGTGACAAAGAATCATTCATCCTTGAAATGAATCTAATCCAAACCCATTATCCTCGATACAACATCATGCTTATGGACGATAGCCATTATCCTTATATCGCGATAAAAAGGGATGATGCCTATTTGAAAATAGCGAGAAACACCGATGATAGGAAATATTTCTATTATGGCCCGTTCCCCGCGAGTGGAGACGCGACCAAAACAATCAATCTCCTAAATTCGATATATCCTACAAGGAAATGTCGTTCCGTCCCCAAAAAAGAATGCCTTTATTATCATTTAGGGCAATGCTTAGGTCCCTGTATCAATAAAATCGATGAAGAAACCTATACATCTTTATACAATGACATCAAATCTTTTTTGGATGGAAACACCGATAAAGTGATAAAAGATTTGAAAGAAAAGATGAAAAAAGCCAGTGATGAATTGCGTTACGAAGACGCTCTTTATTACAAAGGCTTGATCGATGCGGTCAATAAAACCACAGAAAAACAAAGTGTTGAGATAAGCGATAAAACCGATAGGGATGTTTTCGCCTATGCCAGAAGAGAAGGATATATATCTCTAGCTATTTTGACATATCGCCATGGAACATTATTAGGAAAGAAAATCAAAGTGGTTGAAGAATGGGACGATGTCGATTTAGAGACTGCGGAATTGATAGAGGAATATTACCAAAATCACGATCTGCCCAAAGAAATACTCACAAATATCAAAGGTTTTGAGGAAGAATTCATTTCGATATATCCAGAAGCAAAAATAGTTAATCCCAAAGAGGGGAGGCTTCTAGAACAGATCGATATGGCAGCTTTAAACGCCAAACAAGGGCTCGATGCCCATTTCATGTCCGCAAGGCTCGAGGATGATAAAGTCGAATTGCTTGATTCGTTAGCGGTTTTGTTATCCATCCCAACCCCATATCGAATCGAATTGTTTGATAATTCCCATCTTCAAGGTAGCGATGCAATAGGCGCGATGGTGGTCTATATCAACGGTGAGCCGGTGAAGAAAATGTATAGGAAATTTCATTTAAATGAAGAAAACGCCGGCGACGATTATCATTCGATGGTGGAGGTTGTCTCTAGAAGATATGGACGACTTAAATAAGAAGGCCAGGAATTCCCAGATCTAATTTTGGTCGATGGAGGCCTCCCTCAAATCCACGCCGCCTTGGAGGGATTAGAGAAAGCAGGGGTAAAGATCAATGTTTTCGGCTTATATAAAAACGATAAACATCAAACCGAAGGGATAATCGATGAAGAAGGAGTCATCTATCCTTTGGATTCCAAATCTCCTTTGTTCTTCTTGTTAATGAGGATGCAGGATGAGGTCCATAGATTCGCAATCACTTTCCATCGTGATTTGAGGAAAAAGCATATGAAGACCTCTATATTTGATGGAATAAAAGGACTAGGCGAGAAAAGAAAAGAAATACTGCATAAGCATTATCCCACCCTCGAATCGCTTAAATCCGCCACAGTGGAGGAATTGGAGCAATTATTCCCGCATGATGTCGCCATTGCCATAAAGGAGAAGATTTGATGTATTCGGTTGAGCTATTAAAAGAATTTGGTTTTATCGAACGAAATAATAGGCTTGAATACGTAATAGATCCTTTTATGTCCAATTTTAGGCTCACCTTATTCGTAAAAGATGATGTTTTAGATGATGAACTCATTGATTTAGACACCGGTGATAAATTCATCCTCCATCATTTGAATACATCCCACGGGGCCTATATCGCCTCGATCAAAGAGGAAATCGAAAGCCTTAAGAAAGAAATCGATGCAAAATGCAAAAAGGAAGAGATATTAAACGCTGATGCGATTGATTTCTTAAAGGAATATTGCAAAAATGCTTATGGTGAAATCTTTGAAAATCCTTTTTCCGAAAAAGGTTTTCAAGTCGTCCGCCGAAGCGATAATAAAAAATGGTATGTCCTTTTATGTGAGTCTCTCCCAAAATCTAAATTAGGGGTAGAGACGGATGTTAGATGCGCGACAATAAACATCATGGCGGATAAAGACGAAATAGACTCAATCATCGATTACAACACGTATTTTCCTGCATATCATATGAATAAGAGAAGCTGGATAACCATACCTTTAGATATAGAAATAAATAAAGACGAACTAATCCAAAGAATCAACAGAAGTCGCGAATTAGCCGACAAAAAGAAAAGAAAATAGTCTTCGCATAGCGAAGGCTGTCGCTCTGTCCACCGAAGATTTTATCTTGCATATCCCCGTTTATGTTGTATATTATTAAAGCGCTGCGCCTATAGCTCAGTGGATAGAGCAACAGCCTTCTAAGCTGTGGGTCAGGCGTTCGAATCGCTTTAGGCGCGCCAAAAGAAAGACTAAACCGCATAATGCGGTTTTTTCTTTTGTTGCTTAGCGATTCGACCTTCTTCCTGACCCATAGCTTAGAAAGGTGCCCTCATCTTTTAGAAGTTGTATCTTTGAGAAATGTAGTTGATATCAGCAAAAAGATGAGGCCAATATAAGACGATTCTTTCTCTGCTGCGTTGATCAATAACATATCCTTTTGAGTAACGGGAATGGGGTTTTATCAGAAGCGGACCGATATGCAAATTGTCATAAAAGTCAAAACTACGGATTTTCACATGTTTGACGATTTGGTTTTTTGTGGCAACCAATCCATAATCCTTGTCGCCAAAATATAAAGAGTCTGCTTCCTGATATTCATTGAGCACGCCTTTGAACATGCATCTATCCAAAACAGATAAGACGAATTCTTTGTTTTTGTTCAATTCATAATTCGCTAAGCTGATTCTGTCGCCTAGGCTATTCATTACCTCTCTATAATTCATCCTAGTTTCTCCGGTACCATCGAGTGTTCCATCACCATAATGGAATAGTAACAAAGTCTCTATTGTGCCTTTTGAGATTCCAAAAGATGATATGAAATCAATGAAGGTGCTTATTTTTTCCGAATGGACCGTCTCAGCGTGACCATGCTTAATTGTAACAAATCTCTTTCTGTTCTCATAATCGATGATCATATCCGGCTTCCCGGTAGTTTCGTCTGGCTTATGACATTTGACCACGGAGTCGTTGTCCAAAACGCCATAAAGATCCCTCATAACTCTTTTCATGTTGTTCGATAGACTTTCGATTGTCTTGTTGTTTAACGAAGAAATGATTTCATCCTCGTTTAATAAACCTTCACGTAAATACATTTTTAATGTCCTCCTGCCTCTTATACACAAAAATCGACTGATTCGACATAATTTTTTTCAAATTAATCTAAATTGTATATTTCGTTATGTATTTTGTTTTTAAACAAACTTTACTTATCTCTATGTGATAAAATAAAATCCATAAATTTGTGGAGGAGAAAAACATGAGAAAAGTTCATCTAATTTGTAATGCGCATATCGACCCGATTTGGCAATGGGAATGGGAGGAAGGCGCGAGCAGCGCTCTATCGACATTCCAAAGCGCTATAAATTTGTTAAAGGAATACAATTATGTTTTTTGCCATAACGAAGTAAATCTTTATAAATACACAGAAAGATTTGCGCCTGCTTTATTTGAAGAGATAAAGAAAGCCGCTAAAGAAGGCAAATGGAAAATCATGGGCGGATGGTATCTCCAGCCGGATTGCTTAATGCCATGTGGCGAAGGAATTGTAAGACAAATCCAAGAAGGGAGGATTTATTTTACTAATAAATTCGGATATATGCCGAAAACCGCCATAAACTTTGACCCGTTCGGACATTCTAGAGGACTTGTTCAGATATTAAAGAAATGCGACCAGGAAAACTATATGTTCATGCGTCCTATGTTTTGGGGCCAACTGGATCTCAAGGATAACGCCTTTATTTGGAAAGGATACGATGATAGTGAGGTTAAAGGCTATAGAATCACAACCTATGGGTCAAACTTAGGAGATGCCTTATCTAGAATAAAAGAAGATATATATAAACTTAAAGCGAATGAAGATATTCTTGCTGCCCCATGGGGTGTAGGAAATCATGGAGGCGGTCCATCAAGAAAAGATCTAAGCGATATTAACGAATTCATAAAATCCACTAAAGACATCGAAATAGTTCATTCCGATCCGGATAGCTTTTTCAAAGAAATCAATCCGACTTTTGTCTATGATGAATCGCTAATCCCTTGCATGGCAGGCTGCTATACCTCGATGGCGAACCTCAAACAAAGATATAGGCATTTAGAAAACCAGTTGCTTTTCACTGAAAAAATAGCATCGATTGCCTCACTCAAAGGTGCGATAGTCTACCCAGACAAGGTTTTTAGAGATGTAACTGAAGATATGCTCAATATCCAATTCCATGATATTTTGCCTGGCGACATGATCAAATCCGGAGAAGAAAATGGTTTGACATATGCGAATCACGGCTTGCATCTATTAAATCAAGTCCGTGCCGATGCGTTTTATGGGTTAATAAAAGGACAGGAAGTCGCCAAAGAGAACACCTATCCGATTTTGGTGTTCAATCCAAAAACATATAACGAAGAGCAATATGTCGAATGCGAAATGTCCATAATCCGTTCTGAACATTACGAAGATGGCTTGCACACTATTCTCCATATCTACGACGAGGAAGGGAATGAAATGCCATCCCAAATGATAAAAGAATCCTCAAATTTGACCTTGGATTGGAGGAAAAGAGTCATTTTCAAGGCAAATCTAAAGCCATTATCCATCACAAGATTCAACGCTGTTTCTGAACTTGTGCCAATGAAAAAATTAGATTATTCAAAGGATGTTCATATAAAAAATAGTCAAATGGAGGTCAAAATCTCTTCAAAATCGGGCTTAATTGAGAAATTAGTCGTTAAAGGAAAAGACATCCGGACAAAAGATTTCTTTAGGCCGTACATGTATGAAGACAATGCGGATCCATGGGGGATGTTACATACCGAAGTTGGATGGAATCCAGAACCATTTGAAAAGATGGAAAAACCCGATGCTGCATTTACTGGATTGGATTCATTTGAGATCACAAATGATGGCAATATATATTTAGCTTGCGAGTCTTTCTTCGCCAAAGGATTGACTCGCGTAAGAATCGGATACAAGATTTATAAAAATGAAGCGCGCATCGATATAGAAGTCAATGTTTTCCCAAGCGAGCCAGATAAAGTCATCAAAGTCCATGTGCCTTTCGATACAAAAGAAATTCTTGGTGAGCAAATATTCGGCAAAGAGAAACTCTTCATGGATGGGAGGGAATGCGTCTCCCAGAATTTCATTGCATTGAAGTTTGAAGACAATGATGAATACCTAGAGATCGTGAAACCATCCAATTATGGATCACATTATAAAGATGGAGTTTTGGGGCTTACTTTGCTTAAAACCGCCACATATTGCGCGCATCCGATAGGCGAAAGACCTTTGTTAAAAGAACATACATTTATAGAAAAAGTAGACCAAGGGCAAAGGGATTTCTTTTTCTCAATATTTGTGGCGAAAGAAGATGAATTGAAACACAACGCCGATATTGTTATCGAAAAACCATACGCTTTAAACATTTTCCCGACAGTGGATGCGAAGCAAGATAACGGATTTGAAATCAAAACAAATAATCCTAATATAAGCGTGATCACCATAAAAAAGGCGTTACAAACAGATGGATATCTTATAAGGATGCAAAATTGCAGCGAAAATCCTCTTGTCGATACAATAACTTTTGGAAAAGCCAAAATAGAAGTGGCATTTGGCAAATACGAAGTGAAAACACTGAAATACTACGATGGTAAAATAGAAGACATAAATAAAATGCTTATCTAATGGAAAAAATCAAAATATCTGGACTGCAAAAAAGCTACACAAACCGCAAAAAGAAAACAACGGTCGCCCTTTATAAATGTGATTTGGAAGTGCATTCTGGCGAATTCCTTGTTTTGCTAGGTGAGTCGGGATGTGGAAAAACCTCTCTTCTTAAAGTTTTAGCAGGCATTGAATCATATGATTATGGTGATGTTTTCATTGACGGTATTTCTGCCGATAAGCTAACCCAAGCGGAAAAGAATATGTCATACGTCTCGCAAAACTATTCACTTTTCCCTCATCAGACTGTGTTTGAAAATATAATGCAGCCTTTGGAAATCAATAAAACTCCAAAAGCGGACAGAATAAAAAGAGTAGAGGAACTAGCTTCCCTTTTTGGCATAGAGATATTGTTAACCAGGAGGCCTAGAGAACTATCTGGTGGACAACAGCAAAAAGTGGCGATAGCTAGAGCCTTGGCGAAAGAGCCTGCAATTTGCCTTTTCGATGAGCCATTAAGCGCATTAGATGAAGCGTATCATGATGAGATAATTGAACTTTTGATTGATATCCATAACAAAACTAATTCAACCTACATATATAGCACCCACAATCAAAAAGAAGCTTTTAGATTAGGCGACCGCATTGCGATAATGAACAATAGGAAATTCGAGCAAGTAGGCACTCAAAGAGAACTAGTTGATCATCCTAAAACATTATTCGTGGCCAGCTTCCTAAAAGATATATTCGCACTCATTATTCCCTTTGATTATGATGCTGGATATATCAATAATTCTACACTTCGAATCCATAAAGAAATGCAATTTGAGCCCAGTTTTGCAAGGAAAATCAATTCAAAACAGATTGAAATCGCCATAAAATCGTCAAATATCCATCTAAATGAAGATGGCAAGGTTTATTTTAAGATCATTAATCAAAGCGCCAATACGATAACCGTAGAATATGGAGAACAAGAATTTATTTTGGCCAATCCGGAAATGAAAGACTTTTTTGGCTATGCAAGGGTTGATATTGATTTTGAAGGATGCCCAATCTTCTTTGAAGGAAAAAATATTGAATATGAAGATATTTGATTTAAACAAAGAACAAGTTAAGAAAATCAAAGTTAGACAGATTTTAATAACTACTTTTTCTTCCTTGATTGGCCTTTCTCTTCTTGTAACTTTTATATTCATCTCCAATAGAGACAATTACATTTATTTCATGATTGGCTCAATCATTCTTTCGTTCATCTTTTTCTCCATATCATTATTTTTTCTTACGTTCAAATTAAGGCAAACTAGGCAATACGAACTAATAATCAACAAGGCTGAAAACAATTTGCAAAGCGATGTTTTTGTTTTCGTCTCTTGCGACGAATCCATATGCATAAAAGATGGAATCAATTATAAAAAAATAACGATGAAAAAAGATGATAACATATCCGTTTTCAATATGCTTTTTGATAAGAAAATGGATTTTTTGGTTGACAAATTTTATCTAGTTAAATACATCGATGATATTGTTTTGGAAATAGAAGAGAAAAGTGGACAAGATTAGAACAAGCAAAAAACAACTAAAGTCATTGCTTTCCTACGATTGGTGGAAATATTTAATCATGGCGGTTTTGATTTCTATTGTTTCCTATTATGGTTTCACTTTAAAGCATGCGCTAAAGGGCTATGAGCAGTTAACTATTTTCACCAGCGCTTTAGTTAATGATTCATCGATAATAGACGAAATTAAAAATGAAACCAAAGATGAAGGTATCCTAAACGTATCGATTATCGAAGCGGAGGAACAAGACACGTATTTTGAGATCAAACTTGAGACAAATGGCTATGGTGGCTCTGATGTCTTGATTCTTTCCGAAAGCTTCTTGAACAACGAGAATTCTTTCGAAGTTGTGAGGCATTCTTTGATATTCAATGATGATTTCAAAAAAGAAATTAGCACTTTCGCGCCGCTTGTGGAATACAAAGATTATGAAGAAAATGAATTCGCTTTGAAAATATTCGATAAAGAAAACACGGAATATTTTGCGAATAACATCTTCTCATCTTGGCTTACGATGGATGAGACGTATTATTTGATATTTGTAAGAGATTCTCTAAATTTGGGTATTTACGGAAGTCAATCGTCAAACGAGCACGATGCTTGCATCAAAATGGTAAAGTATTTGTTTGAGAGGAAATGATGGCAAAGAAAAGAAATAGATTTCAAAGCAATTCAGACTTTACCGAGGCAAATCTCCCTCACACAAGGCCTCAGGTATTCAAAAGCGTTTATCGCACAAGATTTTTCTACATATTAAAAGTGTCTTTGCTTCTTATCGCTTTTTGTCTCCCTCTCTTTATATGGCAAATCTTCATGCAATTTAAAATTGACGATATTGCTTTATCTTTAGCGGAAGATATGTCAAATAGCAGTGAAATATTAAGTGAAACACTTTGGAATGTTATTTTTAAAAACTTAGTCGCATTACCGTTTTTCGCATTATGCGGACTAGGTTTTGGTGGGGCCATCCATGCATTTCAAAAATTAGTCTGGAACCAAATATCTTTCGCATCGGATTTCTTTGAAGGCTTCAAGAAAAGTTTCTTAAGATATCTTGCCTGTGGAATTCTCTTTGGACTCTCATTCTTTTTGCTTGAGTTTACGATTTACGCTTTGCCTTTGACGGATTTCGATTTCATTATTAGAGCGATTTGCTATGGTTTATCAATCGTGCAGATTTGCTTTTTTGCAATATTTATCGCGTTCATCTATCTCCAATATGAATACTATAGTCTCAAGTTCTTCAATGCGATTAGCAACGCATTCAAGTTGATGATCAAATCTTTTTTCCCGTGTCTGCTGTTTATTCTAATCATCGCGATTCCTTATTTTTTGATGTTTATAAAGGTTAGAATGTTATATTTTGCGCTGATATTCGTCTTCTTGTTCGTCTCATCGCCGGGTTTGATTTCTCTTATTTTATATATTGATTTTAAATTCGATGTACTCATAAACCGTTCTTCCTTTCCTGAAATCGTTGATAGAGGCGTTTTCAGGGAGAGAAACTATATGCACGAAAAATAATTAATGATGCAAAAATGATTATCAAATATAGCAAAAGCATTGTGCTATTATATGAATATAAATTTTCATATTAATGGAGATAAGTTATGCATTTACCTTATTCAAAAAAGCACATATTGTTCGTCTTGTTTTCTTTAGTTGTTCCTTCGCTAACAGGATGCGGTGGAACAACATTTGATGCCAAATCAACGATTTATATCGAACCTTTCTCTGGTTCTGGTTTCGGATATAAGTGGATTGAGGAATTGGCAGATGAATGGAAGAAGGAATCCGGCTACACCTACGATGTTTTGGTAGATAGACAATCAGTTTACATGGCAGGCCAGCAATTGAATCAAATTGCTTCCGGCATTTCCAAAACCGATATATTCTTCGGAGGAGAGCCAGACTATAACCCCGGCATATACAAAGGTTATTTTGAGAATCTTGAAGATTTGCTCGACGTCAGGCCAGATGGCGATGGCACTAAAACAATCAAAGAGAAAATAAAAGATTGGGATACCTGGCAAAAGGTCGGCTCAAAAGTCACTTATTCTGAAGCCACCGACACATTCTCTTATAGCGGAATGTATATGTTGCCTTATACCGTCACTATTTCTGGTCTGATTTTCGATTACGATTCTTTTGAAGAAAAAGGACTTTTGATCAAAGCTGAAAATAGCGATGAAGTGAAATCCGCCTTAGATCTGCAAGGAATTTCATATCATATCGAGGGCAAAAATCTTGTTTTCGATAGTTCGACATCGCCAACAAATTACACAGCGGGAAGAACTATAATGTCCGCTGGAAAAGATGGAAAATATGGCACATATGATGATGGACAGCCAATAACAATTTCTGAATACAATGAATTGATTAATAAAATATTAGCTTCCAGTAGAACACCATATGTTTTCTCAACACAAGGACTTTATACTGATACGATTTCTCTCCCATTGTTGGCTCAATTACAAGGTATGCCTGTTTATAACGCTTTATGCACTTTTGAAAGCGGTGAAGAAATAGAACTATACGATGGAACAAAGAAAGAAATAACATGGGAAAACGGCTATGAGGTCTATAAATCAAAAGGAATACAAGAAGCAGTTCAATTCCTCTATGACAATTTCTTTGATAAGAAAACCCAAAAAGCATCAGTTTCCAACCAAGTCAGCATGGCGCAGAGCAAATTCATCAATGGCTTATTAGATGATTCAAATTTCTATGCTTTCATTAATGAAGGCAACTGGTTCGAGACCGAGGCTTCTGAATCATTCAAAGCCGCCAAAAAGAGAGGCGGAAAGGATTATGGCGAATACGATCTTAGATTCTTGATGCTTCCTGAATTTGAAGGACAAAAAGGAAAAGACGGTGAAGGACACGGCTCCTTCATTAGTGGACCTGAATACGGCGCAATATGCGTTAGAAAGCAAGAAGATGCAGAGAAACTCGAAGCAATTAAATCATTCTTATCTTTTGTTTTACGTAACGATAATCTTTCCAAAGTAAATGTCGATACCGGCTTGGTTTGGGGTTATGAATACACCATCCCAGAAGAAATGAAGTCAAACATGACTTTATTCCAAAGGAATTGCTATGATGTATTCCACGATACTGAAAACGTTCGCGTCCTTTGCCACAAGACCGATAGGCTTGCATCCCCATTCCCCTACGCTTCAAAGAGCTTCAACAACTCTGGAACATTATTAACCGTAGGAAAGAACGGTATGACAATATCAGGCGCTTTGCAAAACGGCTATTCGCAAACCGAGATCGTCAATACAATGCGCACAATGTATGATTCAACTTCTTGGAAAAGTGTTATAAACGAAGCTAAATTCTTCTTGAGCTAATATTCATGGCAGAAGCTACAATCGAAACATTTCAAATCCCTCGCAAAAAGAAATTTGCGAAAAAGGCCAAAAAAGCAGGTTTCATTTTAAGCATAATTACTTACCCGCTCATCCTTTTCGCAGTTTTCTATGTCTATGTTAATATCAATTCAATTTTGATGGCCTTCCAGCAAATAAAATTAGATGGAACTATCACTTGGGTAGGATTTCAAAATTTCGTCGAATTTTGGAATCAGATGTTTGCGAGCGAAGATAGTAGAGCGGAAGTGGGAGTTGCGTTTATCAATTCCTTCAAAATTTACGGCATTTCATTAGTCATATGTATGCCTTTGTATATTCTTTTCTCCTATTTGTTATATAAGAAATGTTTGCTGCATAAAACATTCAGGGCATTATCGATGTTACCTCAAATCATATCCGGCTTCGTCGTGTGCATGCTTTTCGTTAATTTTATTAACGGCAGTGACGCCCCGATGTATGTCATTCAAGAAAAATTGGGGATATTCTTGGATGAAAACGGGAGGCCTGCTGAGCTTCTTTATTCGCAAAAATACGCTTTAGGAACAACCATTTTCTATGGTATTTGGCTTTCATTTGGCACCAATTTAATCGTTTACCCGAACGCCATGAAGGAAATTAATCCAGAAGTTGTCGAAAGCAGCAGACTTGATGGCGTTACAACCTCATTCCAGGATCTTTGGCATATTGTTTTGCCTTTGATTTTCCCGACAATATCAACATTCTTGATAACTGGTCTAGCTGGCATATTCTCTAATGGCGGTTCCGTTATGGCGTTCTATGAAAGAAATGCGCCAATCCATGTTTTGAATATGGGTTATTTATATAGCAGAATGATTTTGAATAACGAAACAACCGCTTATCCAACCTTAGCAGCAGGTGGTCTTATCATGACCGCCTTTGTTGCGCCGGCAACATTGCTATTAAGATGGTTCTTGGAGAAATTTGGTCCTACGACGGAGGCATAAAGATGGAAGAGATAGATTTAAGAATATCAAAATATTCCAGAGTGCCGACAAAGGATGTCGATAACGAAATCATCCGTCTTGAGGATGTTTTGTATAAGCTAAGACAAGACCCCGTTGAAAATGAGGAAAAGATTGAAAAAGTCATCGAAAACATCGAGATCTGCAAAAAGAAGAAAGGCTATAACGCCAAAGAGAAAACCAGAACTGTAGCGGATTATATCTTTAGATATTTGCTGTGGGTTTTTATTCTCGTCTATTGTCTTTCCTTGGTCATTTTGCCTGTTTGGATGATATTGACCGCATTCAAAGACCCTCTTGAATTCTCCACCAACCAATTCGGCTGGCCAGAGCAGTTCAATTTCGATAATTTCGTCAATGTCTTTGATAAATTGAAGATAGAAGTGCTAGGCAAAAGAACATACACCATGTGGGATATGGCGCTTATCTCTATCGTTTATTCATTTTCTGGAACATTCGTAGGTGTTATGTTCACAACCCTCATGGCTTATGTTCTATCAAAATATAGATTCTTTGGCAGAAACCTTATTTATTCCATCGGAATCATTATAATGATCGTTCCTATCATAGGTTCAGGCCCATCAGCGATGATGATAAGAAGAGCGTTAGGCATTTATGACAATATCTTCCTTTCCGTCATAACCGGTCCTTCAACTTGCTTCTCTGGGTTGAATTTCTTGCTACTATATGGTGCTTTCAAGTCACTCCCCTGGGATTATGCGGAGGCGGTTTTCGTCGATGGCGGCGGACACTGGTCGGCATTCTTGAAGATGTATCTACCGATGGCGCTTCCCACAATGACAGTTATTTTCGTCTTAGGATTCCTTGGCTCATGGAATGATTATGAAAGCTTTATGATTTGGTTCCCATCAACTCCAAATCTTGCCTTAGGTTTATATAAATTCCAGGGCGTATCGCAGGCACTATATAAGTCTTCGGTGCCGGAAGTCATGGCAGGATTCACGATTGTAATTATTCCTACCGTCACCCTTTATCTACTAAGTCAGCGATTGATTTTGTCTAAATTCACAGTGGGAGGTTTGAAAGGCTAATATGAAGAATAAAATAGTTTATGTTTTGACTTTGCTTTCGGTTCTTGGAATGGCTTCTTGCTCCTCCCAAACCGCCATAAATGCAGCAAATAATTACGATATCCCTGCAAAACCCGCCCAAAACACTCAAAAATCCATTGTAATGGACGAAATTGGAGATACTGCAGTTTTATATGATTATTTGCAAATAAGCTCAATTTATGGTCTATATAATGAGAAACATTATCCAGTTACAGCGAATTTAGTTTCGCCTAGTGGAGTCGTGTTTAGCGGAAGCAAAAACGTTTTTATAGACGAAAAAGGCATTTACACATTGGATGTAACTTGCGATATCGAAGGCGAAATAATCCGCGCTTCCAAAGTGATTGACGCCTCAATTTATAGTGGGAAAACCTTATTTAGCTACAAAAATTCTAGTTTTGTCAGCGATGAAGTCGATTATTCTCATAATATTGTCGTTGGCAGTGTGAATAAAGGCACAAAGCTTCATTTAAGCCCGAACAACTCGACAATAACCTATAGAAAAATAATCAATTTGAATGATGTGCAAGGCAATTTAATCGAATTTTGCGGAAACCCAAATTATGATGCGATAGGCATTAGGCACATCATCATTAACATCGCAGATGTCTATGATTCATCCAGACAATTTGATGTTATTTTGGAGATAAATGATTCGGTAAATTACCCTGGTCATTTGGGTCATGGGGAGATAAACACATTCGCCACCGTAGATTATGCCGATGTCGCCTTTGGTGATAATACGAATTATCCGAATCTAAAAGGCAAGACTGTTTTGTGGGACCAAGCCATATGGACTACGTATTCCGAAGATCCTTCAATAGTCGGAAGATACGCTCCAATGTCGTTCAAATTTGATTGTGAGACGAATTCTATTAAAGCTTGTGCTTTTGTCTCGAATTGGAACGATCCATCTAAGGATTTCTTGATTCGCGATCTCGATGATCCTAAAGATGATTACAAGGATTTCCCTGGATTCACCACAGGAGAGGTCTATGTATCAATAGTGGGGTATGGCTCCACTGGTGATATAGTCGTAGGCAAAATAGGAAATGACATTTTATCAGATCTAGATGAGTCTCTATTTGAAGAAAGCACAGGAGAGCTTCTGACAAAATCATATAATTTCGATAACATGATCCAAGGCGCGGTTGGCTATCATTATCCATTGCCTGATATCTCTTTTTCAAATGGCGAGGTAAAGTCTTCAATTTCATATAAAAACGGTGACAATTACGAAGAAATCCAAGTTGAAGACTTCAATGATTTCCGCCCGCAAAGGAGTGGTAATTATCGCATTTCCCTCCAAGCGAAAAACTATTTCAATAAACTCATTTCGGTTACTGGCGATTTTGTCGTTAATGATAAACCAATTGGTTTTATTGATGTTTCTGGTTTCTCTTGCTCCACGAAAATATTTGATTCCAATATCGTGCCGACATTCTCTTATACAGGCGGCAATGGAAAAATAACCAAGAAAGTGGAACTTGTGGTAGGTGATGAAGTTAAAGAAGTCAAAGAAGGGGATAGTTTCACCATTGAAAAGAAGGTATCGAATAATTACTTCCGTGTGACGGTGAGCGATGAAATCAATAATGTCCAAGTATTCGACAATTACAATATTGATGTTGATTACAATGTCATCAAATTTGATTTCGTCGATGCCTTTGAACATATGAGTGTTATCAAAGGAAATACTTTCACCATCCCAGATTATGTCGCAATAGATTATTCAAAGAGCGATGTGAGCAAGACAAATATCCCAGTCGTCATCAAACAAGGCAAAACAAAGACATTCTCTCCTGGGGATAAATTAGAAATCAATAGCGATACAAATTTGACATTCAACTACGGAACAGAAGTCTTAAAAACACTTTATATCCATTCGCTTCCATATGATTTAAGTCTCGATAAAGCAAGCGAGGAATATGTTGGCAAACAATTCAGTGCTTCCTCAAATGTCTCAGATATTACAGTAGCTTCTTCCGGCATCAATTTCTTCGCTGGAGAAAATTCGTCAATGGAAATTTATAATCCTTTCCCTGTAAGCACCACAAACCTAACCATTTCATTTAATGTTTTCGAAGACCTTGCTTCATATAACGATTTAACGATTGAACTGATTTCCTATAACGGCAATTCGATTGAATTAACGTTTAAAGATGTGGCCACGAGCAACCCAATCCTATTGGTGAATGGAGTTGAGTCTCTATATCGAATCCATAACGAAAGAAATGTATATTCTGCTACAGATGAAATATCTTTCGCTGGAAAGATCTATTACACATATGATTTTGTAATTGACTCGGGAAATAAGGGGGTTTTCAGTTCAAAAGGCGTTCTTTTATCCGAATTGAGCAAATGGAAGAATGGCAGTGATTTTTCTTCCTTTGCTAACGCCGGAGCCTTAATCAAATACAAATTCGATAATGTTTCTAAAGGCGATTCTTTCTCTCTGTTTAGAATCTCTAATCAGCTTTTGAATAGAGTCGGCTTGGCTTATGGAGATTTGGCTTCCCCAGCTCTTGGTTTTGAAGGAGTTATGAACTCCACCTCCTTTGAGAAAGGTTCTTTGTTCTTCGTTCCTAAAGCCTTTGCTTATGATTTCTTCAGCGGTCCATCAGTTGTTACAATGAGCGTCAATGATCCAAATGGTGATGCGATAGTTTCTAGAGTGAATTCGCAATCGATTCCTTTGACCTTCAATGACTACGGTTCTTATACAATCACCTACAATTTCAAAGACGCTAGAGACAATTCAAGCACCTCAAGATATATCCTTGTCGTTCGTGACACAACCGCGCCAACAATCAATCTACAAGGCAATTATGAATCTACTTATAGCGGCTCAGTTAGAATCATTCCTGCCTCAATCAAAGACGATAATGATCCAAATCCAACTCTGCATATTTATATTAGAGACGAGAACAATAAACGTTATATTGTCCAGCCCGAAGAAGAGGTCAAATTGGACAAAGGCAATTACGAAATCATTTATTACGCTTACGATGTCGATGGCAATAGCGCACATTTGTCATTCCCTATAAGAATTAAATAAGGAGGAAACGAGATGAAACATAAATCATTGCTATTATTAAGCCTGTTGAGCCTCCCTGTTGTCTCCATCTCTGGATGCCATGTTGATGAAGAATCTTCAAAATCCGAAGAAAAGAAATACATCTGCGATATGCTTGACCAAGAAACGCCGTACGCAATCGTGCTTCCAAAGGAATCAAGCGAAACGGAAAACGTCGCCGCAAATGAAATAGTCATGTATTTTGAGGCCGCGACTGGCCAAACTCTCCAAATAATCAATGATTCCGGCGTGGCTTTGACTCCGGAAAGCAACTATATATCGATAGGCAAAACCAGGCTTTGGGATTCTTTCACCGATATAAGAGGCGAAATTGATTTGTCGCAAGAAGCCTTAAATTTCGATGGCTTTGCTTTATACACCCATAATCATTGCGTTTTGATCAATTCTTTCAATGAAAGAGGCAAATATTATGGGGCAATCCAGTTTATCCAAGATACGTTAGGCGTCAAATTCTTGAATTATCGTTACACCCACATCCCAAAATTGGATTCGGTGGAATTATACGCAAGCGACAAAACTTATGTGCCTATGTTCTCTCAAAGAGCCTACCTTAACACCCCTGTATTCAACCACGATCAAGAATACACCGCCCATATGCGTTTCAATACCGACTATTGCATGTTGGATAAGGCCTATGGCGGCTCAACCAGCTGGTGTGATTACGAAGGAAATACTTCTCACACGATGGCCTCCATCATCCCAGCCCATAAATACTATGATGGGGATAAGACAGATTCATTAGGCAGACATTTGATAAAAGAGGAATACCGCGAGGTTTTCGCCCATAGCGGAAGCGGAGCGAACGCTACTTCATCGTGGTATAGCGACACATTAATAGATTACTGCTTCACTAATGGCGTCAAAGACGATGGAACATACGATTCTTCCAAAGAGATTTCCACCGTCAAATTAGTAGTTGAAGATCTTGAAAGAAGAATCCTTCAAAATCCCGATTGCGAGAATTATATGATAGGGCAGCATGACACGCCGGGTGGTTGCCCATGCGATAGATGCGCCGAATCCGCAAGGAAATATAAGGGCGGCGGAAGAATGGTCAGATTCATCAATGTCGTGGCCAAAGAAATAAAAGACTGGATGAAAGAGCAAAACATTCAAAAAACCATCAATTTCTGCATGTTTGCCTATCAATACACGATTGATCCACCGGTAAATGAGAACAATGAGCCAATAGACGAGACAATCATCCCTAGAGATGATGTATATGTAAAATGGGCGCCAATCAATTCGGCCCAATATTATGCTCCAAACGATCCTAGACTTGAGGTCAGGGATTCGGCGATCGATGGGTGGATGAAAGTTACAAATAGATTCCATGCCTGGACATATCACTGCTGGTATGCAAATTCCTTGTGGTATTACCCGACAACCCAGGCTTTCAAGGACTTGATGTCGCTACTAAAAAGCGCAGGTGTGGTATACGAATTTGCCCAAGGACCGTATTATGAATACAACCTGTATCAAAGCGACCTTGACGCTTATGTTTTCACTAATCTATGCTGGGATTTCTCTAGATCCATCAGCGACTTGATGGACGAATATAATCTGTATTATTTTGGCAAAGCAGCCTTCCCATACATCAAAGAATTCCATCAAGAATTGGATGATAGATACGCTGCAATGGCCGCAAGTGGATATAACATGGCCGCAAATAATAATTTGACAAGAGAAGAATATTGGCCGTACCAAACCACAAAGAAATTGGTCGATTGTTTTGATTCCGCCATCGAAGCGACTTTGAATGATGACTCCCTTAGCCAAAGCGAGAGAGCGACTTATATCGAAAACCTTGAAAGAGCCTCGTTATCCCCACTATGGATGAGACTATATATGTTTGATAGATATGTCGGTGTCGATGAAGAAGAGGGCCAATTAGCCAAGAGATTCATCGATTTGGGCACAAAATATTCGCTTTCTAGATATGGCGAACCCTTAGAAGCGACTTTCGCTTCGATCAAAGAGAAATACGGGCTTAATTAATTTCATTAGCAGAGTTACTGCGTTTTTCCTTATTCTCAAGCCTTTTCATTTGCCTATACTCTTTAGGCGTCATACCCATCTTTCTTTCGAAATATTTATAAAAATATGGCATTGTGTCGAACTTATGATCCATTGCCAAATCACTAATGGATCTATCGGAAATCTCTAGCCAAAATAAAATCTCTTTGAGCCTTCTATTTTTCAAATAATTCATAACGGAAACGCCATAATCGTTTTTGAAGCTGTGGGCCAAGGTGGATTTTGAGCAGTTGAACATCTTTGATAAGGATTCCAAGGATATATCCGCTTTAAAATTCTTATCAATATAATCGGCGACCTTGTTTGTCAAAAATGAGCCGCGACCAGCTATATATTTGCTTCGATTAGTCGAAGTTTCCACATGCGCGATTTCTAGCAACACTTTGGCGAGATTGCACACTATATTCGTCGATTTATATTTAGGATCTGAGGCGAATTTCTTCATTTGCTCGATTATGTCCATCATCAAGGTGATATCTACGGTTTTGATCAAAACATCCGCCCCAGGTATGTCGAATTGAATATTAGAAAAACCGATGATATAGAAAGATGCTTTGGTGCTTGAGGAAAATCCATGATTCGCATACGGATTAACAAGCATCAAAGAACCCTTCTTGATTATGGTCTTATTTCCATCGGTTCCGGCAATCGCCTCGCCATCGAAGCAAATGCATATCTCGCAGTTTAGATGATTCTGTAGCATCATAGGAAAATCTTCTCCGATTGTGTTCGTAACGATGTAATCCATCACAAAATCGCTGCTGTCATCGAAGAATGAAGAAGTGTTAATCTTATCGTATAAATCTATCATTTCTATGCAATTTTTGTTAATCCTCTTGCATTTTTAATTATAATAGATACTTAATAAAAGATATATAATTTATTCAAATAAATGATTTGGAGTTTCTTATGAAAAAACACAAAGGCAAAAATATATTTACTTTAGGCTTACTTTTACCTGCTGCTTTATTAATCTCTTCTTGTAACGGGACGGATAACAACACATCGGTGCCAGATGTTTCATCTAGCAAAGAAGCCACGACGTTCACCGTCACTTTGACAAAAGGAGAAGGATATTTGCTGACCGGTCTAGAAACGGTGAGACAAGGAATGTCATACGCCTTCACCATCGACATATTAGATGGATACGAGGCACCAAATCTCATTGTCAAAAATAATGGGGTTGCCATCCAAGGCGACGGACACAATTATTTGATTACCGATGTCCAGGATAACATAGTTATCACAGTAGAAGGCGTATATAAAACGAGCCGCATAACCGTTGCAACCTCTTTCTATAGGCTCAATCTCAATAAAATAACTTCAGAAGATAAGAGCCCCGCCAAATTCCTTGAAGGCGTAGAAGGAATCTATAGAGGGGAAGAATGCGCAGTAGGCGTAAATCTGTCCGAGGTCAATTTCGAAGTCGAAGGGACCTATTTTATCCATTATTACTTAATTGGGCATGAAGAGATAACAAGCTTCGCCACAATCGAGATTTATTCATTGCCGGAAATCGATGATGCTATAGTGGATTTATCTTATATTTATAGTTCAGTCGTCGATAAAGATAAAGCCGGTGAGGTTCATGTTGATTTCGAGGTTGAGGACGAAGAAGGAAATGTTTTAACAGGCGAAGAAATCAGATACAACGCCTCATATTCATCAAACCATCTTACCGCTTCATACCTCAAAACCTTGCCAGTTGACGTTTCTTTATCGTATTTTGTAGCAATCGAAGACGAGAAAATCCCTTTCTCCATCACCATCACCGATACAGAAGAAGCAAAGGTCGATTATTCCTTAGAAGAAGGCACATATGCATATTTGGCCGCTGATAATACTTCACTACCAACCGCATCGTTAAAAATGGGCTCTGCTCAAAAAATCGAATTCAAATATTATCTCAATGACGTGGAAGTTGACCCACAAACCACAACTTTAAATGCTGTTGGCGATTATATTTATGAAATAGCCACACTTAGAAATGGGATAGAGAATACTTCACTGCGCAAAACATATACATTTAGAATCCTTAACTCGTATGAGTTGCCAGAAGGAGAAGATCTCAATAGCGGATTCTTATTCTTAAATGCAAATATTTTAGCTAAATATATTACTGGGGCTAATATAAGTTACGCTGACCCGGTAAATAAAATAGCGACATTCAGCAGTGATAAACTTCAAATATCTAATGATTTGATTAGAATAGCCAAAGCCCAAGGATATCGTTATTTGACTATAGGATTTGATGTCGTTAACAATGATGGCAATAAAATCACCTCAATTCCTTTTATCAGCAGCGGATACGATGGCGACGAAATACCTGAATTTTGGAAGCAGTACTGGAACCAGAATTCCACAAACGGAGGATATTCAGTCGTCGAATTGGATCTAGACAAAGTCGATTTAGATGTATGCCCGACTTGGTATTTGCAATTCGGTTTCAGGACCGATGAGGGTGGCGGATATGACCAACTGGTCACTGGCTCCATCCATTCTTTGAATTTCTCCACGACTCGCTCGGTCTCCAAAGATTCTTGGAAAGTCACAAGCGGAGAGATTTTAGAGACCGAAAAAATAGGGGAAGCCAAATTCAAATTAACCACCAAAGATGTCTCATATAACTGGGCCCATGTCTATTTCGATGGGGCGGACGTGATGTATGAAGAAGGCTATAGAGCCTGCATCATGACTGTAGAAAACAACAACCATCGCGCTTTTGCATATAACGCCGAAGACACTTCGACTGCTATGGGTAGCTGGGGCTATGGAAACCAAATCAAAGTCGGCGGAGCGGCTACGCTTATTAACCTTAATGGCGATCCGTTAGTTGGCGTTATGACATCGCATGAAGATGTAGACGGCAAACAAGATGAAGATGGGACATACGGAACGGTAGAGAATCTTACCATTACCATAGAATTCCTAGAATCAGGCGATCCCACCACGCTAGAAGATAGATTCTATACATCAGAAGCGTGGGAAAGCACTGATGCAAATATTAGATTTGATTTCGTTTCAAAAGAAGTGGTTGCCACTGGCTCTTGGAGTGTTTTCCTTCATAAGGCCTATGTAGACGCTTTAATCGAAGAAGGCTACAAAACCATTAACTTCACAATAGAACTAGCAAAAACGGAATGTTATCTCTCATATTATCTAAATGGGAAAATCGTGTCCATCCATAACGATTCAGGCGTATATAATTTGTCCTTCGTCCTCTCTTCCATCTCTTCTTCCAATTTACAATTGAGAGCGAATACGGAATTCATCGCCGAAGATGATGATGCAAGCTTCCACGGCAAAGGAATAGGATGCACCACAACCATAAGAAATTGCTCATTATCCACCGAAGTCGATCCTGAAGTCGAAAAGGATATGGCAAGAGAGAAATTAAATGGCATTTTCCTAAGCGAAGGCAGTTTCTGGACATTCTTCAGACATAATGGTTGGGGAGATAATACCTGGGGGCCAGGCGTCAATAGCGCTATAATCGGCAAAGCCGATAACCCACAAACCAATTTCTCAATCACCAACACCATGATCTCGACTATGAAACTCGCCCAATACACCAAATTGCATCTTCATGTCAAAGCGGAAGCGGTGGATGAAAGCCAAGAAGTCGCAATGATCTATGCTGCGGTGTCTGGCGATATCCATCAAGCCTCTTTCTTTGAGAATCAATATAACGGAAACGATGTTGATATGGTGCTTGATTTCTCATCTTTGATTGAGGAATATTCCGAATCGGATAATATCTATGTTTCCGCTAAGGATGCTTCATATGAAGCAGTTGGATCAATCTTCACCATATCCGCCATATCATTTGAATAAGAAACGCTATTATCGGAGATAACCATTATGTCTAATCTTGAACTAAGTCACGTTTATAAAGTCTATCCAAATGGAGTGAAAGCCGTCAATGATTTCACAATGAAGATAGAAGATAAGGAATTCATTGTATTTGTCGGCCCTTCAGGATGTGGAAAATCCACAACCTTAAGAATGATTGCCGGCTTGGAGGAAATCACCTCAGGTGAGATAAAAATCGACGATATGATCGTCAACGACGCCGAACCGAAGGAAAGAGATATCGCCATGGTTTTCCAAAACTACGCCTTATATCCCCACATGAGCGTTTATAAGAATATGGCGTTCGGTCTAAAGCTTCGCCACATGCCGAAAGCGGAGATAGATGAAAGGGTAAGAAATATCGCTGAAATCCTTGGCTTAAGTGAATATTTGGACCGCAAGCCAAAAGCGATGTCGGGAGGCCAAAGGCAAAGGGTAGCCTTGGGCAGGGCAATCGTCCGCGAACCAAAAGTCTTCTTGTTGGATGAGCCTCTTTCCAACTTGGACGCTAAATTAAGAGCCCAAATGAGGAGCCAGATCTCGAAGCTCCATAATAGGCTCCAGACTACCTTCATCTATGTCACCCATGATCAGGTCGAAGCCATGACAATGGGAACTAGGATCGTCGTAATGAAAGAAGGATTTGTCCAACAAATCGACACCCCAAAGAATCTTTATAGATACCCGATAAATAAATTCGTCGCGGGATTCATCGGCACGCCTCAGATGAATTTCTTAAATGTCAAACTCAAGAAAACCGAAGGCAAAAAAGTCGAAATGATTTTTGAAAAACTCGATTTAAGTTTCTTAGCCCCTCTTGATTTGTTCTCAAGGGTTGACGAGAAATACCTAAATGGCGATGTAACTGTTTGTTTTGGAATAAGAAGCGAACATATTTCTAGCGATCCAAATAAATACCCATACAAAGCGATGTGCAAAATCGGGCATATCGAGGATTTGGGGGTGGACGCCCAAATCTACGCTGACCTCAATTTAAATGACGATGATTTGGTTGGCGAATCCCCAACTAGAATCATCTTCCGTGCCCCAACGGGATATAGCCATCAAAGCGGGGATGAAGTGGAAGTTTCTTTCGATTTGGAACATATGCATCTATTCGATTCAGAAAACGAGGAATCCATTAGCAAATTGCTCCCTGCATTCGTTAAGACAAAGGGGATGGTAAAAGATGGAAAAGTCTCTATCTATGGGCATTCTTTTGCCTTGCCTCCTGCAATGAAAGAAATAAGCGATGGGGAATATGCGCTTACAATCCCAACCGATGCGATTACTGCAGGTGGGGAAATTGAAGCGAAAATCTCCTCAGTTTCAGTCGCGACCGATAAAAATGTATTAACCTTGAAAATAGGAGATGAATACGCTTTTGTTTCAGCCCCATTAAGCGAAAAGCATAAAGAAGGGGATACGATTAAAATCGCACTTGATTTCAAACGAATCGCTTTTGATTCTTCTTCCTCATCGTTTTCGCCTTTGCAAGAAGAGACCTCGCTTATTGTGAAGGTAAACAAAAAATCTCTTATGAAAGAGCATGTAAATATGAATGGGCGCGTAACAAAGATCAAGGAATATTATTGCGAATTCGAGACATCTGCAGGAAAAATCATCCCAGTGGACGCCTCCACCGGCTTAAAACTAGTCAATTTGATGAGCAACAAAGCCTTCAAAGAAGAAATCGAGATAAGATTCTCCCCATACGCCGCTAGAATTTGCGATATCGATCAAGGCGGCATCGAAGCGAAACTCATCTCCATCCTCAACTATGGAAAAGAGAAATTCGCCAAATGCGAGAATGACGAAGCAAAAGAAATCATTGTTTCTCTCGACAAAGATTACGATGTCGGTCAAAATGTCTATATTGCATTGGATACCAAACAAATACATGCATACAACACCAAGAATCAAATAAGGTTGCTTTAAGCAAAGGAGATACTATGAAAATCGATTCTATTGCCTTACTAGACGCCTACAAATATTTAGGCGAAAAACATTTTTCCTCGTTCGATATAAGTTCATCGGAATGCGACGACCCAGCCTATCTAAAAATCAAAAAAGAAGGCAAGAAAATCCATATAACCTATGGCCAATTGACTTCGTTTTTCCGTGCCTTATCTTTGATAAAAGAGCATAGGGATGAAGAGAGTTACGAAAGAGAATTCCACAAAAGGTTCTTGCATAACGGGGTGATGCACGATTGCTCAAGAAATGGGCCTTTAAACATCAAAAAGATGAAGGAATATATTCTTGTTCACGCCTTATTTGGCATGAATAGATTTCTCCTTTACATTGAAGACCTGTATGAAATAGAAGGCGAGCCATATTTTGGCTACCTTAGAGGCAGATACACCAAAGAAGAGATTAAAGAAGTGGTCGATTACGCCTCATTATTCGGCATCGAAATAGTCCCGTGCATCCAGACTCTTTCTCACCTTAACCAGGCCTTGCCTTGGGAAGTGTATGCCCCAATTAGAGAAACAAACCAAACTCTTCTTATGGGCGAGCCCAAGACCTATGAATTCATTGAAAAGATGATTTCCACCATCAAAGGAATGTTCAAGACAAATGTCATTCACATTGGAATGGATGAGGCATTTGACTTAGGTATGGGAAGATTCCTATACGAAAACAAGCTAATCGATAAAACGCAAGAATTCCTAAAACACCTGAACAAAGTCGTGGATATCTGCCACAAATACGGTCTTAAGCCGATGATGTGGGAAGATATGTTCTTCCATTTAAGCGCAAAAAACAGCAATTGGTACGATAATAAGACAAAACTCAGCGACGAAGTTAAAGCGTTGATACCAGATGTCGGTTTAGTCTATTGGGATTATTACAACATCGACCCAAAAGCCTATGACAACAAATTCATCGCCACATTGGATACCGGGAAAGAAGCGATTTACGCTGGAGGCGCCATATCTTGGATTGGCTTTGCCCCAAACATCCTCCAATCGATGCATATTTCTGAAGTCGGACTCAAATCCGCGGTCAGAAATGGAATCAAAGAGGTTTTCATCACCTCCTGGGGCGATAACGGGAATGAGGCTCCTATCATTTCTCCTTTCCCGACTATGGCTCTATTCTCTATGTACGACTACGAAGGCAAAGGCAACAAGAAATCCGTCTCTTCCTTGCTTAAAGCGGTGACTGGGGATGATTTGAAATTGTGGAGCGCAATGCAGCAAGTCAACCACGTAAGAAAAGAGATTCTTCCTTATGAAAGCCCCTCAAAAGCCTTTATATATATGGACCCATTACTCGGCAAATTCGAACCAAAGATAAAAGAGGAATACGAAGAGGTCTATAAACGTAACACCCGAATCATCCGCTCCGCCCAAAGGAGAAGCGAGAAATATTCTCTTGTCTATAAGACACTTGCCGATCTATCCAGTGTCCTAGAAATAAAAACATGTCTCGGCTTAAAGATGAGAAAAGCCTATAAAGAAGGAAACAAAGAAGCCTTGGAACAATGCATGAAAGACATCAAGAAATGCATCAAGAGACTTGACACCTTTAGAAATTCCTATCGCGAAAGATGGTTTGAGGACAATAAGGCCTCAGGCTTTGAAGTGGTGGATGGAAGACTTGGCTTTGTAAGAAGCAGACTAGAATCAACATATATCAGGCTTAACGATTATCTATTGGGCAAAATCGATAGAATCGAAGAGCTTGAATACGAGAAACTCCCCCATGATTGTGCGGAGAAAATTGAAGAGATCGCCGCCTTCAGCTGGGCGGGTGCAGCCTCGGTCAACTTAATATAATAAGGATATATGTAAACGCCGTCTCACTTGAGGCGGCTTTTATTAATCAAATAAATGCAATTATTTGCAATTAATGAGGTTATTAACCAAACAGAAATAGATTGTCCATACAATTAGCGATATGAGAAGAACAATGATAATCCCAATTGAATTGGGCGGAGACTTAGACGTAGAACTAGAAGATCTAATCATCGATGGTGATCAGCTTTCTTTTAGCGAGAAACAAGAAAGAGTATTTTCTTTGATGGAAAATGTCGACGAAGAACCGATCGATGATATCGATTCATGCTATGAATAGACCAAAAGTCTATAGACGCATTGATTAAAAAATGGCCTGATTTTTAAGCCTGACGTCTATGAAATTATTTCTTTTCGTTATTTTTTATCAAAGATAAATTAACGTGGCAATAGCCGCGAGGATTCTTCTTGAGATAATCCTGATGGTATTCCTCGGCTTTATAGAAGTTCTTCAAAGGTTTGACTTCAATCAAATATTTGTCGTTCCCTAGCATTTCTTTTAATGCTTTCTTTATCCTGTTTTCAAAAGAAGCATCTTCGTAATATATTCCGGTTCTATATTGATTTCCTTTGTCTTCGCCTTGTTTTTCGAAGGAATAAGGATCGACGAATCTTAGATAATGCTCAATTAATTTCTCTAATGAAATAAGCGAATCTTCATAAACGATTTTAACCGTTTCGGCATATCCGCTTAAACCAGTCTTGACTTCTTTGTATATTGGATTAGGTGTAACGCCATTCGCATAACCGCTTTCGGAGGAGATCACGCCTTTAAGTCTAGAATAATATTCTTGAACCCCCCAGAAGCATCCGCCCGCTAAATATATTGTTTGTTCCATAACGCGATTATTATCTTATATATTTTTAAATATTTATATAAATATGCTTGTAAATCATTTTGAGTTAATTTAAACTAACTAACGGTTAGCAAAGACTAACCAGAGGTAATATTATGCCGTTAATAATCGCTCCGCTAGATGTAGAACTCAAAATCGTGAAAGTGCAAGTGGATGATAAGACAAAGAAGCACTTGGAATCTTTAGGTTTGTATGTCGGCGGGGTAGTCAAAGTCATTTCCGATAATCGCGGGAATCTTATTTGCCTTGTCAAAGGGGTAAGAATCGGCCTCGATAGAGATTTGGCTTCGCGCATTATTGTGGCGTAGAAAGGGAGAATTGCATGACATTGCAAGAACTAAAAGTTGGCGAAAAAGCCAAAATCACCTCAGTCGGTGGAGAAAAAAGATTCAGAAGCAGGCTCCTTGATATGGGAGTCACTCCTGGAGTAGAGCTTTATTTAAGGAAAAAGGCTCCTTTGGGCGATCCGATTGAGGTAACCATCAGAGGCTATGAGCTTTCCTTACGAAAAGCTGAGGCGGCCTTAATTGAAGTGGAGGTTGTCAAATAATGAAGAACTTCGCTTTAGCGGGCAACCCAAACTGTGGTAAAACCACGCTTTTTAATTCCTTGACCGGCTCAACGGCCCATGTCGGAAACTGGCCAGGAGTCACGGTCGATAAAAAAGAAGGAAGATACAAGAAGCTCGATGAAGAAATAAACATCGTTGACCTTCCGGGCATTTATTCTTTATCGCCTTATACTCCAGAAGAAGTCATCTCAAGAAACTTCATAATCGAAGAAAAACCTGATTGCGTCATTAACGTTGTGGATGCGACCAATCTAGAAAGAAACCTTTATTTATCCACGCAAATATTAGAGATCGATGTCCCAGTTGTCATCGCCCTCAATATGAGCGATCTAATGGATAAGGAAGGCAAATCAATCGATACAATCAAACTCGAAAAAGAATTAGGCGTCCCAGTCGTTAAGATATCCGCCTTAAAAGGAGAAGGACTTAAATCCTTGATGGAGGTTGCTTATAAAGCCGCCTTCACCCCAAGAAAAGGCCACTCCGTCATCGAGGACAAATCTTTATTACACTTGATCGAAGACGTAAGAATCGCCTTCGAAGGAATGGGGGTTGCTAGCCCATTATTCCACGCGATTAAATTGGTGGGCAAAGACGATATCGAGGTGGAAAACCATGGAAATCTCGTTTCAATGGTCGACCAATACAAGGCTAACATGGAAGCCAAAGAAGATGTCGACTTCGAATCGATGATTGCCGATGCTAGATACAAATTCATCTCTGAAAAATGCTCCAGCGCTTTGTCGAAACATGAAGTAGCGGAAGAAAAGCTAAGCAAATCCGACAAGATAGATAAGGTATTGACACATAAAATCTGGGCTATCCCTCTATTCGTTGTCATAATGTTCTTTATCTTCCATTTCACCTTCTCCGAGGATCTTTTCTATATCGGTCATATCGGGGCGGCGATTGCAGGAGTCCCATTCGATGAATTCGAATTAATCGGTCACGCAGGTTGGGTAAGATTTCTTTCTGCAGACTATTGGACACCGCTAGAAGAACTGGGAGGAATGAATGGCATTCCTTCGATCGGTGTTTTCCTCCAGTCATGGTTTGGGCTCGCTACCGGCTCAATCATAACGGGCTTTGAGTCATTCATGCCCGAAGGACAATGGTATACATCATTAGTGATCGATGGATTGTTAACTGGATTGGACGCTGTACTAAGCTTCATCCCTCAGATCATGATTCTATTCTTCTTCATCGCCATCCTTGAAGACAGCGGTTATATGGCTCGTGTCGCCTTCATTCTCGATAGAGCCTTTAGGAAGTTCGGTTTATCCGGAAAAGCCTTTATCCCAATGCTTTCGGGATTTGGCTGCTCCGTTCCTGCCATCATGGCCACTAGGACACTAGAAGATGAGAAAGAGAAGAACAGGACAATTAGATTAATCACTTGCTTCTCTTGCGGAGCGAAAGCGCCTATTTGGGCCTTGCTCGCCACAGTTGGAACTTTAGCGGGATTTGCCGGTGATTTATTCGTCTTCTCGATCTATCTAGGCGGCATCGCTATGGCGGTTATCTACGCCTTATTCATGAAGATTTTCTCCAAAGACCAATATGTCTCCCCATTTATTATGGAGTTACCTTCATACCATATGCCTCAGCCAAGAAACGTCGGGGCATTGCTCTGGGAGAAATTCAAACACTATTTATTCAAAGCCGCGACGATTATTGCCGCTGCGACAATGGTCATTTGGTTCCTTAGCTACTTCGGCTGGGGAGAAGATGGCAAATTCCAATTCCTTGTCTTCTTTGATGAAGAGGCGGGAGAATATGTAAGCAGAATCGATCTCTCTATCCTTTCGTATCTAGGAAGAGGCTTGCGTTATTTCTATTATCCTCTTGGCTGCTTGCCAGGTGGTTGGACCTATGGAGAAGATGGATGGAAATACACCGTCTCCACAATCACCGGGCTCATCGCCAAGGAGCAAGTCGTCGACACTATGGCGGTCCTTGGCCTAGAAGAAGGAACGCTTTCCTTGAGCGCGGCTGGTGTCTATAGCTTTGCGATCTATAACTTATTCACCATTCCTTGCTTCGCCGCGATTGGCGCTGCCTATGGCGAACAAAACCGCAAGCAATTCTGGCTTACGATGCTATTCTGGTTTGCTATATCTTATGGCACAGCCTTAGTCTTCTATTGGCTCATCTCGCTATATGAAGTCGCTTGGTGGGGCGGATTGCTAGTGACTTTAGCCTTGATCGGAGGCATTGTGTTTGCTGGCATATACGTCACCAAACTCAACAAAAGAAAGGCGTTGTCTAACTAAATATGCAGTGGTTTGAATATCTCATCATCATATTCTCGATTCTATTCGTTTGTGGTGTGATATTCTTTTCGCTGCGTTCAAAAATGAAGAAAAAGAGCTGTGGAAGCTGCGGAGGAAATTGCTCTTCCTGCGGCTTAAGCTGCTCCAAATTAATCGATAGTTATCATAAAGAATATGGGCAAAAGTAATTACGTTTATTCCCTGAATGTTTATGGGATGAGATGTGGAATGTGCGAAACGCATATAAACAATCTCATAAGAAATTCATTCCCGGTGAAGAAAGTAAAATCATCGCGTTTCAAAAAAGAGACGATCATATATAGCGACACTGAGCTTAATGTCGAAGAGATTATCGATAAAATAGCCTCAATCGGCTACGAAGCTTCGCTAAAAGATTAAATTAAGGCGGGTTCCCTTATTTGATACGGGCCCGCCTTTTACTATTCGGCTCATAGCGGAGCAGCCAATCCGAGGAGCAACGGAAGATATCGCATAGTGATATGACGATGTCGCTTGGAACTGGGGCAGTACCGCATTCATAGTTGGATAGAGTCTGTCTTGTCACGCCTAGATCATATGCAAGCTTCGATTGTGAGACACCCATTATTTTTCTAGCCCTCTGGATGTTATTGGGCTTTAGATTTCGTTTTCTCATCGACTTTATTTGTGCGACATTCTACTCGCTAATCAATATGATGTTAATTTGCTTTTGCACATTTGTACTTTTCATTGAAAAAACAAGGAATATTCAACTATATTGGAAATATTTTATCGAACTAAATGCTATAATAGGGAAAGAATGGATTTAGAAAAGAAAACACACAAAATCAAATTGGTTCATCTTAAAGGAAATATGATTCTGATATTGGGCTCTTTCCCTTCTCGCAAAAGCCTAGAAGAAGGGTTTTATTACGCGCATAAGCAGAATAGATTCTGGAAAGTGATCTCAATGGTTTTTGATGAAGAAACACCATCAAACAAAGAAGAAAAAATCAATTTCTTGAATAAACATGGGATTTCTTTATACGATTCATTAGAAGAATGCGAGATCGAGGGCAGCAGCGATTCCTCAATCAGGAAAGAAGTGCCTAGTGACTTATCTTTCTTCTTATCTCAAAAAGGGGAGAAAAGAATTATATTTAACGGCAAAGCCGCGGAGAAATATTTTAAGAAATACCAAAGTGCTGGAAGTGATGTAACGCTATATCCATGTCCTTCAACTAGCCCCGCCAACGCGAAAGATTCATTGCAATATCTAGTTGAATGTTACAAAAAGGCCATTTTAGGATAAACTTATTACAATGAAATTCAGAGGTATCGTATTTTTATTGCTCCTAGGGCTTATTCTAGGAGGATGTTCGAGCAGCAAAAACAGCAATGGAGGGTGCGATGGGGATAATTGCCCAATCGGCCACAAAATAAAAAATGGATAATTTCGAAACACTTATCGAGAAAAGACAATACGACTTAGTCATTGAGTTGACCAAAGGCTCATCAAAAGAAGAAGATCTTTTGTATCGGATTTCCGCTTATATAGGGAAAAACGAGCCGGAAGAAGCGCTGAAGATACTCATCTCCAATAGAGAGAAACTATATGCCTATAAGCCTTTGCTAACGATGAAAACATCGTTTGAGCTGCGTTTCATTCTTGAAGAATGGGATGAAGCCTACGAAGATATCAAATTCTATGAGAATCAACCCTATGTCTCCCAAGAAGTTGAAGAGAAATTGAGGGAACTCCCTTCATTTGTGAGGAAAAACGAAAGAAACCGTTCAAAGAATTACCGTTATAGCGAGGAAGAGATGGAGAAGATATTCGCGTCTGATGACGAATATGAGATTCTCTCTTTATTAGCCCATCTTTCCAGATCGAGCATCGATGAGGCCATCCCTTCTTTGAAAGAACTCATGATCTCCAATCATTCGAATATGGTCAAAACATATTCATTGCTTTTGCTTATAAACGACAAATACGACGAGGAAGTGACTTTGAAAAAGAATGGAAAGGAATATCATTTGATTCCTCTCCAAATCTTGCCCCCGTATGACGTCAATTACATGAATGTGAGAAGTTCATTCTCGAAATTCACCAACGATATGTCATTAGTCAAAATCGCCATAACTTTGCTTGATGAATATGTTTTGGAGATTTTTCCCGAGAGAATGAAGGAATATGACCCCAAAACTTATGCATTATCTTTCTTATCAATCGCCGGTGATTATCTATCATCCCCATTCTCCCCGAAGAATGAGAAAATAGATGAAAACGCTAAAGAAAACATAAGAAAAGTCATTTTATCGATACAAAACATCAAATAATTAATCGTTTTGTTTGTCAACTATCTAAAGATAGGTTATATTTGTAGCCGTGCAATTTAAAAATTGAGGTAATAAGATGAAACACACAGTAGAACAAATCACCCCAACCAAGGTCAAATTAAGTGTCGAAGTCGACTCCTTGGTCTGGAAAGAACATCAAGAAAAAGCTTTCCACAAGCTTGCTCAAAAAGTCAAAGTAGATGGCTTCCGCCCAGGAAAAGCCCCAGAAGCAATGCTTAGAGCGAGAGTCAAAACCGAAGATATTTGGAATGAGGCAATCGATTCGGTCCTCACTCCAGCATACGTAGATGGGTTAAGCAACGCCAAATTGAACCCATTCTCAAGACCTGATGTCAATATCGCTAAAATCAGCCCAACCGAATTAACAGTGGAATACACTTTCGTTTTAGCGCCAGAAGTCGAACTTGGAACCTATAAAGGTTTGAAAGCCAAGAAACCAGAAGCGAAAGTCAGCGAAAAGGAAATCAAGGAATCGATTGATAAATTGCTAGAAGGCAACGCCGATTTGGTCTTGGTCGAAAGAGAAGCCAAAATGGGTGATTCATTAACCTTGGATTTCAAAGGATTCTTAGCCGATGAAGAAGGCAAATTAACCCCATTCGAAGGCGGAGAAGCCTCCAATTACAATCTAGTACTTGGCTCACATTCATTCGTCCCGGGATTCGAAGAAGCGTTGGTCGGTGTCAAACCTGGCGAAGACAAAGAAATCAAAGTCACCTTCCCAGAAGCCTATGTTGAGAACTTAGCCGGAAAAGAAGCAACATTCCGTTGCAAGATTCACGAAATCAAAGAAAAACAGATCCCAGAATTGAACGACGAGGCTGTTGAAGATCTTGGTTTAGCGGATGTTAAAACCGTTGAACAACTTAAAGAGCATCAAAAGACCACATTGCTCAACCAGAAGAAGACTGAAATCGATAACGCTTTCTACAATGATTTGATCAAACAAATCGTTGATGGTTCCAAATTCAAAATCGATGAGTCTATCCTTGATAATGAAGTGAATGCTAGAATGGAGCAATTCCATCAGCAACTCGCCCAGCAAGGTTTAAGCGAAGAGCAATATTTCCAGATCACTCAATCGAACGAAGAAGCTTTAAGAGCCCAATATCGTGCCGAAGCTGAACCGAATGTCAAAGCGTATCTTGCCTTGCATGAAATCGGACACGTCGAGAAAATCGAAGCGACCGATGAAGATGTCGAAGCCGAGATCAAGAGAATGGCCGACCAATATCGCATGGGTGTGGATGAAATCAGAGGTTATGTTGAAAAGGACCTCGAAGGTTGGAAGCACAATATCGCTGATCGCAAAGTAAGAGACTTCATCATTTCTTCTAGCGTTGCGGATTCTCCAAAGCCCAAAGCAAAAGCGGAAGCCAAAACAGAAGATAAATAATCTTCTTATCTAAAAAAATACGGAAAAATGCAAATATGACTGGTTTAGCACTAAAGTATTGACAGTGCTAAACCTTTCCGTATAATAATGATTAGCACACGGTAAACTAGACTGCTAAAAGTGTGAAATATGACAAAGTCATGAGGAGGAAATTATGGCTGATAACGCAAAAACAAATAACCATCTGACCTTGCCTTTATTGGTAACTAGAGGATTGATAGTATTTCCTAATTTAGATGAATCCATCGAAGCGGGACGTGCTTTTTCTGTTAAAGCGGTTGATTATTCCAGAGAAAACACTAATTCTTTGATGTTAATCACTTGCCAGAAAGATCCTGAAAAGAATGATATAAATCAAAATGATATATGCGAATACGGCGCTTTATGCCGCATCGTTAATTTCGTCCCAAGCAAAGATCTTTATAGAATAAGAGTCATCGGAACAAAGAGAGTCAGCCTTGATAACGTATATTTCAAGGACGGCACTTATTTAGCGGATGCGACGATTCTTGAAGATAATCTCGGCGATAGGAAAGAAGAAAATAGATTAGTCGGAAAAATCATGGATTTGCTCTCTGAGAACACCTCGTTAGTCGGAAGAGATAGAGATATTCCAAGAAGTTTCATGGAAAAGATGAACAAAGGCATTTCCGCGAATGAATTGAGCGATATGCTTGCCTCATACCTTCCTTTAAGCATTGAGCAAAAGCTGACTTTACTAAAAGAAACCGACGTTAATCAAAGACTTGAGATAGTCTTGACTCACCTAAATGAGCAAATCGAGATTAGCCAAATCGACCAAAAGATTAATAACACCGTTCGCGAAAGGGCGGAAAAACAACAAAAAGAATACATCCTTCGCGAGAAAATGAAGGCTATTAAAGATGAATTGGGCGAAGGGGCTAATTCCTCAAATTCCGAGGATTCCATTAGAGAAAAGCTCGAAAAGAACCCATATCCTCAAAACGTCAAAGACAAAGTCAAGAAAGAACTGGCAAGATATGACATGATGCCAGAATCTTCTTTAGAAAGTTCTCTCATCATGAATTACATCGAGACATTATTGAATGTCCCTTGGTTTGAAAAAACCGATGACAACGAGGATTTGAATAACGCTAGAGCGATTCTTGATGAAGATCATTTCGGCTTGAGTAAAGTCAAAGAGAGAATCATTGAATATCTAGCGGTCAAGAAATCGACCCAATCATTAAAGGCCCCAATCCTTTGCTTCTATGGACCTCCAGGATGCGGAAAGACCTCATTAGGCAAATCAATCGCTAGAGCATTAGGAAGAAAATTCTTCAAATGCTCCTTGGGTGGAATATCTGACGAAGCCGAAATCAGAGGCCATCGCCGCACATACGTCGGTTCAATGCCAGGACGCATCATACAAGGCATGAGCAGAGTCGGTGTCAAAAACCCAGTTTTCTTACTTGATGAAATCGATAAATTGGGAGGCGCCTCATATCATGGCGACCCTGCCAGCGCGATGCTAGAAGTCTTGGATCCGGAGCAAAACTCCGCCTTTAACGACAATTATTTGGAAGAACCATACGATTTAAGCGAAGTTCTATTCCTATGCACCGCGAACTACATTGAAAATGTGCCTGGTCCTTTAAGGGATAGATTGGAGCTTATCGAAGTTCCTAGCTATACCGAGCCGGAAAAGGTGAAGATTGCTTGTGACTTCCTTGTCAAAAAACAATCCGAGGCAAATGGAATCAAGGAGGGCGATATCGTCTTCGAAGAAAGCGGCATCAAAGAGATTATCGAATGCTACACCAGAGAAGCTGGCGTAAGACAACTTGAAAGATTAATTGCCTCTTGCTGCCGAAAAGCCATTGTTGAGATTCTAAGCAATCCCGAAACAAAAAGACCTATAGTTATCGATGAGGAGCAAGTTAAAAAATATCTTGGCGTGGAGATTTTCGAAGACACCAAGAAAGAGAAAGAACCTCAAATCGGTGTAATAACAGGCATGGCCTATACCGAATTCGGCGGAGATATATTGCCAATTGAAGCGACTTATTTCCCTGGTAAAGGCGGACTTGTCTTAACGGGTAAATTAGGCGATGTCATGAAGGAAAGTGCGATGATCGCAATCGATTACGTAAGAGCAAATGCCAAAAAATACGGGATCGATGATGAGATTTTCCAGAAAAATGATATTCATATCCATTTCCCTGAAGGCGCTGTCCCAAAAGATGGTCCAAGCGCTGGCGTTGCCATAACTTGTGCCATAATCTCTTGCCTAACCCATACATATTGCGATAACAATGTCGCAATGACTGGCGAAGTCACTTTAAGAGGCCAAGCCCTCCCAATCGGTGGACTAAGAGAGAAATCTTTGGCGGCACTCCGCTGTGGAATCAAAACCATCATCGTCCCAGAGGAAAACAAAAAGGATGTCTCTGAATTACCACAGGTAGTCAAAGACAATTTGAAAATAGTCTATATGAAGAAAGTTGATGATGCGGCGGAAATCGCATTATTGAACAAGAAAGCAGAATAGATTAATAGTTCGTCCTTAGAAGAGGTCTGAAATAGGCCTCTTTTTCTATAACAATTCGAATAACTACAGAAAAAGATGGAGCAAAGTGTGGGGTTTCATGAAGCAAAATTCATCATCGAAAACCAAAAAGATTCGATAAATCCAATATAATTACAACAATTACTCTATTTGGAATTCCGGGTGATTTTCATTTTACCTATCATTTGTTAAAAATAATGAACATACAATTGATTCTTTAATCTATTTTTGATTGACGAAATTTTCAAGCATTATAATTCATCCATGGCCGAAATTTCGATAAATAAATTTATAGTTGTCAAAATAACGTCTATCCCTTATATTATTTGGCTATGCTTGACTGGAAGAGAATCAAATACGTAATAAGCATCCCCAATCTTGACTTTCGACCGAAGGATAAAAAGAACGAGGTTGTTTTCCTTGGGCGAAGCAATGTAGGCAAAAGCACTTTGATCAATACTTTGACCGGCCAAAAGATTGCTTTTTCATCAAAAAAAGCTGGAAAGACTAAGTATTTGAATTATTTCCTTTTGGACGAAACGTATTATTTGGTGGACGCTCCAGGATATGGCTATACAGCCTATGGAAGCAAAGAAGATAAGAATTTCGCTGAAATGATGGAGAATTATTTCCAAAACGATTTCTTGAAATGCGCAGTTATGCTTCTTGATACCAGAAGAACCCCAAATCAAGACGATAATCTTATGATTTCTTTTTTAAAAGAAGAAAACATTCCATTTATTATCGTTTTCACAAAGGCTGATCAGGCTAATCAAAGCGAGAAGTATAAAGCCAAAACTCTTGGTGCAACACTCGGCGCTGAAGAAGTGTTTTTCTCTTCGCCAAAAGAAAGACCAGATGAAATCCGCAAAGCAATAGCAGCATATTTAGAAAGCAAAAAAGATGGAAGATAAAATCAGAATAGACGACAAAGACAATTTGGTGGGTTTATCAAATTCAATTTTAAAACATTTCGACGTAGAACAATTTCATCCAGGAATTGAAGCGATAGATGAATTGCTCCAGAACAAGAAGAAAGTAGTGGTTTTCCTTTTTGATGGACTAGGCGAATACGTTATTGAACAAAATAAAAAAGTAAGCGGATGGATGCTAAATAACAAAGTATTGTCAATTTATTCTGTTAACCCCGCCACGACAGCGGCAGCGACAACCTCCTTCCTAAGCGGCAAATACCCTATAGAGACAGGCTGGCTAGGTTGGAGCCTATATGACGAAGAAGAGGGCTTCCCGATTGAAATCCTTAGAAGCAGAAGCTTTGTCACTGGAGAAGATTTAGCGGTGAAAGATAAAGGCAAAAGAGATATGCCATATAAAAACATCGTCGAATTGATAAATGAAAAAGGGCATAACGCAAAAATCATTTCTCCATTCGTAGGCGAACACAAAGGAAAACTTAAAATTTCTAAAATAGCCTCAATTTGCGGTGATTTTATGAAAAACGGCGGAGATTTCGCCTACGTTTATTGGCCAGACCCCGACGCAACATTGCATTCCTATGGGGTTAAAAACCATCATGTGCAAAAAGTAATCAGGAAATGCAGGCGCCAAGTTGAAAAGTTCTCCAAGAAAAACAAAGATGTCTTGGTCTTGGTTATCGCAGATCATGGAATGATTGATGTCCAATATAGAGACCTAGCCCAATATCCTGATATAGATAATTGCCTTGATTGCACGCCATTCTTGGATTCTAGATGCCCATCATTCAAATTGAAGCCAGGCAAAGAAGAAGAATTTAAAAAAGCCTTCTTGAAGCATTTCTCATTCGAGGCAACTTTATACACAAAAGAAGAAATCCTTTCGTCTTCATATTTTGGCATCGGTGAGCCAAATCCCAAGAATGCGGATAGACTAGGAGATTATGTCGCATTGATCGATGGACCAGATTGTTTCTTTAGCTCAACATATCCATGCAATATCAGGATTTTAAAAGGTCATCATGCCGGAATGGATGAGAGAGAAAGAAGAATAATCGTCGCTGCATTCAATAAATGATTTGTATTCATTTAAAAATGTGCTTTAATTGTTTTGTCTCGAGGAATTTGGAGGGATCGGAACCTTCTCATAATTAGAGAGCCTGGGCAGGTGAAAGCAGGCTATGAGGAATCCGTGAGTCGTCAAAGGAGAGAAACGGAATCCGCCGATACCGGAAAAGAGTGTCTAAGATTTCTTAGGAAATTGGGTGGTACCACGCGCCGCGTCCCAATATGGGGCGTTTTATTTTTCTAGGAGGTCAAATATGCTAGACAAACATTACGATCACAAAAAAGTCGAAAGCGGCAAATACGAGAAATGGGTTAAAGGCGGATATTTTACCGCTGGAGATAATTCCAAACCCGCTTTCTCTATGGTAATTCCTCCACCAAATGTCACTGGTAAATTACATTTAGGCCATGTCATCGACACCACAAATCAAGATATCATTTGCCGTTATAAAAGGATGAAAGGATATGATGTCCTTTGGCTCCCTGGGATGGACCACGCAGGAATCGCAACCCAAGCCAAAGTAGAAGAAAAATTAAGACGACAAGGCTTAAACCGTTACGAATTAGGACGAGAGAAGTTCCTTGAAAAAGTCTGGGAATGGAAAGATGAATACGCCAAAACAATTCATACCCAATGGGCTTCTTTAGGACTTTCAGTCGATTACACCAGAGAAAGATTCACTTTAGATGAAGGGCTCAATGAAGCGGTTAAACACGTTTTCGTCACCTTATATAATGAAGGACTAATCTATCAAGGCGAAAAGATAATCAACTGGGACCCAGTTTTAAAAACCGCCTTATCGAACATCGAAGTCGTCCACAAAGAAGACAAAGGTCAGTTCTATTATTTCAAATACGATGTAGTGGGAACTGATGAGCATTTAATCGTTGCCACGACTAGACCAGAAACAATGTTTGGAGATACTGCAGTTTTCGTCAATCCAAAAGACAAAAGATACAAACATTTGGTCGGCAAAAAGGTCATCAACCCTGCAAATGGAGAAGAAATTCCTCTTATGGCAGATCCCTATGTTGATTTAGAGTTTGGAACTGGAGCGATGAAATGTACGCCAGCACATGATCCTAATGACTTTATGCTAGGTAAGAAATACGGATTCCAATTCATCAAATGCCTAGATGAAGAGGCTAAGATGAATGAAAAAGCCGGAAAATACTGCGGGTTAGATAGATATGAATGCAGAAAACAGCTAGTTGAAGATATAAAGAAAAACGGTCACCTTGATCATATAGAAGATATCGTTCACGAAGTCGGGCATAGCGAAAGAAGCGATGCGGTTGTCGAACCGATGCTTTCTAAACAATGGTTCGTAAAAATGAAGCCGCTCGCAGAAAGAGTCATCGAAAATCAGAAAACAGACAATAAAGTAAATTTCGTTCCATCCCGTTTTGAAAATGTCCTTCTCAATTGGATGAATGATGTCGATGATTGGTGCATTTCTAGACAACTATGGTGGGGACATAGAATACCAGCCTATTACAATAACGAGACTGGTGAAGTTCTAGTTTCCGAAACCGAGCCGGATATGAGCAAATACCATCAAGACGAAGATGTTCTTGATACATGGTTCTCATCTGGATTATGGCCTTTTGCCACGATGGGTTGGCCAAATGGCGAGAAAGATTATTCAAGATACTTCCCGACCAGCTGCCTAGTAACAGGCTACGACATCATATTCTTCTGGGTATCGAGAATGATATTCCAATCGTTGCACTTTACGAACAATATCCCCTTCAAAGATGTTGTAATTCATGGATTGGTACGGGATTCGCAGGGAAAAAAGATGTCAAAGAGCCTCAACAACGGGGTTGATCCAATTGATGTGATTGAGAAATATGGAGTTGATGCTCTCCGTTATTTCATCACGACAAATTGCACCCCAGGGCAGGATATGAGATACATCGAAGAGAAGGTCGCCTCTTCAGAAAGCTATTTAAATAAAATATGGAATGCGACTAGATATGTTGAAGGTGTTTTGGGAGATGATTTTATCCCAAGCAAGATAGATAAGAGCAAGTTAAGCGTTTTAGATGCATCTATTTTATCAAAATTGCAGAAGGTAATCGCCTCGATGGGCAAATCGATGGATGAATATCAATTTGGTACAGCATCATCTATCTTATTTGATTTTGTCTATGATGATTTCTGCAGCAATTATCTAGAATTCTCCAAAATATCTTTGAGCAAAAACGATGAAGGATCTCTTGTTACTAAAAACGTGCTTTATAAAGTAATGCGCTCGATAATCTTGATGATCTATCCTTATGCTCCATTTGTTGGGGAAGAATTATATTTATCTCTACCAATGCATTTGGATAGTGTCTGCCTTGAATCATACCCAAGCGTAGAAAAAGAATTCATCAACAAAGAAGCCGAAACAAAAGAAGGCGCTTTGGAAGAAATGATAAAAGACATCCGCAACTACAAGAGCGAGAACTCTTTGGCCCCGAACGCTAAAGTAAGATTGCTCATCTCTCCAAAAGAACCTTTTGAAGGCTCAAGCGAATATCTTGCTCGTTTTTCCTTTGCTTCATCCATTGCCATCACCAAAGATAAACTTGATGGTCAAACCTTTATCTATGACGGTTTTGAAATGTCAATCGAGGAGGATGTTGATCGTGATGTCTTGCTAGCGAAACTCAAAGAGGAAAAAGCAAGACTAGAGGGCGAAATTGCAAGAACCACCAAGATGCTTTCGAATCCTGGATTTGTCTCCAAAGCCCCGACTGCTAAGGTTGAAGAAGAAAGAGAAAAAGACAGAATCAACAAAGAAAAACTCAAAACAGTTGAGGAAAAATTAGCCTCTTTCAATTAAAATCCTTGCAAAACCCTTACCAAATTAATTTTTTAAAAAAATGAACGAAAAAATATCCTTTTTCTATGTATAAGAGGCAGGAGGATATTTTATGAATGGTGTTTTATTAAACGAACAAGAAAAAGAACTTATTGTTCCAGGTGAGGGTTTCACCATCGCAGCCGTAATGGCAATTTTAGTTATAGCAATAGTTGCCATTGTCTGTTATAAGATGTTTAAGAGCGACAAAGGAAGCGCAAAACTTCCTGGCGGCTATGCTTTCGAGTGGAAATGAGAAGTGACTTATTGCCGAAAGAAGTCCAGCCAAGGGAAAAAGCAAAACTATTAGGGATTGAGAATCTCAATAACATAGAATTATTAGCGATAATCATCGGTAGCGGCACGAAAAACAACAATTCAATAAGCATCGCTACCGAGATTATTTCTCAATTGGGCGGCCTAAACGGATTAATAAACAGTCCTTTGTCTTCTTTTTCAAGGATCAAAGGCATTGGTTTCCAACGTTCACTAAAGTTAAAAGCAGTTGTTGAATTGTCTAAAAGGCTTTACGAATTGCACTTCAATGATGCGATAATTCTTAAATACAATACCTTCGATCAATTCGTTAAAGAAACTTTGTCAATCGAAAAGGAATTTTTGTGCGTTCTTTCTTTGAATAGACAGAACAAATTGATCAATAAATACGTTGTTGAAGGCGAGGTAGAGCACACAAACGTTTTGATTGACGAGGTTTTAAAGCATTTAGTTGCCTCAAAAGCATCCAAATATATTATTTTGCACAACCACCCATCAGGAAACGCCAGACCCAGCAAAGAAGACCTTGAAATAACCAATGTCCTGATAAGAAAAACAAAAGTCCTGAATATTGAACTGCTTGATAATATAATTCATTGCAAAAAGAGGAGATTTTCATTTAAAGATCACGGTTTGCTCAAATAATTTATTATTTTGCTTGTCTAAAGTCCTTTTTGAGTGTATATTACACTCGTTGTTGCCCTGTTTTCTTGGGCTACAACCGCATTGAACTGGGCACATAACTTATGCGAAATAATCATAGGCCCCTAGAGCGAGTCATTAGCAGAAAAGGAGGAAACACATGTACGCCATCGTAGTAACTGGTGGAAAGCAAATCAAAGTTTCTGTCGGAGACAGAATCTATGTCGAAAAGCTTGATGCCAAAGAAGGAAAAGACGTTACCTTGGACAAAGTCGTATTTGTCGGCGGTGAGAAAACCATCATTGGTAAGCCGTATGTAGAGGGTGCTTCCGTTGTTGCCAAAGTTGAAAAACACGGCAAAGGCGAGAAACTTGTCATCTACAAATACAAAGCCAAGGCAAATGTTCGCAGGAAAGCTGGACATCGTCAGCCATACACCTGCTTAGTAATCAAATCGATTAACGCCTAATGGTAAAAATTACATTAATCACCAGAAATAATTCATTTGTCTCATTTGAGGCCAAGGGGCATGCCGGCATCAAAGGCGAAAGCCTTGTGTGTGCTGCGGTGTCCGCCATCATAAAATGCGGCGCAAACGCATTAAAAGATGATAAGTACGTCTACGAAGACAAAGATGGATACTTCTATTTGGAAGCAACTGGTGAGATTAGTGAGCACGACGCCATTGTAATCGAGACGATTACGACTCAAATTGAATGTCTAGCCAAATCTTATGGAGAAGAAGTTAGACTAGAAAGGAAAAATCGCAAATGAAATTCATTATTGATTTACAGCAATTCGCTTCTAAAAAAGGTGTCTCAAGCACAAAGAACGGACGTGATTCAGCTGGCCGCAGACTCGGAGCCAAATTAGGCGATGGGCAAGCTTGCAAAGCCGGAAATATCATCTATCGTCAACGCGGAACCAAGATCAAACCTGGTGAGAACGTTGGTTTGGGAAAAGATGACACCCTTTATGCCTTGACCGATGGTTTTGTCAAATACGAAAGAGTCGGCAAGAAAGGCAAGAGAGTTTCTGTTTACGCTTCAAGAGCCTAAATAACCATCAATAACAATCAGGGCGGATCAATCCGCTCTTTTTGTTTTATCATTTATGAATTTATATAAATTTTTTGTTATATAACAAAATAGTGGAGCAAATGATTGTTTTAGATTATAATTATTTTTATGAAAATATCAGTTATTCTTCCTGTAAAAAATCAGACCAAAAAGTTGATGAAAAACCTAACCGAATCAATAATTCCTTATTTTGATGGATGTGGGGTTGACTACGATGTTTTGATTTGTTCAGACGCCTCAAACGAAGAGCAACAATCTTCTTTGGTCTCTCTGCTTGCTGAATTAAATAATAAAAAGATTGTTTTATTACCATATAGCGACACCAAAGGAAAAGGCTGGGCCGTCAAAAAAAGCATTGAAGCCACTCCAGAAGATAGTGATTATGTCCTTTTTATGGATGCTGATTTATCGACCGATCTTAAAGCCTTTGACGAAATCAAGCCATTATTAGGACAATATGATTGCTTTTCAGCATCTAGGCATAGCAAACAAAGCGTGATTACCGAGAAACAAACGTTAGTGAGAAGAATAACTTCATGGGGTTCGAGAACAATCATCAAAAACAAATTCCACCTCAAAGGACTTACCGACACCCAATGTGGCTATAAGGCTTTTAGAACAAATATTGCAAAAGAAATGGTCAAACATCAGATCATTCCTGGCTTTGCATTTGATGTCGAATACATATATTTCTGTTTCTTAAATGGCTTCAAAATCAAAGAAATCCCAGTTAGATGGCAAAATGATCCTGATAGCACGGTTTCCCCTTTGAAAGCCTCATGGACTTTCTATAAAGATTTACGGAAAATCAAGAAAAATCGCCAGAATTACATTTTGGACGAAGAAACAAAGAAGAGGTTAACCAATGCTGATTGATAGATGCGTGATTGAGGTTAGAAGCGGGAAAGGTGGCAATGGCTGCATCGCTTTTCTTCATGACCGCCAAACCGCGATGGGCGGACCTGATGGAGGAAACGGAGGCAGAGGAGGCTCTATATATTTCAAAGCCGTTTCAAACATAAACACCCTCTATAATTTCCGTCATAGCAAGCTTATCTCTGCTGCCGATGGAGAAAACGGCAACAAAAAGAATATGTACGGCCATTCGGCGGATGATGTGACCGTTGAAGTCCCTGTGGGAACTGTTGTAAGTGAAGAAAAAACTGGGCAAATCCTCGCTGATATGAAAAACGAAGGCGAAGTAGTCCTGATTGCGAAAGGCGGAAGGGGCGGAAGAGGCAATGCCGCTTTCAAAACATCCAGAAATCGCTGCCCAAAAATAGCCGAAAACGGACTGCCTGGCGAAAGAAAAAGGTTGATTTTAGAACTTAAAATCCTTGCAGATGCCGGGATAATCGGTTTCCCAAGCGTAGGCAAAAGCACATTTTTGAATGTAGTAAGCAAAGCGAATGTTGAAACTGCTGATTATCCTTTTACCACAATTGCCCCAAACCTAGGAGTTGCCACCACAAAAGATGGCAGACAATTTGTTTTGGCCGATATGCCTGGATTAATCGAAGGGGCCCATCAAGGAAAAGGATTAGGAATCCAATTTTTACGCCACATTGAAAGATGCAGGGTGTTGATTCACTTCGTTTCGATGTCCGGCGAAAGAGACCCATACCAAGACTATCTTTCTATCAATAATGAATTAATTAGTTACGCGGCTGATTTGGAGAAACGCCCACAGATTGTTGTCGCCACCAAAATGGATGAAGATGGCGCGGAAGAAAGAAAAAAAGAGTTTGATGAGAAACTTGGATTCGTTTCAATCGGCATCTCCGCTTTGACAAACCAAGGAATAGATGAGGTGCTTTACAAAGCAATGGATCTTATTGAAATCATCCCAGAATTCCCATTAAAAGGGATGCACGAAGAAGGGAAGATCAAAGTCTATGATGCACATCTTGATGAGAGCAAGAAGAGCATGTATGAAATCAAACGCATAAACGACCACACCTTCCAGATTGTTGGTGAAAAAGTCGAAAGAACTTATTCAATCATCAACAACAAAACCGACCAAGGGATTAGGAGACTTATAAATTATCTAGACTCGATAGGCGTTGAAAAAGCTTTGAAAAAGGCAGGCGCCAAAGATGGAGACACGGTGATTCTAAAAGATTTTGAATTCGAATATACTGAATAACCATCTTTAAGCTATAATTATTTATGAACAAGAACGACTGGTTACTGATATCGATTGCTTCTGTCTTAGCCTCGGCGGTATCGCTACTTATCGTCTTGCTATTTATATTAATATAAAATGATCGCATTTCTAAAAGGACAAATCATTAACGTTTCTGGTGATTATATCACAGTATGCATTGGCCAAATTGGTTATGAGGTTTTGGTATCGAGACCTCAGGAATTTGAGTATATGAAGGAATATTCCATTTATACCCAAGAGATACAAAATCAAGACGATCATTATTTGGTTGGATTCCTCACCACTTTAGAAAAAGATGCCTTCCGTTCTTTGATCCAAGTCAAAGGAATCGGGCCTAAGACAGCGATGAATGCTTTAAAAGAGACCACTCCGGATGGTTTATTCGCCGCCATAGCCGCCAACAACACTGCTTATTTGAAGAAACTTCCTGGTATCGGAGATAAAGCGGCAAAACAAATAATCCTTGACCTTAAAGGGCATCTTACAACCGATGCAATTAACGTCAATGAAAAACAGTACGACGAAGTGAGCGACGCTTTAAAGAGCCTTGGATTCAAGAAGAAAGAAATCGAGACCGTTCTTTCTTCCATCAATGAACCGAATCTATCCAATGCCGAACTTATAAAATTAGCGCTTAGGAAACTAAATAAAGGGACTAAATAAACAATGAAAGACGAAAGACTTTTAGACGCCCATAAAAACAAAGACGAAGCCGTCGAGGAATTATCCTTAAGGCCTTTAACTTTGAAAGAATATGTTGGGCAAAGCGAACTAAAAGAAAAACTAAAGATCTTCATTGGAGCGGCCAGAAAAAGAGGCGAATGCCTAGACCATGTCTTGCTCTATGGCCCACCAGGATTAGGTAAGACTACTTTAGCTTATGTAATCGCCAACGAAATGGGCGGGCACATCAAAACAGTCAATGGCCCAAGCATCGAAAGAACAGGGGATTTAGCCACGATTTTAAGCGATTTAGAGCCGGGAGATATTTTATTCATCGATGAAATTCACCGCATCCCTCGCGTCGTTGAAGAAGTTTTATATGGCGCCATGGAAGATTTTAATCTTTCCATCGTGATAAATAGAGATGGCTCTTCAAAATCAATCAATATACCTTTGCCTCCTTTCACTTTAGTTGGCGCAACAACTAGAGCAGGAGATCTAAGCAATCCTTTGCGAAGCCGTTTTGGCATCGCAGAAAAAATTGATTTCTATACCTTAGAAGAGATCCAAAAAATCATCGAAAGAACATCGAAAGTATTTGGCATGCCAATCAGCGAGAAATCCAGCGAACTGATCGCCAAAAGAAGCAGAGGCACACCCAGAATCGCCAACAGATTATTCAAAAGAGTCAGGGATTTTGCCACTTACGAAGGCAAAGAGGAAATCGATTCAAAGATAACAGAAAAAGCCTTAAACGCCTTGAAAATAGACGAGCTAGGACTTGACTATGTTGATATAAAATATTTGTCAACCATAATCGAAAGATTCAAAGGCGGTCCAGTCGGTCTAGAAGCCATTGCAAGCGCCATCGGAGAAGAAATAACTAACCTCGAAGATGTCTATGAACCATATTTGGTAATGATGGGGATGATCAACCGCACGCCAAGAGGCAGAGTGGCCACCGAAAAAGCCTATAAACATTTAAATAAACCGCACCAACTTTTATTGATTTAGGCTGCTATTCTTTCTTATAAAGAAAGCATTATTGTGTGATTAATTATTGATTTATCGTGCCGAAATTATTTAATGTTTTACATTATTTTTGAAATTTGTTGTTTATTCGTGCGTGCATATGGTGTATTCTTATACAGCATAACCGCACTTTTTTGTGTTGGTATTGACCTAGGAGGTAATGTATGAGACGCAAACTCGCTTACATACTGCTAAATGGCGCATTGATAGCCGCAAGTGCTGGACTAATCGGCGCAGAAATCGTGAAAATGGATAAAGACGTATCTTATGCTGAAGGCAAAGATATGGTTTTCAAAATCTCAGAAGCCGATTCGACTTATGGAGGCATTGAGGTTGATTCATATATCGATAATGACAATTATGTCGCTGTAAACGCCGTCGCTTCAGAAATGGAAAACAGACTCCGCAACTGGGGAGTAGACGCCACCGTTTCCAAAGAAGGATTCGATACAGTCAGAGTTTCTTTTAGAGCAGAGGGCAACGATGCAACAGAATACGGATATTTAGAGACTTATCTAGCTTTCTCAGGCGGAAATTTCTCTGTTGGACCTTCCATATTGGAAGCCGATGGGGAGACATGGGCAGAAAGTGATACATACAACAACAATGAGATGTTCGATGGGCATAGCGCCAGAATTGACTATGTCAACGGCATCCCAGTCGTCGTTATCGGAATCAATTATCCGGGTAAAGATGGTGATTTCGGCAAATTGATCGATTGGTGCACCAAGAACACCAAAGCGGAAGACACCGCAAATTCGACAGCCGCTCAAAACTGCTATTTGTTACTTTGGGCGAACAAACAAGAAGGTGACACCTATGAAAACGCCACCTCAGAAGACGAGGAAATCCGCAATCCTAACGCCAGGAGAAGACTAATTTTCGGAGAAGCCGGAGCCAATGCTTGGTTCGATGCCACAAATGATGATGACGATTACAAGGAATTCCAATTGATTCCTAATAGTGCCGCTATCCAAGATAGTGGATATGACGCTTCAAAAGCCGGCGCTGCCTATAATGCCGCTAGGTATTATATGCTTATGCTTAACGCCAGCGATTATCATGATGTAGGTGCTGGATACGACGTTAACTGCGTCTTTGAGCATAACATTCTTGCTTCAACTGAAACATTGATTGAAAGAGGTATGACCGAATATCCTGCACTAGGTCCAACTTTAATTGCCACAAGCATCACATTAGGCCTGTTAATTATATTAAGCGTCTATTTCTATAGACTTGGTTCATTATCCGTTATAAGCAATGTAAGCGTGACGATGCTTGCTTCGTTCTTATTATTCAATTATTTCGGCGCCCAATTCGGCGCTGGTGCGCTTGTCGGTGCGATAGTAGCGGGCTTAATCGCTGCGTTCGGAAGCATGTATTATTTCGGCAAAATCAAAAATGAATTGTATGCCGGAAGAAGCCCGAAGAAATCACATATAGAAGCAACCAAGAAATCTATGTGGCCGATACTTGATGTTTCAATTATTTCTATAATCGCCGGAGCTTCAATCTTTGGCTTTGTCCCAGGCGTTATTGGCAAGATGGGATTGATGCTCGTCATCTCTGGATTCTTTGCCGGCGTCTCCAATCTCTTGCTTTTAAGGGCAGAAGGCTTCTTGATCGCAAATGATGATAAGACCGAAAGCAAGCTTGGGCTGATTTATGGAGTTGACAAATCAAAAGTCCCAAATCTTTTAGCGGAAGAAAAACAAACATATTTCGGAAGATTTGCTGGAAAAGATTTCACAAAGAAGTGGAAGATATTTGGCATTGTTGCTTCTGTATTGGTTTTAGGCGCCATCGCTACCTCAACAGCGTTAAGCTTAACTAGAGGCAACGCTTATAATTTCGCTGGTGCGTATAACGACAAAACCATTGCCTACATTGAATATAGGGTTCCTGATTCATCAAGCGAAAACACCAATAGACAAATCCAGGACACCAGTGATATCGAAACAAAGATTTTAAGCGCTATAAAGATCGATGGAAAAGATTTCGACAAAGAATATTACAGCTCTATTTATGTCGAATCCAGTGGAACTTATATCGACGCTGACTCAATCAATTACAATCTCTATTTCTATACGATTAACTTCAGTAAATACTTCGATTTAGATTCTGATGACATAACTTTCACCGTTCAAATCGAAAACGCTGAATCTGAGACTTATACAAGACTTCAAGACGCTTTAGCTAGAGCTACTGAAAACGTCGTAAGCACTGAATTCGCCACCGTTTCGGTAAAGAATGTCGTATCGCAACAAGGCACGCCATCCCTACCGACATTATGGCTGGGCTTAGGGCTTGCCGATCTATTTGTCATGGTCTATTTGATGCTTAGATTCAAGGTTGCTAGAGGGTTAACTCTAGGGTTAATGGGTGCTGCTAATAGCACTATAGTGATGGGCATAATTTCTGCAACATTCATCCAAGTCACACCACTTGTTAGCTTGGCATTGATAGTCGCTAGCGTCGCTACATATTTCTTAGGCGTCTATGTGCTTGAGGGCGAGAAAGATATCGCTTATGAAAGCAGAGAACGTGACAAGACCACTCTCGAATTCAAAGAAAAATGCTTGAAGAGTTCTTTATCCTATAACGCTGAGAATCTTCTTGTCTTTGCCTTGTTCCTTGCCTTTGCTTTTGTAGCCTTCTTTGGCTTCGCTCCAAGCGAATGGGTATTCATCTTCTTGATGGCCTTGCTCGGTGTGATTTTAGCAGCGGTAATCATTCTATTCATCAACGTTCCATTGTCATTATCTATTGATAAATATTGGCAGAAGTTGCGTTCGTCCTTCCATTTGCCAAAGCGAGAAAAGAAGAATGACCAAAAGAGAAGGAGATCGGCTGAGCCAGAAGAAGCCACCTTTATTGGCATCAACGATTAATGGAACAAAATCCTTTTCTAAAAAAATTATTGGATTACTATTCGCTTAGCGAAGAAGAATATGAAGACGAATATCTTTCGTCTTCTTTTTCTTTGCCTTCAATCTCTAAGGATGATAAAAATCTGATCAAAACCTTGAAAAGATTAGACGAAGCGAAAGCCAAAAAAGAAAAAGTCTTGATCTATGGAGATTATGATTGCGACGGTATTATGGCCACTTCCATTATGCGCATCGCTTTGAAGAGATTCGGAATCGAATGCGATTCATATATCCCAAGCCGCTATATCGATGGGTATGCATTGACAAAAAATAATGTTGAGAAAATCGCCAAAGCAGGATTCAAAGTAATTCTCTGTGTCGATAACGGTGTCACAGCCTATGACGCGATTGATTTTGCTTTATCCCTTGGAATCGATGTTCTAATAATCGATCATCATGAATTCGGCGACAAAGAAATAAAATCCCTTGCATATCTCCATCCAAATTCTATAAATTACGGCGAAATACCGGTTTCTGCAGGGTATTTATCGTATATTTTCAGCGAGGTTTTGCTTGGATATTCAGATGATTATCTCCTTTGCCTCGGGGCCATATCAACAATATCTGATATGATGCCTGTAAAGAAATACAATCGAAGAATAATCAAAAAAGCAGTTGAACTAATTAATCAAAATAAGTATGCGCCTATTGTTTCATTGACTGAAAAATCATATATAGATGAGAGGATAATTTCCTTCGAGATCGTCCCGAAGATAAACGCAATCGGAAGAATCGATAAAACCACCCATATCAATAGACTTCCAAAATATTTCTCCATCCTTGATAAATACAAAATCTCTTCCTATGTCGAATGGATAAACGAGATTAACGTCTTGAGAAAAAGAATTGCCGAGGATGCAAGCAAAAACGCTAACATTGATTTAAATCAAGAAGCGATTGTCGCTCTTCTAGACATTCCAACTGGATTGAATGGTTTGGTCGCCAATCGACTTTTATCCCAATATGAAAAACCAGTCGCCATTTTTTCCAAATCCGAAAACGATCCTTCCATTTTGGTTGGAAGCATCCGTTCAAAAGAAGGCTTTAATGTTTTGGAAGCACTTAAGGGAAACGGTGTAGAATTGGTGGCCGGTGGCGGTCACGAATTCGCTGGAGGTGCGACAATCAAAGCAGAAGATTATCCAAAGTTCCAAAAGGATTTTATTTACGCCGCTTTGAAACATAAATTGTCGCCAAAGCCTAAGAAATTAATCACAATCGCTATAAGCGAATGCACACTTGATAACTACAATCTCATCAAAACGTTCGGTCCATTCGGCCACGACCATGAGGAACCTAAATTCTTATTAACCGGACTCAATAGCGAGGACCTAACTTATACCAGAAATGGCAAATATCTGATGACCAGATTGAACACTGGCGCAAAGCTGATTTCCTTTTCGATAAACGAAGACACATACGCTTTGGAAGGCCCTGTTTTATTCGATGTCCGCTTTGCGTATGAGGAATATAAGGGCAAATTCGAATTAAATATTGTTGCATCAAGGCATATTTAAATTAAATTTTGTTTAATTTAGAGTGTATAATATGCCTATGGCTAAAAAACCAGCGGAAAAACAACAACAAGAAACGATCCAAAAACCTCCCCATGTCGGCAGGACTTTTATGGATGTTTTCGATGTGTACGCAACATACATCACCGATCAAAAAGATAGGAAAATGATTGAAAATGCCTATAAATTCGCTGAAGAAAAACATAGAGGCGTTTATAGGAAATCAGGTGAACCTTATATCGAACACCCAATCGAAGTTTGTTATATAATCGCGAAATTGCAAGCTGGTCCAGCTACAATCGCCGCAGGTTTTTTGCATGACGTAGTGGAAGATAGTGATGCAACGGTAGAAGACATAAGAAAGCTTTTTGGCGATGATGTCGCTTTCCTTGTTGATTCCTTAACCAAGATTCAAAGAATGAAATTATCGCACCGCACCGAAGCGGATTTTGAAGCGGAAGACCATAGAAAAATATTCTTGGGCATGGCAAAAGATGTACGTGTCATCATCATCAAACTTGCCGATAGGCTCCACAATATGCGCACCTTGGAATCATTATCGCCCGCTAGGCAAAAGGCGCTTTCCGAAGAAACTTTGGATGTTTTTGTCCCAATCGCCCACCGCTTGGGAATCTTCACCATCCAAAGCGAACTGCAAGATCTTTCCTTGAAATTCTTAGAGCCAGAAAAATACAAAGAGATATTGAGATTACTTGATGAAAGAGAGAAAAACCGCAACGAATCTTTATCCGCTGTCAAAAAGAGAATCGCTGATGTCATCTATGAACATAACATCACTTTCCGTATGGAAAGCCGCATAAAATCAATCTATTCGATTTATCGAAAGATGTATAAGAAGAATTACAATTTCGATGAGATTTATGATGTTTTGGCCATTAGAATCATCACCCAATCCGAAATGAATTGCTACGAGATTCTTGGCTTGATTCATGCGATGTATAAGCCAGTCCCAGGACGATTCAAAGACTATATTGCCATGCCTAAGCCGAATCTATATCAGTCTTTGCACACGACAATCGTGGCAGGAGATGGAAACATCTATGAAATCCAGATAAGGACCGAAGAGATGGATTCAATCGCCGAAACTGGAGTCGCCGCCCACTGGAAATACAAAGAAGGGGCGCACTATAACCCCAAAGAGGAACAGAAGGATATAGAAGAAAAACTCCACTGGTTCAGAGATTTCATCAATTTCTCCTCGGAAAAAGAATACGATGGCGAAGATGCGAAAGATTATATGGCGGCTCTAAGCAACGACATATTCAACGCGAATGTCTATGTATTCACCCCAATGGGAAAAGTGATCGATTTGCCACAGGGCTCAACCGTATTGGATTTTGCTTATAGAATTCACACAAAAGTCGGAGAAAGCGCGGTTGGCGCGGTGGTAAATGGCAGCATCGTCCCTTTGAACACAGTTTTAAAAACTGGTGATGTCTGCGAAATCAAAACCTCAAAGAACTCAAAAGGCCCTAACGAAGGATGGCTTAGCATCGTTAAAACCGCTGGCGCGAAATCAAGGATAAGGAAATTCTTAAACGAGAAGAATGCGGAAGCCTTCGAATCAAGCAATATCGAAAAAGGCAAAAACGCCATAACGGAAGCTTTTAGAGCCAGAGGCTATAACGACGAAAATGAAGTAATGAACCTCATTTCTCAGCAAAAAGTCTTGGATGAATTTCACGCCGCAAGCGTCGATGATTTGCTAAAGATGATAGGGGCGAGGAACCCGACTCCATCCTCGGTCATCGAATTCCTTAACATCAGGACAAAGGCTCTACCAAAAACATCGACCCATTATTCCTCCCAGGATAGCAAAAACCCTGTCTTGGTAGAAGGCGGAAGCAACATCGCGATATCTTTGAGCAAATGCTGTTCACCGATTCCAGGCGATGACATAATTGGTTTTATAACCAAAGGAAAAGGAATCACGGTCCACCGAGTCAATTGCCCCAACATCAAAGGAAGTTCAAGAGTTATACCAGTTAGATGGAACGAGGATTTAGGAATATCAAGCTATCCAGTAGATGTCGAGGTATATGCAAACGATAGGCCAAATCTCTTAGCTGATATATTGCAAGTCATGGCTTCGAAAGGTTTGGCGGTCCATGATTTGCACGCTCATCTAACCACCGAGACGATGAACACCGTCGTATCGATGAAAATATTCGTCAGCAGCGCCAAAATCCTAGAAGACACCTTTTCCATGCTTCTAGGAATAAAAGGGGTGTATACTTGTGAGAGGATAATTCACTAAATCATAGATTTACTATATATAATTAGATAGGAGAAACGATATGTCATTTAGCCCAGTAAAAGGAATGCATGACATCTATGGCGAAGACGCTAGTGAGATGGAAGAAGTCACGAATTTATTAAAAGAATTCGCGAAAATGTATGCATATAAAGAATTCATTCCGCCAATTATGGAATATACGGATGTTTTTTCCCGCGGAACCGGAGAAAGCAGCGACATCGTCCGCAAGGAGATGTACACATTTTTAGATAAAGGGAATCGCAGTGTCACCCTTAGACCTGAATTCACCGCTGGACTCATTAGAGGCGTCGTATCCAACAAGCTATACGCCGAGGATTTACCTCTAAAATATTTCTATTGTGGCCCGGCTTTCAGGTATGAAAGACCGCAATTGGGTCGTTATCGCCAATTCAATCAATTCGGTGTTGAATGCGTAGGTGCTGATTCGCCTTTGCTAGATGCTGAAACGATTATAATGGCCGTCCAATCGCTTTGCGTTCTCGGCTTTGAGAACGTCAGCGTAAAGATCAATAGCCTTGGCGATGAGGAATCTAGAAAAGCCTATAGAGAGGCATTAAAGAAATATTTCTCTTCCTACATGGATGAGATGTGCGAAGACTGCCACGAAAGAATAAATCTTAACCCGCTTAGGATTTTAGATTGCAAAGTGGAGCACGATCAAGAAATCGCCAAAGGCGCGCCGAAAATCAAAGATTATCTTTCAGAAGCAAGCGAAAAAAGATTCTACAAGACCATCTCATATCTTAATGACATGGAAATCGATTACGAGATCGATGAGAATCTCGTTAGAGGCCTTGATTATTATTCAGAGATTGTCTTCGAAATCCACGTGAAGAGCCAAGCAGGAAATGATTATGGCGCCGTGTGCGGAGGCGGGCACTATGGCGGGCTTGTCAAAGAATTAGGCGGTCCTGATTTGCCAGGAGTCGGTTTTGCGATGGGCGTGGAAAGAATTGTATCTTTATTAAAAGATAATGGCCTGAGAAAAGAGCAACCGTATCTTCTTGATTTCTTCTTCATGCCTGTTGGCGGAGATGAAGAGGTCATTAATAGCGTTTTCTACTTGATGCAGACAACAAGGCTTCTAGGATATAGCGCCGATATGGCGGAAGGAGGCAAATTCTCCTCGATGTTCAAGAAAGCCGAACGAAAGAAAGCCAAATTCGCCTTTATTGTCGGAACCGATGAATTGGAGAAAGGCGTAGCGAATATTAAAAACATTGAAACGCAGGAACAAATCACCATCGATTTGAATAAATTAGACGAGGAACTCGATAAATTATTCGAACACGATGAATGTGAGTGCGACGATGAAAACTGTGAATGTCACCATGGAGCTTAAAGATTATGAGAAGAACACATTATAACGGCGAGATTAGAAAGAGCAATGTCGGCGAAGAAGTCGAATTGGTCGGATGGGTATCAAACACCAGGAAATTAGGCGCCATCCAATTCATTGATTTAAGAGATAACACCGGAATTATTCAGCTTGCAATCGACGATTCGAGCAAAGTGCCAGATGTAAGAAATGAATACGTCATTTCCGTGAAAGGCAAAATCAGAGCCAAAGAAGTGCCAAACCCTAAACTAGCGACTGGCGAAGTCGAAGTGGAGGTCAAAGAACTAAAAGTCATCAACAAGGCCGAGACCACGCCATTTATAATCGCCGATAAGACTGACGCTTTGGAAGATACAAGGCTAAATTATCGTTATTTGGACATCAGAAGGCCTGTTATTTTGGATAACCTCCGCAAAAGAGCGGCAATCGTCAAATGCTGCCATGAATATTTCGATGAAAGACGCTTCTTAGAAGTAGAAACACCATATATGAATCTATCTTCGCCAGAGGGCGCCAAAGAATATTTGGTCCCATCAAGAGTTCATCCAGGCTGCTTCTATGCCTTGGATCAATCTCCTCAGATTTTCAAGCAGTTATTAATGATCGGTGGAGTGGAACGCTATTACCAGATAGCAAGATGCTTCCGCGATGAGGATTTGCGTTCCGACCGTCAGCCAGAATTCACCCAAATTGACGTCGAAATGAGCTTCATGGATCAAGATCAGATTCTAGAAATAGGCGAAGGGCTCTACAAAAAAATCTGGAAAGATGTTTTGGGAATCGATATCAAAACGCCATTCCGCCGCATCGATTATTGGGATGCGATGGATATCTATGGCAGCGATAAACCAGACACCAGATTCGATATGAAGATAGTGGATTTGCTCGATATTTTGGAAGGAACAGAATTCCACGGCTTTGATGGGGCTAAATTCATCAAAGGCATCGTCATTCCTTCTTATGCCTCTTCTTTATCAAGAAAAAGAATGGATGAATTGCAACTAGAAGCCAAGAAATTCAATCTAAAAGGCTATATGTCGCTCAAGATGGGTGAGAATGGGTTAGAAGGCTCATTCTTAAAATTCTTAAACGAAGAAAAAATCCAGTCTTTAATCGAAAGAACGAACATCAAATCTGGCGATGCCTTAATCTTCGCCTCGTCATCATCAAGACGTGATATAGATTTAGGCTTAGGCGCATTAAGAACGATGTTCGCCAAAGAATTGAACCTCATAAAACCTGGCACATATGATTTCCTTTGGGTTGTCAATTTCCCGATGTTCACGAGAGTTGATGAAGAGGGAAAAGAATATGTCGCGGAGCACCATCCTTTCACTAGACCAAGAGATGAAGACCTAAAATATCTCGACAGCGACCCGGAAAAAGTTCTCGCATACGCTTATGACATAGTCATAAATGGCTACGAAGCAGGCGGAGGAACTTTAAGAATCTACGATCATGACACCCAAGCCAAAATATTTAAAATATTAGGTTTGAGCGATGAAGATGTAAGAAGGAAATTCGGTTGGTTCATCGATGCGTTCAAATATGGTTGCCCACCTCATGGTGGTTTTGGCTTAGGCTTAGATAGGCTCGCCATGATTATATGTGGCACCGACAACATAAGAGATGTAGAGGCTTTCCCAAAGAATCTACAGGCTGTTGATCCAATGAGCAAAGCGCCAAACAAAGTGAGCCAAGAACAACTAGATATTTTACATATTCAAATCAAAGAAGATTAATTACTACTATAATTATAGTAGACAATGCAATAAATCTACTAAAACAATACTAGGAGGTAAAACGATAATGGCAAAGAAAAATAATGTATTCACCGAGAAAGATCAGCAGGCTATTGCTGTTCTAAGGAGCTTAATAATCGACACGATCAACAAAGCGAATTCAGGTCATCCAGGCATGGCATTAGATGCTGCGCCAATCGAATATGTCTTATTCAAGAATCATCTTGTCGCTAATCCGAAAAACCCGAATTGGATTAATAGAGATCGTTTTATTCTAAGCGCTGGTCATACGTGCGCATTGCATTATTCGTTATTGCATTTAGCTGGCTATGACATTTCTTTAGGCGATTTGAAGCAATTCCGTCAGCTCAATTCTTTGACCCCAGGCCATCCTGAAGTCGGTTTAACTCCTGGAATCGACGCTTCTAGCGGGCCTTTAGGACAGGGAGTAGCCCAGGCCGTAGGCTTCGCTATGGCGGAAAGATTTGTCCGTTCTTCTTATAAAGAAGGCGAAAAATTAATGAGCCATAAGACCTATTGCCTATGCGGGGATGGATGTCTGCAAGAAGGGTTATCGCAAGAAGCCATTTCTTTAGCGGGATTCCATAAGCTAAGCAATCTTGTTTTGTTCTATGACGCAAACACTTCGACGCTTGATGGGCCAACTAGCCAATCATTTAACGAAGATGTCGCCCTTAGATTCAAAGCGTCAGGCTGGAATGTACTCGACATTGAGGATGGAAATAACCTAGATGCAATCGATGAAGCCATCTCTTTAGCGAAAGAGGAAAAAGAGAAGCCGACCTTAATTATCGTCCATACTCTTATCGGATATGGCTCCTCCAAGCAAGGAAGCCACGAGACACACGGCAAGCCTTTAGGCAAAGAAGATGGTGAAATCGCCAAATCTTTTTACGGATATGGCGGCCATGAAGAATTCTCCATCCCTCCATTCGTCTATGAATTATTCAAAGAAACATTCGCCAAGCGCGGAGAAGAGATGAACAAAGAATATGATTTGGCCGTCGATGAATACAAGAAATCATATCCAGAAGAATACGCCCGCTTCATTAAAGCGTTCAATAGAGATTACGCAAAAGAAGCAGAAGAGATCACTTTAGAATTCGGAAGTGAAGCAAGCCGCAACACTTCAGGAAAAATCGTTGCTAAATTGCCTTCTATCATTCCTTCATCCTTAGGCGGAAGCGCTGATGTGGCTGCTTCAGTCATGACCGCGATTCCTGGCGATCCATCATTCTCTAAAGAGAATCCTTCCGCTCATAACATCAATTTCGGCATTAGGGAATTTGCGATGGCTGCAATCCAAAACGGCATGCTTTTGCATGGCGGGGTGCTTACCTATATCGGTTCATTCCTTGTTTTCAGCGACTATATGAAAAACGCGATTAGGATGGCTGCTTTGCAACACTTGCCAGCAATATATCTATTCAGTCACGATTCCATTGCGGTGGGCGAAGACGGCCCTACCCACGAGCCAATAGAGCAGCTTGTGGCTTTAAGGACGATTCCTGATTTGGTCACCTTTAGACCATGCGATTCCAAAGAGACCTTATACGCTTGGAAAGAGGCCATAAAATCCAAATCCACGCCGCACGCCATAATTCTTTCTAGACAGAAACTACCATTGTTGGAATCCACAAATGAAGAAGGCTTCAAGCATGGAGGATATATCGTTTATTCAGGCAATAAACCTGCTGAAATAGAATTAATTGCCTCAGGAAGCGAAGTCAGTACCGCGATAGAAGCGGCAAAGAAACTAGAAGGTGAAGGTCTTGGCGTTATTGTTGCTTCATTCCCCTCCTTAGAAGTCTTCGAAAAGCAAACCGAAGAATATAAATCCAGCGTCCTTTGCCTTGATAGAAGCAAGATATACGCGTTTGAGATGTCGCATGGAGCAATGTGGTATCGATACGCCGAGCATGTGAAAAGCATTGATAGATTCGGTTTAAGCGCCCCGATGAAAGATGTCATATCGGCACTTAAGTTCACATCCGATGACTTCGTTGCCTTCATCAAAGAAAACATTCGCTAGGTTGCCTAAGGCAAAAATGGGAATTAAAATAATAGCATGAGCGATTTCTACGAACTAAACAATTACAAGAAAATCGGCAAGATGAATATATCTCGTCGCGTCTTTGAAAATATCGCTTTAATAACCGCCAATCACATCTCCAATCCAGAGAAAGAAGGCGGAAAAAGCAAAAAGAAGATTTTTAGGCTTTCCAATCCGGTCCAGGTCTATTTGAGGAAAGGCGGAAAAGTCGATATCCATCTTGATCTCACCCTCAAGAAAGGATGCAATGTCGCCAAAGTAACCGAACAAGTCCAAGAAGAAGTCGCTTCATCAATCCAAAACATGTGCGAAGCGGTTCCTTTCAAAGTTAAAATCCGCGTAAGCGCCATCCGCTAATATGAACAAAGCCGATGTTGAGAATGAATTCGACAAATATTTGAGACGATACCAAAAAATATCTCTTTTTTTGATTTATCCTGCCCTTGTAAGTTTTTTCGGCTTGTGCTTATCGCTTATAACTAATGGTTTTACTTATTCTCTCTGCTTCGCCTCCAATTACATTCTGGCTTATCATCTTTCGCTTAATCCAATTGGTGAAGGAGTGACCATTAGTAACATAATCATCTTGGGCGTAGGGGTCATAACTTTAGGGCTATTCGTTTATTTGGGCTTGATGGCCGCCAAAGCAAAAAGACATTTCATGATTGCCGGGGTCATTCTTTATTTCGCCGACTTTGTATACACCATAATACTTGGATTCGATGGCATCTATGGAAAAATGGAATTGGTAAATTACATAATTAGTCTAGCGATGCACGTTGCCTTTTTAGGAATTTATTCCTATATGATTGTTCTTTATGTTAAACTACTACGGGTAAACGTTGAAAGGATGTCTAAATAGTATGGCGGAAGAAAAAACAAGAAACCAGCTTCAATATGTTGCGTTCACCGTTGTTTTTGATATCCTCACTAGAATTTCTTTAGCTAGCGAAATCGACGTTAAATCGCTTGTGAGCGACGCTGAATCGTTACCGTACGAAGAATGCGACCTTTTTGTTAAAGAAGTGGCAATCGAGACAATCAAACATATAAACGATGCAACGAAAGCACTAAACGAGAATATGGAGAGATGGACAATCGATAGAAGGAATAGAACCATCCAAGCAATTTTGATTTTATCTTACATTCATTTCTATTATGTAGACACAGCGGTTGATAAAAAAGTCGTTATAGATATCGCAATCAGATTATCTAAAACGTATGGCGATGACCGTGACTATAAGTTCGTGAACGCAGTTCTGGATAAGGCTTTGCAAAGATGAAAGACTTTGAAAGATATTTAAGCGTATCCGATATCAACGCCATAATAAAAAGCAAACTCGAAAATGATTATTCATTGAAGAACCTTACCGTCAAGGGCGAGATATCAAATTATAAAGAATATGACCGTGCGGTCTATTTTTCTTTAAAAGAAGATAATGTTTCTTCGATTCCATGCGTCATGTGGAAAGATCCGATGAAATATAAATCATTCAAGCCTCAGAATGGCGATGAGGTGCTCGTCAAAGGATCGGTTTCGGTATATACAGGCCGCGGCTATTATCAATTGACCGTCTATGACATCGAATTATTCGGCCAAGGGCAAGAATTATTGAGGTTATTGGCGTTAAAGAAGAAATTAGAGGAAGAAGGTTTATTCGACCCCTCAAAGAAAAAGATGATTCCTAGATATCCTTTCGAAATCGGTGTGATAGTGGGGGCGGGAAGCGCGGCAGAAGCTGATATCAAAACAAACATAAAAAGAAGATGGCCGGTGGCAAATCTACATATCTTTAACGCATTAGTTCAAGGCAAAGACGCGCCCAAAAGCATCATCAAAGAATTAAATCTTTCTAAAGATTATCCTTTGGATGTCTTGATTATCGCTAGAGGAGGTGGCTCAAGCGAGGACTTAAGCGCCTTCAACGATGAGCTATTAGTCAGAGAAATATACGCATATAACGTTCCGGTTATTGCCGCAGTGGGTCATGAGATTGATTTCACTTTGGTCGATTTCGTCGCCGATAAGCGCGTTTCAACCCCGACAGGCGCTGCCGAAGCCGCCACCCCAGACATCAAAGACGTATACCAGCGGATTTATGAAAGTGAAAATAGATTAGACAATTCAATCACCGATCTATTGGAATACTCAAAGAAAATGATTGATTCATTCGCCTCACGTCCATTCTTCAAAAACCCTGCCAGCATCTACGAAAAAACAATAATCAATCTGACAAACTCCAAGAAGATGCTAGATACATGCATCGCCAATATGCTAAATAGAATCAGAGATAGAATCGACTCATATGAATCAAGGTTGGCATCGCTCAATCCATATTCCATTTTAAATAGAGGCTATTCTATGGCGTATAATAAGAACGGAAAAATCATATCTTCTATCAATGACGTCAACGTTAATGATGTTTTTGAAATCAAAGTAGCGGATGGAACGATAGAAGGCGAAATCAAAAACAAGAAAGGAAAATAGAGATGGAAGAAAAGAAAGAGATGAGCTTCGAAGAGAAGCTAGAACGAATTGATGAAATACTATCGATCGTTGAGAATAACACTTTGCCTCTGGAAGAGGCGATAAAGTTACACGAAGAAGGAATGGCTTTGATAAAAGAAGTCAAAGAAACTTTAAAAGCAGCAGAGGAGAAAATCAACTCATACAAAGAGGAGCAATCAGAAAATATCAAAGTCGATAATTAGTAGTTTTATAGTTGTTTCACAATGAAGAAAAAGCAAGAGTACATCAGTTTAAAAAGCATTTCATCACCTGAAGACGTAAAAAAATATAATTACAAAGAATTATATGAATTATGCTCTGATATCAGGGAAGAAATAATCAAGTCGACATCCACAAATGGCGGCCATCTTTCAAGCAATCTAGGGACGGTGGAACTAACAGTCGCATTGCATAGGTCTTTTTCTTTTCCGAATGACAAACTCATCTTTGATGTTGGTCACCAATCATATACGCATAAGATACTTACCGGGCGTTCGTTGGACTTATTAAACAAAAAAGATGGCATCTCCGGCTTTCAAAAAAGAAACGAAAGTGAATATGATTGCTATGAAGCGGGGCACGCAGGAACCGCTTTATCCGCCGCACAAGGCTTTGCCTTGGCTAGAAAAATCAAAAACGAGAATTACAATGTGATCGCTGTTGTCGGAGATGGATCAATCGTCAATGGCCTTTCTTTTGAAGCGTTAAATAGCATCGCAAACAAAAACGACAAAGTAATCATCGTCCTCAACGACAACGATATGTCGATATCTAGACCTGCAGGCGGATTAGGGCGTTTCTTTAGAAAAATATCCTATGGAAAATTCTACAACCGTTTCAAAAGCGGAACCTCCAGAGCTTTAGGCAAAACAAAAATCGGCTCATTCTTTTATATGCTTGCATATAAATTTAAGAATTCAGTCAAGCGCGCTTTAGTGCCAACCACAATGTTTGATAACATGGGTTTCACTTATATCGGACCGATAGACGGGCACGATATTAAAGCGTTAGAGAAAGCCTTCAGGCAATCAAAAAACCCAAGAAGATCAGTAATCATCCATGTTTTGACTAAAAAAGGCAAAGGATATAAGCCAGCAGAGAAAGATAGGATTGGCTATTGGCATGGAGTAACGCCTTTTGAAATCGAAACCGGCAAGCCTCTAAACTGCCACGAAGGGGAAGCGAGTTGGTCCCATTTTATGGGAGAATTATCCTTTAAAGCCTTAAGTGAGCACGATAACACTTATTTAATTTGTCCAGCAATGATAAGAGGCTCAGGGCTGGATGAATGTTTTTCCTCATTCCCATCACGCACAATCGATGTCGGCATAGCCGAAGAACACGCCTTGACCTTGGGAGGGGCCTTATCGATAAACGGCATCCACCCAATCGTAGTTATTTATTCGACTTTCCTTCAAAGAGCCTACGATGAAGTTCTCCACGACTGCGCGAGGATGAATACGAATATGACTCTTTTGATCGATAGAGCGGGTTTGGTCGGATCTAATGGAGAAACCCATCAAGGAATATATGATGTTGCCTTCTTGAAAACCATTCCTAACGTCACAATAACCATGGCCTCAACCTGGGAAGAAGCAGCCGGGCTTGCGAAGATGTCATATGAAGAAGAGCATGGCGTTTTTGCCATCCGTTATCCTCATGTTTTATCCGATGCCACCCAGAAAAAAGAGCCAATGCATTTAACATATGGCAAATGGCTAATTGAAAGAGAATGCAAAGAGAATGATGTGGCGCTTATCGCGGTCGGGCCTCTAGGAAAAGAATTAAATGCCACTTTGAAAAAAGAAAGCAAAGATGTCGTGTACGTAAACCCGCTTTTCTTGAATCCAATTGACCAAGAATGCTTGGATGATCTCTTAAAAGCAAAAGAAATAATCATATACGATCCTTATTCAACGAAAGAAGGATTAAGCGATTCAATTCTTTCTTATCTCGCCTCGAAAGATTATAGAGGCAAGATTATCTGCCATTGCATTCCCACGGAATTCATTCAATTTGGCACGGTGTCAGAGCAGCTAGAAAGACTCGGAATTTCAATAAAACAAATCCTTAAGGATTTCGATTAATATTTGTTAACATAATATAGCATTTAAGTTATATAATTTTCATATGGGCAGAATCATAATGCACATCGACTTAAACGCTTTCTTCGCCACCGCGGAAGAATTGAAAGATCCTTCTTTGGTCGGAAAGCCAATTGCTGTTGGAGGGGTTGGCAGAAGAGGCGTTGTTTCAACCGCATCATATGAGGCAAGGAAATATGGCGTTCATTCGGCAATGCCAATGTTTAAGGCGTTGGAATTATGCCCAAAACTCATCGTTAAAGAGCCTGATTTCCATTATTACAGCATGCTTTCAATCTCCTTTATATCTTATTTAAAAAGATATTCTCAACTAATTGAGCAAGCCTCAATCGATGAATGTTATGTCGATATGAGTGAGCAGCTAAAGAATGAAAAGCATCCATATATGTATTTAAAGAACCTGCAAGACGGGTTGCTAAAAGAGATTGGCTTAAAGTGCTCAATCGGTTTAGCCCCGACCAAATTCCTCGCCAAGATGGGGAGCGATATGAAAAAGCCAATGGGCATCACCATAATAAGAAAAAACGAAATCAAAGAGAAAATATACCCATTGCCGATAGAATCGTTCTACGGCATTGGCAAAAAAACATCCCCAAAGCTAAGAGAAATGGGCATAACGACAATAGGGGATTTAGCCGATTTGGTCAACAAAGATGACCCTAGGCTCATGGATATGTTTGGCAAAATGTATCCAACAATCAAAGATTGGATCAATGGGAGAGGCAATGATATGGTTGATATGGAGCCATGGGACGCGAAAAGCCTAGGCCATTCCGAAACATTTGCCTTCGATAGTGATGATCATTTCTTCATTGAAGAAAAAATAAAAGAGCTTTCGATGCGTGTTTCCGAAGGGGCGAAAAGAAAGAAGAAAATCGGCAAAACCGTTCAGTTACAAGTCAAAGACACTTCCTTCAAAAGCCACGACAAATCATTCACGATGCTCGAATACACGAATGATTATAAAATCATACTAGAACAAGCTCTTAGGTTATATAGGGAGAATTTTTCGGGAATGGAGATTCGCCTTGTCGGAGTGACATTGCAAAACCTAATCGACCCCAGGAAATCAACTTTTCAGATGTCCTTGTTCAATTATGAGGAATATGAGGAAATGGATAAGACCCAAATGCTTGTGAATGAATTGAATAGAAAAATGAAGAAAAAGGTATTCAAGCTAGGAAGCGAGGCGAAGAAAAATGGAAGAGATTGATATCTCCACCGCGATAAATCTATATTTCCAGTATCTACTGACCGAAAAAGGCGTAACGCCTATCACGATTTCAAATTACAAAGAAGATCTCTCTTTGTTTTTTAGAGCCTTCCCAGACAAAAAAAGCACCGCGGATTTGGATCCGGAAGACATAAACATGTTCATGATGAAAGAAGCGCAGGATGGAAAAAGCGCATCCACGATTTTGCGTAGACTCACTTCAACCAGGAATTTCTATTATTTTCTAATAGGCGATGGCTATAGCGATATGGTCTTGCCTACATATGATGGACCCAAACCAGCGAAAAAACTCCCAATCGTCCTTTCGGTCGATGATGTCGATGCTTTGCTAGAAGCCCCAGACATCTCAAAGGATGGCGGAATGAGAGACAAAGCTATGCTAGAAGTGATGTATGCGACAGGTCTACGCGTCTCCGAACTCATAAATCTAAAAAAGAGTGAAGTCGATATCGAAAACGCCTTGATCACAATAATCGGCAAAGGGAACAAGCAAAGAAGCGTTCCGATTTCTGATTTTGCCTTGGAATATCTTGAAAAATATATGAATGGCCCAAGAAAAAGAAACAAAGGCAAATCGTCTCAATATATTTTCCTAAATAGGGAAGGCAAACCAATAAGCCGCATATATTTCTTCCAACAAGTCAAAAGATACGCCGCCCAAGCTGGGGTGGATAACGCTATATCTCCACACACCTTAAGACATTGCTTTGCAACGCATCTATTAGATAATGGAGCAGACCTTAGAGCGGTGCAAGAGATGCTAGGCCATAGCCAGATAACCACGACGCAGATATATACATCAGTATCCTCTCAAAGGATAATGAGTGCATATAATTTGTATGCCAAAAGGAAATAAACTAAAATAGTTTAGGCCAAGGAGGCCAAAAGATGAGAAAGTTCAAAAGATTCTTCTTAATTGTCGCGGATTCCGCTGGCATCGGATACGAACCAGATGCCTATAAATGGGATGATGAAGGGGCTAATACCTGGGTTCACATCGCCGAAAAAATGGGCGGTTTATCTTGCCCAAATCTAGAAAAGATGGGCATAGGTGAATTAGCCTCAATAAAAGGCATCAAACCAACAAAAGATCATCCAACCTCTTTTGTTATGAGGGCGAACGAATCCTCAAACGGAAAAGACACGATGACTGGCCACTGGGAGATGATGGGAATTCTAACAACCAAACCATTCATCACCTTCACCGAGACCGGCTTCCCGAAAGAACTTATAGATGAGCTTGAAAAGAGAACAGGCCACAAAGTAATCGGTAATTATTCTTCAAGCGGCACCGAGATATTGAAAGTTCTAGGCGAGGAGCAAAAAAGAGACAACTCGCTTATCGTATATACATCCGCTGATTCGGTATTACAAATAGCCGCCCACGAAGAGACAACCGGTTTGGAAGAATTATATAGATGCTGCCATATCGCTAGAGATTTGTGCATGAAACCGGAGTGGCTTGTCGGAAGAATCATCGCAAGACCTTATGTAGGGGAAAACAAAGACACCTTCAAAAGAACCCCAAACCGTCATGATTACACTGTATCTCCAACCGGAATCACCGCTTTAGATATTCTAAAAGCCAATGGATACACAGTAAGCGCAGTTGGCAAAATAAACGACATATTCAACGGAGTTGGCATCACAAAAACCATCAGCACCAAATCGAATATGGATGGAATGGATAAAACCATCGATTATGTTAAAAATGATGATTTCGAGGGGCTATGCTTTGTGAACCTTGTGGAATTCGATAGCGAATACGGCCATCGCCGCAACCCGTTGGGATATGGAAAGGCCTTAGAAGAGTTCGATGCTAGAATTGGCGAGATGATTCGTTACATGAAAGACGATGATGTTTTGATAATCACCGCAGACCATGGAAACGATCCGACGTGGCACGGAACCGATCACACAAGAGAAAAAGTTCCTGTCATCATATATTCGCCTTCATTCAAGAACGGCCGCTATTTGGAAGAAAGAAATTCTTTCGCCGATTTGGGGGCGACCATTTTATCAAATTTCGGTCTTAACAAAGATAAAACAATGATAGGGGAAGAAATTAAGGAGGTATTAGAATGAAAAAGACAATTATCGTAACCTTATTAGCATCTCTTATGCTTTCTGGATGTGCAGAAAACAACGTAACACCATCAACAAACGTACCAGAACGTATTGATTTTAAATGGATAAGCCCGACGGGAAACGTCGCTGTCTCTTTCTATGACCAAGGGGAAAATGAGAATTGGACAACATCCGTTGCCGAAATGATTAGACCGCAGCTTTTAGCCAACGCATATGATGCAATCGTATTCGATGGAGTGGCGGGTTTGACGGTTTTAGGCGCCAATCCAAACGCCAATTATGTTTTCGCCGATTGGATTAGCGAAGGGACTTTCTATCTGGTTTCAACAAAACACACTTCCGCGGATGCATTTGATTCTTCCTATACAATTGACGCATTCGTCCAAGGCGGAAATGCTTCCAAAGCCTTCAGGTCTTTAACGGGTTCTTGGGGATGGGAATTAGGAGAAGGGGCCGTTACTTATGAAGATGGCGCTCCAACGGTTTTGGCAAATATCATTGGTGCAGACGCTTATGACTATTATGTTTTGGCTGAGCCTGCCATCACCAATGCCAAAGCAAGACTTGCCGCAGCCGGAAAAACATTAAATATTGTTTATAACCTTCAGGAAGAATGGGCCAAATACCATGACGGTGCAACAATACCAGCCGGTGGATTATTTATAAATAAAAAAGTCTATTCCGATGATAGATATAAATTTTGGATGGATGATTTCATCGCCCAAGTCCATGCTAGATTAGACACGGCGATAGAAAACCCAGCCAAAGTCAAAGAAGCGCTCGATGAATATGAGGCCATCAACCCAGATAGCGATACCGATACTGCCACAAGATTCGGAATCACTGGAGCGTTGGTCTATAATCTAGAGACAAACGGCAATAAATTGGGGTTGCTAAAGAGTGGAACAATAAAGGACAACAAAGCCTTTGCCGATTCATTCTCCACTTTGACTGGAGGCAAAGCATTTAGCGAATCTCTCTTCTACACAAAATAATGATGAATAAAAAACAAACTCAGCGATTATTAAGCGTATTGGCGGTGGTGGCTGGGTTTGTTTTTCTTATTTTGCTTTGGTGGATGATTTCTGCCATTTTAGAAAGCCAAGGAAACCATCTTTGCCCAGATCCATGGGTGACTTTCGGAAGGCTATTCATGATGCTTTTCGGAGGATATGAGACGAAAAATACATATTTAGCAATAGGATGGACATTTTTGAGGCTATTAATTGGCTTCATTTCATCGTTTATTGTTGCCTCAATCCTAGGAATTATCGCCGGTTTACATCGATATTTTGAGAAATTCATGAAGCCGATAATAATATTCTGTAGAACGGTTCCCACAGCGGCAGTTGTGTTAATTTTGGCGGGTATTTTCTTAAACATAAAAGGCTTGCCATCATACATTCCTTGCTTTTTGGTTTTCTTAGTCGCATTCCCAGTCATATATCAAGCATATGTTGATGGAATTCATAACGAGGATCAATTGATCAAAGATGCCGCCCAGCTCGATATTGGATATAAATCAATTAGTTCGGTTACGAACGTTATTGTTCCAGACATCGCTCCATACATATTGCTTTCTATAGTCCAATCACTAGGCCTATCAATGAAAGTTTCAATAATGAGCGAGATAGTCACAGCCTCGTCAGAATCCACGCTTGGAATTGGGTCAATGATAGCGCACGCAAAAAACTATGAATTAGATATGGTTGCCATATTAGCATATTCGCTTTTGGCCATAATAATAATCGCTCTAATTGATATCCCATTACATTACATCAAAAAGAAAATAAAGAAATAATATAGACCAGCCAATTAATCAGATTACGCAAACATAGATCCTTAAAAGGGTCTATTTTAATATGGTTTTATAAAAATCGAAGAAAATGCCAAAAGTAATAAATTAGTAGTTTTTAAAAACGTTGAAAACTAGGTAAAAATGTGTATAAAGATTTTAAAAACGCAAAAGTTATTGATTATTTTGATTAGTTAAAACCGCTTTTATTATTTCTTTTTATTAACATAATGCCCATTATGCGAAGTTATATTAATTTGGCCTTATTTTCAAGGATTTGCAAAAACTGATTTATAAAAAATTTTAGCGTTTTCTCTTGCCCCTCTTCCAAAGAACTAACAAACCACATAGTTATGGTTTGTCTTTCCTCGCTTAAGACAATCAGCTAATCATGTTTCATTTGGTTCAGTTTGAAATGCATCGCCAAAGAGATTCTCATTCTCAGACTCGAATATAAAAATCACCATCTGAACAACAATGCTTCACGATGGTGATTAATTCTGCATTTATTTTAGTCAACCAAAAACTTATTTTATTTGGATTTGGCAATCAATCCATCAAGATCCACTTCTCTTCTTTTATATTCTAAGAACATATGGACGATGATTGATCCTGCATCAAGCAACAACCATCCAGAATCAACTGTGCCTTCTATTTTTCTGACATCGTATTTATTCTTTTCTAACTCATCCACCAACGCATCCGCGGTTGAACCAAGTGCTCTGACGTTTGGGCAGGTTGCGATAACGAAATAATCCGCAAATGGCGTTCTTTCTTTTACATCGATTGACGAAATGTCTTCTGCTTTATGGTCTTCTAGGCATTTCTCAATAAGATTCAGTTGTTTTGTCTTTCTCATTTATAACTCCTTAGGTATGATTTGAAACATTGGTTGCTTAGTTTGTTTTTCTCGCCCGGGTTTGGTTTTGAGTCGATGAATTTCTTGTTATGTTTTAGAACTTCAAGAAAACCGTGATAATAATTTATTTTGCATTTCTTTATCAATGCCGATGAGTCATACCCCCTAGTCGGCTCAATCTTGTCTGCAGCGTATATTATCTTGCTTAATGGAGGCATATGCTCCTTGCCGGTGCAGTGATATTTTATCGCATCTAACACCAACGGGTTTTCGATGCCGAATTTCTCTTTCGCAAAATACTCCCCGACGAATTGATGTAAGCAATAACGGGGAAGATCTTTATATTCTGGATCATTTTTCTCAATAAGCATCCTAGATTCTTTCTCTTCTACGTTTTTGCCGATGTCATGGAGCAATCCTGCAATATAAGCCATATCAGGATTCATGAACTGATTAGATAAAGCGATATCGTATGATAAATGCGCAACCGATAGAGAATGGATGAAACGTTCATGGCTTAATAACGCGCGCACGTTATTAATAAAATATAAATTATTTTTCTCGATATAGTCTATGACGCTTAATGGAGTGTCCATTGTCCTCAAATCCCTGATTCCTGAACTGGATACAGGGCCCGCTCCAGTGTAATAAAGCTTTTCCATCTGAAAACGCAGTGCGTTATCTTCATTTACAAGCGTATCATCCCTTTCGATATAGACAATTCTAGTTAATCTAGAAATTTCTTCTGCATCTTTCCATTTATCGAAAGTGTTGACCGAATCGCCTCCGATTAGAAGGATTAGATTGCTATCTGGGTAAAGATTTTTAAACTCTTTGACGGTGTCTATTGTATAAGTTGTCTCACCCACTCTTTTCAATTCGATATCGGAAAAGCATAATGATGGGTCGTTAATCTCATTTAACGCCGCCTTTATCATATTTTCTCTGTCATTCGGGGAGGCTGAAGGATGTTTCCAGCGAGGAGCTTTGGCAGGGATAAAGAAAACCTTGCCGCCCAACATCCTCGAAGCGGCTTTGGCTAGGCGGATATGCCCATTATGGATTGGGTCGAATGACCCGCCGAAAAGAATTATGTTTTCTTTTTTGTCTTTCATTTGAGTTTTATGATGTTTTTCTTGGGGTTCATCTTATAAATCGTAATGACTCTTCCGATGATGGATACCAAATCTGCCCCAGTCTTGTGGGTTATGATTCCAGCAGCGTCATTTGGGGGCAAGGCATTTACCAACAATTTGATCTTTATTAGCTCATGCGCCTCTAATGCTTGTTTAATCGAGGCGATCATATTATCCGTTATGTCGCCTTTGCCGATTATCAAAGACGGTCCTAGATGATTGGCTAATGATTTAAGATGACTTCTTTCTTTTGGTGTAAGCATATTTCTCGCCTCACATTTTACTTCTTGAGCAATATATCGCAACTCCGCGTGGGACATAGATTCTAAATTTCTGGTTGTCGCCTTTGAATGAGACAAAACCCAATCCAGCGACGCCTATATCCCTCTTGCCGCTTTCTTCGATCTCAATGTCGTAAGCGTCGTAATATTCCAAATCGCCAATCTTCAGCTCAAGCGATGAAGCGTTGCGGAGTTTGGTGAATGTCTTTTCTTTGCCTAAATCGTTCGCTTTGACGATGTCTATTTTCATTGAGGCACGAATTTCCAATTCCACATGATGGCTGTTGCTTTTCTCATAGAAAAGGAAGGCTAATGGACCGAAGAACAATCCTTCCCCAGGCTTCAATGATGTTTTTCTCGTTTTGATTATGTCTTTTGGCATGATGGTCAAGGCACTTTCCAAATCCATTATTCCAAGGATTGAATTGGATAAAGATATAGGCGGAGTCTGGAATAAAGTGCTAGACATATCAAGAGGTATCTGCATATATCTTTCGCCTTTGCCTTCGTATTCTTTGGTGGTCACATATCTAGTGGAGACATTCGAATATCCGCGAAGGAAGGCATTGAGGAAAAAGGTCTGACCTGAGGTTCTCGCCCCGATGATATAGACATCATGCCCATTTCTTCTTTCTTCGATTTCTCTTTTTATTTCCGATACATCACCTAAAGATGAAAGAGATGTCAAAAAGACATCATCGTCCTTTATCATCAAGCCTTTTGTTCTGAAACGGTGAGAAACAAAGGAGCGGAGCGAAGGATAAGATGATTTTGGGAAAAGATCGCTTTTATTGGCAATGACAATGAGATTAAGTTTTTGGATCAATTCGTTGATTTTCGAAGAAAAAGCGCATTCGAAGGAGAAAAGGTCTATAACATAGACAATCAAAGCGTCGCTTGCTTTCGCCCCTTTTAGCATCCTTAGCAAATCTTCTGGGACATTGGGCTCGCCTTTGTTTTCCTTGCTTTGCTCCTCATGGCATTCATCGCACAAAAGGAGGGCCCCACTAGGCGAAGCTTCAAGGATCTCTTTGGTTATATATCCTTTTTCAGTAGGAGAATCGACTTGAAGGATGTTGCCGCAGCGATAGCACTTTTTAACTGGTCTAATTTTGCTCATAGCCAATCCTTTCCGAAAGATTATTTTCCCATATGATCTTTCTTGCCTTTTTTTCTCTTAATCTATTGATTCTGGTCCATGGCGCGTCTTTTTTGGTGATGGGCTCGGTCAAAACGACATCGACGCCCGCCCCATTGGCGCACAAAACATCGGTGTAGATTTGTTCGCCTATATATATAACTTCCTTTGGATTGAATCCTTTTTCTTTTATGAAGCGAACCAATCCATGTGAAAAAGGCTTCTTCATCCCGTGGATGCTTTCCACTCCACACGCACTAGCGAAATCGCTGACTCGCTTGTTGGTGTTATTGCTGGCTATATAAACGTCAAATCCTTCTTTTTTTAGCGTATTTATCAAAGCGATTGTCCTTTCATCGGGCAATTTGGTTTTGTAATTCGCCAAAGTGTTATCCAAATCGGTGAGGATTATTTTATAGCCATGTTCAAAATAGAAGGAAAGAGGAATCGAGTATATGTCTTTGGCAATAAAAGTAGGAATCTTTTTCTTATTCACGCTCATTCCTCTTCATCCAAATCATCGAATAATGATATTTGCTCGAACGAGGTTGGGGCTGGCTCTTCTTCTTTGTCCTCTCTTAAAGGCTGCATAACGACAGGCTCTTCTCTAACAGGAGGCTCGAAGGCCTTTATTTTGTCATCGATTTTATCGCTATCTTCTCTGGAGATGAAAGCAAGTCTAGCTTTGGCGGGGAATTCTGAATCACGTTTGGCGTATTTTTCCATAGGAGTCAGGAAGAAATCTTCGAAAGTGACATCGTGTCTTTCTCCATTCTCCATGACGGCATCATACGTGAAAGGCGCTTCCTTATTCCCGACTTTGGCGACGAAAATAAGTTTATGCGGCTCGCTCTTGAATTGGCTGAAAAGCAATGTTCCTTGGGTTAGACGCCCACCGACATTCATCTTATTGATGTCAAATACTCTAGTGTGGCATCTATCGGTTATCATAAGCACCTTGTCTCTTTCGTCTGGATTGAAAGCAAGGACACCGACCATCTTTTTGCCTTTGAAGCTGCCGGCTTTTAATCCGCCAGAGCCGGGGTTGGTGATATTTACATCATTTTCATTGTAGAACGAGGCTAGGCCATCTTCGTTGATGACAAAGAGATTGCTATTGCCGCTTGTGTATGTCGCATCGACTAAAGAATCTCCTCCGCTCATCCTTATGGCTGCGATCGGTTTCTTCCTTCTAGCAACTGGGAATTGCGATAGAACGATTCTCTTGATGAATCCTCTTTCTGAAAGAAGAACGATATTCAAATCGTTTCTGAATTTGCTAACCACAATAACCTTGACGACTTTCTCCTCAGGAGAGAGTTTGACCAAGCTTGATAAATGATATCCTTCTTCGTTCCATTTGTTCTCTTTGATTTCATTCACAGGGATATACAAATAGTTGCCTTTGCTTGTGAAGACGAGCAAGAAGTCGGTCGTATTGGCTTGGCCATTATAAATAATGGAGTCGGTTGATTTGATTCCTGGCTTTGCCCCAGCATGGCCTTTGCTGCCCTTCCAAGATTTAAGCGATGAGCGTTTGGCGTATCCGTCTCTAGTGATCGCTAAATAGACATCTTCGCTGGCGATGAGGTCGCGCTTGTCGATTGAGAAATCAATCGTATCGGTTCTTATCTCGGTCCTTCTTTCATCGCCGTATTTTTTGGAGATTTCCTTCAGATCATCGACGATTACGCCCTTGATGCCAGATTGATCGTTGAGCAAACCAAGCAAATAATTGCGCTCATCCTCAAGCGTTTTCTTTTCTTCTAGTAATGTATTCACATCGGTGTGGCTTAATTTATATAAAGGCATCATGGCGATGGCTTCGCTTTGATTCTCGGTGAAACCAAATCTCCTTTGGAGGTTTATTTTGGCATCGGCCTTGTTTTCGCTTGCCCTTATCACCTTGATTATCTCATCGAGGATGGAAATTGATTTTATAAGCCCATCCACAATTTCTAGACGCGCCTCGCATTTGCTCAATCTAAAGCGGCTTCTTCTAGTGATGACATCCATTTGGTGGGCGATATAGCAATCGCAATAGGAAACCAAATCAAGCGTCTTTGGCCTTCCATCGACTATGGCGACCATATTGGCGCTATATCCGGACATAAGAGGCGTCTTCTGCATCAAATAATTCAAAATCACCTCAGGCTTGGCTTCATCTTTCAAATCGATGGCGATTCTTATTCCTTCCCTATCGGTCTCATCCCTCACTTCGTCGATTCCTGGGATTGATTTGTCGTGGCGGATTTTATCGATTGCCTTGACCAAGACCGATTTATTCACACGATATGGGATCTCGGTGACGATTATTTGCTTAACGCCGTCTTCGTTTGTTGTTATTTCGGTTTTTGAGGCAACGTTGACCCTGCCATTACCGGTTTTATAAATCGATTCCAATCCCTCGTTGGCGTATATGATGCCGCCTGTAGGGAAATCTGGTCCTTTTACGAATTGCATCAAATCTTCGACTGTGCAATTTGGATGTTTGATTCTATGGATTATAGCCAAAATCAATTCTTTTAAATTATGAGGAGGGATTGATGTGGCAATGCCTACGGCGATACCTTCGCTTCCATTCAATAAAAGATTAGGAATTCTAGCTGGGAGGACGGTTGGCTCTTTGGAATCATCATCGAATGTTAATTCGAAATCAACCGTATCTTCGTCGATGCCTTTTACCATCTCATTGGCAATGGCGGCAAGTCTAGCTTCGGTATAACGGAAGGCGGCTGGGCCATCTCCATCGATTGAGCCTTTGTTCCCTTGGAAATCGATAAGAGGGATTCTTAATGCCCATGGCTGAGCCATATGGACCAAGGCCTCATAGATTGAAGAGTCGCCATGAGGGTGATATTTACCCATGACATCTCCTACAATATGGGCGCATTTCTTTGTTGGCTTATCTATTGTGTTGCCAGTCTTCCACATATCGAAAATAATGCGGCGCTGAACCGGCTTCATGCCGTCTCTAGCATCTGGTATGGCGCGGTCTTGAATTACTTCTTTGGCGTATATCGCATAGCAATCGCCCATCAATTCGTCTAATGACTGGCCGAAAATCTTCTCGATTATCTCTTTTTCTTCCTGTTTCTTCTTCTTAGCCATCGTCATTTGACCTCGTTCATGAATTCGTCGACTGTGTCGAAACGAACGTTTTCTTTAATCCAATTCCATCTTTGCTTGGAATCCTTACCCATAAGGACGGTTATTCTTTTTTCAACGACCAAAGGATCGTTTATATGGACTTGGAGCAATTGCCTAGTCCCTTTATTCATCGTGGTATCGGCAAGCTGATCGGCGTTCATTTCGCCCAAGCCTTTGTAACGATTGATTCCATATCCAGGGCCGATTTTAACTTTTGCAGCCTGCAATTCTTCATCATTCCAGCAATAGATATGGTGTTTGGCTGGATCGCTCTTCTTATATACGCGATATAAAGGCGGCTGAGCGATATAAATCATCCCTCTATCGATTAGAGGCTTCATGTAATTGTAGAAGAATGTCAAAAGCAAGGTCTGGATGTGGGCTCCATCGGTATCGGCATCTGTCATGATGATGATTTTCCCATAATGGCTTTCGTCAGCGTCAAAATCTTGGCCAACTCCCGCACCGATTGTCTGAATAAGGGTGGAAAGTTCAAGGTTCTCAATGATACGTTCCATAGAAACGCTATCGGAATTCAAAGGTTTGCCTCTTAAAGGTAAGATGGCTTGATGAATCCTATCACGCCCCGTTTTTGCGCTGCCACCTGCTGAATCACCCTCAACGATGAATAATTCATTTTTCATGTAGTCTTTGCTCTGGGCTGGAGCAAGTTTGTCGCTCAACTGGAAATCATTCTGCTTGGCTTTTTTATTGCCTCTAGCGGCTTCTCTAGCTTTTCTTGCGGCTTCTCTAGCTTGCTTGCTGGCTTCGCATTTCCTGACGAGCTCCAAAGCGAATTCCTTATGCTCATTAAGGTAATAAGTGAATTGCGTCACCATGAAATTTTGAACGACCATCTGGATTTCTGGCGAGGTAAGCTTTGCTTTGGTTTGGCTTTCATATAAGGCTTTGTCTTCAGGCGCTTTGACTGAAACTATTGCGGTTAGACCTTCTCTGATATCAGTGCCATCAATCGACTGGTTCTGTTTAATTAGTTCATTTTCTTTGGCCCATTCATTGACCGCTTTGGTCAAACCGGTTTTAAATCCGACATCGTGGGTGCCGCCATCGTGGGTCCTAATTGAGTTGGCATAGCTAAGGACATTATCGTTGTATTCTTTTTTGCACCATTGCATCGCTATTTCGACTTTAATGCTTTGGGAATTGTCCTCAAAATAAGCGATATCGCCTAAAGGTTCTTTGTTTTTGTTTAATACTTCAACGTATTCATGCAAGCCATTTTCGTAAAGGAAATCGCTCTTGAATCCACTTCTTTGGTCAATGACAAAGAAATGCACATTCTTTAATAAGAATGCTTCTTCCTGCAAATGATCGCAGATCTTCTGATAGTCAAATTCGACCGTTGAGAATATTTTCTTATCAGGTTTGAATGTTATGGTTGTGCCATGTTTCCTGGTTGGGCCTAAAACCTCTAGAGGCGTCTCAAGCTGCCCGCCGTTTGCGAATCGTATATGATAGATATTCCCTTCTTTGTGGATCGTGACATCCAAAAATTCGCTCAAAGCGTTAGTGACGGTAGCGCCAACACCATGAAGACCAGCGCTAGTTGAATAGACTTTGCTATTGAATTTGCCGCCTGAATGAAGGGTAGTGAAAATAAGCTGAACGGCTGGAATCTTCATTTTCTCATGAAGATCGACTGGAATACCTCTTCCTTCATCTACAACTTCTATGGAGCCGTCTTTCTTAATCGTGACGTAAATCTCTTTTCCAAAGCCGTTGACAGCCTCGTCAACTGCATTGTCGACAATTTCCCATACCAAATGATGCAAACCTTCTTTATGGGTGTTGCCAATATACATGCCAGGGCGTTTTCTAACGCCTTCAAGCTCAGATAAAACTTCAATATCTCTCGCGGTATATTTGTTTTCGTCAGCCATTATCGTTTATAATCCTTAATATGACAGTTGCATTATATCAAAAAAATTATATAAATTAAACAACTATTATTTATAATAGACGAGGAATTAAACAAAAATGACTATAGAAACGGTATACAACATTCTTGCGGCGTTAGCGTGCTTTGTATTCGGTTATCTAATCGGATCGGTTCAGCACGGCATAATAATTGGTAAATTATTCTTCCACAAAGACCCAAGAGATTATGGCAGCCACAATTCAGGAGGCACCAATTCAGGAAGGGTATTCGGAGCGAAAATCGGCGCATTGGTGGTTTTCTTGGATATGATGAAAGTCATCGTCGTGTTTTGGTGTTGCTGGCTTGTTTTGCGTTTCAGTGGAATCCAAAACTATTTTGAAATATGGGATGGTGGCTCATTTTATGTCTATTTGGCGCCTTTAGGCGCAGCCATCGGCCACTGCTGGCCCATCTATAACCAATTCAAAGGTGGGAAGTCTGTCGCCTGCTTTATGGGAATGAACGCATCTGTCAGCTGGCTCATATTCATTTTTGGCGCGATAGAATTCCCCACAATCTTCTTCCGCAAAAAAATAATGTCCATCACCTCAATCATTTCTTCTATCCTCTTGACTATCATCCAATGGATCCTAGCCATCATTTTTATGATTACCAAATGGCAAGGTGTTGAAATTCTTACTTGGACGTTCGGAATGGGCATGATGCCATCCTTCCATTATTTCGGTTGGGAGGCTGCTACCATCTGCACAATCATCATGGTCATCTTGATTATCAGACACGCCGCCAATATAAAGAGACTAAAAAACGGCACCGAAAAACCATTGATTAAGTAGTAGAAAATTAGTAGTTTTGCTTTTGTTGTCAATTTCTTAAAAAAGTTTTCCACATCGATAATTAGTCAAGATATCATCTAATATTTTTGTTGACATAATTTTGAACGAAAAAAGTATTAATTAGTAGTTTTTGAAGAATTAATATTGAAAATAATGCAACAAAAAACACCCCTACTTCCTTGTATTTTGTAGAGGTGTTATTTGAATAGATGAGTGGGCTTTATTATTGGTTCTTTGACATTGAGTTCATGACTGCGCGAACCTGAGCTTCGCTTGGTTTGCGCCCCATTGACATGAACATCGCTCTAATCATTTTTTCATTGATTGGGGGATTCTTCTTCAACTGATATTTGAAGAATGCTCTTGCGCCGAAGAATCCAGCAATGGCTCCACCAATGATTCCTAGAATAATATATAGGACTAATTGCCAGACTTGGATTTCCATCATTAGGCCCTTCCGTCGTATTTGCCAGTTGTGGTATCAACGGTGATTTTATCGCCTTGATTGATGAAAAGAGGGATTCTCAATTTAAGACCGGTCTCTAATGTGGCTTCCTTTGAACCGCTGTTGGTGATTGTATCACCACGGACTCCTGGTTCGCATTCGGTGACGGTCAAAGCGACTTTTGCTGGAAGTTGAATTCCAAGGACCTCTCCTTCGAAGCTGATAACCATAACTTCTAATTCCGGAACTAGATATGGAAGTTCGTTTGTGAGCTGGGATTTGGCGATTTCGACTTGGTCATAGGTCTTCGGATCCATAAAGACGATGACTGGATCCATCTCATAGCTGTATTGCATGTTTCTCTTGTCAAGGCTTGCTGGGGTGACATCATACCCAGAGTTCCTTGAGATTTCAGTGATGGCCCCGGTTCTGACATTCAAAACTTTAAGTTTTGCCACCATTTTTCTCATAGCGGTCTTGTTTAGCAATATATCGATGCAGCGATAAAGAACATTTTCATCGATGAAGTAATTGCCTGGTCTGATTTCTGTTACATTCATGTTTTTACTCCTTTGTTAGATACTGCGATATTTTATAACATAAAAACAATAGATTCTAGACACCAAAATAACGCATATAAGGATTATATCTCATTTCGTTATCAATATTCGTCATCTCACCATGACCAGGATAGACTTTAGTCGTGTGAGGCAAAGCGGCCAATTTCTTCAAAGAGTCTAAGATATATTGTTCATGGCCCCCGGGCAAATCAGTCCTGCCTATGCCTAAATGAAATAAAGTATCTCCGCTGAATAAAGCGTTTTGGTTTTCTAGGTATAGGCATATTGATCCATCAGTGTGAAATGGAGTCTCGATTATCTTTATTTTATATTTCAATATTTCCATTTCATCTTGTTCGTTAACGAATATGACATTCGGCACCGATATCATTTTTTGCTCTCCTACAAGCAAATTTGAGCAGTTTTTCCTAGGATTCATGAGAAATTCGTAATCATTTTGATGCATATAGACTGGGCAAGAGAAAGACAAAGATGATAAACCGGCGATGTGGTCATAATGCCCATGCGTCAAAAAGATAGCTTCGATTCTTGAATGATGTTTATCTACATATCTACTAATAAAACCGTTTTCATTGAAGCCCGGATCGATTATGATGCATGGTCCACCCTCTTCGCCCAAGACATAGGTGTTGCACCAAACATCTCTTTGTGAATATAAGAGCTTTTTAATCTCCATCGTGATAAAAAAAATAAGGCCGCAACCTTATTTTCCTTCTTTGTGAACGGTCATTTTTCCGCAGCGAGAGCAGAATTTCTTGATCTCCATTTTGTTTGGGTGAGTCTTCTTGTTTCTCGTTGTGTAATAGTTATGTTCACCGCACTCGGTGCATTTTAGAATTGCTTGATCGCGTTTGCTTGCCATAAATAATCACTTCCTTCTTGCGGGATAAACTCTAACATAAACTAAATTGTTTATCTACAAAAATTAGTTAAAATGTCTTACGATTTATCTATGTTGGCTAGAGAAAAAACAAAAATAATCACCATCGGAGACAAAAAAATAGGCGGCTCAAACCATGTTTTGATCCAAAGCATGTGTAACATAAAGACGTCAAACGTTAAGGAAGTATCGGAGCAAATCAATAGATGCGCCGCTCTTGGTGCCGAAGCAATGAGAGTGTCTGTTTTGGATTTTGAAGACGCAAAAGCCATAAAGGAAATCAAAAAACTAATAAGCATACCGCTTATAGCGGATATTCACATCGATCATAGACTCGCATTGGAATCCATTGATTCTGGGGCGGATGCCATAAGGATTAATCCCGGAAACATCGGCAACATCGATAGAATCAAAGAAGTCGTATCAAAAGCCAAAGAAAAGAACATCCCTATAAGAATCGGCGTCAACTCCGGTTCGCTAGACAAAAACATTTACGATGGGAATGAAATAGTCAAAGCAAAGTATTTGGTTGAAAGTGCAAAAAAGCACGTCTCGATTCTGGAATCACTTGGTTTTAACGATATCGTGATATCTCTTAAAGGATCCTCTGCCATTGAGACGATTGAATCATATCGCCTCGCATCCAAGATATTCCCCTATCCATTGCATTTGGGAATAACCGAGGCTGGGCCGAAAGATTTTGGATTGATTCGTTCGGCTGCAGGTCTATCGCCGCTTCTATTAGAAGGAATAGGCGACACCATCAGGATTTCATTAAGCGATGAACCTGAAGAAGAAATAAAGGCCACTTGCCGCCTTTTGCACGATTTAGGATTAATGGAGGAATACCCAACCTTTATCTCATGCCCAACATGCGGCAGGACGCAGGTTGATTTATTGCCCTTATCCAAAAGAGTATCGGAGTATCTTGAAATTAATCACATCAATAAAGTCGTCGCCATTATGGGTTGTGTAGTCAATGGACCAGGTGAAGCCAAAAGAGCAGATATCGGCATTGCCGGAGGCAAAGGCGAATGGGTTCTTTTCAAAAAAGGCCAAATCATCAGAAAAATCAAAGACGAAAACGTCTATGATGAATTAATTAAAGAAATCGAAAAATTATAGAGAATCCCGCCAATTCTCGATATATGATCCTTCAATTAGCATCGAAATCTCTTCTTTATACGGAGCTTTGTCTTTGGATGGCCATGGGGTCTCTAATATTTTTGGGACATCTTTGATTCTTTCTGAATGAACCCATTTTAACAAGACATCGAAGCCAATCGTTCCATAGCCTATATTCTCATGTCTGTCCTTATGACTGCCTTTTTCATTTTTGGAATCATTGAGATGAATGACTTTTAACCGATCAAGGCCAATCGTTTTATCGAATTCGTCGAGGATGCCATCTACATCGCCGACTTCATATCCTGCATCGTTTATATGACAAGTGTCCAAGCAGACTCCAAGTCTATTTTTGTATTTGCAATTATTGATTATATAGGCGATTTCCTCAAATGTTTTGCCGACTTCTTTTCCTTTGCCCGCCATAGTTTCTAGACAGACAATCACGTCGCTTTTGTCTTCTTCAAGCGCTAAATCGAGTCCCTTCACCACTTGATTAAGCCCTTCTTTTTCGTCGCCACCGACCGCAGAGCCTGGATGCAAGACAAGCAAACGAATCCCAAAAGATGCTGTTCTAAACAATTCTTTTAGAAGAAACTGCGTAGAAAATTCAAACGATTCAGGCTTTATTGTGTTCGCTAAGTTGATGATATATGGGGCATGAACAACAAGTTTCGCTTCGTCGAAACCTAAGTTTTTAAGCAATTCTCTTCCTTCTTTTATCTTCAAAGAAGATATCGGTGTCCTTGCGGAATTCTGAGGCGCGCCTGTATAGAACATAAAAGTGGTCGAGCCATAGGAAATCGCTTCTTTGACAGTCCCCAAATAATAATCAGGGGCTGCCATACCTACATGTGAGCCTAGCCACATCTTATTTTGCATTACCTTTTGTTTTCTCCTGCAATTGACGTCTTACGGCTTTTTGAATCGCTTTTCTTTTATATTTATGTTTTACGCGGTCTATCGCATACGCTGTTTTTTTCTTGTAACCAGGCTTAACTTTTTCGCTTCTGGTATTTGCCTTGGCTATTTTGATTTCTTTCTTTTCTTCTTCCGAAATGAAATCTTTCTTTTTCTTTAGCTTTGTCTTTGGCAAAAGCCCGACAGGATCGATATTAAGTTTATCGTTTTTCAAAGTGAAGAAATCAAAGGATACTTTCTTTTCATCAATGAGTGAAAGCGGCAATGATGTCGAGTCATCATCGTAAAAAATCCAGCTATCACCATCTTTTCCAAATCTACCGCTTCTTCCCGCCCTATGATAATAAAAATCAAGTTCATAAGGCAAATCTAAAGAGACCACATCCGTTACGTCTGGGATATCCATGCCTCTAGCCAATATGTCGCTTGATACAATCACGGAATAATCGTTGCTTCTTATTGCGCGGATCGCTCTTTTTCTTTCTCTTTCATCGAGGTCACCGGAGAAATAAATCGCCTTGATTTTGTTAGAACGCAAATACGAATAGGCTTCTTCTACGGTCTTTTTCTTCGAAGCAAATACCAAAGCTAAATATGGCTTTCTGATATTTAAGAAACTTAATAAAGCGTTATTCTTACCTTGGTGTTTTATATCGACAAAATGATGTTTAACTGTCGATGCCGTCTCCGTTTTTTCACTTTCAAATTCAAAATCCGCCCTGACAAATTTCCTCAATTCATCTCTTAAGTTTTGCTTTAAAGTTGCGCTGGTGACGATGATTTGAGGCGAATCAAGCGAGGCGAACAACGATTCAATGTCATCGAAATAACCTAATTCCAAAAGCATATCAGCCTCATCCAGAACTACAGATTTGACGTTTTGAAGCCTCAAAGAATTCTTTTTCAAAAGAATATCGGCGATTCTCCCTGGCGTGCCAATAATGATATGTGGAGCGATTGATAAACCGGAAAGATTCTCGCTTACATCGGTTTCGCTTGTGAACAGTCTGATTTTCAGTTGTTGGAAATGATCGACGAATGGGATAGCAAAATCATAAATCTGACGAGCCAATTCTCTTGTTGGTGCAATGATAATTGATTGCAGCCTTGGTAAGGAGCAATCGATTCTATCGATTATCGGAATCAAAAATGAATGAGTTTTCCCACTCCCCGTCTCACTTTGAGCCAAAATTGATTTGCCACGCAATATTTTTGGAATGACCGTGCTTTGAACCGGGGAAGGAGAAACATATCCTTGCTTCTTCAAGGATGCAAGCATCGTTTGTGATAAAGAAAATGCAGCGAAATTTGCCATACAATGATTATAGATTAAAAATCTATTTAACTCCACCCCTCGATGAAGCGTTATTTTTTAATTATAATCTCTTTATGGAAGTGACACCGTTAGTCCCGCATTCATTCTGCTATGGCGTAGCCAAAGCTATTGAACTTGCAGAAAAAGCAATCGAAGAAAACAAAGGTAAGAAAGTATATTTGATAGGGAATCTCGTCCATAACGAGATCGTGATGGACTCTTTAAAAAAGAAAGGACTAATAGCCATTTCCGAAAAAGAAAACGATTTATATGAATTTCTTCAAACCCTACCGCCACAATCGGTTATTGTATTTTCGGCGCACGGACATTGCGAATCATTCGATGAAATAGCAAGCAATAAAAAATTCAAAATATACGATGCAACCTGCAGTTTTGTAAAAGAAAATCTATCTTTCATCAAAGACGCTGTCAAAAAAAATGAAAACACAATCTATATAGGGAAAAAAGGCCATATAGAATGCGAGGCGGCTTTATCCATCTCTCATCAAAAAGTTGAATTGATTGATAAAAAAAGCGGGGTGTACCCAACATTTCCTTGTGATGAGATGGTTAATGTCATATGCCAAACCACTCTTTCATTAGAAGAAATCAATAAAGCGAAAGACTATATAAATAGTCATTATCATAAACATAATTTCGTCGCCCAGCGCTGCCTAGCAACCGAAATCAGACAAAGATCAATAGAAAAGGTAGATGACAGCTGTGATTTGATTGTGATTCTAGGGAGTCAAACATCAAATAATTCTCTAGAATTATATGAATTAGCTGTACGGCTTTTTGGCAAAAACAAAAAAGTTATAATGGCCTTGGACAAAAACGAATTAGAGAAGTTTGATTTAGGCGGATATAAAAAGGCTTCACTTGCCTCTGGTGCTTCCACCGCGCCAAAGACATTCGATGAAGCCTACAAATATTTACTTTCTATATAACTTCCGGCAACCTTTCATGATCTATAGTGATTATTTCTAAAGAAGAATCGATTTCTAACAACGTTTTCTTCATTCTGGACATAAACGCTTTCTCTATTTCGTGAGGCATGTCCAAATAATTGAAATGGCGAAGCACAATGTCGCGTCTAGTGTGATGAGGGCAATCACCCGATATATAAATATCGTATCCTTCATCCAAAGCATTTAGATATTCTCTAGAGCCACCGCCGCCAATAATCGCGACTTTGCTAACAACAGGCTTCCCTTCGTTTATCAATAAACAATAGCTAACATCAAGTTTTTCTTTGGCGTATTTCGCAAAATCATGAACTTCCATCGGCGCTTTTAAAGTGCCGCCTCTAGCCATTGAAGCAGTTTCTAATGGTCTAATGTTTTCAAGTTCAAGCCTTTCCGCCAATTCATCATTCATCCCACAAGGAAATGCGTTATCAAAATTGGTGTGATAAGAGCAAACTGGCATATTGTTCTTTTCCAATCTTTCATATAGGTCTTTTTTAACTGGATCACCATTCAAAACATGCATTTTTGAACCAAATAAAAATGGATGATGTGTTATTATCAAATCAGGCTTGTTTTTTACTGCAAAATCATAGATTTCATCATCGAAATCCAAGCATAATAAAATCTTCTTAATTTCTACTGGTAATCTACTAACCATCAATCCGCCTCTATCCCATTTTTCTCTTAATGAACTTGGATAGTAAAACGATAGTTTTTTCATCAAACTTCTGCTTTTCATTTGATTAATTCCTCCATGAATTGGTTTTTATTAACAAGTTCTTTCCTAAGGGAATCAGGAATATCGCTGTTTTCCATTATTCTGCGATTCGTTTCTATTTTATTCGCAATCCATTCTTTCCACATATTATCTTTTGTGTGGATGCCAATCGGTCCGTACTCCAATTCTTCTTCAGAATATATGACTTCTTTGTCGTTCTGAATCCATTTAGACACGCAATAATAGATATTTTTTTCTTTAAGAAAAACACTATCCTCCATCTTATAACCCATTGAAGCAAGATACTGATAAATCAACCTATCTTCGCGATGTGGATCGATGATAATTGTTTTGATGTTCACCAATTTATTTTTGTGGTTCTCGATAATGTTTTTTATCAAAAGGCCACCCATCCCAGCCAGCACCAAAGTATCGCAATATTGAGGCAAACATTCGATGCCATCTGATAAAGAGAGTTCAACGTCATCAAGCACGCCTGCTGAAGAAACATTTTGTTTAAGGCGTGAATAAGGACCTTTCTTATTCTCAACAGCGAAGACCTTTTTACATTTTCCGCTTTTGATCAAACCAATGGTCAAAGATCCATGGTCAGCGCCTATATCCGCCACAATTGAGCCTTCCTCCACCAAAGAGGCGATCGCTTCTAAACGTTTTGAAACATATAAACTCATTTGGCCAGCATCTTCCTCATTTTTAATCTTGCAGTCTCGAATATTTGCCTAACTCGCTCACGGCTTATACCCATCTCTTTGCCGATTTCCTTGAAGTTTTTAGGATCGCAATCATACCCTGTATGTTGTTTAACAACATAGGCTTCATTCGGCATCAATTGGGCAAGCAAAGAATCTATGAGATTGCGTTTGTCTTCATAATCCAACGCTGAGAAATTCTCGTTCTCAGCCTCTGCATCAACAAAAGTATCCAAAAAGTTTCTATCTTCATCGCCTGTTTGCTCATCTATAGATACTCTTTTGTGGGGAGAAATAGATAATTCGATTATTCTTTCTTTTTCCAAGACACCATCGAGCTCTTTGCATAATTCGTCCAAGGTCGGCTCTCTCCCGTTTTCCTGTATCAATTTATCTCTAGTGCTTTCAAGCAGCATAAGATCTTTTCTAGCTCTTTCGGGAATCGCTATTGACGCAGAATTCTTTTCGATGGATTCTTTGATTTTGTAATCAATCCACCATATTGCATAGGTTGAAAACCGATTGTCTTTTGAATATTCGTATTTATCGATTGCCAAGAGCAAGCCTTCATTTCCATCTTGAATCAAATCCATCAAACTAATTATTTGTGAAGCGCTTTTGTTCAACTGCTTATAGAAAACGTTAGCCCTTTTCACCACAAGCTTCGTGTTGCAATAAAACATTCTGTTTCTGGCGTTTTTGTATTTTTCGCTGCTTGTGTTGTTTCTATTATCAGCAAGAATCTTACCCAATTCCTTCTCTTCTTCAGCGCTTAGTAACGGGTATTTTGAAATATCACGAAGGTAAGTTTTCAAGATATCATCAGGTTTTTGTGACGAAATACCGCTATCGATTGCTCTTTTCTCGATAGCCTTCTTTTCACTAGACAACGAAATAATCTCTTGCTTAGCCCTTTTGGTATCTTTCATTCTATTTGCTATGGGTATCGGGGCCGTTGAAGACCATGACTTCCTTGTAATCACCCAAGCGTTTCGCACGAGTTGGATGACGGAGTTTTCTAATGGCTTTCGCCTCGATTTGACGAATTCTCTCTCTGGTTACGCCGAAGACTTTGCCCACTTCCTCCAAGGTGCGAGGATGGCCATCTTCTAGTCCGTATCGAAGTTTTAATACTTCACATTCCCTATCAGTCAAATCGCACATGATGCTATATAACTCTTCTTTTAGCAATGATCTTGTGGTGAATTCTTCTGGAGATTGAGTTTCTTTATCCTCAATAAAATCACCAAGATGCGAATCATCTTCTTCACCAATTGGAGTCTCTAAAGAGACTGGCTCTAACGCTATTCTTTGAATTTCTCTGATTCTTTCCGGAGTCAATGAACCATCAAGTGCGGCCGATATCTCTTCTGGGGTTGGGTCGCGGCCATATTCCTGGACAAGCTGTCTTTGGACTCTAGTCATCTTGTTGATTGTTTCAACCATATGAACCGGAATTCTGATGGTCCTGGCTTGGTCGGCGATGGCTCTAGTGATGGCTTGGCGGATCCACCAGGTCGCATAGGTTGAGAATTTAAAACCTTTGGTGTAATCGAATTTTTCTACGGCTTTAATCAAACCCATGTTTCCTTCTTGAATCAAATCAAGGAAATGCATTCCGCGCCCGACATAATGCTTTGCAATTGCGATAACAAGCCTAAGGTTGGCCGTTATCAAATTGTCTTTTGCCTGTCTGCCATCGTTAGCGATAACTTTCAAAGAGAACAATTCTTTGTCTGGGTTTCTAAACGTAATCTGCTTGAACCAATCTTTGTATTCAAGTTTTGTTGGCGCTGCAGTTTCTTCGCTGGGCGGATTAGCTTCAAAGGCTTTGATTGCTTCATCAACTTCAGAGCAATATTTCTCGTATCTTTTCTGAAGTTCTTTCGATGCTTCCTCGCCTTTTACTATCCTTTGTGCTAACTCTGTCTCCTGTTTCGCTGTCAAAAGATCGACTTTGCCTATCTCTTTAAGATACATCTTAACAGAGTCATTTACCTTGACCTCGCCAGACTGTATTTTCGAAAAATCATCGATTCCAGATATCTCTTCCTTGTCGACATCATCGTCATCAACGTCTTCGAGTTCTTCCTCTTCGGCTTCTTTCTCGGCTTTCAACATGTCACTCTCATCGAAATCCATGTCATCGAATTCTTCCTCTTCATCGCTTAAGACCGAATAGCCGTGCTCCTGAAGATAATTTAAGAGTTTTTCGGAGTCATCATCTGTGAAATCATATTTTTTCGAAGCGTCGAAAATATCGTCTTGGCTCAATTCCTTAGAACCATCAACTTTTTTGCTTTTTTTAGCGACGATTTTCTCTATTTCTTTGAATTTCTCGATAAGAATGCTTTCTTCATCATTCTCATCAAAGCTCTCATCAGCTATTAATTCTTCCTCGCTTAGATTCTTTTCTTTTTTCACCTTTTTCTCGGCGGCTTTTGTCTTCTTGGCGTCCGCTTTCTTTTTCTCTGCAGGCATTTTAAATTCCTCCCTTTTTCCTTTTGAGTTTATTCCAAACGTTTTTAGAACGTTCTGTCAAAAGCTTTGCTTTTTCGTCTTGAGTCTTGCCTTCCAGCTCTTCTTTGAACCTATTCGCTTGATATATTCTGTCTTTCTCTTCGTTCATCACGGCAAAAGCCTCATCCATGGTTGATTTTGAATAAGGTGGGTGGAAATTATCATCTATGATGGCAGCGATTTTCCCGCATAGCTCATCAGAGTTGGCGTTTTCATCACCAGCAATTGTTGCCATCAGGGTTGCGACATCTGGCACTGCTTTGACGTTAGAAGCCACTTCTTGGATATATGAAGCTATTTCCTCATAGACTTTATCGTACATATTCGCGATGTTTTTTTCGTAGTAACTAATCGCATCGTAATTATTTAGCATGTAATAGATGATTGCTCTTTCTGCACCAACCAACCTTGTTGTTGTTTTGGCGTAATCATTCCATTCAAATGAAACTACATCGTCATTATCGTATTCTTCGCTTGTTTTCTTGCCGGCTGGAGCGAGATTGATTTGATGCCTAATGGCCTCGACTTCATACCCAGTGGCTTTGCTTAGCCTTACGATGTAATTATCTCTATCGATTCCAGGTTTAATATTCCTTATAAAAGGAATAAAGTAATTCATCACCTTATTGCGTTCCTGTGGATCGGATAGCTTCTTGGTGTTCTCGTAGTAGCTTACCTGGAAATCGAACGTATCGATAAGTTTGCTCATTTTATTCACCAAGGCTTCTTTGCCTTCTTCTTGCAATATATCGTCCGGGTCTCTAAGATCACCACCGTAATCGACGATTCTCACCCTAATTCCCGCTTTGTTTAATAGGCCAACCATCTTCATCATGGCTCTTTGCCCGGCCTCATCACCATCTAGACATAGCCTTATTTCGCAATTAAAGCGCCTTAGAAGCTCGATTTGCTCCTTGGTCAAGGCAGTCCCCATAAGAGCGACAGAAGACGAAATACCGGCCTTCCCAAGCGCAATAACATCCATAAACCCCTCCAGGACATATACATATTTGTCATGTGGGGCAGATTCCCTTGCATTGTGATAGTTATAAAGAGTTTTGCTTTTGTTGAAAATCAAAGTTTCTGGCGAATTAACGTATTTTGATGAGCCATCATCCACTATTCTTCTGGCTGAAAAACCAATTATTTGTCCATCTGGAGAAGATAGAGGGAAGATAACTCTTCCAGCATTTGTATCGCTTGTGGCATTATCCGCTTTAGCGAAGGCAATTCCGATATCCTCTATGCTTTTAAGCGAGTGACCTTTGGCATTCAAAAAGGCTATTGTGGCTTTTCCGTTTTTCGGGGCGTAGCCAATTCGATATTTCCTGATGTCTTCGGATGAAATGTTTCTAGAAGAAAGATATTTCATTGCTTCCTGTCCTTCTTCTGAGTTTAAGGCGGACTGATAGTACTTAGCCAAATCATCAATGCATGAATATAAAGCATCTTTCTTTGGGTCGACTGTCTTTTTGAAATTCAATCTATCAAGCCTTGGGTCGCTAAAATTTGACATCTGGGCGACTTTTCTGGCTGCTTCCATAAATGGAATGTTCTCGTATTTCTGGACAAATTGGATCACGTTACCGCCGGTCCCACAAACAAAACATTTAAAGATCCTTTTTTCAGGAGATATGTGCAAAGATGGGTTTGAATCATCGTGGAATGGGCAAATGGCAACGTAGCTTTTGCCTTTCTTTATGACATTTATGTATGACGAAATGACCTGAACTATATCAGCCCTATCGATTATTTCCTTAATCAAATCATTATCAATCATAACTATATTATTTATAATATAAATGTACTAATTTAATACTTTAATATTACTTATTCAACCTCTCATCAAAATATTCAATAAGCTTATCTAGAGGAACTCTATCTTGAGTCATGTTGTCTCTATCTCTGATAGTAACAGTGTTCAAAAGAGACGCATCAACGTCATCGCCAATGCCAGCCGTATCGAAATCAATCGTAACGCAATATGGTGTTCCTATCGCATCTTCTCTACGATAACGTTTGCCAATCGATCCGGTGGTGTCGAAAATACACATATATCTCTTGCTTAGCATTTCCATGACCTCTCCTGCTTTGTCTTCCAATTTCTTAGATAGAGGTAAAACTGCAATTTTATAAGGAGCAATCGAAGGTTTCAAATGCATAACAATACGGGTTTCATTATTTTCCAACGTTTCTTCGTCATATGAATCCACCATCACCATGAGCATCAATCTGTCCAATCCCATGGAAGGCTCGATAACATATGGGATATAGCGAGAATTATCATCGCTATCTAAATATGTCATATCTTCACCAGAGAATTCGCTATGTCTCTTCAAGTCATAGTCTGTTCTGTCGGCGATTCCTAATATTTCGCCCCAGCCCAAACTTGGAAAATCATATTCTACATCAGTTGTTGCTTTGCTATAGAAGGCAAGCTCCGCCGGCTCATGATCTCTAAAGCGGAGATTATCCTCCTTCACACCAAGTTCTTCAACGAATGATAGACAATGCTTTTTCCAGTGTTCAAACCATTCAAGGTCCGTTCCTGGTTTGCAGAAGAATTCCATCTCTAATTGTTCAAATTCTCTTGTTCTGAAGATAAAATTTCCAGGAGTTATCTCGTTTCTGAAGCTTTTTCCGGCGTTGCAAATGCCAAATGGAATTTTTTTTCTGCAGGCTCTTTGAACGTTTTTGAAATTTACGAAAACGCCCTGTGCTGTTTCTGGTCTTAGATAAACGATGTTTTTGTCATCTTCGAAAACACCTATATGCGTTTTGAACATCAAATTAAATTGTCTAATCGGAGTAAAATCGCTTTTGCCGCAGACTGGACACACCAATTTATGGCCGGAAATAAATGAATCCATCTCTCCAGCGCTCATCCCCTCAACATCGACTTCTGGGAATTGCTTTTTGATGATTTCATCGGCTCTTAATCTTGCTTTGCAAGATTTGCAATCGATCATCGGGTCATTGAATGTTGAAACGTGCCCTGTGGCCTGCCAGACTTTTGGATTCATCAAAATAGCAGAATCTAGGCCGACGTTTGTGGCAGATTCCTGCACAAAGCGTTTCCACCACAAATCTTTGATATTGCGCTTTAATTCAGCGCCTAAAGGACCGTAATCCCATGTATTGGATAATCCACCGTATATTGAACTGCCGGCGAAAACATATCCGCTAGTCTGCAGATGGCTTACAATTTTTTCGAATTCGAACTTATTTGACATAAAATAAAAAACTCCATTTATTTATCTTTGGAAATTATAGTAACAATAATTAACAATGCAACCCTATATAAGTGAATTTCAATATTTTAACATGGTTTTTATTGTTTCAACGCTTTTTAGCTTAAAACCTAAGGTATCTTCGAGGAAAATTGACAAGTCAATAATGAGTTTATAACAAATTTCTGTGTCAAATTTGGCTTGTTTGTAATTAGTTAAGCCGCACATAAATATATATCTCACTGTTTTCAAAGTCTCAGGATTATATATAACGGTGTTCTTATCGGCGCACCTTTCGCAGACAAATCCGCCATTTATATAATCAACCCCGACGATGTTCTTCTTCCCGCCACAATGAATGCAGGATGATACATTAAGCCCATATCCATTTATCTTAATGAGCTGAGCAAAATATATAAGCGTCATAGACAAAGCGTCCAAACCTGAATTCAAAGAATTCAAAATGGATCCAAGCCATTCATATGCCACTTCACAATCATCATCTTTGATGATTTTGCCAGATAATTCCTCAATAATAGATAAGCTGATTGCTTTCTCAAACGAACTATAGTCAGGGCTTGAAGAAAGAAGTTTAGATTCTTTTAATGAATAGCTTGTTCCTGTGGATGTTAGTTGAAAAGAAGAAAAGCATAAAGGCTGACAACTCGCGAAATTCTTGCTTGTGTTTTTCTTGATCCCTCTTCCGGAAAAAGAAAAAAGCCCTTCTTCAGAAAGTATCGTCACCATCGCATCGTATTCTTTGTACGGCGACACCCTTATGACGTATCCTTTTATGTTTTTTGTTTCTTTCATCCTAATTGTTATCTGAATAGCCGAATTGGGCTAGTTTTGAAGCCCTATTTCTCCAGTCCTTCGCGACTTTTACTTCGACTTCTAAAGTGACATGTTCTTGCCACATTCTTTCCAATTCTCTTCTCGCTGTCATCGATATCTTTTTTATCATCGACCCTTTTTTGCCGACAATTATCGCGACCTGACTCTCTTTTTCTACGTAGATGGACGCTTCGATTATGTTATTTCCTTTTTTCTCCTCAAATCTTTCGATGGTGACAGCGGATTGATGCGGAACCTCATCTTTAACGAAACGCAATATCTCTCGCCTTATCTCCTCCTTGGCTTCGAATCTTTTGTCTTTATCGGTCAAAGCGTCGAGTGGATAATATTGCGGACCTTCCGGCAAATGCGTCAAAATCTCATCTTTCACCTCTTTGATGCCAAAGTTCTTCAACGCGCTCATAAGCATGATTTTCGCATTCGGGTTTTTTTCTAAGAAGAACGCTCTAATTTCCTCTGCTTTATCAACCCTCACCAAATCGATTTTGTTCAAAACAATGATAAGCGGGCATTCTAGTTTAAGTGATTCAATCGTCTTTTGCTCCAATTCCATGTTTGATTGAGAGCAATCGATTAGGAAAAGCGCACATTCCACACCTCTAGATGCATTTCTAGCGGCTTTATCTATTGTCGAATCCAAAGCGGATTTCCCTTCGAATAACCCAGGCGTATCGATGAAAACAATCTGAACACCTTTTGTGTTATATATACCCATTATGGAGTCTCTTGTTGTCTGGGCTCTAGAAGTCACAATCGAAACTTTCTTGCTCAAAATAGCGTTAAGCAAAGTGCTTTTGCCAACGTTTGGTCTTCCTAAAATAGCTACAAATCCACTTTTCATATATCGTCACCAGAAAAAGCAAATGGCAAGAGTTCATCCATATTTGTCTCTTGGACATCTCCTTTGAGATTAGCCATATAAATCGGAGCTTGATGAGGGAATAATTCACTCAAGACTTGCCTGCACGCTCCGCAGGGCGAGCAAGGATATTCAGTATCCGCAACTACAGCTAACGCCATAAAGTCGTCGCTTGTGGCACCATTCATCATGGCGTTGTATATGGCGTTTCTTTCCGCGCACATGCATAAAGGATAAGAGGCATTCTCTATATTGGCTCCAAGAAAAATCCTACCATCTTTTAAAATAACGGCGGCGCCAACAGCGAAATGCGAATATGGCGAATAAGATAGGCTTCTGGCTTCTTTAGCATCTTCAATCAGTTCGTAAACTTCCATTTTGGCTCGCTTTCTGCAATATTTTCTCTTGCAACGGAAACATTATTTCCTCATCTTCTTTTTTCATATGATCATAGCCGAGCAAATGAAGCAGGCCATGAATGAATAAGAAGAATAATTCACGATTCTCGGTGTTGCCGATCTCTTTCGCTTGCCTTAAAGCCTGGGGCAAACAAATCAATATCTCACCCAACATGATTGGCATGCCTGGCTGAGGCTTGATCGCATCTTTTTCCTCAACTCCATCGTTGAAGGCGAAAGATATGACGTCAGTGATTCGATCAACTCCGCGATAATCACGATTAATGGAATGAATAGTTTCATCATCAACCAACGACACATCAACTTCATAGAGACTTTTGATCGACAAAACCTCTTCGGTAACCTTAGCCAGAGATTCGTAACAATCTTCCAAGAAGTCGTATTTGGCGTCAATCTCGTTAGAAAAAACTATTTCCATCGCTAATAATCTAGCACAAAGTGCTATCTTTTTACATATTCAAGTTGCTTTAAGACAAATATTCGTAAAAATACATCAAATCTTTTTCTCTAGCGATATATTCCTCTTCGAAGGCAAAAATCTTTTCTAGCAGCGAGGATAAAACAAATAAGCCAAAGAATTGGAACAAATAATAATTCAAGGAAATGTGGCCACTATGGAGGAGAGGGATAATTGCAAAGCAAAGAACCAAAAACACGGTGATTATTTGGCCATATGAAAAATATGAACCATATTTGTAGCCGTATGCTTTAACTTCTTTAGCTTCCTCAATCCCTCCGCCTTTAGAGAATAATTCCTGCTCTTTTGATGTCGAAACGACTTTTAGTTTATCCTTTGTGAAGGAATCAAATGCCTGTTTTATAGCGACCGCGCCTATTGTTAATGCAGCGGAAAGGAAAAACGATGGTTCATTTAACCCTCCGATCAAAACAATCGACACCGACGAGATTATTGAAGATAGTAGATTCATCGGAGAGGCGAATATGTTTTTCTCAAGAGAATGATATCGAGCCCATGCGTCCTTTTTGTTTTTGCCATTAAAAACGTATTCAAGCCATTTTTCATCGAACTTCTTCATGAACCGAATCGATAGAGATCTTCTGAATATCTCCATTATGGCAAAAACCGAAAAACATATGACTGGCACTAAATAATTACCATTTTCATCAACGAAATACATCCCAGCCAATAAAGAAGATATGGCAATAAGCTCCACGAAAAGCAAAACTGCAATATTCTTTTTTGGCACCAAATCAAGTTTGTCTTTTGATGGAGCAATTTCTTTTTCTCTAACTATCGTGCCATAAACTCCAGTCCATTTGCTTATGAATTGCTTTTTGCTTAGGCTGTATCTGCCTTTTGAAGGATCGGCGATATGAAAATAGCCAAGTCGCTCTGAGATCACTTTTACCGCGTGAACTAGTCCATTTTCCTCGAAAGTAACAAACAAAGGGTATTCGGTATTGTTTTTTATTTCCTCCTTATCCTCTACCTTTTTGAATGTTACGCGGAACCCTTCTTCTTTTGCGATGGTCTCTACGTCCTTCAACGAATACGGACCGCCTTTCCTCGGTTTATAGAACTTAAACCTTTTGTCTCCGCTCGCATCGACCATAAGCATTTTCAGGACAGCGAGCGAACAAGTGTTGTCCTGGCTTTGATAAATCATTTCTTGTCTCATGCCTCTTATACACGAAAAATGCATAGTTTTGACAAGAAAATAAAAAAAAATCCCGGCTAGGCCAGGATTAATTGGTGAATTACCACTTTTTGCGGCGAGCCAACTCGGATTTTTGTTTTCTCTTCAATCCGGTTTTTAAGAAGGCTTCTCTTTTGCGGCATTCTAGAAGGACACCACTCTTGTTGACGCTTCTTTTGAAGCGACGTAAAGCTTCATCCAATGATTCGTTCTCTTTGACGACTGTCTTTACTGGCATGCATTATCACCTTCTTTCCGCTTAAGCGCTTCAATATTTTACATTAAATTATTGTTAAAACAATATAAAATAATACAAAAGATGGAAAATGAAGCTATCACGTTGAGCATAATCATCCCGGTATATAATTCATCGCGTTTTTTAGATGAATGCCTTTCTTCTTTAGAAAAGCAAACTGCTTCAATTAATTATGAAGCGATTGTTTCATATGATCTAAGCGAAGATGATTCACTTTCGATAATCGAAAAGCATATGGAAACGAATCCAAATATAAAGCTTCTTAAAAACAAAGAACGGCTTGGGATTCTTATCGCCAGAACCGAAGCGATCAAAATATCGATAGGAGAATATGTCACATTCTTAGATTCTGATGATTACTTCTTGCCTAACGCATTTGAAGAAATATCTAAGGTCATCAATAAGGAAAAACCTGATATCGCCTCGTTTTCTTTCTATACCTTAAAAAACAACAAAATAAGGAAATATCCTTTTGCGAAAAACAAAATAATCAGCAAAGACAAAGCGTTTGCTTATTTGCAAAGCGATATTTCATTCAGAGGTTTTCTTTGGCAGAAAATCTTCAAGAGATCGTTATTTGAAAAAAGGCCACTTCTCTTCATTTCCGAAAAAAATGCGATGTTCGAAGATAATTGTTTAGTATTTTCTCTTATCGAGCATTCAAATAATATCGTCCTCTCAAGAAATCGTTATTATGTTTACCGAGAAGACAATTCGCTTTCTGGCACGACTGTTAAAAGAATTGATAGACTTGATAAACATATTTTATGTTTTGACCTTGAAAAATATTTCGCATGCAGCGTGAATGACTCTATAGCGATGAAAACAAGCATCAAATTCACCTGGAGAAATGTTTTATCTTTGAAATTCGACGCCAAAAAAGACGCATCATTCGGCGGAATGCCTTATAAAGAAGCCAAACGCAAAATTAAACAATGGGCAAAAGAATACAAAAGCGAGCATTCTATCGATTCAAATAAATCCAATAAATACTTTATTTTTTAGAAGCAAGCAGTTCTTCGTAGGCCTTTTTCAATTGAAGACCCACTTTATCAAGCGTTCTTTCTTTTGCTAAAGCATAGCCGTTATCAAGAATTTCTTGTTTCTCTCCATTGGCTTTCAATTCATTAATCAATCTAATGAAATCATCATTCGTTTTGCCTTTATGGCAATCGATTCCGTCATGAAGCCAATCTTCATAGACTCCGATATCTCTCACGATTAGAGGGCAATGGCTCGCCAAAGCCTCCAAAACGACAATCCCTTCGGTCTCTTCATGAGATGGGAAGAAAAGGCAAAGAGAGCTTTGAAGTGCCCCATGGATTATCTTTCCAGCACAATATCCGGCCATTATAGCGTTTTTCGGCCTCTTTCTTATGGCTCTTCTGATTTTTGCGTTCGTAGCGATCTTCGCTAAATGCCCAAACCAAATGAATTTTGTATCGGGCATGCTTCTTGCCACTTCGAAAAAGTCGATGATTCCTTTTCTTTCAAAAGGAAACCCGATGCCAATAACCGGTTTTTCATCATCTTTGAGGGAAAACCTTTCCCTAAACATCTTGACCCCTTCTGGATCTGGTGCGTATTCAGATAAATCTATACCGTTGGATATATCGATAACTTTTGGACCCAATCCATAACCCTCGATCAATCTTTTCGAATATGGTGTCGGGGTGATTATCAAATCAGCGCGGCTATACATATAGGTGAGCATTCTATCGAAGAACGGCTCAATGAGTTGCCAGCATGAAAAAGAATTCCTGAAATCCTCATAGGTGCTATGACCATGGACGATGACAGGAATCCCCTTCTTTTTGCAGTTTTTTAGTAGTTTTTTGGAAGCTGCATAAACTGTGTTTATGTGCGCGAGATCGTATTCATCTTCTTTCGGGCATATGCAAGTTGAAACACCGGCACTTTTTAAAGCCCTTAATTGATGAGACATCGCACGGCCTATGCCGCTTTTCTTAATCGCTTTTTCGCCTTCGAAATAAATGAGGGCTTTCATTATTTTTTCTTTTTCTTCTTCGACTTATTGCCGTTGACTTCATTCATGATGGCAACTGAGCGGCTGCAGCCAATACGATTGGCCCCTGCCGCCACCATTGACATGGCATCTTGAAGCGTATGGATACCTCCAGCGGCTTTAACACCAAAGTCTGGGCCAACAGTGTCTCTCATCAATTTGACATCATCTGCTTTGGCGCCATATGAGCCAAATCCGGTTGAAGTCTTGACGAAATCAGCGCCGCCTTGCACCGCGGCAATGCAGGAATTTTTGATTTCTTCGCTTGTTAGATAGCAATTCTCGAGAATGACTTTCAAGACGATGTTCTTGCCGATAGCTTTTCTGACCATCGCAACAGTCCTGACGTTGAATTCATAGTTATGTGCTCTTGCCATCGAAATGTTTTGAACCATATCGATTTCATCAGCACCATCTTTAACGGCTTGTTTGGCTTCAAAGGCCATGGCTTTTGGATTGCATGATCCAAGAGGGAAACCGACGACTGCGGTTATTTTAACCCCAGTTCCTTCCAACAATTTTTTAGCGGCTGGAACGTAATATGGGTTTACGCAGACGCTGTAGAACCCGAATTCCCTCGCCTCATCGCAAAGCTTCCTGATATCTTGCAAAGATGCCCATGGATTGAGGTTAGTATGGTCGAAAAGTTTATTGTATTCCATAATTTACTCCTTATATATTAATATATACTCATTTCATAAAAAGAAAAAGAAGCCAATTAAGGCCTCTAAAAGATTATTTTTCTTCTTTTTTCAAATGAAGAACGTCTTTTCCATCGTAATAGCCGCATTCTGGGCAAACGCGATGGCTTCTGATCAAGGCTCCGCAGTGTGAGCAGGCAACTAAACCTGTAACTGCTAGCTTATAATGTGTTCTACGCATTCTCTTGCGAGTTTTGCTTGTTCTTCTCTGTGGTACTGCCATTTTCGAAATCCTCCGTTGTTGACTAGGTAATTATAAGTAAATACTTATAGTAGTCAACGAAAATTTATACATAGTATCAAAAAAGAAGAAAAATAGCGATAAATCCTAGTCTGCAGCCGAATCTTTATTATACAATACCGTAACAACGTCGCCTTCGACGCAATTAGCATTAGGCGTTTTTACGTATAAGTGATTGGATGCTCTACCATAATGCATCTTGTTTTCTTTGTTTTTGCCTTCGATCAAAACTTCCATTTTTGTGCCGTAAAATTTCTTTTTGTATTCCTCGTGAAGTTTCTTGGAGATTTCTAACAATTCATGCACACGTCTATCTTTGGTTTTGGGGTCGATTTGATTTGGCATAGTAAACGCCAAAGTTCCTTCTCTTGCGGAAAAAGGAAAGACATGAATGGAAGAAAAGCGCGCTTTCATGCAGAAATCTTTTGTTTCTTGCCACTCTTCTTCACTTTCACCAGGGAAACCGACTATGACATCGGTTGTGATGGCCATATTCGGCCTGATTTTTCTCAATTCTTCGATTTTGTTTAAAAACGACTCAGTGTCGTATTTTCTATGCATCCTCTTAAGAACCGAGCTTGAGCCACTTTGCAAAGGGATATGCATGTGGTCAGCGATATTGTCATATTTCTCGAGCAATCTCAGGAATTTCGGGGTAATCTCGCTTTCTTCAATCGAGGATATTCGCAACCTATATAATGATGGGCTGTTTTTTAAAATATCCTCCACCAAATCAGCAAATAAATATTCATTACCATAGATGTCTCTTCCATAACCACCGATATGGATTCCGGTCAAAACTATTTCCTTATAGCCTTCTTCGATGATTCTCTTGCATTCCTCTAGCGCTTTCTCTTTGGTTCTGGAACGGGAGGTGCCACGCAAAAAAGGGATCAGGCAATACGAGCAAAAATTATTGCAGCCATCTTGGATTTTTAAATATGCTCTAGTCGTGTCAGCAAAAGGTATTACGCCGAATTCCTCATATTCACCTTTAAGATTAGGGTCAACTTTGATAAATGGTGTTTTGGTTTTCAAAAATTCATCAATCGATTCTAAAGCGGTTTTTCTATTTGTTGTGCCTAAAACAATCGATGCGCCAAAAGACAGACATTCTTCAGCGTGTTTTTGGCTATAGCAGCCCATGACAAGGATTATGGCTTTTTCGTTATTCCTTCGATATCGTCTTATGTGCTGCCTGCTTTTCTGGTCGGCTACCGCGGTGACGGAGCAAGTATTTATCACAATCAAATCAGCGTTAGTCTCATCTTTCGTTTCCTCGTATCCGCGCAAGACAAAAGATTCTCTAAGCGAGGATATTTCATATGCATTGACTTTGCAGCCCAACGCTACGAGGAAGAATCTCATTTATCTACCTCTTTCTCTTTTCTTTTGGCTTCCTTTTTGTTTATTTTTGCGATGAAAGTGTCGCTAAAGCATTTTGAATCCGCCAAAGCTTTGAGGAAACCATTTTTATCAAATGAAAGATATGCTTCCGCGATTGGCTTGATTCTTTCGATGATATTGCTCTTATCTATTGTTTTCATCTCCGAGTCGAATAACGATATTTTTGCATCGAGCCTGCCTTCATCATTGATGATGTATATGGCGTTCGCTTCGTCATGATAGCAGGCCAAAGACTTATCGTTTTCCATAATGGGCACTAGGTTTGTGAATGACGATAAATATATTGTCTGCCCATAATAATCAAACTGATCGATGACCGCGGCTTCATAATTCAATACTAATCTCCTATATGGATCATAGCCAAGTCGATAAAAATCAGTGTTATATATCCTATTCAAAGAAAAAGGAAACACTGGCACGAATAACTTTTTACCTTTGAACGAAAGATAGGGCAATTCTTCGATGCTTTCTTGTAAAATCTTCTTCAATTTCTCGTTATCTTCTTCGCTTGTCCCAAGCCCCTTTATGGCGGAGATATATTCTAGCTCTATATATCTTTTGTTTTCTAAAGCCTTAATTAAAATATTGGCTCTCACCACATCGAACGTAGTCGAGGCGGAATTTAGGCTCGAATATAAATCAATCGAAGAAAGAATCGAGGCGTTGTCTCTATAATAATAATATTCTTCGGTTTTATAAAAACCGGTTGGAGCCTGATTTCTCTCTAGTTCATCGAGGATATTCATATGACTCCGCACTCCTTCATAGAGAATATGGTTGAGACATAAATCGAGGCGGTTTCCGCTCTCAAAATCCTTTTGCCTAAGCTTATGGGCTTGAAGCCGCAAGCGATTGCTTTATCAACTTCCTCTTTGCTGAATCCGCCTTCTGGGCCCACTATAACCAAACATGTTTTGCTTTCATCCATGTTTTTAATGTGTTCAGATAGATGCTTTCCGTTAAGCGCCTCATCTTCGTAGGCAATTAATTTGATGTCGGCTTCGACATTCAATAATTCTCCGAAGGAAAGAATCGATGAAATAGCAGGAATCATCGCCCTTTTTGATTGCATGGCCGCTTCTTTGATTATTTTGGAGAATCTTTCGTTCTTTTTCTTTTTATCAGATTCATCCACTCTTATTATGGTCCTGGAAGAAACGAAAGGGATGAATGAATAAGCGCCTAGTTCCGTGCATTTCTGCATCACGAGTTCATCATTCCCTTTTTTAAGCAAGCTAAAAGCAAGAATCAATTTAAAAGGATTTTCCCTCTCCTCTTCTATCTCCGAAACAATTTTCGCTTGAAGCGGATCAACACATTCTATTATGGCTTTATAGACTTTGCCTTCATTAATCACTTCGATGATGTCTCCTTTTTTTCCTCTCATGACATTTAAAAAATGATGGGAGTCTTCCTTGGAAAAAGAAGCAAAACCATCATTTATCGTAACGAAATAACGTTGCATACTAACGGAGGAATTCTCCTTTTGCATCTTTTAGCGTGTCATTAAAGATGTATTTGAAGGAGATTGCCGCGAATACGGCGAAACATACGAAAAACGGAATCAGGAACGCGAGGAAAGAAGGCCAAACGGTGAAGAACAAAGGAAGGCCGACTCCCAAAACGAAAACCAAGGTGATGACCGCATCTATTATGCCTTTTGATAAGAATCCCAAATAGAAATTGTGGGCGCCCGTAAAACCAAGCAATAAGCAAAGGATGAAAGCTTTTTTCTTTTCTTTGCTTCTGTACAAGGTGTAGCCTTCACCGGCTTTATCAAGCGTCAAAGATGTTATATCCTTCGTCTCATAAGAAGGGTCGATTGGATGGGTACATCCGCAATAAGGACAGATATCCTCATCTTCCACACGAGATATTTCTTTGTTGCATTCTCTACACTTAGCCATAATTTTATCTTACGATAAATATCGATTATATGAAATGATATTTTTAGTAATTGGTGCGATTTTCTTTCGCCATATATTCGTCATATAGGCGGAGACATTCATCTCGGTTCAATTCTTCGATGAAGGAAGATGAATCTTTGTTCTCACTCATCTCGTAGAATTTATTGTCTCTGAAGCCTATTTTTTCAGTGTCAATCACATTGCAGCCATAATAAATCTTTGAGATATTGGCCCAAAGAATCGCCCCGAAACACATCGGGCAAGGATATCCTGTCGTGTAAATGACGGAGCCTGATAAATCGAAAGTTCCTAGCTTTTTGCAAGCGGAATGGATCGCCATAATCTCACCATGGCATGTTGGATCGTTTCTTTTCAAAACCTGGTTGTGGCCTCTCCCCACTATTTTCCCATCTTTCACGATAATCGCGCCAAATGGTCCCCCATGTCCTGCGTTTATGCCTTTCCTTGCTTCATTAATCGCCGCTTTCATGAATCTATTCATATCATTTGCCCTCAAATTTCTTTTTCCATTTCCTAAAGATGTTCTCTTTTTTAGCGTCTTCTATGCCTTGGAAGCTCTTAAGCAGTTGCTTCTGCTCTTTGCTTAAGGAGGTGGGAGTTTTCACCTTGATATGGATGAATTCGCTTCCTGGCCTTCCGCTTCTTAAATCTTTCACGCCTCTATCTTTTAGTTTGAGAATTTGTTCAGGTTGCGTTCCTTCTGGCACCACCACCTTCACATCACCATAGACGGTAGGGACATCAATCTCAGTTCCTAAGGCGCAATCGATGAAACTAAGCGGTATATCAATATGTATATCGTTGCCGTCACGTTTGAAGAATTCATGCTCTTTGACGAGGATTTCAACGTATAAATCCCCATTGGGGCCGCCTGAATATCCCCTCCCCCCTTTGCCAGATAATCTAATCTGCTGACCGTTGCTTATGCCTGCAGGGATGTTGACCTCAAGGTCCTTGTGGATTTTGGTATAACCGCTTCCACCACATTGATGGCACCTATTCTTGATGGATTTTCCGCTTCCTCCGCAATCGGGGCACGTGCTTTCTTGTTGCATCACGCCGAAAATAGTCCTTGTTTGGACACGAACCGTTCCGGTTCCACGGCATTTTGGACAGGTCACAACATCGCTAGGAGATTCTGCGCCGCTTCCATGGCAATGCGGACATTCTTCTTCGTAATTGACGGGGATAACGACTTTCCTGCCGGTGATAGAATCCATGAAATTGATTCTGACTCTTTGGATTCTATCCTCTCCTTTTTGTGGGCCATGGGTTCCTGATCTAGAACCTCCTCCGCCAAAGAATGATGAGAAAATATCGCCTAAATCGATATCGCCAAATCCAGCCCCTTGGAAGCCGCCACCGCTGAATGGATTGCCGGCTCCTCCGGTTGAAGCGCCCTGCTCGAAGGCCGCCATGCCAAATTGGTCATAGGTCTTTCTTTTGTTATCGTCGTAAAGGATGTCATATGCTTCCTGGATTTCCTCGAATTTCTTCGGGGCATCAGGGGATTTGTTTATATCTGGATGATATTGCTTGGCTAATTTTCGATAAGCGCTTTTGATTTCATCTTTAGATGCGCTTTTGTTTACACCAAGCACTTCATAATAATCACGTTTTGCCATATGGATCCTCCTTTCTTAGTCTACAAATGACGCCTCCTCGAAAGAGGAGACGCCATATTTGATTCGTTTAATTAAGCTTTGTCGGTATAATCGGCATCGACAACATCATCCGCTGAAGTTGAAGATGAATCATTGCCTTGAGATTGACCAGCGTTTTGCTGTTGATAATATTGGCCAGATTGAGCAGCCTTTGCAGCATCTTCCAGTTTTCCAACAATCTCACGCAATTTCTCGATATCATCAGCTTGAAGCGCACCTTGGGCGTCATCACGCAATTTAGTGAGTTCTTGCTTTTGCTGATCGCTAAGCTTATCGCCTTGCTCTTGCAAAGTATTGTTGATTTCACTTACATAGCTTTGGGCTTTGTTCTTGACTTCGATGTCATCTTTTCTCTTCTGGTCGGCTTCACGGTTTTCTTCAGCTTCTCTAACCATGCGGTCGATATCGCTCTTGCTTAAGCCATTGCTGCCAGAAATGGTGATGTTTTGCTCTTGCTGGGTGTCGAGATCTTTGGCGCTGACTTTGACAATTCCGTTAACGTCAATTGAGAAAGTGACTTCGATACGTGGCTGGCCTCTTCTAGCTGGTTTGATGCCAGTCAATGAGAAATGGCCAAGCAATTTGTTGTCATGAGCCATTGGTCTTTCACCTTGATATACCATAATGTCAACCGCAGGCTGATTGTCTTCTGCTGTCGAGAAGATTTGGCTCTTGGTGGTAGGAATGGTCGTGTTCCTCGGGATCAATGTTGTCATGACACCGCCGAGGGTTTCGATTCCTAAGGTTAATGGGGTAACATCGAGAAGAACGACATCTTTGACGTCTCCGGCAATAATGCCGCCTTGGATGGCTGCGCCTCTAGAAACAGCTTCATCTGGGTTGACTGAGAGATTGATGTCTCTACCGGTCACCCTCTTAACGAATTCCTGAACTGCAGGCATTCTGGTTGAACCACCGATCATAAGAATGCTGCCCAACTCATTGTAATTTAGTCCTGCATCCCTCATAGCTTTTTCCATAGGGGCTGCGCATCTTTCAAGCAATGGTTTGGTTAATTCTTGGAATTTAGCGCGGGTTAATGTGCCTTCATAGTTGATAGGACCAGCGCTTCCCATGCCGATAAATGGCAAGGAAATCGTGGTTTCGAGGTTTCCTGAGAGCTCGATTTTGGCTTTTTCGGCCGCGTCGATGAAACGTTGTTGCGCCATCTTGTCGTTGAGTTCAACTCCAGTTTCGATTTTGATTTGGGCCTTGATCCAATCAGCCAAGACTTTATCCCAGTCATCTCCACCTAATTTGGTGTCGCCGCTGGTTGATAGAACTTGGAACGTTCCATCTCCGATATCAAGGATGGAGACATCAAATGTTCCACCGCCCAAATCGAAGACCAAGACTTTTTCGCTCTTGTTTGTATCTAATCCGTATGCTAAGCAGCTAGCGGTTGGCTCATTGATGATTCTAACGACTTCCAAACCAGCGATGGTTCCTGCATCTTTTGTGGCTTGCCTTTCGGCGTCGTTGAAGTAGGCTGGAACGGTGATGACCGCTTTTTTGACTTCTTTGCCGATGCTCTTTTCAGCATATGATTTCATATAGGCCAAGACTTTGGCGGAAATCTCTTGAGGAGTGTAGTCCTTATTGAGGCAGCCAATGTGGAATTTGTGATCCTTGCCCATATAACGTTTGGCCGATTTCACGGTGTCTGGGTTGGTTATCATCTGGCGCTTGGCTGAATTGCCGACGATTTCTTCGCCGCTTCCTTTGAAAGCAACGATTGATGGTGTTGTGTTTGTGCCTTCTGGGTTAGGGATAACCTTAACCTGGCCATCTTCCTGCATATATGAGATGACTGAGTTGGTGGTACCTAAATCGATACCTACAATGATTTCTTTTGCCATAATTTATTTCTCCTTTAGGCTTTGCTAGCCTCTTCATTCTCTTTTTTGTCTTCCTTCTTGGAAGTGGATACGCTGACGATGACGGGCCTAATCAGCCTATCTTTTAGCTTGTATCCTTTGGATAACACTTTGACGACCAATCCTTCAGGTCCATCGCTTTCTACTGTTTCGATAGCGTGCATGAAGGTTGAATCGAAGTGATCACCTACATTCGGTATAATCTCGACCACGCCTTCTTCGGCTAGCACCGAGATCAATTGATTGTAGATGTATTGGAAGCCTTTCTGGTAGTTTTTGGCTTCCTCGCCATTCGGCTCACTGCCTAGAGCAATGTGGAAGGCATCTAAGGCCGGTAAGAGATTTTCTATGAATCCTTCTGCTCTATAACGGATTGCATCAGCGTGATCTCTTTCCAGTTGCTTGCGGAGATTATCCATATCCGCATAAACCGAATAGTATTTATTTTTCCAGTTGCTGAGCTCAGTTTCAGATAATTCTAGTTTCTCTTTGAGTTCTAGGATTTCCTTTTCCTCTTTGCTCATTTCTTGCTCTTCTTGGAGCTGTTCGTCTTTTTCTTTTCGCATTCCGTTTTATTGCCTCCATTCGACTGATTTGCAAAATAATCCTCCAAAGCCCCTGCAACATATTTAAGCGTCGCGACGACTTTGTCATAATCCATTCTTTGAGGTCCTAATATCGTTAGGCAAGTGCTTGCATCGCCAGGAAGATTCAAGTCCGTTGAGACGATGGCCATATCTTCAAGGTTGCTGTTCTTGTCACCAATTTTGACATTGACGCCTCCGCTTGTTGGCTTGGCGTTTTTGACGGCTTCTCTAAGAATTTTAGGATTATCTAATAATTCCAGGACCTTGCGCAATTTCTCGCCATCTTTGGCGAATTCTGGGACGTCATACAAGGCTTCTTTGCCATATAGCGACATCCTTTCGCCCTGGAATTTGACAAGGGCTTGCATAAGCATTTGGAACATAACCTCACGACCCACGAGCCAATCCTTCAATATCGGCTTCATCGCTTCCATCTTCGATACCAATTTCGAGATTGGGGTTCCGGATAGTCGGTCATTTAAGGTCGAGACCATCTTCTGCAAATCGCTGACGTTTATCCTTTCGTCGCTCAAGACAAATGTCTTGTTCTCGACATAGCCTTTATCGGTAACGAATACGGCGGTAGCCATATTGCCGGATAAAGGAATCAATTGGATCGATGCTAATTTCTCTTCATCGCTTCCAGGCCCCAAGACCACAGAGGCTAGGTTTGTCATATGAGAGAGAATCTCGCAGCTTTCTTTAATGACTTCTTCTACCGATTTGGCTTTGTCTTCCAAGACTCCTTGCAATGCATATTTGACATTGTCTTCGACTTTTTCATCGCGAAGGTGCTCGACATAATATGCATAACCAGCTTCGCTAGGAACACGTCCGCTTGAAGTATGAGTCTTTTCCAACAAACCATCGTTTTCTAACGAATTCATCTCGTTGCGGATGGTAGCGCTAGATACTTTGAGATTATATGTCTCAAGCAAAGTTTTGCTGCCAACCGGCTCCGCAGTTTTGACAAAGTGCTCAACTATTAGCTTAAGAATTTGATCGCGTCTAGTCATTGTGCCCTCCTTTAGCAGTCGCACCTCCTGGGTGCTAACCCTAATTATAGAGAAAGCATTAGCACTGTCAATACTCTAGTGCTAAATTTTTTTATATTTTACAAAAGCCGCAATTTTTAGAACAAATTGAGGAGAATCCTATCCAATATCATCATCCCTTTATCGGTCGCACTCAATCTATTGTTCTCTATTTTAAGGAGGTTTGATTCTATCATTTCTTTTATTTCTTTTTTATTTAATAAGGTATAAGAGAACTCTTTCTCGAATTCTTCTAAATCAATGCCTTCTTCTAACCTTAGATTGGTCAGCAAATAATATTCGTATTCGCTTTTTGGATCTATTTCTTCTTTTTTCTCTATGTATTGGCCTCTAAGATATTTATCTAAATTCCTTGTGTTGTCATATCTAGTGTCTTTTAGATATCCAGACGCACCCAAACCGACACCATAATAACGATTATCCTTCCAATACGTTAGGTTATGCTTTGAAAAACAACCATCTTTTGCAAAATTGCTTACCTCATATCTTCTATAGCCTACGCCCCTTAATGTGGAGAGAATCAATTCGTATTGATCTGCCGACTCCTCTTCTCCCGGCTCATTATATTTCTTGTTATAAAACAAGGTCCCTGGCGAAACACTTAGGCAATATGTGGAAATATGAGGCGTATCAAGTTCTATAAACGCGGATAAATCTTCCTTCAATTCTTCCAATGTCTCTCCTTTCAGGCCGTAAATCAGATCGATATTGATATTGAATATCCCATTTTTCCTAAGAAGCTCGACGGCGTTTCTCGCTTCTTCAAAAGAATGGCTTCTTCCCATTTCCCTTAGCCTATATTCATGGGAGCTTTGCACGCCCAAAGAAACGCGATTAACGCTATATTCCGCCATGATGCGTATCTTTTTTTCACTAAGACTATCTGGATTCGCCTCGATTGTGAATTCGCCACCATCTTTCAAATGCTCTTTTGATTTCCTAATCAATTTTTCGAATAAGTCATCATTCAATGATGTTGGGGTTCCGCCTCCTATATAGACGGTGCTCATTTTTCCTATGTTATACGAATCGATTTCTAAAAAAAGCGCGGTTATGTAGGCTTCTCCCCATTTCTCGCTTCCTAATAGTTTGGGGAAATCACAATAACCGCACAATTTTGTGCAAAATGGAATGTGGATATATAAGGAATCTGCGTCCTTATTTCTCATTTTTTTCTTCGTATTCCTCGATGGCTTTGGCCGTTTGCTCATCTTCAACCGGACTTAACATCCTATCGAGCGTATCATCCTCATGTTCTTCTTTTTTGCTCTCTTCTTCAACTTCGACCAAAAGACGCTTAATCTCTTCTTCGGCGATTTGTTTGTCATCCTTTGGCTTTTCTTCGGATTTAAAGTGAGGCGAATATTTCTTTATCAAAATAACGGCGAGCACGATGATGCCGAAAAACACCACCAACATCAAAATAATAAATAGAGGATTTTCTAGAATGCTTGCGAATGTGGACATTATTTTTCTCCTTTATTTTTCACAGGCGTATAAACAAATTTGTTTTTGACCTGCATCTTCTTATAGTAATTCGATTCGGCCAATTTATCCATAGAAGTTCTTGCGGTTTCATATGCGCATTTGGTGAATTTCTTGAATTGTTGAATGGTGTAATAACGGCCCATTTGGCAATGATTTGCTAGGAACGATGCCTGATTTTTATTTAGATTTGGGTCGATTTCAAGAAGGTATTTTATAAAATCCTTGATGTCTTTTGGCGAAAGCGGATTGCCTTCCATCTCTATAGAGAGTTCCGAAGAGGCTTGTTGTTTGTTGAATTCCTCTTTGGTGATGGTCTCAATCTTTTTCTGCGGCGCCTCTTCTTCGATTGGCTCTTCTTCGCTTTCTGCAACTTTTTCTTCAACCTGTTCTTGCTTTTCCTCTAGTGGTTTCTTTTCTTCCGCGGTGGAGGCAGTGAAAATATTGATTTGTTCGTATTTTTGTTTATTTTGCGAGGCTAAATATCTCTTCTCATCCAATGACAAAGATCTATTTTCTGACCTTATGTAATCGATATTGAGGTCTTTGAATTTGCCTGTCATCGTCGTCAAGTATGGGCCGACGACCTTGAAAGCGTATTTGAAATAATACGTCATGTCGCCCATGCTTTGGACAAGAGAAGATACGACGCTGAAATTATCTACGCCGGAGATGGCTTCTTCCAAAGGAAGGAGGAAAGCTTCTTGGCCAAAAGATGTCTGAGATAGAATGATTTTTGCCAAAGCGCAGCCGATTATATCGTTATGGCTCTCAAACGGTTTCACTAAATCTATAAAATAGATGACCGCCAAAGCTTTGGCCATTGGACTGGACTCGCTATCCCTAAACATTATTGGCAATTCAGACATTAATCCGGAGATTCTGCTTGAAGGGGCGTATGGATAAACCAGCCCCGCTCTTTCCTGAGTGATTCTCGCACTGTTGTTGTAATCTCTTTCCCTATATTGAGGATTTGTCTCGGTTTCATCGAATAATTTATAAATATTCTTAGCGGTTTGTTCGTCTAAATTTACTTTTTCGCCGCGGAATAGTTTATGCATCAAGGAGTAATATTTTTGAATAATATTATGCTTTGGATCGGCGTCTATATAAGTCCCCATTAGAATGGCGTTTAACACATTGTCACTGACTTCAATGTTGGAGAATCTAGCCATACCCCTAAGGACGGCTCTGAAAGCATCTTTCTCTCCGACGTTGTATTGCTCGCGGGCGACTATTGCTTTCAAATTGGAAATGTAGGAATTGCACAAAGAGACAAAAGTATCAAATGAGCTTTTGACTCCAAAAGAATTTGTATACCATAAAGGCTTCTTTGCGATGGTGTTGATCTGCAATTCGACACTGTGGTCATGTCGATATGATAATATATCGCGCCAATACGGCTCGACATCAATGATTTTCATCGACTGCTTCAATTCGTCTTTTGTGACGTATTCTTCGTCTGTGTAACGTATTATATTTTTCTCACTCATATCTAAATTATAAAATAAAATTTATAATAGTCCACTAAAAATCTACTAATATTTTAACAAATTATTTTTCGTTCTCGTCTTCAAGCGAAAGTACGCTCATGAAAGCTTCCTGCGGGACATCCACTGTTCCAATTGCCTTCATGCGCTTCTTTCCCTCTTTCTGTTTCTCGAGAAGTTTCTTTTTCCTGGAGATATCGCCGCCGTAGCATTTCGCCAATACATCTTTTCTTACCGATTTTATGTCGGCTCTAGCGATAATCTTTCCATTTATTGCAGCCTGCACAGGTACTTGGAATTGCTGCTTAGGGATTATTTGCTTTAATTTAGAGACGATTGCAAGCCCTCTATTATAAGCACTTGGTCTATATACAATTGTCGATAAAGCATCGATGATATCTCCATTTAGCAAGATATCCATCTTTGCAAGATCGCTTTCTCTATATTCGGATATTTCATAATCCAAAGAGGCATAGCCTTTTGTGGCTGATTTGAGCCTATCAAAGAAAGAATATATGATTTCACTTAGCGGCAGCTTATATTTAACTGTGACCCTAGTGTCATCGAAATATATCATATCCTCGAATATGCCTCGCTTTTCTTGACATAATTCCATAATAGGACCGACATATTCTTTCGGTGTCATGATTGAAGCATTCACATACGGCTCCATAATCGATTTTATCTTGCTAGGTTCTGGCATCATTGATGGGTTGTCAACCACCACCATTCCTCCGCCATTGATATTTACTTGATATTTGACCGATGGAGCCGTCAAAATCAGATTCAGCCCATATTCTCTTTCGAGCCTTTCTTGAATCACATCCATGTGAAGCAATCCGAGGAAGCCAACTCTAAACCCAAAGCCAAGAGCTTTCGAGGTTTCTGGCTCATATACAAGCGAGGAATCGTTCAAAACCAGCTTAGCAAGAGCATCTTTTAGATTCTCATAGTCATCAGAATCGACAGGATAAAGACCGCAATAAACCATTGGGTTTATTTTTCTATAACCTGGTAAAGCTTCACTTGCGGGTTTATCGGCGTAGGTTATGGTTTCTCCAGGGACCACGTCTTTAATGTCTTTGATTGTCGCGGCTATATACCCTACATCACCACAATCAAGTCTTTCCGTTCTCATTTCCTTTGGCGTGCGAATTCCCACTTCAGTGATTGTGTAGGTTTTATTAGACGCCATCAGCTTTATTCTATCGCCAACCTTGACGCTTCCGTTCTTTATTCTAACCATGACTATAACGCCTCTATATGAGTCATAGTAGCTATCGAATATTAAAGCTTGGAGCGGGGCGGAAGGATCTCCGCTAGGAGGTGGAACAAGTTCAACTATTTTCTCCAAAATATCCTTGATGCCCTCTCCTGTTTTTGCCGAAACAAGGCACGAATCTACGGTGGATAAACCGATTCTTTCGCGGATTTCCTTCTTAGCGAATTCTACATTGGCGGAAGGCAAATCAATCTTATTGATGACTGGTATGATCATAAGATCATTGTCGATTGCTAGATAAACGTTTGCGAGCGTCTGGGCTTGCACTCCTTGCGTTGCATCCACTACCAAAAGCGCTCCTTCGCAGGCGGCTAGAGACCTAGAAACCTCATATGTGAAGTCGACATGTCCCGGGGTATCGATCAAATTGAAGATATAATCTTCACCATTGTTTGCTTTATATGTGACCGTGACAGCGTTTAGCTTGATAGTTATGCCTCTTTCTCTTTCAAGATCCATATCATCAAGCATCTGGGCTTGGAGATTTCTTTGCTCAACCGCACCAGTCAATTCCAAAATCCTATCGCATAATGTTGATTTTCCATGGTCAATGTGAGCGATTACCGAGAAGTTTCTTATGTGATCTTGGGCGTATTTCATAAACCTAAATGATTATATCAATCTTTAGCGGCGAAAAAAGATTGCAAAGTCGAAGTTATATCATCTTCCGAAAGAACGACCTCATAATTGTCCCATGAATTCCTGAATAAAGTGCGATAATCGTTCTGGAGATATCTATCATCAATCAGCAAAGCTGATCCGATATCGTATTCACTTCTTATCAATCTCCCAACCGCTTGCATGATTTTATTCATCCCCGGATTCAAATACGAATATAGGAATCCTTTGCCGTTCTTTTCGTCGTAATATCGCCTGATTATTTCCTTTTCTTTGCATACCTTTGGCAATCCAATGCCAACTACTGCAACCCCAATAAGCCTATCCGCCTGGAGGTCGATGCCTTCTGAAAACGAACCGCCGATGACCACCAGCCCTACTGTTGTTTTTTCTGGATTTGGCTTGAATTTCAGCAAGAAGCCTTCTCTTTCTACATCATCCATTTCCTTGTTTTGCATTATGACGTCACAATCTGGAAATTCTAGATATGGCCGCATTTTATACATATATTCATAGGAAGGGAAATATATGAAATAATTGCCTTTTTTAGCTGAAACATATGTTTCCAAACACCCAGCTATCTTTTGCATTGTATTTTCTCTATGCCTGTATCTTGTAGATATCGGCGCGATCATCAAACAGAAGTTTTCCTTAGGAAATGGGGATGGCAAAGCCAAAGAAGACACATCAGTCTTTCCTAGGATTGATTCTTCAAAATATTCAAATGGAGAGAGAGTCGCGGAAAATAAAACCGCCCCTTTTAATTTCTCTACCGAAGCTCTTAAGTATTCGCTTGGGTCCAAACAATATAGGACAATCGATCCCTCATCGCTTAAGAATATCTCAGAGTTGTCCTTATAATTCTCATTTAAAAATGAGAAACGATTCAATTCTCTTCTGAAATTCTTAAATTTAGTACCTAATTTCGGACCCTCGTCTTTTGTATGTTTTTTGTACGCTCTATCCAATGATTCAATTGATGAAAGCAATGAATCTGGCAAAAACGGAAGATTAAGCTCCCCATCGTCCAGATCCGTCGCTTCATCTATCGCTTTCTCTATTTTGGTCAACGCTCTTTTGATTGAATTGCATTTGATTTTCGATAACGATTTTTTAACATCCAGCAACTCTATTTTTGACACCGTGGCCGAATACATGTCTCTGCCTCTTTCAAGAAGGTTATGAGCCTCGTCGACAAGGGCGAAATATTTTGAAGAATCAACCGCATCATCAAAAAATCTCTCCAAATAAACCATCGGATCAAACAGATAATTGTAATCGCATATAATGACATCGCTATAAAGCGATAAATCTAGCTGCAATTCAAATGGACACATTGCATGATGTTTAGCCAACGCGGTGACGTATTCTTGAGAAAAGCGTTCCCCACTGCTCGTCGCCTCTTCTATGACTTTCCTTATCTTTTCGTAATAAGATTTGGCGAATGGACATTCGTCTGGATTGCAAGACGCACCTTGTTTAAAACAAATCTTATCCTTAGCGACAAGCAAGGAATCTCTGCCACTAAATCCAGCATCATATAGATCGCCCATCGCCTTAAAGGCGCTCTCTCTACCGGTTGTCTTGGCGGTAAGGTAAAAAACCTTGTCTATATTCCCTTCCCCGAAGGAAAGGATGGAGGGATACAAAGCAGACATTGTTTTGCCAATTCCAGTGGGCGCTTCCAAAAAATATAGCCCTCCGTTTTTCGCAGTTGAATAGACACACTTCGCCATTTTTCTTTGACCAGGCCTAAAGTCACCGTATGGAAATGGCAAATTGGCGGAGCTTGTGTTTCTTTCCCCTTTTCTAACCCGTTCTTTCTCGAAAAACGAAAGATATTGGTCGATTAAGTTATTGACATATTCTTCGAGTTCTTCTGTTCTGAAGGTAAAATTCTTTACCATCCTATCGCTGTTTATCTGGGAGATATAAGTCAAACGCACGCCAATGACTTCTTGTTTGGTTTCGTGAGCATACATAAGGGCATAACATTTTGCCTGTCCAAGATGCCATTCTTTTTGTAGAGAATAGAAATTATTCAATTCATCCACGGTGGATTTTATCTCATCAATTATCGGCATTTTGCCATCGAGTATAATTCCATCAGCCCTTCCATCGAGTTCAACCACGCCTAAAGGGCGCACGAATTTCTCGAACATAAAATGTTCGGCTAAATATGTTTTGCCTTGGCTTTTTTGGTATTGGGCGTGAATTTTCGTGCCCAAAAGCATCGTGTCAACATTGTATATTCGATTATCGATGTCACCTTTTCTTAATAGAAAATCGACGAGGCCGTGGACAGATAAAGATAAATATTGAGGCATTATTCCATCTTTATCCCTTCGTATAAATGGAATCCTTGCAAGAATGATGTGTCATCCATCCTCTTTTTCCCTTCGGCTTGGATGCTAGTCAGCCTAACGATTCCATCGCTTAATTGAATTAGCAATTTTTTCTTATCGGGCACAACGCAACCGACTTCGCTTATTTTTTGATCCGAATAGATTTTGGCGGAATAAACCTTTAGTTTCTTTCCTTCGATGAATAGATATCCACCTGGGGTTTCCGATAAGCCCCTCACCATATTGACAAAGTCTTTGCACGAATATCCAAGCGAGAGTTTTTCTGTTTCAGGCTTTATCTTTTTCGCGATTGTGACTTGGTTTTCATCTTGTTTAATACCTTTGATTTCACCATTGCAATAAGCAAGTAAATCTTTGCAGATTAGTTCTGATGCTGCTTTGGCCATTTTGGATGATAAAGTGGTGTAATTATCATCGTCTTCTATTGTGACTTTCTTAATGTCGTACATATCACCAGCATCCATGGCTTCCACCATCTCCATCAAGGTTATGCCAGTTTCTTTTTCACCATCTATTATGGCTCTTTGTATCGGGGCGGCACCGCGATATTTAGGCAAAATGGAGCCATGCAAATTGACGTTTCCTATCTTTGATAGGGAAAGCAATCCAGAAGGAATTATTTGGCCATATGCCATGGTAACAATCACATCAAAGTTCAATTCACGGGCGAAGGAATAATCCTCTCTTATTCTATGTGGCTGAAAAACAGGGATATTATGTTCCATCGCGACGATTTTGGTCGGAGGAGGTGTCAAAATGCGTTTTCTCCCCACTTCTTTATCCTCTTGGCAGACGACACCCACGACATCAAAACCGCTTTCTATCAAGGCGGATAACACTGTGGCAGACATTTCTGGGGTGCCCATATATAGAATTTTCACATCGGTTTCTTTCAAAAATCTTTTCATTTTTATCACCTCGAATATTGTATCACGGCGTCACTGACAATTGGCTAAAATAAAAAATAGAAGAATTAGTTTTTATATTATTATATAATCTTATGGCGTAGGCTAAACGAAAAGGATATTAAAATGAGCAATTATTCAAAATCCAAAATCCAAGATTATGTCGATACGGCCTTGGAATTACTCAAAACAAAACAAACATTTAAAGACTTATATCAAGCAATAATAAAAAACAACGCAAAAAGACAAGCGGTCATATACTTCGATGAGCAAGGGCGCTCAAAATCATATACATACGAGGAATATGACGATAGGACCAAAAACCTTACATATCATCTCGCCGGAGCGTTAAAAGATATAGAGAAGGGATCGGTAATAGCATTAAAGCTCAAGAATTCTCAAAACTGGTCCCACTTCTTTTTTGCCATTCTTGCATCTGGATACAATATTTTATTGATTGACGCTAGATTGGCCCATGAGAACACCGAGAATCTTCTAAAACAGGCCTCCGCCAAAGCCATAATCGCAAATGAAGTCGAAGAATATTCGATACCGAGTTTCAGACTAAATGAAATAAATGCCGCCGAAGAGGTCGAAACAATCGATTGTGAGTGGGGAAATGAAGTCATTTTCTGCTCAAGCGGCACCACTGGCGATGCTAAATTGATGGTGATGGATGGGGAGAATATCTGCAATCAGATTGCTGCCTCACATGAACTTCCAAACTCAACATTGCACATCATCCATCCGAAGCCAATTAGGATTTTGGCGATGATTCCATTCCATCATATATTCGGTTTTGTCGCCGTGTTCCTTTGGTATACATTCTATGGGCACTGCTTGGTTTATCCGACAACAATATCAACAACCGATGTGATCAACGCCATAAAGGCCGGAAAAGTCTCTCACGTCTATAGCGTTCCTCTTTTCTGGGATTCTCTTGCCACAAAGGTAACGAGAACTATGGAGATGAAAGGCGGAAAAACCGAGGAATTATTCTATAAAATGGTTGAATATAACAACAAAAGAATCTCTAAGTCAGAAGCCGGACTAGCCGCCTCTAAAGGAATTCAAAAGAAATTTAAAAAGCAAATCTTAGGCAAATACATCGAATATTGCATCTCGGGCGGCGGAGCGTTGAATGAGGATACCACTTCTATAATCAACGGAATCGGATATCCACTGCACAATGGATTCGGCATGACCGAGATAGGAGTTTCCTCTGTTGATTTATCTGATGATGTTAATGTGAGATTAAAAACATCAATCGGCAAACCATTTTATGGTTTTGAATATAAATTGGACCATTTGCCAGGATGCCATGAAGGCGAAGGCGAATTGCTAATCAAATCAAAAACCGTCCACAAAAAAGAGATAATTGGCGGAAAAGTTGAGGAAACATCTTTAGAAGATGGCTTCTTCCGTTCTGGCGATATCGCTTGTAAAGACGAAGAAGGATATTACATCAAAGGCAGAATAAAAGATACGATAATCAACGCCAACGGCGAAAATGTTTATCCAGATGAGATAGAGACCTATTTTAAAGACATAAAACACGTCACCAATCAATGTGTGGTCGGCGTTGAGAATGGCGGATTGAGTCAAATAATCACTTTGATTATCGAATTGGATAATGAAGTCGATCAATTGGGCATCAAGGAAATCAAGGATGAGCTAAAAGCCATTAACAACAGCTTGCCAAATGAAAAAAAGATAGAGAAATTCTTAATTTACAAGCATAAATTTCCTCTTTCTTCCGCGATGAAAGTGAAGCGTCAGGCATTGAAGAAAGCTATCACTGACACCCCAACAGATTTCATTGACTTCGACGAAAAACCAAAAACATCGGAAGAGAGATTTAAAGATTTCAATCCAGTCGAGGTTAAAGCAACAATAGAGATAATCAAAAACTGCTTTGCAAAAACCCTTGCTCTTCCACCTATTAAGATTGGAGACGACGACCATTGGATCAATAATCTCGGTGGAGATTCTATGTCATACATTGTTCTAGTCGATGATATTAATGACCAATTCAAAATAGCGATACCGGTGGAAAAATATGGCTCGTTGGCGACCGTCAATGATTTCGCCGAAGAGGTCTTAAACATTAAAAAAGAACAAAAAAACCTCTAAAATTATAGAAAATAGTTGTCTTATCTTATTTATAAAGATAAAATCTAACACGCATAAGGAAAGTGAAGGTGCATTTTTATGGCAAATATCAAATCCCAAATCAAAAGAGACGAAACAAGCAAGGCACAGAACAAGGCTAATAGCTCAAAGAAAAACGATTTAAGAACTTCAATCAAGAAATTCGAAGCCTTAGTCAAAGAGGGCAAAAAAGACGAAGCTCTTGCCGCATTGAAAGTCGCTACATCAAAATTGGACAAATTAGCCGGCGAAGGCGTCATATCCGTCAATTCAGCCAACCGCAAAAAAGCCTCATTGCAAAAAGCTGTAGCCGCTCTTTAATCAAAATATTTGGTTTTATTAAGCTCTCCATTAGGAGAGTTTTTTAAATGCCCACTCCACCACTTTATTATCTATATTAATTATTAAATATGTCCCTTTATCCGAATTGCGCGGAAAAGATAAAGAGCCTGGACAGAAAACATATGAATCGCCTATCTTTTCAGCAAATTCTTTATGGGTATGCCCATGGATCAGTATCTTATATCCGTCATTCGATAATCGCTTGACTTCTTCCCTTGTGTAAGGAAAGTGCCTTATATAGATTTTTCCATAAGGCGAATCGACGGAGGCTGATAAAGGATATTCACGACCATAGAATTGATCGCAGTTTCCTTTAACTGTCAAAAAAGGATTCAGCATATTCTTTGAGCAACAACTATCGCCTGCGTTTAAATACGCATCGCAATACCCTTCTTTCAAAAGCAAATCGTTTATTGCACTTATATCGCCATGGATGTCAGATATGACGAGCACTCTCATAATTCAAAAGTGCTTAAAAATAAGGAAAATCCGATATCAGGGTCCATTTTCCCAGAAAGAACGCCATATTCATATTCATATAAACTCTCCAAAGCTTTCTGGCAGGTATCAATGTGCATTTTATCAAGATTTGATAAGGCGATTTCCACCCTGATTGGTTTTGATAAAAGGATTGAAGCGATTTTCTCTTTTTCATAGCCTTGGTTTGAGAGGAAAGAGACTTGATTCAAAAATCTGAATTGGTTCGCTAATCCTCTAGCAAGCATGATTGGTTCATAGCCAGCTATCTTAAAGTCCTTATAAATCGATAAAGCTTTGGATATATCACCTTTAATCAGTGCTTTACTTAAGGCGAAATTGTCATCTTCAAGAGGTTTTGTGACTAGTTTTTCAACGTCATCCTTGGTTATCTTATTGCCATTGCTATAAGCGAATAATTTCTGAGTTTCGCTTAAAAATGCGGAATAATCGCCTTGAATCCTGTTGTTTAATTCATATAGTGCTTTCGTTTCTATTTCGATGCCTCTTTTTGCGAAAGCAGTCTCCAAGCGGCGGAGCCAGTCTTGAGGAGAAAGAGGTGTTACTTCTTTCATCTTGGCGTTTGCTTTTAGCAAAGCATCGTAATATTTGTTGTTCTTAGTCGCGTCTATCGCATTATCTAACACCAATATGAATAAATCGATTGAAGGATCTGGATCTTTTACGTATCTAAAGAATTCAGAGTCATCATCACCTTTTTTTGGCTTAAGATCACTTCTGGATTTATTGAGATAGAAGAAATTCGCCGCAACAACGACCTTCTTTTCTTCCCCTAGAGGCAAAAAGGATAATTCATCGCCGAGTTCTTTGAGCGTAGCGGTAGCCATGTCTAGCTTTACGTAATTAAAAGAATTCCTTTCGGGAAGGATTGTTTTAATTAAGCCTTTTGCTGCGCTTTCGGCCATTCTGAGCTGTTCGGTATAAATAACTGTAATCATTCCAATGATTATTATACACGAAGCCCCCTTCATATAGATTCAATGTTTTTTCGAAAATCGTTTTTTTGTATGTAATTGTCCCCTCCAAATCGGTTCTTCTTATTTTTATTCCCATGGATTCCATTCTTTCGATGACTTCTTTGTGTGGATGGCCGTATCTGTTGTTTTTTCCGCACGATATTATCGCCACCTCGGGCGTAATACATTCCAGAAACTCTTTGCAGGAACTCGTTTTTGATCCGTGATGCCCTGCTTTTAAAACATCCACGTCCAAACCCGGATTCCTGGATATGATTTTCTTTTCTATTTCTATCGAGGCATCGCCCGTAAACAAAAACACCTTTCCCATGATTTTCGCTTCGAGAACTAATGAATTATCATTCTCATCCTTGCCATCGAATATATTGTGATTTACAAAAGTAATGCCTCCCATTTTTAACGGGAAAAAGCTCTTATCATCAATATATTTTTTGACATTGAAATTTGCAATCAAGCTATCTTTGCCACCTATATGGTCAAAATCGCCATGGCTCGCTATTAAATAATCTAAAGAATAGACTTTGTGTTTCTTGAGCAATGGTATATCCACTTCTTTTGCAATATCTTTGCCATATATTCCGCCTGTATCTATCATCGCGGCTCTATATCCGTCCCGAATCAATATCGCATCCCCTTGCCCAACATTTATAAAAGTCACTTCCTGGCTTATTCCATTCCCCAAGGGCGATGATAATAGAATAATTGAAAGAGATGACAACAAAGCGATATATTTCGCAGCCCTTTTAAAGCCTATCTCATATAGAAACAAGAAAGCGACGATTGAAGAATAATATCCCAAAGACTGATAAAACCCATTAAGAGAGATTGGCAAGGAAAAATCTATTGTTTTTAAAAAGCTGATTACGTTTTGAATGAATAAAGCATAGCCCTCCACAAAACCTCTTATTGGCAATCCGATGAAGGAAAGATAGCCAGATATTGCAAACCCGATAACTAAAGGTGAGAAAAATATTAGATAAATGAAGTTGAATACATGATATTCGCCTTCGCTAGATGCCAACGGAAAAATAATTAATAGTTGTAGAGATCTGGCTGCCATCTTCCTTTTGATCTTTTTCATCCCAAGGAATAATGGCGAAGTCAAGGCGGAAGCAAATGAGCAGGCAAAACCTATCAAAAACCCCTGGTCGAAGGCATAGAATCTATTTAGCAAAAGCATTATAGCGGCGGCATAGGAGATTATTTGGAATCTTGTGAAATCTTTATTTCTTATTAAAGAATATAATTCTATCCCTCTGATTAATATGACTCGGTATATTCCAGCCTTATTTCCTAATGGCAATAGAAGCACGACTCCAATAGCGAACACAATAGATTTTGTTTTGATTACATCTAGCTTTTTTCCAATTATTTTCTCAAAAAAACGGAGGAGGCCTCCATACAGAAAACCTCCTCCTGAAATAACGAAAAGTAGCGACATAGACTGAGAGTCACTGATTACCGGAGAAGAATAATCCACCTTCGAGAAACAGATTGCGTTCAATAGCGATCTGGTCTCAACGCTAAAGCCAGTTAGAAATTCTTTTATATTCGCTTCCAAACGAATTGGTCTTAAAAATTTTTTGATTGTTTCTGTTGGTACTAATTCATAATAAACTCCCCTATCATTCAAATATTCTCCAAAATTAAACTGGCTTTGCTCACTATAGAAAGACAATTCATTCGCTTTTCCTTGGATTGAAAGGAAATCACCCACTTCTCTAACACTCCCTTTCTCATACACGTAGAAACGATTGAACGAGGATAAGAACACATAATAGTTTTCTTTTTTCTCGATGATCACCCCGGTGTATGTTCTCATTTCCCCAACTTCAAGAGGAATCCGCAAAGACATAATAGAGAAGACGAATACAAAGATTAGGAGAAAATAAACGCCAATCCTGGGACTCTTCTTGAAAGAAATGATGAGAAACACTACAAATAGGATGATTATTCCTACGATGTTGATGCTATGGAGATATTTAAAGAATGCGCAACCAAGGATGAATCCAATGCATCCAAAGAACGCGTAGAAGCCTTTCACCCGCGTAACTTAACGTAATTCTTAACTTTTTGGAATGTCGCCAGGCCAATGCCACTGACATTCATAAGTTCCTCGATCGCATGGAAAGTCCCATTAGTAGAACGATAACTCACAATCGAGGATGCCACGGTCTCGCCAATTGATGACAATCCCATAAGCCCAGCCTTATCCGCCGAATTGATGTTGATTTTATCAATCGGCGTGACAGCGCAAGCATTTGAGTTGTCATAAAGCGGAGCTATATAATAGCTCGCCCCATCTTTTAAGGCATAAGACACTTCAAATGCCGACTCATCCGCATTACTTGTGATCCCTCCACTCGCTTCAATTAGAGTTTCGAGAACACTCGATAAAGGGACTGTGTATGTGCCTTCATGCTTCACTTCACCTTCAATGCTTACGGTGATTGAATTGGCATAATTGGCGCTCACATTGACATTCGTGCTCGGATCAACTATATCCGAACTGACACGATCAACAACGGCAAATGCCACAACGCATATCACAGTTGCCACAAGAACAATAACAATTACTTTCATCATAATTTGTTGCCTCCTAACTCTAATACACGTTTTTTCTCTTTTTTATCCACTTTTTTAAAAAGAAAATTAAAAAAGCCTGAATTTAATCAGGCTTTATCGATGAAAATTTTTTTATCTTTCTGGGATATAGAAGTCGAGAATTTCAACTTCATATGGGCGGACTGACTCCACCAAGACCTTCTGGCCTTTGGTTTTCCCTTTTATGGCCTTACCAATCGCGCTTTCTTCAGAGATGAATTTGACTTCGCCGCTTACATCGGTCTCGATTGAGCCAACCATTCTTACGACGACTTCGCTTCCATCAGCCACTCTTCTCAAACGGATTTCGTTTCCGATGCCGATGTAGTTTTTGTCTTTGTTTTCTTCAATGACTTCGTGGGCGTCTAGCGTATGCTCGATTTCAGCGATTCTAGCTTCGATTGCGGCTTGGCGGTTTCTAGCGGCGTCATAGTCGGCGTTTTCACTTAAGTCGCCCTGCGCACGAGCAGCTTGCAACTGTTCGATGACATCAGGTCTCTCAACATCAATAAGGTGACGGTATTCTTCTAGGAGCTGAGCAACTCCTTCTTTGGTTAATTTGACTTTTTCTTCTACCATTTTTGCTTACCTCTTTTTTAAATCGGATATGATTATATATTTCTTTTATCCTTTTCTACAAGAAAAGTTATTTAATTTCTTGAATTTTCGGGTCTTCCTCGTAGGCTGCGAAGACTTCTTCCGCCTCGGCGTATTCCTCTTCGGTCGGGGTTTCTAGGCTTTCTCCATCCTTGGAAGCCATGACGACAATCTCGTCTGGAGACTCATCTTTGAAGATGAAATAAAAGGTTTTCCCTCTTTCTTCATTCGTGTAAAAGAAGAGAATCTTCCATAAATCTTCATTGCCATCATCATCCATTATGGCTATCGTATTGTCTTTAATATCAATCATATTAACAATAATATACCTTAAAGAAGCGAATCTTTCACTAGTTTAGTGGCTTCTTCGAATCCTTTTCTTGTCTTGAATTGGCCTGAGGCCATCTCATCGCGGCCACCGCCTCCTCCTAATAGAGTTTTGGCTAGCGATTTGATTATCATCCCGGCTTTAGCGACTTCTAACGCTTTTCCACCTGACATGATAACCACTGGCCTCATCCCCTCTTCGCCCCCAAGCAATATCAATAAATAGTCTTTGTGTTTCGATTTGAGGGAATCGCATAGGCTTAGCAATTCATTTTTAGAGGCGCCTTCTTTGCATAATGCAAGGAATGAAACCCCGTTAACATCTTCACACTCAATGGATTTGGCCTCATATGAAGCGATTTTGTCTTTCGCGCTTCCCAATTCTTTATTTAAAGACGAGATCAAAGAATTTTGAGAAGATATCTTTCCGATTATATCCTTATCGGTTGAAGATAATAGTTTCTCGCTTTCTTTGAGGAGTGAGGCCTTTTCCTGCAAATACTCAATGGCCTTCAAGGAGGTTCTGGCCTGTATTCTTCTGATGCCTGAGCTTATCGCCTCTTCGCTTTCGATGACGAATAATCCGATTTCTCCTGCATTTTTGACATGGGTTCCTCCGCAGAATTCCTTAGAATAATCACCGAATGTGACTACCCTTACCGTTTCGCCATATTTGTCTAGGAATTCCATCTCGGCGTCAAGTTTCTTGGCTTCTTCGATAGGAAGTTCCAGAGTTTTCTCGTTCAAGGCATCGACGATAAGGCTATTCACTTCCTTTTCAATCTTAGCAATCTCCTCCTCACTTAATTTCCTATCAGAAGAGAAATCAAATCTGAGATAATCATCGGATACATAGCTGCCTTTTTGTTCAACATGATACCCCAAGACATTTGATATGGCAGCGTGGAGCAAATGGGTTGCGCTATGGTTGCGCTCAATTAGGCGTCTTCTGCGTTTATCGACTACAAGCCTTACCTTGTCTCCCTCTTTCAAGCTGCCTTTTATAACATCAACATGGTGGAGGTGCTGGCCGTTTGTGGCTTTGCTGACCGCAGTGACTTTTGCTTCAAACCCCTCTCCACAAACAAAACCCGTATCGCTAATCTGTCCGCCCATTTCGGCATAGAATGGGGTTTTTCTAACAATTATCTCCCCTTCTTCGGATAAAGTATCGACCCTTTCGCCATCAACGAACAATCCGATGACTTCACTAGAAAGCTCATCTTCTTCGTAAGTAAATTCACTGTTCTCTTTGAAGGATAATATATCGGCGCTTTGACGATGGAATGATTGAATCTCCCCTCTAGCGGATCTCGCCCTTTCCTTTTGCTCATCCATAAGCTTGCTATAACCATCCATATCTGGGGTTATTCCTTCTTCTAAACAAATATCTCTAGTGATATCAGCAGGGAAGCCATATGTGTCCGCCAATTTGAAGATCGATTCTCCATCGAGTTCCTTCTTGCCTTTTATCATTTCTTTAAGCATGACTTCGCCATTATCCAGAACCTTGAGGAATTTGATTTCTTCTTTCTCAATGGTTTTGGAAATTCTTTCGGCTTTGTCTACCAATTCCGGATAGAAATTGCTATAAGATGAGACTACCACATCAACTAATTTATGCATAAACGAGCCTTCGATGCCTAATTTCTGTCCATAACGGAGGGCTCTTCTGACTATGCGACGAAGAACATATCCTCTACCTTCATTGGAAAAAGATGCTCCATCGCCCAAAGCAAAGGTCAAACATCTAGCGTGATCAGCGATGACTTTGAAAGGCATTCTCTCGGTTGTTTCGTATTTCTTTCCAGATAATTCCTCAACTTTTTTGATTATTGGCATGAATAAATCGGTCTCAAAATTCGTTTCTGTTTCCTGCAATATGCAAGCAATTCTTTCTAATCCCGCTCCGGTGTCGATGTTTTTGCTTGGCAATTCTTTGTAGTCTTTTCTTTCAACCCCATTGACCGCGTTGAATTGGCTGAAGACTATGCCCCATATTTCGATATATCTATCGTTTTCCATATCTTCTTGAAGCATTTTTACCCCAAGATGATTCGGGTCGTATTTCTCACCTCTATCGAAGAAAACCTCGGTGTTTGGCCCGCACGGTCCTTCTCCTATTTGCCAGTAATTGCCTTCCAAAGGAATTAGATGATCTGGCTTGACACCATTATCCTGCCAATAGACAAATGATTCCTTATCATCAGGATTGTAGGTCATATAAAGCTTGTCTAGTGGCATACCGAAACCATTGACTGGATCGGTCAATATCTCCACCGCCCACGCGATTACTTCTTTCCTGAAATAATCTCCGATTGAGAAATTTCCAAGCATCTCGAAAAAGGTATGATGCCTAGCCGTTCTTCCAACATTATCGATATCATTGGTCCTGATTGATTTTTGAACATTGACGATGCGTCGACAGGGTGGAACTTCGCTGCCATCGAAATATTTCTTCAATCCAGTTACTCCAGCGTTGACCCATAGAAGCGATTTATCACCTTGAGGAATAAGCCCCACTCCCGGCATCCACTTATGGCCTTTGCTTTCAAAAAACTTTACCCAAGTCCTTCTGATTTCTTCTCCAGTCAGTTTTTTCATAAAACTCTCCTTAAAAAATAAAACACCCCGCAACGAAGGAACGCATTTGCGCGGTACCATCCTTCTTCACGATAGGTGCACTTGATTTTGTCTTAACGCGATCATACGGCGGCATTACCCGCTTAGAAAGGGAGTGGCGCGCATCTTAGGCTTTTCCATCATGAGGCCCTCTCTATAAAGACGCTTATTTCCCTAGCGAATAGATGATAACATACTTTTTTGAAAATATATATTTTCTTTTATCTTACCTAGCTTTCTTTCTCGAATAGACAATCACCCCAACCAAAATGGTAAACGAGATGGCTGAAATAGCTATGCTTATATGATAAAAAGGGGAAGACGACTCATTTTCAATGGCATTTACCCTAATTTTGCCAAAAGAATTCGAATTTCTTCCCATGTAATCGCCATAATAAGATGAGAAAGCCTCGTTGCCATATTTATTCAAAATATAATCATACAAAGTGACGCATTTTCCTAAATTCGAGTTAGTCGAATGAGTCGCGTTTTTAAAGCTTGCTTTAGCGGAGGAAGATAAATTATCATACCCTCCTTGCGTATAGGCATTAGCCCAAGCTTGAAGCAAGGCTGATGAGGGAGTGCTCGAAGCGGAGGAAACGCATTTGGCCCCGACAATCTCTAGGAATTTTGATGCATAGGAATCCACAGGATCGCTTTCATTTTCTTTGAAAAGATAGATACTGCCCTGCGACGAGCTATAAAACCTGAATATGCTTGCGCTGCTATTCCATTGCAAAGTTCTTGTATACGAATTCGGCTTAATGGTTGCCGCAGAGGAAGAAAAGCTTATGGTCATCGCTTCACCGCTTGATGAAGAAGCGATCCTATTACTATTCGCTCCGCAAATGACGTAGCTTTCATTGACCGTATCATACAGAGTGTATCCCGAGTCTATGCGAATAGGATGCATCGACGAAGTCAAGGTGATCGTCGAGGAAGATATGGATGCATTGACCGCGCTTCCATTTGTTCCATTCACGCCAGCAAACACTTTGACAGAACCGCTCATCCCCGAAGCGATAAGATATTTTTTCCCAGTCTCCAAATCGGATGTTTTTGTTATCAAAGTGTAGGTTCCATCTCCATAACTCGCTTGGCTGGAGGATGAAATTGAGGATGAAGAAACCATGGATGAACTTGAGGATGAAGAATATGATGAACTACTTTGTGAAGAGGATGAGGAGGAAGCTTGGCTAGATGAACTTGAAGAGCCTCCATCTGGGTAATGGCCATAAGAAGAAATGTCATTCCCTCCATTGAATACGGCTGCCACCGCCCCAGGATAATCAATATATGGGTTGCGGTTATTCTGAACGGCGTAAACCGCGTTATTCCTATCTATTTCTTTCTGGGAGACAGGATCTTGCCTTGCCCACTTTAAATATAAGGATAAATATGTGGAGGAAAGCCCCAAGCCACTTCCATAGGAAAATGGAGCGTAATTTTTCCAAGTCGTGTCACTGCCCATTTTGTCCTCATAGCAAGTGACGAAATAGAAATATGTTCTAGCGAAATCGCCTTTGTATTCATCGATCGGCTCAAAAACCGTCCCACTTCCACCGCCGCTTGAAGCGCTTCCTAATTTAGACCCATTGTTGGATGTGTAGGTTGCCGAACCCACTTCCCCATGCGGATAATTGCTTCTTCTATTATTGACGTAGCCATCCGTCGGATAAACGTGGAATGCATCAGAAACCATCGGAGAATTCTCATTAAAGACTGATTGAGGGATGGTGTGTTCGCGATTGTAGCAATCCCCTTCCGCGCTATAATTGCCGCATCTAAGGGAATCGAGAGGATAATTCTCATTGGAATACATATCCCAGATATAGCCATTTTTGTTATCCGTAGTCTCATAGACATCATATAAAGCCTTATAGCTAACGTTAGTAAAATCTTTGATTAGGCCATTTAAATCGCTTTTTAGACTGCTTCCTCTTTTGGTCCAATCAATCGAAGAATAATACTCGCTTAAGGCATCGGCTTTCGCGCTTTTCCTGGGCGAAGAACCAACCGCCATCAATGTAGATACGCAAAAAATGGAGAAAAGGAAAAATATCAACGATTTTCTTTTGCCGCTAAATGTCATTTCTTTTGCCTTTATAGAATGTTTGATCAATTATTCCGCCGCCCAAAAGAACATCATCCAAATAGAAGGCGGCCCATTGACCAGGAGTCACGGCTTTGACGGGTCTATCATATTCTAGGATTACGTTATCACCTTCAAAACGCAAAGCGCAGCCATTATCGGCCTGCCTATATCTGAATTTGACTCCAACATGGAGGGTTTTGAAGTCTTTTGGAGCGATGAAATTAACATCGGTCACCAAGCACTTATCGCTCAATAAATGCTCATCTTCATCGCCATTCGACACCAAAAGAACGTTGTTTTTCACATCTTTCTTGCAGACGAACCAACCATTGCTTTCCTCGCCTTTTATTCCCCCGATGCCAAGCCCTTTTCTTTGGCCTATCGTGTAATAAAGGACGCCGATATGCTCACCGACTTTTCTCCCGGTGTTGATGTCGATAATATCTCCTTTGTGCGATGGAAAATAATTCTGGAGGAATTCCTTGAATCTTCTTTCGCCGATAAAACAAATTCCAGTCGATCCATGCTTAGAAGCAACTTCATCTAGGCCGAGCTCATCTGCAATCTTTCTGGCCTCTACCTTGGTAATATTTTCCATAGGAAAAAGGCACGACTTTATTTGCTCTTCATTTAAAGCGCAGAGAAAATATGTTTGATCTTTGTTCAAATCTTTGGGTTTGGCTAAATATGTATGGCCATCTTTTTCAACTTTTCTAGCATAGTGGCCCATCGCAATGGTATCGAATCCCTTCTTTTTGGCAAATTCCAAAAATGAATCGAATTTGATGTCTTTGTTGCACAAGATATCGGGGTTCGGGGTTCTCCCCTTTTCATATTCCCTTAAGAAATACGAAAAGACATTGTCCCAGTATTCTTTAACAAAATCGATTCTTTCCAAAGGGATATCTAGTTTTTTCGCCACAGATTTGGCGTCATCATAGTCAGCTTCCTGAGGACATTGGTCATTCCCTGCGGTTGGATTGCCCAAATAATCGTTATTGAGCATAGCGTCCCAGTTGCGCATAAAAGCCCCAGTGACATCGTGTCCTTCCTTTTTCAAAAGATAGGCAGCGATAGCGCTATCGACGCCACCAGATAGACCCAACATCACCTTCTTCATTTCACTAATTCCTTGCTATCGAGCAATAAAGTAAAAGGCCCTTCATTTATTAAATGAATATCCATATCAGCCTGGAAAACTCCAGTTTTCAAGGATGGCACCTTGCTAGAAAGAATATTGTTCCATAAAGCGAAAAGAGTTCTGGCTTCATCTGGTCTTAATGATTCGACAAAAGAAGGCCTATTCCCCTCCTTGACCGAGCCATATAAAGTGAATTGGGAGACTGATAAAATCTCTCCTCCGACATCGAATAGAGAAAGGTTTGTTTTTCCATTCTCGTCAGGGAATATCCTGAGTTTAGAGACTTTATCCGCCATCTTCTCTATGATTTTTTGATCATCGCCATGCGTGAATCCGACGAATAAGCAAAAACCTCTATTGATTGAGGAGAATACTTTCCCATCAATCCATACTTCTGCTTTTTTAACTTCTTGGACCAAAATTCTCATATGCTTATGTATTTGTGTATCATCGGTTGCTTGATGACGTGCTTTGTGGATAAGGTGAAGGCTCCTTTTATCTCATTGAGCACTTCTTCAATATTTAATTTGTTTGTGTAAGCTTTTGCAAGCAATTCGCCCTTTTTGACATAGTCACCGACCTTTTTGTTGAGCACGATGCCAGCGCTTGGATCGATTACATCATCCATCGTCGCTCTGCCTGCCCCTAATTTCATCGCGGAGACACCGATTTCCAAAGAGTCGATTCTCTCCACGTATCCATCTTTATCGCTTACGATTTCGTGGATATGCTTGGACACAGGGAATTTAGATGTGTCTTCTAGATAGGAAATATCCCCGCCTTGGGCTTTAAATAATTCCTTGAGTTTTTTGAATCCGCTGCGATCATCTATAGCTTTTTGAATCATTTTCTCGCCTTCTTCGCGTGTTTTGGCAATCTTGGCTTGCTCAAGCATGATTCCGCCGGCTTGGATGACAAGCTCAACGAAATCCTTTGGCCCTCTTCCTTGAAGCGTTTCAATAGCCTCTATCACTTCCAAACTATTACCTACGGCTTTTCCTAAAGGCTCGTCCATATCGGTGATGATTGCTCTAGTGTCTCTACCAAGCTGATCACCTATTTCAACCATTGTAGTTGCCAAAGCGACGGCGCTATCAAATGTTTTCATAAAAGCGCCGCTTCCGAATTTAACGTCGAGTAGTATTGCATCCGACCCAGAAGCAAGCTTCTTGCTCATGATCGAGGAGGCGATTAAAGGAATTGATTCTACTGTGCCAGTAACATCACGCAACGCATATAATTTTTTATCCGCTGGGTCCACTGCCTTTGTTTGACCGATGATGGCGATACCGATTTCGTTGACTTGTTTTATGAAATCATCGCTGGAGATCTGTATTTTCATTCCAGGGACTGATTCCATTTTATCTAGAGTCCCGCCGGTATGACCAAGACCTCTTCCGCTCATTTTAGCGACTTTCGCTCCACATGCCGCCACCAATGGGCCAACAGCCAAAGACGTCTTATCGCCAACTCCACCCGTAGAATGCTTATCAACAACGATACCTTTTATAGAGGATAAATCGACCGTGTCTCCGGAATGCTCCATCGCATCCGTTAGGATGGATGTTTCGTTTTTATTCATCCCCCTAAATAGTATCGCCATAGTCAAAGCGCTTGCTTGGTAATCGGGGATAGATCCATCGGTGTAACCTTTAATGAAAAACCTTATCTCTTCCTCGCTTAATTCCAAACCGTCCCTTTTGTGTTCAATAATATCCACCATTCTCATAAATCTTTACCTCGGGTATTTTTTATTTTTCACAAATCAATTATAATTGATATATGGATTTCAGAGAATCACTTCTTGAATATTTACCAGAAAGCGAAGCCGATGCTCTAATTAACGCAATAGATAATGGGAAACCAACCCATGCTTTGCTTTTAAACACGAAGAAAATGAGCGACATCGAATTCATTCGTCGCTACCCCAATGTAAGGAAACATCCTTTTGTCGAACATGCGTATCTATACGACAAGGACGAATACGAATTCGGTCAGTCGATGCTCTATCAAAATGGAGTATATTCAATCCAAGATGCCTCAGCCATGATGGCGGTCTATTTTTTAGCCCCGGAAAAAGACGATATCGTTCTAGATATCTGCGCCGCTCCAGGAAATAAATCTATAGGCGCCTCCCTTGCCATGCAAGATCAAGGCATCGTAATTTCCAACGACATCTCCTATCCTCGCGCCAAAGCCATGAGCCAAAACGTTGAAAGGATGGGACGTGGAAATATGATCGTGGCATCAAACGATTTTGTTTTCTCGCATGTCTATTTCAAAAACACTTTCGATAAAATCATCGTGGATGCCCCTTGCTCTGGCTCGGCTATGATGAGAAAAGATCAAAAAGCCAGAGAAGATTGGAAAATAGAAAAAGCTAGATCCAACCATAGAAAACAGTTGGAAATCCTCGAACTAGCCTACGATATGCTAAAAGAAGGCGGCACCATCTCCTATAGCACCTGCTCCTTCAACTACGAAGAAAACGAAGCCACAATCCTTGATTTCAAGGAAAGGCATCCAGAGATTGAATTGGTGGATCTGCCTCAGTCCGACGCTTTCTATCGTTCTGAGCAACTAAAAGAAGCCGTGCATCTCTTCCCCAGCCGTTTCGAAGGCGAAGGACAATTCATTTGCTTGTTCAAAAAACCTGGCGAGCTTATCAAAACCCCAAAGACAGTCGTACCGAACAAAAGATATGAGGATTTCTTGGCCCAATATGGTTTAAGCGATAGGTCAAACGAAATAATGAGAGGAAAATTCTATTCATTATCGCAATATTTCGATACCAGACATCTTAATATATTAAGATACGGCGTCAAATTATTCGAAATAAGAGACAGTTTGATTTATATCCCAGATCATCATCTTTGCCACTTCCTCAACCCCAGCTATTCGGTGAAGATCAGCAAGGAAGATGCGATGCATTATGTCCATGGAGATACATTCCCAACCGCTTTGGCGGACGGATTCTATATAGTCTCGTATGACAACTTCAACCTTGGATATATTAAAGCAACCCAAGGAATCGCCAAAAACCATTACCCAAAAGGGCTAAGGCGAGAATGGAAGGATTAATAGAAAACAAATAGGGCGCTGGCCCTATTTATTTTTGATCATAAGAACACTATCTCTACCTGGGATTTGCCCCTTCTTGAGAGGAATTTTGTGATATCCTTTTTCGATGAATTCTTTATCAATCATCTTCATTTTATCAACTTCATCATTGATCATCTTGTTGATTTCTGGGGCAATATCCTGGGATTTCTTCCCGGAATAGAATTCTAGTCCTAGAGGCGGAAGGATAGTTATCTCTATCGGGAATCTTTTGAAATTATATTTCGATTGAAGGACCCTGTGGGTTCCAAAAATCGCGACAGGGAGAATATAGCTATTCGAATTTATCGCAGGCCTAAACGAGCCTGGGTGGAACTCCTTTATCGGGCCATCTGGCTCTTTGTTTCTTTTTCCTTCAGGGAAAATTCCAATCGAAAGATCATTATGTCCAAGCCTATCCTTAACATCTTTCATAACCCTGAGCGATTGCTTTAAATCTTCTCTATCTAGGAAAAAACCATCCAAATCCACGATAGCTTTGTTAACGATAGGGTATTTCGCGGTTTCTTTTTTAGCGATGAATGTTAGAGGCTTTTCCGATAAATAGACAAGCGGAAGCGGATCCATATCGCTTATGTGATTGGATACGAGGAAAAAAGTCTTGCCCTCTTCTTCTAACTTCCTTAGGTTTTCTATGCCATGTATTTTTATATCGAGCCTCATGACATTGAGAACGGTTATGAAAAGCTCCCTCAAACGCGAATATCTTTCTTCTAAGGAATGCTTATCTTTATGTTTATAAAAAGGTTTTATATATCTAAAGTGATCCTTTATAATGCGAGGCCCAACTTTAGAAATCCAACGAACGTATTTGCACATAACTATAGTCTATAACAAATCAAGATTTTTGTCATAGTTCTAAAGAAGGGAGGAAACGGATTTAAAAATTAAAGCCCCAACCCCCCTTCCTTTGAAAAGGCTAATACATCGTGATGTGGCTTATCTCATCAATCTCATCGACGATGACCAAACCATATCGCTTATCCATTTCGATTCTTCCTTTTAGGCATATATGGACACCTTTTGGTTCGCTCATGAAAGGCCCTTTGGGAGAAAGCATGCTTTTCACGAGAAAACGATCGGTCTCAAATTTGCCGGTTGGGCCAGGGACACAACGTTTGATTTCGACATAACGATATTGGTCGTCAACGCGTTCGCCCAAAGTGCCGGATAGATACACCGAGCTAATCATTGTATTACCTCCTTTCCGGAGGCTTAATCATCATTTTTCCCCGACAAAGAGAACAGAATATTTTCCAATCACAGCGTTTTTGACCAATGAGGAGGCCTCTTCTACATAATCATATCCATCAAATAATATGGTCATGTCTTCGTCGAAAGAGAATGTCTTGGTCTGGTTGGTGGGATTAAATAGAAGGATCAGTCTCTTATAAGGCGATATAGATTCGTCTTTTTTGAATTTGACCACCACAAGCGAGTTGATGAGATCCATATCCATTATCTCTGCGATTTTCTCTTTATTTAGTAGATATAACGGGGCAAACCTCCTTCTATAATGATTCAAGCCTTGGTAATAACGATACATCCTTTCTCTTTCATCTAGCAAATCGTAAGGGAATTGATTGTAGACATCCGATAAATTGTAGGTGTTATTTTTCCCGAATTTGCTCGCCCCGATTTCTTGTCCAGCATGGATAAAAGGTATACCAAAAGAAGTCAGTGTTATGGCTCCCGCTAACTTGCATATCATCAATTTGTCTTTGGTGGAAATATCAGATTTATCTGATATGTAATCGAAAAACGTTTTGTCATCATGGCATTCGACGTAATTAATTGATTGTGATTGGCTATCGAATTTTGCCTTGAATCCATCCATATCAAACATAGAGCCGCAGTAAGCAAATCTTAACAGGGGGAAGACACCCATATCCCCTGCTAAAAATCTTTTGCAAGACTCTCTAAACGTGTCATTGAAAAATCCAATATCCTTGCATTTTGCGGCGTTTTCGATGGTTGCAGGCTCTAAAATTGTGTCACCAGCCATATTCCATCCTTCGCCGTAAATCCTGAATGATTTATTGATTTCCTTGCATTCTTCCTCGATTTTTTTAACGACTGTAATTTTTATCAAACCCATCAAGTCCATGCGGAAGCAATCAATCCCGAATGTTTTTACCCAATATTTCGACACATCAACAAAGAATCTCTCCACCATCGGTTTTTCGGAAGCAAAGTCATTTCCGCACCCTGAGCAATTCGTAATCTTGCCATTATTCCTTCTGCGGAAAAAATAATTAGGGACGATTTTCTCGAAATTTGATGTCACATATTCGTAAACGTGGTTATAGACAACATCCATAGAAACCGCCATTCCATCACGATGGATTTCGTTAATCATTTCAATGCATTCATTGACGCGTTTATATGAATCATATGGATCGGTGCAATAACCACCTTCTGGAATAAAATATTGGCATGGGTCATATCCCCAGTTATATTTCTTTTCGATGTTCAATTCATCAATCGTGGCGAAATCATATATAGGCATTAGTTGTATATGGGTAACTCCAAGTTTTTTGATGTAATTGAGCCCGACCGGCAAGCCTTTTTTGGTTTTTGCGTCTTTTTCGATAAGTCCCACAAACTTCCCTCGGTTTTTAATGGAGGAATGTTTATTCATGCTCATATCTCTCACATTTGCCTCATAGATGATTCCAGAGGAAAGATCGATGTTTTCTTCAAGCGGGCATGGTTTTATCAACTTTTCAAAATCGATGACGGAAGAATAAGACATATTTGGCCCGCCGCTATAGGCGTATGGATCAAGGCATTCTCTTTCGCATTCAGAATTTGTGACTAAAAAAAGGTATTTCGCTTCATCATAATCGCCTTTTAGCGTTAACGAAAACACCCCATGATCTCCTCTTTTCATTTGATGCAAAGAGTAGGCATCTTCGCCTTTTTTGGCGATTTTTAGAACGACTTTGCTAGATAATGGCGCCCACAAGCTAAAAAGAGTTTCTTCTTTCTTGTATTTGATACCAAGCTCGCTTTCATAAAAATATTTCTCATCAAAGCCTTCGAAAGTCGTTGCTTCAGATACATCTAGCGGGGCGAATCCATAGTCAACGCAATCTAAAATATAAGAATTTCCTAGAGGCAGTTCCTTATCTAAAGCAAAGTCCACTAGAACATTTGACTGAAGTGATTTCACCGCAGTTGGGATAAGTTTGATTTTCTCTTTATGGTTGACAATTAAATACGCATCTAATTTTTCAAAGCTAACCATTGAAAAAACATTGACTCTGATTAACTTTGGACCAATAAGTCTAGCGGAAATAAAAGTATCTTTCATGCGCGGATTTTAATTGCCATCACCGTTGATGCCTTTTGACTTTTGATAGGCGATGAATTCTTCCATCGAGTGGATCAAAACGCGATTGCCTTTCGCCGATGATGGGGTATCTGGCTCAGGGGCGACGATTCCTTCTTTTATAAGCCTGTCCATGATTTTTCCTGCACGGGGGAATCCCACCTCATAGGTCGCCTGGATTCTAGATTTAGAGATATATTCTCTACCAAATACAGCATCTCTTATCATCCTGTATTTCTCTTCGCCTTCCGCGGCTTTTAGTTCAGCGCGGCTTGGACCATCATCCTCAAAATCAGAGGAAGATGAGTCATCATCTTCTGCTAGATTCATAAATCTTTCATCAAAGGATTGAGGTTGCTGATTTGAAACGTAATCGCAGATGGCGTTCATCTCGTCATCTGTCATATAGCAGCCTTGGACACGGAGCAATTCTCCACCGGAACTGATTTGATCGCAATCGACAAGCATATCGCCATTACCCGCCAATGCTTCGGCGCCGCCTTTATCGATAATAGTTCTAGAATCTTGGAAAGATTTAAGTTTTAAAGCGACGTGGCAAGGTAAATTCGCTTTGATTGTGCCAGATACGACCTTTACTTCTGGTCTCTGGGTGGCGATAACCATATGAATACCTGCAGCACGGGCTTTTTGTCCGATTCTTTGCACTGGCACCTCAACATCTCTAGCGACCGCGACAAGTTCGGCAAACTCATCGATGAAAAGGAAGATATATGGCATTTTCTCAAGGTTTTCTCTCGGAGCAATCTTTTCATTGAAAAGACCAATATTGTTGACTCTATATTTAGCAAATACTTTGTATCTTCTATCCATTTCTTCGACTAATTTGTCTAAGGCTTTCCTAGCTTCTTTCATATCGGTGATGACTGGGCAAAGAAGATGAGGAATGGTTTGATAGAAAGAGAATTCAACCGATTTGGGATCGACCATCACCATCTTCACATCTTCTGGCCTATTTCTCATGATAAGGGACAAGATGATGCCGTTGACGAAAACGGATTTACCTGAGCCGGTCGTTCCTGCGACAAGCATGTGCGGGAATTTCCTGATATCAGCGTAAACTGGATTACCAGGAATATCGAGCCCGAAAGGAACGAGGAAATGGTCTTTTTCGGTCTGCAAAGGCATAAAGTCTAGCATCTTTTTAAGAGTGACTGTCGCTTTTCTTTCGTTAACTATTTCGATTCCGGAATAAATGGTGTGAGGTATTATCCTAACGAATCTAGCTGTCTGACCTCCGATAACCCTTCTTATGTCATTGAATCTGCTCTCGATGACGGCTGTAGAAACACCTGAATCAAAAGCAATCTCAAACCTAGTGACAGACGGACCGATGGTGTAATCTTCGACATGAGCGCCGATTCTAAATTCCGCCATCGCATCATCGATTTTCAATCTCAAATTGTCGCACAAAGTGCTCATTTCCTTGATGGTGTCAGCATAATTGTCTTTCGAATTGAGCATTGTTATAGGAGGCAAGACATATGGACCTCTTTCTTTAGCAGGAGGCTGATCATTAGGATCACGCTCAGGCACAGGCGGCTCTTCCTCGATCTCAGGTTCTGGTTCCGGGATGTATGATGGTTTTGAAACTTTTGGCTCATCAACCACCCTAGGCATCGATGGAGTATCGTCCAAAAATGAATCAATTCCACCATTTCTGCTGGTATTTGCAGGGATAATGATTTTTTCTTCCTCTTGAATATATGAAGGAGAAGGCTCTTCATACACCTCTTCTTCTTGGCATGAAGGGGCTGGCTCGACTTGTTCTTCATATTGAGGCTCTGGATAAATATTTATTGACTCTGGGACAGGTTCTTCTTTCACGGGTTCTTGGCCTGGAGCTTCATAATAGGAAGGTGTAGGAGAAACTGGCGTAGGTTGGGGCTTGGATGTTTCGGTGATCAAACCAGATTGATTTTGCGGGGTGGCAACAAAATCAAAATCCTCAAATTCCACTTCTCTTAGCCCGCCATTGGACCTACGGCTGGATTCATTCGATAAATTCGTAGAAAGCATTTCGTCCGGAAGAGGCACCCCAACGATGGTTTCAGGACTTTGAGACCTATGAAGGGTTTCTTGGGGCTGCTCTAATGGTTTTTCTTCCACCTCATCATACGTTAGCATCATCATCGAATCATCGGATTGCTGAGGGGTGTTGCCATAAGGCAATGCCAAATTATCGTTGCGAGCCTGTTCTTCTGCCTTAGATTGTTCTTCATTGATTCTTTGAATTGATTCTTCTGCTTCTTTTGTGGCTTTTTTAGCATCCCTTTCGGCTTTGTTCATCTGATTTTTCTTATTTAAGAAAGAGAATAATTTCTTCCATTGAGGCAAGGCAGAAAGAACGATTCCTCCCACTATCAAAAGGATTGATATGAAATATGTCAAAGCGGGTGAAGCCAAGGACATGCCATAGGCGATTGATGTCGAAATAATGCCTCCGCCCGTTCCGTATGAGGAAAAAAGCATTATTGTCAAATATCCATTTGTGCTTGCGGCGTAATCATTCATTAAGGTTATGAAATTATCTATGGTAGTCTCACCCTGACCGAAAGCATAATACGCTTGCGACCAAAGGATGCCTAAGCCTAATAGGAATATCATCGCGCCCAGGAAGAAACGCGCTCCAAATGTTGGTTTGTGAAAATCTCCTTTAGTAGCGAGCAATATGCCAAAGAAAATCACCAAAATGCCAAAGCCATAAAAAGCTACGATTCCGCCTAGGAAAATAGTAAGCCAGCCAAGACCCCAGAAAGCGCACGACGGGGAAAGGATGACCAATATAGTAAACAAAATCATGGTAACGCCTAAAGCGCGCTTGATTTTTCTTGTGCTATATTCATTTACCTGTTCCATATTTGACCTCGGAAATTAATCGACTGGGATTATTAAAGGCAACACCATAGGTGATTTTCCAGTTTGGCGGCGAATGGCTCTTAAGGTTCTTTCATAAACGAACTGTCTAATCGCTTCTATGTCAGAGGCTTCATCCTCCAAAGCTTCGCTTAAAGCGGCAACAAAGACTTTCGATACCTCTTTGATCATTACATCAGGATCGTTTATGGCGGTTAAACCTCTAATTTGTACATCAGGTCCCGCCAAAAGGCGTCTATTTTTAATAGATATAGCCGCTGACATGATGAAAACACCTTCGGCTAAAGCCTGCCTATCAGCAATAACTTCTTTTTGAACATCGCCCACTCCGATTCCATCAATGAAGATATCTCCATGGGGGATATGTTCATCAAAAAGATGGGCTTCTCCGCCTTCGATGAGGCAAGAAAGGCCATTTTCCAATAAGAAAACATTTTGATGCGATAAATTAATGCCCATTGAAAGAGCCACTTGAGCATTTTTAAGCAAGTCCTTGAATGAGCCTTTCATCGGTATGTAATATTTCGGGTGCAATACCGAAATCATCATTTTGAGATCCTCTTCGCTGGCATGCATTTTAAGCAACTGCTTTCTGTTCAAATTCAATACATGGCATCCGCTTTTGAAGACTTCATCATGGGCGTCCGTCGCCTCTATCTCCGTATTGGCATTGGATGGGCATGCTAAGATAAACGTATCGTTTTCGTTCAAAACAATCATCTTATTCTCGGCCTGACCGGAGGCGAAAAGGGCTATTTTGTTATATAGTTTCGCCCCGTATCCTAAAAGCAACACGACTATTTCACTCGATTTGATTCTAATTATCTCGCTGCTTCTGGCGAAATTTTCTCTCGGGATCATGAGCTGACCGCATGATTGCATTTGCTCCAAAACCCTAGCGCTTTCTTCGTCGTAAGGGATAATTTTCTTCTTGTTTTGCACCGCCAATTTGATTATTTCATCGATATTGAAGCCATTGTTTGAGAATAATGCGATGAACAGACGACCTGTGGCGTCTTTGAAGGTTCTTTCTATGTGTTTTGTTATTTTATAATTCGGAGCAGTGTATCCTTGGTTGGATGCATAGACCGATTCGCTCATCAAAACCAGGGTGTTTTCTTTGCCTAGTGAAGAGATGGCTAAAGCATCATGCAAGTAATTCTTATCAGCGTTGTTTTCAACAACGAAATCTCCGGTATAAACGATATTTCCTTTGTCAGTTGAAATGGCAACTCCGCTAGAAAGACCGATATTATGGGATGTTTGGAAAAAGCTTATTTTTCTGCCAGCGACATTAAAAGAGCAGCTTGCGGGGATGATATGGAAATCAAAATCCTTTGAATCTATCCCGACGTGCTTTGCAAAACCCTTCAATTCCGATGCGGTGACTGATGAGCAATATATCGGGGCGGGGACATCTTTATATAGATAAACTAATGCAGCGATTTCATCATCGTGGCCATGTAATAAAAGATATGCTTTTACGTGATCTTTTCTTTCTACTATCCAATCAAAATTGGGTATTACGTAATCGACTCCAGGCATTGTCCTGTCTGGGAATTTAATACCGCATCCGATTACGAAAATATCATTATTTATATCAACAACAATGCAGTTTTTCCCATCTTCGTCCAAACCGCCTAACGCAAACAATCTGACCTTATCACTCATTAAAATAGTCTCCTAGAAAATATGGCTAAATAACCATCGCTAATATTATAACCAAATGAAGGGTAAAACTAAAAAGTTTTAATAAATATTTGCATTATTTTGCATATTTTTATGGTTATTTGAATAAAAACGCATTCAAATCTCTTTGAAAATGAGGGTTTTGCCGCTTTCGAGTTCTTTTATGGAAATCATTTCATCTCCCAAAATGGCATACGTGGATGGATTGTCGTTCTTAGGGAAACCAATAGAACCAGGATTTACATAAAGCACTCCATCTAGCTTCGCTATCTCATAAATGTGGGTGTGGCCATATAGGATTATGTCTTTATCACCTACCAAACGTTTCACTTCATCAAGCTTATCGCCATGGACAAGCCAAACGATATGCCCTCCGATTGGAAGAGCCTTGGAATCTTCCAAAGCAAAACCCAAGACCATTTCATCAACCCTGGAGTCACAATTGCCTTTAATTCCTATGATTTTTTCTTTCAATTTAGAAAATATATCCGCTACAGATGCAGGATCATAGTCATCAGGAACGCCATTTCTTGGCCCATTATACAGGAAATCACCTAGATGGATTACAAAATCAGGGTTTTCCCGCTTTATAGCATCCAACAGTTTCTTTGTGGAAATAATTCTGCCATGAGTGTCGCTGCAGATAAGATATTTCATTTAAATTCTTTCCATATCACGGGTGGCAACGATATCAACACCAGTGCCGCACACATCGTGAATTATCACGTCGCCGATATGAACTGGAGCGTCAATTTCAACCTTATTGATTGACGCCATAACGTCAAATATTTTTCCTTTGGGGATTGGAGAGAAAGTCTTGACTGGGCACATCGCCAAATCAGATCCGTTTATCTTAACCGTGGAAGTAACGACTCTAGTTGGGTTAGTGACTTCCTGCTTGCCATAGGCTTCTCCGCGCGGGCAGAAATTGCCAGTGACCTTAAGATTCTCGTCAACATGGAGATGGCAGCCGCGTGGGCAGACAATACAAATTAAATCGTGTTCCATTGTTTTACTCCTTTGCCCTCATTGATATAACGATAGATTGTTGGGCGTTTTCTAGTAGATTCTTAGGAAGATTGAAAACTTCCATTTCACTAGGTATTATCACTGGTTTAAATGTAGATTTAACAGTAACTCCATCAACAATGTAATCTATGAAAACATTCTTGCTTGGTTTTCTGACTCTGAATTTGAATGCTGTCTTCTCTTTAAGCGACAACACATCCAATTTACTAGGCACTACATACCCGATTCCTTCACCTGGATTGACTGGTATATTCTTGGATGTTTCCTTCTTTCCTTCCAATAGATATCTAGCTGCGCTTCTGCCTGCTTCTCTGGCCTCATCAACAACGTAATCGACTAGATCGTGGACATGCAAAACATTGCCGCATGAGAAGATTCCTTCGATGCTAGTTTCATAGTTTTGGTTGACGGCCGCGCCACGGCTTCTGCCAACCTCCACTCCCAAGTCAGTTAAGAGGTTATTATTTGGTACTAACCCGATCGAAAGAACAAGGGTATCGACATCAAATCTCTTTTCAGTTCCGTGTATTGGATTCATCCTTTCATCAACTTGGCTGATTTCGATTGCCTCGACTCTGCCTTTTCCGATAACTCTGGTCACAGTATGCGACAAATATAGAGGAATATCGTAGTCATACAAGCATTGGACCATATTTCTATTAAGCCCGTTCGACCAAGCGCATAATTCGGCTACGCCTAAGACTTTCGCCCCTTCTAGGGTTAATCTTCTAGCCATAATTAGACCAATATCGCCACTGCCTAATATGAATACCTTCTTTCCGACCATATACCCATATTCATTGAGGAATAATTGAGCTTGCCCTGCTGTAATAACACCGGCAGGCCTATCACCAGGAATACCGATTGCGCCTGCATTTCTTTCGTAGCATCCTGCAGCCATGATGATTGCTTTAGCTTGCACTTCAACTACGCCTTCCTTTTCGTTTGTATAGGTAACGACTTTATCTTTTGTGATTGAGGTGACGGTCGTATTCAAAACATAAGGAATCTTTCTGTCTTCGACTTGCTTTTCGAATCTTGATGCAAATTCTGGACCTGTCAATTCCTCTTTGAATTCGCTTAAGCCAAATCCATTGTGAATGCATTGGTTAAGAATTCCGCCCAAAAATGGGTTTCTTTCAATTATCAATATATCTTTTATGCCGCTATCGAAAGCCCCGACTGAGGCAGCAAGCCCAGCAGAACCCCCGCCGATGATAACTAAATCTACGTTTTTCATCTTTAGTTACCTCCTTTGTTGACTTTGCATTTAACGATTTCCGAGCCGTCTTTGCTATAAAGAACTTTTGTCGGATCGACTTTTTGATGTTCTGCCAATAGATTGATTACGACTGGCTGGCAGAATCCGCCTTGGCATTTTCCAAAGCCCGCTCTAGTTCTCTTTTTAACCGCGACTACTGTATTAATTGGCACTGATCTAGATAAAATATCTTCGATTTCGCCTAAAGAAACTTTCTCGCATTGGCAAACCATTCTGCCAAAAGAAGGATGCTCTTTTATCAAAGCGTTTCTATCTTCTACGCTTAATTCCAGTGGTCTTATATGTTTCCTTACGCGTGGCGAGTAGTCTTCTTTTTCAACAAGCTTCAATACTTTTCCAACCAACTCATTGGCGACATATTCGCCGATGGCTGGGGAAGAGACTAGACCAGGGGATTCAATCCCTGCCACATTGATAAAGGTGTCATATTTCTTTGATGGCTCGATTATGAAATCGTGGGTGCTTGGGGTGGCTCTGCAGCCAGAAAACACCCTGATTTGCTGATTAAATGGGATCGATGGCACTAAAGTTGTAGCCTGCGATTTGACATTTCTTAAAGTCAATGTGTCTGTTGATACATCATCCTTATCATCGACCCATTCGCTTGAAGGGCCAACAAGATAATTTCCAGAGGTGGTCATTGTGACCAATATTCCTTTTCCTTTCTCGCTTGGGAGAGGGAAAAGGACATGATTAACCAGCCCTTTCGCATAATGATCCAAGACATAATATTCGCCTTTTCTCGGATTTATCTTCCATTCTATCGGCTCAATCATTTTGGCGATTTCATCGCTATATAATCCTGCCGCATTTATGACGACTTTCGATTCTATCTCGCCTTTGTTTGTATCGATAACAAAGTGATCTCCCACTCTTTTTATCCCTTTGACTTCTGTTGTTAAAGAGAGTTCCACCCCGTTATCACAAGCGTTTTCCATCGCATTGCAAGTTAATAAGAATGGATTAACAACCCCGGCTGTCGGGCATAAAAGTGCGCCTTTGACTTCAGGATTGATATTTGGCTCAAGTTTTTTTACTTCTTCTGGCGAAAGAATTCTGGCCTCTACCCCATTGAGGGCGCTTCTTTCATTTAATTCATCAAGAAGCTTAAGCTGGCTTTCTTCAGTCGCTACTGTCATAGAGCCAACCATCTCAAAAGGGACATCAAGCTCTTCGCATACTTGGCTCATCATTTTATTGCCACGGACATTGAAATAGGCTTTCTTAGTCCCGGGCACTGGGTCATATCCACTATGCGCGATAGCGGAATTTGACATCGAGGTGACGTTGCCAACGTCATTCTCTTTTTCTAAAACCATCACGTCGAGCTTAAATTTAGATAAGCTCCTGGCGATGAATGAGCCGACTGCACCGGCTCCTATAATAACTACGTCTTTCATATGCTTTCTATTATATAGAATAATTGTTATCGTTGTTAGCGAAATGCAAAAAATCCCTGCTTTCACAGGGATTCATTTGCTTTTATTATCTGCGTCCGCCTTTATTGTTATGGAATTGCGGCTTGCCACCTTTATGGAAGTCGTTTTTCTTCCTGTCGTTTTGAGGTCTTTCTGGCCTTTCGGTATAGCCTTCTGGCTTCTCAACGAATTCTTTGTGGGACACAGCGACTTTGCCTTTATCATCGATCTCGGTGACAACAACTTTTAATTTATCGCCGATTTTGACGACATCTGCAACATTTTCGATGTATTTCCAATCAAGTTGCTTGACGTGGCATAGAGCATCGGTTGTGCCGAATAGATTAACGAAGCAGCCATAGCTTTCAACACGGTTGACCGTGCCTTCGTAGATTTCTCCGACTTTGGCGACTCTTACGATATCATCGATCATGCCTTTGGCTTTCTCGATCATCTCCTTGTCGTTATGATAGATTGTTATCTTGCCATCGTCTTCGACATCAATCTTGACTTCGTTGCATTTTGCGATGATATCGTTGATGACTTTGCCTCCGGTTCCGATGACTTCCCTGATCTTATCTGGGTCGATGTTGAAGGTGACCATCTTTGGAGCGTATTTGGAGACTTCTTCGCGCGGAGCGGCAATGGCTTTGCTCATCGCTTCTCTAATTTCCGCTCTAGCTTTATTGGCCTGGGCAAGGGCTTCGCTTAAGACTTCCCTAGTGACACCATGGATCTTGATATCCATTTGAAGGGCGGTGATACCCTTTTCGGTTCCGGCGCATTTGAAGTCCATATCGCCGAAATGGTCTTCTAACCCCTGGATATCAGTCAAAATCGTATAAGGATGCTTTCCATCTAATGGGCCAGAGCTAATTAATCCCATGGCAATTCCGGAGACCATTCCTTTCAAAGGAACGCCGGCGGCCATAAGCGACATGCAGGAAGCACAGATAGAAGCTTGGGAGCTGCTGCCATTGCTTTCAACTACATCAGCGACGCAGCGGATGGTATATGGGAAGGTTTCTTCGCTAGGAATAACATAGCTAAGCGCTCTTTCGCCAAGTTTTCCATGACCAACCTCTCTTCTGCCAGGTGAGCCCATACGGCCGATTTCGCCGACGGAATAAGGCGGGAAGTTATATTGATGCATGAATCTTCTTGAGGTTTCGGCGGTCAAATTATCAACGATTTGGGCATCGCTTAATGGGCCTAAGGTCGTGGTTGAGATGACTTGGGTCTGTCCGCGGGTGAACATAGCAGAGCCATGGGCGCGCGGAAGCAAATCGACTTGGGCATCAAGCGGACGAATCTCATCGACTTTACGACCATCTGGCCTAATCTTTTCTTCGGTGATAAGTCTTCTGACTTCATCGGCAATCATATTCTCGATGATGTCTTCAACCATCATCATCGCGGTATTATGCTCTTTCTCGTTAGCGTAGGCTCTAGAATCATAATCATCGATGATTTCATCTTTTAATTCATCCATCGCATTTTGTCTCTCTAACTTATCAAAGATAGAGATGGCTTTCTTCATCTTCTCGCCGATGCGGTTATAGATGTCTTCTTTGATGGCAGGATCTGGGGCATAGAGAGCGATTTCTCTTTTCTCTTTGCCGATTTCTTTGATGATGGATTCCTGGAAATCGCAGAGCTTTTTGATGGCTTCATGTCCAAACATTATAGCGTCTAACATCTCTTCTTCAGGGACTTCGGCTGCGCCAGCTTCAACCATCATGATGGCGTCTTTTGTGCCGGCTACAGCGAGTTCGATATCGCTCTTCTCTTTCTCTTCCAAGGTCGGATCGATGATGAGTTTACCATCGACTCTACCAACATAGACACCAGCGACTGGGCCATCAAATGGAATGTCGGAGATGCATAAAGCCAAGGAGGCGCCTAACATAGCGCTCATCTCTGGAGTATTGTTTTGGTCGCAGGACATAACGGTGTTCACTAATTGGACTTCATTTCTGAAACCATCAGCGAATAATGGTCTAATCGGCCTATCGATCAAACGAGCGGAAAGAATTCCATGCTCATCTGGTCTTCCTTCTCTTCTTAAGAAGGATTGTGGGATTTTGCCTAAAGCGTATTGCTTTTCGATATAATCGACGGTAAGAGGGAAGAAATCTCCTCCTTTTGGTTCATCGGCGCAGCAAGCGGTTGATAATACAACTGTGTCGCCGAATCGGACTAAGACCGCCCCATCAGCTTGTTTAGCGATCTCTCCGGTCTCGATTCTGAGGGTCCTTCCCTCGAATTCGAGTTCGAATGTCTTTTTCATTTTCTTTCTTTTTTCCTTTTCTACTTATTCAAACGAATAAGAGTTTATCACAAAGCGAAAACATAAGCCACGATTTAGAGAATCTTTTGTCTATTTTGCAAAATATTAGGCCATAATTCTTTTAATGTGTGTTATTCTCTTTGTATCGAAAGGAGACATTTATATGAAAGTAGCAACCAGAGTAATGTATACGATTGGCAAAATCTTCAGCATCGTTGAATTGATTGGCTTTTTGCTCATGGTGGTTGGAGGCGTCTTAATGATAGTTTTCGCCCCATCCGTCGCCGAGCAATCAGAGCAATACGCCGACGCTGCCGCAGTAATTGCTGCAGGAACAAGCTTGCTTGTTTTTGGTTTGATTTACTCGGTGATAGTTATTTTGACCATCGCTTTAGTCAATAACGCCCACCGCAAAATCAAAGCAGGCGACAGAAGGAAATTCCCGCACATCCTCGTTATGGTAATGGGCTTCGTCAGCGGAGACATCTTCTATTTCTTGGGCGGATTATTCGGCTTGATCGCCGCCTAAACGAAAACAAATACGAAAAGACAGCCCTGATAGGCTGCCTTTTTTTCTTTTTAGCTCGTGAATTGCAAGACGTAATGGTCGGGGCCTGCGGTTTTTGAGAATTCCGAGGTGGAGAGAGCGATGAAGATATCAATCTCATTGTCTTCGCCACTTAAGAATGGCTCGCTTACAAAAGTCCCATCGTATATCCTATCAACTTCGTATCCCCATATCCTGTATGAGAAAGTGACGGGATAAGGAATCTCATCGCCGCTTGCATTTGTCATATGCGCTTCGGTTTTGGTCAATTTCGCCTTGAAGATGATGCCAGGAGCTTCATCACTCGGTGTGTCAAAACTGATATCGATATTGCTAATTGTTGATTTCTGTATCGTTATCGTGGCGCTCAATTCTGGAACATATTCAGTTTCGGTGAATGTTTTGCTCGCAACGTTTGGCTCAATCTCATAAACATAGACATCGCAATAAGATTTAAGTCCGCCTGGCGCTTCGAAATACACCTTTGTTTGGCCATATGCTTTAGCCTCAATCGTTGAAGAAGAAACAGAAACAATCGATGAATCGTTTGTTTTTAGTTGAATCAATTGATTAATATCAAATGGCTCTGATTCATAGGATAATGAATATGTATCGCCTACGCTTAAATACAGTTTAGTTTCCGAGATGGTTAGGCTAGAGAAATCATCGGAGCCGCCTTTTGGTATCGAATCATACGATGCGGTATATGTCACATCATCTACCACTGGGGTCAATTCAGGGCTCCATCCAGCAAAGACATAGGAGAAAATAGAATCTTCTTCTTTTGTCGGTGTCTCCCCATCATAATGAGGCATCTCCCCTTTCTTTACGTCGGTGTCTTCTTCCAATAAAGTCCCATCTTCATTTAAGAAGGTGACGGTAAATGAATTTTTCTCGCTGGTGACGCTATGTATAGAATCGTCATCTATTGGGGTGATGGAATCATTCGCGCAGCTAAAAAGAAGCAATGTTATCGGCAAAACGGCTATGATGTGGCGTTTTTTCATAATTGATTTTCCTTGTATTTTTCCATTATAAGCAAAACATTGTTTACGAAAAAGCGTTTCTTAATAGAAAAAACCCGCCAAAACAGGCGAGTTTGTTCTCTTTTTTGCTTATTTTCTCAATCCAAGGCTCTCGATGAGTTTGATGTAAGCGTCTCTATCGGTTCTAGCAAGATAGTCTAGAAGGCTGCGTCTTTTGCCGACTAATAGAGATAGGCTTCTTTTGGCAACCGCATCGCCATGATTGGCTTTAAGATGGGCTGTCAAGGCTTGAATCCTTTTGGTGAGAAGGGCTACTTGGACTTGAGTGGAGCCAGTATCCGAAGCGTTTTTCCCAAAGTTTTGGACACAAACGTTCTTCTCTTCTTTGTTTAATGCCATGTGTTTCTCCTTTCCTTAATTCTTAACCTAGTCAATGGGAGGTCTAAGGAGATAGGCTTTCCCAAAGGCTGGTCGCAACGAGTAGTATAGAAGAAAAACTATAGTTTCGCAACTATTTTGTTGAATAAGAAAAGCAAGAAATATAGAATTAACCCCGGTTTAATAAACCGAGGTAGCAAATATGAGTTTCAGGAACATCGCCATAATCGCTCACGTAGACCACGGGAAAACGACATTGGTCAATTCAATGTTAGAGGCCTCCGGCACCTTTCGTGACAATGAAGAAATAAAAGACAGGATGCTTGATTCCAATCCTTTGGAACACGAAAGAGGCATTACGATTTTAGCCAAAACCACCTCTATCCGTTACAAAGATAACATCATCAATATCGTCGATACCCCGGGGCACGCTGATTTCGGAGGCGAAGTCGAAAGAATTATGCATATGGTCGATGGCTGCCTTCTTCTTGTTGATGCGTATGATGGACCAATGCCTCAGACGAGATTCGTATTGAAAAATGCATTGGAAAACCACGTCAAGCCAATCGTGGTCATAAATAAAGTGGATAGGCAAAACGCCGATTCCAAACGAGCGGTCGATCAAGTGTTGAACCTTTTCATCGAATTAGGGGCACCAGACGAATTCCTCGATTTCCCAATCGTCTATGTCTCCGCCTTAAACGGTACTTCTTCTTTGGATGATAACCCTTCATCACAACAAAAAGGGATGGATTGTCTATTTGATTACATCCTTAAATACATCCCAGAACCGAAAGCGGATCCTTCTAAGCCATTCCAGTGGCAACCGGCTTTGCTTGATTATAACGATTTCGTCGGAAGAATCGGTATCGGCACCATAACCCAAGGCAAAGTGAAGGTTGGGCAAACTGTGACTGATATTAGGCAAGATGGCAGCACAAAAGACTTCAAAGTCATGAAGATATATGTATTCTACGGCATGCAAAAAATCGAAGTCGAGGAAGCAAGTGCTGGTAATATCGCCGGCATTGCAGGCCTTCCCGATATAGGAGTCGGAGAAACGGTGTGCGAAAAAGGATACAACAATCCTCTCCCTCTTCTTAGGGTGGATGAGCCAACTCTCCAGATGGAATTTGGCACGAATAGCTCCCCTCTAAGAGGAAAAGAAGGCAAATTCGTGACCGCTAGAGTAATCGAAGAAAGACTATTTCAAGAAACGCAGAGAGACGTCTCACTAAAATTCGCAAGAGTCCCAAACACCGAGACTTGGATTGTTTCAGGTAGAGGCGAATTGCATCTAGGCGTATTGATTGAGATGATGAGAAGAGAAGGATATGAATTAGAAGTGTCGAAACCTCAAGTCATCATCAAGGAAATCGATGGAAACAAATGCGAACCTTATGAGGATTTGATGATTGATACCCCGAATGAATTCGTAGGCGATATCATGACCACTTTAGGTTCGAGAGGCGGCACACTCATAGATATGGTCGATAATGGGACGATAACCAGATTGACATATGTGATACCTTCCCGTGGTCTTCTTGGCTTTGTCAGCAATTTCCTCACAATGACCAAAGGATATGGCATCATCAACCATGAATTCAAAGAATACCGCCCAATGTACAGCCATGAGGTTGGGGAAAGAAACATCGGTGTCCTCGTTTCCAGCGATAAAGGTGATGCAACTTCTTTCGCCTTAGAGAAAGTCGAAGGACATGGGACGATGTTCATCAGCCCTGGCGACATCTGTTATGAAGGGATGATTGTCGGAGAACACCGCTACCCAATCGATTTGGTGGTCAATTGCACCCAAACCAAACCGATGAATAACATCAGAAGTTCCACTAGAGAGCAAACAATCGTTCTTAAAGCGCCTAGGAAAATGTCTTTAGAAGCCTGCTTGGACTACATCAATCTCGATGAATTGGTCGAGGTTACCCCAGGCGGCATCAGAATGAGAAAGAGAATACTCAATACCGCAGACAGAAAGAAATTCGACGCACACAAAAAGGCTTTGGAAGAAGCGAATAAATAATGAATACAATAAAGAGGTTATCTAGATGATCAAATTATACGCATTAGTACAAACACTTGTTGAGAGAGATGGAGTCCCTTCAGGCACATATGGCGTTGTTGTCGAGATCGTGTCATCCCCTTACACAAAGGAAACAGGATATTATGTTGAGTTATGGGATCAATATAATTATCCGTTCGACGATAACGCGTACGCTGAAAGTGAACTTCATGTCCTCACTCCGCAAGAGGAAAAAGAACTTCTAGCCAAGACCGACATCCAAAAAATCCTAGAGATGCACGGATAATCGGCGACGACGAACAATAAAGCGGCTTCTGTGTGGCCGCTTTTAAATTTTTTTCAGAGGATTTTAATGCTTTTGCTTGAAGATAATCGGCTACTCATGACGACAAATTATGTAAAATAGAAAGAGAGGTAATCGTTATGGTTAGACAGTACGACATAGTCATGACACTTGTGCCAAAAGGAGAATATCCGGCTGGTACATACGGCGTTGCTGTTGAAGTGCTTCCGATACCTAATGCAACTTACAAGGGTGTAGAGGTCGAGATATGGGATCAATATAATTACCCATGCGACGAAAAAGGCTATCATGACTACGAACTTAAATCTTTGTCAAATGAAGAAATTAAAGAGCTCATGAAAAGAAGAAATATCCAAATAATCCTAGAGATGCACGGATAATCGGCTACTCATGACCACAAATTATGTAGAATAGAAAGAAAGGTAATATTAATGATCAAACAATATGGGTTGGTTCAAACCCTTATCAACAAGGGCAACGCGCCAGCTGGTACATATGGCGTTGTAGTTGAAATATTCTCACCACCAAGTGAAATAAATGGCGAGTACTACGTCGAACTATGGGATCAATATAACTATCCTTTTGACGATGGTATATACAGGGAAAACGAACTACGTGCTCTGACTACACAAGAGGAAAAAGAACTTCTAGCCAAGACTGACATCAAAAAAATCCTAGAGATGCACGGATAATCGGCAACAATAAACAATAAAGCGGCTTCTGGGCGGCCGCTTTTAAGTTTATTCTCTTTTTTCAGGGGATTTTATAGCTTTCGCTTGAAGATAATCGGCTACTCATGACAACAAATTATGTAAAATAGAAAGAGAGGTGATCTGAATGATAGGGTTGTATTGCTTGATTCAAACTCTTGTTGAAAAAAATGGCATCCCTTCAGGCACATATGGTGTCGTTGTTGAGATTTTCCCGCCATCTTATTCAAAGCAGAACGGATATTATGTCGAACTTGTTGATGAATGTGGTTATCCATACGAGGAAAACACTTATCACGAAAATGAGATTAGAGTTCTAACCAAAAATGAGATTGAAGAATTTGAAAAGAAAACTGACTTCGAAGAAATGAAAAAAGAAAGAGGTTGGTAAAAACAATAAAGAATAAAGCGGCTTCTGGTGATATGAACCCCAAAAGTTGGACAACCAACTGGAGGGGTTTTTATCATGAGATGGACAAAAGAAGAAAAACTCAACATGGTGCTTGAGTACAAAAAGAATGGCTTTACGCCTACCGTTGAAGGCTGTTCTAGAGAAACTATGCATAACCGAATTAGAATGTGGGCGAAAGTCTATGATATTTACGGT
>JAFUHI010000003.1 GCA_017468925.1 Bacilli bacterium | reverse complement strand
AATGTGAGGTTTTTATTATTTTGGAGTGAGTTAACGTTTTCATATAGGCCTGTCATTAAGGCAAATACGGGATAATCATCTCTTAGTAGACTTTGAAAATCATGCGCGAAAGAACGCATATGTGTATTGTTTGATGCCTCATCAATTGTTATTAAAACCCTTTTATTTTGTCTTTTTAAAAGATGAAGCATTTTTTCTAAAATAGTTTTTACGTTTGATACTGGCGTTTCGCCTTCAATAGAAAAGCCAAACCCATGAAAGGAAAATGAAAACGATTTACTTAAAAAGAGATGCTTAACGCCGGCATTCTCATAAATACCGGAAGCAATTTGCTCAAGTATTTCTCTATTAGGGTTTACATCTACGACAACCCAGTCTTTTTTCTTTTCAATGTTTTTAGACACATTTGTTAAAAGAACAGTTTTGCCAGAACCTCTCACTCCACTGATAATGTAAATATGAGACAATGGAAAATCCAAACAAAAATCATTACATATTTTTTCTGAAACACGTTCTCTATTAATATAACTTGAAGGCAATTGACCAAAGGTCACTGTAAATTTATTTTCCATAGTACTCTCCTTTTTGTTAGGTTTGTTAGATTTATTTTTTTGTTAGGTTTGTTAGATTTAATCTATCACGAAAGCGCTTAGGAATCAATATAAATAAGCAATCAATTACCATGTCTGGATAAATACGGTATGATTCGTCGTTATTTAATCAATGCATAATCTTTAATTTCAATTTATTCTTTTTTAGTTTGCACCCGTCCTGCAAAGGTGGTTATACAATGTTGGGTGGTGTGAGAAAAGTTGGGAATCGAACTATCGAAAAACGACGTTTTCTTGTTTCCCATCCACCGCACTTAATTATTAAAAGTATGAATTGGGGCTATAAATAAACAAAAATGCCCATTTTTCACGGGCATTTATGCTGTACATTAAGAATGGTCGGGATGATCGGATTCGAACCGATGGTCTTCTGCTCCCAAAGCAGACGCGATAACCAAGCTTCGCTACATCCCGATTTGCTGGCGCGCCGGACAAGATTCGAACTCGTGACCCTCAGATTCGTAGTCTGATACTCTATCCAGCTGAGCTACCGGCGCAATTGCTAACAAAGTTAGCCTATAAAATATAGTCGCATAATGTTAATTTATCAACAAAAAGTTGATTTATTGTTTAATTTTGTCGATATTCGATTTTTATAATGAAGCGATCGCAATAGAAATAATATGTGTCGCCTTCGTGTCCGTAAGAGAGTTCAACCTCTTCGCCGAGCTTTATTTCCTTTTTATAAGTGACGTCGATTGTTTTTGGGGAGTGGGTCAATAAATAGTCTTTATCTATCAAGTCCTCGACCAAATCGAAGTAGTGGGTGTTGTTGAGATGCCCATTCATATCGACATTGCTCCAAGTGGCTTTGATTTTGGCTTTGTTATCAAATTCTGGCGAACGGATTATAACTGGCATCTTGATTTCGCTTCCGGTCGTTATATAAGGGAATTCCTCTCCTAATTCGTTAGGCATGACGATGGAGCGTTTCTCTTTATTTATCAAAGACCAAAAAGAAGTGCCTCTAATATAAACATTCCCTTTTTCATCTTTTATTTCGTAATTCCTTGGGAAGATGAAGTGGATGCATTTATTTGGCCAGGTGGAGAAGATGAATCCTTCTTCGTGATGCGGCATTCTATCAATTTCAAAATGCATTTTCGCAACCACCCAAAGAAGGCCTTTATTGAAAGTCTTATCAGGGCCGAAATTCATCTTTTTGACGTGAAATGCGGCGATATCCTGCGCATATTTTAGTAATGAAGAAATGCGGAGGTGAGCGGAATAATCGCAATCGCCTAATTCAACGAATCTATTTTGTGAAAACATCAATTCCATATCTTTATCCTAGCATTATTTTCCTGAAAGAAGCAATCTCTTCACTTGTGACTCCGCACACCGTTTGAAGATAATTCTCAACCGCTTCCTTAAAGGTCTTGCCTTTCCCATATTCTTCCCATAGGTCTTTCACGCATTTGCCAAAGGCGATGTAATTGGCGTTATCATCCTGATAGACTCCAGTAGGGGAGAAAGTCATGGTTTCACTATCTATTTGGCTTCTAAGCCTTGGGTCGGTGGCGAAGGTGGATAACTCTATATCTTTATATATGACATCCAAAGGATAATCGAGGATGGCTTCTAGGATCATGCATATCGTCCCAGTCCTATCCGCCCCGGCATTGCAATGGATATAGATTGGATAATTATTCTCATCGCTTAAGAGAGAAAAGATTTTCTTGAATGAAGAAGGGGTTCTTTCATCAAAAGATCTGGCTATCGGCGTGTCTTGATGAAAAAAAGGCAATATGTAATTGCAGGTGGTGAAAGGTGCTTGGATGTATGGCTTCTCTTCGCCTAGGAAGTTATGGGTTTGGCCATAGTTGTCAGCCTCGCCTCTTAAATCTATTTCCCCATTGATTTTCAAGGCTTTTGTCAACAATTCGTATCCTTGGCTGGTATATAAAGGCGCATCCTCGAAATTATTCGTCTTGCCTCCGCGGATTATCTTCCCTCTTTTGGCTTTCATCCCTTGGTTATTGGTCCATCCGCCTATATCCCTTACGTTAAAAAGGCCATCAACGCTATAGAAATAGCCCGCCGTGTCTTTGGTTTTTATCTTTCCTTTTTGGATGTAATTTTCTGGTTCGCTTTCCCTGCTGACTCTAAAATAGTAGGTTTTGCCTGCCATTAGACAAGAAGGGCAAAAATAATCCCTATAAGTGGTTAAGGTGAAAAAATCGTCAAAATCCTCGCTTTCGGATATATCAATCGAATATGAGCTGATTTCTTCATCCTCAATCTCTATCCTTACGTTCTGCGTTCCAGCTCCCCAGGGGGCGGAAAGAAGTGCTTCACATAGATCTTTTTCGCTTTTTGCTTCTAGATAAGCGATGGTGTCTGGATTCCTCAAATCAATGGCAGTTGCATCATCAGAGGCGCAAGAAGGTAAGGCGCTTAGTGAAAGAATGAGCGGCATAAAAAACAATTTACTCTTAAACATAGAACTATTTTACATTCTCCAGGCGAAAAGAAATCATATTTCTTGCGTTGTTTTCGCTTTTATATAAAATAGCAAAGACACTAGAAAGATAAAAATGCTCAAATTAATTCGAAGATTCCGTCCTATAGATTATGTATTCTTAGCGCTTATTGCGGGCCTAACGGTTTTGCAGGTGTATTGCACCATGCTTCTTTCGGATTATATGAGGGATCTAATCAGTTCCATCACGATGGTGAGCTATGGGATGCCTGGATTTAGCGAAAACGATATCTGGTTCAACGCCGGAATGATGTTAGCGGTAGTGGGAGGAATGGTAGGTTGTCAAGCAACCATTGCAATCCTTGCCAGCGCCATAACCGCCTCTTTTGCTACCAATCTAAGAAAAGAATTGAATGAGAAGATCAATTCCTTCTCTTTGGCGGAGATAAATAAATTTTCTACCGCCTCACTTATCACCAGGACCACGAATGACATTGAGAACGTCCAAATGACTTTCCTTATGATGATGAGAATGATATTCGCCGCACCTGTTACGGCTATATGGGCGATATGCAAAATCCAAGCCACCAGCACCGAATTGACTTTGACGACCGCCGCCTTTCTTATATTCCTTCTAATTGGGTTGTTGATTATCTTTTTCCTTGTCGTCCCTAAGTTCAAAATATTCCAAAATTTGATTGATAGGATTAATGGCATTTCCCGCGAAAATCTAAGCGGAATCCGCATCGTTCACGCTTATAATGCCGAATCCTTTCAGGAAGATAAATTTGCAAAACCAAACGATTCGTTGCTTAAATTAGGCAAATTCACCGGCAGGGTTTTATCTTTATTCGACCCACTAATAACGATAGTCATGGATGGCATATCTTTAGCGGTATATTGGCTTGGTGCCACATTAATTAATAGTGGCGTGACCAATTACGCCACAGTGTCTAGTTTCATGATGCTATCCACCCAGATAGTCATGGCGTTTATGACTCTACTAATGATGTTCATCATGCTTCCTCGAGCGATGGTGTCCGCCAAAAGAGTCAGCGCGGTATTGGACACCAATTCATCGATAATTGATCCCAAAGAAGAAAAGGAATTCTTAGAAAAAGGAACCATCGAATTCGATGATGTGAGCTTTGCTTATCCCGACGCCGATAACCCTGTCATCAGCGGTGTTTCTTTTAAAGCCAAGCAAGGCGACACGGTCGCTATAATCGGCTCAACCGGCTCAGGCAAAACCTCGCTTATCAATCTGATCGCTAGATTTTATGACGCCACCTCCGGCTCTATCAAAATAGATGGGGTTGATATAAAGGAAGTCAACCAATCTTCCTTAAGGAAAATAATCGGATTCATCCCTCAAAAAGGGAATCTATTCTCTGGCACAATCGCTTCAAACATCCGCTTCGGCAACCCTTCCATAAGCCTTGAAGAGATGGAAGAAGTGGCGAAAACCGCCTGCGCCTATGATTTCATCAATGAAATGGAAAAAGGATTCGATTCTCCTATTGCTCAAGGCGGCACCAATGTATCAGGCGGCCAAAGGCAAAGACTATGTATCGCTAGAGCTATCGCCATCCATCCAGAGATATATGTGTTCGATGATTCTTTCTCAGCCTTGGATTTCAAGACCGATTTGACTTTGAGAACGAATCTAAAAGAGAAAGAGAAGGAGGCAACAAAAGTTATAGTGGCCCAACGTATAGGCACCATAATGGACGCTGATCTTATTTTGGTGTTAGATCAAGGCAAGGTTGTGGGCCAAGGCACCCACAAGGAATTGCTTTCATCATGTGAAACCTACCGCTCCATCGCTTTAAGCCAGCTTTCAAAGGAGGAATTAGGATTATGAGCCCAAGACCTCGCAATTTTGAAAAAGGCAAGCTCAACAAGGAATTCTTCAAGACTTCCTATGCCTCAATCAGGCGTTTTATGCCTCTAATAATACTGGCCTCTATTTTCCTTGTCGCAGGGGTTGTCATTGAGATTATCGCCCCGCAATATCTAAAGAAATTAACTGACACCATCGCCGATGGGGGGCTAGAAAGAAACATCGATATGGGTCTGGTTACGGAATATGGAACGATTTTGATAATCCTTTATTCATCCTTTGCCGTGCTTTCATATTTTGCCGCCTTCATTTTCACCAACATCTCTAGGACCTATGCTGCGGATTTAAGGAATTCGCTAATCAAGAAAGTGAATAAATTATCTTTACGTTATTTCGATTCCCACCAGATAGGCGATACGATGTCTAGAATCACTAACGACGTTGATTCGATTGCTAACGTCTTGGATTCGACCATATCTTCTTTCATCAAATCGATCTTCCTTTTGATTGGCTCATTAGCAGCGATGTTTTATACATCTTGGCAGTTAGCGTTGATTGCTATCGCCATGGTCCCTCTTTTGATTCTATTCACCGCCTTCAATATGAAACTTGCTAGACCTCAATTCAAGAAGAGGCAGAAGCAAATAGGAGTGGTCAATGGCATCGTCGAAGAGAATTATAGCGGCCAGCAGATAATCAAAGCCTTTGGGGCGGAGAAAAGAAAAGAAGAGGAATTCAATATCGAGAACGAGTCGTTAGGCAAAACGATGTTCAAAGCCCAGATTTTCGGCGGACTTATGATGCCGGTATTCAATCTCGTCTCCTATTTGGGTTTCGTCGCTGTTCTTCTTGTTGGTGGCATCCTTATCGCTAGAAATGACCCAGTCGTGACTTTGGGCACATTGACTGCATTTATCGTCTATATCCGTTTATTCCAACAACCTCTAAATAACCTCGCTCAGGTGATGAATAATCTTCAGACGGTATCCGCCGCAAGCGAAAGAGTCAGGACTTTCTTGCGTGAAGAGGAGCCAGAGGATGAAAGTGATAAAGAAAGGAAATTCCCCATCGTGAATGGTAAAGTCGATGTCAAAGGCGAAGTCATATTCGACCACGTTTCCTTTGGCTATGAGGCAGATAGGGAGATAATCCATGATTTCTCCGCGAAGATAAAGCCTGGTATGAAAGTCGCGATTGTGGGTCCTACAGGGGCGGGAAAGACAACGATGGTCAATCTATTGATGCGTTTCTACGAATTAAAAGGTGGAGACATCAAAATCGATGGAATCTCCACAAAGGAGATGAAGAAGGAGGAGATAAGAGATATCTTCGGCATGGTTTTGCAAGATACCTGGGTCTATAACGGCACCATCAAAGACAATCTCATCTATAACACGCCTAATGTATCAGACGAAGAAGTGGAGCAAGTATTAAAAGACGCTAGACTCGACCATTTCGTCTCTTCTTTGCCTAATGGGGTTGATTATGAAATAAGCGATGCCTCCTCGATTTCTGGAGGCCAGAAGCAATTGATCACAATCGCTAGGGCAATGATTAGGAAATCGCCATTGCTTATATTAGACGAAGCGACATCCAACGTCGATACCAGAACCGAAGAGATGATACAGGAGGCGATGGATAACCTTATGAAAGGGAGAACCTCTTTTGTCATCGCCCATAGATTGTCCACCATAAGGAACGCCGATTTGATTTTGGTCATGAAAGACGGGGATATCGTGGAGCAAGGCACCCATGATTCGCTTATGGAAAAGGATGGCTTCTACGCCTCGATGTATAAATCGCAATTCGTTTTTTAGTATTATCGATAGATGTTTACCGATTTACCGAAATTATTATTCTTTTGTTTGATGATGACTAATAAAATCAAATATATGGAGGGTTTATTTAAAATAAAAGATATTCATTTATAGCCGCTTTGGTCTATAATCAACAAGTAACGTCCATGATTGCAAAAAGTAAATATATACAAGATAGAAAGAAATTGCTCGGTAGGCTTCCTACCATCAATATCGATGTCCCAGATTTCATATACATCGCCACCGACAATGCTAGATGCCCCAAAAGCGATGTCTATGTGAAAGAGGGGGATCATGTCAATTGCTGCGAGCTTATCGGCATGAGGCATGGGGCTTTCTTCGACCAGCCAATCCACTCCACCGTAAGCGGCACATTCCTCGGCTTTGAGGAGCATTATCACCGCTCCGGCAAGAAGGTCAAATTCATCAAAATCCAAAATGACCACCTCGATACTTTGGATCCTTCCGTCAAAACAAGGACCAAAGAAGAAGTGGAGGCTTTAACAAAAGAAGACTTCACCCAAATCATCAAAGACTGCGCTTCAGTCGGATTAGGCGGCTCATCTTTCCCGACCTATATCAAATTCCAAACCAAAGAGAAGATTGACACGATCATAATTAACGGAATCGAATGTGAGCCATATGTCACCGCAGACCATAGGCTGATGCTAGAAGAGCCAGAAAACGTCATTGAGGGATTGGAGCTCATCATGAAGGCCTTTTCCGCCAAAAGAGGCTTAATCTGCGTTAAAAATAAATACAACGATATAAAACAAGTCTACAAGGAATTGCTTAGAAGATACCCGAATAGCAACATTGAACTATGCCCAGTCGGCAATTTCTATCCTCAAGGATGGGAGATTGCAATGATTAAAGGAGCGACTGGGATAAATGTCAAAAGCGGGGAGTTGCCGGCCAAATACGGCATCATGAATTTCAATGTCTCGACTGTGGCGGGAATTAGACAAGCCATTTTATTCAATAAGCCCGTCATCGAAAGATTGATCGCGGTGACAGGGGATGGCATCAATTACCCAAGCAACTTCAAAGTGAGGGTAGGCACCCCAATCAAATATCTAATAGAGAAATGCGGAGGCTATAAAAACCCCGATATCCCTAAAGTATTTATTTTAGGTGGCCCAATGATGGGAGCCTCTTTGCCCACCGATGATACGATCGCCACCAAGACAGTGACTTCCGTCATCGTTTTGAATAAGCCAAATGAAGAAAAAGAAGAGCCCTGCATCCGTTGCGGATCTTGTGTTTATAGCTGCCCAGTCGGCTTAGAGCCGGTCCAGATAATGAACGCGGTCAAGGCAATGGATAAAGATAGAGTTAAGAAACTTAATCCGCTTAAATGCATCGAATGTGGATTATGCACATATAGCTGCACCTCCTCTATTAAGGTGACCGATTTTGTAAGGAGAGCGAAAATAATCGCTAAATTGCCGTAATATGGAAATAATCAAAGAGACTTCGCCCCATATTAAACGCAAAGACAATCTCTTGTGGATGATGCTTGATGTCATCATCGCGCTTCTCCCAACGATTGTCCTCTCTTTCATCGCCTATGGCGTCCATTATTTGAAGAATTACCTCATTTCAGTCGGGGTGATGTGTTTTGCTGAATTCGTATTCGTTTTGATCAAAAACCACATTCCGTATGATGGCAAGAAACATCCATTGAAAGAGAGATTGTTAAAAGGATTAAAGGAATATAGGGTCACCGATTTCTTGGTCCCGGCGGTCAGCGCTTTAATATATTCGCTTATCATGCCCGCAGGAGCGAGTTGGTATGCGGTTCTAATCGGTGCGATATTTGGCATAGTCGTAGGCAAGCTTATCTTCGGCGGGACGGGCAATAATATCTTTAATCCTGCTGCAGTAGGTATGGTTGCCGCCAAATTATGCTTCGGCTCAACTTATGTGAATCTCAATCCTTCTTTCGCCGATGTAAGTGTATCCGCAACCCCATTGGGAAATATCAATGGCCTAGCTTTCTCCAACATAAACGATTATTCTTTGCTTGATCTTTTCTTAGGTAGAATCGGAGGGACAAGCGGAGAGGCTTTCAAGATTGCGATTCTTGCAGGCTTCGTTTATCTATTAATCAGAAGAGATATCGATTGGAGAATCACTTTATCGTATATCGGCTCATTTGCCTTCATGATGTTATTCGCTGGAATCATCGTTCATTCAAAACTTCCAGAAGTTGGTGTATTCCATTTCCTTGCTTATCAGCTATTAAGCGGAGGTCTTTTATTCGGCGCGGTATTTATGATAACCGATCCAGTCACCTCGCCTATAAACGCTCCAGCCAGATGGATTTATGGAGCTTTGGCGGGCGTATTAACCGTCATAATAAGATTATTCGGTGCCTTGCCAGAAGGTGTAGGCTTCTCGATACTAATTGCAAATGCCTGCGCTTCAGCGCTTGAATATCACGCCTGGAGCTCATCTAGATGGAAGAAGTGGCATATTATCGCTTTATCTTCCATTATCGTATTGCCCACCATCATCATGGTTTTGGCGTTGCTCTTTGGAGGTAAGATCGCATGAAAGAAAATGTGAAGATTTATCTAAGAGCCGCCATAGTATTATCATCGATTGGTGCGGTTTCTGCGGGGGTTATTGGGGCAGTTAACCTGATAACCAAAGATAGAATCGCCCAGAATGAGGTGAACGCCACCAACAAGGCTCTTGCTGATATATATGAGAATGCTTCTTTTGTAGAAGATAGCGAATTTGAGAAGCAAGAAGGCGTTCAGATGGATAACTTCAAAGTCAATCTGCTGTCTAGATATGAAGCAAAGAAAGAAGAAGAGCTTTTAGGCTTTGTTTACAAGACAAGTGGCAAGAACTCCTATGGCGAGATAGTTATGTTAGTGGGCATAAACGAGCAAGGTATAGGCCGCATCAGCTTTGTAAGCGACACTCAGACATATGGCTCCACTCTGGAAGATGAATATTTATACAAATACAACAATAACAAAAGAGAATTGGATGATGTTTCCTGCGGGGCGACATACGGGGCTAAATTAGTCAAGGATATGGCTAAAGCCGCAGAAAACGATTATCTATCTAGAAAGGAGGGCAAATGATGAAAGATTTAGCTTATAGAGAAGAAGCTAGAGCAAGGCATAAAGAATCTTTCTTAGCGCCTATTATCAAAGCTAACCCTCTTTTCGTGATGTTGCTTGGAACCTGCCCCGCTTTAGCGGTCACAAAAAGTTTAGAAGCCGCAATCGGCATGGGAATCTTATTCACCTTTGTTTTGACTTGCTCGAATGTTTTGGTTTCCTCTTTAAGGAAGATAATCCCTTCAGAAGTCACGACTCCTTCCTATATTGTCATCATCGCGACTTTTGTTACTTTGGTTAAATTATTAACGAACGCTTTCATGCCGGAATTATATGCGACTTTGGGTGTTTTCCTCTCGTTGCTCGTTGTCAACTGCATCGTATTGGGTAGATCAGAAGCCTTCGCTAGCAAGAATACCATCTTTGATTCTTTCCTCGATGGTATAGGCAATGGCATCGGATTTACTTGGGCTATATCATTAATGGCCATCATCAGGGAGATATTAGGAACTGGAATGATGACTTTTGGAAAGATATTCACCTTCATTCCTTTAATAAAATTGCCGATTTTGAAAATGGTCGACGCTTCCAACGAGATTATCTATGATTATTCGATATCGCTTTTCCAGACGCCTGTTGGGGCTTTCCTTGTCTTTGGCGCGATTCTAGCGGTTATCGCTGCAATTGGCAATTTAAAGGCCAAGAAGGCGAAATATAAGCAAAAGGAGGGAAATAAATAATGTCGTATTTAGTAGCGTTCCTTTTGGCTATAATCTCTTCGACTTTGATTGATAATGTCGTTCTTTCTAGATTCTATGGCATCTGCTCTTTCATCGGAGTGGGAAATAAGACCAAGAGCTCAATTGGTATGGGGCTTGCCGTTACATTTGTCACGGTCTTTGCCACCATAATTTGCTGGCCGATCTATAACTTCCTCCTTATCCCAGCGGAAATCCCTTATATGGATACGGTGGTATTTATTTTGGTCATCGCCTCTTTGGTGCAGATAGTAGGATATTTCATCAAAAAGAAATCGCCTTCTTTATATAAGACTTTAGGTATCTATTTGCCTCTTATCACCACAAACTGCGCGGTTTTAGGCGTTGTTCAAGGTAACACCGATAGCGGGTTGGATTTCGGGATGAGTGTTGCAAATGCATTAGGGACCTCAATTGGTTTCTTCATCGTCATCTTCCTTTTTGCTTGCATTAGGGAAAGATTAGAAGGATACAAAGTGCCAAAAGCCTTGAAAGGAGTGCCAATCGCTCTATTTGTGGCAGGACTTATGGCTATGGCGTTTTTAGGGCTGCAGGGGGTAGCGGGATAAAATGAATAAGACTCTTGCTTTATCTTTATCCATAACCCTCATCGCTATTTTGCTTATCGTTTTCTTCATATCATTTCTTCTTTATATAAGAACCCCTAGACCAAAGGGATGCGAGACTCTAGGAAGAGATGAAAGCAAATGCTCTTCCTGCAAACACCAGGAATGCAGATTTTATAAATTCATCGACGAGGAGGGGAATAAATGAATATCCTTTATGGCGTATTGATTCTTCTTGGCTTAGGCGTTTTATTAGCGGTTGGCATCGTTTTATTCTCCAAAATCTTCTACGTCAAAGAGGATCCTAGGATCGATGATGTCGCCAAAATGCTCCCTGGCATCAATTGCGGTGCTTGTGGAAAAGCTGGATGCCGCGATTTAGCGGAAGGATTGGTCAAAGGCGAGATCAAGAAAGTCAGCCAATGCAAAGCCGGCAAAAAAGATAAGAATTACGATCCGATCATAGAATATCTATCTAATCACCCTGACGAGGATGGGACAACGCATATCCCAACCATATGAAGAGAAGAAACGCTTTATTGCTTTTGCCGTTTCTTTCTTCTTTTTTATATAGCTGCAATAACGACAATCTTATAGTCAAAAGATATTTCGCTTTCGACACGATGGTGAATGTCTATCTATACGAAAGTGACTCGATGCATTTTTCTTCAATCGAGAAAATGATCGTAGAGACTGATAAGATGCTAGATACCTATAGCAACCAGAATGGTGAGGCTTATAGGCTAAATAAAGAAAAAGAAGGGGAATTTGACGGAGATTTCATATCATTAATCAAATATTGCATTACTTTAAAAGATATAAGCGGAGGGTTATTCAATATCCTCATTTCCCCTTTGAAGGAATTGTGGGACCCTATATATTCTTCCTCAAACAAAGAATTGCCTTCTATAGAAGAAATAGATGAAGCGGTTGACAAAATATCCTCCTCGTCTTTGGAAATAGATGGCAACAAGGCAAAGATAATAGGAGAGGCAAAAACGGAATTCGGGGCGATAGGAAAAGGATATTGCCTAGGCAAAATAGATTCCTATCTAAAAGATAACGGGGTAAAGAAATATAAAGTCGACGCAGGCTCATCATCTGTAATTCTAGGCGAAAGCGGCACGGAAGAAGGGTTTAACGTCAACGTGAAAAATTATAGCAATTCCTTCAAAGCGAAGAACACATCGATTTCCACCAGCTCGATATTCGAGCAAAGCCAAGAAATAGAAGGAAATATTTATTCGCATATCCTTAATCCTTTGACTGGTTCTTCATCCCCATTGCATGAATGCATCGTTGTCGAAGCGGAGGATCCTGCATTCGGCGACGCTTTATCAACGATTTTGATGAATAAAACCATCGACGAGATAAAAGAATATGAGAATGAATATTCTTTCTCCTCTATGGTGTTCGATGAAGGGAAATTAACATATTCAAGCATTGGGAATGAAGGCTAAGGAATTATTCAAAAAACATTTTTTCGATGGGATCGTTCTCCTTTCTTTGATCGCGATAACCATTATTTCTTTTGCTTTGGTTTTGTCTTTTTCGAATAAACCCGCTTCATCCCTGAAAGCGGATATCTATAGAGAGAACACCTTATTAAGGACAATCGATTTATCCAAAGTCGAAAAAGAAGAATCTTTCGTCATCGAAGGAAGCAAAGGGGAGATGGTAATATCCATCAAGCACAACGCGATTAAAGTGGAGGATAGCTCCTGCTACAAAAAATACTGCGTCCATGAAGGGTGGGTCGATAAAGCAGGGCATCCAATAATATGCGCGTACAATTCGATTTATATATATGTGGGGGAGGCATCGTTTTCCGATGTCGATATATGAGAATAAGCGTTAGGAAGATAACGTTCTATGCGATAATGCTTGCCTTGTCTTTGGCGTTATCAATCGCGGAAAGCTTTATCCCTTTCTCTATCCCAGGACTAAAAATAGGATTGGCGAACATCATCACCCTTATCCTTCTATGCAATTTCGGATTCTTCCCCGCTTTTGCGGTGAATATAGGGAGGGTTCTATTGACTTCCTTGATTTTAGGCAATTTCCTTCAGATGGGTTTCTTCATGTCTTTAGCGGGCTCAATGTTATCTCTAATTACAATGACTTTGGCCTATATTTTCTTAAAAAGGCTTACGATGGTGGGGGTATCTTTGATTGGTGCTTTCTTCCATATTTTCGCCCAGTTTATGGTGGCCTTATTGTATTTTGGATCATGGTCTATTTTCTATTATTTCCCTCTGACCATGGCCTTCTCTTTAGCATCGGGTATAGTGATAGGGATAATTGCTTTGCTTATTTCCTCGATGAAAAGCTTTGAAAGAATTAAAGGCAACTCTCCTAATTAGCGAGATACTTTAATAAATTTGCGATTTTTATTGTTTTAATCTTAAACAATGTCTATAATTTCTAGGCTATCTTAATGGATGGCAAAACACGGGGCTTTAGCTCAGCTGGGAGAGCGCGTGCTTTGCAAGCATGAGGTCGCCGGTTCGAGCCCGGTAAGCTCCACCATAATAAGATGGCTAAGTAGCCCAGTTGGTTAGAGCGCTCGGTTCATACCCGAATGGTCGAGGGTTCGAGTCCCCCCTTAGCCACCATGATGAGAGATTGGAGATTAATAGTGATATTAGTCTCCTTTTTTTCTATTTCGATGGCATAAATATTGGCATATTATTTATATAATAAATTTAAATATAAATAGAGTGACAAATAGAGTGACAAATAGAGTGACATATGGTATTATATATGTGAAGGAAATTTTATGAATTTAGGCAAAGAAAATGAAACTTTAGAGTTTAAAGAATCTACAGGTGAATTACACCAAGGAATAGAATCAATAGCAGCTATATTAAATAAACACGGTTATGGTGAACTATATTTTGGGGTTTTCGATAATGGCGAAGTAAAAGGCCAAGTGGTTAATGATACAACTATAAAAACTGTTGCGGATGGTGTCATTAGAGATATCGAACCAAGAATAACACCAACAATTACACCAATTACACATGATGGAAAGGATGTTTTAAAAGTATCTTTTTCAGGGAGTCAAAAACCTTATTCCGCTTTTGGCAAGTTTCTGATTAGGGTTGGTACGCAAAATAGGCAAATGACTCGTGATGAACTAAGGAGACTTATTAAGAACGAAGATTACTCGTATCCTTGGGAAAAGGATAATAGTTCATATTCGCTTGATGATATTGATGATGAATCACTAGAAAAGTATTATCAAGAGGCGGTTAATTGCGGAAGACTTGAAATGCCCGTTTACAACAAAGAAGGACTACTTACCATTTTAGAATTATATTCAAACGGCGTTCTGAAAAATGCCGCTTTTGCTTTGTTTGGAAAAAACGCTGACATACAACTAAAATTGGCGTGTTTTGCAACCAATGAAAAGATTACTTTCTTAGATCTTAATGAGAAAAAAGGGAATATTTATACATTAATAAATGAAGGGGTTATGTACATACTTAACCATATTAACTGGAGAGCGGAGATTAATAGAAAAAGAGAAGAAATACCAGAAATACCTGTTAAAGCAATAAGGGAAATAGTCATTAACGCTTTTGCCCATGCAATTTATGAGCCAATTCCTGAAGTTGAAATAAATATTCATCCAGGTCTTGTGACTATATTTAATCCTGGATCCTTTCCTGATGATTTGACCCCAGAAGATTATATTAATAAGAACATATCTTCAATAAAAAGAAACCCACTTATTTTAGATGTTTTGTATCGCTGCAAGGATGTTGAAAAATCCGGAACCGGCTTTAAACGCATGAATGAGCAGTGCAAAAAAGAAGGGATAAAGTGGTCATATGAGAAAACCGCATATGGTTTTTATTTCACTTTTTATAGAGGGACAAATGTCACCCTAGATGTCACTCTATATCCAGAATTAAGCGATGAAGAAAAAACAATAATGATTGCAATCAAAAACAATAACAAAATAACGAGAGAAGAGTTAGCAGGGTTAATTAAAAAAAATACAAGAACAGTTCAAAGAATACTTAATGGCTTAGTTAGTTCTGGATATTTAATCAGAATCGGTAAAAATAGGTTTGGATATTGGGAGGTTATAAACTGATGGGCCTCCTTGATGTATGTAGCTATAATTCCTATTGGAGAGGCTTAGATTATTTTGAAAATAAACGTGTTAAGTTTTTGAAACAAATAAACAGAGATGAATTTGAGGCTGATGTAGAAGGCACTGAAACTTATCATGTTCATTTAGATATTGCTCATCCTAGAAAATCAACATGCACTTGCCCTCACGCTACGGGTAAATCAACGATATGTAAACATAAAGTTGCTGTCTATTTTTCTGTCTTCCCTGAAGAAGCTAAAGAAGCAATTAATGAAAGAAATCGTTATTACGAAGAATTAGAAGAAAGAGAAAAATAGTACGATAAAAAGTTGAAGAAGTGACTAAAAGATATAGGAAATATGTTGATAGTCTTTCCATAGAAGAAATGAAAAAAATTCTTGTAAATTACATGGTTGATTCTTATATGGAAGGTGAAGATAATCCATATGAGGATGAGGATTATTATTGATGAAAAGAGAATTAGGGATAGCAAGGTGTGGACTTGCTTAGTGTAATGTCATTTCACTCGTTGCAATTTACTATTAACGTCATTACACAAAGACATCTAAGTTTACAATCCCTGATTTTTTTAAAACATACGGGTTAAAAACTAAAAATCATACGGAATGAAAACTATAAAACTCACGTCTGATAGTTCGCTCGTAAGGTTCGCGTTAAGATAATGAATTTGAATTAGATGTCAATGTGTCACCAGAAGAAGATACAGTGTGGATTGCAAAGGATGAAATTGCCTTATTATTTGAAAGAGATAGAACCGTAATTTCAAAACATATAAATAGTATTTATAAAGAAGGAGAACTTGATGAAAAAAGTACACGTGCAAAAAATGCACAAGTACCTCAATCAAGAAATAGATTATATGAATCAAATTATTCAGAGAATTGGTTCGAATAAGACCGGTTATTGGAAAGTGGTGGAATAATAATCCGCAAAAACATAATTAATTGTCTTTGAAAACTGATTTCGATTTTTAAATAGTACGCGCCGCGACGAATGATGCAATAAAACTGTCAAGGTGAAATATTTAGCGTGATTATAAAATACCTAGCTAGCCAGAAAAGAAATAGCCTCTTTTATTGCTATGCAAAAAGTGTATAATAAAATTAATGGAAAGGTTTCCACTTTTATGAAAAAGTTAGCTAAGTTCTTTATTTTTCCGTTTTTTATACTTACCTCTTGCGGAGGCAACGAAACAATAGATGCTTCGACTTCCAGTGAGGACTTCATTAGACCAGATGAATATTACGCTGATTATTCGGGGGAATTGGATTATATGGAAATTGATTATGCAAAAAGAAGTGATTCGACCTGTGGAGTTGAATTCTACTGGAGCAAGGCAAAAGTCATTACCCCGGATCATTATCTAGTTTTGTCTTCGACCGATGATTACTATAAACGCCTCAATGGCTTGTCTGCGCCTGGCGGAGGCTCCGTTGACTATATCTCATTAAATGGCATCTATTTCGACGATGGAGCATTTGAGGATACTTTAAGGCTAGGGATGATGGATTATGACTATAAACAGGTTTTTATCTACCATTCCCGCCCAGGGCGAATTGAAGTAGAGGAATATGGCAATTTGCTAAAGAGCACATTCGAGAGAATCAAAAAATACGCCTCTGAAGCGGAGATTTATTTCTTGACCGCTAATAAAATTGATAAAGGAATCATCGATGAATTGGCGATCTCCAACGTATCGGCTTTGGAATGCGATGCCGCCGATGTCAAATCGCTCATTGAGACGAAAATGAATAATTGCACCAACGAAGTGACATCTAAAACAAGAGAAACAGATGCCTATGCATCAAACAAAAGGGAAACAATTGAATGGTCAAGAATCACTTTCACCAACGCATCGACTCTTGGAAATAAAAACAAAAGAATCCTTCATATCGGTGCCTCAGTCATGCAGGCGACCTACCCTTTTATTGTTGATGACATGGCCAACTTCAATGTTGATATGTATTGCTCCTCAAGAGGTTCAAACGATGTCGCTACATTAAGGGAGTTGGACTACATATTCAGGCAATATCAATACGATGGTATCCATTTTAATAGCGGTAGCCACATCAAAGGACAGACATCCAAAGAATGTTATGAATCAGTCACATCCCTCATCAATTTCTTCAAACTAGCTGAGACTACATCCACGATGGTGTTTTCAAATTCCACTCCGCGCGGAACCACCAGCGATTTGACGAAATTCTCCGATGCCGAAAGCGAAGAAATCATCAGAATGTCCGACGAACTGATGAGGATATGTGGGGAAAATGATTATCCATTCGATGATTTATACAATTTCGCCAAAGACAATAATTTCGTTAGGATTGACGCCATACATTATCGTTCCGGCGGCACTGAATACCAGAAATTGGGGAAGGAATTGGCCAAATTCTTTAGGGCTTATATCAAATAATCATGGTTACCATAGTTGACATTGCCAAAGAAACCGGATTAAGCATCTCCATTTGCTCGAGATATTTCAATCATATACGAGTCAGAAAGAAAAACGCAGATGCCATTGAGAAGGCCGCCAAAAAACTTGGTTATATTCCTAATGAGTTGGCGCGTAACCTCCGCAAGGAGAAGTCATTCACCGTCGGCGCGATAATACCATCTTTGATAGATTCGTTCCCGCTGTCTGTTTTGAATGTGGTCGAGAAGAAGTTGAACGCGAATAACTATTCTCTTCTCCTTTCCAATTCCCAAAGAGATGAGGAGAGGGAATACAAATGCGCAGTCTCTTTAATCCAAAAGAAAGTCGAAGCGCTTGTTATTCTCCCCATTTCCAATTGTCACCGCATCGCGGAGCTCTGCAAGAAATACAACATACCTCTAATAATCTTTGACCAATACATTGATGATATTCAAACTGCCGACTTTGTTTTGTTTGACAATGTCGCCGCAAGCCAGAAGGCCACGAAAGTCATCTTGAAGAAAGGCCATAAGAACATCGCAATCGTCATTGGTCCGAAAAACGAATATACCCCAAAGGAAAGACTTGCTGGATTTGAAGCGGAATGCTCAAAGCACAAGGGGATAAAAACATATGTCGTTGAAGCGGATGGATATTCATCACAAGATGCATACGCCGCTTTGATGAAATTCAAGCACATCAACGAAATAAGCGCGATCTACGCGACTAATTTTGATATGACATTGGGCGTTGTTAAAGCGCTTAATAAAAAAGGCTTGAAGATACCAACAGATATCTCATTAATGGGTTTTGATTACCTTCCGACCTTTGAATACATCCAACCAAATCTATCTTCCATTTATCAGTCGACATCTGAAATTGGCTCAGTGGTCTGCGATAGGATATTCTCAAGATTCGAAAACAAGAACGCGGATGGACGTTACATTTCTTACGTATCAGTTCATGAGAAACGTGGCGAATCCATATCGAATTTGGCCAAGAAAGGGAAGAAAAATGGCTAATAAGCGCAATGTGTATTGCTTTGCTTTGACTCTTGCCTCTCTTTTTGCTATCGCTGGATGCGAGAAACAAAATGAGGAAACGATTGATATAGAAATCAAAGATGAGATGTATGAGCAGAATTATGTCTATATGTGGCATCTTGATGGGTTAAGGGGTATTGAAAACAGGCTTTGCTTCCAAAGCAAGAACTATGAGATGGTCGTTGACTCGCTTTCCGGCAAACTCATCAAGGCCGATGTCAATAAGGAAAAAGCCAATAAATCTTTTGATTTGAATATCCACGATATCTCGATGGATTTCTTCGCCAAAATCGATGGCAGTTACTATCCGCTTACTGAGCCGGGCACCAATGGTCGCATCGTCGATAGCGGTCGTTACATCAATAGATGGAACACGGTCGATTTAAAAGTCGCCGGCAAAGGCAATTCATACAACATAAAATGCGAATACGTGGCCGCTCAAGACTATGTAGCCATCAATCACTATATGTACACCGAATTGGCGGGATCTTATGATTTTAAACTATCACTAGATTTTGCTTGTTATTCTCTAACACCGCTTAATGATAGTAGGGGAATCAAAGCCATCGATAATGAAGGAAATGGCTTTGTCATCATCAAGCAAGATAAAAATGATGAAAAAACCACATTCTCTTTCACTGGAACAAAGGTGGATGTTGAATATAGCGGCATCGATGTCCCGACAAAGCTTTTCACTGGCAAAGGCGTTTTCTTGATTCCGATAACCGCGAATGACGATTCTTTGGTGAAGAGCTTTATATCTAGTGAAGAGGCTATTATTTCCGCAAAAGACGACACAAGTGGCACCCTTGATGTTAGATATTCTTCTCTCGATGGCGTCCACTATGTCGATACGAACCCTTTGTATTATGAATCGCAATCGACTGCAAGCGGCAGAACAACATATGAGAACATCTCATTCTCAATCGAAAACCAAAATGATGATGAAATCCATCCAAACATTTGCTTTTTCAAGACCAAGGCAACATCCATAACTGGTATGTCTCCAACCATAACAGATGAGTCATATAACCCGACCGGTGAAGATGTGCAAATAAGCAAGAATTGGCATATTTTTTCCTCGACACCTGGCGATAGGAATTACATCGATTCCGATTATCTTAGGGATAGCGAGGGACCTTGGTACCATGGCTATGTTTCTTTTGATGTTGAAGAAAATTCCGCTATCTCAAGAAGATATAGGTTAGCCTATGGCGCCTGGGGAGAGACTTACGCAGCAAGCCACGCCCAACTTAGTTTAATCGGCTGGGGTGGAAACCAGATATGGGATCAATCCGCTATTGGAAGCTGGGGCGAAAGCATCACTTATGACCCTGATTTATGCAATGGCAGGTCATTCATAAATGACGTTAGGCCTTTTATGGTGAAAGATAGCACTGGCGGCAATAATGAATTTGATTGGAGCGGCAATGTCGGCGGTGCTGATTTCCTTAAATATATAGAGGATAAAGAGCAATCAATCATCAATCAAAGAATCACCTATATTAGCCAAGCGCCGAATGTCACTGATGTCATTTATAGCGGCGTCACCGAAAATGGTAAAATACGCACCTCGATTCGCTCAAATCTTGGCCGCACAAACGACATAGTCCGCAATTTCTATACCATCGAATACGTCTTTTTGGAGGAGGCGAATATCGGCTCATTGTCTCTATTTGAACTAGCTTCCCCGGGTTATATGGACAATAGATATTCCTATTTCGCTTATGGCGATAGGAGTGGAATCATCAAAACCGACACCCATTCGACAAATTACGAAGGTGAAGTCATGGACGCAAAAGGCGAAGAATTCTGGTTTGGGTCTTTTGATTCAAAATCCAATGAAGAGCAGGGGAATACGATGTTCATCGTTAGAAACTTCGATGGAGTGATCAATGGCAAAAGATATTCTAAACCTGCCTATTCTTTAAAAACGTACACCTCCAAATCATATGTCCAAAATATATGCTCGTTGATGCTTCCTGTAGGCGCAGGTAAAAAGATAGAAAAAGGCAGTTCCATCCAAATGACGATTGAATTTGACATCGTCCCGAATTCACTATCGTCATATTATGGGGACGCTGACTATTTGAAGAACGGTGAAGAACTTAATTCGGCGTCTAGCCTATTCAATCAGGTGGCGTATGGCCATTTGGATGTAGATACGCAAAAAGGCAAACTTATTTCTTCATATCCGGTGAAAATTGAAACGGAAAACGATGAGGCCATATTCTCCATGAATGGAGGCTTAGGTTATGTTCCTTTGGTGTTTACTAATTTAAGCAATTACAAAGATTACGTTTTGGAAATGGAGACTGACTCTGGTTATGTTTTAATCGACCAATCGGTGAATAACAAAGATTTCTATCAAGTTCATTATGATGCTTCATCCAAGACTTATACCCTATCGTTCAACGTTCCAAACACATTCGATATGGAATTCAATGAGACTCATACGTATAGGCTTGCGAAGAGAAGAGGGTAAGCGATGGCGAATAGGAAGACAAAATCCAACAAATCGTACATCAAGGATAATGCTGAATTATCTCTTTTATGCCTTCCTAGTTTCTTGAAAGTCATCATTTTTTCCTATGTGCCGTTTTTGTGGTTGACCATCGCCTTCCAGAACTTCATCCCGAGGAAAGGCATATTCGGCTCAACGTTCGTGGGCTTTAAGAATTTCGAGGTTCTTTTTACCTCTCCTGACACCATGACGATGATCCGCAACGCCATCGCAATTAATGCGCTTTGCATTATTTTTTCAACCATCGTCTCGGTTTTATTAGGTCTCTTCCTTTATGAAATAACCAGCAAATTGTTATTAAAATTCTCGCAAACCGTGATTATTTTCCCATATTTCGTCTCTTGGCCGCTCATCGCTATCATAGTTTCTTCTCTTATTGGCGACCAAACTGGCATGATTGCCGATCTCTATTCAAAGATCACCGGGGCTGAGCTTAACGCCTATTCCTCGCCTTGGGTTTGGTGGCCTATATTGACTTTCCTATATGTATGGAAGACGTCTGGCTTATCGGCTGTGACGTATTATGCCGTTCTAATAGGGACTGATAAAAGCATCTATGAGGCTGCGAAAATCGATGGAGCCTCTAGATTCAGGACGATGTTTCAGATTTCTCTTCCGATGCTAAAACTTATGATTATCCTAAATGTCATCATGTCTTGCGCGAACATTCTCCGAATTGATTTCAATATGATTTATTACGTCACCCAAGACAAATCAGCATTACTAGAGACAACAAACGTCATAGAGACTTTCATGTATCGCGCATTAAGAGGATCGGGAGCGAGCTATGAGGTCACTACCGCTATCGGATTGGTGCAAGCGGCAGTGGGCTTTGTCTTGACCATGATTGTCAACAAGGTCTGCAGAAAGATAGGAGGAACATCGCTATTCTGATGTTTTGGCCATGATAAAGAAGCGAATCAAGGGAAATTACAACGGTCAGAAAGCAATAGTCATCGCTTTATTGTGCTTTTATATGGCTTTAGTCATCGTCCCATTTGTCATATTGGTCTGCGGCAGCTTTTCTTCATCTGATGCGATCAAAGATGTGGGGGCTAGACCATGGATACAAGGCTTCACCATCGAGGCATACCAATTGGTGTTTGAGAACCCTTATCAAATATTAAAGTCATATGGCATCACCATTTTGGTCACGGTCGTTGGAACGGTTCTGAATGTCGCCTTATGCTCTATGACGGCGTACGCCTTAGCGAGACCTAATTTCAAATTCAAAAGGATTTTATCATTCTTCTATGCCTTCACCATCATGTTCCAGGCTGGCTTCATCCCGACTTATATTTGGTATAGGAATTATTTGAATATCTATAACACCATCTGGGTTTTGATTTTATCTCCTTGCTTCGTAGTGGGCCATGTTGTGATGCTTAGAGCCTTTTATTCCGCCGTGCCTAAATCGCTTTATGAAGCGGTTAAGATCGATGGTGGCAGCGAATTCCGCATGTTTTTGACGATAGCCACCCCACTAATTCTTCCAGGAATAGCCACTGTGGCCTTCTACACCGTTTTGATTTATTGGAATGACCCATTCACCGCCATGTTATATACCGATGATATAGTCCCTATTTCTTTGTATCTTACGCGATTGCAGCAATATATAGCTCTCCTTAGGGAAGCGGCGGCAGGAAAGATGGGCGGCATCAATCCAGGCGATGTATCAATACCAGAGAATACTTTGGTGTTTGCAATGGCGATGGTCACCTCCGCCCCGATAATGTTTATCTTCGTTTTCTTCCAAAAGTTCTTTTTGGGAGGTTTAACGGCAGGCTCAATTAAAGAATAGATTTGAATTTGAAAGGAATGATAACCATGAAAAAAAGAAAACTTCTACTCACTTGCGCTGGACTACTAATCACCTCTTTTGCGCTTTCCTCCTGCGGCGATGATTCTGAATTGCCTCTAGATTATGTCGATAATGGCGAGGAATACAAACTCACCTATTATATGGTGTATAACGATTCGCAAATCCCTTCCGATATGTCTACGGTGGAAAGAAGGGCCAGTGCGATTCTAAAAGAAAAGATCAATTCCACCATAGAGATTATTCCTTATACATACGCCGAATACACGCAGAAGATGAATGGAATCATCGCAACCGCGGCCAAATTCGATGTATGCTTCACCGCCCCAGAAGTTAATCCTTATGGCTATAACATCAAAAAAGAGGCATTCTTGCCTTTGGATCACTTGCTCCCAACCTATGCCCCTAAGACCTGGGAATCCATCAATAGCAACATTTGGAACCAGATCAAAGTAAATGGTCATATTTATGGCTCTATCAATGAGCAGATCTTCCCAAGAACTCTTGGGATGCGCGCCAAAAGCCCAACGAACATCCAGGATTTCTTGAATGAGAACTATGATGGCATCAAGCCAAGCGAGATATACGCTCACATCGAGGACCCATATGATTTCGTCGAGGAATATCTAAGGTGGCTCAAATTGAACAACCGCGGTAATGGAGGGGCAATAAGCGAGATCCATACCGAATCATACCTTATGAACTATGCTGGATACGACGATCTTTGCAGCGGCATCACCGTCCCAGGCGTTATCAATATAAGCGATACAACACATACGGTGGTGAACCAGTTCGAGACCCAAGAATACAAAGACATGATTGACTTGGTCTATAAATGGAAAAACCTCGGATATCTCAAGGTATCTAGCAATTATGACATCACCCCAGATTCAACTTGGAAGCCAGGATATCTATCAAATCAGATGATGCGTTTAAGCGACCCGCATTATTTCACGACCTATGTCTGTGGCTCGATGAACGCGATATCGTCAACGTCTAAAAACCCAGCCCGCGCTATGAAATTCATTGAATTGCTAAGGACTGATGAAGAACTGCATAACCTATTGCAATTCGGAAAAGAAAACACCCATTACCTAAAAGACCCAGAGCAGCCAGACCGCATCGCGGAATTCATATCAGGCTCCGGCTATAACAATGAGAATTTCGGTTGGGGATTAGGCACGGAATTCATTTCCTATCTCACCCCGGGACAAGATGATGACCAGTGGGAGCAGGTCAAGAAAATAAACGATGAAACCGAATTGACCGATTTAATTGGATTCAGGTTTGACGACACCAACGTTTATACCGAGGTATCGAATTGTAGAAACGTCGTCAATACCTACATCGAAGCCTTTGCGAAAGGCGAATTTGACGAGTCGAATAAAAGTAGCACCTATCAGAAATTCATCGAAGATCTGAAGAACAACGGAATGGAAAGGATATTGAAGGAGAAGCAAGAGCAAGTTGATGCCTACTTCGCGAATAAATAAAATATGCTCCCGAAGAAAATAATTAACGCATATCCATCTTCCTCTTGGCGTAATGCTACCCCGGTAGGCAATGGCAGGCTTGGGGCTAGCATCTGCGGCTCGATTTTCGATGAGAGGATTTTGCTTAATCACGAGGAACTATATTCCGGAGGAAGATACAAAGAGATTCCGGATATCTCTTCATCTTTGGCGGAAGTCAGGCGATTGATGGATGAGAAAAAGTATTTTGAAGCGGAGCATTTTTACACCAAAGCCTTGAAGGAGAAGGGGTATTTCGCTAACAAAGGATGCTTCTTCCCCGCCTTTGATTTAAGAATCAGATACGGCATCAACGGAATCTTTGAAGATTATTCGCGTGAATTGGATCTTGTTACAGGAATCTCTTCCATAATTTTTGAAGAAGATAAACACAAAGTAACAAGAGAATGCTTTGCCTCTTTCGTAGACAAATTCATCGTCATTCATATCGAAAAGGATATCCCGTTCACCATCGCTTTCGCGTTGCAGAACCACTCGGAAGAAGATATGAAAGATTATAACGGGAACCATTGCAATTTCATCGATGCCTTCGATACCAAGTCAATCGATAGATATGTCTATGCGTATAGCAGATCAGTCCATGGATTGGAATACGCGGGGATCGCCAAGGTGCTATCCACCGATGGAAACATCATCGCCAACGGACATGATAAAACCATTTCTATCGATATGTCGGGCGAAGAGCCGCTTCATAATTACATTAGAGTCGAAAATGCTACGAATGTGACGATTCTAGTCAATATCGAGAAGGAGAAGTTATCTTACGAAGAGAACAAAAAGATAATCGATTCGGTCGATATGCCTTACGAGGAGCTAAAAGAACGCCACAAAAAAGAATTCAGCGAACTATTTGGCCGCGTTGAGTTGGATATCGCTGGCAATTCTGATAACGCCTCTAATGAGCAGCTATTCCTTGACAGTTATAGTGGCAAAACCGATTTGCGCCTAATCGAGAAGATGGCGGATTTCGGGCGTTATTTGCTTATTTCTTCCTCGTATAACTGCCATTGCCCCGCAAATCTCCAGGGTTTATGGAATGGGGATTATTCTCCAGCCTGGGCCTGCACCTTTTTCAACAACGAAAACCTTGAGATGAATTATTGGCAGGCATTTGAAGGCAATCTACTAGAATGTCTGCTGCCGATGTTCGATTTTTTTGAAAGATTCATGGATGATTATCGCGAGAATGCGCAAAAATTATTCTCTTGCCACGGCATCCTTTTGCCGTTATTCATGGACAATCAATCCGGTAAAAAAGACAATCTCCAGCCTCACGTTTTGTATTGGACTGGCTCCTCAAGTTGGATCAGTAGCCTCTATTTCGATTATTACCTATACACATCCGATGAGTCGTTCTTGCTTAATAGAGCATACCCATTCATGAAGGAAGCGGCCTTATTTTACGAGGATTTCATGGTCATCGATCCAAAAACCGGCTTATTAAAATCATATCCTGCAGATTCTCCGGAAAATCATGCGAAAGGCAATTTTGTTGGAGCGGAAGAGATCTCTATTTCAATCAATCCGACCATGGATTTTGCCTTGTTAAAAAAGCTTCTTAAAAACCTTATATTCACCGCGGAAAAATTCTCATTGGATAAGGATAAGGTTGAGGCGTGGAAGAAGATGATGGATTCCATCCCTCCATATGAAATCAATTCCGATGGGGCGATAAAGGAATGGATGAACGAAGATTTCGAGGATAATTATCGTCATCGTCACCTATCCCATATCTTCCCTCTTTTCCCTTGCGGGGAAATAGGAAAGGATGACAAAGAATTGTTTGATGCCATAAAAGTAGCAGTCAATAAACGCCTTGCAATCGGATTGAAAGAGCAAACCGGATGGAGCTTCTCTCATATGGCGAACATCTATGATCGACTAGGCGAAGGCGATAAAGCGCTTGAGTGTTTGGAGAACATCATAAAATTCTGCACAGGAGAAAACCTTTATACCCACCATAATGACTGGAGGAATATGGGTGTTACCTTGAAATATTCCATTAACGGGTACGCCCCATTCCAAATCGATGCGAATATGGGATTTACCGCAGCGATTTATGGGATGTTTGTGGAATCAAGCGAAGATAAAATAACAATTTTCCCAGCAAAACCTTCATCTTTTAAAAAAGGAAGCGTCAAAGGAATAAGAGCGAAGGGTGGTTACACCGTCGATATATCTTTTGATGAAGACTCCGTTGATGTTTCTATTAAGGATAAAAACCATAAGCCAGTCAGCGTTTTCATCGAAGGCTATATGGATAAGCCTATCGTCTTAGGCTTTATAAACGGCGATTTGGAGAGAATGCATTATGAAAAATAAGAGATTCGTAGGCTTTGAAGAGAAAATCCACATATATCGCTTTAACAAGGAGGAGGCCTAATTATGAAAAAGACCTTAAGTTGTCTAATCCTATCCGCCGTATGCTTATCAGCGTCTTTAGTTTTCTTAGGTGGAAGAACTGTAGAAACTAGAGCAGAGGAGCAAGGTAATTACCTGTCGTATAATTTCGAGGACAACCGCATTTTTGATAATAGCGGGTCCGGCACGGCGAAACTCATTAACGTTGAGACATGTCCAGAAGGCGTTTATGAAGGGAATAAAGCCATGGAAGTCAGCGGCATTTGGGCCAGGCAGACATTTAATTCCGGAAAACAATACTCCGACATGCTTGTCGATGGTGATTTCTATGAGATAGACATGTTTGCCAAAAAAGCGACTGAAGGCAATTTCTCTGTCGTCTGCCAGTTGGGGTTCTGGGGAGAAAAACCCGATGTTGGTTGGAAATCCTCATCAACTAGGATTTATGCCACCCCATATTATTCGTTGCCAGATAATGAATGGCATGAGCTTAAATACAAATTTGCGGTTTATGGCGATGGAATGAAAATGTATTTATATCACAATAAAGGCAAGGCCAATGTTTTTGAGGAAGTCAGCGATTTATCAGGATATTTTGTCACTGATCAGGTCATTATCGATGTCGGGGCCACAAACGGGAAAAAAGTCTATATCGATAATTTGAGCTTCAAGAAATCGTCCGTCTATAAAGATGCGGTCATCACATTAAATGGAGATGGTGCTTCTTCAGCGACTGTCAAGGTCTTTGATGGCGATAATGAGCTAAATCCGCAGCCTGCTCAGACTAGAGTCGGGAACACAATCGCTTTAAGTGACTTGGAATTCTCCTCTTTATCGCAGGCATACACACTTAAGGTTTATAAAGGAGACGAGGTAGTCGGCTCCCAATACGTATCATTTGCCAAAAATACGACGAATTGCTGGATGGATAAATATGACGCGACTTTGAATCTATATGATGAATTTTATAACCCTATTGTCGATTCGATTGTCATGGTCGATAACATCAAAAGCGCGCAATACATCACCAAGAATAATAACGGGCAGGTCACTATTTCTAATCTAACAAGGACGATGGATGTGAAGATAACCGCTGAAGGGTTCGTCACCAAAAATGTAGAGATATCTTATGATAAACCGACCCAAGATGTCTTTTTGAAAACCAAGAATGAGGTGGTTGAGTACGGAAGCAATTTGACTCCCCAAGGTTCAATGGAAAACGGGTTTATTTTCCAATCGAGCTCTGGTCAATCTTATAGTTTCATCACCGATGAGCAGGTGAGTGGAGACTACTCTTTAGAAGTTAATTCCTCCGCGAGCGATAGCTATTTCAATTATCGAGTGAAAGACGCTTTGGTTCCCGATGGGACAACCTTCAGGATTATATATCAGGCAAAAGCCAAACAAGACAATGTTTCTATACGCAATGGAGTCCAATATATTGGCAATGGCAACAATGTCGATAAAGGGGGGTCGGTCTATCCGACAAAGCTATTCAAAACCGAGCCGATTACCCTAAGCAAAAATTGGCAAACGATCTCTTATACGACTTCTCTTATCTTCAACGAAGCCGAATCAATGATATACACTTCGCTCAATGGAGGGGAATACCTACCGCATGATGAGACATCTAGCAATGTCGCCGCGGCCGATTTCATGTTCAGCATAGTCAATGATTCCGCGACGGTTTATATCGATAACTATTCGGTTTTCGAGGTGTATGAGGCCATAGTAAGAGTGAAAGATACGGATGGGAATAGCTCTACAAACGCGACTTTCGAAATCAAATCTCCTTTGGGAGAAAAGCAAGAATACACGCCTAGATACGATTCGGAGTTAGAGGCCTATATCTTCGAAGGGATGTATGGCGAAACCGAAATATATGCGAAAACACCAGAGAAAACATATCCGGTATGCGAAGTAAGCAAAGGATCTCGCGAAATCACCATCAACGAGCCCTACGATATCGTCGTTACTTTGAAAACGCCTAAAGGAAGGCTTATTAGCGGAGCGAAAGTCAGCGCCCGTATAGGCATCACGACCAAAGGTGTATTCACCGAGATATCCGAAGGCGTATATGAACTTAAGAACATGATGGATACATATTCCGTCGTAGCGACGAAAGATGGATATACCTTCAAAACAGAAATCAAGGTGAATGCGAATAAATGCGTTTTCACCATGATAGGGGAGCCGGATGAGCCGGAAGAAGATCTCCCAGATAGCGGGGATGGTGCAACCCCATCAGGCTGTGGAGGAAGCGTAGTGGCTGGCGCCTCGATTGTTCTTGTGGCGTTGCCTATAGCCGCTATTGTTGCTTCTGTTAGAAAGAGAAAGGAGTAAGGAAATAGACTAGAAATGATTGTCCTAGATAATGTCACGGTAACATATCAAAACAAGAGGAAGAAGGCAGAGCCTACTATCGGCTTGTCTAGTTTCAGCGCGACATTCGAGGATAATTCATTCAACGTCATAATCGGTCCTTCAGGCGGGGGCAAAACCACTTTGCTTAAGGCAATCGCTGGGCTTGTTGAATATGATGGCGACATCTATTTCGATGGCGTGAAAGACGAAGATCTCACCATTTCGCAGCGGAATTTCTCCGCGGTAACTCAAAACTATGATTTATATCCGCATATGACGGTCTTCGATAACATCGCCTATGTTTTGAAGATAATCGGCACCCCTCGCGAAGAGATTATAAAAAGGGTGCATGGCGTCGCAGATGAAGTGGGGATTGGATTGCTTCTTACAAGAAGGCCAAAACAATTATCAGGCGGCCAGCAGCAAAGGGTTGCTTTAGCGAAAGCCTTGATTAAGAACCCATCGTTCTATCTATTCGATGAGCCGCTTAGCAATGTCGACCCTGTGATTAGAAGAGAAGAAAGGCTGTTAATCAAAAAAATCTTAAAGAATCATCGCGCTACGGCGATATACGTCACTCACGACATTAAAGAGGCATATAGCCTAGCCGACCGGATCTATGTCATTAACGAAGGAAAACTCGAAGCTTCGGGCACGCCGATGGATATTCTAAAGTCGACAAACAAGATAGTGGAGGAACTCAATAGGTCTAGCTATGAAATATAGATACAGCAAAGAACAAGCTATCAAGTTGAGGAAGACGAATAAGATTTTCATCATCCTTTTGTCTATCCTTTTCGCCATTGTTGTCGCTGTTTTCGTTGGATCGGTCTTCCTAATTGATGACCAGACTGCTCTAATATTCAAGATTGTTCTATCTATCTTGTTATTCGCTTATATCGCCTTCTTGATTTACGCTTTGGCGTTTATTATCGTTCCCGCTAACCGCCGCATCGTTCATATCGAAAGGCTTCTTGTGTTCAAAAAGCTGAATTATGAGGCAAGAGTGAATCGAATCGACCCTTTGACAACAATCAAAAAAGGCATCAAGGGCCATATTGTTGAAATCGATGTCTCTGGCGATGTTTTCTCTATTTATTACGAACAGCTTGAAGATGAAGAAATCGAATTGAAAGAAGAACAGAAAATCAAGCTTGTCGTTTCGGATAATTTCGTTTTTGGGGTGGAAGCGTATGAATAAGACCATCAAGAACATCAATTCAAAATGGTATCTCTTCGCCCTTGCGGCCATTATTTGCCCTATTTCCGCTATATATTTCGTCGATCTTGTGAATATGCCGCGGAATGAAGAGACGCTTACGGTATTTATCGCAAGCTGCTCGCTTGAGAATGATAATCTAACGAAATTATTAAAGGAAAACAAACCAGATTATCTAAGGCAAATTAATGTCAATTCCCGTCTTATAAACGATGAATATTACGAGACATATTTGACCGCGAACCTTTTGACCGCGGATATGTTCATTTTGCCGGAAAGCAAAGCTACTTCTCTTGATGTAGGAAATTATTTCGCGCCGATTGAAGAGGCGACAATGGAAAGATATGTCCTAGCCCCATCATATTATCAAGAAAAAGATGTCCATTATGGAATCAGGCTGCACGCTAAAGGAGGAACATTATCGAATGCGTATTTCACCTATTCCTTAAGCGAGCAGACGGACGAGGATTATTACATTTTCTTCAATTTGAATAGCATGCATATTGGTGATTTGAGCCATGAAAAATATGACACAGCGCTTATTTTTAGTGAGGTATTGATCGATGTCTGCGATGAGTAATAGGGATTTCAACGTCGAGAATCTGCCAAGGACCCGCAGAATGCAGTTCCTTGATATTTTGAATACGCGTTTCCTTCTCCTTGTCTTGATTGGCCTAATCACTATTTTGTCTTCGTTGCCTTTAATAGCCCTCATCGCTTTCCGCGATATAGCGATTGTCAATGTCTCGAATGCTTTTTTGGAGGAAAAGATAGATAGCGAGACGCTTGTGGCTCAGACAAACAATCTTCGCATCATTTATCATCTTGGCCTATTTGTCGCCCTTCCTTTCATCGCCCTTTCCTTATCTGGCAACTTAAGGGTAATGAGACAGCTTATATGGGGAGAAGGGGTGTTCTATAGAGAGGATTTCAAAATGGGCCTTAAGCAAAACGCCCTGTGTTTCATATTATGCTCCGAGATATTCGCCATTTTCTCATTCGTTCAATATCTAATAAGAATCCTTATCGGTGGCTATATTGCGCCTGGGATAAGCTACGGCATCGAGCTTATCGCCATTTTCCCCTTGATTATGACTTATTGCTATAGCCACACGATATACACGAATACATTTGTCAATTCTTTGAAAAATTCATTCATTTTGACTTTCAAGAACCTTCCTGAGGTTTTCTTGTTCTTCATCCTCACATATGGAGTCGTATTCCTCAAATACATTGAGAATTCGCTGGTGAAAATGATTATTTTGGTGATTCTCCTTGTTTTCTATATCCCTTTGGCGTTATTAGCCTCTTTCTTAAGCCAAATGCATATTTATGACAAGGATCTCAATATCAGATACCACAAGGATCTATATAAAAGAGGTTTATATATCAGCGATAAGAAGATAGATGAACCAACTTGGAAAGGAGGAAATCAATAAACGAAAGAAAAGAAAACACCCACATCTATGATGATTGACCTCACTAGAAAGGTTTCTGGTTAGGTTCAACATAATTAAAAAAAGAAAGGAAAGGAAAAACCATGAAAAAGAAAAGAATGGCAATCTTGGCAGTCGGCGCTGCATCCATATTGGCAAGTGCGATTTTGCTAAGCAACCCCGACATCGCCTTGTTTGCCGAAAATCTTAGAAACACCTCGAATGTTTGGGTTCACTACCAAGAAGTCAGCCCAACATTCACCGTGAACGGAATCAAGGAATACTGGGTCTCATGCTCCAGCAATGAGCACGTCTTCGTCGAGCCAACGGGTGATGTAGAAATTCAAGAAGGAGTCTGGAGCGACCAGAAAAAAGCCGATGTCATCGCTTTAAACGATGATCGTTTGCTTGATACCACATTGAATTACGCGCCTTCATCCCTTTCATCGACGAACGGATTGGTCACGGTTTACACAGCAGAAGAATACACCTGGATGAAAGCAAATCTGAAATCAATCTCTTTCGATGTCGACTTCAACGGAGTCCCCCTTACCAATGTCGCCGGCGGAGCGTCATTCGACCTCAGCGACGTCAAGTACTTCTCGTTGAGGAAGACAGCCTCGGACGCCTTGCTCAAGAACTTCACCCTCACCGACGGGGTGGCCCACGTCACCATCGACTCCACGGTGTTCGACGATGCGAACACCACCTACATCAGGTTCCGCCTCAAAGGCTCAGGCAACGAGAACGTCAACTTTGTTGGCGCTACGGTATCTAATGTAGTTGGCGAAGCAAAGGCATCTACGCCGGCTCATGACATCCCATCAACGATTTCATCCACAAACGGATTGGTCACGGTGTACGACGCTGATCATTACACCTGGATCAAAGAGAATGTCGCTTCGATCACTTTCGATGTCGACTTCAACGGAGTCCCCCTTACCAATGTCGCCGGCGGAGCGTCATTCGACCTCAGCGACGTCAAGTACTTCTCGTTGAGGAAGACAGCCTCGGACGCCTTGCTCAAGAACTTCACCCTTACTGATGGAGTGGCCCACGTCACCATCGACTCCACGGTGTTCGACGATGCAAACACCACCTACATCAGGTTCCGCCTCAAAGGCTCAGGCAACGAGAACGTCAACTTTGTGGACGCCTCGGTGTCGAATCTTGTCGTTACTTTAGCCGCCTAACATCATTAGGGTGGTCGGAATTATAACGGCCACCCTATAAACACCATATTTAATTGCGGTCATAGGGAGGTTTTATGAAAAAAACATTACTATTGGCGGCCATTTTGTTGGCTTTGCCCTTATCCGGTTGCGCCATAGACGCTGAAATCAGCAATTCTCAATCCAATGTCACAAGCGTCAGCAGCTCTCAAGACGGAGACGAAAATGTTTACAAAATCAAATATGTCGATTACGATGGTACACTTTTATTGTCACTTGATGTCAAAGAAGGGGAATATCCGAGATATTATGGTGAACTTCCCTCCCGCCCTGACACGGAGGAAGCCACATATGTTTTTGCGGGTTGGAACCCAAAACCGACCATTGCTACATGCGATATGACATATACAGCAACATATTTAGAAACTAAAAGAGGCATATACATCGATGGATTGAAAGATGAATACTTTCCTTATAAAGAAAACGCCAAAAATTATCTAGAAGCCACATCCATAAATGATATCGAGGACACGTCCGATTTCAAAAACGTCCACACATATATGAGTTCAGGCGAGGCATATAGCCCAATATCTTTCAGCTGGATGCAAAATTATAGCAATGTCACGAGCCAGAAGTTCACCTATTCGCCAAACGAAGATTATAGTGAGGGGAAGACCTTGGAATTATCGCCTGAAGCGAGCTCGGTTGAATTGTTTAATCTTCTGAAAAATTGCACATATCATGCGAAAATCGAGGTAATTAATTCCACCGACACTTATGAAGAAGAATTCACATTCAAAACTACAGACCTCGGCCCTCGCGTCATGAGAGTGGAAGGAATAGGAAACGTCAGAGATGTCGGTGGTTATCATACTACATCTAATAAAACGACACTGCAGAATATGGTGTTCCGCGGAACTGAGATGAATGGCCAGCATTCATATCAGATAACGGATAAGGGAAAGGCTACGATGTCGGAAGAAATGGGCATCAGACTCGATATCGATTTGAGGAACTCAACGGAATTAATAGACAAAAACACCAATACACCTATAACCACGACCCCAATCCCTGGGGCTAAGGTCGAATTTATTTCCGCTAACAGTTATGTGTCTGCGATTACAAATAGCGCCCCGATGGCGAAAGTATTCAAGCTCTTATCCGAGAAGAAGAATTACCCAGTTTACATCCATTGCTGGGGTGGGGCGGATAGAACAGGAACAGTCTGCTTCTTGTTGAATGCTTTGCTTGGCGTGGAACTAAAAGACCTCATCAATGACTATGAATTCACAAGCTTCTCTCAAAATGGCGAGAGAAACGCCAAAAACATCGATAATGGCAGCTCTAATTCCTGCCAATTCTATAATATGTATCACAAATTGCTTGAGCTATACCCAGATGGCGATTTGTCAACCAAGGTTGAGAATTATTTATTGGACGCCGGCCTATCATTGGATGAGATAAATAACATAAAAGCGATCAATTTTGGCGAGCAGGTTAAACTCCAGGCAAGCGTGAAATCTTTATATTCCCCATCGCTTGTCGACAATTTGACGATTGATGTGAATGATTTGACGGGTCTAAGCAAAGTGAGTATTGATGGTAAGGAAGTCAGTTATTCGTTAGGAGATTACCAGATATTCGTCGAGCATAATCAACTTAACGATTTGGTTGGCGACACACACACCGTCGCATTGACTTATTCTGGCATTGAATCGCCTATCACTTGCACATTTAAATCAATAAACAGCGAGATCTTTGAAGTCGAAGATTTATTCACGATCTCTGATTCATCAGGGTGCGTCAAGGCTGATAAGAATTTCAGCCTATCGAATTCCGCTATCGGATATGGCTCATATGTAAGAGCGAGGATAAAGACCGAGACGACCCAGAATAGCGGTTTCTATTTCATGATTGGCAGCTATGGCGTATATCTACGTGGAAAACAAGTTAGACCGCAACGAATGACTTCATCGATGCAGCCTGGAACCAGCGCTGATTATGGAGTCATGGGAACATTCGATAACGAGAAGCTTTTCAACGCAGGCAATCTCGATATCGTTTTGGGTGTCGACGTTGGTGAAACCGAAGTCAATATCACCTTTGCCATATTGAACGATGACGGTTCGATTTACAGTTCGGTATTCTATGTCGATAGCAATACCTCTATAAAATATTCATCGGGAGAAATTTCTAGCGAAAACGCGAAATTCGGATTCCGTTTCGCTTCCGATGCGACATTGGGTAATGGGATTTACGCTTACGCCCACGCCCCAAAGGCTTATGTCGATCCAACCTATTCCTCAAATGAATTCAGAATCTATTTAAGAGGGGTTGATGAAAACGCTCAGCTATTCATCAATAATGATGAATTTGATTTCACTCTAGACGGGAATTATATGTTCGTCTCGAGCAAAGACATGCTGAAAGTCGTCCCTGGCACGGCTAGAGGAAAAGTCATACTTCACGGCAATGAATATTCCTTCTCTTTCGTCAGGGAAGAGATAGTGCCATATTGCGAACCAACTTATATTTATGGCGATTTCGTTGTCACTTTCCCAGGATGTGACTTAAGCGCGATAATCACTCTCAATGGTGTTGTTATTAACTATAGCCTTGAAGGTGAAAACATTATTATCTCCGAAAGTGTTATGGACGGATTCACTTTTGGCGCGATAGAAGGGGAGATTGCTCTTAATAGCAAGGTGTACTCATTCTCATTCACCAAAGAGAAGGCGGCCATCAGCGTTGGCTCAATCTATACCAGCGGTGATTTAGTCATTAATCTTTTGGGTGTTAACGATACCGCAGAATTATATCTAGGAGGAATGAAGTACGATTACGTTCTCGACGATGATTTCAATATGGTTGTCGCAGAAGAGGATTTATCATCCTTATCATTTGGAATAATTGGCGGCAAGGTCCGATTCAAGGGAAGTGATTACGAATTTACCTTCACCAAAGTTGAACAAAAGAGCGATGTCGTTCTAGGAAACGGCACACTGCAATATATTGATGATGAAGTCTTGTCTTATGAAAACGCCGTCGTGGATTTTGATTTATCGACAACGACCGCCGCATCTGGCAATGGCTATTTGGTGGCGGGAATCGGAGGATACGGCATCAATTTCAGAGGCGGTAGATTAAGATGGTTTGCCACGAATAAGACATCAAATTTCGTCAATTCCGATTTTGATGCATCAATCGCAACGGAAAACGATGCAAAATTCTCAGAATCTAATTTCTCCTCCGCCACCGGCCATATAAGATTATCGTCGACTGTTGATGGAACTGGTAAAGTTACGTTGACTGCGACGATTACCATCAGTAGGCAGGTATCTGATTCGTATTTGCCAGTGGGTACATATACCTTTGCCCATACCTTCGCCGCTAACGCTTCATCCGTCAGCGGATCCAATGTTCACAGCTATTTCTATATAGATGGCTCAAAGCAAACCAGCGCGACCATTTCTAAATACGCGGTGATTTAGGAAATATTAATAGAACGTCCCAAAAAGTATGCCAAATTGAAAGGTACCCCAAATCCTAGACATTAGGAAAGGGGTATTTTTTATCAATTAATCGCAAGATGTTGAGATGAGAGCACAAGAAATTGGCACTCTTTCTCAATAAGTGCTTGACTCTCTCTCTCTCTCTCTAAAATTTTTTTGTGAACGAAGGGACAAAGATGGGCATTTCGTACAAAAAGTTTTGGATGCTTTTGGTTGATAAAGAGATCTCTCCAGTGCAACTGAGGAGAGATCTTAATTTAGCAACAGGCACCATGACAAAACTAAGAAAAAACGAAGAAGTAGCTTTGTCTGTTCTTTTAAGAATTTGCGAATATCTCGAATGTAATATTGGAGATATAGTCGACGCCATAAAGAAAGAGTATTAGGAGGGTTTGCTATGTATTGCTCGAAATGTGGAAAGAAAATTGCCGATGATGCGGCGTTTTGCGACGGATGTGGAGCCAAAGTCGGAGGCGAGGAGAAAAAGGAAAGATCATCCAAAGAGGGAAAGGTGCATAAGTGCCCTTATTGCGGAGAAATTCTCCCTTTCGATGCCTTAAAATGTCCTTCATGTGGAAAAGAAATCCGTGGAAGGGAAGTGGCAATGTCCGTTCAATCGTTTTTCGACAAAATCAATCTGATTGAAGACGATGATAGAAAGATAGAATTCATAAAAACATTCCCTATTCCCAATAACAGGGAAGATATTTTGGAATTCATGTTTTTGGCCACATCCAATTTCGACGCCAAATATTATGCAACCAATAGAAACAAAGAAAGCCTCCCATCAGCCTGGCTTTCGAAAATCGAGCAATGCTACCAAAAAGGCAAAATTATGCTTACAAGCAAAAGCGATTTGGCACGACTAGAAGATTTATACGCAAAAGCAAAAGGCGACACTAAAAAAGTGGTGAAGATTAAATTGATCTTGATTATTCTTGGCTTTATGGGAATCGCAGCAGGCACCGCAGTTTTACTTATTTTCGGCGAGAACAACACCATTCTTGGTGGCGTAGGCATTGCCGTCGCAGCGGCGGGCGTAGTCTCTTTAATATTCGGCTTCAAGCGAAAGAAAACAAACAAAGAAATAGCCCAAGAAAAAATAGAAAAAGAGAAAAGACAACAACAAAAGGCTATTGCCAAAGGCAAAGCCTTACCCGAACAGAAGGTCATCCACGAAACGGTTGTGACTCATGTCTATGAAGAGTCGCCAAAACCTGCGAAAGAGGAAGATGTTGTTATAGAGAACAAGGTGCCAAAGCAAGAAGAAACTGGGCCAGTCACATATCCAGATGAAGAAGTGGAAATTGTGAATTACTTCGCCCCAAGACGTAATGAAAAAATAATTTTTAGACGCAACGTCGATTCAATTAACGGCGATGAAGACCACCTATATAATGTGGTTCTTTCCACCCAAGCGCTTTATTACGTCAAGATGAACGACGATGAACAAACAGTTGATGAGGTTACAAGGATTCCTTTGGGGAAAATCTCCCAAGCTATCTATGAGTATGGCGAATATTTCACCGAAGTCTATAGGGAAGGCGCGGTGGATAGGATTGATGGGGATAGAAGACTTGAAATATTAGCCTTGGCCATCAATGACAGATTCAAGAAAGAAACCTCATCCCGCGACTTTGATTTTTATAAGAATTTAAAGAGTGCAAAGTAAAAATAAAGGAGAAAAGTTATGGGTATCTTCAAAAGATCGCACAAAGGCGGATTTGCCGACGTAATTAGATGTGATGTACCTAATTACCTTATTTGGAAATGGCATCCAGATGGCTACGAAGAGGGAAGACTAAAAAGAGAAAATGCGATTAGAACCACCTCGGTTTTAAGGGTCAAGCCCGGCGAAGTAGCAGTGTTTTTCTACAAACAAAAAGACGGAAAAAACATCGACTATATCGTTGGTCCTTACGACGATACATTGAAAACACAAAACTTCCCAGTTTTATCATCAATCATCGGGCTGTGGTATGAAGGGGATACACCATTTCAGGCTGAAGTGTTTTTCATCAACACCGCCCAGGCTGCGCAGATTAAATTCGGCATCCCATATTTTGATGTCATCGATCCTCGCTATCCAGATTTCCAAGTCCCTGTTTCAGTCCGCGGCACTTTAACATTCAAAATCGAGGACTATGTGCATTTTATAGAATGTCATCAACTTGCGACTTTCGATTTTGAGCAATTCAAAGAAAAAATAAATGGAGTTGTCAACAGATATATCAAAGACACCGTTACCAAAACTCCATCAGAAAATAATATTCCTGTAATCGCTATTGAATCGAAAATCGATATAGTCAGCGAGAAAGCAGAACTATATATCAAAGAAAGATTAGCGGAGAATTACGGAATCACCGTCACTGGATTAGACATCAGCTCAATTGAAATCGATAAAGAAAGCGAGTCTTATTTAGAACTGAAACATATCACCAAAGACATCACGACAAAACAGGCTGAGATAAATATTCAGCACTATGAAGAGCAGCTTAGAATCCAAAGAGAAGAAGGACAATACGCTCAACGCATGGCCACAAGGCAAGCCAACATCGGCGCTTATCAGACCGAGAAACAAGCCGAGGTCGGAGTCGCTAGTGCAGAAGCCTTGGGCAAGATGGGCGAGAATGGCGCTGGCAATATCAATCTAGGAAATGGTGGAGAAGGAACTGGCGGTGCTGGTTTCAACCCCATGACCCTTATGGCTGGTTTAGCGGTCGGCGGAGCGGTCGCCAAAAACATCGGAGGTACGCTAGACCAAACCATGAATTCTAACCCTGCTGTGCCTCCTGCGCTCCCGAAAACCACATATCATGTTGCAATAGATGGGAAAGCGATCGGACCATTTGAAGCCTCCAAAATCCAAGATATGATTGCGACTGGCGAAATCAAAAACGATACCTTGATTTGGAAGCAAGGCACCCCATCGTGGCAAAAGGCATCTGATTTTGGTGAGTTTTCCTCTTTATTTCCGCCTGTTTTGCCTTAATAAGCTTTAAATGATCTTTGTTCCATTAAATTGATTTTGTTTTATCTGCAAATATACGCAATTAACATAGACCACTATTTAAAATTTATCTAATTGGTTATAATCAATTTAATAAATTAAATAAGGAGATAAAATGGCTAAAGTTGTTAATGCCCAGATAGTAAAGAATCTACCATGGGAAGACAGGAAAGAAGGGGATTTCCTTCCTGTTTGGAGATATAGCAAGAACCCCATCATCAAAAGAAATGTCAATAGGACGGTAGAAAGAACCTTCAACAGCGGTTTCGTTCCCTTCGGCGATGAATTCGTCGGGGTTTTTAGGGGTGATACCTATACAGGCATATATAAATTATTTGTGGGAAGATCGAAGGATGCGCTAAATTTCACTTTGGAAGAAGAGCCAATTCATTTCGTCGACAAAAACGGGAACCCACTTCCTGATACTAGATTCTCATATGACCCACGTGTGGTGCTTCTAGAAGGATCTTATTACATCATTTTCGCCGACTATTTCGCCGATGTTACCATCTGCATCGCCAAAACAGACGATTTCAAAACATTCACAAAATTGGAATATCCCTTCCTTCCCAATTGTAGGAATGGGGCTTTATTCCCTAGGAAAATCAATGGTAAATACATGATTTTGGCTAGGCCAAGCGATAATGCTTCATCTTTATTCGGCAATATATTCATATCCGAATCTTATGACATGGAATATTGGGGACATCATCGCCTCATTGCTAGAAACAACTGGGCTAATTGGAATGGAGTTAAATGCGGTGGTGGTCCAATCCCAATCGAAACGGATGAAGGGTGGCTTGTTTTCACCCATGGAGTGTTATTCAATTGCAACAACCTCGTTTATTCGATGGGGGCTATGCTTCTAGATAGAGACGATCCGACGAAAGTTTTATATAACTGTGAGAACTTCCTATTGACCCCGCAGGAATTATATGAGACCACCGGACACACACCCAATGTTGTCTTCCCAACCAACGTTCTTGTCGGAGAAAACGGGAAACTTGCAATATATTATGGTTCCGCTGATTGTTATACTTGTCTTGCCTTTTCCACCGTAGATATAATAATTGACTATATAAAAGAACACGATTGCCTAAGCAAATAGGAGGAAAGAAAATGAGAATCGCGATTCGTTATTTCACAAAAAGTAAAAAAGGAAACACAAAGAAGCTCGCCGATCGCCTATCCTCAAAACTTGGCGTGGAGGCCAAGGAAGTCAAAGAAGATTTGAATGAAGAAGTTGAAGCGCTATTCTTGCTTAACGCGATGTACGCTGCGACAATCGATAAGGAGGTCAAAACCTTCTTAAAAAGAAACAAGGACAAAATTAAAACCTTGTATAACGTCTCTTCATCCGCTTCAGGCTCATCGACTTTGAAAGCCGTGAAGAAAGTCGCGGAGAAAGAAGGCATCTCCGTAAGCGATAAATATTATTCAACAGTCGCTTCTTGGCTTGCTTTGAATAAAGGCAGACCAAACGAAGAGGATTTAGCGAGATTAGACAAATTCGCTGAAGAAGTGACTAATTCCTCAATATAAAAGATAAGAGATGAGAGGCGCTGAACTTTGCGTTTTGAAAATCCTAGAAGAATATAGCGATGAGTCGCATCCTTTGATGCAGAAAGATATCATCGATAAACTAGATTCGGAATATGGATGCAAGCTAAATAGAAAGACAGTCTCCTCCATCATTTCCTTATTGAAAGATGAATTCGATTATGACATCATCGATGCCCCAGGGAGAAAGGGGTATTATCTAGGAGAAAGATTGTTAGATCCTACGGAAATCAAATTTATCTCGGATGCTATATTCTCTTCGCCTTCATTAAAGGGGAAGGACGCCCATAGGCTTATAAAGAAATTGAATTCTTTACTAAGCGAGCACGAAAGAAAGAATTACAAATTCGTCTATAAAAGCGAGAACGTCAACCGCACGAACATTGATGTATTCTTCACTTTAAGTATGATTGAAGAGGCTATCGCTTCATCCAAAAGACTCAAATTCAACTATGTTGATTATGATTTGAATGGAAATGAGGTTCTTAAAAGAAACAAAGATGGCTCGCCAAAAATATATAGGGTTGCCTGCTACTACACGATAAATTGCAAAGGAAATTATTATCTTTTCGGCGCGGTCGGGGATTCTAGAAGCGGCATATTCAACACGATAACCTATAAAATCGATAGAATCAGGAATCCGGAAATCAGCACCCTCCCTTCTATTGATAAAAACCTCGTCCCCCAAATGAAGAATTTCGATATCGATAGCTATATCAACAATAACGTTTATATGATTTCTTCATCCGTCATCACCATCACCATCAAGACCACCGCGGAGGGGATAAAAACCGCGAAGGAGTGGTTTGGGACGAATTGCAAATTATTGTCTAGCGATGAAGAAGGGGCAACCATCTCAATCAAGAATGGTCGCAGTTCCTTATTCTATTGGTGCATGCAATATAGCGAGATGATAAAAATATTATCTCCTGATGATTTCATAGAGCAGATAATTAATGAAGCCCAAAACATTATCGACAAGCATAAAGAAAAAAAGACAAAATAAAGTATTTTTGGTTTGAAAATCAATAAAAATTCTTGCAAATCCCCCTTTATTTGCCTTTAGCAAACAATATATAATATTGGTAGTTTTATGAAAAATATCCGTCCTTTGGTTATATTGTTGTCTAGCGCGGCGTTGCTTGCTTCATGCCAAGGATTTAATAATGGGCGTTCCTCAACCGTAGTAAGTGATGTCTCTTCCTCCTCCAAAGAGGGTGAATCATCTTTTTCTTCCGAAGAATCATCTATCTCCATCGATAGCAGCAACCGCTTCGAGAGGAAGGGAAGTAAAGAGCTTCTTTCAAATTCGTTGGAATCTCTATCCGCCGCATTAAAAAACATCGCTGAATCAGATAGGCTCTCTTTTGATATCTCAGTGGTCGATGAATTAGAAATCAGCCTCAATACGACCTTTAAATATTCAACACCCGATTCCACCGAATTGGCTTTACAGGGAAACGATATATACAAGAATGGCGGGATCCATCTGAATCTTGATGACGGCAGCAATCTATATGTCGCCGAATCGGAAGGATTAAGAAGAGATACCTCCAATCAGAAAGTGGAGGCAAAAGCCTCTTTATCCGGCTCTATATTCTATGAAAGCGTGACTGGCGCCAGCGTGCCTCATGATTTTGTCGATGCAGACGTTACGGCTTATGTAACCGATGGCAAAGCCTATATCGATTTAAGCGATGAAGAGACCAAAGGCGTATTGGATTACACCGCCTCATCGTTAGTTAATGTTTTCGAAGATATCGAAGAAGAGATTGGCGCGTTCTCTGGCAAAAAAATCTGTAGAGACGTTAAAAATGAGGCCATCACCAATCCTACGGAGCATGAAGGCGAACTTAAATGGTATAATCCTTCAACCGGCAAATACGAATACGAAGAAAGCCTTGCCGGAGATTTTGCCAAACTCTCTGACTCGGTTTTGGGGATTAGGGATAATGTCGCCGCATTCTCCACCTATTTCGATTCCTGGGTCGATGGGGAAACGCATTATATCCACGCGGATTTCAATACGATCAAGAAATTCCAGACCTTTATGCAGAGGATCGAGATGAAAACCAGCCCCGACACGGAGAATTGGAAAAACATCAATCTAGGGGAAAACCCAAAGCTTGAAGCGATGATAACGTATGATGAAGAAGGCGTCAAAGCCCTTTCGGTGTATAGCAATCTGGAGATTGGGATAATGGAAGGGAACTCCATAAAAGAAGACGATTTAATTTTGAATATATTAAGAACTCTATTCGGGGCAGGGGATATAGCAGGATATAACATCACAGGCTTCTCCACCGCCTTAAAACTCGCTGGGGGGTTCGATGTGATTTTCGGAAACAATCTTCCATCAATTCCTTCATCTTTTTCGGAATACGTTTATTAATAAATAAAAATAATTTGCTAATATAATGCATTTTTATTTTGAAAAATAAATTTTTGCTATACAATTTTTTTCGCTAAAGAAAGGAGAGATTATGCTGAAACTACTAAATATCAAAAAAGATTACAAAGTCGCCGGCACAATTTTTCCTGCTTTAAAAGGCGTTTCCATCACTTTTAGAGATAACGAATTCGTCTCGATTTTAGGACCATCTGGCTCAGGCAAAACCACCTTATTAAATATAATCGGAGGGCTTGACCATTATAGCGATGGCGATTTGCAAATCGATGGGGTTTCCACCAAAGAATTTAATGATAAAGATTGGGACGCTTATAGAAACCACCAAGTCGGCTTTATCTTCCAATCATATAACCTTATTCCCCATCAAAGCGTTCTTCAAAACGTTGAACTCGCTTTAACCATCGCTGGATTGGGGAAAGAAGAAAGAACCGCCAAAGCGAAAGCAAGCCTAGAAGAAGTGGGATTGGGGGATATGATAAACAAGCTCCCGAATCAGCTTTCAGGCGGCCAATGCCAAAGAGTCGCCATCGCTAGAGCCTTGGTCAATGAACCTAAAATCCTTCTTGCCGATGAGCCGACAGGCGCATTAGATACCAAAACCAGCAAGCAAATCATGGATCTTATCAAAAAAATATCCAAGGATAGGCTTGTCATCATGGTCACCCATAACCCTGAGATCGCCGAGGAATATTCGACTAGAATAATCCGTCTTCTCGATGGGAATATAACCGAGGATAGCGATCCTTTTACTAATGAAGGCGAAAAGAGCAAGAAGAAACCAGAGCAAAAATCCAAATTGTCATTCTTGAGTGCTTTCCGTCTATCTTCAAAGAATCTATGGAGCAAAAGAAAAAGGACTCTTATGGTCTCTTTCGCGGGATCTATTGGTATCGTCGGGGTCGCAACCGTTTTAGCGGTCTCCTCCGGTGTTAAAAATTATATTGCCTCTTTGCAAGATGATATGCTTTCTGGCAACCCAGTCACCATATCCGAGAACAGCATGGATCTCGCTTCTTTAGTCAATTCAACTTCTTTCTCCACCCAAGCCAAAGCGGTCTCCTCATCTTTAGAAGATGGCTATGTCAATGTCGATTTCATCATTGAAGAGATGATAAAAAGTTCAAGGAATTTCGATTCTTTCTCCGTGAAAAACAACATCAATGAGGATTACATCCGCTTCCTCGATGATATGCCTAAAGATAGTTATGCGGCCTTGCAGAAATATTATTCAATCGACCCGACGAATAATATCTACACCGATATGCATTTCACCCAGGACGAAGAGAGAACCATCCAAACCGGTCCTTATTCTTTAAGCGCGATCAAAAACATGTGCATATCGATTTTGAAGCAAGAAGAACAGGTCAAGCAATATGCGGATTTGGTCTCCGCGATGTCTAACACTTTCTCCCAATCGATAGATAACGAAGAATATATTCTTGAGCAATATGATGTCGTAAGCGATAAGAGCACATCCAAATTCCCTATGGAAGAGGATGAGATCATGATTGTCCTAAATAATGATGATATGCTTACGGATTTATTGCTAACGGAATTAGGCTACTACACCCAGGAAGAATTCACCGACTTGGTCTATAAATTCGTATATGAATCGGATGACGATCCTTCTAATGACCCTGATCCCAGCAAGACATACAAGGAGAAATTCTCATTCGAGGAGCTTTTGGGCAAGGAATTTATCTATTACCCAAATGATATGGTTTATAGTTCTTTAACTTGGATCCCTTCATCGGAAGAAGGTGGGCCTTCGACACCGACTGGCACATATAATTTTCACTCCAATTCCTTATGGGAGAAGAACGGGATGAAGATGAAAATCACCACAATTCTCACCCCAAAAGACAATATTAACTATGGCTCATTGTCATCTGGCTTCTATTTCACTTCATCTTTTACGCAGAAATTCATCAATGATGGAAAAGAAAGCGTAATCGTGAATGATATGAATGAGCATGGGGCAGACACCATAACCTCGATGGCGGTCAAAGTCGGGGATATATCCATGAAGATGGGCATATCTTACGAATATGATTTCGTCTATAAAGGCGAGAAGCATCATGATGTCGCTTTCGTTGGGTCAACGAATACGATGAGCGCTTTATCTTCTATTATCTCTTCTTATATGGGAGGAGGATCGTCTAGCTCAAGCAGCATCTATACCTTGGATCTCCGTGATTTAGGAGGCAATGACCTTCCTTCTAGGATTGAGATATACCCGAACAATTTCAATGACAAAGATAGAGTCACGAATTATCTAGACACATGGAACGAAGAAGGGGATATAGCTTTATCGAATGGGAAGACTATCGCTTATGAAGATCGCGATAAGATTACTTATAACGATACCTTAGCGATCGTCATCTCAATGATTAACACCGTCATCAATATAATTACGTACGCTTTAGTGGCCTTTACTGCTTTATCTTTAGTGGTCTCAACGGTGATGATTGCAATCATCACTTATGTATCTGTCATCGAAAGGGTTAAGGAAATAGGCGTTATCCGTTCTTTGGGCGGAAGAAAAGGAGATGTCGCCAATCTATTCATCGCCGAAACGCTTATCATCGGTGCTTCATCTGGCGTTATAGGTATCGCCATAACTTATTTCTTAGAACTTGTTATCAATCTGATTGTAGGGGGCTTATCTGGTATCTACACGATTGCCGCGCTTGATATTCCGACCGCTTTAGTGATGATATCAATTGCCATTATCTTGACGACTATTTCTGGCATCATTCCGGCGATGAAAGCCGCCAATCAAGACCCAGTTGACGCTCTAAGAAGCGAATAATGACGATTATTTGCAAAAATATATGCGTATTTAATTAATTTAGTGGTATGATAAGCCACGCGAAATATTTCGCGGATGGAACATTAACTCAAAGGTTAGAGTGCACGACTTATAATCGTGTTATCGGGGTTCGAGTCCCTGATGTTCCACCAAAACGGAGGCATACCCAAGTGGCTGAAGGGGTTGGTCTTGAAAACCGATAGGGGATGCAAGTCCCGCTAGAGTTCGAATCTCTATGCCTCCGCCAATTTGAATGCTGAGGACTGATACAAAAGTGTCAGTCCTTTTTTTTATTTTAAAGGTTTTTATAATATTTATTGTATAAATTATGGAATTTTAAAATGCTATTACTTCATCTTAAATGCTACCTATGATGATTTTTCAATATTTGCTGATGCAAGATATATAAAAGAATATGGAGGAGATTTATATGTACGAATATAAAGTAATTAAATCTAGCGTTAATTCCGCCGATGTAGAGATGAATGAACTAGCCAAGCGAGGCTGGAGAGTCGTGGCGGTGAGCCCCAATGTCGCTATGGGAATGGGCCTTGTTATTACTTTGGAAAGAGAAAAGAAGCAAGGCGACTGAATGCAGACTTTTCATTATTTGGCGAGTTCTTCGGCGACTTATTTTGATTTATCAAATTTGCCAACGGCATTGGCAAAAATGCCATGGTCATTTAATTGTCTATTAATAGACGAAATCAAAGATCTCAAAGAAAGATTGTGGCGTGTTTAAAAATAGATAGACAAAGAAAGCTCATGCGCAAAAAATGCACATGAGGTTCGTGATTAGTTTTTATTACTCTAAGTGTTTAAATTTGGGTGCCGTTATTTCTGTTGATTATCGCATCAAATCTAAGAAGGAAGAGTTTTAGTTTCTTAGAAAGACAACACCAAGACGGCACACATTGAAAAATACAAGTATAAGTATTATAGTAAAATAAATATTTTAAGGAGGCCTATTATGGGTTTAATCAAAGCGTTTGCAGGTGCTGTTAATTCTACTTTAGCCGATCAATGGAAAGAATACTTCTATTGCGAGGCTTTGCCGGTTGATGTTTTGGTGAGCAAAGGACAAAAGAGAGTCAACGCCAAAAGATCATCAAACACCAAAGGAAGCGATAATATCATTTCCGATGGTTCAATCGTCGTGGTCGCGGATGGACAATGCATGATCATCGTCGATCAAGGAAAGGTTGTTGAATTCGCGGCAGAACCAGGTGCTTATACATTCGATTCGAAGACCGAATCATCCATCTTCTCCGGAACATTCGGCGAAAGAGTGGTTGGCTTATTCAAGACAATCGGCAGAAGATTTACTTTCGGCGGTGATACAGGAAGCGACCAAAGGGTCTATTATTTCAACACCAAAGAACTCATCGATAACAAATTCGGAACCCCTAATCCCGTGCCTTTTAGAATAGTTGATAACAATGTCGGCATCGATATCGATGTCTCCGTACGTTGCAACGGTGCTTATTCATATAAGATAACCAACCCGATTCTTTTCTATCAAAATGTCTGCGGAAACGTAAGCGATAAATATCGTAGAAGCGATATCGATGGGCAATTAAAAACCGAATTCATCGCCGCGTTGCAACCAGCTTTCGGAAGATTATCCGAATTGCAACTAAGGCCAAATCAAATAATGACTCATTTAACCGATCTAGAAAATGCGATGAATGCTGCTCTAGATGAGAAATGGGGCTCATTACGTGGAATTGAAGTCATCTCCATCGCCTTAGGTTCAGTCACTCTTCCAAAAGAAGACGAGGAATTAATCAAAGAGCTTCAAAGAAAGAATGTGTACGCTAAAAACGCTTCAATGGCGGGCGCAACGCTCGTAGAAGCTCAAGCCGAAGCGATGAAAAACGCCGCAAGCAACGCTAATGGGGCGGCTATGGGTTTCTATGGCTTGAATATGGCGGCTAATGCTGGAGGGATGAATGCCCAAGGCTTCTATCAGATGGGAGAGAAGCAGCAGCAAGAAAAAGCCGTTCAAGGCGGATGGACTTGCCCAAAATGTGGCGCCCACGCCACTGGTAAGTTCTGCCCAGAGTGCGGAGAAAAGAAACCTGAGGCTAATGAAGGGTGGAAATGTCCGAAATGCGGAGCCCATGCGACTGGAAAATTCTGTCCAGAATGCGGCACCAAGAAACCAGAGGGCGATGAAGGATGGAAGTGCCCAAAGTGCGGAACGATGGCCAAAGGCAAATTCTGCCCGGAGTGCGGGGAGAAGAAACCGGAAGAAAAAGCAAAATTCAAATGCAGCAAATGCGGATTTGAGCCTGCCGATCCTTCCAATCCACCAAAATTCTGCCCCGAATGCGGAAAATTATTTGGCGAAGAAGACAAAATAAAATAACGGAGGCATCATGGCTAATTTAGAATTCAAATGCCCTTGCTGTGGAGGCACTCTCCAATTCGATAGCAAAAGCCAAAATATCGTCTGCCCTTATTGCGATTCGCAATTTGCGGCGTCTGACTTAAAAGAATACACCGACGATTTAGCATCCGATAAAGTCGAAGATACTTCATGGGATGAATCAAGGGTAGAAGCCTACACAAATGAAGAGATGAAAGGGATGAAAATCTATTCATGCGATTCATGTGGCGGCGAAATAATCGTAGAAGAGACGACCTCATCGACTTCCTGCCCCTATTGCGGCAACAACCTTTTGGTGACCAAGGAATTATCAGGAGACTTAAAACCTAATCGCGTCATCCCTTTCAAAAAGGACAAAGACGCGGTTATGGAAAGCATGAAGAAATTCTTGAAAAAGAAAGTCTTGCTTCCTTCCTCATTCTCCAAAGATAACGTCATTGAGGAAATAAAGCCTCTTTACGTCCCTTTCTGGTTATTTGATGCGGATGTCGATGGCAAAGTCAGATTCAAAGGCGAGGTGGTTCGCAGTTATAGTGATAGCAATTATAACTACAAAGAGACGAAATATTATTCAATCATAAGAGAAGGCCATATCGCTTTCGACCATGTCCCGGTTGATGGCTCAAAGAAGATGGAAGATAAGCTCATGGAATCGATTGAGCCATTTGATTTTGGCGAATCGACCGAATTCAACGTCGCTTATTTGGCGGGATACGCCGCCGATAGGTATGATGTTTCCAAAGATGAGACATTCAATAGAGCCACCCAAAGATGCAGAGAAGGCACCATCCAAGCTTTCAGAAACGATATAAGCGGCTATAGCAACGTGACCGTCAGCGATTCTAATATCCAGCTTTTTGATACCAAAGCCCAATACGCTTTATATCCAGTCTGGATCATGAACACCAAATGGAAAGATAAGAACTATAGGTTCGCAGTCAATGGTCAAAGTGGAAAAATGGCCGGAAATCTCCCTGTTTCCCCATTAAAATTCACTTTGTTCTGGCTTTTGTTCTTCGCTTTGGTGATGGGAGCGATAACAGGAATCGGGGCAGCGGTCGAATATCTTATCGAAGGCCTTATCGTCGGTGGAGTGGTAGGAGCGCTAGTGTCTACCATCATTCTTCTAATCATGAGGAAAGCCAATAAGAACGTTGCCTTCCAGAAAGGCGCCAGCCAATATGTTAGAGAAGGAAGCTTCGAGATAACCAAAAGGAAATCGATTTACCTGTATAAGACTGTTAGCAAAACAAGAAGATCCAATTCCAAATAAATTAGACGCCTGCTAGATGCGGGCGTTTTTAAATAGAGCTCACTTTGTTGCGGTAAATGGAGGCGATATCCTCTAATATCTCTCTTTCGACATTTCCGTTTATATAAACTAAGCTTGTCTCTCTAACTAGATTCATGTTTTCAAGAGGCAAAGAGATGAGAGATTTGTTTTTGATTTCCTCTAGAACGACGCTGCGAGGCAAAATAGATATGCCTAGATCTTTCCTTACTAAGTCTTTTATGGTGGCGACACTATTGATTTGTAGAATCACGTTGAAATCATCTAGATCCAAATCAAGTTTATTTAATCCAAGGCGGAATAAAGAGGTGGTGCCGCTATCGGCATCCCTAAGAATCAGTTTCTCCTTTTTAAGATCGTCAATCGATATTATTTTCTTTTTTGATAGCGGATTGGCGTTGGAAATGATAGCGACCAAAGAATCGGTATCAAGAAGAACGCTGGAGAATTTATTGCCTCCGACCTTTCCTTCTATTATTGCCATATCGATTTCGAAATTGCCTAATTTATCATAAAGATTTTTTATGCTATCAGAAATTATTTTTATATGTGTACCTTTCTTTCCAATGGTGTAATCCGCCAAGATTTCTGGGGCTATTCCAGATTCTGATGTATGGGTTATTCCAATGATAAGATTGGTATTTCCGTTGCGATTATCATTTATTTTTCTATTAAGGTCATTATATAAAGCCTCTATCCTTTTCGCGTATTTTTGTAGTATCTCTCCAGCACTTGTGAGCATTAATTCATTTCCGTTGCGATTGAAAAGCTTGATCTGATATTCATCTTCTAATTGTTTGATGTGCTGGCTGATTGCAGGCTGGGTTAAATTGAGTTTCTTTGCCGCCAGGGTATAACTCTTTGTCTCAATGACTGTCAAAAAAGAAAGTAGCTTTGTATCCATAATGAATAATTATAATAAAAATTTATGTATATAAAAGTTTTATTTATTTTTAATACATAATTTCCATAGCCATAATAATCGCATTCTATTAAACATATATTGTTTGATTTTAGGATATAAAACACCATGGAAGGCAAAAGGAAATGACGAATAATTTGGATGCGAAAAAGAAAGACCTATTCGAGAATAAGCCAGTATTGAAGGCGATTTTCTCCTTGGCCATCCCTTCAATTATTGGTCAGCTTATTTTGGTAATCTACAACATGACCGATACTTTCTTTATCGGCCAAGCTTCTAGATTAATCGATCCTGCTTTATCTAGCGAATTGGTCGCAGGCGTGACTATATGCATGCCCGTTTATATGATATTGACCGCGATAAGCAATCTATTTGGAATAGGGGCCGCAAGCGTTATCTCTAGAAGTTTAGGAAAAAACAATCCCTGGAGGGCGAAGAATTCCTCAAGATTTGCTTTCTGGGCTTGTTTGTTCACAACGTTATTTTATTGCCTGCTAGTTTTGCTAATTAGTGGACCATTAGCCTCATTCCTATCTGGCAATGCCCCGGCGACCGCGGAATTCGCCAAACAATACATCATTTATTGCGTTGTTGTTTTTGGGGTTCCTACCGCCTTGAATACCTTGTTCTCGCATCTTATGAGAGCGCAGGGCAAATCCCTTCACGCATCGATTGGGATTGTAATAGGAGGGCTGCTGAATTGCGCTTTAGATCCTTTATTCATGTTTGTTCTTTTCAAAATTGAAGATGCGGCGATTGCAGCAGCTTTGGCGACCGGTGTATCTAATACAATCGCCCTTATCTATTATTTGGTTTTGTTCTATTATTCCCGCAAAACCTCAGTCATTTCACTTAAGTTCTCCAAAAAAGCATTTAGCGAAGGGATACCGCTTGAAGTAATGCAAATAGGACTTCCGGCTTGTTTGATGACATTATGTGAAAACATTTCATATATGATTTTGGATAATCTAGTAGGGACGGTCATTATAGCCAGGGAAGTGAGCGAAGAGACTTTGGCTTCTTCCGCGGCGGCTTTGGCGGGTGTAGGGGTCGCAAAGAAGATAAATATGTTCGCACATAGCGTTGTGCGTGGTATGAGTCAAGGAGTCTTGCCTCTTATCGGTTACAATAAATCAAGCGGTAACCGCAATAGAATGAAACAGATTGTATACACCAGCGGCAGCATTTCCTTGGCGGTGGCTTTATTGTGTATGGCGGTTTCCTTGATATTCGCTAGACCTTTATCGCAAATATTCGTCCATGAACAAGAGGCTATTTCTCGAGCGGCTGAATTCTTAGGAATACTTTGTATTGGTGCCCCATTCTCTGCGATAGCGTACACTGTAATATCTTTCTTCCAAGCGGTGGGGAAAGCCTGGAGAAGTCTGCTTCTTGCGTTATTAAGAAAAGGCATACTCGACATACCTATGATGTATATTTTCTACGCTATATCCATATCATCTAATAATGTGTATGGACCTGAACTTATCATCTGGGCCACACCGATTGCCGATATGGCTTGTTTCGTTTTGTCCTTGGTTTTGTTTTTTATCTATCTCCATAATAATGGCCAAAACAAAATCGTGACACCCAAAGAAGAAACCCAGTCGGCATAATTTATTAAATTATTCTTAAATAAAGTGATACAATTTACTCACATGAATAAAAAGTTGATCATCTTTGATATGGATGGGACCATCTATCTAGGGAATGATTTGATAGATGGCGCGAAAGAAACATTTTCTTTCCTCAAAAAGAACAATATCGATTACGTATTTTTCACAAACAACTCATCTCATGATTTGGAATTCTATTACTCCAAAATGAAAGCGTTCGGGATCGAATGCGACCTTGAAAAGAATTTCTATTCCTCAAGCGAAGTAACCATTTCTTATTTGCTAGAAAAAGGGGCGAAAGATATTTTTGTGATTGGCAATAAATCATTAAAAAACAAATTCTCAAAACACTTCAATTTAATCGATGAATATTCTAAAGATATTAAAATCGACGCGGTTATTGCGGGGTTTTCAACTGAATTAGTGTATAAAGAGTTGATGGATGCCTGCTTGTTTTTAGAGACAAGAGATATCCCTTTTATCGCCACAAATGGCGATTATCGTTGCCCAATAGAGGATAAATTATTCATCCCCGATTGCGGAGGGATGTGCGAATGGATAAGGCTATGCACTGGCAAGAAGGCCTTGGTGTTAGGCAAGCCAAACGCAGAGATAGTTGACTATCTTGCTAAAGTTTTTAAAGTTAATAAAGAAGAGGTTTTGGTAGTAGGAGATAGGCTTTACACGGATGTTTTAGTCGGGGTGAATGCTAAAGTTGATACCGTTTGCGTTTTATCTGGGGAATCAACCCAAGAAGATGTTGACGCTTACGAAGCCAAGCCGACATACACAATAGAATCAATCAAATCTTTACCTGATTTGTTGATATAAATTTCATTAAAGGAGAGGAAAAATGAAATTCAAACTCAATGTGAAGAGGACGATGCTCATTGGATTTGCTTTCTTTGGCATTTTGCTTTTGTGGCAAGTTTATGACAGCTGGTGTCCTACATTTTTATCTGAGTTGTTCAAGAAATCACTTGGAATCGACAATGAGGAGCAAGTCCAGTATTTAGTCGGCGTTATGATGGCGCTTGATAATTTGGCTGCTTTGATATTGCTTCCAATATTCGGCAGAATCTCTGATAAAACACATACAAAGATAGGCAAACGCATGCCTTATATTCTGGTTGGTACCTTTGTATGCTCCGTTGCTTTCCCATTTATCCCTGTATTGTTCCACTATAACAATATAGGTGGTGTTATCGCGATGATGGCAATAGTTGTTGTATTCGCCATGATGTATAGGAACCCTGCTGTTGCCCTTATGCCTGATATCACCCCAAAGCCATTAAGAAGCAAAGCTAATGGCATTATCAATATCATGGGATACATCGGTGGAGCATTTGCCACAGTCGTAGGCATTGTCTTCGTTTTATCTGATTATCTCGGATCCGAAATAGACCCGGTAACAAAACAACCAGCCCCATATACCTGGGCCCATGGAAATATTTGGGCGATTGAAGCCCCATTCTTGATCGCATCGGTATTAATGTTGGTGTCAGCGATCGTTCTCTTCTTGACCATAAAAGAAAACAAAATCGCTGAAGAAGTCAAAGACGAGATGGCTAGAGGCGAGGAAGAAGCTGAAGTCGCTGATAAAGTTAGCGAAGATAAGCCAATGACCAAAGCCAATCTTACGATGCTTTTGCTTATTTTAGGCGCCGAATTCTTCTGGTTTATGGCAGATAATGGAATCGGAACCTTCATGGGCAATTACACGATTTATTTCCTTGACGCTTCATCGGGCTCAAATATGATAAACACCATAATAGGTGGAGTCGGAAGCGTTATCGGTTTTGCTTTAGGTGGAGTAATTGCGTCGAAAATTGGAAGAAAATGGTCCATATTAGGCGGTTTGCTTCTAACAATCTCTTCATACGTGTTGTGGACTGCGTTGACTTTTGGTGTCGGTGGACTTGGAGATGGCACTTTCCCATGGTGGATTTGGCTCATCTGGTTCATCAAAGGATTTGGCATGTCGCTAGTGCACGTTAACTCCTTCCCGATGGTTGTTGAACTTTGCCCAAATAGCAAAATCGGTAGGTTTACTGGATATTACTACGCTGCATCGATGGCGGCCCAAACCATCACTCCAATCGCCTTGGGCTCACTACTCATGGTCGAAGGATTCGGTTGGGAATATTTGCCAGTATATGCTTTAGCGTGTGCGATACTAGCCGCAGTAGTCTTCATCTTCGTCAAGAATGTTAAAAGCACGAAAACCACATTCAAAAAAGGTTTAGAAGCTTTGGACGCTGACGATTAAAAAAAGATAGAAAAATATAAGTCCGCATGAGATTTGCGGACTTTTTTGTAGTTTTGCATCGTATTATGCGCAGATATCGTTAAGCAATTGAACCTCGATTTTGCTATAATCCAATTCTTTTTCGCTGGTGATTATTTTGCTAGCGGAAGCCAAGAGAGTGAAATAATTATCGGAAAGCACGCATTCATTATCGTGAGGCTCGATGTAGATGTTTTTGGCGAAATAGTCTGTTGAAACTTTGAACGATTTGTCATCGATTCTTTCGATTTTGACATTGGCCTTCTTGTAATGAAGTTCCTTGTCTTTCTTAGGTTGATAGAAATTGGATGAAAGGAGATTGCCATCCTTATCAAATAATTCGACATATAGAACTTCGTCATCGGAGGAGAAGAGGTTCTTATATTCATCAACGTATTTGCAAGATGTTTCGGGCAAGGACAACTTTCTATGTTCTTCTTTTATTATTTTTCCATCCATTGTTGATAAAACATATCTCATTTTGTAACTGCATGGGGAGGCGGTGTCGTTAGAAACAGCAATTTTGACATCGTTTCCTTCCCCATCGACGCTGATTAGATGAGGTGCATAGAATCTTTTTGAATAATAATGAAGGGCTTTAAGGCCGAAATAATAGTCGATAGAACTCCAACTCTGTCCTGGCCAATCATCGTTTAATTGCCAATAGATTGCCCCGTTGCATCTGTCTTTATGTCTTCTTAAGTGCTCGATGCAGGTCTTGATGCCTTCCGCGACGGATGTGGTGGAAAGATAGACCAATTCATCGAAGTTATTAGGCTTGCGATATAGGTTTTCTATATAATAGAGAATTTTGAAGTTACATGATTTATTCTTCTGGTGGTCATCCATGACTTTGGATTCAAGATCCATTTCTTCTGGCAATGCATAACGTTTGATCGTATCCATTGTCGGCATTGACTGGCAGCCGAATTCCGAAAGAAGACGTGGGTATATGGTTTTGAAATATTCAAACGGCTGTGTGCGGTGCCAAACCTCCCAGTTATGGGCGTCCAAGTAATTGTTGTCGTTAGGCATCGCAAATATTGGGTCTCCTGAAGTAGGAGAAGAAGTCAAATAATAGACGTTTATTTCTTCTTTTACGATTTTTGGGAGATAATCAATAAATATTCTTTGATAATCTAGAGCTGCTCTAAAACTATGACCTCTTACGCCATCTTCAATCTCGTTATTTCCGGATAAAAGGAATAAACAAGGGTGGTTGCGGATTCTTCTTAAAGTGATTCTAGTCTCTTCGCCAATCAAATCCATGAAGTCTTTGTCGGAAGAGTTATAGATTCCGCAGGCGAACATCAAATCTTGGAAAACAAGGATTCCGTATTCATCGCAGATGTCATAGAAATAATCATCTGGGAAATAACCTCCGCCCCAGACTCTGATGACGTTATGGTTGAAATCTTTGCATAGTTTAAGTAAGCGTCTAGTGCGTTTTTCATTGACACGTCCTATTATAGCGTCTTGGGGTATATAATCAGCGCCTTTTAAGAAGACATGGACCCCATTGACATAGACCGCTAAATTCCTTCCGTATTGATCAAAGGAATCATCAATTTCAATCTTTCTAATGCCAATCTTCTTTTTATCTATTATTTGTTCGTTTTCATTCTCTACAACAAAGTCCAACGAATAAAGAATTTGCTCCCCGATACCGTTTGGATACCAGAGTTTAGGATTATTGATAATAAACTCAAATTCGTTGGTTTCAGAGAACTTTTGCGCCGATTTTGCAACGATTTCATTGGAATCGAGATATATCAACGCGGTTATTTTGCCCTCTGATAATTTCTTATAAGTTGTCTTGATATTTAGTTTTACTGAGCCATCTTCGAGGAAGGTTTGCTCAAGCCTATAATTATCAAAATGACCAATTGTGGTGGATAAAATATAGATATCTCTAAATATACCCATATCCCCCAAATTTGGACCCCAGTCCCAACCAAACATGCTGTGGGCTTTTCTGATGCAGCAGCACTCTGGTTCAGTGACGCCATATGAGAAGGTCTTAAAGCCTTCTTGGTTCTTATATTCCTTTATATATCTATATGGAGAAACAAAGCTTACTTTTATATGGTTTTTTCTTTTTAGGATTTTATTATCCAAAAGCACTTTTTGATGGATGTTCATATCCAATGATTTTGCGACATGAACGTTATTGATATAGACATCTGCGATTGTGTCTAGTCCATCAAAACAAAGGAAATTAGATCTTTTTAAATCCTCTTCGCTTAGCTCAAAATCTCTATCGTAGTCAAAATCCTCGAAGGAGATTTTCTTAGCCTCGTATTCGTTGCTGCGGAAATAGGGGTCGTCGATTAATTTGTTTTCGACAAGCGTATTCAATACGGAACCCGGCACAGTTCCTTGAACGTTATTAAAAGAGGGCGAGTTGATCGTCCATATGCCGTTTAAGTCTATTTTCATGTAATCAATTTTGATTATTCCGATTATTTTGTCAAGGACGCAAACAGTGTTTATCAGGTTGAAAATAAGACATAATGATATATAATGCCTAATTATGTTGGATGATGTCGCCAGATTCGATATGGCTAAACCGCCCAAAAGACAATTATTGAGGCCATTGATCTGGCTTTTGACGTTTCCAGAAGTTTTATCTCACAAAAGCAAGATAAAGAAAATAAACATGGAAGGAATAAAACCTCCATATTTACTCTTAGGCAACCACAATGCCTTTTTGGATTTTAAGGTCGCAACCAAAGCCATATTCCCACATAGAACAAATTATGTCATCGCGATTGATGGATTTATCAAAAGAGAATGGATTTTAAGAAGGATAGGTGGAATCTGCAAACGCAAATTCACAAATGACATCGTTCTTATAAAACATCTTAAAACGGTAGTGAATAGAGGCGATATCGCAATAATTTATCCTGAGGCAAGATATTCTTTGTGCGGCACTAATTCCGAGATTTTCCCTTCGGTTGCCAAATTAGCGAAATATCTTGATGTGCCTTTGGTCACTCTTATTTGCCATGGACATCACGTCAATTCTCCTTTCTGGGATAGCAAAAGCAATAGGAAGGTGAAGGGGATAGAAGCTGAGATGACTTGTCTATTCAACAAAGAAGAAATTGAAAAGGCTAGCGTAGAAGAAATTCATAAGAAATTATCCGAATCATTCATCTATGATGATTTCAAATGGCAAAAAGAGAACAAGATCCATATTAACTATAAAGATAGGGCAGAGGGCCTCCATAAGGTTTTATACAAATGCCCACATTGTCTAAAAGAAAACAAAATGGAATCATTTGGTGCAACATTAAGGTGTAAAGAGTGCAACAAAGAGTGGACAATGAATGAACTCGGGGAACTCGAAGCGAAAGAAGGCGAGGTGTATTTCTCCCACATCCCCGACTGGTATGATTGGGAAAGAGAATGCGTGAAGAAAGGAATCGAAGAAGGAAAATATTATTTTGAAGATGAAGTGAGGGTGGATTCTCTCCCAAACGCAAAAGGGTATATTAACCTAGGAAAAGGCAAATTAATCCACGATATGCAGGGATTTCGCTTATTTGGAAAATATAAAGGCAAGAAATATGAAGTGGAACTGGAAGCAAAAGGCACTTATTCGGTCCATATAGAATACAATTATCTTTTCAAATATGGTGATTGCGTTGACCTCAACACCTTAAATGACACTTTATATGTTTATCCCCAAGGGGATGATTTCTCTGTCACAAAAATATCTCTAGCGACAGAAGAGCTATACAAATATTTAAATAAGTAGAACTATCTATTCTTTTCCTTGTATTCGATGGGCGAGCACCCTTCTTTTTTGATGAATTGGGAATAGAAATTGGAAGTGGAGCCAAAACCAGATTCATCAACGATTCGGCAAACCGGATAATCCGTTTTTAATAAAAGGCTTTTCGCATATTCAATCCTTTTATCGATTATGAATTCCTGGATGGTTTGCCCGCTGATCTTATGGAACATCGAGCTTGTGTAGAATTTTGAATAACCAACGTATTTCGCGATGTCATCCAGCTTGATATTCGAACGGAAGTTGTTGTCGTGCTGGATGAAATAAGAGACTTTCTGCAGGAATTCCTGCTCAGATGTGTTCTTTTCCCCAGCGATTGAGAAGAAATAACCGAAAATCAAATCAATCAAGCCGCTGATGATATCGTTTCTAGAGTCATCGTGCTTATTGATTTCTTTTTCCGTTAATATCATGAGGTTATTTATCGCCTCAAAATCATCTTTTTCCAAGTGATAAACCTTTGGATTCTGTAGAGCGAAGGCTTTGTTAAGTATCCACATAGGCAACACTTTTTCTTTAACTTTTATATGTCTAAACAAAATGTATTCGCCTTTGATGGAATGGGAATCAATCGGTCTACATAAGAAAACATCGCCCACATTTAGATCAAACATCATATTGTTGAAAGTCTGTTTGGCGGTGCCCTCAATCACTAATTCGAGCTCAAAATGATCGTGATAGTGAAGAGGGTTATTCTCCATATCACAATGGGATGTCTCCGAAAGGTAATCACCTTCTAGAGGAAATAAGGCACCTTTTTCGTATGTTTTATTCACCCCTTAATTTTATAATTGGATAATTATTTTGCAACATAAAGGATTGATTCAAAAAAAGTGATATTAAAATATTTTTCGATGAAATCTGATTATTTATTGAAATAATACAAAATTAACTAATTATCAAAACAACAAAAAGAAATATTATTTTTTAATCAAAATGATTAATTTTTATTTTTTATTTGTATAATATATTAGATTTATAAGATACTTGAGGAATTTTTATGAAGCCTAATAAAGTCGAACGCCTTTACGATAGAGTGCCGCATCCTACTTTGGAAAGAATAAAAAAACACGTCTATGATGTTGTTGGGAAATTGGAGATCGTCGAAGCATATAGAACTAAAGAACCAGTGGATTTCGCCCACAGAAAAGAAGGCGAGCCGTTTGTTGCGAAAGTTGGTGAAGTCTGGGGAGATGTTTTCGATTGCGCCTGGATGCATATTGTTGGCAAGGTTCCATCAAGCTGCAAAGGCAAACATGCTGTAATGATTCTTGATGTATCCGGCGAAGGACTTATCTATGATAAAAATGGCAAACCTTTTAGAGGAATAACGAGCTTTAACGCCACCCAAGGCGGATATACGATGCACGATTGGGGCGTGAAAAGAGTCGTTCAGATTTCAGAATGTTCAACAGGAGAAGAAGAAATAGATATTTGGGTCGATTGCGGCAACAACGACCTTTTCGGAAACACGGTGTATGAGAATGGAATTAGCACCTACCGCCCATTAACCCCATTTAAATGTGCAGACATCGCCATTTGCAATGATTTGATTAGAGATATCTATTATGACTATGTGACATTAGAAGAATTGAGGCATACTTTGCATGATGACAATCCTCAATATTATTCAATCATCTACGCTTTGCGTAAGGTGCAGATGATTCTAAATGATTTCGATGAGGAAGAACTAAAAGAAGCATCCGCTCTTCTTAAGAAAGAAATCAACAAGAAAGGCGGCACGCCAACCCTTAATTTCTCCGCTGTTGGTCATGCCCATATCGATTTGGCTTGGCTTTGGCCAATAAGAGAAACCAAGAGAAAAGTCGCTAGAACATTCGCTACCCAGCTAGAATTGACAAAGAGATACCCTGGCTATGTATTCTTGGTCTCGCAGCCTCAGCAGCTCCAATGGCTAAAAGAGGATTATCCTTCGCTATATGAAGAAGTGAAGGTCGCTGTCAAAGAGGGGAGAATAGAGCCCCAAGGCTGTATGTGGGTCGAATCCGATCCAAATGCCCCAAGCGGCGAATCGTTATCCAGGCAGATATTATATGGAACAAAATTCTTCAAAGAGGAATTCGATAAAGATGTTGAAGCTCTATGGCTTCCCGATAGCTTTGGTTTCCCTGCAGTTCTGCCTGAAATCCTTGCAAAAGCAGATATTAAATATTTCATGACTATCAAGATTTCGTGGAATGTATTTACTCCTTTCACCCATAACACATTCATCTGGAGAGGAACTGGGGAAGATACCGTTATCGCCCATTTGCCGCCAGAAGGCACATATAATAGCGCAGCCAATCCGATGAGCGTTCATTACGCAGTAGAGAGATATAACGAAAAAGGCATCGTTGATGACGCCTTGCTTATTTTTGGCGTAGGAGATGGGGGAGCAGGCCCAGCCCCAAAACACCTTGAGAACCTAAAGAGAATGGAGAATCTTCTGGGATTGCCTCCGGTCAAGATGGAGAGCTCGGAGAAATTCTTCCACAAACTCGATAAATACGTCCCTGAATTGGAGACCTATTGGGGTGAATTGTATCTAGAAAACCACCAAGGAACATTGACTTCCCAAGGACATAATAAATATCACAATCGCAAAATGGAGCTTCTATTTCATGACGTCGAGGCGAATTATTCAATCCACAATCTTTTATACGGGACCTCATTCCCCAAAGAAGAGATAGAAAAATTATGGAAAGAAACCTTGCTTTATGAATTCCATGACATCATTCCAGGTTCTTCAATCCCTCGCGTCTATGACGAGACTGAAGTTGCTTATCCTAGAATGGAGAAACAACTAGAAGGATATCTTTGTGAACTATATGGAAAAGAAAACGATTACGTCTTCAATCCTTTAGGAACAACCTATCATGACATCGTAGAAAAGAATGGCAAATATTACGAAATAGACGCTTTGCCACTAGGCTACACAAAGATAGAAAAAGAGAAAGAAATAAAGGAATTCAATTCAAAAATCACTGGCAAAACCCTCATGAATGACAAAATCAAAGCCAGATTTGATGAGAAAGGAAGGCTTGTTGAATTAATAACTTTGGATAATGGCAAAAACATCATCGAAAAAGAGGGCGGAAACATCCTTGCCTTATTCGATGACAATATGTATTTCTTATGCGGAGACGCATGGGATATCGATCCAGAATATCATTCAATGAAACCTGACTATTTCGAATTGGTTGATTCCAAATCGTATCAAGATGGGCCAAATGCCGTATTGGAAATGACTTTCAAATACAACAAATCGACATTCATCCAAAAAGTCTTGCTTAAACATGGAAGCCAGATACTAGAATTCGTCAACGAAGTCGATTGGCACGAAAGAAATAAGATGCTCAGAGCGGAATTCTACGCGGATGTGGTATCTGAATTCTCCACCTGCGGCATCCAATTCGGATCGGTGAAACGCACCACAAAGATCAATGACACCAAAGACATGGCCCAGTGCGAAACCGCCGCCCATAGATATGTATCTCTAGATGAAGGCGATAAGCATTTCGCGTTATTAAGCGAATGCAAATACGGATATAGAGCAAAAGGCAAAATGATAAGCCTTGGCCTATTAAGATCGCCAAATTGGCCTGCCCCTGAAAGAGAAGGGAAGCATTGCTTTAGATATGCGGTCTACGCCAAAAATGGAGAAAGCGCTGTAGAAGAAGAGGCCTATAAATTCCAGCAGCATTTATCCTTGGCAAGCGCAAAAGAGAATTTCTCTTTCGCTTCCGTTGATAAATCCAATGTCGTGATTGAGACGCTTAAACCTGCAGAATACAAAGAAGGATATATCATTAGGCTATACGAAAATAAAGGGCAGAAAACAGACTTCAATCTCTTGCTCAATCCTATGCTAAAGAAAGCATTCCTCACCAGCTTAATCGAAAAAGATAAAGAAGAACTGAAAATTGAGAATGGCAAGATTACATTAACCATCAAACCATTTGAAGTTCTGACATTCCGTGTAGTCAAATAACCATTTATGAAAAAATATGAATTTGATGTGGCTGTGGTCGGCGGTGGATTCGCCGGAATAAGCGCTGCATTATCTTCTGCTAGGCTTGGAAAAAAGGTATGTTTGGTTGAAGCCTCTTTTATGCTTGGTGGTTTGGCAACCTCTGGACTAATCAGCTATTATCTTCCGATATGCGATGGCAGGGGACATCAATTATTTTATTCGATTCCCTTCGAATTATTCATGCTGTCGCTAAAAGACGGATATGAAGAAAAATATCCCACAGCTTGGCTGGAGAATGGCACATTAGAAGATAAAATCAATCATCGATTCGAATGCAAATTCAATCCTAATCTGTTCGCCCTTCAAACTGAAAGATTGCTTTTGGAAGAAGGGGTTGAGATATTTTATGGCTCAATCGTTAGAGGGGCTAAAACCACTAATGGTGTCATAGAAGAAATTGAAGTGGCCTCAAGAACAGAGAATTTCATTATCAAAGCCACATCCTTTGTTGATTGCACTGGTGATGCTTCATTATGCCAGTATGCAGGCGAGGAAACCGCTATCCCGTCATTTAAAAACGCACCAGCTTATTGGTATTACACCAATGAAGATGGCGCATATAAATTGAAACAAAAAGGAAGCACTGATTTTGTGAGCGAGAAAGACGCTCTGCGTTCCGATTCAATACATGGAATCGACACAAAAGAACTATCTATTTATATGCAAGGATACCATCACGCAATTCTAGATGATTTTCTTTCTGCGGGCAAAGATTCCCCATCGCATCCTTTAGCGACTCTATGCACTATACCGACAATAAGAATGAGCAGAAAATTAATTAGTAAAAACGATATGTCTTTTGATGATGATCACAAATTTAACGCTGATTCTGCAGGGTTATTTGGTGATTGGACCAGGCCAGGACCAATATATGAATTGTCTTTTTCTTGCTTGGTTGGAAAAAAAATAAAGAACCTTTCAGTCGCCGGAAGGTGCATTGGTAACAAGGATCTAAATATATGGAATATCACTCGAGTCATTCCTGTTTGCGCATTAAGCGGTGAAGCGTGCGGTGTCATCGCTTCGTTGACTGATTCTAATGGCGATTATTCGATAGAAGAGGCGCAAAAGATATTGGTTTCTAGAAAAGTCCCTCTTCATGTTTCGGACATAATTCAATAATCTTCTAATGTTTTTTATCACAAAATATAGGAATACATAATGACTTTTTATGTTATTTATATTCTATTTTTAATATAATTAGAGCAAGGTTTTACTTATGAATAAGAAAATAGTAAGAGTATCATTATCATTTGCATCGGCCGCATTATTATTTAGCGCTTTTTCGTTAGCGAATATACCTTCATATTCCGTTGACGCCAGTAGCTATACCGTAAGCAGTGTCCCGACCACGATAGACTTAAATGATTCAACTGAATCGGATATCAGAAGTTATTATTCTTCGCTTAATTCCTTATCGCAAAACGAAAGACAAGGGACAAATCTTCTAAAGAACCTCAAACCGATTTTAAAGAATGGGCAAAAGTATTTCTCTTATGGCAGCAGTGCCACAAAAGCCGTTTGGCAATCATACGAAATAATTGATAGAGATTGGGAGAAATCTCCAGCATCCGCGATAAGCGGATATAACGCTTCAACAAATATCATCACAGGATACAAATATGGATCTAGCAATTCGAGTGTAGGAACCAACCCATATATCCACGCTTTATATGTGAATAGAGGAGTTGATAATGAAACTAAAGCGTGGGGCAATCATCAACAAGATCAGTGGGGTATAAACCAGGAGCATATCTGGCCAAAATCATGCGGTTTTGATGATGATTCCAAAGGCGTAGGCGCTAGAGGAGATTTGATGCACCTCTGGGCGGGAAACGGCAGAGTAAACGGAATAAATCACAACAACTATTTCTATGGTTACGTAGACAAAAACAAAAGCTATGATGATGCCGGTAGCTATGCCTCAACTTTGACTGGCAATTTAAAAGGAAAATCTAAGACAAAAGGAGGAACATACACCGTTTTCGAACCGCAGGATTGCGATAAAGGTGATATCGCTAGAGCCTGTTTTTATATGGTTGCAAGATACAATTATCTTTCTGGAAGCGATGCGGATGGAATAGATGCTGGCAATCCGAACCTAGAAATCGTTAATGAATTGAATTGGGGACCTGGCTCTGCCTATACAAGCTCCGCTACAACCAAAGGGCAAATGGGTATCCTTCAAGATTTGCTTGAATGGAATAGGATCGATCCTCCAGATGCCTGGGAAATCCATAGAAACAATCTTCTATACAAAAACTTCACCAACAACAGAAACCCATTCATCGATTACCCCGAATGGGCGGAATTCATCTGGGGCAAATCGGAAGATGGAAGCTATTCGTCCACGGTGACAGGCTACGCAAATCCAAGCAATGATTTGATCAATGTGTTTAATGATGGAGATGTACCTCCCTCACCGGATTCAAGCACAACAGAGGTTTCTTCTTCGTCCAGCACGAGTGAAGCACCAGTTACTTCAAGTGATACACCGACATCTTCAGAGGTACCACCATCTTCTCAAAGCACTCCAACTTCGGAAAGTGGGGAACAAGAACAAAGCTTCTTTGAACAACACAAGCTATTAATCATAATCGGCGTAATTGTTCTTGTGGTTGCCATAGTCGTAATTCTATCAATCGCTGGCTATCGCATTAAAGTCTCTAAACGTGGCAAAGTAAAGATAAAGAAAAAGAGAAAATAAATAAAATCCCTGCATTTTTTGGATTAAACACTTGATTTGCAGGGTTTTTAAATTATTTGGATTCTTCTGTTTTTGTTTCTTTTTCTTCCCTAACGCCTTCTGGTAATTCAATGTGGGAATCTATTTCTTCGATGGATTTGATTTGCTTGCTTATCCTTCTATTGACTCTCAATTGGAAGATGATGGAAACGATGAAGGAGAAGGCCATCAATATATAGTAAGTAAGAACACGCCATACAATTGTTATAGCGGCAGCCTCTGGCAATTCGCCTTCTTTCTTTAAACTCGCTCCTGCAAAGATTGAGGCTAGAACAATCTGCATCGCGAATTCGACTCCGCCTGTTGCCCCAGGTGTTGGGAGCCAAACAACTGCGATTGTGGAATAAGATGTGGCCATGAAAGCAATCCAGAATGCAAGAGTAGGATCATCGAAATGGATATCACAAGACCTTATTACAAAATACGTTACTGCGTTATAGCAGGCAACATTAACAAGTCTTATAAGCAAAGAGAAAATAAAGGTTTTTCTATGGACCCAAAGCTGTTTGAAAGCAATCTGCGAATCATCGCAATATTTTTCAAAAGCAGGGACTCTTTTCGGAAGAAATCTTCTTAGAAGTGGCCATTTGGATACTCCCCACATCGCTTTGACTAAGAGATTTCTTAGGTGACGACTTGTTCCCATGATTATCATGAATACCAAAGAGAACATGTTGAGGATGAAGCCAACAAGGGCTACCCATTGGAACCATTTCAAATCAAATGGGGCGTTCTTTATTAATCCCAACCCATCGACATAATATGGATAGAAGATGAGAGAAAGAACCGCGAAAACATTCGTTGCTATCAAATAAGTGACATAATTGACCAAAACAGCGCCTGTGGCCTTGGATGTATCTACCCCGATGCTTTTGTAGGAATAGATTTGGAAAGGCTGGCCGCCTGCGCCAAAAGGCGTTACTCCATTATAGAAAATCTCACTCGCTCCGATGCAATATGAATCGAAGAAGGGGACATCAAGCTCTGACGCTCTAGCGTACAAACATAGAGAAATAGGCCAAAGAAGGAAATAAGCGAGGGTGAAGCCAAATGCCGGAACTAGATATGTCCAGCCTCCTCCGGCCCATATGTTATTGAAGGTATCAAGAATAGAAGGGCCTTCCCCAGTTGAATTATTCGCTAAAGTGATAAGCAAACTTAAAGCCAAAATAGAAATGGCTAAGAAGAAAATCAAATTAGAGATAAGCTGAAGTCTTTTCTTCTTTTTGGCATCTTTCATGAGTTGCTCATGAGTTTTGATGTTTTCTTGTTCTTTGGCAATTTGCTTCTTTGATTTGCGCATAACGAGGGGTAGTATACCACCAATGATAAATCATTGAAAGTAAAGATTTATATAACGAATATATCGATGTTTTTGTCTGGTGCATCCTCAAAATGGATGATGATTCTGGCGTATGTCGATTCGGAAGTCGGAAGGCTTCTAACATACACTGCGGTGGAGCCTCCTTGCAAAGTGGTATAAGCGGGTGAAAGCAAAGCGATAGGTCCTTGGGTTTCTATATGGATTGTCCTATTCGCATATATCGCTTGGGTGCCATATTCATCCACCAATTTGACGTTGATTCTCATCACATCATACGTATCACCATTCGTCAATGTATCCGCGGATGTGTCGATCCTATAGGAATATTTATCGCTTAAGCCAAATCTCTTTTCGGAGACTTTGCTCCCGTTATAGTAGCCTACGATTCTCCATACAATATCGCTTTGGAAGATGGCGAATCTAGAATATAAAGCGACGACTTGCTCATGGGTGAATTTGTATTTTTTGATGAGTTTTTCCAAAGCCGATTGATCGCTTGAATCTAAATGGATCATGCCGATTTGAATGGCTTTTGAGGCGATTTTTGCAAAGATTTTCTTCTCTTTGTCGCTAAATGGCAAATCATTCAAGTCATTGCCTATGAAGTCATCGATTATTATCGGAGCGTGTTTTAGATTCGGATAAGATTCGGTGTCAGGATAGAACTTTCCAATCGATTTATCGCCCTTGAATAATTCGACATATTCGCAATTGGTGAACACCGTTATTGGACCATTGACGCCTTCATTTCCATCTCCTGGGGTAGGTACGTTAGCAACCCACATCATCGGGGTGGAAGAAGTCTGGGACAAATAAGCATATCCAGCGGCTTTAGGGGTTCTAAATATATCGGCAACCCCATGGTAGCAAATGTGGTCCCCAGAGCCAAATTGCTTGTGGGTGTTGTAATCGAAGGCGCACCAGCCGATAACCGCAGATATCTCTTCGTATCCTAAAGCGTCGTTAATGACTTTTAAGTGTCTTAAAGCGTGCTCTACGGTCTTTTCATTCCTATCGAACATCTTTGTCGGGAACATATGTCCATCATGCTCAGAGATGATTTTCGGGGCATCGCCTGCGCCCACCCAGGTTTTGGGGTTGTCCGCCCCATGGTCAAGCGAGCAGCAAGAGAAATCATTGAAGGCGTAGACGTCTTCTAATAGATTGCTTTCTTTGAAATTTCTTACTCCCAAAGTTTGCCTATATGGGTCCAGATTGTGGGCGATTTCATTGCCTTTAGAATATAAAATATCATCATCAGGCGATTCATCTATCCTCAACCCATATCCGATTAGAGATGGGTGGTTTCTTTCTTTTCTCACCATCTTATCAACGAAATATAGATAGTTCTTTCTCCAGACTCCATCTTTGCTGATGAATTGCCATCCTGGTATCTCATCAATCACTAGTAGGCCTAATTCATCGCATCTATTGAGGAAATCCTCGCTTTGGGGGTAGTGGGATGTTCTGACGATATTGACCCCTAATTTGAATTTAAGGATATTCGCATCATCTTCCTGCATCGATTTAGGCATTGCACAGCCAACATATGGATAAGTTTGGTGCCTATTCAAACCAATGAGTTTCACTTTCCTCTCGTTCAAATAGAAACCATCTTTGGTGAATCTCGCCGTTCTGAAACCAAGCCTTCTTTCAAAAACTGATACTTCTTCGCCGTTTCTGAGGATCGCTCTTAATAGATATAGGTTTGGCTCCTCTATGCTATAAAGTATCGGGTTTTCAATTTTGGTTTTATCTTCCTTGAATTCTTTTACGAGCCTTCCTCCATAGAAGAGCTGGTATGACAATTCGCCTTTGCCTTCTATCTCTTTTTCGATATAGAGATTACCATTCATATCGCCAAACGCGAAAATGTCTTTGATGTAATTGTCTTTGAATGATTCGACATAGACTGGGCGATATATCCCAGAGAAAGTCGTGTAATCCAACACATTTCCGTATGGAGGGATATGAGGATCTTCTCTAGAGTCAAGAATGACCACTAATTTGTTACCTTTGGCTTTTATCGAATCGCTTACATCAATCCTCACTTGGACAAAGGAAGAGATGTGCTCGCCATAGTCTATCCCATTGAAATAGACATGGATTTGAACCATCGCTCCTTCAAAAACGATAAAATGCTTTTTGTTTTCGCCTAATTCATAGTCAAATGTCTTTTCGTAGGTGAATACTCCTTGATACAAATCATCGGAGAAGCAATTGAGTGGAGTTTTTATGGCGGCATGAGGGATATCCACAACCTCATGTGATGGAAACCTGTTCAAATAGCTATCTTTGAATCCTTTAGTGAATTTCCATCCGTAATTAATATATTTTTTCATCGGTTATATTGTATATAAAAGATGTCAAAAATAATAGTGAGAAACAAATCTCTTGCACAAAAAGATTTACTAATCTATCATTATTTGGCTTGAGAAGACGCACTTAAGCATATATCGCGGGGTAGAGCAGTGGTAGCTTGCCAGGCCCATAACCTGGAGGTCGGAGGTTCAAATCCTCCCCCCGCAACCAAATGTAAACTACAGTTCTGATACATTCAGGACTGTTTTTATTTTCCAAATTTTATATTTAAATCTTCATTTAGAGTCTTATTAACACCTTTATCAATAATTCCTCTACCGATGATATATGTGAATTCTTCAGGTATTATTTCACTGGATAATTCGTATAGCATGATTTCAATCATTCCAGATAAAACACAGTTAGCAACATCGTTTTTTACGTCGTTACCAGTTTTATAATCTAATCCTAAATCTTCAGCGAATTTTTCTTTAAGATATTCACGATATTGCACAGCGAATTTCCCACCTCTTTGTTCAAGCACTAGGGGAACTAAATAATAACGGTCTATTTTAAACATTTGACGGAGATTAATTTGGATTTGTCGGAAATCTTGGTTGCCTCTTTCTTTGCTTTCAACTATGTTGACTAATTTATTTAACAACCTATTTTTAATGCCATCAAGAACATCATCAACCCATTCATAATAAAAATAAAATGTTGAGCGGTGGATACCAGCAATTTTGCATATCTCATTAACAGTTATCTTTCTATCTTTTATATAGAGATCAAAATAGGCTTTCTCTATTTTTGTTATTGTTTTTTCTCTAGCTTCTATATAATGGCTCATAAGTAAAATCCGACACTCTGTCTAAAATTATACAGTGCTTTAAATATTCTGAAAATTAATAATTATACCAAGGAGGAAAAAAAGAATATGTTAGAACTCAACTTATTCAGCACTGCATGTGGCTCTGCTGATCCAAAACCAGCCCCAGCATGTGGCAGTAAGGATCCTGAACCAGCACCTGCTTGTGGTACAAAAGACCCAGAACCAGCACCTGCTTGTGGTACAAAAGATCCTAAATAATAAGTCAGGGGTGAGATGTTAATTATTTCACCCCTTATT